>JBNPEI010000008.1:0-473458 GCA_051117645.1 Rhodospirillales bacterium
TCGAAACGTCCAATCCGATAAACTCCGTCATGGTCACTCTCCTCATATGAGCCCCTTGGGGCGTTTTCATAATGACCCCGTATCGTAGGCTCCGGAGAGTGGCCGCCAGAATTACGTTATGTTCAGGGCGACGAGATTCTTCTTGAACTACCCGACGATCCCCGACTGGCCGACGATACGCATCAGGGTTTGTTGCATCAAGGCGCAGAGCTTGGTTTCGCCGTCCTTGCGCACGAAGACCTCGCCCTTGGTCACGGTCAGCGTGCGGCCGGGTTTGATGACCTCGCCCCGGGCGATCATCAGGTCGCCCGCCGCCGGCGAGATCAGGTTGAGCTTGAACTCCACCGTCAGCACCCCGTCGTCCGCCGCGAACAGGGTCGACGCGGCATAGCCGCCGGCCGTGTCGATGATGCTGGCGATGCCGCCGGCGTGATAGAACCCGTGTTGTTGCGAGAGCTCGTCCGTGAACGGCAGTTCGATCTCGACGACGCCCGGTTCGACGGTCGTCATGGCCGCGCCCAGGTGCGTCATCAGCCCCTGGCGGCCGAAACTGTGCCGCACGCGTTCGGCGTATTCGGGATCGGCGACGTCGAAATCACCCATTCCCGTCACGCCCCGATCCGGAGCGTCGATACCATGCCTTCCAGCGTCGCCATCACCGACAGCGGCGTCAGTTTGCCGGTCGCCGGATTTTCCTCGGTCGGCACGCCGGCGATGGTGAATTCGAAGCTGGTCGCGTCGCTGTCCAGCTTGACCGTGTGCGTGTTGCGGTCGACCCCGGGATCGGCCCAGATTTCGTATTCGGTCTTGTCCGGGCCCGCGCCGGCGAGGCTGAGCGCGACGGCGACATTGACGTTGGCCGGGAATTTCTGCGCCGCGTCGCGGACCGAGCCCTTATAGAGGCAAAGCGGCGCCTTGAGGTCGGAGAGGTCGATCCCCTGCTCGACCACGAACGGCGCCTTGACCAGGCCCTTGGGCGGCTTGCGCGTCGCCATGACCAGCGAATGAATGGTGCCGTGGCGCGCCGCGTTGACCGCGTCGAACGCCATCAGCGCACCGGTCGGCACGATGATCCGGGCGCCGGTCTCACGCGCCTTCTCGATCAGGTCCGGCCGCTCCAGCAGTTGCGTCACGGTGACGGCGACCAGAATCTTGCCCTGCTCCACGGCGGGCACGGCGAGATCGAAATAGCGTTCGGGCGGCAGCCCCTCGACGATGATGTCGGCCATGCCGACCAGTTCTGCGAGACCGACGATCGGCGGCTTGACCTTGAAATCCGAAATTTTTCGTTTCGCGCCCTCCTTGTCGTTGGCGGATACGGCGACGAGGTCGAACCCCTTGTCTCCCGCCGCCAGCCACTTCGCCACCGGCAGCCCCACCGCGCCCAGGCCGGCCACGGCGATTTTCAGATTCTTTTCGGACGTCATCGATTACTCCCCGGAATAGATAGGTTGTTATTTCTTGCCCTGTTTCTGCGACAGAAGCTGCGCGCACTGGCGTTCCAGGCGGTTCATCTCGGCCAGCGTCTCCTCGATATCCCGCTTCTGGCCCTCAAGGACCGTCTTGCGTTCGCGGATCACCTCGATGAACTGCTTGAGCTGGGTTATCTCGCTCGGATCGACGTCATAGAGGTCGATCAGCTCGGCGATCTCGTCGAGGGTCAGGCCGAGCCGCTTGCCGCGCATGATCAGCCGCAACCGCACCCGGTCGCGCGCGCTGTAGACCCGGCGCTGGCCCTCCCGGGTCGGCGAGATCAGGCCCTTGTCCTCGTAGAAGCGGACGGTCCGGGTGGTGACACCGAACTCCCGCGCCAGTTCCGCAATGCCGTAGGTTTCTGTCATGGCGGGAATGCTAGAAGAGGTTTACGTTTACGTAAAGTGGCAGATTGAGCGCCAGCGGCGTTTACAGCAGCACCAGCGCCGCCAGCCCGAGGAACGCGAAGAACCCGACCACGTCGGTGACGGTGGTCAGGAACACGCTCGACGCGATGGCCGGGTCGGCCCCGGCCTTGTCCAGCATGATCGGGATCGTCGTTCCGGCTAGGCCGGCGATCACCATGTTGATGACCATGGCGGCGGCAATAACGAGACCGAGCGTCAGGCTCTGGAACCAGAGCCAGGCGACGAGGCCGGACAGCACCGCGAACGCGACACCGTTGAAGCACCCGACGATGACCTCCTTGGTGATGACGCGGGCGGCGTTGGCGCCGGTCAGTTCCTTGGTCGCCAGCGCACGCACCGTCACGGTCAGGGTCTGGGTGCCGGCGTTGCCGCCCATCGACGCGACGATGGGCATCAGGACGGCGAGCGCCACCACCTGTTCGATGGTGGCGTCGAAGATGCCGATCACCATGGATGCCAGAATCGCCGTCAGCAGGTTGACCACCAGCCAACTGAAGCGCGCCCGCGCGGTCGAGACGGAGGCATGGTAGAGGTCGTCCTCGATGACGCCGCCCATGCGCATGATGTCTTCCTCGTGCTCCTCGTGGATGACGTCGACCACGTCATCGATGGTGATGGCGCCGACCAGCCGGCCGTCGGCGTCGATCACCGGTGCCGACACCAGGTCGCGCTGACGGAACAGGAAGGCGACGTCTTCCTGGTCGGTGTCGACGGCGACCTCGTGCATTTGCTCTTCCATGACCTCGGCCACGGGAATTTGCCGCCGCGAGCGCAGCAGTTTGCTCAGCGACACCGCGCCGACCGGATGGCGGCGCGCGTCGATCACGAAGATGTCGTAGAAGATGCTCGGCAGTTCGTCCTCGCCGGCGTCGGCCTTGCGGCGCATGTAGTCGATGCACTGGCCGACGTTCCAGTGGCTCGGCACCGTCACCACCTCGCGCTGCATCAGGCGCCCGGCGCTGTCCTCGGGATAGCTCAGCCCTTCCTCGATGAAAGTCCGGTCCTCGTCCGGAATCTGTTCGAGGAGTTCCTTCTGCCGCCCCTCGTCCATTTCCTCGAACACCATCAGCGCGTCGTCGCTGTCGAGTTCGGTGATGGCGTCGGCGGCGCGCTGGGTGCCGAGCGTGGCCAGCACGTGTTCGCGCACCGTGTCGTCGAGTTCCGAGAGGACTTCCGGGTTGAAGATGTCGCGCGTCTGCTTGATCAGGCGCGCCCGGTCGTCCGGGCTCAGGCGTTCCAGAAGGTCGGCGAAGTCGGCGTAATGAAGCCCGGCGACGAAATCGTGCAGCTTCCCGGTCTCGCCCGCGCCCATGGCTTCGATGACGAAAACCTCGGGGCCGACCGGTTCCTCGGGAACCTCGGTTTCCGCCGCTGGCCGGTTTTCGATCTTGTCGTCGTCTTCCGCCATGTGCCCTGCCCTCCAACGCCCGAAAACCAAGATACGATACGGCCATGGCATGCGAAAGCCGCCATGCGAGCCGTCGACAATAATTTCATGATTCTCCACCGTACCCGTGTCTAACCTCGCCCCCGGATCGGCGGATAACCCTATGCGTAAAATCTAACGCCGGTTCTGGCCGTGAATCATCAGTCCAATTGAACCCGAAGCCAAATCGCCCTTGCATCCCCCATAACCAGAGAACGGTAGACATGGTAGAAGACGTAGAAGAACCAATCGCTACACATCCCTTGATAAATTTAATCTGGAAACATTCAATTTTTATGAGCATCATCTGAGAATAAAAAACCAACAGACGGGGACCAGAAAATTGAAGTACTTAACTGTTCTCGCAGCCGTGGCAATAGTCGCGGGATGCGCAAGCCAACCTGACGAAATCCAAGGTCATTATGTCTCGGATCTTCAGTTCCGAAATCATGATTGCGATCAATTGCAAATGGAGGCGGAGCGCGTCTCGCGGCGTGTCGGCGAACTACACGGTCAACTCAAGGAAACAGCCGACAACGATGCGGCGCAAATGGGTGTCGGACTTGTCCTGTTCTGGCCGACACTGTTTTTCCTGGAAGGCGGCGATGGTCCGCAGGCGCAGGAATATGCTCGTCTCAAGGGTGAGCGGGACGCAATAGAGCGGGTATCAATCAAGCAGAAGTGTGCCGTACACTTCGCGCCGACACCTACCATCGATCCCGAAAAGACCGACCCGGAGAAGAAAGACCAATCTACCTAGGGTCCGGATCAGACCAACGCTACCCGGTGCGTCAGCTTAAAACTGGCGCACCGTTGGCTTTTCTACACAAGCGCTATTACAAGCAAAGTAAATTCTAAGGAGATTTGGTGCGGTCGAGAAGACTCGAACTTCCACCCCATTGCTGGGACAGCGACCTCAACGCTGCGCGTCTACCAGTTCCGCCACGACCGCACTGGGGCGTTGAAGTATCAGGTCGATGCGTACTGGTCAAGCGGTCAGATGCGCCTTTATTGCATCCAAAAAAGGCGGAAATCCGGGATTCTCAGCGGTTCGGCAGGCATTCCCCTTGCGGCGGCCCGGCCGCTCCCCCATAAAAACCACATGAACGACACCGGCACCATGGCGACCGGGCACGTGAGCGCGCTGGACACGCTCGAATGGCGCATCAGCGACACCCTGGTGCCGTACCCGGACGCCATCGAATTCATGGAGACGCGCGCCGCCGATATCCGCGCCGGCACCGCGCCGGAAACGGTCTGGCTGCTGGAGCATCCGCCGCTTTACACCGCCGGCACCAGCGCCGACCCGGCGGAGCTTCTGGACGGCTCGCGGTTCCCCGTCTACGAGACCGGACGCGGCGGGCGCTATACCTATCACGGGCCGGGCCAGCGCGTGGCCTACGTGATGCTGGACCTGAAGAAGCGCGGCGGCGACGTGCGCCAGTACGTGCACGATCTCGAGGAATGGGTGATCCGCACCCTGATGGGCTTCAACGTCATCGGCGAACGCCGCGACGGCCGCGTCGGCATCTGGGTCAAGCGCGGGTCGCCCGCCAATCCGATCGCGCGCGAGGACAAGATCGCCGCCATCGGTGTGCGCATCCGCCGCTGGGTGACGTTCCACGGTATTTCCATCAACGTCGAACCGGACCTGGAGCATTTTTCCGGGATCGTGCCCTGCGGCATCGGCGAGCACGGCGTGACGTCGCTCTGGGACCTCGGCGTCACCGCGACCGTCCCGGATGTCGACAACCAGTTGCGGCAGAGCTTCCGGGACGTGTTCGGGGATTGATCCCCGCACCCGGCGCTTCGCGCCACCCTCTCCCAAGGGAGAAGGGTTATTCCGGTCGTTTCGCCAGAATGTGAATGCAGAGGTACGTCATCACCTCCTCGTCGCGCTGGTTCAAGACGGTGTACCTGATCAGGGCCGTGCCGCGGTCGGGCTTGGAGGATGACGGCTTCTGCGAGGTCACCTCGGCAACGACGCGCAGCGTGTCGCCCGGGCGCACCGGCCTGAGCCAGCGCAGTTCGTCGAAACCGGGCGAGCCCATCGAGCACGACGCCAGATAGCCGGTCGCGTGGATCAGCCGGAACGCCACGCACATGGTGTGAAAACCGCTCGAAATGAGGCCGCCGTAGGGACCGTCGTCCGAATACGGCACGTCGATGTGGAACGGCTGCGGATCCCAGGCCCAGGCGAAATCGAGGATCTGCGATTCCGTGAGCGTCGCGCCGGCGCTTTCGAATGTGCGGCCAACCGTGAAATCCTCGAAATAGAGGTCTTTTTCCTGCGCCATTTTTCTTCCCCCTAGATTGTCGGACGCGTTTCGAAGCCGGCGGTTGCCGGTGCGTCCGTTTCCGATTTGACGATGTTGTCGACCCGGGCCATGGGCGGGCCTTTCTTGCACAGCGCCAGCATGGTCCCGACCTTGTCGGCATCGCCGGCGAACACGGCCTCGACCCGGCCGTCCCTGAGATTGCGAACCCAGCCGGTTAAACTGAGCTTGGATGCCTGCTTTTCCGTCCAGCCCCGGAACCAGACGCCCTGCACGCGCCCCTCGATATAGACGTGGACCGCGGTCCCCGCCACGGCGTTACTCGAACTCCAGGATGACCTGGTCGACGGCGAGGTTGGCGCCCGCCTCGGCCTTGACCGCCGAAACCGTGCAGTCCCGCTCCGCGCGCAGCACGTTCTCCATCTTCATCGCCTCGACCACGCACAGTTCCTCGCCGGCCTTGACCTCCTGGCCTTCCGAGACGGCGACCGAGACCAAAAGCCCGGGCATCGGCGACAGCAGCATCTTGGAGGTATCCGGCGGCTCCTTGTGCGGCATCAGGGCGTTCAGCTCGGCGACGTGCGGCGACAGCACCCAGGCCTCGGCGCGGATGCCGCCCTGCGAGATGACATAGGCGACCGTCGAGCGCGCCACCTGGAAGCACACCGTCTCGCCGTTGATCTCGGCGCGGAACAGCGGCTCGCCCAACTGCCAGTCGGTTTTGACCGTGAAATCCTCGCCGTCGACGCTGAGCACGACCTTGCCGTCGTCGGCCTCGCCGACATGGGCCCTGTACTCGCCGTCGCCGAAGACGACGACCCAGTCCGCCGATACCTTGCGGGTATGCGCCGCCTGCTGGCCGGAAATCTGCGCCGCGCGCGCCTGATAGGCAGCGTGCATGACGGCGGCGACGGCGGCGAACGTCCTCGGATTCTTGGGTGCGGTGTCGGACGGATTGAAGCCGTCGGGGTATTCCTCGGCGATGAAGTTGGTGGTCAGCCGCCCCTCCACGAAACGCGGATGGGTCATCAGCGCGTTCAGAAACGGGATGTTGTGCTGCACGCCCGAAATCAGGAATTCGTCCAGCGCACGCTGCATGCGGCCGATGGCAGAATCGCGGTCGGGCCCGTAAGTGATCAGCTTGGCAATCATCGGGTCGTAGAACATGGAAATCTCGCCGCCCTCGAACACACCCGTGTCGACGCGCACGTCCGCTTCCTCGACCGGCGGGCGGTATTTCGTCAGGCGCCCGATCGACGGCAGGAAGTTGCGGAACGGGTCCTCGGCGTAGATGCGGCTTTCCATGGCCCAGCCGTTGAGCTTGATGTCGGCCTGCCTGAACGGCAGTTTCTCGCCGTCGGCGACGCGGATCATCAGTTCCACCAGGTCGAGGCCGGTGACGTATTCGGTCACCGGATGCTCGACCTGCAGCCGCGTGTTCATTTCCAGGAAATAGAAATTCTTGTCCTTGTCGACGATGAACTCGACCGTGCCAGCGGAGTGATAGTCGACCGCGGCGGCCAGCGCGACGGCCTGCTCGCCCATGGCCTTGCGGGTCGCTTCGTCGAGGAACGGCGACGGCGCCTCCTCGATCACCTTCTGGTGGCGGCGCTGGATCGAGCACTCGCGCTCACCCAGATAGACCGTGTTGCCATGCTTGTCGGCGATGATCTGGATCTCGATGTGGCGCGGGTCCTCGATGAATTTCTCGACGAACACCCGGTCGTCGCCGAACGAGGACTTGGCCTCGTTGGTGGCGCGCAGGAAACCGTCCTTGGCTTCCTCGGCGTTCCAGGCGATGCGCATCCCCTTGCCGCCGCCGCCCGCGGACGCCTTCAGCATCACCGGATAGCCGATCTTGTCGGCGACCTTGACCGCTTCGGCGGCGTCCTTGATGGCGTCCGGGTGCCCCGGCACGGTCGAGACCTCGGCCTTATTGGCGAGTTTCTTGGACTCGATCTTGTCGCCCATCGCCGTGATCGCCTTGGCGCCCGGCCCGATGAACGCGATGCCGGCCTTGTCCAGCGCCTGCGCAAACTTGGTGTTCTCGGAAAGGAAGCCGTAGCCCGGATGCACCGCCTCGGCGCCGGTGTCCTCGATCGCCTGCAGGATACGTTCGATGACCAGGTAGCTCTCCGCCGTCGGCGCGGCGCCGATGTGCACCGCCTCGTCGGCCATCTGCACGTGCAGCGCATCGCGGTCGGCGTCGGAATAGACGGCGACCGTGGAAATGCCCATGGCGCGGGCCGTCTTGATGACGCGGCAGGCGATTTCACCCCGGTTGGCGATCAGTATCTTCTTGAACATGCTTCTCTCTCGATGATCCTCATCCGGGCAATGTTGTACGATGCGCGCCCCGGCCTTTCGAGACTTTTTTGCAACCGCGAAAGCAACGGGGCTACTTCCCGGACAAACCGTCGAAAAGCCCCATCACCCAGGCGACGTGCAGCGCCAGCACGCCGCCCCAGCCGACCATCGGCAGCACGAACCAGGGCTCCTCCGGCGTGGTCAGGTAATTCACCGGCACCAGCACCACCATCACCGCGAAGTAGCCCATCAGGTGCCAGCCGAAACCGCGCAGCCGCCGCCGTGCGCGCGGCGAGTCCTCGCCGGAGGTATTTTCGGGAAGTTCGTCCCTCATGCACCGATTGTAACGCAGCGGCGCCGCGGAACAATGATTGCCGGACTATCGTGCAGGCCGTAACGCCAGCTTATTTTCCCGGCCTGAGTGCCAGCCACATGGCGCCACCGGCGATTAGCACCGCGCCGGTAATGGCGCTGGCGTCCGGCCATTCGCCGAAGAACAGAATCCCGAACACGGCGGCGAAGACGATGCCCGAATAGCGCACCGGCACCAGCGCCGTCGCGTCGGCGAGCCGGAATGCGCGGATGTTGCAGACCTGGCCGACGATGGCGACCGGCCCCATGGCGACGATGAGCAGGAACGCCTCCAGGTTCAGGCTTTCCCAGAACCAGACGCCGGTGACGAACACCATCGTTGCCGCCATCAGGTTGACCTTGAACAGGATGCGGCTGGCGCTCTCGCGGGCGGCCGTGGCGCGCAGCAGCACCACCTCGCCGCCCCAGGTAACCGCCTGCGCGAACGCCGCCAGCACCCCAAGTGCCGCCCAGCCCGCCCCCGCCGTGCCCGGCCCGGCAACGATGACCGCACCCGAGAGCGCCACGGCGCCTGCCGTCAGTTCGCGCCACCCGGCCCGTTCGCGCAGGAACAGCACGGCGAACAGCACGGTGAAGACACCGTTGGTCATGGCGATCGCCTGCACGTTGGCGAGCGGAATGCGCGTTACCGCGTACGCGCCCAAGGCCAGCGACGTCACGCCGCAGGCGGCACGGGCCAGATGCAGCAGAAACAGGCCCACGCCCCGGTTCTCCGGCGCAACCGGTTCGCCGCGGACGATTCCCGCCACGAAGAACGGCGCGATGACGACCGCACCGGCGGCATAGCGCAGGCACGCCACCTGCACCGGCGGCACGCCGGCCCCGACCAGCTTCGGAAGTACCCACATGAAGGCGAACAGCGCCGATCCCACGGCCGCCCACAGCGTCGCCCTGAGGATCTGTCCGGTGCCCGCCGGCGTGCTCGGCACGTTGTTCTGTTGGGTCGAAATAATTCGGCTCCAAAAGGTTGGAGATTGTGAAATTTATTGGGTAGTTTCGAGCGGGCGGGACGCGGTGTCGATCCTATTTGGTGACGCCGGCGGCAAATAAAAAAAAACCTCCCCGACCGGGGAACAGACGACGGCAGGAAAGAGACATGTCACAGCAGCGCACGGATTTCGTCGCCGCGGAAAACTGGGATTTGATCATTCAGAGCCTGGACCGCTTATCCGAAGGTATCACCATTATCGACGCCGACGACAAGCTGGTCCTCTACAACACCCGGGCCGCGGATTATCTCGGCATCGACAAGGAGGAGATCGGTGTCGGTGTTTCCATTCACGACCTGTCCAGCAGGCAGTCCGGGAAATCCGCGATCGATCCCGGATCGTTGCTGATGCAGCAACTCGATGCCTCGCGCGAGAGCAAACCGCAATTCTTCGAACGCGAACTCAAGGGCGGCCGCATTCTCAGCGTCCGCGCCAACCCGATCCCGGGCGGCGGCGTCATCACGCTCTATACCGACATCACCGAGCGCAAGGCGTTCGAGAAACGCCTGATCGACATGGCGACACGCGACGAACTGACCGGCCTCGTCAACCGGCGTGAATTCTTCACCCTCGCCCATCACGAGGAAGAACGCGCCAAGCGCGAAGGCCACGTGGTCAGCGTGATGATGGTCGACGCCGATTACTTCAAGAAGATCAACGATACCTACGGCCATTCGACCGGCGACGACGTGCTGCGCGATCTCGCCGACAACTGCCGCAAGATTTTCCGCAAGACCGATATCGTCGGCCGCTATGGCGGCGAGGAATTCTCGGTCGTGCTGCCCAGTGCCGAGGAGGATATGGCCAAGGTCATCGCCGAACGTCTGCGTTCAAGTATCGAAGAGAGCGTTGTCAAATCCGACGCGGGCGATGTGCATTATACCGTCAGCATCGGCATCTCCAGCGCCACCGGCAAGGAAGTGCGGATCGAGGAGCTTCTGGACCGCGCCGACCGCGCGCTCTATACCGCCAAGGCCCAGGGCCGCAACCGCGCCGTTTTCGACGTTCCCGCCTGAGCCATGTCACGCCCCCTGACCCTCGCCGTCGCCCAGTCGGGCCCCGTCCAGAAAGACGATCCGCGCCAGGCCAATGTGGCCCGGCTCTGCAAGATGCTGTCGGACGCCGCCGACCGGGGCGCCGACCTCGTCGTCTTCACCGAAATCGCCCTGACCACATTCTTCCCGCGCTGGTACGCCGAGGACCGCGCCGACATGGACCACTGGTTCGAGCACGACATGCCCAACGCGGCGACGCAACCGTTGTTCGACCTCGCCCGCGAACGCGGCGTCGGCTTTTACCTGGGGTACGGCGAACTGACGCCGGAAGGCCGGCACTTCAACACCTCGATCCTGGTCGACAAGCAGGCGCAAATCGTCGGCAAGTACCGCAAGGTGCATCTGCCCGGCCATGACGAATTCGATCCGGATCGCAGCTTCCAGCACCTGGAAAAGCGCTATTTCGAGCCGGGCAACCTCGGTTTTCCGGTTTGGGAGACCATGGGCGGCACCATGGGCATGTGTATCTGCAATGACCGCCGCTGGCCGGAGACGTTCCGTGTCTTGGGCCTCAAGGGCGTCGAACTGGTCATGCTGGGCTACAACACCCCATCCGAGAATTCACAAAACGAGGGCGAATCAGCCGATTTACGGAAATTCCACAACCGGCTGACCTTGCAGGCCGGCGCCTACCAGAACGCCACGTTCGTCGCCGCCTCGGCCAAGGCCGGCACGGAAGACGGTCATCACATGTTCGGGGAAAGCTGCATCGTCGCGCCGACCGGCGAGATCGTCGCCATGGCGGAATCCGAGGACGACGAGCTGGTTATCGCGGAAATCGACCTCGACGACACGAGGTTCGGCAAATCGACTGTATTCGATTTCGCGCGTCACCGCAGGATCGAGCACTACGGCATAATTTCGACACAAACCGGTGTCACCAAGACTTCAGACGGTAGCGCGAAGTGACGGTGCACTTGCGAATTGTCGTTGCGACGCGATTTGCTCTACACTGCGGGTAGCAGGAGCATTAATCTTTCAATTGAAGGGCCGTTCAGAGCCTGAGCCGAATGCGAGTGAGTACGCATCACCCGTGCGGAGGGATGACCATGTCTGCCAACGACGTCACATTCAGGCCTGCGACCCGAGCCGATGCACGCGTGATCGCGGAGCTTTTCCAGATTTCCTCCGAGGGCGTGGCGGATTACGTCTGGAGCAAGATCGACGATCCGGAGTATGCGGAACTGTCCCTGGTCGAGCGCGGCGAGAAGCGTTACAGCCGCGAAGACGTGGACTTTTCGTATCAGAATTGTGACGTGGCCGAGATCGACGGCGAACCGGTCGGGATGCTGCATGCCTACGTGATGGGCGACGATGTCGGGCATGCGCCTGACGGCATAGACCCGGTACTGCGCCCGTACGCCGAACTCGAGGAGCCGAAAAGCCTGTATATCTCGGGGCTGGCGCTGTTCGACAAATACCGGGGTGAAGGAGTCGGCACGCGATTGCTCGATTTCGCCTACAAACGGGCCCGCGCCGAGGGCATGAAGAAGATCAGCCTGATCTGCTTCGAGGAGAATACCGGCGCATGCCGCCTATACGAGCGCGAGGGGTTCAAAGAACGGGCACGCCGCACCGTCGTCCCACATCCGCTTATCCGGCACGGCGGCGATGTTATACTTATGGTACGCGAAGACTAAAATTTTCAAATTTTTGTAGTATTCGCACGTAATTAGCTGGAATTTACCAATTATCTCCCGTGCCGGGATTTTGTTCTATCTATAGTGGTATTTGCGGATTTTGCGTATTTACAGGACATATTCCTCGGAATATTGGTAGTGAAATCGTGCCTATCTCACTCTGCACCCGGAGGTTGTATTGTCATCATTCGCCCAAGTCCATGAGGTCCTGTTAATCGACGATGACGGGGTGGATCGGCAGAATATTCGGCGGATCCTGGCGCCCGTGCGCAACATCAACATCACCGAGGCGCATTCCGGCGAGCACGCCATGCAGATCCTGGAAAATCTCGAACCGGCACTGGTGATCACCGATATCTTCATGCCGGACGTCGACGGCCTGGAGTTTCTGACACAACTGGCGACGAAAGGAATCACGTTTCCCGTGATCGCCGTCACCAGTTTGAATGACAGCAAATATGTCGATTTCCTGAAGGTCGCGCGAAACTTCGGCGCCGTCTACAGCATGGAAAAGGCGGATATGGCGCGCAATCTGTCACGGGTCGTGCACGACATCCTGAGCGGCAGACTGGAAAATGGCCGCCAGTATCATCCCTACTGCTGAACCGGCGGTTCCGCCTGTTCTCAAATCGACGAGTTGCCCGCTTCCCATTAAAGCGGGATGTTGTCGTGCTTCTTCCAGGGATTCTGCAGGTCCTTGTTTTTCAGCATCCGTAAGGACTTGCAGAGCCGTTTCCGGGTCGAATGCGGCATAATCACGTCGTCGATGAAACCGCGCGACCCGGCGATGAACGGATTGGCGAACCGGGTCCGGTATTCCTCGGTCCGTTTGGCGATCTTCTCCTCGTCGCCGATATCGGCACGGAAAATGATCTCGACCGCCCCTTTCGGGCCCATGACCGCGATCTCCGCCGACGGCCAGGCATAGTTCACGTCGCCGCGCAGGTGCTTGGAACTCATGACGTCGTAGGCACCGCCGTAAGCCTTGCGGGTGATCACCGTGACCTTGGGCACGGTCGCTTCCGCATAGGCGTACAGCAACTTGGCACCGTGCTTGATGATGCCGCCGAACTCCTGTGACGTCCCCGGCAGGAAGCCCGGCACGTCGACGAACGTCATGATCGGGATGTTGAAGCAGTCGCAGAAACGCACGAACCGCGCCGCCTTCTTGGACGAATCGATATCCAGGCAGCCCGCCAGCACCATCGGCTGGTTGGCGACGATGCCGACCGTCGAGCCTTCCATGCGCGCGAAACCGATGATGATGTTGCCGGCGTAGCTCGGCTGCAGTTCGAAGAAATCGCCCTCGTCCACGACCTTGGTGATCAACTCCTTCATGTCATAGGGCTTGTTAGCATTGTCGGGAATCAACGTATCCAGCGACATCTCGATACGGTCGTGCGGGTCCGGCGTCGGCCGTTCCGGCGGCTGTTCCGTGTTGTTCAGGGGCAGGAAGTCGACGAAACGGCGCAGGTACAGCAACGCTTCCATATCGTTGATGAAGGCCCGATCGGCGACGCCGGACTTGGTGGTGTGCGTGATGGCGCCCCCCAGTTCCTCCGCCGTCACCGTCTCGTGGGTCACGGTTTTGACGACGTCGGGGCCAGTCACGAACATGTAGCTGGTGTCCTCGACCATGAAGATGAAATCCGTCATCGAGGGCGAATAGACGGCGCCGCCGGCACAGGGCCCCATGATCAGCGACACCTGCGGCACCACGCCGGACGCCAGCACGTTGCGCTGGAACACCTCGGCGTAACCGGCGAGGCTGTCGACCCCTTCCTGGATGCGCGCGCCGCCGGAATCGTTGAGGCCGATCACCGGCGCGCCGACTTTCATCGCCTGGTCCATGATCTTGCAGATCTTGTTGGCGTGGCTTTCCGAGAGCGAACCGCCGAACACCGTGAAGTCCTGGCTGAACACGAAAACCAGACGCCCGTTGACGGTCCCGTGGCCGGTGACGACCCCGTCCCCCGGCGTTTGCGTCTCCTGCATGCCGAAATCGACGCAACGGTGCTCGACGAACATGTCCCATTCCTCGAACGACCCCTCGTCGAGGAATACATCGATGCGTTCGCGCGCCGTCAGCTTGCCCTTGGCATGCTGTGACTCGATCCGCTTCTCGCCGCCGCCGAGCCGCGCGCGTTTACGCCGTTCCTCGAGTTCTGCAATGATTTCCTGCATGGCCGTGTCCTCAAATCATCAGAATTCGTACATCCGGTGAATGAACCCGAATTTTAGTTGCGGTGCAAGATAAGGTATCTCGCCGCCGCCTCAATATCGTCGCGAATGCCGCGGAGACGCTGCTCCGCCTCGCGGTCGCTGCCCCAGAGCTCGCTCTGGTAAGTCTCGTCCAGTTGCGATGCCACCGCCGCCCGTTCCCAGTCCAGGTGATCGTGCGCAACCGCCATTGCCAGCGCGAACGACCCCAGTGTCTGCGTCAGCAGCGCCATCGCCGCCAGTTCGTGCTCATCAAGCGCTTCGACGGCCGCAGCCACCCGTTCCAGGGCCTGCGGCGGCTGATCCTCAGCGATTATGCCGGTGGTGGTGGTGAGCGCGATCCCGTGCACTTCGGCAAGCCAGTCCAGCACCGGCTGCCACGTATCCGCCTGCCGCGCCGCCAGATCGGCGGGGGTCTCGGCCCGGTAGCAAAGGAGATCCGCGCCGGCAAAGCCGACGACCTGGGAACGGATATCGGCGTGGTTCGGCACCACCTTGTCGATTGCGGTGCAGGCGATTTGCGTCAGCGGCATCGAGTGCGGATCGATTTTCTCGCCCTGCGCGTCCCATTCCGACGATACCGCATCGGCCAGCGGACGCGAGGCCAGAACGACCGTCGCCTTGCCCGGGGTCTTGACCGGCCGGCCGTCGAGTTGGATCAGGTATCCGTTCTCGTCCGCTGCGACGCCAACCGATTTGTAAAACCGCCGGCGCAGCGCCGCGGCTCTGTCTTCAGCCATGCCTAACTCAGTTGCCGAACAGCGACTTCAGGCCCTTGGAAACGCCATCGGCGACTCCGCCGCTGCCACTCTCCTGCTTGGCCGGCTCGGAACCGCCGCCCGACGATGATCCGCCGCTACCGCCGGCCTCTTCCATCTTGCCGGGGACCACGGTTTTACCGGCCAGGGCGGGCGTGCAGTAGTCGGTCTTATCGACGGCCCCCGCGGCGCGCTTTGCCGCGCTTTCCGCCAGCAACGAGAGCCCCATGGTGGCGAACGCCGCCGCCCCCTTGGCGACGGACGTCGCGGTGTTACCCAAGAGCGCGCCCTTGTCGAGTGCCCATTCCGGCTCCAGGAACGTACCGGTGATGGCGACCGGGACCACCGCAGCGCTGGCCAGGCTGGTCTGCTTGGCGCGCGGATCGACGATCAGGTTCAACTGCTCCTCGCGCAAGTTGACCGTGCCGACACCGATGGCGGAAAGCCCGCCGGTCTCGAACACGATAGCCTTGGCGCTGGCGATGCCGTCCTTGATGTCAAAATTGACGACACCGCACTTGATCGTTTTGTCGTCCTTGGAATTAAAGCCGGGCAAAGCCGACATCACGTCCGACGAGACGATGTTGAGCGCGTTGCTGTCGATCTTGCCGTTCTCGGTCGTGACGAACAGCTTGCCGTTGAGGCTCGCCATGATCGCGCGGACCGAACCGCCAGCGCCTTTGACGTCGACATCGGCGTCGAGCTTGCCCGACGCGATATCCGTGATGCCGCGCTGGCGCATCAGTTCACCGTAATCGAGGCCCGACGCGTTCAGCTTGGCGACCAGTGTCGGCACGCTGACGCCACCGTCGAGACCGAAATTGCCCGCCACCTTGGTGCCCGCGACGACCGCCGAGAACGGATCGACCTGCAGGTTGCCGTTCTTGAGGGTCAGGCGCACCGAGACGTCCTCGATATGGTTGCCCTGCACGACCACCTTCTTGCCGTCGAAGGAAACCTTGGCGTCGACTGCCTTGAGCCCGTCGAGGGGCAGCGGGTCCTTCGGAAAGACGCGGCCGTCGGCCGGTTTCGGCGCCGGTTCCTCGGCCTTCTTCTCGCCTTCCGGCAACAATTCGTCGAGATCGATCAGGTTCGACGTGAGCGCGACCTCGACATTCGGACGGCCGCCGATCGCGGCGCGCGCACTGCCGGAAAGATCCGTCTTGCCGGCCTGCAGCGACATGCCGCTGAGCGTCGCGTTCTTGCCGTCGAAAGTGACCTTGGAGGCTAGGTTGATCTTGTCGGCGCCAATCTGCGGCACGTCCTTGACCTGCGGTGCGATGGCGGCAGCCTCGGCGAGTGTCTTCTTGAGCGACGCGATGGCAACCGAAAGCTGGCCATCGACGGCGATGCTACCGCCCGGTGTGCCGAAGGTGCCCTTGTAGCTGGTCTTGACGCCGAGCGCATCGGCCGTGACGTCGACCGGATAGACGCCATCAGACGACGTCATCTGCTCGACGGAACCCAGCGTGCCGGCGAGCGAAAATATTTTCTCGTTGAGGCTGCCCTTGGCATCGATCTTGACCGGCGCGTCGACGGACCCGGCGGCGGCGGTCAGTTCGTCCAGCGCGACGCGGTGTTCTTCGCCGGTGACACCGTCCTTATAGGTCACCTTGATGTCACGCATCACGACCTTGTCGACGGACGGCAGCGTCGTTGCGCCGCCGCTCTCCTCGACCGCGGGTTTCTCGCCCGGTGCGAACTCCCAGTTGCCGACGCCGTTCTTGTCGGTTTCGGCCAGCAGGTCGACGCCTTCGACCAGCAACCGGTTGACGACGACCTGGCCGCTCAGCAGCGGGATCAGGGAAACCTCGGCGGCGAAGCGCTCGACCGTTACCATCGCCGGCTTCGAGCCCCAGTCGGCATTGGCGAACGTGACTCCATCGACGGCAATCGCCGGGTTCAGGGAAATTTCGAGGTTGAGGTCGCCGGCGATCTGCAGCTCGCGCCCGGTCGCCTTCTTCGCCTGTTCGGCGATCAGCCCCTTGTACTGGTTGAAGTCCATCGAGCCCAAAATGGCCGCGCCGGCGACGATGACGCCGATCAGGACGACAACCACGCCGCCTGCGATTTTGATCCACTTGTTCATGAGCCTTGCTCCTCCAGGTTTTTGAGGTACCGGTCCAGGTCGGCCACGTTCTCCGCCACCATAAGGGCGCCCGCCGCCTTCAGATCTTCCGGCGCATGGTAGCCCCATGCGACGCCCAGTGCACGCACCCCCGCATTCACCGCCATTTCAATATCGTACGTCGTATCGCCGATCATCACGGTTTCCGCCGGCTCCGCGGCGGTTTCGCTCATTGCCAGTTCGAGCATCTCCGGATGCGGCTTGCCACGTGCCCGGTCGGCCGTCTGCAGGGTCGAGAAAAGACCATCGAGCCTGTGGTGCGCAAGTGTTGCCTCAAGGCCCCGCATCGATTTGCCAGTGGCGACGCCGAGCGTCCAGGCACCGGCGTGCAAGCCCTTCAACAGATCGAACGTACCGTCGAACAGCGGTTCATCGAGTTTTCCGCCCGTCCGCATACGCTGCCACGACGCCGAATAGGCCTCGACCATGGCCGGCACGGGGGCCACGTCGTCGTCGGCCAGGATTTCGATGGCCTGCGCCAGCGGCAGACCGACAACGCGCCGTACGCGGGAGATCGGCGGCGGTTGCAACCCGACGTGAATAAAGGCATCGGTCATGCACGAGTTAATCGCGTGCTGGCTGTCGACCAGGGTTCCGTCGCAGTCGAAGACCGCTAGCTTTACTCTCGATGGCACACCGGACTCCCGGGCGAATGTTATGGATTGCCGCCATATGCAGCTTAACGGCGCGGTCCGAATTGCACAATGAGCGATGAAGCTTGATTCCCGATGCCTATGGCAGGCACAATACGTGAATATAAAGAATACACGGCGGACGGGCGCTGAATTCCGCCGCCGGGTCAAAGGGAGGAGTTTCTCAAGAGAGGCTCTAGCGAAACATCTGGGGGTTACGCCCAAGCAATCCGGCAATCGACGGGAATGACAGTCCGTTGTGGAAAACCCGGAATTGACGGAGTGGCCCGCTTTGATCTTGGATCACTCATTCAACATTTTGGGGACCGAAAATGAAGTTTCTTAAATTCGCAATGGCCATCGCACTCCTGCCGCTGCTCGCGGCGTGTGCGGCTGGCCCCGATACCGCGGCCACCAAGGCCATGGCGAACAAGGGCACGCCGTTCCACATGGCGCTGCAAAACGAATACGTCGCACTGGCGATGGCGGAAGCCGAAGAATGGGACACCGAGGACGCCCACTACTTCAACAACAAGGCCCTCGCCGCCGCCAAGGGTGAGGATGTGGGACCGCAAGACCTCAAGGAACGCAACATCAAGGGCGATGCGCAGTGGGAACTCGAAGCCGCCCGCCAGGCGCTCCGCGGTGAACTGCTGTCCGGCGCCAAGGATTTCGCGCCGCTCGAAATCGCCCGCGCCCAGGCCATGTTCGACTGCTGGATGCAGGAACAGGAAGAAGGCGACCAGCAGGAACATATCGATGCCTGCAAGAACGCCTTTAACGCGGCCCTCGACAAGGCCATCGGCATGCGCCCGCCGCTGAAACCGGCCATGGAAAAATCAATGCCGGCGAAGCCGCTCGCGGGACCGTTCGTGGTGTACTTCGATTTCGACAGTTTCGATCTTTCCGCCACTGGCGCAGCCGTGGTCAAGGAAGCTGCCGAAGCCGCCAAGTCCGGTGATGCCGGCAAGGTCGTGGTGACCGGGCACACCGACACCAGGGGCAACGCCGAGTACAACGAAGGCCTGTCGCGCGCGCGCGCGGCCGCGGTCCGCAATGCCCTGATCGAAGCGGGCCTGACCCGCGATCAGGTCGAGCGCTCCGGCGCCGGGGAGACCTTCCCCGACAAGGCCACCGGCGACAACGTCAAGGAACCGTTGAACCGCCGTGTCGTGATTACGCTGTCCCGTTAATCCGGACGGTAATCGCCACAACCGGAAACGCCGGTCCCTCGCGGGGCCGGCGTTTTCTTTTGCATATCCTGCATACCCAACACCGGACAAAAAAAGGGCCGCCGATAGGCGGCCCTAGGGGGAGTGTGACCGTCTCCGGGAAAACCCGGAAGCGGCGATAGAACTGATCGTCCGGCGAGAAACCGACACCGGACCGGATTGCCAAAACCGGCAAAATCAATCGTGTCGATGCTAGGCATCCAACCTGACGGTATCCTGACGTCGGCTGAACCTATTTGGCGAGGGCCCTGCGCGCGGCGGTTTCGTCCAGCGGCGGAAAAACCATCGAGAATTCGGCACCGCCGGTATCGCTGTGGCCCACCGCTATCTGCGCGTCATGAATATCCGCGATCGTCTTCACGATATGCAGGCCCAGTCCGGCGCCGGCACCGCGGCGGTCGGTACGGGTGAACTTCTCGAACAACCGCCCCCGGTCCTCGAGCGGAATACCCCGGCCCTGATCGGCAACCCGGATCGCCGCGGGATCCTTTTCAAGCATTATTAGCACCGCGGTGCCCCGCGCCGAATACTTGATCGCGTTCTCGACGAGGTTCCGCACCGCATGCTCGACCGCGCCACCATCGCCGCGAATGATGATCGGACCGGCATGACCGTCCAGTTCCAGCGTGCGGTCTTCCTTGATCGCCAGGGGGGCGAGGCTGCTGATCACATCCACCGTGATCCCGTAAAGATCGCAGCGCGCATCGGGCGGCAGCATGTAATGCTCATACCGGGTCAGGGTGAGAAGCTGCTCCACCATCCGCGCCAGGGTATCGACCTCGGTTTTCAGATCCACGACCTGCCTGCCGTCGCCCAGGCTGTCAAGATTGGCACGCAACACGGCAAGCGGCGTCCGCAGTTTGTGAGCGACGTTGGCGGCGAACTCGCGGTGCGTCGAGATGCTCTTCTTCAGCGCTTCCATGGCACGCTTCATGTCCGTGATGTCACGCGCCATCATGACGGTGCCGCCGTCCGGCAGCCGTTCTTCGTCGACATAGAGCCAGCGGCCGGTGCCGGCCTCGATCTCGAACGGACCGCTCGTCGTGCGGCGCCGCGCCAGGCGCCGCTTGATCCAGTCCTCGCTGGAATCCACCGCCTCGGGGTACCGGCCGGACTGCACTTCGGCGCGCAGCAGATCCTCGAACAGGCTGCCCGGATGCGCGACGTCTCCCAGATCCTTGTTCAACTGCCGGAACCTGGCGTTGGAAATGACCAGCTTGTCGTTTTCGTCGTAGAGCGCGAAATATCCCGACAACACCTCGATCGCGTCCGCCAGCCGGACATTCGCCTGTTCGACCCGCACCAGTTCCGTAATGTCCTTGGCGATCCCCGTCGCTCCGGCGAATTCGTCCGTCTCGGGATTGAAGCGCGGCAATCCGGACACCGCGAAATGGCGTAGTTCACCGTCGTGCCCCTCGGCCTCGAAACTCTTGTCGCGAAAGGGCCGTTTGAAATCCGGTGGGGTGGACTCCGCACCATCATGAAGCCTGAAAACGCCGATCCCGTCGAAGCTCTTACCGACAACCTGCACCGGATGGATGCCGAGACGGTCGATGATCCGTTCCGAGACATAGGTGAAGTTGTTATCGCTGTCCGTTTCCCACACCCAATCGGAAATAAGACGCGTCAGATCCTCAAGCCGGCGAAACGCCTCGGTCGCCCGTTCGGACTGCGAGCCGGTTATGGAAGGCCAGCTTCTCGGACGACGCTCAGCCATGGTCTTTGAGACGCGTTTCCAGCTCGCGCAACGCCCCCAGATAATCCGAACCGCGATGCCACATCTTCAGAACGTCGACGGCCGCTTTTCTGGGCGTGTTGCTGTAAAAAGCGCGAAGCTTGGGAATATGCGCCTCGACCTCCTCCCTGGTTCCGGCCTTGGCCAGATGGCAGTATTCGTAGAGTTCCAGGAACTCGCTTTCCGACATCCCTATCCCGCGGCACGCGATGGCGAGGCCTTCGCCGCCTTGTTCGAAAACAAGCCGCTGGATCAGGTGTTCGCGAAGTTTGGAAACCTGCGCAAACAATGCCACGAATAGCGGCACCTCCCCCTCGCGCAGGGCGGTCGTCAACATCTCGACGGTCACGAGCCCCTCGTCGCGGAGCGCGTCCGCAAGTTCGGCCACTTTTTTCTTCTGGCCGCGCCCGGCGGCCGCGATCTCTTCGGAGGTGGCCTGTTCCAGCAACTCGTCGACGGTTGCCCTGTCGAGATTGAAATCCGAAATGATGTGTTGGCGGAGCGCCGCGGACACCCACAGGAACATTTTCTTGGCCAGATTGGGATCGAGTTCGTCGCGGTTCAGGATCGGTTCCTGAAAACTGTCGACGCGGCGCGACTGCTCGACGAGGTATTCCATCGTGTTCGTCGATATCCGCGCATTGGCGTTCTTTAGCAGGGAAATGATGACGGGTTCCCGGCCCGTTTCGACGATGGCGTCGGAAACCTGCTCGGAGACAACCTTGCGCATGGTGATCGCCAGCATGTGCTCCTCGGTACGGAGCTTGACGACCTCGATCAGATCGGTGTCCCGCAGCAACCCGGACTTGGACAGAATGGGAAAAGCGACGTTGATTTCGTCGTTGGCAAGCCTGGAGACCAGGTTTCTCGGCACGTCGTCCATCAATGCAAGACGCCCGGCAACGGCCTGACGCACGGAAACCTCGATATCGTTGATGACGGTTTCGAGGATACCGTACATCTGTGCGCGTTGGCGTTCGCTGAGCACGGTCGATTGGTTATCGAACAGGTCGATAATGACACTGGTGAGTTCTGAACGGCTCTCGGAGGACTTCTGACGCGCCAGCGACATCAGGAAATCGGCATCGAATTTCGTTTCTTCGTTATCCGCCATCGATCAAGCTTCCTCACCGGATAAAAGATACCCGACACCGCGAATTGTGTGAACGGTGACATTTGCGCCGGCGCCCTGCAGACGTTTGCGCAGGCGCGACACGTGAACCTCGACGGAGTTGGACGAGACTTCCTCGTCAAAGCCGTAGATTTTGTCTTCCAGAACGTCTTTTGGGACTACCCGCCCCTTACGCCTGAGGAGTTGTTCCAGCACTTCCATTTCGCGGCGCGAAATCGGCGTCGTTTTCTGGTTGATCCGGACCTCTCGGGCCGTGGTGTCGAACTCGATGTTGCCTTCGGCGAGGACCGTGCCGAGCACCCCGCCCGGCCGCCGCAGCAACGCCCGGACGCGTGCCAGCAGCTCTTCCATCGCGAACGGTTTCAGCATGTAGTCATCGGAGCCGGCGTTGAGTCCGCGGACCCGGTCCTCGACCGCGTCGCGGGCGGTCAGGATCAGCACCGGAGTGACGTCCCCCTCGTCGCGCCACTTCTTGAGAACGTCGAGGCCGTCCTTGTCCGGCAGACCGAGGTCGAGAATCACCGCATCGTAATCGACGGTTTCCATGGCGGCATCTCCGTCGCCGGCGTTGTTGACGACGTCTACCGTAAATCCGCCGGCTTCAAGCCCCTCGCGAACGAATTCCGCGAACCGTTCATGATCCTCAACGAGCAACAGGCGCACGCCAACCTCCGGTGTTGCACGGGTACGTGCCGACGGTGGAAACGTCCGGCACCGTCATTCAAACACGGCGGAAACGGCGCCGGAAACGACCGATCCCGGACGCGGATTTCCCCCGTTCTCGAGCCAAGGTACATGCCTGAGAAAATAGGGCAAGTGTTGAACCTTTACAGATCAATTGGCTGAGCTTGTTCATCGTCGGGGTCGAGTCCGAGGATGCGCCATGTCTCCTGCATATGCGGCGGCAACGGCGCCGCAATCCGGACCGGCGGGCCCTTTTTCTGTGGGATCAGCAATGCCCGGGCGTGCAGATGCAGCTTTTTTGCGATGCCGGCCTCGAATACGGCGCTGTCGCGTTCGCCGTACTTGCCGTCGCCGAGGATCGGGTTGCCCATGAGCTGGCAGTGAACCCGAAGCTGATGCGTGCGTCCTGTCAGCGGTTCCAGTTCCAACCAGGTCACCTGTTTGCCGGCGCGATCGATGGTCCGAAAACGAGTCTTCGCCTGCTTGCCCATGTTTTCGTCGACCTGGACCAGATCGCCGCGTTTGCCCGGCAGCTTGGCCAGCGGCGCGTCGATCATGCCGTCCTCGTGCGGCGGCGTGCCGACGACGAGGGCCCAATAAATCTTGCGGGTGTCACGCGCCTGAAACGCCTTCGCAAGGCGCGCCGCGGCGGCACGGGATCGTGCCAGCAACAGGACTCCCGACGTATCCTTGTCGAGCCGGTGTACCAGGCGTGGCCGTTCCTTGGCCCCGAGCTTGAGACGGTCGAGCGCCCCGTCGATGTGGGTGTCCATGCCGGAACCGCCCTGCACGGCCAATCCCGGCGGCTTGTTGATCGCCAGCATGTCGTCGTCGATATGGATGATGCTGTCCTTGAGCTGGTCGCCGAGGCGGCCCGCGGCGTCCAGTTCCATGCCGCCGAGCGCCGGCTTTTTCGGCACCGTGCCGGCATCGTCGTCGATGTTCGGCGGAATACGGACAGCCTGGCCCTCTTCAACCCGGTCGGCGGCCTTGGCGCGCGCGCCGTCGATCCTGATCTGACCGGTTCTGAGCAACTTCTGGAGCTTGCCCTGCTTGAGGCCCGGATAACGGTTTCTCAGCCAACGATCGAGGCGCTGGCCGCCCTCACCGTCCTCAATAACGACGTTACGGACACCGCTCATGAAATGATCGCCCGGCTGATGGTCATGCCGGCCCACAACGCGGCGATGCTGAAGATGACGGATACCGCCACGTAGATCATGGCGTGCGCGGTTTCGCCGCGCGTCATCAGTGTGACGGTGTCGAGCGAGAACGCCGAAAACGTCGTGAAAGCACCCAGGACGCCGACCACGATCATGGCGCGGATTTCAAGGGACGGCGACCAGACCAGGGCCATCGCCGAGATACAGGCACCGAGCACGAACGATCCCGCGATATTGACGATCAGCGTGCTGTAGGGGAACCCGTGCCCGAGCAGCGCGGCAGTCAAACGATCCACGCTAAAGCGGCCAACGGCGCCGATGGCGCCGCCCGCGGCCACATAGAAAAACATCGAAACATTCACCGATCCGGTTCCTTCCGCCGCTTTCGCCGCAGTGTATCCCAATATTGAAGCCGTTTTGCAATCTCACGCTCGAAGCCCGCCTCTTTCGGACTATAGAGCCGCTGACGGCTCATCTCGTCGGGGAAATAGTCCTGCCCCGAAAAGCCCTCCTCGGCATCGTGATCGTAGGCGTAGCCGTCACCGTAGCCGATTTCCTTCATCAGCTTGGTGGGCGCATTGAGGATATGCTTGGGCGGCATCAGCGAACCGGTTTCCTTGGCCAGACGGTTCGCCGCCGACGCCGCCTTGTAAGCGGCGTTCGATTTCGGCGCCGTCGCCAGGTAGAGCACGCATTGCACGATCGCCAGTTCCCCCTCCGGCGAGCCCAGCCGTTCATAGGCCTCCCACGCGGCGATGGCCTGCGGCAGCGCGTTCGGATCGGCGAGCCCGATATCCTCGGATGCGAAGCGCACCAGACGCCGGGCCACATAACGCGGATCCTCGCCGCCCGCCATCATGCGTGCGAACCAGTATAGCGCCGCATCCGCGTCCGAGCCCCGGAGCGACTTGTGCAGCGCCGAGATCAGGTTGTAGTGCGCTTCCTGACCCTTGTCGTAGAGCGGCTGGCGGCTTTGCACGACATTCGCCAGTTGCTCCGGGTTGAGCGGTTCCGCGTCCGCCGGCAGGCCGATCAGAATGTCCGCCATGTTCAGGAGATACCGGCCATCGCCATCGGCCATGGCGCGGAGCGCCGTGCGCGCATCCCCGTCGAGCGGCAGCATCCGATCCTCCGCCGCCTCGACGCGTACCAGCAGTTCCTCCAGCGCATCGTCGTCGAGACGCCGGAGCACCAGCACTTGCGCCCGGGACAGGAGCGCCGCATTCAGCTCGAACGACGGATTCTCCGTGGTCGCGCCGACCAGCACGACCGTGCCGTCCTCGACGAACGGCAGGAACCCGTCCTGCTGGGCGCGGTTGAAGCGGTGGATCTCGTCGACGAAGAGCAGCGTGCCCTGCCCCATCTCGCGCTTGCGGCGCGCCTCGTCGACGGCCTTGCGGACATCGGCGACGCCCGAAAACACGGCCGACAGCGGCGTGAACGCGAGATCGGTCGCCTTCGCCAGCAGACGCGCGATGGTCGTCTTGCCGGTTCCCGGCGGCCCCCAGAAGATAACCGACGCCAGCTTTTTGGCGGCGATCATCCGGCTGAGCGGCCCCTCCGGCCCCAGAATATGATCCTGGCCGACGACGTCATCCAGCGACTGCGGACGCAGACGGTCCGCAAGCGGACGGGGCGCATCGGCTTCGAACAGCGTACTCACCGATGCCGCCCCCGGGATTTAGCGCAAGTGCGCGGCAAAGAACTCCTGCGACCGGTCGCGCGCCAGATTGGCCGCCGCCTCGTCGTAGTGTTCGCCGCCCTTGCGGGCAAAGGCGTGATCGTTGCCCTGGTAATCGAACAACGTCGCCTTCTCGTTGCCGTCGAGGGCCGCGTGCACCTTTTCCTGATTCTCCTTCGGCACGAAACCGTCCTCGGTCGCGATGTGCAGCAGCACCGGCGCCTTCAAGTCCTCGCCGACGTGCTCCTCGAGCATGACGCCGTAGTAGCCGACCGCGGCGTCGACGTCGGTGCGCGTCGCCGTCAGGAAGGCAAGCCGGCCGCCGAGGCAGAAGCCGACCGAACCGACCTTGCCGGTACATGCATCAAGACCGCGCAGATGCCCGATCGTGGCCGCGAGGTCATCGACGCCCTTGTCCAGATCGAAACCGTTGAAAAGTTCGAAGGCGCGGGCCCATTCCGCCTCGGTCTGGTCGGTGATCCGGATGCCCGGTTCCTGGCGCCAGAACAGATCCGGACAGAGCGCCACGTAACCGGCCGCCGCCCATTCGTCGGTCAGGCCGCGCATGACGTCGTTGACCCCGAAAATTTCCTGAATGACGACGATTCCCGGCCCGGAACCGGCCTCGGGCAGAGCCAGATACCCCATGAACTCGCCGCCGTCGTTCGCCTTGATGGTGATTTCCTGTCCACTCATCCGATTATCCTCCCGTTGATGATCAGTCGTTGCCCGCGAGCCTAGCGCATCGCCCGTTTAGGGCCAAGAAGTCGTGCTTATCCCCTGAACACGAAATCGAAGGTCTTGCCGGCGCGTTCGACACGGATCCGCCATTCGCCCTTGGCTTCGCCGGAAACGGCGTCTTCCAGTTGATTGACGGACATCACCTTGGCCGCGTTCACCTGCCTGACGATGTCGCCCGGGCGGAAGTCGAGACGGTTGGCGATCCCACCGCGGCGAATGCGCAGGATCACGACGCCTTCGCCGAACGGGTCGACGTTGTATTCCTCGGCCAGCGCCGGCGACAGGTTGGCAACGACGGAATCCGCGAGCGGATGCCGTCCCGATAGCTCCGTCGTATCGGGTGCCGGGGTGTCGGGCGCCGGCTGCATGTCGATGGTGATCGGCACCACCTTCTGGCCGCGCATGACGCGCAGCACCGCCTGATCGCCGACCGGCAGGGTCGCGACCCGATAGTCGAGGTCTTCGGGACCGGCGATTTCATGCCCGTTGACGGCGAGGATCACGTCCCCCGCCCGGAGGCCGCCCTGGCCCGCCGATCCTTTCGCGTGTACCTGGCTGACGATCACGCCCTGCGGCCGTTTCATGCCAAGCGACATGGCGATATCGGAGGTCACCGCCTGTCCGAATGCGCCGAGCCAGGGACGGACCAGCTTACCGTCTTCGGAAATACCGTTGATCACGGCGCGCACCATGTTCGACGGCACCGCGAAACCGATCCCGTGCGAGCCGCCGCTTTTCGAGAATATGGATGTGTTGATGCCGACCAGCCTGCCGTCCATGGACAGCAGCGCGCCGCCGGAATTGCCCGGGTTAATGGCGGCGTCGGTCTGAATGAAAGACCGAAGCTCCGTGCTGTTGCCGATGGCACGCGCGAGCGCCGAGACGATGCCGCTGGTCACGGTCTGTCCGACCCCGAATGGATTGCCGATGGCGAGCACCAGATCGCCGACCCTGAGTTCGTCGGAGTCCTGGAGTTCCAGCGCCGGCAACGCCTCCGGCCCAGGATCGATCCGCAGTACCGAAAGGTCCGTCTTGTCGTCCGAGACCACGATCTCGGCCTCGAACTCGCGCTTGTCGGCCAGCACGACGCGGATCTTGTCCGCGCCCTCGATAACATGCTGGTTGGTGACGACGAGACCGTCCGGGCTGACGATCACCCCGGAACCGAGCGAATTCTGCTGCTCGCGCCGTGGACCGCCACGGTTGAACGGCACCCCGAGATCGCCGAAGAAACGGCGGAAGAACGGATCGTCGAACAGCGGCGGGACCTGCCGGCTGGCGACGATCTTCTGGGTATAGATATTGACCACCGCCGGCGCCGCTTTTTCGACCAGGGGCGCGTAGGAAAGCTGCACCTGCGCCCGGCTTTGCGGCACCTCGCGCTCCTGCGCCAGGGCGCCGCCGGCCACGGCAAGAAGTGCGACAAGTACAGTCAGTGCAGTTCGGCGTATACGCATACCCACTAGATAGGCCGGATGTCCGGACCTGTCGAGACCGCGAACACCCGCTACCCACAAACGAAAACGGCGCCCCGTAAGGCGCCGTTCCCTCAATTCTTTGGGACGTGAATTACTCGTCGTCCATCTCCATTTCCGCTTCGACACGGGCGCGGTCGGCGGCGCCCTTGGCGTCGGGATCGCGGTCGACCAGTTCGACGATCGCCATCGGCGCGCTGTCGCCGTAGCGGAAACCGGCCTTCAGCACACGGGAGTATCCACCGGGACGATCCTGGTAGCGTTCTGCGAGCGTGGAGAACAGCTTGGCGACAGCCTCGTCGTCGCGCAGGAACGCATGCGCACGGCGGCGGTCGTGCAGCGTGCCTTTCTTGCTGAGCGTGATCATCCTGTCGATGAAGCTGCGCAGTTCCTTGGCCTTCGGCAGGGTCGTCTTGATCTGCTCGTGGACGATCAGGGACGCGGTCATGTTCGAGAACATCGCCTTGCGATGCGTCGGCGTCCGGTTCAGCTTGCGGTATCCGCTTGCGTGTCTCATGTCAGGCTCCTCATTCTTTGCCCACGCGTGCCATTTTACCCGCGGGTCATCTGGTTCTTGTTTCGGTCCCGCGCCCCGCGGCGCCAGCCGTTAGACGGAAGCGCCGATCAGAACGGATCTTCCAGTTTCTTGGCCATGTCCTCGATGTTTTCCGGCGGCCATTCGGAAATTTCCATGCCCAGGTGCAGGCCCATCTGCGACAGCACTTCCTTGATTTCGTTCAGGGACTTGCGGCCGAAGTTCGGGGTCCGGAGCATATCGGCTTCGGTCTTCTGGACCAGATCGCCGATGTAGATGATGTTGTCGTTCTTGAGGCAATTCGCCGAACGGACGGAAAGCTCCAGTTCGTCGACCTTGCGCAGCAGGTTGCGGTTGAACGGCAGTTCGTCGCGGCTCTCCTCGACGATCTCGCCGCTCGGCTCATCGAAGTTGATGAACAACTGCAACTGATCCTGGAGGATGCGGGCCGCCAGGGCGACGGCGTCCTCCGGCGATACGGCACCGTTGGTCGTGACGTCCAGGTACAGCTTGTCGTAGTCGGTGTCCTGGCCGACACGGGTGTTTTCGACCTTGTAGGCGACCTTGCGCACCGGCGAGAACACGGCGTCGATCGGGATCAGACCGATCGGGCTGTCGTCCGGACGGTTCTGCGACGCCGGCACATAGCCCTTGCCGTTCTCGACCGTCAGTTCCATCGACAGCGTCGCGCCGCTGTCGAGGTGGCAGATGACCAGATCCGGCTCCATGATTTCGATATCGGCGCCGGTCTCGATCATGCTTGCGGTCACTTCGCACGGGCCTTCGGCCTTGAGCGACATACGTTTCGGACCTTCGGCCATCATCTTCAGGCCCATCGACTTGATGTTGAGGACGATGTCCGTCACATCCTCGCGCACACCGGCAATCGACGAAAACTCGTGCAGCACGCTGTCGATCTGAATCGACGTCACCGCGGCACCCTGAAGCGACGACAGCAGGATGCGGCGCAGCGCATTGCCGAGCGTCAGGCCGAAACCGCGCTCAAGCGGTTCGGCGACGACACTCGCCTGCCGGCTCGGGTCGGCACCCGCCACAACTTCGAGTTTCGAGGGTTTAATCAGTTCTTGCCAATTCTTCTGAAGCACTTCAGTGACCTCGCGCTCACAAATGACGGCGGCGTCCTTGATACCAAGGGCGTCGCCTATTTACCTGCCCGGCATGGGTTCGGCCGATCGATCCGAACCCTGCCGAAATGAAACTCCCCCGGTTAATGACCGGGAAAGAAGAGTCTTAGACCCGGCGACGTTTTCTCGGCCGACACCCGTTGTGCGGGATCGGAGTCACGTCGCGAATGGCGGTGATCGTGAAACCGACCGACTGCAGCGCACGAAGCGCCGACTCACGGCCGGAACCCGGACCTTTCACCTCGACCTCGAGGGTCTTCATGCCGTGTTCCATCGCGGAGCGGCCCGCGACTTCCCCGGCGACCTGCGCGGCATACGGGGTCGACTTACGCGACCCCTTGAAGCCCTGCGCGCCGGCCGAAGACCAGGCAATCGCGTTGCCCTGGGCATCGGTGATCGTGATGATCGTGTTGTTGAACGTCGAATTGACGTGCGCGATGCCCGCTGCAATATTCTTTCGTTCGCGGCGACGGGGACGCGCCGTAGTAGCTGCCTTGGCCATGATATCTCGCCCTTAAGCTTTCTTCTTACCGGCAATCGGTTTGGCCGGGCCCTTGCGGGTCCGGGCGTTGGTGTGGGTCCGCTGACCACGCACCGGCAACTGCCGGCGATGGCGAAGACCGCGGTAGCAGCCGAGATCCATCAGACGCTTGATGTTCATCGCGACGTCGCGACGCAGTTCGCCCTCGACCGTCAGGTCCTGATCGATCATGTCACGGATACGTGCGACCTCGTCGTCCGAGAGGTCGCTGACCCGGCGGTCATCGGCGATACCGCAGGATTCACAGATTTTAACAGCCGTGGTACGGCCAATCCCGTGAATGTAGGTCAGCGCGATCACCGCACGCTTTCCGGTCGGGATATTTACACCAGCAATACGCGCCAAAGCTCGTACTCCTTAAACTTTGGGTCGAAACGGACAGCCACCGGTTGATTGAGGAGCGCGGATTATATTGATCCTGCCCGACAAGTCAACTCATGAGCCTGACTTTTTCGTACTCCAGCCTTCGTTAATCCAAGATCGCATACAGGGATTCCGTAACGGAATCAATATCCTGCATGCCATCAACCGTCTTCAGCGCCCCTTTGTCCCGATAGTAGGGAATAATCGGGGCAGTTTGCTCGTGATAAACCTCGAGCCGTTTTCTCAGCGTTTCCGCGTTGTCGTCACTGCGCGCACCGCCGGTTTCGGCAGCGCGTTTCTCGATTCGCGCGAACAGCGCCTGTTCGTCCACTTCCATGGAAATCACATAATCGAGTTCAAGGCCCTTCTCGGCCAGCATCGCGTCCAGCGCCTCTGCCTGCGCGACCGTGCGCGGAAAACCGTCCAGGATGAAGCCGTTGGCGCAATCGGGCTCCTCGATACGGTCTGAAATGATACCGACCACGATGTCGTCGGAAACCAGGTCGCCCCGGTCCATGACTTCTTTCGCCTTCAGGCCCATTTCGGTACCCGCGGCGACGGCAGCCCGCAGCATGTCACCGGTCGAAAGCTGAACGATCTTGTACTTCTCGACCAGCCGCTCGCATTGCGTGCCCTTGCCGGCGCCCGGCGGCCCCAAAAGAATAATGATCATGCCTTGCGCCCCCTGAGCTTGGACTTCTTGATCAATCCCTCGTACTGGTGCGCCAGAAGATGCGACTGCACCTGGGTCACGGTATCCATGGTCACGGTGACGACGATCAGAAGACTGGTCCCGCCGAAGTAGAACGGCACAGACCACCGGGAAATCAGGATTTCCGGCAGCAGGCAGATCAGCGCGAGGTATCCGGCACCAACCACGGTCAGACGGGTCAGCACCCAGTCCAGGTAATCGGCGGTGTTCTTGCCGGGACGGATGCCCGGCACGAAGCCGCCGTATTTCTTCAGGTTATCCGCCGTCTCCGCCGGGTTGAAGACAACCGCGGTATAGAAGAAGGCGAAGAACACGATCATGCTGATGTAGACCAACAGATAGAGCGGCTGGCCACGGCCCATGTAGGCGGCGATCGAGCTCATCCATTCCGGACCGGAACCGGCCGAGAACTGGATGATCGTGATCGGCAGCAGCAGGATCGAGCTGGCGAAAATCGGCGGAATGACGCCGGCCGTGTTGACCTTCAGCGGCAGGTGCGACGTGTCGCCGCCCATCATCTTGTTGCCGCGCTGGCGCTTCGGATACTGGATCAGGATCCGGCGCTGCGCGCGCTCGACGAAAACGATGAAGAAGATCACGCCGACGGCCATCAACAGGAGGCCGACGATAATCGGCGTCGACAGCGCGCCGGTTCGGCCGAGATCGAGCGTAGCGGCCAATGCCGACGGCAATTCGGCAACGATACCCGAGAAAATGATCAGGGAGATGCCGTTACCGACACCGCGCGCGGTAATTTGTTCGCCCAGCCACATCAGGAACAGCGTGCCGCCGGTGAGCGTGATGACCACGGTCATGCGGAAGAACATGCCCGGGTTCTCGACGGCGAGCCGGCCGCCGGAACTCATGCTCTCGAGGCCGACCGCGATGCCGTAGGACTGCAGGATACAGATCGCAACCGTCAGGTAGCGGGTGTACTGGTTGATCTTCTTGCGGCCGGTTTCGCCCTCTTTCTTCATCTGCTCGAGTTGCGGCGAGACCGCCGTCATGAGCTGCATGATGATCGAGGCCGAGATATATGGCATGATATTCAGCGCAAAGATCGTCATGCGCGACAGGGCGCCGCCCGCGAACATGTCGAACATGCCCAGGATACCGCCGCCCGACTGGTTGAATAGATCCGCCAGGATCGTCGGATCGATACCCGGCAACGGCACGAACGTACCCAGTCGATAGACGATAAGCGCACCCAGTGTGAACCAGATGCGCTTCTTCAATTCCGTCGCCTTCGAGAAGGCGCTGAAATTGACGTTGGAGGCGAGTTGTTCGGCGGCGGAGGCCATTCTCGATTAATCTTCCTCTTTCGGATCCACGCTGGCGACCTCGCCGGCACGCGCCTTTTCATAACGCGCCTGGCGTTCGGCCGAGACGCGGTCGCGCTTGCGGCCCTTGCCTTCCGGACGCGCCTTCTTCTCGGCAACGTTGACCGAACCGCCGGCCTTTTCGACCGCCGCGATGGCGCCCTTGGAGGCGTGCGCGATGTCGAGTTGCACCTTAGCCGTGATGTCGCCCTTGTTGAGCAGGCGCACACCGTCTTTCGACTTGCGCACGACACCGGCCGCAACCAGTTCGGCAGCCGTCAGCGTGCCCTTGGCGTCGATGCGTTTGGCGTCAATGGCTTTCTGCAGCTTACCCGTGGTGAGTTCGGCGAAGTCCTTCTCGAACGGGTTGTTGAAGCCGCGCTTCGGCAGGCGCCGGTAAAGCGGCATCTGACCGCCTTCGAAGCCCAGGAGCGAGACGCCGCTGCGCGACTTCTGGCCCTTCTGACCCTTACCGGAGGTCTTGCCGGTACCCGAACCGATACCACGGCCCACACGCTTGCGGCTTTTCGTCGCACCGGCGTTATCTCGGAGTTCATTCAGTCGCATCGCCAAATTCCTCTAAAGTCCCCGGACTCTTAATGATGCCCGGTTATGGCCCCGGTCAGGTGAAGTAAGCCTGTCAGGCCTGCTCCTCAACCCGGACCAGGTGTTTTACCTTCTCGATCATGCCCCGAACCGCGGACGTATCCTCCAGCGTCCGGGACCTGTTGATCCTGTTCAGACCCAGCCCCTTGAGCGTCTGGCGCTGCGAGGCCTCGCGCCCGATCGGGCTCTTGATCTGGGTGACCGTGACGGTCGTTTTCTTGTCAGCCATCTCTCGTCCGCTCCGGTTTACTCGGCGCTCGCGCCGGCATCGCCGCGACGGGCAACGATGTCACCGACCTTGAGGCCGCGGCGCGCCGCAACGGCACGCGGGGATTGCAGGTTCTTGAGCGCCTCGAAGGTCGCCTTGACCATGTTGTGCGGGTTCTGCGTGCCGTTCGACTTACAAACGACGTCGTGAACGCCCATGGTTTCGAAAACCGCGCGCATCGGACCGCCGGCGATGATACCGGTACCCGGAGGTGCCGAACGCAGGATCACCTTGCCGGCACCGAAACGGCCGAAGATGTCGTGATGCAGCGTGCGCCCCTCGCGCAGCGGCACCCGGATCATCGAGCGCTTCGCCTGGTCGGTCGCCTTGCGGATCGCTTCCGGAACTTCGCGCGCCTTGCCGGTGCCGTAACCGACGCGACCCTTGCCGTCGCCGACCACCACCAGCGCCGCGAACGAGAAGCGGCGGCCACCCTTCACAACCTTGGCGACGCGGTTGATGTGAACCAGCTTGTCGACCAGTTCATCGCCGTCATCGTTACGGTCCCGGTTATCGCGGTTGTCGCGGCCACGGCCACGGCCTCGCTGACCGCCACGCTCCGGTGATTTGTTGTCTGCCATTCGTCGCTCTCCTAGAAGCTCAGGCCGCCCTCGCGGGCGCCGTCCGCGAGCGCCTTGACGCGCCCGTGATATTTATAACCGCCACGGTCGAAGAAAACTTCGCCGACGCCCTTCTCGGACGCACGCTTGGCGACAAGCTTGCCGACCTCGGCCGCCGCACTGGTATCCGCGCCGGTCTTGAGCGAGCCCTTGAGCTCCTTGTCCACCGAGGACGCTGCGGCCAGCGTGGTGCCGGTCTTGTCGTCGATGATTTGCGCATAAATGTGCTTGCCCGAACGGAACACGGAAAGCCGCGGCCGGTCGGAAGCCAGACGTTGCAGGCGCGCACGGGTGCGCATGCTCCGCCGGTTGAACAGGGTTTTTGCGTTCGCCATCTTACTTCTTCTTTCCTTCCTTACGGAGGATGTACTCGTCATCGTACTTGACGCCCTTACCCTTGTAGGGCTCCGGCGGACGAAGCGAGCGGATTTCCGAGGCTACCTGGCCGACGCGCTGCTTGGACGCGCCGCTGATGACCAACTGGTTCTGTTCCGGCGCCTCGATCTTGATGCCTTCCGGGATCGGGTAGCGGATCTCGTGGCTGTAGCCGAGCTGCAACACCACGTCCTTACCCTGCACCTGGGCACGATAACCGACGCCGTTGATTTCCAGCTTCTTGGTAAACCCTTCGGAAACACCGATCACCAGACCGTCGATCAGGCTACGGGCCGTTCCCCACATCTGACGGGCACGCTTGTGCTGTGCCAGCGGCACAACAGTGACCTTGCCGTCCGCCTGCTCCACCTTGACGTCATTGGTCAGGGTCGCCGACAGCTCGCCGAGCTTGCCTTTGGCCGTTACCACGTTGCCGGCCAATTCGACGGTAACGCCGTCGGGGACGGTAACTGGGCTAATTCCTACTCGCGACATAACTACAATCCTCGTTACATACCTGCGGCGTTCTTAGAACACCTCGCAGAGAATCTCTCCACCGACGTTCTGGGCCCGCGCCTCGGCATCCGACAGCACGCCGCGCGGCGTCGACAGGATGGCAATCCCGAGACCATTGTAGACACGGTCCAGGTCACGGACGCCGGAGTAGATCCGGCGGCCCGGGGTGGAAACCCGGCTCAGGTGCCGGATCACCGGGTCACCTTCGTGGTATTTCAGTTCGATCTTGATCTCGGAAATACCGGGACGGACGTCCGTCTTGTCGAAACCACGAATGAAACCTTCGCGCTTCAGCACTTCGAGAACGTTCGCACGCAGCCTGGACGCCGGGCACGTGACCGAGCTTTTACGGGCCTGTTGGCCGTTGCGGATGCGAGTCAGCATATCGCCGAGGGGATCCGTCATCGACATCGTCGTCTCTCCCTTACCAGCTGGACTTGACCATGCCCGGAATCTGACCCATCGAGGCCAGGTCCCGCAGCTTGATGCGGCAAACACGGAACTTGCGGTAATTCCCGCGCGGACGGCCGGTCAGCTCGCAGCGCAGGCGCTGGCGAACCGGCGCGGCATTACGCGGCAGCTCGGCAAGTTTCAGACGGGCGCTAAAGCGTTCCTCCGGCGACAGGTTCGGGTCCTTGGCGGCCGCTTTGAGACGCTCACGGCGCCCCGCAAACTGCTTCGCCAGACGGGCCCGTTTCTTATCCCGCTCGATAGCGCTTTTCTTAGCCATTACGCTCTTCTCCTCTTGCCGCTCAGTTCGCGAACGGCATGTTGAACGCCTTCAGCAATGCCTTCGCTTCGGCATCGGTCTTGGCGGTCGTGCAAATCACGATGTCCATCCCCCGGATCTCGTCGACCTTGTCGTAGTCGATTTCCGGAAAAACGATCTGCTCCTTGATGCCCATGGCGTAGTTGCCAGCACCGTCGAAGCTCTTGCCGTTGAGACCGCGGAAGTCGCGGACGCGCGGCAGGGTGATCGTCACCAGACGATCAAGGAACTCGTACATGCGCTGACGGCGGAGCGTCACCTTGCAGCCGACGATCATTTCCTCGCGCAGCTTGAAGCCGGCAATCGACTTCTTGGCGCGGGTCACGATCGGCTTCTGCCCCGAAATCGCAGTCAGGTCGGCGACGGCGCCGTCCATCTTCTTGCGGTCCTGGGAGGCTTCGCCGACACCCATGTTGATCACGATCTTGTCGAGACGCGGCACTTCCATCAGGTTCGCGTAATCGAACTCCGACCTGAGGTTCGGGACGATCTCTTTCGTGTATACTTCCTGCAAGCGGGCAGTCATTGTTCTCGTCTCCACTCTCAAGCGTCGATGACTTCGCCGGAGCGCTTGGCAACGCGCACCTTGCGGCCGTCATCCAGCGTCTTGAAACCGACACGCGTCGGCTTGTCGTCCTTCGGGTCGATCAGGGCCAGGTTGGAGAGGTGAATACTCGCTTCCCGCTCCACAATACCGCCCTGCGTCGTCTGCGACGGTGCCGTATGACGCTTTACCTTGTTCACGCCGTCGACGATGGCGCGGTCAGTTTCCCGCAGCACCTTCAGCACTTCGCCTTTGGCACCCTTGTCGCGTCCGGTAAGGACCACGACGCGGTCGCCTTTCTTGATTTTCTGGGCCATTACAACACCTCCGGTGCCAGCGAGATGATCTTCATGTAGCGCTTGGCACGCAGTTCACGGGTGACCGGGCCGAAAATACGGGTCCCGATCGGTTCGCCCTGCTTGTTGATCAGCACGGCGGCATTCGCGTCGAACCGGATCGTGGTGCCGTCCTTGCGCAGGATGTCCTTGGCGGTGCGCACGACAACAGCCTGCATCACATCGCCTTTCTTCACCCGGCCGCGCGGGATGGCGTCCTTGACGGAGACGACGATAATGTCGCCAACCGACGCGTATTTACGCTTCGAACCGCCCAGTACCTTGATGCACTGGACCCTTTTGGCGCCCGAGTTGTCGGCGACATCGAGGTTCGATTCAGCCTGGATCATCGTTCCGGTTCCCTTACTTCGACCGCGGCGCTCAGGCGCCGTCGGTTACAACTTCCCAAGTCTTACGCTTCGACAGCGGACGGCATTCACGGATGAACACCTGATCGCCCACCTTGGAGGCGTTCGCTTCATCGTGCGCCGCGTACTTCTTCGACTTCTTGACGTACTTCTTGTACAGCGGGTGCATGACCCGACGTTCGACCAGCACGGTGACCGTCTTGTCCTGTTTGTCGCTGACGACGACGCCTTGCATGACACGTTTAGGCATTTTGCCGTTCCTTATCCTTCAGCCTGGGCGGCATTCCGCTCGCCCAGCACGGTCTTGATGCGCGCGATGTCACGGCGCACGTGACGCGCCTGCGCGGTATTCTCCAACTGGCCCGACGCCTGCTGAAAACGCAGGTTGAACGCTTCCTTGCGCAGATCGGCAAGCTGGTCCTTCAGCTCGTCGTCGGTCTTGGTACGGATATCAGCGGCTTTCATCTGATCAATCCCCTTCGCCAACACGCGTCACAAAGCGCGTTTTCACCGGCAGTTTCGCGGCCGCCAGACGGAACGCCTCGCGGGCGACTTCGGTGGACACGCCGTCGATCTCGAACATAATCCGACCCGGCTTGACCTTGGCGACCCAGTACTCGACCGAGCCCTTGCCCTTGCCCTGGCGCACTTCGGCCGGTTTCTGCGTCACCGGCACGTCCGGGAAGATGCGGATCCACACGCGGCCGGCACGTTTCATGTGACGGGTCATGGCACGGCGCGCGGCCTCGATCTGGCGCGCGGTCACGCGTTCCGGCGTCACCGCCTTGAGGCCGTATGACCCGAAGTTCAGTGCCGTACCGCCCTTGGCCATGCCGTGGATACGGCCCTTGTGCGCCTTGCGGAACTTGGTTCTTTTCGGAGACAGCATTGCTCTTTCCTCTACTTACGTCCGCTTACCGCTGCGGCTGCTGCTCAAGCTGCAGCTTTTCCATCGCCATCGGATCGTGGGCCATGATCTCGCCCTTGTAGATCCAGATTTTGACGCCGCAGATACCGTAGGTCGTCGCCGCGTGGGCTTCGCCGTAGTCGATGTTGGCGCGCAGGGTGTGCAGCGGCACGCGGCCTTCGCGGTACCACTGCATCCGCGCGATTTCGGCGCCGCCGAGACGGCCGCCGCAGTTGATCCGGATACCCTCGGCACCCATGCGCATCGCCGACTGAACGGCGCGCTTCATGGCGCGGCGGATCGACACGCGGCGTTCCATCTGCTGGGCGACGTTTTCGGCGACCAGTTGCGCGTCGACTTCCGGCTTGCGGATTTCGACGATGTTCAGATACACTTCCGCGTCCGTCATGTTGGCGATCTTGCGGCGCAGCTTTTCGATGTCCTGACCCTTGCGGCCGATGACCACGCCCGGGCGCGCCGTGTGAATGGTCACGCGGGCCTTTTTCGCCGGCCGCTCGATGACGATCTTGGACACGCCCGCCTGTTGCAGTTCCTTGCGCAAGAACTCGCGGATGCGAATGTCTTCGTGCAGCAGGTCGGCGTAGTTGCCGTCGGCGAACCACCGCGAATCCCAGGTGCGGTTGATGCCGAGACGCAGCCCGACCGGATTGACTTTCTGACCCATTAAACCGTCTCCTCACGCTCGCGAACGACCAAGCGCATATTGCTGAATGGCTTTTCGATGCGCCCGACACGGCCGCGCGCACGGGCGCGGAACCGTTTCATCACGAGCGCCTTGCCGACGCTCGCCTCGGCGACATAGAGCCGGTCGACGTCGAGCTGATGGTTGTTCTCGGCATTCGCGATCGCGCTTTCCAGCAGCTTCTTCACGTCCTGCGCGATGCGGCGGCGCGAGAACATGAGCTGCGTCAGCGCCTTCGAGCAGTCCATGCCACGAATGCTTTCGGCAACCAGGTTGAGCTTGCGCGGGCTGACGCGAATGTGCTTCGCGAAAGCCATCGCCTCATTGTCCTTCAGTTGACGCTCAGCGGCCTTCTTGCCCATGATTAACCCCTCTTCGACTTCTTATCGACGCCGTGACCGTAGTAGGTGCGGGTCGGCGAGAATTCACCGAATTTGTGGCCGATCATTTCCTCGGTCACGAGGACCGGGACGAACTTCTGGCCGTTGTAGACGCCAAACGTAAGACCGACGAACTGCGGCAGAATGGTCGACCGGCGCGACCAGGTCTTGATGACCGAGCTGCGCGTGGACGAACGGGCTTCTTCCGCCTTCTTGAGCAGAAAACCGTCGACGAACGGACCTTTCCAAACGGAGCGTGGCACTATCCCGTCTCCTCTTACTTCTTGCGGACGTGCCGGCTACGCATGATGAGCCGATCCGTCTTCTTGTTGCTGCGCGTTTTCTTGCCCTTGGTCGGCTTGCCCCACGGGGTCACCGGATGGCGGCCGCCCGAAGTACGGCCTTCGCCGCCGCCGTGCGGGTGATCGACCGGGTTCATGGCGACACCACGAACCGACGGGCGCTTGCCCAGCCAGCGCTTGCGGCCGGCCTTACCAAGGTTAATGTTCTGCTGATCCGGGTTCGAGACGGCACCGACAGTGGCCATGCACTCGGCGCGGACCAGGCGGATTTCACCGGAGCTCAGGCGCACCTGGGCGTACCCCTGGTCCTTACCGATGATCTGCGCGTAGGTACCGGCGGAACGGGCCATCTGGCCGCCCTTGCCCTGCTTCATCTCGACATTGTGGATGATCGTGCCGACCGGCATCGCCGCCATCGGCATCGCGTTGCCAGGCTTGATGTCGACCCCGGTGGTGCCGGAAACGATCTCGTCACCGACGGCCAGACGCTGCGGCGCCAGGATGTAGGCCAACTCACCGTCCTCGTATTTCAGAAGCGCGATGAACGCTGTCCGGTTCGGATCGTATTCGATCCGCTCGACGGTCGCCGTGACGCCCAGCTTGGCGCGCTTGAAATCGATCACGCGATAGCGGCGCTTGTGGCCACCGCCGCGGCGGCGCGCGGTGATGTGGCCCTGGTTGTTGCGGCCGCCCTTCTTGCGAAGGCCTTCGGTCAGTGACTTGACCGGCTCGCCTTTCCAGAGCTGCGAACGATCGACGAGGATCAGACCGCGCTGACCGGGGGTATCGGGTTTGTACTGTTTAAGTGCCATCGTTCAATCTCTCCCGTCAGACGCCGGTGGTGACATCAATGCTGTCACCTTCCTTGAGCGTCACCACGGCTTTCTTGAAATCGCTGCGGCGGCCGGACTCGCCACGGAACCGCTTGGCCTTGCCCTTTTGGCGCAGCGTATTCACGGCCGTCACCTTGACCTTGAACAGCTCTTCGATCGCCGTCTTGATCTCGTGCTTGTTGGCATCGAGCGGCACTTCGAAAGCCACCTGGTTGTGTTCCGACATCAACGTCGTCTTTTCGGTCACGAGCGGGCGGCGGATCAGTTCGAAGATCCGTTCCTTGCTCGGCTGGAATCTCTGCGGGCTGTAGCGGGTCATTTCAGGCGCTCCACAAGTTTGTCGACAGCGCCCTTGGTCAGAACCAGCGTATCGCGGCGCATGATGTCGTAGACGTTCGCACCGACCGACGGCAGCACGTCGACACCGACGAGGTTGCGCGCCGCGCGGGCGAAATTCTCGTCGATCGCTTCGCCGTCGATGATCAGAGCCTTGCCCCAACCTAGCGCGGAAAGCTTCTTTGCCAGATCCGCCGTTTTCGGCGCTTTAAGCTTGGCTTCGTCGAGGATCACCAGCTTGCCTTCGGCCTGCTTGGCGCTGAGCGCGGTTTTCAGCGCCAGCTTTCGGACTTTCTTCGGCAGGTCGTGGCTGTGATCGCGCACGTGCGGGCCGAACACGATGCCGCCGCCACGCATCTGCGGCGCGACACGGGTGCCCTGACGGGCACGGCCGGTACCCTTCTGACGGAACGGCTTGGTGCCGGTCGCGCTGACGTCCGAGCGCCCCTTGACCTGATGATTGCCGGAGCGGCGCTTCGCAAGCTGCCACTTCACGGCACGGGCCAACAGGTCGCCGCGGGCTTCCAGACCGAACACCGCTTCATCGAGATCGATGGAGCCGGATTTCTTGTTTTCGAGACTGACCACGTCCAATTTCATGGTCCTATTCCTTGTTCTCAGCGTCGTCGGCTTTATCGCCGCCGACGTCTGCCTTGGTTTCTTCTTCGGCCATTTCCTCGGCCAGGGCCGCTTCCTCGGCGGCCTCGTCGGTCGCCACGTCATCGGCGACAACCAGACCCTCTTCCTCGGCCGGCGCTTCGTCCTTGAGGCCCGCCGGCAGCGGCGCGTCCTCATGCAGCGGCCGCTTCACGGCGTCGCTGAGGTAGACGTAACCGCCACGGGAACCGGGAACGGCGCCCCGCACCAGGACAAGACCACGTTCGGCGTCAACCGCCGCGACGATCAGGTTCTGCTGCGTACGGCGCACGTTGCCCATCTGGCCGGCCATCTTCTTGCCCTTGAACACCTTGCCCGGGTCCTGGCACTGGCCGGTGGAGCCGTGCGCGCGGTGGCTTACCGAAATACCGTGCGAAGCGCGCAGGCCGGCAAAGCCGTGGCGCTTCATGGCACCGGCAAAACCCTTACCGATGGTGATGCCCGCAACATCGACGTACTGGCCGGCGACGAAGTGGTTGGCGCCGATTTCGGTACCGACGTCGACCATGTTGTCGGCGGACACGCGGAATTCAGCCAGCTTCTTCTTCGGCTCGACCTTGGCTTTGGCGAAGTGGCCGCGCATCGCCTTGGAAACGCGCTTCACCTTGGCCTTGCCGTAGCCGACCTGGAGAGCCGTGTAGCCATCGCGCTCTTCGTTACGCTGTGCGACGACACGAACGTCATCGAGGGCCAGCACTGTCACCGGGACGTGTGCGCCGCCCTCGGCGAAAATACGGGTCATCCCCATTTTCTTTGCGATTACACCGGTACGCATATCACTATTCCCAATCGCGCTTAGAGTTTGATCTCGACGTCGACGCCGGCCGCCAGATCGAGCTTCATCAGCGCGTCGACGGTCTGCGGGGTCGGATCGACGATGTCGAGAACCCGCTTGTGGGTGCGGATTTCAAACTGCTCACGCGACTTCTTGTCGATGTGCGGCGAACGCAGCACCGTGAACTTCTCGATCCGCGTCGGCAGCGGAATCGGGCCACGGACATTGGCACCCGTACGTTGAGCCGTATTCACGATTTCGCGGGCGGATTGATCCAGTACGCGGTGATCAAACGCCTTCAGGCGAATTCGAATATTTTGTTGTTCCATGGCCTTCGACCTTCAAAGTTGCGAACGCCCCCGGGAAAACCCGGAGGCGCGCAGTTCCATCCGTTACTCGATGATCTTGGCGACGACGCCGGCACCGACGGTGCGGCCGCCTTCGCGGATCGCGAACCGCAGACCTTCGTCCATGGCGATCGGCGCGATCAGCGTCACGTTCATCGTCACGTTGTCGCCCGGCATCACCATCTCCGTCCCTTCCGCAAGCTCGACCGTCCCCGTCACGTCCGTCGTGCGGAAGTAGAACTGCGGACGGTAGTTGCCGAAGAACGGCGTGTGACGACCGCCCTCTTCCTTCGTCAGGATATACGCCTCGCACGAGAACTTCGTGTGCGGCGTGATCGAACCCGGCTTCGCCAGAACCTGACCGCGCTCCACCTCGTCGCGCTTCGTGCCGCGCAGAAGAACACCGATGTTGTCGCCCGCCTGACCCTGGTCAAGCAGCTTGCGGAACATCTCGACACCCGTGCACGTCGTCTTCGTCGTCGCCTTGATCCCGACGATCTCGATTTCGTCACCCGTGTTGACCACGCCCGTCTCGACGCGCCCCGTCACAACCGTGCCCCGGCCCGAGATCGAGAAAACGTCCTCGATCGGCATCAGGAACGACTGGTCCACCGGACGGTCCGGCTGCGGGATGTATTCGTCGACATTGCGCATCAGCTCGAGGATCGACTGCTTGCCCAGTTCCTCGCTCGAGTCCTCGAGCGCCGCAAGCGCCGAACCCTTGATGATCGGAATGTCGTCGCCCGGGAAGTCGTACGAGGACAGAAGCTCGCGGATCTCCATCGCGACGAGCTCCAGAAGCTCCTCGTCGTCGACCTGGTCGCACTTGTTCATGTAAACCACAAGCGCCGGCACGCCGACCTGACGGGCCAGCAGAATGTGCTCGCGCGTCTGCGGCATCGGCCCGTCGGCCGCCGAAACGACAAGGATCGCGCCGTCCATCTGCGCCGCACCCGTGATCATGTTCTTCACGTAGTCCGCGTGGCCCGGGCAGTCGACGTGCGCGTAGTGGCGGTTCTCCGTCTCGTACTCGACGTGCGCCGTCGAAATCGTGATACCCCGCGCACGTTCCTCCGGCGCCTTGTCGATCATGTCGTACGCCGAAAACGTCGCGCCGCCCGTCTCCGCAAGAACCTTCGTAATCGCAGCCGTCAGCGTCGTCTTGCCGTGGTCAACGTGACCGATCGTACCAACGTTGCAGTGCGGCTTGTTACGCTCAAACTTTTCCTTGGCCATCTTCGTTCGTCTCCGTTCTCAGTTAGCCGGCGAGCCGTTCACGGATCTCGGTCGAGACCTGATTCGGCACTTCAGCGTAGTGATCAAAATGCATGGTGTATTGGGCACGGCCTTGCGACATCGAACGCAGTTCGTTGACGTAGCCGAACATATTGGCGAGCGGCACCATCGCGGTGACCACACGCGCGTTGCCGCGCTGGTCCATGTCCTGAACCTGGCCGCGGCGGGAGTTCAGGTCGCCGATGATATCGCCCATGTAATCTTCCGGGGTCACGACCTCGACCTTCATCATCGGCTCGAGGAGCACCGGCTTGGCGGCCGCAATGCCTTCGCGGAACGCCGCACGGGCGGCGATTTCAAACGCCATCACCGAGCTGTCGACGTCGTGCGATGCGCCATCGTAGAGCAGCGCCTTGAAATCGATGCACGGGAAGCCGCACAGCACGCCGCTTTCGGCAGCGCTGCGGATACCCTTTTCAACACCGGGGACGAACTCGCGCGGTACGTTACCGCCCACAACCTTGTTCTCGAATTCGATACCCGAACCCGGGGGTAGCGGCTCGAACTTGATCTTGACCCGCGCGAACTGACCGGAACCGCCGGTCTGCTTCTTGTGCGTGTAGTCGCAGTCGTAGGTCTGGCTGATGGTTTCGCGATAAGCCACCTGGGGCTGACCGACGTTGGCCTCGACCTTGAATTCGCGCTTCATGCGGTCGACCAGGATGTCGAGGTGGAGCTCACCCATACCGGCGATGACCGTCTGACCGGATTCTTCGTCCGACGAAACGCGGAACGACGGGTCCTCGGCGGCGAGGCGCTGCAGGGCAACACCCATCTTTTCCTGGTCGGCCTTGGTTTTCGGCTCGACCGCGACCTCGATGACCGGGTCCGGGAATTCCATGCGCTCGAGGATCACCGGCGCGCTGGCGTCGCACAGCGTGTCGCCCGTAGTGGTGTCCTTGAGACCGACGATGGCAACGATGTCACCGGCCATCGCCTCCTCGATCTGCTCACGGGTGTTGGCGTGCATAAGCAGCATGCGGCCGACACGTTCTTTCTTTTCCTTGACCGTGTTAAGGACCTGCGCGCCCTGCTTCACGGTACCGGAATAGATACGGCAGAAGGTCAGCGAACCGACGTGCTGGTCGTTCATGATCTTGAACGCGAGCGCTGCGAACGGCGCATCGTCGTCGGATTTGCGGACCAGCGGCTTTTCCGGATCGTTGACGTCGACACCCTTGATGTTCGGCACGTCGAGCGGCGACGGCAGGAAGTCGACCACCGCGTCGAGCATCGGCTGAACGCCCTTGTTCTTGAACGCGGAACCGAGCAGGACCGGCACGAAGTTGAGACCGATGCAGCCCTTGCGGATGCACCTCCGGATGGTTTCCTCGTCCGGCTCGTTGCCTTCGAGGTAGGCTTCCATCACCTCATCATCGACTTCGACGATGGTCTCGATGAGTTTTTCGCGGTATTCGGCCGCTTTGTCGGCGAGATCGGCCGGGATCTCCTTGTATTCGAATTCGGCGCCCAGGCTCTCGTCCTTCCAGACGACGGCCCGCATCTTGATCAGGTCGACGATGCCGGCGAAGTCGCTCTCGGCGCCGATCGGAAGCTGCAGCACGCACGGGGTCGCGCCGAGGCGGTCGATGATCATGTCGACGCAGCGATAGAAGTCGGCGCCGATACGGTCCATCTTGTTGACGAAACACATCCGCGGCACACCGTACTTGTCGGCCTGACGCCACACGGTTTCGGACTGCGGCTCGACACCGGCGACCGAGTCGAAGACCGCGATCGCGCCATCGAGAACACGCAGCGAACGTTCGACCTCGATGGTGAAGTCGACGTGGCCCGGCGTATCGATGATGTTGATCCGGTGATCGCGCCAGAACGTGGTGGTCGCGGCGGACGTGATCGTGATGCCACGTTCCTGCTCCTGCTCCATCCAGTCCATGGTGGCGTTGCCGTCGTGGACTTCACCGATCTTGTAGGACTTACCGGTGTAATAGAGAACGCGCTCGGTGGTCGTCGTCTTACCGGCGTCGATATGCGCCATGATGCCGATATTGCGATATCGCTCGAGCGGGGTTACGCGGCCTGACATGAATTCGGCTCCTAAACAGAATTACCAGCGATAGTGCGAGAAGGCCTTGTTGGCCTCCGCCATACGGTGCGTGTCTTCGCGCTTCTTGACGGCGGCGCCACGGTTGTTGGCGGCGTCGAGAAGCTCGGCGGAGAGACGCTCCATCATGGTGTTTTCGGACCGCTTGCGGGACATTTCCACCAACCAGCGGATCGCCAGTGCCTGCCGGCGATCGGAGCGAACTTCAACGGGAACCTGATAGGTCGCGCCACCGACACGGCGGGAGCGGACTTCGACCATCGGTCTCACATTGGCAATCGCTTCGTGGAAGACCTGCAGCGGGTCCTGGCCGCCCTTCGAGTGAACGATGTCGAAAGCACCGTAAACGATGCGCTCGGCGGCGGATTTCTTGCCGTCCTTCATAAGGGCGTTCATGAACTTGGTAACGACCAGGTCCTTGAACTTCGCGTCCGGAAGAACCTGACGCTTCTCAGCGGCGTGGCGACGGGACATACCTTGTCTCCTTACTTCGGACGCTTGGCGCCGTACTTAGAACGGCGCTGACGGCGATCGCTGACACCCTGGGTGTCGAGCGTGCCGCGGATGATGTGGTAGCGCACACCCGGCAAGTCCTTGACGCGGCCGCCACGGATCATGACGACGGAGTGTTCCTGCAGGTTGTGACCTTCACCCGGAATATAGCTCGTCACTTCGAAGCCGTTGGTCAGGCGCACGCGGGCGACTTTCCGGAGCGCCGAGTTCGGCTTTTTCGGGGTGGTGGTGTAGACGCGGGTGCAAACGCCGCGCTTTTGCGGGCAGGCCTCGAGCGCCGGCACCTTGTTGCGGGTGACGGGCGCCTTGCGCGACTTGCGAATTAACTGGTTGATCGTCGGCATACGCTCAATCCAACTCCTAAAAACCTCATGCCCACCATCGGGCTGTCAACATGAGTTGAGCCGTAACCGCGCACACCTCGTACGGCGTACCGGCTCTGGCTCATACCGTCACCCCGGAGCGACCGGCGCTTCCGAAGTTTTCGCTAAATTGTTTTCTCCACCCAAGTCTACGACTGCGTCTAGCCGGGAACGGCTACCACCAGTCCCTTGAGTGGGGCGGAACATATAGGTGCCCCCTGTCCGCGTCAACTGCAAAGTTGTGAAAAAAAATTGCGTGAAAACAGGCATTTAGTCAGTATGTGGTGGCAAGATTTCAAAATGACACCAGATGTTGAGCTATTTTTTGCTGCAATGCAAAAACCCGAGTCCCGCCCCCGCTTCTAATCCACGAAAACGGGCAAAAACCCGCCGAAAACCGAATCAAAAGGGCGCGGCCCCAAAGGACCGCGCCCTGATTGATTCTCCCGAAAGGGATTTCGCTTAGTCGGCGTCGACCGGTGTCGGCGCGTCGAGAAGCTCGGCGGCTTCCTCGGCCGGCAGAGTCTTGGCGATCTCGGCGTCCCGATTGGCGGCAATCTCACGCATGCCGTTCATCACCGCGCCGGTACCGGCCGGGATCGGACGGCCGACGATGACGTTTTCCTTGAGGCCGACAAGATCGTCGACCTTACCGGAAACCGCGGCTTCGGTGAGCACGCGCGTGGTCTCCTGGAACGACGCCGCCGAAATGAACGACTGCGTCTGCAGGCTCGCCTTGGTGATGCCCTGAAGAACCGGAGTCGCTTCGGCGGGCTTGCCACCATCTTCCAGCGCCTTTTCGTTGATCTTGTCGAACTCGACCTTGTCGACAAGCTCGCCGATCAGGAGCGTGGTGTCGCCGCCGCCGGTGATCTCGACCTTCTGCAGCATCTGGCGGACGATCACCTCGATGTGCTTGTCGTTGATCTTGACGCCCTGCAGACGGTAGACGTCCTGGATCTCGTTGATCAGGTACTCGGCCAGCGCCTCGACGCCGAGCACGCGCAGGATGTCGTGCGGCACCGGGTTGCCGTCCATGAGCGAGTCGCCCACCTGGACGTAGTCCCCTTCCTGAACCGAAAGATGGCGGCCCTTGGGCACCAGGTATTCCGTCGGCTCCTGACCGTCATCGACAGGCTGCACGATGACGCGGCGCTTGTTCTTGTAGTCCTTGCCGAATTCGACGCGGCCCTCGCTCTCGGCGATGATCGCGTGATCCTTCGGACGGCGGGCTTCGAACAGTTCCGCGACGCGCGGCAGACCGCCCGTGATGTCACGGGTCTTGGCGCTTTCGCGCGGGATACGCGCGAGCACATCGCCGGCATGCACCTGCTGGCCGTTCTCGACCGACAGGATGGCATCGACGGACAGGAAGTAGCGCGCCTCGTGGCCGCTATCGAGGGTGATGACCTCACCCTTCTTGTCACGCAGCGTGATGCGCGGACGCAAGTCCGAGCCCTTCGGCTGCGACTTCCAGTCGGTCACGACCTTGTACGAGATACCGGTCGCCTCGTCCGTACGCTCGGTCAAGGAGATACCGTCCTGAAGGTCGACGTAGTTGGCGATACCTTCCTTCTCGGTGATCACCGGCAACGTATACGGATCCCACTCGGCCAGCTTGTCGCCACGGGTCACCTTGGCGCCGTCCTTGACCATAAGCTGTGCACCGTAAGGAATACGGTGCTTGGCCCGGTCGCGGCCCTTGCCGTCGACCAGGGTCAGTTCGGCGTTACGGCTCATGACGATCTGCACGCCGCGCGAGTTCTTGACGGTCGTGCTGTTGATCAGCTTGACCTTCGCGTCGGCGACCGACTCGATGTAGGAACGCTCGGTACCGCGCTGCACGGCACCGCCGATGTGGAAGGTCCGCATCGTCAACTGCGTGCCCGGCTCGCCGATCGACTGCGCGGCCATGACGCCGACCGCTTCGCCGATGTTCACCGGCGTACCACGGGCCAGGTCGCGGCCGTAGCACGCGGCGCAGACACCGCCGGTCAGGTCGCACGTCAGCACCGAACGGATGCGGATACTTTCCACTTCCGCTTCCTCGATGACGACGCAGTGCGCCTCCTCGATGATCGCGTTTTTCTTGACGATCACCTCGCCGGAAACCGGGTTGATGACGTCCTCGGCCGCGGTCCGGCCCAGCACGCGTTCGCTGAGGGGCGCGACGACGTCGCCGCCCTCGACAACCGGCGCAACCGTGATCGCCTGATCGGTGCCGCAATCCTCCTCGAGGATGATGCAGTCCTGCGCCACGTCGACCAGACGGCGGGTCAGGTAACCCGAGTTCGCGGTCTTGAGGGCAGTGTCGGCCAGACCCTTACGGGCACCGTGGGTCGAGTTGAAGTACTCGAGCACGGTCAGGCCTTCCTTGAAGTTCGAGATAATCGGCGTCTCGATGATCTCGCCCGACGGCTTGGCCATCAGGCCGCGCATCCCGGCGAGCTGCTTCATCTGCGCCGCCGAACCACGGGCACCGGAGTGCGCCATCATGTAGACCGAGTTGATCGGCGTACCGACCTCGATGCGGGAAATCTCCTTCATCATCTCGTCGGCAACGCGGTCGGTGCAGTGCGACCAGGCGTCGACCACCTTGTTGTACTTCTCGCCCTGCGTGATCAGGCCGTCCTGGTACTGCTGCTCGTATTCCTTGACCTTCTCTTCGGTCTCGCCGACCAGGCTGACCTTGGAATCCGGGATGATCAGGTCGTCCTTACCGAACGAAATACCGGCGTTGCAGGCATGCTTGAAGCCGAGGCCCATCATGCGGTCGGCGAAGATAACCGTCTCCTTCTGGCCACAGTGACGGTACACCTCGTCGATGACATTGGTGATCTCGCGCTTGGTCAGAAGCTGGTTGAGCAGGCCGAACGGTACGTTCTTGTGCTTGGGCAGGATTTCCGAGAGCAGCATGCGGCCCGGCGTCGTCTCGACGCGCACGGTCACCGGCTCGCCCTCTTCATCGACCGTGTGATAACGGGCGTGAATCTTGGCATGCAGCGACAGCACACCGGCATCCAGCGCCTGCTGGATCTCGCCGACGTCGGCGAACATCATGCCTTCGCCCTGCTCGCCCTCGCGCTCCAGGGTCATGTAGTAAAGACCCAGGACGATATCCTGCGACGGAACGATGATCGGCTTGCCGTTGGCCGGGCTGAGGATGTTGTTGGTCGACATCATCAGCACGCGGGCCTCGAGCTGCGCTTCGAGGCTCAGCGGCACGTGCACGGCCATCTGGTCGCCGTCGAAGTCGGCGTTGAACGCCGCGCACACCAGCGGGTGAAGCTGGATCGCCTTACCCTCGATCAGTACCGGCTCGAAAGCCTGGATGCCGAGGCGGTGCAGCGTCGGCGCGCGGTTCAGGAGCACCGGGTGCTCGCGGATCACCTCTTCGAGGATGTCCCAGACCTCCGGACGCTCTTTCTCGACCATTTTCTTGGCCGCCTTGATGGTGGTGGCACGGCCGTAGAGTTCAAGCTTGGCATAGATGAACGGCTTGAACAGTTCGAGCGCCATCTTCTTCGGCAGGCCGCACTGGTGCAGTTTCAGTTCCGGACCGACGACGATCACGGAACGGCCGGAGTAGTCGACGCGCTTGCCGAGCAGGTTCTGACGGAACCGGCCCTGCTTGCCCTTCAGCATGTCCGAAAGCGATTTCAGCGGACGCTTGTTGGCACCGGTGATCGCACGGCCGCGGCGGCCGTTATCGAACAGTGCGTCGACGGATTCCTGCAGCATCCGCTTTTCGTTGCGGATGATGATGTCCGGCGCGCGCAGTTCGATCAGCCGCTTCAGACGGTTGTTGCGGTTGATCACGCGGCGGTACAGGTCGTTCAGGTCCGACGTCGCGAAGCGGCCGCCGTCCAGCGGCACCAGCGGGCGCAGTTCCGGCGGAATGACCGGGATGTGCGTCAGGATCATCCATTCCGGACGGGCACCGGATTCGATGAACGCCTCGATCAGTTTCAAACGTTTGACGAACTTCTTGCGCTTGGCCTCGGAGTTCGTTTCCTTGAGGTCGATCTTGAGGTTCTCGAGCTCTTCCTCGAGGTCGATCGCCATCAGCATTTCGCGCATGGCTTCGGCGCCGATGCCGACGGTGAACTCGCTCTCACCGTATTCGTCCATCGCGTTCTGGTACTGCTCTTCCGTCAGCAGCTCGTTCATCTTCAGCGGCGTCGTGCCGGGTTCGATGACGACGTAGTTCTCGAAATAGAGAACACGTTCCAGATCCTTCAGCGTCATGTCGAGCAGAAGGCCGATCCGCGACGGCAGCGACTTGAGGAACCAGATATGCGCCACCGGCGAAGCCAGTTCGATATGACCCATGCGCTCGCGCCGCACTTTCTGGAGGGTCACCTCGACACCGCACTTCTCGCAGATGATGCCCTTGTACTTCATCCGCTTGTACTTGCCGCAAAGGCATTCGTAATCCTTCACCGGGCCGAAGATGCGGGCGCAGAAAAGACCGTCCCGTTCCGGCTTGAAGGTCCGGTAGTTGATGGTTTCCGGCTTTTTGATCTCACCGAAGGACCAACTCAGGATACGTTCCGGCGACGCGATCGAGATGCGGATCTGATCGAAACGCTGCGTCCCCTGCTGTTGACCGAAGATTTTCGAAAGTTCGTTCATAGCGATATTCCTTTATTCGGGACGTTGCCGGTTAGCGGAGTTCCACGTTGAGGCCGAGAGCGTGGAGTTCCTTCACGAGAACGTTGAAGGACTCCGGCACGCCGGCTTCGAACGTGTCGTCGCCACGGACGATGGCTTCGTAAACCTTCGTCCGGCCGGAGACGTCATCCGACTTGACGGTGAGCATTTCCTGGAGCGTGTACGCCGCGCCGTAGGCTTCGAGCGCCCACACCTCCATTTCACCGAAGCGCTGACCGCCGAACTGCGCCTTGCCGCCCAGCGGCTGCTGGGTGACCAGTGAGTAAGGGCCAATGGACCGGGCGTGGATCTTGTCGTCCACCAGGTGGTGCAGTTTCAGCATGTAGATGTACCCGACGGTAACCGGACGGTCGAACTGCTCGCCGGTGCGGCCGTCGAACAGCGTGACCTGACCGGAATTGTCGAGACCGGCCATGTCCAGCATTTCGACGATGTCCGGTTCGCGGGCACCGTCGAAGACCGGCGTCGCGATCGGCACGCCGGTACGCAGGTTGTCGGCGAGTTCCATGACCTGATCGTCGTCGAGGGACTGGATATCGTCCTTGTAGTTCTTTTCGCCGTACACCTCCTTGAGCTTGGAGCGGACGGTCTGCGGTGCCTTGCCGGTATCCAGCAATTCACCGATCTGCTGACCGAGACCGCGGCAGGCCCAGCCCAGGTGGGTTTCGAGAATCTGACCGACGTTCATCCGTGACGGCACGCCGAGCGGGTTCAGCACGATGTCGACCGGGGTTCCGTCCTCGGTGTGCGGCATGTCCTCGACCGGGATGATCTTGGAAATGACGCCCTTGTTGCCGTGGCGGCCGGCCATCTTGTCGCCCGGCTGCAGCTTGCGCTTCACGGCAACGAAGACCTTGACCATCTTCATCACGCCCGGGCTCAGGTCGTCGCCGCGCTGCAGCTTCTCGACCTTGTCGTCGAAACGCGCCTGCAGAAGTGCGATATCGGCTTCGAACTTGGCTTTCAGGGCCTCGACGTCGCTCATCACCTTATCGTTGCCGACGACGATCTGCGCCATCTGGCCGACCGTGTAGTCTTCGAGCACGTCCTCGGTGATGACGGTGCCGTCCTTCAGGCCCTTCGGACCCGAGACCGCCTTCTTCTTGAGGATCAGCGATTTCAGGCGCTGCGAGAACGAGCGTTCGAGGATCGCGCGTTCGTCGTCGCGGTCCTTGGCGAGACGTTCGATTTCAGCCTGTTCGATGGCCAGTGCACGTTCGTCCTTGTCGACGCCGCGGCGCGAGAACACCCGCACCTCGACGACGGTTCCGTTGACGCCCGGCGGCAGCTTCAGCGACGTGTCGCGCACGTCGGAGGCTTTCTCGCCGAAGATGGCGCGCAGAAGTTTTTCTTCCGGCGTCATCGGGCTTTCGCCCTTCGGCGTCACCTTGCCCACGAGAATATCGCTCGGCTCGACTTCGGCACCGATGTAGACGATACCCGCTTCATCGAGGTTCTTGAGGGCTTCTTCGCCGACATTCGGAATGTCGCGGGTGATTTCCTCCTGACCCAGCTTGGTGTCGCGGGCCATGACCTCGAATTCCTCAATGTGGATCGAGGTGAACACGTCGTCGCGGACGATGCGCTCGGAGATCAGGATCGAATCCTCGAAGTTGTAGCCGTTCCAGGGCATGAACGCGACGAGCACGTTCCGGCCCAGTGCCAGATCGCCCATTTCGGTCGACGGGCCGTCGGCGATGGTGTCGCCGGCTTCCACGAAGTCGCCGACCTTCACCAGCGGACGCTGGTGAAGGCAGGTGTTTTGGTTGGAACGCTGGAACTTCAGCAGGTTGTAGATGTCGACGCCGGTTTCCGAGGTGCTCGTTTCCTCGGTGGCATTGACGACGATACGCGCACCGTCGATCTGGTCGACGACACCGGAACGGCGCGCAACGATGGTCGCCCCGGAATCCCGGGCCACCGCCGCTTCCATGCCGGTACCGACGAACGGCGCTTCGGCGCGGATCACAGGCACCGCCTGACGCATCATGTTCGAGCCCATCAGGGCGCGGTTGGCGTCATCGTTCTCGAGGAACGGAATGAGCGCGGTCGCGACCGACACGAGCTGTTTCGGCGAGACGTCGATGTAGTTGATGTCTTCCGGACGCGACAGCAGGAAATCCCCACCGCGGCGGCAGCTCACCAGGTCGTCGACGAACTGGCCCTTGGCGTCCAGCTCGGCGTTGGCCTGGGCGATGGTGTAGCGCCCTTCCTGCATCGCCGACATGTAGACGACGTCGTTCGTGACTTTGCCGTCCTTCACCTCGCGATACGGCGTTTCGATGAAGCCGTACTTGTTGACCCGCGCGAACGTCGCCAGCGAGTTGATCAGGCCGATGTTCGGGCCTTCCGGCGTTTCAATCGGGCAAATCCGGCCGTAGTGCGTCGGGTGCACGTCGCGGACCTCGAAGCCCGCGCGCTCGCGGGTCAGGCCACCCGGACCGAGCGCCGAGAGACGCCGCTTGTGCGTCACTTCCGACAGCGGGTTGGTCTGGTCCATGAACTGCGAAAGCTGCGACGAACCGAAAAACTCGCGGACGGCCGCGGCGGCCGGCTTGGCGTTGATCAGATCGTGCGGCATGACGGTGTCGATCTCGACCGAGCTCATGCGCTCGCGGATCGCGCGTTCCATACGCAGCAGTCCGACGCGGTACTGGTTTTCCATCAGTTCGCCGACCGAGCGCACCCGGCGGTTGCCGAGGTGGTCGATGTCGTCGATCTCGCCCTTGCCATCCTTGAGTTCGACCAGCGTCTTGACGACGGCTAGGATGTCTTCCTTGCGCAGCACGCGCAGCGTGTCCTCGGTCTCGAAGCCGAGACGTGCGTTCATCTTGACGCGGCCGACGGCCGAGAGATCGTAGCGTTCCGAATCGAAGAACAGCCCCTGGAACAGCGCTTCGGCGGTCTCCAGGGTCGGCGGCTCGCCCGGACGCATGACGCGGTAGATGTCGATCAGGGCTTCGTCGCGGCTGGTGTTCTTGTCGACGGCCAGCGTGTTGCGGATGTACGGCCCCACGTTGACGTGGTCGATGGCCAGCGTCTCGATGACGTCGACACCGGCCTCGGCCAGCATTTCCAGCGTATCCTCGACGATTTCCTCGCCGGCTTCGACGTAAACCTCGCCGGTTTCCTCGTTGATGATGTCGCTGGCGACGTAGCGGCCGATCAGTTCCTCGTCGGTGACGACCTGTTCTTCCATGCCCTTCTCGGCCAACTGGCGCAGCAGGCGCGGCGTCATCTTGGTGCCGGCCTCGGCGGCGACGCGGCCGGTCTTGGCGTTGATCAGGTCGGCCGTCAGCTTGACGCCCCGCAGCAGTTCCGGATTGAACGGCGTCTTCCAGCCGCGCTTGACGCGCTCGAAGCTGACGACGTCGTAGAAGTAACGGAGAATGTCTTCGGGGGTCTGGCCGGAGATCTCGGTCAGGTCCAGATCCGTACCGTCTTCGATGGCCTTGGCGCGCTTCTTCGCGGTTTCCTCATTATCGAGGGCCAGCAGCAGCGTCGTCACCGGCAGCTTGCGGCGGCGGTCGATGCGCACATAGGCAAGGTCCTTGGCGTCGAATTCGAAATCGAGCCAGGAGCCGCGGTAGGGAATAATGCGCGCGGCGAAAAGGTACTTGCCGGAGGAATGGGTCTTGCCCTTGTCGTGATCGAAGAACACACCCGGCGAACGGTGCATCTGCGAGACGATAACGCGCTCGGTGCCGTTGACGACGAACGTGCCCTTGCCCGTCATCAGCGGCATGTCGCCCATGTAGACGTCCTGCTCCTTGACGTCGCGGATCGAGCGGGCGCCCGTTTCCTCGTCGATGTCCCAGACCACAAGACGGAGCGTCACCTTGAGGGGCGCTGCATAGGTCATGCCGCGTTGCTGGCATTCCTCGACGTCGTATTTCGGGTCTTCGAACTCGTAAGAAACGAATTCCAGCGTACCGCGTTCGGAGAAGTCCTTGATCGGGAACACCGACTTGAACACTTCCTGGATACCGGTATCGGTGCGCTCGTTCCTCGGCGTATCGCGCTGCAGGAACTGTTCATAGGAAGTGCGCTGAACCTCGATCAGGTTCGGCATTTCCGTCGCGGCCTGAAGACGGCCGAAATATTTCCGCACGCGTTTGCGTCCCGTAAAGCTGCTCGCCATTACGTCCCTCAATTTCCAAATGCTCCGTGAAGACGCCATTCCCTAAGCGTCCGACGGAAGCCGTTTCCGTGTGGGAGAGATCGAACGGTCTGCCGCACCGAAGATCCCGACCCGCGAGTTCTGCGTTTCCACTTTCCCGGCCGCGGCAAGGCCTATGCGGGCAAAAACGCGTCTGCAGTGTCGTGCCTGTTATCCAGGCGTGGAGCGTTTACGCTCCCGGTATTTGAGGAGCGGAGAGGCTCCCTGAACCAAATGTTCTAACCAATTCTCGTCCGGGCCTTAAAATACGATGGCTGGGCGAATAGTCGGCGACGCGGCCGCCGAAGCGGCCGCGTCCACCGGAAAGCTTACTTGAGTTCGACGGTCGCGCCGGCTTCTTCCAGCTTCTTCTTGATCTCTTCGGCTTCGTCCTTCTTGGCGCCTTCCTTGACGGGCTTCGGCGCACCTTCGACGAGATCCTTGGCTTCCTTCAGGCCGAGACCCGTGATCGTGCGGACTTCCTTGATCACGTTGATCTTCTTGTCGCCGGCGGCGGCAAGGATGACGTCGAATTCGTCTTTTTCTTCCTCGGCGGCGGCTTCACCACCACCACCGGCCGGCGCGGCACCCGCAACGGCAACCGGCGCCGCGGCGGAAACGCCCCATTTTTCTTCCAGAAGCTTGGAAAGTTCAGCGGCTTCCAGAACCGTCAGATTCGACAGTTCTTCAGCAATCTTTTCCAGATCAGCCATTTCTCATGTCTCCTAAGGCTTGAACTATTGACAATCGTTTACGGCGTCACGCCGCTTCACCTTGTTCGGCACGTGCGCTGAGCACTCGTGCGATCTGGCCGGCCGGCGCCTGAAGGACGCCGGCGACACGCGTCGCCGGGGTGTTCAGCATACCCACGATCTTGGCGCGGAGTTCGTCGAGCGACGGCAGGGTCGCGAGCTGCCTGATACCGTCGGTATCAAGGCGGGTCTCGCCCATGGCGCCGCCGAGAACCACAAGGTTCTCGTTCTTCTTGGCGAATTCCACCGCGACCTTCGCGGGCGCCACGGGATCATCGGAATAGGCGATGGCCGTGGGACCGGTGAAGAGGTCGCTGAGTTGATCGTAGGGCGTGCCTTCCAAAGCGAGACGAGTGAGCCGATTTTTGGTTACTTTGAAGCTGGCGCCAGCGTCCCGCATGCGCGTGCGAAGATCGTTCATATCGTCGACGTTGAGCCCGATATAATGGGTAACGACAACCATATTCGCGTTTTCGAACGTGCCACGGAGCGACGAGACCAGTTCAGTTTTTTCCGATCGGTCCACGGATCGTCTCCAGTCAAAAGCGGTTCAAAATCGAACCCCTGTTGCACTTTGGCCTCGACCTTAAGGCGCTTTCGGGCGCTTTGGCGTCGAAGCCGGCTCGCCCTGTCCAGTACAACAGTCCAAGCCAATCCATTGAGAATGCTCTCAAAATCATTGGCGTCGACACTGTCTATGCAGGCGGGAAAGTCCCATTAAATCCCGGAAAACCGGGGATACCTACGGTCTCGGACAGGTCAGAACGGCCCCGAAATGCTCCGGAGCCGCTCCTGTTCGACCGGACGATTAAACGTTTCGGCCGAATTCTTCAAGACCTGATTGCGCTTAAAGCGCGCTCACGTCCAATTTGATGCCAGGTCCCATCGTCGAGGTGACACTGACTTTTTTCATGTACGTGCCCTTGGCGCCGGACGGTTTCGCCTGCTGGATCGCGCTCACGAAGGCGGCGATATTCTCCCGCAGTTGTTCGGCGGAGAAGCTGGCCTTGCCCACACCGGCGTGGATAATGCCCATCTTCTCGACACGGAATTCGATCTGCCCCGCCTTGGCGGCCTGAACGGCAGCGGCGACGTCGGGGGTCACGGTGCCCAGCTTCGGGTTCGGCATCAGGCCCTTCGGACCCAGCACTTTACCAAGACGGCCGACGATCCCCATCATGTCGGGGGTCGCGATGCAGCGGTCGAAATCCATCATCCCGCCCTGAACCTGCTCCATCAGATCCTCGGCACCGACGAAATCGGCGCCCGCCGCACGGGCTTCGTCGGCCTTGGCGTCCTTGGCGAACACCGCGACCTTGAGGGCCTTGCCGGTACCATGCGGCAGCGACACCGTGCCGCGGACCATCTGGTCGGCATGGCGCGGGTCGACACCCAGGTTCATGGCGACCTCGATGGTCTCGTCGAACTTGGCCTTGGCGTTGTCCTTGAGGATCTTCACCGCGTCTTCGATCGTGTAGAGCGCGCCGCGGTCGAGGTTTTCGAGCGCAGCCGCGAAACGCTTACCTTTGCGAGCCATTTATGCGCCCTCCACTTCGATACCCATGGACCGGGCCGAACCGGCGATCATCTTCGCCGCGGCATCGATGTCATGCGCGTTGAGGTCTTTCATCTTCATTTCGGCGATCTCGCGGACCTGGGTCATGGTCACCTTGCCGACCTTGTTTTTGTTCGGCTCACCGGACCCCTTGTTGACCTTGGCCGCCTTCTTGAGAAAGAAGCTGGCCGGCGGGGTCTTGGTGATGAACGAGAACGTCCGGTCGCCATAAGCCGTGATGACAACCGGAATCGGCATGCCCGGTTCCATGTTCTGGGTCTCGGCGTTGAACGCCTTGCAGAATTCCATGATGTTGAGGCCGGCCTGACCGAGGGCCGGACCGATCGGCGGCGACGGGTTCGCTTGCCCCGCCGGCACCTGCAGCTTTACGTAGCCAGCGATTTTCTTTGCCATGTCTCTCTCAGTATTTCCGTTGGAACGTCCGTTCCGTTGCTGAGTGCGTGGTCCGGCCTTGGCGGGCCTCCCACGCGTGAATGCCGGAAATCAGGTTCCGGCGCGCCGGGATGTAATCGTCCCGGCGAAATCTGTCAAAGCTTTTCGACCTGCGAGTACTCGAGCTCGACCGGGGTCGCGCGGCCAAAGATGCTGACCGCGACCTTGACGCGTGCACGTTCCTCGTCGACATCCTCGACAAAGCCGTTGAAAGAATTGAACGGACCGTCGCAGACGCGGACCTGTTCGCCCACCTCGAAGGTGATTGACGGTTTCGGGCGCTCGACGCCCTCTTTGACCTGGTAGATGATACGCTCGGCCTCAGCGTCGGTGATCGGCGACGGCCGGCCCTGTCCGCCCAGAAAGTCGGTGACCTTCGGCGTGTTCTTGACCAGGTGCCAGGTTTCGTCGGTCAGTTCCATGCGCACCAGCACATAGCCCGGAAAGAACTTCCGTTCGGCGTTGTGTTTGGCGCCGCGGCGCATTTCCACGACTTCCTCGGTCGGCACCAGGACTTCCTCGATCATGTCCTCGAAACCGGCCTGACGGACCTGTTCCTCGATCGACTGGGCGACCTTTTTCTCCGAACCGGAGTAAACGTGTACAACGTACCAGCGCATGGCCATGAAATCAGCCTCCGAGTCCGAACAGGAACTTCACACCGAGTTGCAGGACCTGATCGACCAGCAGGAAAAAGATCGCCGCGATGGTGCAGAAAACGAACACCATTGCCGTTGAAATACCCGTTTCGCGGCGCGTCGGCCAAGTCACCTTGGAGGCTTCCTGCCTGACTTCGCGGACAAACTGTGCCGGGTTGGTTTTTGCCATTGGTCTTACATACCTTGCAGTTTCGATCCCGAACCTGCTCTTGAAGTCATCAATCGGGACGTTCCCAAGAGATGTAGTTTAAAATTGCCGTCCGCAACCTCGTCATCGGCAAAGAGGCGTGGCAGGGGCACCAGGGCTCGAACCCGGGACCTGCGGTTTTGGAGACCGCCGCTCTACCAACTGAGCTATACCCCTAAGCCGCCTCGCGGCCCCGTCCGGGACGGAGCCGCAAGCCCGATAAGGCCTTACTCGATGATCTTGGCGACGACGCCGGCACCGACGGTGCGGCCGCCTTCGCGGATCGCGAAACGCAGACCTTCGTCCATGGCGATCGGCGCGATCAGCGTCACGTTCATCGTCACGTTATCGCCCGGCATCACCATCTCCGTCCCTTCCGCAAGCTCGACCGTCCCCGTCACGTCCGTCGTGCGGAAGTAGAACTGCGGACGGTAGTTGCCGAAGAACGGCGTGTGACGCCCGCCCTCTTCCTTGGTCAGGATGTACGCCTCGCACGAGAACTTCGTGTGCGGCGTGATCGAACCCGGCTTCGCCAGAACCTGGCCGCGCTCCACCTCGTCGCGCTTCGTGCCGCGCAGAAGAACACCGATGTTGTCGCCCGCCTGACCCTGGTCAAGCAGCTTGCGGAACATCTCGACACCCGTGCACGTCGTCTTCGTCGTCGCCTTGATCCCGACGATCTCGATTTCGTCACCCGTGTTGACCACGCCCGTCTCGACGCGCCCCGTCACAACCGTGCCCCGGCCCGAGATCGAGAAAACGTCCTCGATCGGCATCAGGAACGACTGGTCCACCGGACGGTCCGGCTGCGGGATGTATTCGTCGACATTGCGCATCAGCTCGAGGATCGACTGCTTGCCCAGTTCCTCGCTCGAGTCCTCGAGCGCCGCAAGCGCCGAACCCTTGATGATCGGAATGTCGTCGCCCGGGAAGTCGTACGAGGACAGAAGCTCGCGGATCTCCATCGCGACGAGCTCCAGAAGCTCCTCGTCGTCGACCTGGTCGCACTTGTTCATGTAAACCACAAGCGCCGGCACGCCGACCTGACGGGCCAGCAGAATGTGCTCGCGCGTCTGCGGCATCGGCCCGTCGGCCGCCGAAACGACAAGGATCGCGCCGTCCATCTGCGCCGCACCCGTGATCATGTTCTTCACGTAGTCCGCGTGGCCCGGGCAGTCGACGTGCGCGTAGTGGCGGTTCTCCGTCTCGTACTCGACGTGCGCCGTCGAAATCGTGATACCCCGCGCACGTTCCTCCGGCGCCTTGTCGATCATGTCGTACGCCGAAAACGTCGCGCCGCCCGTCTCCGCAAGAACCTTCGTAATCGCAGCCGTCAGCGTCGTCTTGCCGTGGTCAACGTGACCGATCGTACCAACGTTGCAGTGCGGCTTGTTACGCTCAAACTTTTCCTTGGCCATCTTCGTTCTCTCTTTCCTCGCTGCCCCGTCCCGAACCAAGGGACCGAAGCCAAAAAACCTAACAAAAACCCCACGGTCGCATTCAGCCGGCGTTGGAGCGGGTGATGGGAATCGAACCCACGTAACCAGCTTGGAAGGCTGGGGCTCTACCATTGAGCTACACCCGCCAGCGCCGCTTCACAGCTTCGCACCACTTTCCGGCGAACCGGAGGAGTGGTGGGGGGAGTTGGATTCGAACCAACGTAGGCATAGCCAACGGGTTTACAGCCCGTCCCCTTTAGCCACTCGGGCATCCCCCCGACGAATACGTGACGATCCACCGCGGGGGCGGTGGATCGGGCGGTCGGAATATGAAGATTTCCGCACTATTGTCAACGCCTAAACGTGACAAAACCCGAGCGATGCCAATTCGTCAATTCCACTTGCGAAACATCGCACTATGGGATGATAAAAGGCCGCATGAGCAAGCGCAAGCGGCCACCCCGTTCAGCACGCAGCAGAATCAACGCGCCGCGACCGACCGGCTCGTCCGCGCGCGGCGGCGGCAAATCCCCGTCACACGCCGGACACGGCCACGGATTGTGGATTTTCGGCGTGCACGCAGTCAGCGCCGCGCTCGAGAATCCGGCGCGCCGCCGGCACCGGCTGATCGCCACCAAACAGGGGGCGGAAGCCCTGCAAAAGGCACTGCCGGAGCGGAATATAGACGAATTCAACATCGAAACCGTCGACCGTGCCGAGATCGACACGGTTTGCGGACCGGACAGCGTGCATCAGGGCATCGCCCTGCTGGCCGATCATCTGCCCGAAAAGCACGTCGAGGACGTCATCGCGCCCGAGAGCCAGACGCCGGATACCCTCGTTGTGCTCGATCAGGCGTCCGATCCCCGCAATATCGGTGCCGTCATGCGTTCGGCGCGCGCCTTCGGCGCACGGGCGCTGATCGTCCAGGACCGGAACGCGCCCCCCGAAACCGGCACCATGGCGAAAGCGGCGTCGGGCGCACTGGAGCACGTGGCACTGGTTCGGGTCACCAATCTCGCGCGCGCCATCTGGACCCTGAAGGACGCCGGTTACTGGTGCCTGGGGCTGGACGGCGAGGCGGAAACGGACATCGGCGACGTCGACCCGACACCGCGGCGCGTTATCGTCCTCGGCGCCGAAGGCGCCGGCCTGCGACGCCTGACCCGCGAGACCTGCGATCAGTTGGTCCGAATCCCGATCGACAATGCGCAGGAAAGCCTCAACCTCTCGAATGCCGCCGCAGTTGCCCTTTATGTGCTGACGCGACCGCGCTGAGCCCGCTATTCGGCGACCGGGCCGGATTCCGTGATGAAGCCCCAGCCTTCGACGCTCAACGGCGACTGCCGCTTGGCCCAGTCCTCGAAACGCGCGATCTGGTCGGCGGTGAAGCCGAAATGCTTGATCAGGTCGTCGATGATCGGACGCTCGTTCTCGTGGAATTCGGCATCCGAGTAGGCGATCACCATCAGTTCGAGAATGATGATGGTCTGCACCTGCGGCGTATCGAAAACGTCGAAGTTCGCCTCGCCGTAGATCTCGTCCGGCGGCGCCTTGATCTGGCCGCCCATCTCGGCGACCCGGACCTTCAAGGTCACGTTTTCTTCCGGCACGACCTCGCCGTCCGCCATCACCACTTTCGTCGCAAGCGCCAGAAACGACTGCTTCTGGCGGTCGCTGAGTAGATTCAGAAACATCCTGCCTTCCCCGCTGAAACCGGACAGTCACACTTTTCCCGGGCGGTATGCTGGCATAGAACGGCCGCGTTGCAAAGCCGCGGCAAGCGATGAAAAACGCCGGCGGTTCAGTCGCCGTCCCTGGTTTTGGTGTCGAGATCGGCACGCAGTTTCCTGATCTCGGTGGACAGACTCGTGAGGTCGTCCTTCACGTCCGCCAACTCAGCCTTAATAATCGACCGCGTCTCGTTCTCGCTGCGTTCGTACGAATAATTCTGCTGGATCAACTGCATGCTGTCGACGAGCACGGCGGTGAACAGGTTCAGGATCGCGAACGCCGTCATCAGCATATAGGGAATGAAAAGCAGCACCGAGTACGGATGCGTTTCCATGACCGGGCGGACGACCTCGGCGGCCCAGCCTTCCAGCGTCATCAACTGGAACAGCGTCAACATCGAGCGCCCGATGGAGCCGAACAGTTCCGGATAGTCGACGCCGTAAAGGTGGGTCACGATGACGGCGGATATGTACGAGATTATCAGCAATAGCGCGACGATCGAGCCGATTTGCGGCAGCGAGCGGATCATCGCCGCAACCACGTGGCGCATCCTTGGCACCAGCGAGATGACGTGCAGCACACGCAGGATCCGGAGCGCCCGGAGCGCCGAGAAAGCGTTGCCCGACGGCAGGAACGAGACCGTAATGATGATAACGTCGAAAATGTTCCAGGCTTCCTTGAAGAAGCCCCGGCCGCGCGCAATGAACCGCGCGGTCACCTCGATCACGAAGATATAGGGAATTTCGTCGTTGATCCGCCCGATCCACGAGCCGTACGTGGACATGATTTCCTCCGACGTCTCGAGGCCGAGCGTCAGGGCGTTCACGAACAACAAGACCACGATAAACCGCTGCGAAATCTTGTGATCGACAATATCACCGATCGTTTGGCGTATGCCGTCCATCGCCGAAAATCCCCGTCATCAACCAGTTTCGGCAAAGCGAAAGGTATCGTCCCCGCTGAGCCTTGCTTTCGTAGGCAATGATCACCGTGAATGCAACCGAGAACAAGCGCAGGTCAAGGCAAAAATGCGCAATTTGTACGCCTATCGGTCGGTCACTCCACGGAAACGTCGATGAAAACGAGTTCTGATGCCGAGAGCGGCGAGCCGATATCGGGGCGAATACTGTATTGTCGCCCCGGCCCGACGGGACTATGTTGCGCGCCGTCGCGCACGGGAGAGCCTGGTGCGCCGTCGCGCACGGGAGAGCCTGGTGCGCCGTCGCGCACGGGAGAGCCTGGTGCGCCGTCGCGCACGGGAGAACCTGTTATTCCGCTGCGAGACACACTGGGAGCCGGCGTAGCTCAACTGGTAGAGCAACCGCCTTGTAAGCGGTAGGTTGCGGGTTCAAGTCCTGCCGCCGGCACCACTTAACTTTATATCAGTTATTTTTTATTTTTATATTTTAAATCAATATATTAATAGGCATTTTCTTACTTCGAAGAACAAAATCACCGCCGTCGGACGGTGCCGATGAAGCCGGCGCGCATGAGCGTATGGCCCGTGGCTGCCGACAGCTCCGAAGCGAAGCGCCGGGGCGCGGTGATACGGCAACGTTTTGTTACAAATCAAAACCAATTGCCAACTGATTCCCCGGCGTTGAACCCGTAACGTAAGCGTCAGGAAAATCGGTTAATTTGAGGCGATAAAATATAGGACCTGGAGGCGACCTAATTGTGGTCATCCACGGCTTGGCAAAGAGCGAAAAGACATATTCGATATCAACGTGTTAAGGCGATCTTGTCCGATTGATCCAGTGACCCGCGTCACTGCCGGTCCGGCGACAATTTCGTAAAACTTTAGGCGAACTGGAATGCTCTTGGGGCGGTACGTTTCAAAATGGCATTAGACAACACTCCCGATACGCCGGAGACGGCGGAGAACGGCGCGTCCGATGTGACCGGCGCGGATGAGATCGTTGTCGCCCAGGCCCAGGGCGAGAACACCCAAGACGCTACCGACGTTGCCCAGGCCGGTCCGGCCGAGGGCGGAGATCCGGCCGCACCGGGCATACCGGGCACCCCGCCCGAGTTGGACCCCGACGCGCTGGCAACCCTCCTGCTCGCGATTTCGCAAGGCCAGAATCTCGACGACGCAATGGACGAGATGCTGGAATCCAGCCTCGCCCGCGCCGCCGATATCAACGCCACACCGGAATCCATCGAAGCCGCGGTCAGTGCCTTCAGATCCACGCTGGTCGACATCATGGCCGAGGGTCTCTCAGCCGAGGAAGCGGTGGTCGCCGCCGACCGCGCCTTCATCAATGCCCTGCAGGTGGCCGAGGAACAACAGGCTGGCGAGCAGGAAGCCGCCGTCGCCAACGCGTTGGCCACGGGCGAGAACGTCGACGAGGCCGTCGGCGAGGACTCCGAAGCGTTCGAGGAAGCGTTGCAGGCGGCATTGGACGGCGGCGCCGACATCGGCGAAGCGCTTGCCGAGGCCGAGGAAGCGCAAGCGATCCAGGAGCAGATCGACGCCGAACTGGCCGAGGCCACACCCGGCGACGCCCTGATCGCCGCACTGGCATCGGGCGAAGGCGTCGACGAAACCGTCGGCGAGTTGCAGGGCGACGGCACGGGCGATGCCGCGCAGGCCTTCCAGGACGCACTCGTCGCGGCGCTGGATGGCGGCGGCGACGTCGGCGACGCGCTGCAGCAGGCAAGCGAGGCGGCCGAGGTCAGCAACCTCGTCGCCGCCGAACAGCAGGCCGACGAAGCCAACGCCGATCCCCTCCTCGCCGCGCTCGCGTCTGGCAACAACGAGGACGGCGTGCTCGGCCCCGACACCTCCAACATGTCGCCCGAGGAAGCCGCCGCGGCGAACGAGGCCTTCCAGACGGCGCTGACCCAGTCCCTCGACAGCGGTGGTTCGCTCTCGGATGCCCTGCAAACCGCGAGCGACGCGTCGCAGGCCGCGGCGACGGCGACGGCCGAAGCGACCGCCGGCGAACAGAATTCCGTTCTGGCGCAAATGGCGTCCGGCAATGCCGACAATCTCGGCCCGGACACCTCCGGCATGTCACCCGAGGAAGCCGCCGCCGCGAACGAGGCGTTCCAGCAGTCCTTGTCGGGCTCTCTTGCCGACGGCGCTTCGCCCGATGCGGCGCTTTCGACCGCCACCGACTCGTCGGCTGCTGCCGCCACGGCAACGGCGGAAGCGACGGCCGGCGAACAGAATTCGGTGCTGGCACAAATGGCGACCGGTAATGCCGACAACCTGGGCCCCGACACCTCGGGCATGAGCCCGGAACAGGCCGCCGCTGCGACAGAAGCGTTCACCCAGCAGCTTTCCAACGCGGTTTCCGACGGCGCCGCCCCGGCCGAGGCGACGACCGCCGCCGAGACGGTCTCCAACATCGCCGCGAACGACGCCACGCCGGACGCCGGCACGACCACGGGCAGCACGGATGCGACCGTCAATGCCGCAGCCGGCGATACCGGGTCGGCATCCGATACCGGCGGGTCCGATACGGGTTCGACCACAACGCAAACCGCCGATGCGTCCCCGCCGCCGCCACCGCCTGAAACCACGACCGCACCGCCGCCACCGCCGGAAGCCACGACCGCACCGCCGCCACCGCCGGAAACGACCACTGCGCCACCACCGCCGCCTGAGCCCGCACCTGCGCCTCCGCCGCCGCCTGAGCCCGCACCGGCACCACCACCGCCGCCGCCTGAGCCCGCACCTGCGCCACCGCCGCCGCCTGAGCCCGCACCAGCACCACCACCGCCGCCGCCGGAAACCGCACCTGCGCCACCACCGCCGCCGGAAACCGCACCTGCGCCACCGCCGGCAGCCGTTGCGCCACCTCCACCCCCACCGGCAACAACAGCGCCACCACCTCCTCCGCCGCCACCACCGCCGGAGACCGTGTCGCCGCCTCCGCCGCCTATTCAGTTCCCGTGGTCACCGCCGCCGCCGGGCTCGTTTACGCCTGCGCCGCCACCACCACCACCGCCGCCATCGGCACCGCCGCCGCCTCCGCCGCCTCCGCCGCCGCCGGTGTCGCCACCACCGCCGCCGCCGCCGCCGCCTCCGCCACCACCACCGCCCAATCTCGGCCCGAGCGTGGCGAGTGCGCAGGCCAACCGGATCGTTAACGAGGGCGATGCGCTCAATCTGTCGCTGAACAATCTGTTCAGCGACCCGGAGGGCGACAACGTCACGATCACGGTGACCGGCCTGCCGGCCTGGGCAACGTTCAATCAGAGCGCGAAGGCGATCACCGGCACGCCGGGCGCCGGCGGCGTCAATCAGAGCCATACGATCACCGCAACCGGTTCGTCGAAATCGGACCGGGGCGGCACCGCCAGCGACACGTTCGTCCTGACCGTCAACGACCGCCCGGACCTGACGGCGGGCGGCGGCGGCAACGCCATCTTCTCGGCCGGCGGCGGCGCCGTCGCGCTGGACGGCGCTATCGCGCTCGCCGACGCCGAGGGTAACTTCGACGGTGGTACGCTGCGGATTGAGTCGTCGGCACCCGCCGGCGCGTCCGGTGTGGGCAACACCGGCGGCTCCGAGGATGACAGCCTCACGGTTACGCCGCAGACGGTCGGCGGCCTGACGGTCGGCCTTTCCGGCATCGACGACCAAATCATCACCGTCGACGGCATCGACATCGGCACCATCGACGCGACCTTGAACGGCCTCACCCATCAGGAAGTCGGCACCGACACCACCGGCAAGGTGCTGCAGATCACCTTCAACGGCAACGCGACGACGGCGCGGGTACAGGCGGTCCTGCAATCGCTGCAGTTCGACAATTCGGAAGCGACGATCGTCGAGGGCAATCGCGCGATCCAGATCACGCTGACCGATGCCAACGGCGCCGAGGAGACCTTCACGACCACGGTCGAGGCCTACAACAACCAGCGCCCCGATTCCTCGGACGTAAGCCTCAACGTGAACGAGGACGTCACTTTGACGCTCACTGCGGCAAACTTCGCCTTTACTGACGGTGACACCGGCGACACGCTGCAGGCGGTCAAGATCACCGAACTCCCGTCCGCCAGTTCGGGTAAGCTGCAACTCAACGGCAGCGATATTTCCGTCGATGCCCAGATCACCAAAGCACAGATCGACGCGGGGCAGTTGAAGTTCATTCCCGCCGAGGATTACAACGGCACTGCGACCTTCAAGTTCGCGGTCGGCGACGGCAAGCAGTTCGACAATTCGCCGGAAACGGCGACGGTGAGCATTGCCGCCATCGACGACGCCCCCAGGATCACGGCATCGTCCGGCCGCACCACGCCCGCGAATGTCGCCCGTGTCGTCCTGATCGATCCGGGCCTGGCGCTCATCGATCCGGATGCGACTGGGTCAGCGACCGGCACATACGCAGACAGCGGCACCGGTTACCTGCAAATCGATATCACCGCCAACCGCACAAGCGGTGATGTCCTGTCAATCAACAACGCCGGCACGGGGGCCGGCCAAATCGGCTTCGACGGCACCAACATTACCTATGCCGGCACCCAGATCGGAACCATCGACAACACGCTGAATGGCGGCGCCAGCCAGGCATTGAAAATCAATCTCAACGGGAACGCCACCAACGATGCCGTTCAGGCGCTGGCGCGCGCCGTTACAATCCGCACGGCTGACCATGACTCCGATTCCTCGGCAGAGAAGACGATCACATTCACCGCGTCGGACGGTGAGAACGCGAACACGACCGGCGCCACGCGCATCGTCGATTTCTCAAACGTGCAGTACGACAATTTCGCGTCGCACGCCGGTGCGCGCACGGTGTTGTCGTTCGACGGCAACGACCGGATAACCCTCGGCAACACGTCCAGTCTGATCGACGACGACAATCCGATGACGCTGGAAGCGTGGATCAATTCCAGCGACTCCGGCAGCGGCCGGCACACGCTTTTCTCGTTCGGCGAAGTGCAGACCGCCACGGTACTGAATTCCAGTTTCTCGAATTCGAGCGGCCTCTCACTCAGCGGCGACGCGCAGATTTATGACGGGCGCCTGCGACTGACCGTCGACCCGGACCTGAGCAACAACGGCGATGGGAACGGCAATGAAAGCACGTCAACGACGGGTCAGATGTCGGTCGGCGATGTCGCGCGCGGCTCGATCGATAACGACAGCGACGTTGACTGGATCCGCGTCATTCTGCTGAAGGACCGTGAGTACGACATTCGTATCCTGGGCGAGGACAGCGGCGGCGGACGCACGCTCGGCGACCCTGATCTTGAGGGCATCTACGATTACAACGGCAACGAACTCTCGATCGGCGGCGACAGCGGCGGCACTGTGGACGATGCCCTGCACGAATTCACCGCGCCCTATTCCGGCGAATATTATATCGCCGTCTACTCGTCGAACTCGGACTCGGGCGAGAAACAGGGCACCTATGACGTCACGGTCACGCGCACGAGCGGCAGCGCCTTTCAGGATAGCGTTGCCCAGATCGACCCGCCGAGCAATCTCAAGGGCGCGACGTATTTCGATGCGTCGTTCGATCTCTATTCCGTTGACAGCGGCAACGCCATCGGCGACGGATTCAGTTTCAGCTACGGGGTCCCGAATTCCCTCGACGCCGCCGAGGAGCCGCTTTCCAGCGGCTTGAGCGTTACCTTCGATACCTATGAGAATACCGACGTCAGCGGCGACGTCGTGGGTATCGAGGTGTGGTACAACGGCTCACGCATCGGCTCCGCCAACACCTCGATCGATTTCACGCAATCCGGCGGCATATCAGTCGACGTCTCCTATGAGCACGACGGCCTCACCGTAAACGTCGGCGGCACGAACATCGTCAGCGATCACCGGATTACGGCCTACGAAAACGCGGCCAAGACGTCGTACGACTATATCTTCGCCGGTCGTTCGGGCGCCAACAATGCGACCCAGGAAGTCGACGGCCTGACCATTACCGCAACCAATCCATCGAGCACCGCCGGACAATTGGTGGTCGACGGCGGCGAACTGAAATACGTCCACTTCGACCACACCGGTGAGACCGTTTATGCCGCCGGCAGCACCGGCGGCGCCGACAGCGTGGCCGACGGCGAGTGGCACCACGTGGCGGCGACCCACGACGGTAACAACACGCTGAAGCTCTATGTCGACGGCCAACTCGTGAACACGTTCACGGGGGTCTCCAAGGATGTCGTCACGGGGTCGGTCCGGGTCGGATCGAACGAGAACGCCAACGGCGAATTCTTCACCGGCCTGATCGACGACATCCGCATCTGGAACGAGGCGCGCTCGGACGCCGAAATCGCCGCCGAATATTTGCCGGACCTGACAAACCCGGCCGGCGAGTCCACCCTGGTCGGGTATTGGCGCGCCGCCAATGTCTCGGGCTCGTCCATCAGCGACGGTTCGTCGAATTCGAACAATGGTTCTATATCGGGCGCATCAACGACGACCTCGATCCTGTTCCCCGGCCCCAATACCACCGAGTGGGCGATCATCGAGGGTTCGCACGGCGACAGCCGCTCCAACGACATCGCCTACGTCGACACGGACACCGGCGAACTGGTCATACAGAACCGCGAGCTGGTACGCTCCGCAGACCAGCACAAGCCGGGCGCCGCGGATCCGGTACACGTGACCGGCACCTTCAAATTCGATAGCGGGACGGACGGCTTCATGCACGTGATGACCCGCACCGATCCGTCTTCAACGGACAGTTTCGGGTTCCCGACAAACGGCCTCAATTTCTCGGCCGTCGAGGGCGACGACCGTATTCTCATCGACCGGTTCGTCAACGGGGGGCTGACGTCCGTCGCCAATTCCGGCAACGGTTCGATCGACCTGCGCAAGGACACCGAATACACCTTCGACGTTTATGACGACGGCAACACCGTTCGCATGACCGTGACGGAGGTCGGCAATTCGGCGAACACCGTGACCATCACCGGCACCGACACGACCGACTATTCAGGGTCGAACTATGTCGTCCTGACCAGCCGTGAGGATACCGATAGCGGCGGTGAACAGGTCGTCCGCTTCGACGACATCAAGATCGACAACACGATCGTGCTGGCCGAGGACGGCAGCGTCGACGTCACGATCCCGACGACGGGGCTGACCGGGCCGTTCACGTTCTCGATCCTGGAGCAGCCGAAACACGGCGCGATCTCGAACTTCACCACGGGCACCAACGACAACACCTTGACCTATACGCCGACCGGCGGCTACCACGGCGGCGACACGATCACGGTGCAGGTCACCGACACCAACGGCGCGATCAACGTGCATCAGCTCAGCTTCGCGGTGGACCCGGACCTGGACGTGCAGGTCGCGGGCCGGCAGCTCGAATTCGACGGCGAGAACAGTTATGTCCAGGCCGGCCGCGGCACGTCGGACAGCCTCGCCATTACCGGTGACGTCACGATCGAGGGCTGGTTCAAGCCGAACGACAGCGGCAACGTTCAGAATTTCATCTACTTCGGCGGCGAATTCGACGACAGCGCCGATGCCAACGAGAACATGCTCTACGGCATGGGCATTTCTGACGAAGGTGAGGTCTATGCCAATCACCAGAGCGGCAACGGCACGAGCAATCTTCTCAATAACAGTACGACAGGCTACGACACCACGGCGACCCTCGCCTTCGGCGAATGGAGCCACGTCGCGGCTGTCCGTGATACAACGGCGCAAACCTGGAAAATCTACCTGAACGGTGAACTGATTCAGGAAGCATCCTACGCCGACAACCCGGCGGGCGGTTCGGCCGGCCAACTCTACCTGGGCGGTGTCGAAGTGACTGCCGGCATGAACCAGCATTACTCCGGGCAGATGGACGAAGTGCGCATCTGGTCGGAGGCGCGTTCCGACGAGGACATCCGCCAGAATTACGATCAGCAGCTTTCCGGCTCCGAATCCAACCTGCAGGCCTACTACCGTTTCGACGACATCCAGAACGACGCGGTCCGGGACATCACATCTAACGACAACGACGCGACGCTGGGCGACAGCGACACACTGGGCGGCGCCACCTCGCCAACGGTCGTCGATGGCGCCGGCGGCAAGGTGCTCAGCCTCGACGGCACGGACGACTACGTCCACTTTACCGACACCTACGAGACCACCTCGAGCTTCACGGTCGAAACCTGGGCATGGTCGGACGAAGGCGATACCGGCGGGCACGTCTTTTCCAAGGATCAGGCCATCGGCAGCGGTGGAGACACCGGGGGCGCCGCCAACTGGGAAATCGGATATGGCCGCATCGCCTATGAGACGAACAACGCCACGAGCTTTTCAATCGACCCTGAACTTGAGCCGAGCACCTGGAACCATTATGCCCTCGTCGTTACCGATCAGGGCGGCGGCACATCAAAGGTCGAGATCTACGTTAACGGCAAACTCATCCACACTGCGACACAAGACACGGTATCGGTCACTAACGGCGGGTTCCTGATCGGCCGGCGCGGGTTCAGCAACGACGGCAACTTCAAGGGCCAGCTCGACGACTATCGCGTCTGGAACACGGCGCGCACCGCGGACGAGATCGCCGCCAACTTCCAGAAGACGCTGGCCGGGTCCGAAACCGGCCTGATCGCGCACCTGACCTTCGACGACGATTCGTCATCGGTCAACGAGCCGGTCGGCGGCAACACCGGCACGCTTAACGGCGGCGCCGCGGTCGAGGACGGCTCGGCCGACGGCAAACTGCCGCAGATTTTCGGCAACACCGTCGAGATCGCCGAGAACACGACGGCATCGGGCTTCATGGTGCACGAGAACACCGACGGCCTCAGCGGCACGGTCAGCTATCACATCGCCGATACGGGCAACAGCAACAATCCGGTGCAGAGTTTCACGACGGCCAAGAACGGCACCGTGGCGATCGACCAGTCGACCGGCGCCTGGACCTATACGCCAGCGGCCAATTACTTCGGCGACGACAGCTTCACATTGATTGCGGCGGGCTCGACGTCGGGATCGACCACGGAAACCATCTCCGTCAGCGTTGCCGGCGACGGCGACGAGCAATCCGTCGGCCTGCCGGACGGCATGGCTCAATTCGACGGAAACGGCGACTACATCGACCTTGGTTCGCCTTCCCAACTCGGATTCGGGTCGGACCCGTTCACCGTGGAAACGTGGATCCGTACCGGCGTCACCTCGAATGCGCGCCTGAACATTCTCAATCTCGGCGCCTCGATGAACAGCAATGAAGGAACGTATCTGTTCGTCGAAAACGGTAAGTTTGCATGGGATACTTTCGGCTCGGCGGACGTCGTTTCTGCAACTACCGTCAACGACCAGGAATGGCATCATGTCGCCGTTACGCGCGAAGGCACGACGGTCAAAGTATATGTTGACGGCCAACTCGAGGCGACGGGAACATTCACCTTCACCGTTCCCCAGGCCGCCACGTCTATCAGCACGAATGATGCGAGCGCCTTCAATGGCGAGATCGATGAATTCCGCATCTGGTCCGACGCGCGGACGGCCGAGGAAATCGAGGCGAATTACCAGAAACAGCTCGCCGGCAACGAGGATAACCTGACCGCCTATTACCGCTTCGACGACGACCCGGACGGCACCACCGTCGCCAACAAGGCGACAGCGACGGGTAGCGACCTCGACGGCACGCTTGGCGGTGACGCGACAATCAAGAATGTGCCTGTACACGCGGCCCGGTTCAGCGGAGACGACGATTATTTCGAGGTCAACGACCTCACCCTCGCCGATGACGACGTAATCACCGGCACGGGGTCCTATACATACGAAACCTGGGTCAAGACGACCCATGCATCCCTGCAGACGGTCCTCGGTACAGGCGGAACCGGCAACGGCGGCACGACGCTACGCCTCGATGCCAGCGGCAGGGTCGAATACAACAACACCGGTTTTCAGGCCGGTACGGCCGAAGTCGTCGGCACGACATCCGTCAATGACGGCCTGTGGCATCACGTTGCCATCGTCTACGACAGTACGACCGGGCTGGCGACCGTGTATGTCGACGGCGTTGCCGAAGCCGTCGGCGACGCCCAATCACCGAACATCACCGCTGGCAGATTGATCGTCGGCGAAGCGAACGATCATACCGCCAACCGGGATTACAACGGCGACCTTGCTAACACGCGCTTCTGGACCACGGCACGAACTGCCGACGAGATCGCCGCTCACATGAATAGCGTCCTCAAGGGCGACGAGACCGGTCTCGCAACGCAGTATCTCTATGACGAGACGGTCGAGGGTAAATTCGTCGACAGCGCCGGCAGCAACGACGGCACGATCAACGGCACCGTCACCGTCGTCGATGCGACCCCGACCGTGCAGGGCACCTCGGGCGAAATCCAGGAGAACAACTCCCTTTCCGGTCAGATGACCGCCAACGACGTCGCCGGCACGCCGGCTTACGGGATCGACGACGGCAATCCGAACACCGATGAAACCGTCGCCGACGATGACGGCCGGGTTACGTGGACGACGGACAAGGGCGGCAGCGTTGTCATCGATCCGGACTCCGGCGCCTGGACGTATACCCCCGCCGACAACTGGTACGGCAACGATACGTTCACTCTGACCGCGTCGGGGGACAACTCGACCGCCGACAGCGAGACCATCACCGTCACCGTCAACAACGACGCCGAGAACTCGGTCGTCATCAATGACGGGGCGCTGCGGACGACCGGCCAGAGCGGCACTTACGGAACCGCGTCGATCGGCAACGGCATATTCGACACCGCCGCGACCATCGAGTTCAAGATGAACGTCGGCAGGATACCGAACAACTCCCAGTCCCTGGTCGCCCTTTACGAGGACACCGGCGGGAACAACGGACGCCACGTCGCGTATATCAACAGTTCCGGCAATCTGGTGTTCCTGGTACGCGACGACGACGGCAACCCGGCCACCACGCTTACGTCGCAGTTCACCGTCTCCACCGACACCTGGTATAATATCGCCGTCAGCTACGACTATGACGGCTCGAGCGGCGTCGCCAGGATTTACGTCAACGGGGATCTGGTGGCGATCGACAACGAAGCCGGCAACGCGACAATGGACAATGTCGCGCAATCGCTTCGGGTCGGCGGCAATTACGACGTCAGCGACGATTTTTCCTACGCGCTGATCGACGAGATCAGGGTCTGGTCCGAGGCGCGGACGCACGATCAGATCAGGGACGGCATCGACCAGCCTGTCGCCAGCGGCACCAACAACCTCGAGGCCTATTACAGGTTCGACGACGAAGTCGCAGACGGCACCGTTCAGGACCAGTCCGGCAACAACCGCGACCTGACGCTGAGCGGCGACGCTAAGATCGTCGACGACCTCAAGGGCGGCGTGTCGTTCGACGGCATCGACGATGTCGTCACCATTCCGCATAACGATGGCGATACCAGCCTCGACAGCGCTGAGGGCACGTGGTCGATCTGGATGAAGACGGATCTCGACTGGGGGGTCGACAACGACGATGCCGACACCGATACGCGCGGCACGGCGGCCCTGATGGCCCGCGCCGACAGCGATCAATCGGACAACGGCCTGACCCTTGGCATCAAAAATGACGGCAATGTCTTCGTCACCGCCCATGCGGATTCCACCACGGCGTTCGACAACAACACCACGGGTGTCAACGTCGCCGACGGCGCGTGGCACCAGATCACCGTCAGCTACGATCAGGCTTCAGGGGGATTGCAGAAAATTTACGTCGATGGCGTTCTGGTCGCGACAACAACGGCAAGCGCCGCGTGGTCATGGAACGACCAGAACCTTACCATCGGCAAGGCGGACAACGCGTTCTGGGAAGAATTCAAGGGCGAGGTCGGCCCCGTCGCGCTCTACAACACCAAGCTCACCGACGCACAGATCGCCGCACGGTTCGGCAACGAAGTCGATCCGGAGGCCGATGGCCTGATCGGCCTTTACGACTTTACCGAGGGCACAGGCATCACCGCCCACAATGACGCGGCCGGCGGCACGCAGGCGCCGGACGCGACGGTCTCGGGCGCAACCTGGCTCGATCTCGACAACGACACGACGGCGACGACGCTGGTGATCCAGGAGGACGAGGTCGCCACCGGCCGCCTGCTCGCCAACGATGTGCCGGACGCGGACACGATTTCCTACTCCGTCCCCACGAACGGTCAGCACGGCACCGTCACTATCGACGAGGATACCGGCACCTGGACCTACAAACCGGTCGAGAACTACTACGGCACGGACACCTTCACGCTCCGCGTCTCCGGCGAGGATGCGGACGGCACAGCCTTCCACGACGACGAGACGATCACCGTCACGATCAACAGTGTCGACGACGGCAACGCCGTGCAGATTTCCGACGGCGCCCTCAGCCTCGACGGCACCAACGACTACGTCAATCTGCCGGACACCGTCCTGAACGCAAGCGAAGGTACGGTATCTCTGCGTTTCAACACACCGGGGCATAGCAGCAACACTGGATCGCACTACATGTTCGCCAATGTCGAGGATGCGAGCGGCGATCGCGTATACCTCAGGATGGAACACGAAAACGGTGCTTGGCGGCTCAAGGCCACAGTGGACGATATCGAAGTCGATGCCGGCGCGATAACGCTCAACGCGTGGACGGAAGTGTCCCTGGTGTGGCGTACCGACGGCACCGGCGAGGTCTACGTCGACGGTGACAGCCGGGCGACATTGTCGGGGATCAGCATGGACTCCGATGTACAGAGCCGAGTGGCCATCGGCACATATGATGAAGGCGATCACGGCCAGTTTTTCGAAGGCCAGATCGACGAAGTTGCAATCTGGTCGGCAGCGCAATCCGCGGAAGACATCCGCAGCCGTGTCGGCCAGCAGCTCACCGGCGACGAAAGCAACCTGACGGCTTATTACCGCTTCGACGACGACACCGACGGCAACATGGTGCGCGACCTGACCGGCAACGGCAACGACGGCACGCTGACGAACGGCGCCGATATCATCGACCCGGCGAGCGGCTCGGAGCCGACCGTCCTCGGCAACGAGGTCGAAATCCAGTCGAGCGAAACCGCCGCCGGCACCATGACCGGCATCGACGTGCCGGGCACGCCTACCTACTCCATCGTCGGCGGCACGACAACGTTCACGACGGCAAAAGGCGGCAGCGTCACCATCGACGAGGATACCGGCGCCTGGAGCTATGATCCGGCGGACGGTTACTACGGCTCGGACAACTTCACGCTGCGCGCGTCCTCGACGTCCGGCGGCGTCAATTTCACGGACGACGAGACGATCACCGTCACCGTCAAGTCGGACAACCACGTCGACCTCAACCGCGGCGTTCTCAACCTGGACGGCGACAACGACCACATGGACGCCGGCCGCGGCGCCGGCGACGAACTGGCGATCACCGGCGACGTCACGCTCGAAGCCTGGGTCAACATCGCCGAGTTCGACGCCGGCGGGAACATCATCGCGCAGATCAGCGGCGACGGCGAGACGGAAGCGACCAATGCGCTCTATTCGCTGCGCGTCGACGACAGCGGCGACGTCTACTATCTGCACGAAAGCGGCGGCGGCAACGATACCCAGCTAACCTTCGATACCAATCTGCAGACCGGCGCCTGGACGCACCTGTCGGCGGTTCGTGACGCCACGGCGAAAACCGTGACCCTGTACCTGAACGGCGAACAGGTGGGTTCCGCCCAGTCCTACACCGACAATCCGACAGGCGGCGGCGCTGGTACTTTCGTCGTCGGCGAGGACAATGCCAGTAGTGGAGACGTCGGGCTCAAGGGACAGGTCGACGATGTCCGGGTGTGGAGTAGCGCGCGCAACGCCGACGAGGTGCGCGAGAACTACGACCAGCACCTCACCGGCGACGAGGACGATCTTGTCGCCTACTGGCAGTTCGATCATATCGACGGCAGCACGAGCGTTACCGACAGCGCCGGCGACGACAGTTCGGGAACGCTTACCAACGGCGCCACCGTCGTCGGCACCGCCGGGCCGTCCATGGCCTTCGACGGCAATGACGACAAGGTCACCGTTTCCGGCCTCGATAGCGAATTGCAGAGCAAATCGTTCACGATCGAATACTGGGGCAAGCGCACGGCAGACAGCGGCGATGACTTGGCATTCGGTATCCGGGATAGCGATCCGGCTTCCACCACGAACTTCCTGCACTTCGGCTATACCAGCGGCACGAACGTGCGGTTCAGCTTCAATGGCGATAATACCGACCCGACGCCGAACACGCTCGACTATACGGATACCGGAAGCGCCGGCGAATGGGTGCACTGGGCCGCAAGTTACGACGCCGACACCAAGTTCGCGAAGATTTTCCGCAACGGAGAGCTGGTCGCGACCGAACAGTTCGATGCCGGTTTCGACGGCTCGGGCGACTTCAATATCGGTTACTCCGGTCATTCCTCGCAGTATTACGGGGGCCGGATCAACGACGTCCGAGTGTGGAACGGCGCCCGTTCCGAGACCGAAATCCTCGAGAACTACAACAAGACCCTGACCGGCAATCAGGGCGGTGCGTTGCTCGCGCACTATACGTTCGAGGAAACCTCCGGCGGCCCGGTCAATACCGCCAATCAGGGGACCTACGACGGTGTCGCCGACGGCGCCTTTCATACCGACGACTCGCCGACCCTCAACGGCACCGCGATCACCATCGAGGAGAACCAGTCGCTCCAAGGCAGCATGTCGTCCGCCGGTGCCGACGGTTCGGCGACATTCTCGGTTGACGGCGGCTCGACCGATTCCAACGGCGACATTACCGGCAGCTCCGCGAACGGCGGCACCGTCACCATCGACCCGTCCACCGGGCGCTGGACCTACACGCCGGCGGAAAACTACAACGGCACGGATACCTTCACCCTGACCGCCACCGGTGCACAGGGAACCGTCGACAGCGAGATGATCACCGTCACCATCGATCCGGACGCGGCGCAACGCTCGCCGGTGACGAACCGTGGTGTGCTCACTCTCGACGGCACCAATGATTTCGTAAAGATTTCCGACTCGAACAGTCTGGACATAGGCTCCGAGCAGGACTTCACGCTCGAAGCCTGGATCAACCTGAACGACGTCAGCGGAATCAATACGATTCTCGACAAAGCGGCCGACAGCGGAGACGACCCGAATTACCGACTTTCAGTCATCGACGGCTCCCTCGATTTCTGGACACCGGAGTCCGGAAACGTCAACACGGGCGCTCAGATAACTACCGGCACCTGGACCCATGTAGCCGTAAACTACGATGCGTCAGCCAACAGCATGACGTTCTTCTTGAACGGCGATCGAGCGGGCGAGTCCCAAACGGTAACGTCGATCGGCGACGTCAATGCGGGTGCGCTCCGGATCGGCACCGACACCATCGGCGAGCAAGGCACCGAAGCCGCCGGCAGCCGCTTCATCGACGGCATGATCGACGACGTGCGAATATGGTCGGACCTGCGCACAGCCGACGAAATCCGGGAGAACTACGATCAACTCGTATCGACCGGCGACGGCCTCGCCGGCAACTGGACCTTCGACACGACGGACGGCACGACCGTCGCCGACCGCTCCGGCAACAATCTCCACGGCACATTGACCAACGGCGCCAACGTCAGCAGCCAGCCGCACAACGCCATGCGCTTCGACGGTGGCGATTTTATCGAGGTGCCGGACGACGCCAGCCTCGACGGCATGTCGGCGCTGACGGTCGAGACGTGGGTCAAGTTCGACGATGTCTCGAGCGGCGGGATACAGACACTGCTCGCCAAGATGGGCGGCACCGACGAGGCCGACCGCCAATACCATTTCTACGAAACCGGCAACGGCGCGCTCGGGGTCTATATCGATAACGACGGCGATGCGACCGGCAGCGAGCACAGGTCGCTGGAAACCGCCGACGGCGCCGTCTCCTCGGACCAGTGGCATCATGTGTCATTCGTCTATGGCGGCGGCGTGCTGAAAATCCTGGTCGACGGCAAGGTTGCCGCCATCGATACCGACGCAGATATCGGCACCATCAATGCCGGCGGCGGCACGCTCGGCATCGGCGGACGCACGAATACCGGCGTGTCGCATCCTAACGAAGCACCGAGCCAGTTCCTCTCGGGCGAGCTTGCCGACGTCCGCATCTGGAACACGGCGCGCACGGACGCCCAGATCAACGACAATCTAGACAGGACCATCGTCGGCAATGAGGGCGGCGCGCTGGTCGCCCACTACGAATTCAACGAGCTTTCCGGGCAGACCGTCACCGACTCAGCCGGCGACAACGACGGCACGCTCGGCGCCGCCGACACGGCCGGCACCGACGATCCGAGCCGCGTCGACACGACACCGGAGATTTACAGCCTCAATGTCGCGATACAGGAGAACCAAACCGCCAACGGCACCATGACGGCGAACGACGTGGTGCCGAGCTCGGCCGTGTTCGGCGTGAACTCGACCAATGCTCACTCCGGCGCAACGTCGCTGACCGTCACCGGCAAGGGCACGGTGAATATCGACGGCGCAACCGGGGCGTGGACCTTCACGCCGCTCGACAATTTCAACGGCCAGGCGCAGTTCTACGTCACCGCGTCCGGCGGCGGTATCACCGACGCCGAACAGATCACGGTCAACGTGCAGGCCGTGAACGTTATCTCGAACGAAATCAACGCCACCGCCGCCGTATTCGACGGTACCGACGATTCCTTGTCCACATCAGTGCCCGGAATGCAGGTCAGCGACACAGGCTCTTTCACCATGGAAACCTGGTTCAAGACGAGCCAGACCACAACGGGCATCCTCCTGGACCTGGGTGAAGAGATAACCGACGGCGCTCTGAGACTATTCCTGAACAACGGGACATTGGCCCTTGCCGAACCGGACGAGGTCATCGCCCAGGCAACCGGTGTGACCGTCAACGACGGCAACTGGCATCACACCTCGGTCGTATACGACGGCACTGCGAATGAACTGCAGTTTTATGTCGACGGCGAACTCGTCAGCATTGTCGAAAGTCTCGCACTCGACATCGACAACGATGACGTGACACTCGGCGATTATAACTCAAGCACCGGCTCATCAGCCCCGTACAATGGGCAACTCGGCGACGTCAGGCTGTGGTCGACCGCCCGCAGCAGCAGCGAAATCCGCGAGACATACACGCAGAAACTGACCGGCGACGAAACCGGCCTGGAGGCCTACTACACCTTCGAAGACCGCGCCGGCACGACGGTGCGGGACGCAACGTCGAACGACAACGATCTGAAAGCGGCGTCGGATTCCACTAGTCCCACCTACAGCGACGGCGACCTCGACCTGTTCGCCACCAGCATCACGCTGGCCGAGGACACGACGGCGAGCGGCACCATGACGACGAACGACATCGTCGCGGCGCCGACCGGCTACTCGGTCTCGACCGCGGCACAGCACGGCACCGTCAGCATCAATTCATCGACCGGCAACTGGACCTACACGCCGAACGCGAATTATGCGGGTTCGGACAGCTTCCAGCTACAGATCACGGACGGCACGTTCACCGATCAGGAAACGATTTCCGTCACCGTCAATGCGGACAACGATCCGTCGATCGGCGGCAGCGTGTTGCAGGGTAGTGGCGGAACTAACGATTACGGCACCGTCGAAGGGATCAACATCGCCAACAAGTCATTCACCATTGAGGCATGGGCATACCGCGCCACAGATACGACGAATGACATGATTCTTTCACAAGGGACTGCGGCGACGCGCGATGGGCTTCATTTCGGCTACCGGGCCACCGGCGGCGGGTTCGATAACAAGCAGTTTACCTTCGCATTGTTCAACGACGACATCGACTTCACCGACACCGATACCAATGTCGGCGAGTGGGTGCATTGGGCGGCGACCTTCGACAACACGACGAAGGAAGCCATTCTCTACAAGAATGGCACACAGGTCGCGACCAAAACGATGGGCGGCTCCTACACCGGCACCGGCGACATGCTTGTCGGCACCGACCTGGTTGAGACCGGCAGCCTGAACGGCATGATCGACGATCTTCGGATCTGGGACGACGTGCGTACGGCCGAGGAAATCTCGGCACACTACGACCGTCAACTTGCAGGAAACGAGTCCAATCTCACCGCCTACTACACGATGGAAAGCGCCGACGGAAAAATCATCGCGGACAAGACGTCCAACAACCGCGACATGACGCTGCAGGACAGTGCCGGCATCAATTCCGTCAAGCTGCCGACCTCCTCGGTCGAATTCGACGGCGTCGGCGATTATGTCGCCACGCCCATCGATGCGGTGAACGACATGGTGACGTCCGGCGGCACCATCGAAACCTGGGTCTATTTCGACGCCGTCACCAGCGAGACCATATTCGTAAAACAGCACAACGGGTCGAACACCTACGCGCTGTTCTCCGTCGGCCATACGCAGGACGGTGACGGCGGTTACGTCGACTCCACAGACGGCAAGGTGTTCTTCCAGGGTCATAATGACGGTGACAACCTCGAGAGCAATGCCACGCTGCAGGCGGGACAGTGGTATCATCTCGCGGTGACGTTCACGAACGCCGAGGCCAACCTTTATATCGACGGCCAACTCGACAAGACGCAATCCGGCGATTTCTCCGTTCCGGACGACACGACCAGCGGCACCGCGCCCGAAGCCTGGATCGGCGGGTGGAAGGATCATCTCGGCTCCATGGACGGCAAGGTCGCCGACTTCCGCGTATGGAACGATGTGCGTTCGGCAGCGGAAATCGCCGCCTACTACGACAACCAGCTTTCAGGCGATGAAGCGAATTTGACCCTGAATTATAAGTTCGAAGGTTTAGACGGCACGACGGTCGTCGACAGCAGCGTCAACGGCAAGAACGGCACCGCCAACGGGGACACCGTGGTCGTCGACACGCTGCCGGATATCCAGGGCACGTCGATCGCCATGTCGACGTCCGATACGGCGTCGGGTGTCATGACCGATGCCGACGTCACCGGCACGGCCCAATTCACGATCCACACGCAACCGGACCACGGCACGGTCACGCTCAACTCTGAAACCGGCGACTGGACCTATACGCCGGATCAGGGCTACGTCGGCAGCGACAGCTTCACGCTCCGCGCCACCGGGGCCACATCCGGCACGGATGACGAGACGATTTCACTGACGGTCACCGGCGCGCCGGACGCCACTAATTCCCCAACGCAATCGGCGCTGCAGTTCGACGGCGTCGACGATTATGTCGATATCGGTCCGATGTCGGAAAACATCCACGGCGCGTATACGTTCGAAGCCTGGGTGTACTACAACCCCGACGCTTTCACAGACAACAACTGGATGCGTATCATTGACCTCGGCCAGGGCGAAAATGACGACAATCTGCTCCTTGCCATCGATCCGGGTTCGGACGTGTTCTCGTTCGACACTCGGAACGGCTCAACAGCAAGCGCCGTCAAGTCCGACACCACGGCGCCCACCGGCCAGTGGATTCATGTCGCAGGGGTGAACGATGGCGATCCGGACAGTAGCGGCTTCGCAACAGGATACCTCTATATCAATGGCGAGCTGGTAAAAACCGAGTCCGACAATCAGCAGATCGCCCAGGATGTCGCAAGGCTGAACAACTACATCGGCCAGTCCAACTGGGACGGTGAGAGCCCCATGCACGGCGCCATCGCCGACGTGCGCATCTGGAACGACGCACGCACCTCGGACGAGATCAAGGCCAACTACAACACGACGCTGACCGGTTCGGAAGACAGCCTTGTCGCCTATTACACGTTCGAAGACATCGAGAGCGGCGTCGTCCGCGACGTTACCAACAACGGCAACGATGCCCAAATCGTCACAAGTTCCGCCGATCCGGCTATCGCGGAACACGGTCCGACCGGCGACGTGCTGCAACTGGACGGCGACGGCGACTATGTCCACGTCGCCCATGACGCTGCCCTCAACACGACGACCTGGACGCTGGAAGCCTGGTTCCAGACCTCCAGCCATGGCAGTACCGACCCGTCGCAGGCCGGTCGGATCGTCTCAAAAGGTGTCGATACGACCTTCAACGGCTATACCCTTGTTGTAACCGGCGGCAAGCTCCACACGGCCACAAGTGGGTTGAGCACCAACGGGCTGACCTCCGCAGCAACAGTAAACGACGGGCTATGGCATCACGCTGCGTGGACATTTGATGGCTCGTCCATGAACCTTTATATCGACGGTGTCCTGGATCAATCGGTAACCGGCATCACCGGCGCCGGTCCGTCGCTGAACAGCAACCCACTTACGATCGGCGCCTATCAGGAGGGTGCGAATCCGCCGCTCCAGTTCTTCAACGGCAGCATCGACAATGTCCGCGTGTGGAGCAACGCTCGCACCGAAGCCGAAATTCGCGACGGTATGACCCGTTCCTACGATTACGACACGGAAAACCTGCTCACCCAATACACGTTCGATGACGTCGAAAACGGCGACACGGTCCTTGACGGCGCCCACACGATGGCCAACGGCATCCGCAGCGAAAACTACGACGGCACTCTGAACGGCGACGCGTCGATTACCGACAGCGGCGCCGGCGGCGGCCTTGCCGTCAGCCATCTCGACAAGGCGATCCGCTTCGACGGCACCGGCGATTACGCGAGCGACCCGGACGGCGATGCCATCGGCCCGCTCGGTGACGCCGAACGCACGATCATGCTATGGGCGCGCACCGACAGCGAGGAGCCGCAGACGTTCGTCTCCTACGGCAATGGTGCCGCGCAGTCGAATTTCCGGTTCGGACTCAACGGTTGGGACGACCCCGGCGGGTCGCTTGAGGGCGGCAAGGGCGTCACCGTCGACATCGGCACCGGCGCCATCACCTTCCAGCCGCTGACCGCCACCGACGACGGCCAGTGGCATCACTATGCGGTCGTGCTGCCCGCCGACGGCGACAGCCTGCGCGATCTTCGCGTTTACCAGGACGGCGTGCTGCTGACGGCGATCAGCGCCAACCATGACGACGACGACACCGGCATTAACACCGTGGCGGATGGCAGCAATCCGGGCCCGCTGAACCTCGGGCACTTTGGCGGCCAGACATACTTCAACGGCGACATGGCGGAAATCAGTCTCTGGTCGACGGACCTCTCGACAGCGCAGATCAAGCAATACATGAACGACCAGCTTTCCGGCGGCGAGAGCGGTCTCAGCGCCTACTGGCGCGGCAGCGACAACGGCTCTGGCGCAGTCAAGGATTATGCCGGGAACAACGACCTGACGCTCAACAACGACGCTTCCGTCGTCGATGTCGCGCCGGACGTGACAACGAACAGCATGCGCATCGGCGAGGACACTATCGCCACCGGCCAGGTGACGACGAGCGGCATCAACAGTTCGGCGACCTATTCGGTGCAGACGGCGGCGGGCAACGGCACCGTTACTATCGACAGCGCCACGGGTGTCTGGAACTACACACCGAATGCCGGGTTCTCGGGTACGGATACGTTCACACTGCGCGCCACCGGCGATGTCGAAACCGAGGACGAGGTGATTTCCGTCCGCGTCGGCCAGGACCCGGTGCTGCCGAGCAATTATGCGCTTACATTCGACGGCACGGACGACTACGTCGACATCGGGCCACTCTCGGAGGATGTCTCCGGCCCCTTCACCGTTGAAGCCTGGGTCAACTTCGATCGGTTCCATGACCCTTCCGATGATGGTCAGGAAGGTGAAGACGCTGGATTCATGCGGATTTTCGACTTTGGCGACGGCTCGGGCAGCGGCAACAGCAATGGCTTCTTGCTGACGGCTTCGGGAACGTCGGGAGAACTTTCGCTTTGGACGTACAACGGTGGGAACGCAACCAACGTCACGGCGAACGATCCGCTTCCGACCGGCGAATGGGCGCACGTCGCGGCCGTCAACGATGGCGCCGGCAACGTCGTGCTGTATCTCAACGGAACCGAGATCAAAACGGGCACAGGTCAGAACACCCCCGGCAGCGTCCCCGCGGGCAGCGCCAGCAATTTCATTGGCAGGTCGAATAACGACAACGACAATTTCTTCGACGGCAAGATCGCGGAAGCCCGTCTGTGGAACGACGCCCGGACGGAAACCGAAATTGCCAACAGCTACGACAAGCAGTTGAACGGCGACGAAGATGGTCTCGCCGGGTACTGGACGTTCGAGGAAGGGACCGGCAATGTCGCGCAGGACCAGTCCGGCAACGGCAACGATGCGACCATTGTTGGCGGCACGCACGAGAACCTGAACAATATATCGATGACCGCCGGTGCCACCTACAAGGGCCTGATTCTCGGTGCCGACGCCGACGATAACGACAGCTTGAGCTACAGTGTCAGTGCGGATGCCAGCGGCACGCTGACCCTGGATAGCGACGGCAGCTTCGAATACACCAACGATGGCAGTGACGACAGCTTCGAGGTCACCATCACCGACGACAACGGCAACCAGACGATCGAGACCATACACATGGATGTGACGTAAGGGTCATTTCACCCTCATCGAAAAGAAAAGGCGCGCCGATTTCGACGCGCCTTTCTCAATTTGATGTGAGCAACAGGTCAGACCAGGCTGCGGTCCTCGAAGTCGGCCTCGTTCCCGCTGTTGTCCTCGACCGGGATCTGGATGCCGCCCTCTTCTTCCTCGCGCTGGGCTTCCTCGGCTTTCTGATCGTCTTCCTCTTTCTGCTCCAACTCGGTCTTGCCGAAGACGTCGTCGTCGGCCGGCGCCTGCTGCTGTTCGTCGAACCAGTTGCCGTCGTCCCCGTTTTCGCCGCGTCCGGCGCCGACGTTGCGGAACGTATCGCCGCCGCCGTCGTCCGCCGCCGGATCGGCGTTGGCAAACTTGTTCAGGGCGTTCATCAGGCGGTCGCCGTCATCGCCGCCGGCATTCTCGGCGTTGTTGTTGCCGCCCGAGTTCCCCGGCGCATCCTGATCGCCATTACCGAACCCGTTGTTGCCCTGCGGGCCGCCGTGGCCCGAACCGCCGCCGGCCGCAGCGATTCCCTGTCCGGAGCCTTGACCGGAGCCGCTCTTACCGTGACCGCTGTGCCCGTGGCCGGAACCGCCCCGGCTATGGCCCTTGCCGCTGTGCCCGCCACGGCCGTGGCCGGAACCCGAACCACCGCGACCGCGCCCTTGCTCGCTACCACGGTCCCTGCCGTGCCCCGACCCGGAACCGCCGCGTCCGCGGCCTGCGTCGCTGTGACCGCCCCGGCCATGGCCCGAACCGGACCTGCCCCGGCCCTCGCCTGACCCGGACCCGGCAACCTTCGAGGCGCCGCCACGGCCGTGCCCCGACCCGGATTTTCCCTGGCCCGAACCCGATTTGCCGTTGCCGTGGCCGGAACCCGATTTCGCGACCTTGGATGCACCGCCGGTGCCGTGGCCGGAACCGGACTTACCGGCCCCCGTGCCCTGGCCCGAGCCGTGCCCGGTACCGCCATCGTTGTCGACCGGCGGATCGACCGGGGTGCCGTGATCCTCGGGCAACTCGATCTTGAGGCTCATGTTCACGGACTCAGCATCGCCGTTCTCGGCTTCGGTGGAGGTCGCCTTGATGGGAAGATCGAAATCTTCCTTCACGCCGGCTTCGACAGTCATCTGCAGATCCTGCAGCTCGTCGGAGGCCAATGACCACGTACCGTCGCCGTTGTCGGTCCCGGCGGAGAACGTGACGCCTTCCGGCACCGGCCCCAGCGTGACGGTGAGGCTCTCGGAACCGTCCAGGTCCGTCAGCGCGCTGTCGATATCCAGGTCATAGACCGTGGGTTCGGCTTCGGTGTCGCCGCCCGTGTCGCGGTCGACCAGGTCAGCGTTGCCGACGACCTCGCCGTCGCCGAACGAAATCGCCTCGACATTGTTGACGGTGATGGTCTGACCGGTGTCGTTGTCGATGATCTGGGTATTGATATGGCCCTGGTTGTCGGTGAAGTTCTGCAACGTGTACTGATCGCTGTCACCCTCCAGGTAGAGCACATCGTTACCGGAGCCGCCGTCCATGGCGGTGTTACCGTTGATATCGCCGTTCAGCGCCAGATTATCGTCGCCGGCGCCCATATTGAAGTTGTGGCCCTGGCTGGTGTCGCCGTTGACGGTAACCGTATCGTCACCCCCGCCCATGTTGAAGTTTTCGTTCATGTTCAGGTCGCGATCGACGATGAAATTATCGTCGCCACCGGTGCCGTGGTGGTTCTGGCCGCCGTCGTCGACGAAATCGTTGTTTGCCGACGTCCCGTCACCGCCCGCGTTCTCGGCATTATTGTGGTCGTTGGAATTACCCGGCGCCGTTTGGTCGCCGTTGCCGAACCCGTTGTTGGCATTCGATCCTTGACCGACGTTGCCGGAATCATCGTCATCGCTGGCGGACAGCGATGCGTCGAGTGTCGGCGCATCGGCATCGGCCGTCACCTCGACCTTGACGTCCTCCGAAAACGTCTTGGTCTCGCCGGTCGCGCTCTCGGTCACCGCGACATCGACCTTGAGGTCGAAATCCACGTCCGAGTTGTGCGGCGGCGTGATGGTGAGGCCATCCAGATCGCTCTCTTCCAGCGTCCAGGTGCCGTCGCCGTTGTCGGTGCCGGCGGAGAGCGTCGCCCCTCCCGGCACGTCGGAAACGGTGATCGCCATGCTTTCCGAGCCATCGGTATCGGTCAGGCCGATGTTGAAATCGAGCGGGATCGCCGTGTCTTCTAGACCGGCAGCATCGTCGACGTTCATCTCCGGATCGGAAACGGTCATGTCGCCCTTCTCGGACTCCACCGACGTGCCGGCAAGCTTCAGGTTATTGTCGAACGTGAGCTCACCGCCATCCAGATTGGTTTCCCGGGCGCCGGCAAAGACGTTCGCGGTCACGCCGCCGCCATCTTCCGGCACAGGCCCCGTGAACGACACCGGCACCGTAACGGTACCGCCGCCGGCCTCGATATCGGCCGCGTCGACTTCCACGATGACGAACGTCTGGCCTTCGGTCAGGCCGTTCTCGGCGTTGCCTTCCACGGTCTGCGCGTTCTCGTCGGCCGGCGTCATGCCTTCGGGCACCTCGACGAAGACGAAATGCTGCTCGGAACCGTCCTCGAAATCCCCGAACGTTGCCGTAACGTCGATTTCGACCTCGCAGACCGGCGCCGGTTCGGGCGGCGCAACCTCGAACGAGATCTCGTGCACCAGGAAGTCGCTGTTCTCGCCCGTCGCCTCGAACACGATCTGGTCGAACGATCCGCCGTCGTCGGCCTGGAACGTGCCGAGACTGTCGACCCCGTCGGTGCCGCCCTCGATCACGCGCTCACCGACCGGCTCGCCGTCGCGGTAAAGCGTAATGCGGCAGTCTTCATTGGGGTTCTGCCAGGCGATCGTCACGTTGGCTTCGGAAACGTCGCTGTCGATGTCGACGACGACCTGTTCTGATTTGCCGTCCTCGTAACCGATTTCGCTGTCGGCACCGTTGGATGCATCTCCCTTGACGCCGAAGCCGGTCGGATGGCCGCTCGATTTGACGCTGATATTATCGCTCGACCCCTCGGACAGGTTGCCGTGACGATCCAGCGTGCGGCCGGAGACCGTGAAGTCGGCATCGCCCGCATCGTAGTTATCGGCGCCGATGGTCACCGTTTCCGGTTCGGCCCCATCATTCTCACCGGGCACGATGGTCGCCTTGATCTCGGCCGAAACGCCGACATCGTCGGCGACGGCGTCCACTTCGACGGTGAAACTGCTCTCGACGGTGCTTGTCTCGCCCGTCGATGCCTCGGTCGACGTGGCTGTGACCGTCAGATCAAAATCCACATCCGAGTCCGCCGGCGGCGTAATGGTGAGACCATTAAGGTCGCCCTCTTCCAGCGCCCAGGTGCCGTCGCCGTTATCCGTGCCCGCCGAAAGGCTTGCCCCCTCCGGCACGCCGGAGATGGTCACCGACAGGCTTTCGGATCCATCGGTGTCGGAGAGACCCGCGTCGATATTGAGCGGAATGGCCGTATCCTCGTACCCTTGCGCGTCGTCGGCGGCCAGTTCCGGTGGCTCGACGGTCAGGTCCTTGCCTTCAACCGTCACGCTGGAGTTCGAGAACGAGGTATTGTTGTCCGTGGTCAGTTCGCCGCCGTCCAGATTTTCCTCGATGGCGCCCGCGAAGACGTCGATCCGCACGTCCTCGCCCGCTTCGGACACCGGCGCCTCGAAGGTCACGTTGACGGTCACCGCGCCGTCGCCGGCCTCGAGTTGCTCCTGCGACACCGGCACCTTGACGAAGTTGCCGCCTTCGGGGAGTTGCGGATGATCGCCGTTGTTGACGGTTTCCACGCCCTCGCCCGTCGGCGTCCAGCCTTCCGGCACCTCGACGAACACGTAGTGACCTTCAGAACCGTCGGTGAAATCGCCGAACGTGGCGTCAACGTTGACCGAAACCTCGCAGTGCGGCTCGGTGCTGTCGCCCGCATCCGGTTTGAAGTCGACCTGCATGTTGACGTCGTCGTAGTCGTTGTCCTGACCCGTCGCCGTCTTCATCAGGTCTTCCCAGTTCTGGTTACCGACGGTGCCGGTATCCTCGACGTGGTCCATGCCGTCGGCGTTCAGATTGTTATCGCTGAAGAAGAGCGAGTCCTGGACGCCGCCCTGCTGGTAACTGCCGTCGCCTTCAAGCGTTTCGCCGGTTTCCGCATTGACGACGTGCCAGGTGCCGTTCCCGTCCTGTTCGAACGTCACGTCCATGCCGTTCGAGAGCCCGTCGTTCACGTTGTCGCCGTTCGGCAGCACGAAGAACCCGACCCGGTCCGGATCGACGTCTTCAATCGTGTACGAGTCACCGATGTTGTCCTTGGTATCGGCGAAGATGATCTTGCCTTCCGTCGGGTTCCCGTCCTCGTCCTTGATGTAATAACCGTAGGTGTTGTGGAAACCGGCTTCCTCGTGGCCCGAATTGGTGACGGTGATGTCGCCGGTCTCCGGCGCAGGGTCGCCCTCGACGAGCGTGGTTCCCACCGTCGCGGAGACAGTCGTCGGATCGGCCACGGCATTGACCTCGACCGTGAACGTATCGGTGACGGTCGTGGTTTCCCCGGTCGCCGTTTCCGTCGACGTCACCGAGACGGAGAGATCGAAGTCGACATCCGAGTCCGTCGGCGGCGTAACGGTCAGCCCGTCAAGATCGCCCTCCTCCAGGCTCCAGGTGCCGTCGCCGTTGTCGGTCCCGGCCGACAGGCTCGCGCCGTTGGGCACCCCGGAGATGGTCACCGACAGGCGTTCCGAGCCGTCCGTATCCGTGAGGCTGGCGTCGATGTTCAGCGGAATGGCGTTGTCTTCGTAGCCCTCCGCATCGCCCACCACCAGTTCGGGCGGCTGCGCGGTGCCGTCGGAAACATTGATCGTGACGTTCGCCGTCGCGGTATCGCCGTCCCCGTCCGTGATCGTGTACGTGAAGTTGTCCATCACCGGCTGACCGTCGGCGCTCTCCATCTGTTCGTCGCTCTCGAACGACCAGGTGCCGTCGGCGTTGACCGTCAACGTGCCCTGTTCGGTATCGACGGTAGATCCAGCCTGCGCGGTCTGGTTCTCACCGTTTTCGTCCGTATACGTAAACGACGTCACCTGCGCGCCGTCGGCACCCGGATCATCGTTCGCCAGCAGATTGTCCTGACCGCCGTCGGTGCCGATGGTGTTGCCGCCGTCGGTCACGTTGAAGGTGCCGTCGTCGACGGCCGCCGGCGCGTCATCGACGACGTTCACGTTGAGACTGGTACTGGCCGTATCCCCGTCGCCGTCGGTGACGGTGAGGGTCACCGGGATGTCGGAGATGGTCTCCCCGTTGGCGCCCGTGTGGTCCAGGTTGTCGGAAAGCTCGACACTGTAGGAATAGTTGCCGCCGTCCTCGTTCAGGGTAATGGTCATCACCGGGCTGCCGTCCGGCGTCGATCCGGTAATGCTCTGGCCGTCGTCCGAGACCGTGAACGTCACCGCCTCGCCACCCGCCGTCAGCCCCATGTCCTCAAGTTCCTGCGGCACACTGAGCGCCACCGCGCCCTCACCGTCGGCCCCGAAGTCGATGTTCAGCGCCTGGCCGCCCGCCGTCGCCGCGCCCGCGCCGAGATCGCCCTCGTCCAGCGTAACGCTGTAACCGTCAGCGCCCGGTTCGCCGCCACCGGTTCCCGGCGGCGGGCCGATCTTCGGCCCCTCGTCGGTAATCGTGATGTCCTGCGTCGCCGTCGCCGTGTCCCCGTCGCCGTCCGTGATCGTGTACGTGAACCCGTCCGACACCGTCTCGCCGTCGCCGTGGTCCGCGCTCTCGTCCGAGGTGAACGACCACGACCCGTCCGCATTGACGGTCAGAGACCCGTGCTCGGTATCGACCGTGGATCCGGCATCGGCCGTCTGCGCGTTCCCCGCCTCGTCCGTGTACGTGAACGACGTGATCTCGCCCCCGTCCGCACCCACGTCGTCATTCGCCAGCAGGTTATCGCCGCCGTTCCCCGAACCGACCGTGCTTCCGCCCTCCTCGAGCGTCACCATGCGGTCATCGACGGCGCCGGGATTGGCGTCGGCGATATCGATGTTCAGCGTGGCCTCGGTGCTCTCGCCGTTACCGTCCGTCACCGTCAGCGTCACCGGCATGTCATCGATCAACTCACCGCTGGCGCCGTCATGATCGAGCGGCGCCCGCATCTCCACGGTATAGGAGTAGTCGCCGCCGTCCTCGTTTAAGGTGATGGTCATGACCGGAGAGCCGTCCGGCGTCGACCCGATGATCGACTGGCCGTCTTCCGAAACCGTGAAGGTAATCGCGTCGCCGCCCGACGTGAGACCCATGTCCTCAAGCTCGGTCGGCACGCTCATCGTCACCGCACCCTCGCCGTCGGCGCCGAAATCGATATCGATGTCGCCGGTCGCCGAGGCCGTGCCACCGCCGAGATTATTTTCATCGAGACGCACTTCGCCGGCGTCGACCGTCGGCGCCCCATTCTCGTAGCTCGCCGTCACCTGTGTACCGGAGAAGCTGGTGTTGTTGTCGAGCGTGATCTCGCCGCCGTCGCTCGGCGTTTCCGCAGCCCCCGAGAAGACATCGAAATTAATGTCGCCCGATTGCTGATCGTCCGGCACCTGGAAGGTCACGGATACCTGCGCCGATCCGCCGCTGTCGGCGAGGTCTGCGTTATCGACCTCGACCTTGACGAACTGCTTGTCGGGCAAACCGTCGAAGTCGCCGCCGTTGACGACCTCGGCCCCTTCCGGCGCGCCCCAGCCGTCAGGCACCTCGACCAGCACGAAATGGCTTTCCGAGCCGTCCTCGTAGTCGCCGAACGTCGCGTTGAGGTTCACGGTGACGGCATGATCGCCGCCGCCGACGCCTTCGGTTTCGGCACTGCCGCCGACGGTCGTATCGTCTGCCACGGCATCGACCTTGACGTCGAGGGTGGTGTTGACGGTCCTGGATTCACCCGTGTTGGACTCCGTCGAGGTCGCCGAAACCGAGAGTTGGAAATCGGCATCAGAATCCGCCGGCGGCGTGATGCTCAGGCCGTCCAGGTCGCCCTCTTCCAGGGTCCAAGTGCCGTCGCCGTTATCCGTGCCCGCCGAAAGGCTTGCCCCTTCCGGCACGCCGGAAATCGTCACCGAAAGGGTTTCCGAACCGTCCGTGTCCGAAAGACCGGCATCGATGCCGAGCGCAATGGCGTTATCCTCATACCCTTGCGAATCCTCGGTTTCGAGTGTCGGGTCCTCGACCACGACATCCTTGTGCTCGACCGTCACCGTCGCCTTGGACATAGTGTTGTTGTTATCGAGCGTGATCTCGCCGTCCCCGACGGTGCCGTCTATATTCACTTCCTGCGCCACCGCGAAGACGTCGAGATCGACGGATTCATCCGCATCCGGTGCCGGCGCATTGAAGGTCACCGGCACGCTGATCGAACCGCCGGATGCCTGGAGGTCGTCGGCGTCGACCGGAATGGCGATGAAGTTCCCCTCACCATAGTTCGAGCTATCGACCTCGACATACTCACCCTGGGCTTCCCAGCCCTCGGGCACCTCGACGACGACGAAATGATTCTCCGAACCATCGGTGAAATCACCGAACGTCGCGTCGACGTTAACGGTCACCTCGCAATGCGGCTCGGCCTCCTCGACGACAACCGTATCCTCGTACGAGAAATCGATCTCCTTGATGAAGTAGTCCGAACTGTCCTGGATCTGATCGCCGTCGCCGCCGGAATACTCGGTGCCGGAGAACACGATCTGGTTGAACGATACGCCGTCCGGCAGATCGATGGAGAACGTGCCCTCGTTGCCGCTCTCGTTCGAGAACGTGCCTTCCGCGACGAGTTCGCCGTCGTCGTAGACCTGCCATTTGCCTTGCTCGTCCCCGGCCGCATCACCCCGGCCGTCACCCTCGTCGGCGAACAGACGGCTGACGGTAAAGTTCAGCTCCGTGACGTCATGATCGAAGTCGATAACGAGTTGTTCGGAGGTTTCCGTTTCCGGATTGAAACCGAGCTGCGCATCCGGCTCCCCGTCCGACGCACTGCCCTTCACGCCGAGGCCGTTGCCCTGCGACGTCACGTTGTCGGTGGAGGCGTCTGAGAGCGAGCCGTCCGCATTCAGCGTGCGCGCCGATACGCTGAACCCCTGCCCCTCTTGGTTGAAGTTGGACGCGTCGATGCTGCCCTCGCCGGTGACGGTTTCCGTGACCGGCTCACCTTCGACCAGTCTTGCTTCGACCGTTGCGGAGACGGTTGTCGGATCGGCCACGGCATCGACCTCGACCGTGAACGTATCGGTGACGGTCGTGGTTTCACCGGTGGCGGTTTCCGTCGACGTCACCGAGACGGAGAGATCGAAGTCGACATCCGAATCCGTCGGCGGCGTAACGGTCAGTCCGTCAAGATCGCCCTCCTCCAGGCTCCAGGTGCCGTCGCCGTTGTCGGTCCCCGCCGACAGGCTCGCGCCGTTCGGCACCCCGGAGATGGTCACCGACAGGCGTTCCGAGCCGTCCGTATCCGTGAGGCTGCTGGAGATATTGAGCGGAATGGCGTTGTCTTCGTAGCCCTCCGCATCGCCCACCACCAGTTCGGGCGGTTCGGCCGTGCCGTCCGAGACGTTGATGCCGACGGTCGCCGTCGACGTGTCCCCGTCCCCGTCCGTGATGGTGTAGGTGAAGTTATCCATCACCGGCTGACCGTCGGCGCTCTCCATCTGTTCGTCGCTCTCGAACGACCAGGTGCCGTCGGCGTTGACCGTCAACGTGCCCTGCTGAGTATCGACGGTCTCGCCGGCCTGCGCGGTCCGGTTCTCACCGTTTTCGTCCGTATAAGTAAACGACGTCACCTGCGCCCCGTCGGCGCCCGGATCGTCGTTGCCGAGAAGGTTGTCCTGACCGCCATCCGTGCCGATGGTGTTGCCGCCGTCGGTCACGTTGAAGGTGCCGTCGTCGACGGCCTCCGGCGCGTCATCGACGACGTTCACGTTGAGGCTGGTACTCGCTGTATCCCCGTCGCCGTCGGTGACGGTGAGGGTCACCGGGATGTCGGAGATGGTCTCCCCGTTGGCGCCCGTGTGGTCCAGGTTGTCGGAAAGCTCGACACTGTAGGAATAGTTGCCGCCGTCCTCGTTCAGGGTAATGGTCATCACCGGGCTGCCGTCCGGCGTCGATCCGGTAATGCTCTGGCCGTCGTCCGAGACCGTGAACGTCACCGCCTCGCCGCCCGCCGTCAGGCCCATGTCCTCAAGCTCCTGCGGCACGCTGAGCGCCACCGCACCCTCGCCGTCAGCCCCGAAGTCGATGTTCAGCGCCTGGCCGCCCGCCGTCGCCGCGCCCGTGCCGAGATCGCCCTCGTCCAGCGTCACCGAATATCCGTCCGCGCCCGGTTCGCCGCCACCGGTTCCCGGCGGCGGACCGATCTTCGGCCCCTCGTCGGTAATCGTGATGTCCTGCGTCGCCGTCGCCGTGTCCCCGTCGCCGTCCGTGATCGTGTACGTGAACCCGTCCGACACCGCGCCGTCCGAGTGGTCCGCGTTCGGATCGCTCTCGAACGACCACGACCCGTCCGCGTTGACGGTGAGTTGGCCATTCTCGGTATCGACCGTCTGTCCGACCTCGGCGGTTTGCTCGTTCCCGGCCTCGTCCGTGTACGTGAACGACGTGATCTCGCCGCCGTCGGCGCCCACGTCGTCATTCGAGAGAAGACCGTCCTCGGCATCGACACTCAGGCTCTGCCCGTCCTCGCCCACCGTCACCGTGGCGTCGTCGACGGCCATCGGGCTGTCGTCCTTGATCCCGATCTCCAGATTGGTCGAGGCTTCCGTGCCGTCACCGTCCGTCACCGTCAGCGTCACCGGCAGGTTCGACAGAAGATCGTCACCGGCCCCCGTTTCGGCATGATCGACATTGCCCTGAAGGTCGACCGTGTAGGACAGCTCGCCCGTCTCGGCGTTGGCATCCAAAGTGACGGTAAAGACCGGTGAACCATCCAGTGTCGAGGCCGTAATACTCTGCCCGTCGTCGCTGATGGCATAGCTGATCGTCTCGCCGCCCGACGTCAGGCCCATGTCCTCAAGCTCCTGCGGCACGCTCAGGCTCGCAGACCCGAACCCGTCCTGCCCGAAATCCACCTCGATCGCCTGCGAGGCCGACCCCATGCTGTCCTCGTCGACCACAAGATCGGCGCGCCCGAGGTCGGGCTGGTCGCCGGCGCCCGGCGGGTTGCCCGTCGGCGGATCGTTCGGTGGAATCTCCGGACCGGTATCGGTCACGGTGATCGACTGGCTGGCCGTCGCGGTGTCCCCGTCGCCGTCCGTGATCGTGTACGTGAACCCGTCCGACACCGCGCCGTCCGAGTGATCCGCGTTCGGATCGCTCTCGAACGACCACGACCCGTCCGCGTTCACCGTCAGAGACCCGTGTTCCGTATCGACCGTCTGCCCGGCCTCGGCGGATTGTTCGTTCCCGGCCTCGTCCGTGTACGTAAACGACGTCACCTGCGCCCCGTCGGCACCCACGTCGTCGTTCGCCAGCAGGTTGGCGCCGCCGTTCCCGGAACCCACCGTGCTGCCGCCCTCTTCGAGCGTCACGGCAGCGTCGTTCGATGCCTCCGGGCTGTCGTCCTTGATCCCGATCTCCAGATTGGTCGAGGCTTCCGTGCCGTCACCGTCCGTCACCGTCAGCGTCACCGGCAGGTTCGACAGAAGATCGTCACCGGCCCCCGTTTCGGCATGATCGACATTGCCCTGAAGGTCGACCGTGTAGGACAGCTCGCCCGTCTCGGCGTTGGCATCCAAAGTGACGGTAAAGACCGGTGAACCATCCAGTGTCGAGGCCGTAATACTCTGCCCGTCGTCGCTGATGGCATAGCTGATCGTCTCGCCGCCCGACGTCAGGCCCATGTCCTCAAGCTCCTGCGGCACGCTCAGGCTCGCAGACCCGAACCCGTCCTGCCCGAAATCCACCTCGATCGCCTGCGAGGCCGACCCCATGCTGTCCTCGTCGACCACAAGATCGGCGCGCCCGAGGTCGGGCTGGTCGCCGGCGCCCGGCGGGTTGCCCGTCGGCGGATCGTTCGGTGGAATCTCCGGACCGGTATCGGTCACGGTGATCGACTGGCTGGCCGTCGCGGTGTCCCCGTCGCCGTCCGTGATCGTGTACGTGAACCCGTCCGACACCGCGCCGTCCGAGTGATCCGCGTTCGGATCGCTCTCGAACGACCACGACCCGTCCGCGTTCACCGTCAGAGACCCGTGTTCCGTATCGACCGTCTGCCCGGCCTCGGCGGATTGTTCGTTCCCGGCCTCGTCCGTGTACGTAAACGACGTCACCTGCGCCCCGTCGGCACCCACGTCGTCGTTCGCCAGCAGGTTGGCGCCGCCGTTCCCGGAACCCACCGTGCTGCCGCCCTCTTCGAGCGTCACGGCAGCGTCGTTCGATGCCTCCGGGCTGTCGTCCTTGATCCCGATCTCCAGATTGGTCGAGGCTTCCGTGCCGTCACCGTCCGTCACCGTCAGCGTCACCGGCAGGTTCGACAGAAGATCGTCACCGGCCCCCGTTTCGGCATGATCGACATTGCCCTGAAGGTCGACCGTGTAGGACAGCTCGCCCGTCTCGGCGTTGGCATCCAAAGTGACGGTAAAGACCGGTGAACCATCCAGTGTCGAGGCCGTAATACTCTGCCCGTCGTCGCTGATGGCATAGCTGATCGTCTCGCCGCCCGACGTCAGGCCCATGTCCTCAAGCTCCTGCGGCACGCTCAGGCTCGCAGACCCGAACCCGTCCTGCCCGAAATCCACCTCGATCGCCTGCGAGGCCGACCCCATGCTGTCCTCGTCGACCACAAGATCGGCGCGCCCGAGGTCCGGTTGATCGCCGGCGCCCGGCGGGTTGCCCGTCGGCGGGTCGTTCGGCGGGATCTCCGGACCCTGGTCGGTAATTTCTATACGCTGGGTCGCCTGAGAGGTATCGCCGTCGCCGTCCGTGACCGTATACGTGAACCCGTCCGACACCGTCTCGCCGTCGCCGTGATCGGCGTTCGGATCGCTCTCGAACGACCACGACCCGTCCGCATTAACGGTCAGAGACCCGTGCTCCGTGTCGACCGTCTGCCCGGCATCGGCGGTTTGCTCGTTCCCCGCCTCGTCCGTGTACGTGAACGACGTGACCTCGCCGCCGTCGGCGCCCACGTCGTCGTTCGCCAGCAGGTTGGCGCCACCATTCCCGGAACCAATGGTACCGCCGCCCTCTTCCATCTTGAGGGTCGCTTCACCGACCGCTTCGGGCTGATCGTCGACAACGTTAATGTTGATCTCGGCGCTCGCGGTCGAGCCGTCACCGTCCGTCACCGTCAGGTCGAACGGTAGATTGGAGAGCACGTCGGAACCCGCATCCGGGTGGTCGAGATTGCCCTGCAATTCGAAGGTGTAACTGTATTCCCCGTCTTCCTGAGAAAGCGACATGGTAAACACCGGATCGCCGCCGGCTGTCGCAACAATGGACTGGCCGTCATCGGACAACGCGAATTCGACAGGTTTGCCGCCGGCCGTCAGCCCCATGTCCTCCAGTTCCCCCGGAATCGAGAGCACGACCGAACCCTCGCCGTCAGTCCCGAAGTCTATTTCCAGAGTCTGCGTGACCGAAGCGCCGCCACCCGCGATATCGTCCTCGAACAATGTCGCCAGATCGCCCGCACCATCCGGATCGTCATCACCCGGCGGGAAGCCGATTTGCGGCCCATCGTCCGTAATCTCGATGCTTTGCGTCGCGCTCGACGTATCACCGTCGGCATCGACGATGGAGTAGGTGAAGTTGTCTGCGACGATCTCGCCGCCTTCGTGGTCGATCTGTTCGTCCGCTTCGAACGACCACGACCCGTCGGCATTGACGGTCAGGGTCCCGTGCTCGGTATCGACCGTCTCGCCGGCGCGCGCCGTCTGCTCTTCTCCGTTCTCGTCGGTGTAGGTGAACTGGAAGATCAGTGCACCGTCGGCGCCTTGTTCATCGTTGGCGAGCAGGTTGTCGGCGCCGTTATCGGAACCGATGGTATTCTTGTCTGCCCCCTCGTCGAGTTGCACCGTATCGTCGTCGCGCGCAACCGGTGCGTCGTCGACGATGCCGACATTGAACTGGCCGACCGCAAGATCGCCGTCGCTGTCGGTCACGGCGATACCGATCGGGAAGTCGATCTGGTCAACCTCGCCGTGATGCACCGTCCCCTGCAGCTCGAACGTGTAGCTGTAACCGCCCCCGGAACTGTTCAACGTGACCTTGAAAACCGGATCGCCGCCGGTATCGACGGCGGTGATGGTTCTGCCGTCCGCGGACAACTCGACATCGAGCACCGTGTTCTCCGGGCCGGCCTGGATCTGCCTGAGGCTGTCCGGCACGGTCAGGCGCACGTCGCCGGCGCCATCGTCCCCGAAATCGATGATCAGCGGCTGGGTAATGGCGCGCGGGCCCGCACCGTCCGAGCCGCCAGCCAGATCATCCTCATCGAGGACGGCGCTGCGCGCGAACGGTGTTTCGGGGTTGTCGTCGACCTCGCTCGGCACCGTCGGTTCGTCATCATCGTCATCCGTGGTCGGTGTGAGGATAAGCTCCTCGGTCTCATCTTGTTCCCGCTCACCGTCGCGGCGGACGTCCTCTTCATCGTCGGGGCGGCGCAGATCCTCGAACACCCGGTCCTCGGCGAACTGACCTTCCGAGAATTCGAAATCCAGGCCACGCTCTTCGGCCTGATAGGTTCCCCCCGCCTGTTGATCGACGTCGATGGGATCGATCGGCGGCGGCGGATCGCCCGGATCGTACTGGCCGGGCTCGATAATCGGCGTCGGCGGTGGCGGCGCACCTTCCGGCGGCGCGGTCTCGAGAACACTGACGTGTTCCGTTTTGCTGCCGGTATGAATGTTGGATATCGACTCGTCACGCCTGTCGTTAGCCGCGCCGTCACGGAGAATTTCGTCGAGCGACTCGCCCCGGCGCGTTCCGGCTTCCCGTTGGCCGCCACTGAAAAAGTCATCGGCTTCGTCAGATTCCGGTTCGTCGAATATGTCGTCTCTTCCCGTCGTATCCGCCATTCCGGCAGCTCCTATCAACAACCGTTTTCACTCAAAAGCCCGGACCCAACGGCCTTCGTCAATTCACCCCGAAAACCGAACTTCAGGGACAGCAAATATCTATCACACCCCAATGCGCAACCGCGGTGATAATTGGTTACATGATGTTACAGCTTCCAAGCCTCAATCCACCGGTTCTCGGTGAATTCTCACCTCGTGACATTACGTCATCCTGAAGTCAGGAAATTGCTGTAACAATTACGGGAATCCGCGCTCAAACCGTAACAATAAGTAACCTATTTTAAGTGGACTTTCAGGTTTGTGGCTGATTCTATAAGACGTTAACGATTCGGGGTTCTTTGACTCTCGAATTGGTGCGAATGGGGGAAATTGCATGAGCCGCGCGAGCAACCGCGGGACGTGGCGTACGATCCGCCGCCTTGAGAAAAGCATTCCACAGGTTCGTTGGTACCGGCTCGAGCTGGTGCTCATGTCCCTGTTCGTCAACGTGTTCGCGCTGGGCCTGCCGATCTTCATTCTGCAAGTCTACGACCGCGTGCTTCCCAATCTCGGCCTGACGACGATGCAGTTCCTGGTGATCGGTTTGATCGCGGTCATGCTGCTGGATTTCTTCCTGAAAACGGCGCGCGCTGCGGTGACGACCTATACGGGGGCCCGCTTCGAGCATCTGGCCCGCGTTTCCGCCGTCGATCACATACTGCGCACGCCTCAGGACGTCTACGAAAACGATACGCCAGGCCAGTACCTAGACAAGGTCAACGCGATCGGTGTGGTCAAGGATTTCTATTCCAGCCAGCTCGGCACCTTGATGATCGATCTGCCGTTCGCGATTTTCTTCCTCGGCATGATCTGGTTCCTGGGCGGCATCATGGTCGCCGTGCCGCTGGTCTTGCTGAGCATGTTCGGCATCATGGCGATCATCGTCGGTGGCAGCCTGCGCCGCGCCGTCGACAATCGGAGCCAGGTGGATAATCGCCGCTACGACTTCCTGATCGAGATCATCAACGGCATCCACACCGTTAAGGCGCAGGCCTTCAAGAACCTGCTGCAGCGCCGTTTCGACCCGTTACAGGAAATGTCGGCACGCGCAGTCAGGTCAGTGGCCTTCAAAAGCTCCATCGCGCAGAGTCTCGGCAGTACGTTCGGCCAGCTCAACATGGCCTGTGTTATCGGCACCGGCGCGGTTCTGGTCATCGACGGCTCCCTGACCGCCGGCGAGTTGGCCGCCTGCACGCTTCTCTCCGGCCGCGCCATGCAGCCGCTGCAGTCGGCAATGGGTCTCTGGACCAACTTCCAGACGATCCGCGTCGCGTGCGATAACGCCGCCTCGGTCCTGGAGTTGCCGGCGGAAGACATGTCGCACCTGCCGGAGATGCCGGCCCTTAAAGGCGACCTCGAACTCCGCGACGTCACGTTCGGCTACGAGGGCATGGAAGAGCCGCTGATCAAAAACCTCGACCTGAAAATTCAGGCCGGCGAAATGATCGGCGTGGATGGGGACAACTCGTCGGGTCGCTCAACGCTGTTGAAACTGATGATGGGGTTGATTCGCCCCAACGACGGCGCGGTCTTGCTGGACGGCCATGACCTGACCGAACACCAGAGCAAGAGCTATCGCAACCAGATGGCTTTCCTGAGCGCCGATTCCAACGTCTATTCCGGCACGATCCTCGACAACATGACGTATTTCCGGGGTGGCAGGTACATCAACAAGGCCATCAAGATCGCCAAGCAGCTCGATCTGGACGAGGAAATCAAACGGTTGCCCGAAGGGTACGGTACCCATGTCGGTGACGGCGCCGGCGGCGTGCTGCCGGCCGGGTTCGTGCAGCGGATCACCGTCATCCGCGCGATGATCGACGATCCGAAGGTGGTGTTGTTCGACAACGCCAACCACGGCCTCGATTCCAACAGCGACAAGACCCTGATGGAATATATCAACTCGCTGCGCGGCAAGACCACGGTCATTCTCGTTACATCCAGGCCGTCATGGCTCAGGATGGCGGACCGCCGGTTCATGATGTCGCATGGTGACCTTGCCCCGGTACCGACGAGCGAGGAACAGCCGAGGCTCGAAAAACCGTCGCCCGCCCTGCCGGCACCGACCGAGGCGCCGATGCCGGCAACGGCAACCGACACCAGCGCACCGGCAACGGGAGCGGCTACGCCCCCGGAACCCAAGCCAAACCAAACGGCGGCCCCGGCTCCGACCGCAACGCCGCGTCCAAAGACCCGCCCCGCAGCGGGGCAGGAAACCGAACCGGCCACTGCGGAAACGAGGCGCGCCCCGACGGCGACGCCGCGCCCGCGTACGGCTGCGCCTCAGAAACAACGCGCAGGAACGCCGGAACCTGCGGACCGCGACACGCCCGCCTCGCCCCCCAGGAATACTGCGCCAATCGCGACGCCGCGCCCCAAAACGACGCCCCCCCGGCAACAGCAAGCCACGCCGCCTCAGAACAGCAGGCCCGACGGTCAACAGAACCGGCCGGCCGCACGGCCCCAGGAGAGCAATGCTCCGGTCCGGGACAGCAAACCTGCTGCAACACCGCAATCAAAACCGGCCACAGCTACGCAGCCTGCAGTTTCTCCGTCACGGCCGCAAACCCAGCCGACTCGACAACCGCAACAGACCAAACAACGCCCTGCAGCGCAGCAGCAACCCGCCCCGGCCAATAAAGAGACAGCGGTACAAACGCCTGCCAAGAGCCCGCAACCGGCACCGTCACGTTCCGCCTCGTCCGCGCAAAAACAGCAGGCGAATTCGCAAAAGCCGGAAACGAAAACAAAAATTCCGGAGCCTGGGACCGCCGCGTTCAAACCGGCCCAGCCGGCAGCGTCTAAAAAACCCGCGCCAAAAGCCGCAGCAACCCTTCGCGCGGCCCCCAGCGCTACCGCCAAGAACAGACGCGGCGTGGTCAAACCCGAACCGCCCAAGGCACGGCGCACCGCCACATTCCAACCGGCGGCTGGAGGTGCTGAATGAGCGGCGCCGGTTTCCTGATCGCCCGGCTTGCCGGCAACAACCGGCTGACCCCGGCCGCCGCCTGCCTGGCACCGTTGCTGGATGCCATGGCATGGGTCGGTACGCCGCGCCAGTTGGCGGAATCGCTGACCGGCAGTTGGGACGACATGTCTGTGCAGGCCGTCCGCAATACCATGGCGAACCTGAGTTATACCTCGACCCGGCACCGCATGCGGCGCTCGCGGATCGACAAGCGCCTCCTCCCCTGCCTGTTCGAAGCCGACAACGGTGCCGTCCAGGTCATCACCACGAACAACAACGGCGACATCACCATCTTCGACGGCACGTCGCGGAAAACGATCCGAAACCCGCGCGGGCTGTCGCCCAAAGGGACCGCCTACTTTTTCGCAAAGAACCAGCGCGGCGGCGGCATCCGTATCCAGGACGGCAGTTGGCTCAGGACGGTCGCCCGACGGTTCGAAGGATACGTCGGGCAGTTGATGATGCTGACGTTCCTTTTGAACATCCTCGCACTGGCGACGCCGATGTTCGTAATGGCCGTCTATGACAAGGTCATTGCGACCGGCGACAAGCAGACGCTCATCTTTCTCGGCGTCGGCATCGGCCTGGCATTGCTGTGCGATATCTTCATCAGGCTGATCCGCGGCGCGCTTCTTGCCCATCTCGGCGGCCGGTTCGAGATGATCGTCGGCTCGTCCACGGTCGACAAGATCCTGGACATGCCGCTTGCGCGCCTCGAACGTGCCACCGTCGGCACGCAGATCGCCCGGTTGCGGGAATTCGAGGGTATCCGCGGCTTTTTCTCCGGCCCGCTTGCCATGTCCTTCATGGAAATGCCGTTCGTCGTCATCTTCATTATCGCCATTGCCTTCATCGGCGGCTGGATCGCCTTGGTACCGGTCGGCTTCATGATCTTATTCGGCATACTGGGAGCGATAATGATCCGGTATGCGCGCACGGCGGTGAAACAGAACATCGAGGGCAGCGCGGACGCACAGGGGATCCTCGTCGAGCTTCTGCAGAACACGCATTCCATCAAGGCCGAGGCGGCCGAAGACCTGTGGATGAACCGGTATCGCGAACGCTCCACCCGCCTCGCACTCTCATCGCTGAAGAATGCGCGCGTCGCCAACATGGTGCAGACGTTCGGCCAACTGATGATGATCCTGGCCGGTGCCGGCACGCTCACCATCGGCACCATCGCCGCCGCCAACGGCACGATGACCATCGGCGGCCTGATCGCCAGCATGGCGTTCGTCTGGCGCATTCTGTCGCCGATGCAGATGATCTTCGTTGCCATGACCAAGCTGGAAGAGGTCAAGAACGGCATGATGCGCGTCGATCAGCTCATGGCGCAACCGACCGAAAGCCGCATCACCTCGACATCGCACACCGTTACCGACGGCAGCCGCTTCAAGGGCCGGATCACGTTCTCCAACGTCGTGATCCGCTACCAGCCGAACCACGACCCGGCGCTATCCGGCGTCAGCTTCGACATCAAGCCAGGCGAGGTCGTGGCGATCGCCGGCTCGAACGGCTCAGGGAAATCGTCGATCCTCAAGCTGATCGCCGACCTGTATCAGCCGCAGGCAGGCGCGGTCTTCATAGACGGTGTCGATACCAGACAGATCAACACCATCGACCTTCGCCAGTCGATTGCCTACCTGCCACAGCAAACCGATCTTTTCTCCGGGACGATCGCGCAGAACCTGCGCCTTGCGAATCCGATCGCAAGCGAAAGCGAACTCAGCCGTGCCCTCGAAAGATCGGGCGTCCTGGACGATGTTCAGGAACTCCCGGACGGCCTCGATACCTATCTGACCGAACACGCGATCAAGCAGATGTCCGCCGGGTTTCGCAAAGGCCTGGCGATCGCCCGGACACTGCTCAACGATGCGCCGATCGTCCTGCTGGACGAACCTGAAAACGCGCTCGATATGGAATCCGATCACTGCATCATCGACCTGATCCGCGAGTACCGCGGCAACCGCACCGTGATCATCGTTGCCCACCGGCCTTCCTATATCCGTGAAGCCGACCGCGTCATCGTCATGACCCGGGGCGCCATCTCGTTCGATGGCACACCGGAGGAAATGGCGAAGGCGGCCGAGGCTGCTGAGTAAGGAACCAGTAAAATGGATACGCATACGCCGAAGAACGCCCAGATGCCCGCGCCGAAAGGCCCGCCCCCGCCCCTGCCGGGCGCGCCGATGGCCGCGGACGAAGGCTTTCTGGTCGGGCGCGGCGCGCTTGCCCAATCGCTGATGCTGGAAGAACGCGGGCCTAATCATCTGATCCGGCTGGCCGGTTTTTTCGTCTGTATCATGGTCTGCCTGTTCATTGCCTGGGCCGCGATCACGGAGATCACCGAGGTTGTGGTGTCGTCGGGCGAAGTTTCGCCGATCGGCTCCGTCAAACGCGTCCAGCACCTGGAAGGCGGTATCGTGAAGGAGATTTTCGTCGGCGAAGGCGACCTCGTGACCGAGAACGAGGTGATGATCAAGCTCGACGACGCCGGCATCGTCCCCGAGCGCGATCAACTTTTGACCCGGCTGTCCAACCTCGAACTGCGTGCCCGGCAACTGGAAGCCGTCATCAGCGGCGAGGAATTCGACGTTACCAAAATCGATCCGCGCTACCGCGACCTGGCTCGAACCCAGGTCGAGGTTCTGGCCGCCAAGCGCGAAGCATTCGAAGCTCAGGCTGATGTGTTGCGCGACCAGCTCTCGCAGCGCCGAAACGAACTGGAATTGCTGCGCGACCAGGTTGCCGGCAACAATCGTCAGATCGAGATTCTCAAGCAACAGGTCGACATGCGGCAGGAACTGGAGGCCAAGGGCCTGATCTCGAAGGTCATCCTCCTCAACGATCAGCGTGAACTGGCCCGTGCCGAGGCCGCACTCGCCGAGCTTAATGGCAAGCAAAAGACGGCCCGTAACGCCATCGACGAGGCCGAAAGCCGGCTTGCAGAGATGGATTCCCGGTCGCGAATGGATGCGCGCGAGCAATACGCCCAAGTCCTGGGTGAAATTGCCGAACTCAAGGAAACCATCGAACTCAAGAACGACCAGATCCGCCGTCTCGATATCCGCTCGCCGGTCACCGGCATTGCCCAGGAACTGCAGACGGAAACCGTCGGCGGCGTCATCGCGCCGGGCTCGACGGTGCTCGAGGTTATCCCGAACGATGCCGACCTTTTCGTCGAAGCCCGGATCAGCACCCAGGATATCGGCTTCATCTACGTCAACCAGGAAGCGACCGTGAAGGTGACCGCGTTCGACTACACCCGCTACGGCGGGATCGACGGGGTCATCCAGGGTTATTCCGCGACTACCGTACAGGACGAGGAAGGCAATACCTTCTACCGAGCACGCATCAAACTGGCCAAGAACTACGTCGGCGACGATCCGGAACGCAACCGGGTGCTACCCGGGATGGAAGTGATCGCCGACATCAAGACCGGCAAGAAGACGCTCCTGGAATTTCTGCTGAAACCGGTCGTAAAGGCGTTGTCGGAAAGCTTCCGCGAACGGTGATTCGACGCCGAATTCGTTCCGAGACCACTTACAATCGGAACGTCGTGTCCCCACGTTTTTGTCATTATCCCTTTTTAAGGAGGAAACGACGATGCGTGGACTGATTCCCTATCTTGTTGTTTTCGGATTGATCGCAGCGCCAGATGCGGCTCTATCGGGCGAAACGGTTGACTATGCCTCCGGTGGAATGGCGCTGGAAGGGTACAAGGCACCGGCTAAAGGTGCGTCCAAGGGCATTGTTCTCATTATTCACGATTGGGACGGCCTTACGGAGTATGAGCACAAACGCGCCGACATGCTGGCGGAAATGGGTTACGACGCATTCGCCGTCGACTTGTACGGTAAAGGCAACCGGCCAACGGAAACCGGTGCGAAAAAAGCCGAAACCGGCAAACTTTACAATGACCGCGAAAAGATGCGTACGCTGATCCTGGCCGGACTGGACGAAGCGCGAAAACTCAACAGCGGCAAGGCCGTCGTCATGGGGTATTGCTTCGGCGGCGCCGCGACCCTTGAACTTGCCCGCTCCGGCAAGGGACAGGATATTGCAGGTTACGCGACCTTCCATGGCGGCCTTTCGACGCCCGAAGGGCAGAGTTACGGCAAGGATACGGCACCCATCTTCGTCGCCCATGGCGGCGCCGATACGTCGATCACGATGGATCACGTCGCCGACCTTGCCAAACGGCTGGAATCAGCCGGCGTGACCTACGAAATAGAGGTTTATTCAGGGGCACCGCATGCGTTCACGGTATTTGGCTCGGACCGGTACCGGAAAGTCGCGGACGAGAAATCATGGGCGACGTTCACCGAGTTCCTTGCCACCAACCTATAACGGTCCAGGGTAAGCGCCCGATTATCTTTCTGCCGGCATCTTCTTGTAGAAATGCCAAAGCATGACGGAGGCGACGCTGCGGTAGGGACGCCAGCGTTCCCCGATTTTTTCCAGGTCGGCCGGACCGGGCCGCTGCTCAAGACCGAGCAGCCGCCCGGCAGCCGTCTGCAGCGCGATATCACCAACAGGAAGGATATCCGGCCGTCCCAGTGCGAACATCATGTAAACCTCGGCGGTCCAGCGCCCGACCCCTTTGAGCTGCGTCAATTCACGCAAAACGGTCTCGTCGCGGCACCTACCGAGCCGCGGCAGGTCCAACTCATTCATCTTGATCGCCCGCGCGATTCCCAGCACATACCGTGCTTTTGCGCCGCTCAAACCGGCGCGCCGCAACCCGTCTTCACCAAGGGAAAGGACCGATCCCGGGGTCACCGCGCCGGCAGCGAGTTCCAGGCGCGCCCAGATCGCCGCACCGGCCTGTACCGAGACTTGCTGGTCGACAATGATGCGGACCAATGTCGCAAATCCGGGATTTCGTTTGCGTGAGCGCGGGTTTCCGTACAGGCGCACAGCGCCGCGCATGTACGGACAAACATCATGGATATGACGCAGGCCATTGCGGAAACCCCTCATATCCGCGAGCCTAGCAACAAACTAGCATTTGGAAATGTGAAAATACCCTGGATAGGTTGAGTTATTGACCCTATAACGAACGAACAGATTGAAACAACCGCGAGAATCCGCTGTTACAAATTGAATCATTCCGTTGCGAAAGCTTACGAACCAGCGCTCGTTTAACGAGTTCTGGTAGTTTACACTTTATTAAATGTATCATCGAAATCAGGTTTAGATGAGCACTTTGGATAAGCAAAAATCTGCACATATGGTCAACTTGGGGCGTTTTGCCGCCCTGGCGTTTTGCCGTGCGGATATCCTTTTCCAGGTGTCTGAAGATCTTAGGGTCAAGTTTTGCACCGGTCCGGCACAGACGTTCTTCGGCAAAAGCGACGCGGAACTGATCGGGATCGATTTCCTCGAAATCATCGTGCCCGAGGACCGGACGATCGTCAGCGACATCTTCAAGGTCGGCAGCAAGGACGCCCGCGTCGACGACCTGATCGTGCGGGCACAGGCCAATGGCAAGGCCCCCGTAGAAATCGCCATTTCCGGCTACCGGGTACCGGACTTCGACAACGACTACTTCCTCGCGATCAAGATCGCCCCCAAACAGACCATCCCCATCGGGCGCGACCCCAAGGACCGGGACGAAGATTCGGGCGTTCTCAACAACGAAGCCTTCGTCGATGCCGCGACACAGCGCGTCCGCTCCTATGAAGCGGCCGGCGGCAAGGCCAAGGTCAGCATGATCAACATCGGTGACCTCAGCGAAGCTGGTATCGAAGCAGGCAGCGCACAGGAAGCCGAAATTCTCAAGGCCATCGGACAGACCCTCAGCCAGCAATCGCTGGGCGGCGACACGGCCGGTCGAATCGACGACGAGAATTTCTCGATCGTCCACGGTGAGGACGTCGACGCGGTCGGTCTGAGCGAAAAGATCTCGAACGCGATGAGTGCCGCCGCGCCGGAAGCCAGAACCCTGATGCCGAAGGTGGCAACCATTGATGCCAAAGCCGACGGCATGGACGACAAGCAACTCGCCAAGGCGATGCTGTACTCTCTGCAGGAATTCACGAAGCACGACGGCGAACTGCCCGAGGGTGACCTGAACGAAATCCTCGAAAGGAAAATGGCCGAGAACGTCAAAGGCGTCGAGCGGTTCAAGAACATCTGCGCCACCGGCAGCTTCGATCTGGTCTATATGCCCGTTGCATCGCTCAAAGATGGACATTTCCACCACTACGAGGCACTGACCCGTTTCCGAGAGGATGCTGGGGAATCCCCTTTCCAACTCATTACGCTGGCCGAGGAAGTCGGAGTCATCGCCGAGTTCGACCTCGCCGTGGCAGAGCGTGCACTGAAAACCATCGAAGCGGCCAAAAAAACAGGGTCGTTCATCCCCATCGCCATCAATGTCTCCGGTCATTCGATCAGCGACGCGGCCTTCTGTGCAAATCTGGACAAACTGCTGCAGGCGCGCTTTGGCTACGATGAGCATCTTAGCCTGGAAATCACCGAGTCCGCTCAAATCACAGATCTGAAAGGAGTCAACGACGCCATTCAACAGTTCCGGCGTGCCGGCTTCAAAGTCGCTCTCGATGATTTCGGCGCCGGCGCGGCAAGCTTCGATTACCTGAACAGTTTTGATGTCGACACCGTCAAATTCGACGGGCCCGTCGTCAAACGGGCGGTCGCCACGAAGAAAGGCAAGGCATTCCTCGCGTCGATGGCGACGCTTTGCCACGAGATCGAGGTCGAAACCATCGCCGAAATGGTCGAAGATCAACCGCTGGCCGAATTCCTCGGGCAATGCGGGATCGAACTTGGTCAGGGATGGCACTTCGGCAAGCCGATGCCGACGGATCAGGCGTTCCCGGGCATTGAATTTCCACCTAAACCGCAGGGCGATTCAGCAGAATTTTACGAAGGCCAGTCCCTGATGGAGCGGATCAGCACCGGCAAGCTCTGAGCGTCAGCGCAATTCTTCCAGCGGCGTCACACCCATCACCCGCAGGCCGGACGCGATCACCGTCGCGACACCGACGACAAGCGCCAGCCGCGCCCGTGTCGCATCGGCGTCCTCTTCATCGATAAAGCGCAGCCGCACATTGTCCTTGCCCTTGTTCCACAGCCCGTGGAACAAAGCCGCCACGTCATTGAGGTAAAACGCGACCCGGTGCGGTTCGTGTGCTTCGGCGGCGCCTTCGACTGTTTTCGGCCAGTTGGCGAGCATCCTGATCAGTTCCAGCTCGGCCGGGTCGGCAAGCAGGCTCATGTCTGCACCGGCCAGGCTCTCCGGTGTCAGGCCGGCCTCACCCAGAACGTCCGTCGCGTTCCTCAGTACCGAGTGGCACCGTGCGTGCGCGTACTGCACGTAAAAAACCGGATTGTCCCGGGACTGTTCCAACGCCTTGTCGAGGTCGAAGTCCATCTGGCTGTCGTTCTTGCGCGTCAGCATGATGAAACGAACGATATCCTTGCCGTTGTCGCCGAGTTCCTCGATCAAGTCGCGCAGGGTGACGAAGTTCCCCGCCCGCTTCGACATCCGGAACGGTTCACCACCCTTCTTCAGATGAACGATCTGGCAGAGTTTGACGTCCAGTTCCCCTTCGCCGCCGGTCACGGCCCGAACCGCCGCCTGCATCCGCTTGACGTAGCCGCCGTGATCGGCGCCCCAGACATCGATCATGGTATTGAAACCGCGCTCGAACTTGTCGAGGTGGTTGGCGATATCATTCGAGAAATAGGTCCAGGAACCGTCGGATTTCTTGAGTGGCCGGTCGGTATCGTCACCGAACTCGCTCGCCTTGAACAATGTCTGCTCGCGCGGCTCCCAATCCTCCGGTGCGGCCTTGCCTTTCGGTGGCTCAAGCACGCCGCGATAGATCAGTCCGCGCGCTTCAAGGAGTTCCTGAACGTGTTCGACCTTGCCGGCGGCCACGAGGTCGTGCTCGGAGGTAAAGACATCCTGTTCGATCCCCAGCGCCGCCAAATCGTCCTTTATCTGGCTGAGCAGGCGCTCGACGGCGACATTGCGGAACGTATCGATCCAGTCCGCTTCCGGCGCATCCTTCAGGCCGTCACCGAGTGTATCCGCCAGTTCCTTCCCGATCGGAATCATGTACTCACCCGGATAAAGGCCCTCCGGAATATCGCCGATATCCTCTCCCAGTGCCTCGCGGTACCGAAGGTGCGCCGAACGCGCCAATTGATCGACCTGATTGCCGGCGTCGTTGATGTAGTACTCGGACGTTACGTCGAAACCGGCCTTTCTCAGCAGGTTGACCAGCGCGTCACCGACAACGGCGCCACGTGCATGGGCAACGTGCAAAGGTCCGGTCGGGTTTGCGGACACGTACTCGACGTTGATTTTCTCGTTCTGGCCGAGATCGGAACTGCCGTAGTCGGTACCGGCCTTAAGGATGCTTGCCAGTTGCCCATGCCAGAACCCGTCGCTCAGCCCCGCGTTAATGAACCCGGGACCTGCGATTTCCACGTTCTCGACGCCGTCGAGCGCCTCGATGCCCGGCACGATCAGCGCTGCCACATCGCGCGGCTTCATGCCGGCGGGCTTGGCCAGCACCATCGCCGCGTTAGTGGAAATATCCCCGTGCGCGGCATCGCGCGGCGGTTCCACGGTAATCTTGGAGGTATCGAGGCCTTCGGGTAGCTCCCCCGCCTGCACCACGTCCTCGATGATCTTGACGATATCCGCCTGAAACGTCCGAAACAGGTTCATCGGCCACCGCCCCTCTCGTCGCGAAGTGCCTGGACTTCCGCCCTGAGCGCACGGAGCTCACCCTGCAGGGATTCAAGCGTAGCCTCGGCGGGTTCACCCGCCGCTTCCCGTTGAGCGCGCCCTTCCGCCGCCATCATTTCCTTGGCGGACTGCATACTGTCGACCACGATCGCCACAACCAGATTAAGAACCAGTATCGACGTCACGATGACGAAGGGGACGAAAAACAACCAGGAATACGGATATGTTTCCATCACCGGCCGGACGATACCCATCGACCAGCTCTCCAGCGTCATGATCTGGAACAGGCTGTAGATCGAAGCGCCGAGATCGCCGAAGAACTCGGGGAACGCGCTTTTGAACAAAACCGTCGTCATGACGCCGCCGACATAGAAAATCAGCAGCAGCAGGACCGCCGTAGAACCTAGGCCCGGCAGGGACCGCAGCAAGGCCTCGACCACGACGCGCATGGTCGGCACCTGGGAGATCAACCGCAACGCGCGCAGGATCCGGAGCGCACGCACCACCGAGAAGGCTTCCGCCCCCGGTGTGAGGGCGACGCCGACCACGATAAAATCGAAGACGCTCCATGGTCGCTTTACGAAGCTCGTGCCGTAGGAAACGAGCCGCATCATCAGTTCGACGACGAAAATCGTCAGAAACACCGTATCCAGTACACCAAGGACAGGACCGACCGAGCGGACGACGGCATCTGACGTTTGCAGCCCGATCACGATCGAGTTCAGAACGATGATGCCGATGATGACGTTGTTGAACGGCTGCCCGTCGACAAGCAAAAGCAGCTTGTCGCGCATTCCGTTCGGTTGCGGCGCGCGGTCAGTCATGGCTGAGGTTGGTAATCCGCCCCGGGCCTGCTGTCAACGCGAGCGCAGGCACCGGTTCGGCAGGATGCATGGAATTACTCGGCGGCCGCGATCTGCTTCGCTTCGGGTGCCTGGCGCACAACGCAGTTATATACCCAGTCACGCGATCCGAAGTATTCGGCAATGACGTCCAGCGCCTCGTCCACATCGAACTCCATGCACGAAAACACGTCGAAATAGCACTCGCCGGAGTAATCGCAGAAGTGCGCGGTAATGTTCGAGGTTTCGATTAACTGCGTCAGGGTGAAACCCGCTGCCTGAGGATTTTCCTTGGCAAAGTGGACGATCCACGGATCGCCATAGGCCTTCATGCCGATCCGCTCGACCATGTCCTTGGAGAAGCGCGCAATGGCGTCCGCGTCGGAACGGTTCTCATTGCAGTTGGCAACGTCGACGGTGAGATGCATACCCCACATGGCCTTAAACTCCGGAAAATCGGGTTATAAAAAAACGCGGGGTCAAACCCCACGGCTTCGAGGGCGATTATCTACTCCTTTCCGGGTTCCGGATCAATAACAAGATGCGCAAATATTGCAATTTTTTACCCCCTCGCGAAGGCCCCTCAAAACGGCAATAATGTCATAAAATTCCGCTTGCATCCGGGCTTTCGGAGGTATTAAAACCCGCGTCTATGTTTCGAGTTTGTTACAAGCCGTCTGGCCGTGGTCAGGCGCCTTGTTTTAGGAAGGGTCACCGAATTGTCCAAGTTGCAAGCTCAGTTCGTTGAGAACGAAACCGCCACGCCGACCTCGGTTTCCGATAGCAGCGAAAACAAGGACTACTTCATCGTCCGTGACGGCGTCCGCTACGCAGGTACGCACCTGATCATCGACGTATACGGTGCCGGGCGTCTGGACGAACTCGACCATGTCGAAGCCGCGCTGCGCGACGCGGTGGACGCCGCCGGGGCAACCCTGCTGCATATTCACCTCCACCACTTCACGCCGAATGGCGGCATCTCCGGGGTGGCGGTACTCGCTGAGTCGCACATCTCCATCCACACCTGGCCGGAATGCGGGTACGCGGCTCTGGACGTCTTCATGTGCGGTGAAACCAACCCGCACGCCACGGTTGAGATCCTGCGCGAGGCATTCGCCCCGGAACGGATCGCCGTAGAGGAGCACATGCGCGGCCGCGGCGCGTAAATCGGCGGATGGCAGGCAATAAATTTCAGGAAACGCTGTATTCTGGCTGGCGCACCGAATACACCTGCGCCGAAGTCTATTTCGACAGTGAAACCGAGCATCAGCGCCTGATCATATTCCGTAACCCGGATTTCGGCCGGATGATGATGCTGGACGGCATCACCCAGACCACCGAGGCCGACGAGTTCATCTATCACGAAATGCTGGCACACGTGCCGATCCTGGCGCACGGGGACGCGAAACGCGTCCTGATTATCGGCGGCGGCGATGGCGGCATGCTGCGCGAGGTTCTGCGCCATCCGAACGTCGAACACTGCACGATGGTCGAGATCGATCCGAGCGTCGTCGAACTCTCAAAAACGCACCTGCCCAATCATTCGGCCGGCGCGTTCGACGACCCGCGCACCGATCTCGTCTTCGCGGACGGCGCCGCGTTCGTGAAGGAAACAAACGACACGTTCGACGTAATCATCGTCGACAGCACGGACCCCATCGGTCCGGGCGAGGTCCTGTTCCAGGATACTTTTTATGCCGCCGCCCGGAACTGCCTGACGCCCGGCGGCGTGCTCGTGACCCAGAACGGGGTGCCGTTCATGCAACCGGACGAGCTTCGCAATACGGTGGCGCATCTTCGCAATCTGTTCACCGATGCAAGCTGTTATCTGGCAACCATTCCCACGTACGTCGGCGGACCGATGGCGTTCGGCTGGGCCACCGACAACCCGGCGTTACGCGAGATCGACCAGACGGTACTGGATCAACGGTTCGAGGCAGCCGGATTGAAAACCCGCTACTACACGCCGGCGGTCCACAAGGGGGCGTTCGCGCTTCCGGGCTATGTTTCCGAAATAATCGGCTGACGTACCCCCGGCTCAGGCATTCATCATCTGATGCGCATGCTCGATAAGGGCGTCGCGGTATTCAGCCATTTCGCCTTCCAGTTCCTCGTCTTCGACCTCGTTGAACCGGGTCGCCCATTCGCCCATCGTCGACAGCCATTCCTCCGGGAACCCCATGGCTTCACAGACCTCGCGGACCTCGGCGATCTCGGACTCGTGAACGTACTCGTCGACGTAGGCGAGGCGCAGCAACTCGAGCGCCGCGATAACCCGCGCCTTGTGACTGTCGAATGCGGAAACGTCGATATCCGCCAGCGCCCGCGTCATATCGATACGCATGGTCATTCCCATTTCCTGGCGGAGCTTTTCGATCGCCTCCATCTCGTCGGCAGAACCGTCTCCGTCGGCGATTGCGATGCGGCTGGCGAGGACGAGAAAAGCCTCGCGCTGTTCGGAGTTCAACATATCTAGAAACATCGTCGGATCCCGATCGGCGTCTTAATTCAGATTACTGGGCCGGTTGAGCCTGCGGTTCCCCGGACTCATCGGAACCGCTGCCACCGCTCTTAGACGGCTGGTCGACCTTGCCGCAGAGCCCGGCTTTTTCCAGTTCTTCCCACACATTGTCCCAGACGTCGGAAGCGATCTGTTCGCGATTTGAGTAATTGGCGATCCAGTACTGGATCGAGAAACTCCCGCCCCAGTCGTTCATGCCGTCGACCGTACCATTGTACCGTACCGCCGGTTTGGGCTCCTTGACCAAATGCTCGGACTTCAACAACGCACGCATCAGCACTTCCTCGATAAAGCGCGGATCGACATCGGGGTCGATATTCAGCGTGTATGACAATCGTGTCACCTTGCCGGCGGTAAAGTTCTGAACCGGCATTTCCGACGCCTGCCCGTTCGGTACCGAGATCGTAAACCCGTTGCGCGATTTGATACGCACGGTACGCCAGGTGATGTCGACGACCTCGCCTTCCTCCAGATCGCCGATCCTGATCCAGTCCCCGACCACGAACGGGCGTTCGATGTTGATGGCAATCCCCGAGAACACGTTCGAGATGTTGGCCTGAATCGCCAGACCGATGATCATTGCCAGCAGACCCGAGGTGGCCAGCAGGCTGGTAATCTTCTGGTCGAAGACAAAGGCAATGATCCCGAACGAAGCCAGGATATAAATGTTCAGCGAACCGAACATCCGGATCACGTTCGGCACCATGCGCCGCGTGTGCTGTTCCAGTGGCACCCACAGGAAGCGTTCGAGCGCGATACCGCAAATCCGCGCCGGAATGATCCACCACAGGCAGTCATACACAAGCACGATCATGTCGACATAGCCGGCCTGGAGTTCGACCACGGCCCAGTCCAGCAAGAGGCTTCCGCCTGCCAGTAATAGCACCGGCCAGGCCATGACGCGGAGCATCCACGACTGCGCCGACCAGAACCGGCCGTGTTTCTTGCGGTCCATGACGACAGCGAAGATCGTGCCGAGAACACCGAAAATCGTCAAATAGACGAAGTATTCTTCCGGTATGAAGTCACGCACGTTGATCCGCGCCGGGCTCGTCAGAACGCCCATGGTAATCCTGGAAAACAAAGGGTCCACCGAGCCGTGTCCGACATATGTGGGATCACCGCGCGTGCCGATGGGCACGATCTCCTGGGATACCCATGCCCGGTCGATGTCCCAGTCCAGTTTCTCGCTGATGACCTGGTTTTTCTCCAGGATTGACTGGAACGTGGTATCGCCGGCGAGCCCGATGCCGAGCACGTCGGTCACATACTGCAGGTTGTTCCGGTTGAGGAAGCGGTGCGCGAAGTCGAAGCCGATCAGCACAGTCCCATACGGCCGCTTGACCTGGGAGAAATTGTAGCTGAACGTCTCGGTTACCTCGAAAAGCTTGTAATTGAGGCCGCGGGAAATCTGCTCGGCAGACGGCTTGTCGAGAACAATCGGCTCGACGGCGTTCGAGAAAATCAGGTCCTCGGGCTTGAAATCGCCGCTGTAACGGAACCACAAAAGGAAGTTCAGTGTAACGGTGCCTTTCTCGACGTCGAGGTCCCGAACCTCCTTGAGTTGCAGCCCCGTGTAAACGACGTTGGTCTTGTACATGAACCGGTCGTTCACATAGAGCACTTTGCCTTTCTTTAGCTCCTCGATGAAGTTGGCGGCGACCCCGGCCTTGATCGGTTGAAGTTGCGTCAATGCCGAGACCATGTTGCGGCCGTCGTAGCGGCCCATGAATACCGGCGACTTGGCGCCTCCTTCTTCGGAAAACGTCTTCACGCCGGAAATGCCGCGGATGCCCGTTTCGGCGTCGATCGCGGAGGCAAGGCGCTCGCGGATCATGCGGCGCCCGCCGGCAACAATTCCCTCTTCCTCGTTACGGGTGCCCGTCTTGAACCCTTCGACGATCAGATGCGTCGTATCGAACGCATAAGCCGCGACCCAGTCCGAAGACGCCCCGAATTTGTTCTGGTAGCGCGAGTTGAAATCCTGGGCTTCCTCGTTGGCGGTGTCGAACAGCAGCGGCGTCGACGCAACGATCCCGTTCGTGTACTTGGCGACCGTCTCATCTTGCGGACTAACGGCCTCCTGGAACGCTCGCGTTGCGAGAATAGACGTGCCGACGACCGGATTACGGGCCTTGGCATCGCGGAGAGCTTTCAGCACGAGAGCCGCGGAATCTTCCTCGGCGGCAATAAAGACGGTACCGACGTCCAGTTTAGGCTTCAGGTCCTCGACAATCTCCTGGATACGGTCCTCGTAATCCTCGCTGGAACTGTCGAAGCCCCACTTGTAGCGAATGCGCGTCCCGAACCGCTTATAGGTTTCCTCGAAGGTCTCGGCCATCTGCAGGCCCCGCGGCGAGAGATCGTGAATGATCGACGCCGTCTTCTGGCCGAGCACATTGCGCGTATAGTTGGCGACAAATGCCGTTTCGTGACTGGTGTCGAAGACCCCTGAGAAAACGGCCGGTCGTCCTTCGATCACCGTCCGGTCCAGCGGCGCCGGCGCGATCATCGGCAGATCGTGTTTCTCGTAAATCGGCGCGACGGCCGAGGTGACGTCGACGCTCCAATGGCCGATAACGGCAAGTGTCGAGGAATTCGCGCCCAGTTCCTCGGCGATCTTCGCCGCCTCGGCGGGGTCGTTCTTATCGTCATAGACGTCGACGATGACCCGGCCGCCACGGATGCCGCCCGCGTCGTTGATGCCCTCGGCGTAGAGTTCGGCACCCTGTTTGAGCGATTGGCCGTTTACCGCCAACGGACCGCTGAGCGGCGCGACCACGGCAATCCTGACGGTTTTTTCTTCGTCGTCGGAGAGATACGTGAAGTTGGCGATAACCGAGCCGATGATCGTCATGATCACCAGCAACGCCAGTATGAGCCCGAAGAGCTGCTTTTTACTCAGCTGTTTCAGAAACTCCACGATTTCCCCCGTTCCCGTCACAAATCCCGGTCAGACATACAGCCCTCAGGATGGCCGTCAGCGTAGCAGAAGCGCCGGAAAACTGCGACCCATGTAATTGCAATGCTTTGTTTTCGAATTGTTATTCGATTGTGATATTTGGTAAAGGCCTCAATAGGCCCTTGCGTTCGATTCCACCGTTGCGCTTTGATGTCCCTGAGCTTGGAATTTGGCATTCTTCAACACCGTTGTTTACGTTGCCGCCATGTGTGGTTAAATACCGAGTGTTTGAAATTGTTTGCTAATTTCAAACCGCGAATAAAAATATGCTCTCGTTCCGGCGGCCATTAGAAGCATGCCCGAACGACCAGGGACGGTAGGACCAATCGATGAAGGACACGTTTCCTTCTACCCGATGTTTGCGACGGGCCGTGCTCGGCTGTGTCGTCGTGGCTGCGACGCTATGCACGCTACACGCGAAACCGTTGCGCGCGGAGGCACTGGAAACCCTGCTGCCCTACGTCATCGAAAACCATGACCGCGTCCGGGCTTCGAAGTCCCGTCTGACGGCGGCAAGAAACCGGGCGCGCGAGGCACTTGGCGCCTGGTACCCGACCCTTAGCCAGACGGCCAACGCCGGCCACGAAACACAAGAAAACGACCAGGGCGACGATACCCGCACCGGATTCCACGAATGGGATATCTCGCTGACACAGTTGCTTTGGGATTTCGGCTCCACGAACGCCGCCATCGACAAGGCCCGGCTTCAGGTTGAAGCAGCCCGTTATGACGTGATCGAGACCCGTCAGTCACTCATCCTGGAAGCCATAACGGCCTACCTGAACGTTGTCCGTTCCTACCGGGCGCTCCAATTCGCAAAGGACTCAGAAGACAACATCCGAAAGCAAACCGGTCTCGAAGAGGCGCTGGTCGGTCTGGGATCCGGTTTTTCGACGGACGTCCTGCAAGCCAAAACACAGCTCGCCGGTGCGCAGGCGCGGCGCGCCCAGAACGAAGGCGCGCTGACCAATGCGCTCAATCGTTATAAGGCGGTGTTCGGACGGATGCCGGACGACGTCGAAGCACTCGAAGAGGTTCCGTTTCCGGCACCGTTTCTGCCGACGACGCTGACCCAGGCCACGGACATTGCATTCGAGTCCAACCCATCTCTGAAAAACGCCATCCTCGACGCGGATATCGCGGTCGAAGACGTCCGGATTGCCCGCGCCGACAACTTCACACCCAAGATCGACGCAACCGCCGAGCGGAAATTCAAAAAGAACGTCGGCGGCACGATCGGCGCGGAGCAGGAAACCCTGGCCAAGGTCGAGATGACCTTCGATTTCAATCTCGGTTTCACGGCGATAAACACGTTACGCGCCTCCGAGAGCGACCTGAGCGCGACCACCTTTACGGCTGCGGACACGCGGCGCAACATCGAAGAGCAGGTCCGCAATGCATGGCAGCAGTTGGACACCGCGAAGCAAACGGCATCACACCTGAATAATCAGGCGAACATTGCCGCGGCGTTCCTGGAACTCGCCAGAAACGAGCGTCAACTCGGACGGCGCTCGCTGATCGACGTGCTGTCCGGCGAAACCAACCTCATCAACTCGAAGTCGGACGCGTTATCGGCCGAGACCGATGTCCTGATCGCCGCGTACGGCCTTCTTGCCGCCACCGGCTTGCTCGAATATGACGTGATCAAGCGCTCCAAGGGGATCAAGCCGCCGACGTCGCCGCTCCCGGAAACAGCCCCCGCCGCGGAGACACCGCCAAGCGCTCCCGACGCAGCGCCGGTCCAGCCTGTATCGCCTGCCAACGGCCAGCAGCAGGGCAGAATCGAACCGGACGTGACGGTCGCCGGCGGACGGTCTCTCAAGGAAATGCAGGCATTCTTCAAGAATATCGAAGCACCCGACCTGTCGATCCTCGACGAGACGGTTCAAACGTTCGGACGCTCGCAGTCCGGCGGTCTTGTGGCGCGGCCGAAACATCCCCCGAAGCCGAAATCACGCTATGACTCCTTTGCCGATTTCGACACGCACGCCGGCACGTTCGTGCAACCGGAGGATACCCCGGCCGTTGAATTCGCCAGCAGCAATCCCGAGGACGCCACGCCGAAAACGCGGAACGCCCTGCCCGCCGAGAGCGACACAGGGATTGGATCGACACCGCCCGAAATTGAAACGGCCGAACCGACAACCCAAGAGACGCTTCATGCCCAGGCAACCGCGGACGAGCCGACAAGTTCGGAGACGGTTTCAGATGACGTTTCATTGCCGGCACAGACCGACAATCAGATTGCCGCAGTACCCGATGCATCGGCAGTGCCGGATACGAATGACGACAGCGGCTTCAGCCTGACCAAAGCATTCGCTTTCTTTAAGAACGCGCACCAGAAACTCGTCGTATCCAGAACGCGAAGAACCGAAGTCGCCTCGAATACCGTGACGATGGACATGCCGCAGATGCCGCTTCCGCAACCGGACACCGGCATCGAGATCGGCAAGGCACCCGAACCGAGTGAAGAAACAGCCAGCGCCGGCAATGCGGCCGTCGGCCCGGACCCGGTTTCGGAATTTTTCGGTGGCGTGGCCGAATTCTTCAAACGCGCACAGCCCGACGATTCAGTGGCTCAGGAAGTCGCCGCCGTTAAGGAGGATATGACCGCCGCACCATCTATCGAGACGATTGCCGAGAGCAATCCGGAACCCTCCCAAGTGGCGGCGATCCCGGCTGCGGTAGACATTGAAGCGGAACAAGTGGCTGCCCCGAAGAAAGCGATTTCCGCGAAAAGCAATCCGCTCCTGGATCTTTTCTCGTTCTTCGAGGCCGCCCATCAGCGGGCCCTGGAGGACACCGCCCGGCACGAACCGAAAACCGCGTCCGTAACACCGGCAAAAGAGCTGGAACCGTCGGCCGAAGCCGTCCCCGAGACGACGCCGGACACTGCCCCCAAACAGGTTGAACCGAAGAAGAAGCCGTCGCTCCTCAATATGATCTCGAATTTCTTCGGCGCCGAAGAAATCGAATACACACCTCTCGATACCAGTAATTTCGATGCCGTCGACCGTCATTAACGGATCGCTTCCTGATGCGTGTCAAAATGGCTAAATATCTGAAATAATAGGCATCCGTATCCCCTAGGGGCTACCCGACCGCGAACCAGACACTGGGCTGAAGATGGGTGAATTTTTCAAGCGCCTGAAGGCCAAGCCGGGACTGACCACGGAAATCGTGGCGGCATCCCTGTTCGCCAATATACTCGCCCTCGCCTCGCCGTTGTTCGTGATTCAGGTGCTGAACCGGTACGTGGGGCAAGGCGTGGACGCGACGCTGGCGGCGCTCGCGTCCGGGGTGATGATCGCCATCGCACTGGAGCTCGGCTTCCGGCAGGCCCGCCTGAAACTGGCCCGCGGCCTGAGCGCCACAAAAGACGACGAGCTCTCCACCGGGGCTTTCGGCATTCTGACAACGGCGGAGAGCCAGGCGCTGATGAGCATCCCGCCGGGCGAGCGCCGCGAGGTCGTCCGCGGGCTGGAACTGGTCGAGAACGCCTACACACCCGGCAACATCACCGCCGTGATCGACGTCCCATTCGCGTTGTTGTTCGCTGTCGCGCTTTTCCTGTTGAGTCCGCCACTGGCCGGCATTGCGGTCTGTTTCCTGGTACTGATCTTCCTGTTCGCCGTTATCTCCCAACGCAGCCTGCGTGGCCCGATGGCGACGCTCAGCGGTGCCCAGAACGAGGTTTCCGGCCTCCTGAACAACGCCAATGTGGCGACTGATACGATCCGTACGTTCGGCGGACGCACCATTGTGGCCGCGGCGTGGGCGAAGGCCAGCGAGCGGTCCCGGCTTTTGCGCGCGTTTATCGCCCGCCGCCAGGCTCTCGTTCAGTCCGTCACGCAAAGTGCGCAAGCCCTGATGAGTGTCTTCATCTATTCCGCCGGCGCCTGGCTTGTCGTTCACGGTGAACTGGACATCGGACTGCTGATCGGTGCCAACATCCTCTCTGCCCGCGCCCTTGGGCCGATGATCAAGTTTGCACAACTCGGCGAAAGCTTCGCCAAGGCCGAGAACGCCCTCGCAAAGGTACGGGAATTCGCTTCACTACCCGTGGAACCTGAAAAAGGCGCGAAACTCAGCAAATTCAACGGGCAAATCGAATTCCGCGACGTGTCATTTTCTTATTCCGGCGCCTCTACCCCATTGTTCGAAGGGTTGAACTTCAAATTGCCGCCGGGCGGGGTCATGGTCGTCACCGGATCCAACGGCGCCGGCAAATCGACGTTGGCGAAAATGGCAGCGGGCCTGCTGCAGCCGACGCGCGGCCAAGTGCTGGCCGACGGCGTCGACCTCAAGCAACTCGACCCCGCCTGGTGGCGATCGCAGTTGATATACCTGCCGCAGGAACCGACCTTCATCAATGCGACGTTGCGAGAAAACCTGGAAGCCGCCAACCCCGACCAGACCGACGAAACGTTGATGCGCATTGTCCGGGAAGTCGGCCTCGGCCCCTTCGTCGACGAAAGCCCTGACGGCATGGACCGGATGATCGCCAACGGCGGCAGCAACATGGCGCTGGGTCAGCGCCGCCGCCTTGCGTTCGCCCGCGCCATGTTCGTCGGCGGCAAACTGGCCGTTCTGGACGAGCCGACCGAGAGCCTCGACGATGAAGGCACCACCTTCGTATACTCGGCGCTCATCGATATGGCGCGGCGCGGCAAAACGATCATCGCGTTTTCACGGGATCCCAAAATCGTCAGTGCGGCAACCCTGATCCTCGACCTCGACAGCAAACCGACCCCGGCGTTGCGTCAGAACAAGCCCCGGGTCGTGCGGGCGGAGTCCGCGTCATGAGCGATGAAACCGATCTCCAGACGCCTGCGGACGACGAAGTAAAACGCGGCACCCACATGTTCCTCGGGCTCTGCGTTGCCGCCGTCATCGGCTTCGCGATCTGGGCCACGAACGCGGAACTGGATATCGTGTCGGTGGCAACCGGCGAGGTTGCGCCGTCGACCAATGTACAGTCGGTCGACCACCTCGAGGGCGGCATTGTCCGGACGATCCTCGTCAAGGAAGGAGACCGGGTCGTCACGGGAGAACCCCTTGTCGAACTGGAACAAACGCAAAGCGGCGCCGATGTACAGGAACTGAAGGTCCGGCTACGCTCGCTGTTGGCGGAAATTTCGCGCCTCAAGGCAGAACTCGCCGGCAAGGACAAACCGTCGTTTCCACCGGCCCTGGTCAAGGCCGAGCCGGAACTGGTCAAACAGGCGATCAGCATGTTCGAAACGCGGAAGAACAGAAAACTCGGCCAGGTTCGTGCCCAGGCGGACGCAATCCGCCAGCGGGAACTGGAAATCAAGGAAGTGCAGGCGCGGCGAGAGAGCGCACGCAAGAGCCTGGACCTGATTACGGAGCAGATCGAGATTTCAGAAAAGCTGCTGGCCAAGGAACTCACCAATCGCATGCTTCACCTCAACCTCCTCAAAGAAGCCGCCGACCTGCGCGGCCGCATCGACGAGTCGGAGACCGCCCTGCCGCGCCTCCGCGCCGCGCTCGGCGAGGCACGTGCGAACATGGACACGATCCGCGCAACGTTCCGCGAGGAGGCTCAGACCGAACTCGACAAGGCGACCCGCGAGATGGAGGAACTCTCCCAACGTATTCGCAAATCCGAAGACAACCTCAACCGTACGACACTGCGCGCGCCCGTCGACGGGATCGTCAAGACGCTCCACGTCGTCAGTGTCGGCGGTGTCGTGAAGGCCGGCTCCACGGTGGTCGATATCGTGCCGGCGGATGACCGTTTGATCATCGAGGCGCAACTACCGCCGCAGGACATCGGCTACGTACGTGCCGGTCAGGCGGCAAAGGTGACGCTTGCATCCGCGGATGCCGCCAAGTTCGGCGACCTCAAGGGCACTGTGGACCGGGTGTCTCCGGACACGCTGGTTACCGAGGAAGGCCGCCCCTTTTACAAGGTACGGATATTGACGGACCAAAGCTTCTTCGAGGATGGCAAGCTTCGCTACGACCTGTTCCCCGGCATGCAGGTGGTGGCGTCGATCCAGACGGGGTCTCGGACGATCATGGAATATATCCTCGATCCTCTGATCGGGCGCATGCAGGACGCGCTGCGGGAGCGCTGATCATGGCTTTGACAAAGACACAGATTGCCAAGTTCAAGAAACGTCTGCTCAAGATGCGCGACGAGCTGGATGCGATCTCGAATATTTCGGCAGACTCCAGAAAACCGGTCGAACTCGACCAGACGTCGGTCGGGCGATTGTCACGCATGGACGCGCTGCAAGGCCAGGCCATGCAATTGGAAACCGAGCGCAGACGTGAAATCGAACGGCAGCGCATCCAGGCCGCGCTGGAACGGATTGAAACCGGCGATTACGGCTACTGTACCATCTGCGACGAGGACATCGCGATCAAACGCCTCGAAAACGACCCGAGCGCTCCCAACTGCATCGACTGCCAGCGCCATGCATGACCGCGCGTTGTCAGCCGCCCGCCCGCCCCGGAACTTTTTTCGATAGCATGTGAAAACGGATACTGAGCGCCGCGAGTGAAACGATGCAGCCGGCCAGAATCCCCTGAAAAAGACCGACCGTACCGTTGTCCCAGACGAATGCCGATACGTAACCGAAAGGCACCATCACGCCGAAGAAACTCGCCGTCTGGATAATCGTCGGCATCCAGACATCCTTGCGCCCCCTGAGCGCATTGGCCATGACCGCCTGACCGCCGTCCGGCACGAAGATCCACGTGATAAAGGCGACGGTGACAGCGGCTTCGGCGAGCAATACGGGGTTGTCCGTGTAAAATCCGGCCAATTCCGCATCGAAGAAAAAGGCGATCAAGCCGGTGCTGCACATCACCAGCACGTTGGCACCGAGTCCCGTCCAGCCGGCGAGTGCCGCGTCCGGAATATCGCCCCGCCCGAACGCAATACCGACCCGAACCGCCGTCGCCGAACCGATACCGAGCGCCAGCATGAAGGCGAGCGCCATCAGGTTGAGCGTCAGGCCGTAAGCCGCCAACGGGATCTTGCCGAGCCACCCCGCGTATGCGTTCAGAACGGCAAATGCCAACGCTTCCACGCCGACGCTCAGGCCGATGGCATAACCGATCCGCCGGAGTTCCTGCCACCCCCGGAATCCGCCCGAGAGCGGCGTACGGATTGAAAACCTGTCCCGGTCGCGCAGATTCCAGACGATCACCGCCATGCTGATCGCCATGAACCAGCGCGCGGCGGTGGTCGCCCACGCCGCGCCGGTGCCCCCCAGCGGTTCGCTCAACCACGGCCCGTCGATCAGCAGCCAGTTCAAACCGACGTTCAGGACATTTGCCAGGATCATGATGACCATCGAGTGGGTGGGACGCCCGATTCCTTCCAGGAAATATGCCGACGACAGGAACAGCAGATGCCCCGGCAGGCCCAAGGAGATGATCCACATGATCTCGCCGCCGTGCTTCGCAACGTCGGCGGTTTGCCCGGTCAGGAGCAGCAGATCATTGCCGAACGACCCGACACCCACGCAGATTAGCCCGAGGACAAAGGCGTAGCTCAGCGAGCGCCGCCAGATCGGCCCGCATTCCGCCGCACGGCCACCACCGAAGGCATTCGCCGTCAGCACCAGCGTGCCCATGATCATGCCGAGCGACGTGATCATCATCGGCATGATCAGCCCGAGCCCGATCGCCAGATACGCCAGTTCCTCGGCATCGAAACGCCCGGTCATCACAGTGTCCGCCATGACCAGAAACAAGAACCCGGAACGCGAGATCACGATCGGCGTCGCGAGCCTCACCAGTTCCGTCGAATGACGTCGCAAGCGGCCGGAAAAGCCCTCGATCTCGATCCGGGTGGGTTGTATCGGCGGCGGTGTGTCCATGCGGTTCTTAGACATCATATGTACCGCAAACGCATTACCTTTTTGCTGACTTATGCGCGCAAAAGATTAGAGTGCCGGGCATGCCAGGCTCCCCCTCTCCGCAACAAAACGATACTCGCGCCGGTATTTTCTGGATGGTGATGACGATGCTGATGTTCGTCTCCATGGATACCTGTGCGAAATACCTCGTTTCCCTGTACCCGACGATGCAGGCGGTATGGGGACGGTACTTTTTTCAGGTCGTTATTCTGCTGGTTGTACTCGCTCCCCGGATACCCGAACTGATCAAGACGCAAAGCCTCTTGTTCCAGTTGGTCCGCTCACTGTTTCTGTTGGGCGCGACGTTGTGCTTCTTTACCGGCCTCGGCACCATACAAGTCGCCGAAGCCAGCGCCATCATGTACACGGCACCGCTGATGGTAACGGCCGCGGCTCCGTTCGTGTTGCACGAGAAGGTCGGGATCAGGCGCTGGGCCTCCGTAGCGGTCGGCTTCATCGGCGCGATGATCATCATCCGGCCGGGTCTCGGCGCCCTTGCCGACGGCGCATTCTGGGTGCTTGGGGCGGCGGCCTGTTATGCCTGTTATCAGATATCCACACGGGCGCTGAGCGGCCAAGACTCGGTACTGACCACGCTTTTTTACAGCGCGCTTCTGGGCGCGGTGATCATGAGCGCAGTCGTGCCGTATCATTTCGTCATGTTCGCGCCGCTGGACTGGGCGGTCATGGCCCTCGCGGGACTGTTCGGCACGCTTGGTCACTTCTGCATGATCAAGGCGTTCACCAACGCCGAAGCGTCCCAAGTCGCACCCTACAGTTATACCAACCTGATCTGGGCATCGCTTATCGGTTTCGTGCTGTTTGGCACGCTGCCCGACATGTGGACCTACGTCGGTGCCGGGATCATCATCGCCGCGGGACTCTACATCCTCCATCGAGAGCAGAAATCTCGCGCTTAATCAATGGCTTCCACCAAAGACCCGGTTACAATTCGTTACATAAAATCACGGAATCGTCAGACTGCGTTCAGGTTCTATATGTAGTTTCCTCACCGTTGCTCTAGTGAGGTGATTCCAATGGCGGTTTTCCGCACCATGTTTGTTGTTTTTGCAATCTTGTTCGCCGCATCGCAGGCGCAGGCGCAGGTGGCATGCGCCCCGTTCCCGAAAAGCGATTATCTCGGGAACTTCACGCACGAACAGGTGAAGAGCTACATCCACAAGGCGCATGGCGGCGACTGGACGCCTTATCTGGTTGTGCTCAACAAGAATCTCTCGCAGCTCGAGCAACTGCAGCGCGCCGGCAAGGGAGCCGTACTCAAGGTCCAGGGTCAGGCCCGCGAAGCCAGCGCAACGGACATCGCGAAATACGTCTATATGTCCAAGCAATGGATTTCCGTGGCGGAATGCCTGGCCGAAAATCAGGCGATGGCTGCGCTCAACGATTTCTCGACCGCGGCCGGCAGTGACGCCGGTGCGAACGGCGACGGGACGCAAGTGTCTTACAGCGGGAACTCGAATAATTCGACCGAAGTCGCCTCGGCCGCCGCCGCCGGCAACGCCGCGAAAGAGGCCGCGACGTCGATCGTTACACTGGAAAATTTCGCCACCGATACCTCGGCGAGGCCCATCAACGTCAAGATCACGGCGACCTGCGAAAACGGTGTCAGCGTTTTTCGTGTAATCAATACCGGCGCCGCGTGGCCGGACAACGGGACGTTCGCCGTGTTCCGCATGGACGGGCCGAACCGTCAGCAGATCAGCGCCCGCAAGATGCGCCTGGAAGCCGGAGATGCGAAGACCTTCCGTGTCAGCAAGAAGCAGAACCACACCGGTCAGGTCGGGTTCTCGGTCATGCCGTCGTGGTACGAACGCGAGTTCAAGGTCGATTCCGACGTTAAGTGCCGCTGATACCGCGCCCCCCGCGCTGAGATATACCGGTCAGTCCGCCCCCTGTTCGAGGGCGTCGACCTGCGCCAGCAATGTTTCAAGGTCCGGATCGGCCACGTTGAGCTTACGCATTTCCTCGATAGTGCCCGCAAGATAGTCCCGGCACGGTCCGTAACTCCCCTTCGCCCCGGCCATGATCGTCGCCATGCGGTCACTCGGCATAGGCCCGGCATAATGCGGATGATCCTTGTTGACGATGAACGTCAGCGCAACGACCCGATCATGGCTTTCCGTCTCTACGGATACCCATGCCGGCCGGTAGATACCGCTCCCCATTTCGCGCTCCCATAGGCGTTCCCAGGCATTCTCGACATCGCCCTCGACAAGCCTGTAGGCGATCCCGCGGCACATGCCACGGCAATCCTCAAGACAAAGGCCGAGACCGGGATTGTCGGGTGTCCCGCGCGCACGGGTGGTCCAGATGTGAAACTTGCGGTCGTAGCCTCTTAGGAGAGCCGGTGCCTTAACATCGTGTTCGAAGCACGGATTCCACATCAGCGAGCCGAACGCGAATACCCACATCGGTTCGTCCTTCGGCCGCGCCGCCCGCGTCTCGATCAACAGCCGGCGCGCTTCGCCCTCGGGCAGCCTGACGTACTCGAACTTGGGCTTCATGGGCGGATCACCTCTCTTAAACGATCTGTTCGCGGGTTTTCATGAATTGCAGGTCCGGCCAGTCCTCGGCCGCCTTGTTGAGATGCCAGGCGTTACGGGCCAGGAATACGGGCTCACCGTCGTGGTCGGTGCCGATCGCGGTTCTGTTGCCGTCCAGAAACTTCTTCATCATTTGCTGCTCGCCGCCGACCCAGCGCGCCGTCATCAGTTCCGTGGGCTCGAAGTGAACCGGGATGTCGTACTCTGTACGAATGCGGTCCGCCATCACCTCGAACTGCAGGGTCCCCACAACGCCGACGATCCAGTCCGCGCCGATCGACGGCTTGATAACCCGGGCGGCGCCCTCCTCCGCCAGTTGCTGAAGCGCCCGGCCGAGGTGCTTGGCCTTCATCGGATCGTCCGGGCGGACCTTCTGCAGCAGCTCCGGTGCGAAGCTCGGTATCCCCGTGAAGTGCAGGTTTTCCCCTTCGCTCAGAACATCCCCGATACGCAGGTTCCCGTGGTTCGGAATGCCGATGATGTCGCCGGCGACCGCGTCCTCGGCAAGTTCCCTGTCCCGCGCCAGGAACAGCACCGCATTGTGCACGTTGAGCGTCTTTCCTGTCCGCGTATGCTTCAGCTTCATTCCGCGCTTGAACTGTCCCGAGCAGACCCGGACGAACGCGATCCGGTCGCGGTGTTTCGGGTCCATGTTCGCCTGTATCTTGAACACGAAACCGGAGAACTTGCCCTCGTCCGGCTGGACGACACGTTCCCTGGCCTCCTGCGCACGGGGTTTGGGTGCACGGGTCACGAGACCGTCGAGCAGTTCGCGCACGCCGAAGTTATTGATGGCGCTGCCGAAGTAGACCGGCGTCATGTGCCCGCCGAGGTACGCCTCCGGATCGAGCGGCGGGCACAGACCGCGCACCATCTCGACCTCCTCGCGCAGCTTGGCCACGGCATAGTCCGGCAGCAGTTCGTCCAGCTTGGGATCGTCCAGGCCGTTACAGGGCTCGCCCTCGTCCGGCCGTTCGCCCTTCGAACGCGACACCAGCACGAGTTTGTCGTTGATCAGGTCGTAGCAACCCAGGAAGTCGCGGCCCATGCCGATCGGCCAGCTCGCGGGCGTGACGTCGAGCGCCAGCGTCTGTTCGATTTCGTCGAGCAGGTCGAACGGATCGCGGGCTTCGCGGTCCATCTTGTTGACGAAGGTCGTGATCGGCACGTTGCGAAGACGGCAGACCTCGAACAACTTGCGGGTCTGGGTCTCGATCCCGCGCGCCGCATCGATCACCATGACGGCGCTGTCGACGGCGGTAAGCGTACGGTAAGTGTCTTCCGAGAAATCTTCGTGCCCCGGCGTATCGAGCAGGTTGAAGGTGCAGTCCGCATAGTCGTACGTCATCACCGAGGAGGCGACGGAAATACCGCGCTCGCGCTCGACCTTCATCCAGTCGGAGCGCGCCCGGCGCTGTTCGCCGCGCGCCTTGACCGCGCCCGCCATCTGGATGGCGCCGCCGAACAGCAAAAGCTTTTCCGTCAGCGTCGTCTTACCGGCGTCGGGGTGTGAAATGATGGCGAACGTACGTCGGGACGCGATTTCGCGCGCAAGGTCGGTCATGATGTCTCCGGATATAGGCACCCCGAAATGTAGTGATTAAGCCCGGAATTTCCAGTGGATTCAGCCGATCGTCGCATTCCCCGGTCCCGCATCAGCCCGTCACGGGATGATGCCGCCACCAGAAATACTTGTTGATCGAAAACACCGGCTGGTAGTGCCGGACATTTTCGGCATTGGCGATGGACTTGATCTGATTGTCCAGCAGCAGGGATAGAATCTGGCCGTTCTTCGGGTGTTTGAAGAACACGATCAGCACCGCGTGGCCGACCTTGAGGTTCAAATCCTTGACCGCGACGACTCGGAGCGCGCTTTCCTTCCAGCCGAGCCGACGCAGGGACAGGTACTTGAGGATCGCATAATCCTCGCAATCGCCGAACCGGGCCATGAACTCGCCCGGCGTCGCCCAGTAGTCGCTCTGGCCCCAATTGGCGGAATCCGTGATGTACTTGGCCTGGTTGATCCGGTTGTTGACCTCGTTCAACTGGATCAGGGGCGGTTTGTCTTCTAGCGACTTCAGGAAGCTCAGCCAGTCGTCGTAGTTGCAGATCTGCATCTGCTGGCCCGGACACGGCGGTTTCGGGTTATTCTTCGCTTCCTCGGCGTAACGTGCCAGCGCCGACCGCCATTTCTTGAATGGCTCCATATTCTTCGAACGAACTTCCGTCGAATTAAAAAAACTCGGCTGCGGCGATTCGCCCGCGGCGGCAAACTGAACGCTCAACACGAACACAAGCAGAAATACCGACACCGCCGAGACGCACCCGCCGACGGCACGGCCGGCGTATCCGCCAGGAATCGCGGGAAAATCGTCCAGTTGTTTGATTACAAAAGAAAAACCGGTGGTCATAGAGGCAAATATATACCTGAAAAGGTCTGCGTTAAAGTGTGGTTGAACACACCCCCCGGCATTGCAAACGAAGGGATTCCTCTAGGCATTGGAACCGGTTATCATGGCGCTTCGTTTGGCCGTTTGCATCAGGGGGATCGGCATGGCGTTGTCGCTTGGCCGCAAGAAAAAAGACGAAGAATCCGAGGAATCGAAAGCCGAGGAAAAGCCCGCCGCCATTGCGGAAGATGACCTGCCGCCCCGCAAGGTGAACAAGTTCGTCCTCGCGGGCGGTATCGCCGTCGCACTGATGGTCGCCGGCGCCGTCGTGCTGGCGAAATTCTACGTGGACGAGGAACTCAAACGCGAAACCCAGGCCTGGCAGGTCCGCCTCGGCATTGTTGCCGATTCCCGTGTTTCCGCAGTCAACGACTGGATCGACGTCAACTTCGACGTGCTGCGTGACCTGACGCAAAACGCCTCGCTGCAACTCTACATGTCTGAACTGGCCTCGGCCCCGGACCCGAATGCGGCCGCGCCCGCAGGCTCTGAGCCGCAATCGGCCGCGGACTCGCTGCTGCAGGGCCTCGAAGGCGGCGGGGCTGGCGGCGGCATCGGCGCCAGTGCCTCGCACGGATTCCTGCGTAATCTCCTGATCGCCACGGCCGAGCGATCCGCCTTCAAGGCGCCGCCACCGGTCGGCGAGATCGCCGCCAACGTGGAACGCGTCGGCGTCGCCGGGCTCGGTCTCGTCAACAAAGATGCAAACCCTGTCATCTCGACGCCCGACATGCCGCCCATCACCGGGCGCATCAAGGACGCCGTCCGCACGGCGTTGGACGGCGAACCCGCCATTATCGACATGTACCTGGGCGCCAGCGGCGAGCCGACCATTGGTTTTGCCCTGCCGGTTTACGCCATGCAGGAGGGCGGCGCGGGCGCCAAGGGCATCGGTGCGGTCGTCGGCATCCGTCTCGTCGACGAAACGCTGTGGGAGAAACTCGATCAGCCCGGCACCCTGACCAAGACAGCGGAAACAATTATCGTCCGCAAGTCGGGCGGCAAGGTCGAATACCTGTCGCCGCTTCGGGACGGCGCGGGGGCGCTGAAACGCACGGTGGCGCTGGCGTCGCCCAATATCGCGATCGCCGATGCCATCAACATCCCCGGCAGTTTCGTCAACAACCTGGATTACAGCGGCGACCGGGTCCTGATGGTGTCCCGCGAGGTTGCGCAAGTGCCGTGGATCCTGGTGCGCAAGATATCCCGCTCGGAAGCGCTCGGCCCCATCGAGAACCGGCTCAACTTCATTCTCGGTGTCTTCATCGCGATCATCGTCATCGTCACGCTGACCATCCTGTTCGTCTGGAAGAACGCCGCCTCGGCGCGCGCCTCGGAAGCCCTGCACAAGGCCCAGGTGTCGCTGGAGCGGTTCGAGAACCTGACCAGGTTCATGAGGATGGTGACCGACAACCAGCCCACGCAAATCTGCGCCGTTGACCGCAACACGACTTATACCTTCGCCAATATGCCCGTCGCCGAAGCCAACGGCATCCCGATCACGGACATCAAGGGCAAGACCATGGCCGCCGTCATCGGTCCGGTGAAGGCGCAGGAATACAGCGGACTGATCAAACGCGTGATCGACGACTTCGAGCGCGAGCAAAAGATATTCACCTTCGGCAGTCCTGACGTCGAGGACAAGGAGAACGAGAACGCTTTCCAGGTCGTCAAGGTGGACGGGCTGCCGCTCCGCGGCGACCGCGACTATCCGCCGGGCTGCCTGCTGGTCATCGACGACATCACCGAGTTGCAGTTGGCGCGGGTGAAGTCGGAAAAGATGATGAAGGAACTGATCGACACGCTGGTCAGCGTCGTCGACCGCCGCGACCCCTTCTCGGCCAACCACTCGTCACGCGTCGCCGAGGTTTCCCGCGCCATCGCCCAGGAAATGGGCATGGAAGACCTCGACGTCAAAACCGTCGACATCGCCGGCAGCCTGATGAATCTCGGCAAGATTTTCGTGCCCGAGGAACTTCTGATGAAGACCGAGGACCTGACCGAAGAAGAACGGATGCTGGTCTCGAACGCCTACCTGACCACGGTCGACCTGATTGAGAACGTTACCTTCGAAGGCCCCGTCGTCGAGACCATCCGCCAGTTCGGCGAAACCTGGGACGGCAAGGGCCCTCTCGGTCTCAAGGAAGAGGAAATCATCAACACTTCACGCATTCTCGCGGTCGCCAATGCCTTCGTCGGCATGGTCAGCCCGCGCGCCTACCGGGGCGCCATGCCGTTCCGGAAGGTTTCCGACATTCTGATGGACCAGTCCGACCACAAGTTCGACCGCAAGCCGGTGACGGCGCTCGTCAACTATCTCGAAAACCGGGGCGGCATGCGTCGTTGGGCGCATTTCCGCGTCGATCCGACCGTCGAAGACGCCGCGGAATAGGTCAGAAGAACACCTCCCCGGCTAACCCGCCGGAGAGGTGTTTTCGTCTGCGCCCAAGGAATTATTGCGCGTCGATCGTCAGCGTGACCTTGCCGCCTTCTTCCGTGACGGAATAACCGTCGCTGGCATCGCCGTCGCCGTTGCGGTCCAGGTCGTCCATGCTGACACCGTTCAGGGTCACCGACTGACCTTCGACGCCCTTGAAGGACACCACCACGTCGCCTTCTTCGTTCTCGTTGAAGATCATGTCGTCGGCGTGGAACTCCTGGCCCTCGAAGACGACGGTATCCTGCTCCATAATGTCCTGGATGATGTCGTGGCCACTCTGGGCATCCATCTCGAAGCGGTCGGCACCGCTGCCGCCGGTCAGGGTATCGTCGCCCAGGCCGCCCTGCAGGGTGTCGTTGCCCAGGCCGCCGACGAGAATATCGTTGCCCTCACCGCCGTAGAGTTTGTCATGGCCGCTGCCGCCGTCGATGCTGTCGAACCCGTCTTCGCCATATAGCCGGTCATCGCCGTCGCCGCCCTGCATGGTGTCATCGCCGTCACCGCCGAGCATGACTTCGTGGCCGCTGTCGCCGAACATATGGTCGTTGCCGGCGCCGCCGTCGAGCGTGTCATCGCCGGAACCACCGGTAAGCGTGTCATCGCCGGCACCGCCAGACAGGTAATCGTGGCCGGTGCCGCCGTCCATGACGTCGTTGCCGATATCGCCGAACAGCGAGTCGTTGCCCGAGCCGCCATTGAGGATATCGTCACCGGCAAAGCCATACAGCTTGTCATGGCCGGAATTTCCGGAGATCGAGTCATCACCGCTGGCACCTTCGAGAGTTTCGCTCTGATACGTGCCGTTGATTTCCACAGGATCCTGCACGGCGACGTCGATTTCCAGCGAAACCACCCGGGATTCCTCGGTATCGCCATCGTCCTCGGTGCTGACCGCCACGACCTCGATGGAAAAGTCGTCGCTGACACTCTCACCGACCGTCATCGTCAGACCCGAGAGGTCGTCCGGCCCAAGAGTCCATGTGCCGTTGCCGTCGCTTTGACCGGCCGAGAGGGTAACGCCGTCCGGCAGCCCGCGAACCTGGAACGACAGGGTCTCGGAACCATCGACATCGTTCAAAGAGCCTTCGATATCCAGATCGTAGACCAGCGTGTCGTCGCCACTCACAACCTGGGACACGCCCGCGTCATGCATGTTGGCGATTTCGGTCGGCGTCAGCGCACGGTCGTAGACCGCGATCTTGTCCATTTCGCCATCGAAGAAATCACGCAGGTTGTTTGTCTGACCGTCGTCGCTGCCCCACTGGTTGGCACCGAACAACAGCGGTTCCTCGTTGCCCGTCATGCCACCGGAATAGCTGTCGCTGTCGACGAGGTTGCCGTCCAGATAGAGGCGCATACCATCCGGACCGAACGAGAACGCCATCTGGTGCCAGGCACCGGTGTTCACGCTACCGCCCTGGACCATGTAACTGTTGCTGCCGCTTTGCAGCCGCACTTCGAGCTGACCGTCATCGACGAAGCCGGTCAGATGCCCGCCATCGTCGTAACCGGTCGAGTCCTTGGAGAAGAGCGCCTGCTTGCTATCCGCGTTGTCGGTCTTGAACCACATCACGAACGTGCCGGATTCCATCTCCATATTGTCTTTATGGTCGACTTCGATGTAGTCGTAATGGCCATCGAACACGGCGGATGTGCCGCTCGGCCCGTCGCTGTCGTGATTGAAGCCGACGTGATGGTTTTCGCCGTCATTGCGGCTGACCTGGTTGTCGATCTCGTCGCCGTCATCGTCTTCGGTCACTTCAAAAAACGCGATCAGATCGCTATCGTGGCCCGAACCGGAGCGGGAGCCCCAACCGGAACCGGAACCAGAACCAGAACCGGAATGCGAATGTCCGTGCCCGGACCCGGACTGCGATCCACGGCCGCCGAGATGCCCCTCGGCCAGCGTCGCCGAGGCCGAGACCGATGCGCGGTCGGCAACGCCGGTGACGTCAACGTCGAACGTCGTGCTCTGCGACGAGCTCTCGCCGCCTTCGGCTTCAGTTCCCGTTGCCGTCACGGTCAGCGTGAAGTCCTCGTTGCTGTTCTCCGGCGGCGTGAGGGTGAGGCCTTGCAGGTCGCCGGCCTCAAGGGTCCAGGTCCCGTCATTATTCTGGGTGCCGGCGCTGAGCACGGCGCCGTTCGGCATCCCGGAGATCATGATCGAAAGCGATTCCGAACCGTCCGTGTCGTTTAGTGACGACGCGATGTCGAGCGGGATGGCCTGGTCCTCGTCACCGCTCACATTGCCGGCGTTAAGGCTGACGCCATCCGCCGATGTGTCGGCACCGGTCTCCGGCACGTCGACGAAGAGCGAGGTCGTCGTAGACGCCGCGTCGTTGTTCGAAGTTTCTGTCGAAACCGCGGTCACGGACAGGTCGAAATCCTCCGTACCGGCGGCAATGGTCATCGTCAGTCCGGCCAACTGCCCGGCCGTCAATGTCCACGAACCGTCATTGTTCTGGGTACCGGCGGACAGCGTCGCGCCTTCCGGCATATTGCCCACGTTGATCGACAGCGATTCAGAACCGTCCGAGTCCGTGAGCGCCGCGGTAATATCAAGCGGATACTCGATCGTGCTTTCCCCGGACACTTCCTCGGTGGTTTGCGTCAAAACCACGTCGTCAAGGCGAATACCACGGCCATGGGTCTGCGCGGCACCGGTCGAGAGGAACTCGAGGTTCATTGTTTCGCCGTTGCCGGTAAACGTGATGGTCTGCGTCTGCCAGACGTTGTCGGAGTTACCTGACCCGTTCGCCGATACCGTCTCGATGGCTTGACCGTCGACACGGACATCCATCCGGTTCACGCTTTCGTCGTATCCCGGCCGCGGCGAATAGCGGAACGTCAACGTGTACGTCGCACCGTCCTCGGTCGGGAACTCGCGATTGATGCTGGTCGCATCGTCGAAATAATCGCTGGAATCGTCGTTCAGCTCGATATAGGCGCCATCACCGGTCTGCCCGCTGGACGAGTCCCAGGTTTCAATCGCATCGGAATTCGTGCTCCAGCCGTCGAGCGTCTGCACGAAACCGACATCCGAACTGCCGAAGTTGGAAGAAAATACAGTCGACGTCTCACCGGCGACGGAATCGCCTTCAATGACCGTTCCCTGGCCGATCGACGCCGTGAGTTGCGGTGCGTCTGCAACGGCGTTCACGGCCACGTTCATGGTGACCGTCTGGCTCGCCGTGTCACCGGTGGAGCTTTCGGTCGACGTCGCCGTGATCGTCAGTTCCATGTCGGTATCGGAATGGGTGTCCGGCCTGACCGTCAGGCCGTCCAGGTCGCCCTCTTCCAGCGTCCAGGTGCCGTCGTCGTTCCTGCTCCCGGCGCTCAGTGTCGCGTCGCCCGGCACGCCGGCGATGGTGATCGAGAGGCTTTCGGAACCGTCGATATCGGTCAGCGAGCTGTTAATGTCGAGCGGGATGTCCGTGTCCTCGTCGCCGGCACCATCATACGCGGTCAGATCCGGTGTCTCGGCGGTGATGTCGCCATCCGGCGCATCGATGGCAACCGTCGCCGAAACGGATGTGCTGTCGCCGTCATTTTCCGTCGTCGTCGCGGTAACGCCGACCTGGAAGTCTTCGGTGCCGAGCGCCACGGTCATGGTGAGACCGGCAAGCTGCGCCGGCGTCAGCGTTACCGACCCGTCCTGGTTCACGGTGCCGGCGGAAAGCGACGCGCCTTCCGGCAGCCCGGATACCGTGATCGAGAGTTCCTCGGAACCGTCCGTATCCTGCAATTCGCTCATGATATTGAGCGGGTACTCGGCCGTGCCGGAACCTTCACCAGGCGTGTAGTTCACGTTGATGTTGACGTCGTTGAAGTCGTTATCGCCACCCCCGAACAGGTCTTCCCAGTTCTGGTTGCCGGCAAGGCTGTTGTCGGTGGTGTAATCGAAGCCGCCTTCGTTGAGCGCCGGGTCGCTGAACAGGACCGGATCGCCGGCACCTTCGAGCCTATTGCCGTTCGGGCCGACGGCATGCCAGTTGCCTTCGCCGTCCTGCTCGAACGTCACGGCCGTATTGTCACCCAGGCCGGCGTTTTCGTTGTCGCCGTTGGGGATCACGAAGAAACCGATGCTGTCCGGATCGACGCCTTGCAGCGTGAAGGTATCGCCGACCTCCTGCTTGGCATTGTCCCAGATCACCATGCCTTCGGCCGGATTACCGTCGGCGTCCTTCACGTAGTAACCGTAGCTGTTGTTATAGCCGGCGCTTTCCTGACCCATGTTAGTGATGGTCAGCGTGCCCGTCGCCGGGGTTTCGGTCGGCGCGCCGACGGTCACCGTGAGCGTCGGCGCGTCAGCCACGCCCGTTACGTTCACATTCATGGTTGCGGTCGTGGTCGCGGTGTCACCCGATGCGCTTTCGACAGAGGTCGCCGTGACAGTCAGCTGGAAGTCCTCGTTGCTGTTTTGCGGCGGACGCACGGTCAGGCCTTCGAGTTGACCCGGCTCCAGCGTCCAGGTCCCGTCGCCGTTCTTGATGCCGGCGGAAAGCTCGGCGTCGCCGGGCACACCGGCAATCGTGACCGAAAGCGTTTCCGAACCGTCGGTATCGTTCAGAGACGATGCGATATCCAGTGCGATGTCCGTATCCTCGTCACCGGTCACATCACCGACGTTGAGGTTCGGGTCCTCGGCCGTCTGATCGCCGCTCGGCACGGTAACGTCGACGCTGGCAGTCACGAACGCCGTATCCCCGTCGTTTTCAACTGTCGTCGCGGTCACATCAACCGAGAAATCCTCGACCCCGGCGGCAACCGTCATAGTCAGGCCGGAAAGTTGACCTGGCGTCAGGGTCCACGAACCGTCCTGGTTCTGGGTGCCCGCGGAGAGTTCCGCACCTTCGGGCAGACCGGCCACATTGATCGACAACGTTTCCGACCCGTCCGCATCGACCAGTTCGGTCGAAATATTCAGCGGATATTCCGCAAGGGCTTCGTTGCCGGGCTGTTCGAAGGAAATCGAGTTGATCAGATAGTCATCACCCGACCCGGGCGCGGCAAACACAATCTGATCGAACGTGCCGCCGTCTTGCGCGGTGAAGGTCACCGGCGGATCAATTTGATCCGTGATGCCTGTGACGATCCCTTCGCCGACCTTCACGCCATCGCGGAACAGCTCATAGCTGGCCTGCTCGCTGTTGTGCAGCCACGCGAACGAGACGTCGGCGGACGAAGCCGGGCTGTCGAAATCGACGATGATCTGTTCGGAAATGCCTTCATGGTAATCGAAACCGACCTCGGAGTCGTCACCCGACGCCTGCCCGCCAACACCGAACCCAACCGGGTTTCCGTGCAGGCTAATATTGTCAGCGGACGCATCCGTGAGCGAGCCGTCCTGGTTGATGGACCGGCCGGTCACCGTGAAGCCGAGACCACCGTCCGTCACATTGTTCGCATCAATCGTCGTTTCGATGGGGTCGCCGCCCGCGGTAAGCTCCGGTTCGCCGATCGATACCGAAAGTGGCGGCGCATCGGCGACGCCGGTGACATCTACGTCGATGGTCGCGGTCGTGGTCGCGGTGTCGCCACCGTTGGCCTCGATCGACGTCGCGGTCACCGTCAACTGGAAGTCTTCGTTGCTGTGAAGCGGCGGTCTGACTGACAGACCCGCCAGATCCTCCGGCGAAACGGACCACGTGCCGTCGTCGTTCTTGATGCCTGCGGAAAGCGAGGCCTCGTCCGGGACCCCCGCAATCGAGATCGACAGCGTTTCCGAACCGTCCAGGTCGCCGAGCCCGGCCGCGATATCGAGCGGAATGTCGTTGTCCTCGAGCCCCGCCGCATCGGTGGTGTCGAGCGTCGGGTCGGAGGCGGTCGTATCCTGTTCTTCGGAAACGTCGATCGTCAGCGTCGCCGAGGCGGTGTCGCCGTCGGTGTCCTGCATCGTGTAGGTGAATGCATCCTCGCCGCCCTCCGCCGCGTCGGTTTCGTACTGAAGCGCGCGGACGAAGAAATCACTGGAATCATTCTGGTTCTGGTCGTTGCCGGTATCCGTCGCCGTAAACACCAGATACTGGAACGAACCGCCGTCTGGCAGGGAAATCTCGGCCGTGCCGGTATTGTTCGACCCGCTGTAATCGACCGTCGACGAATTCAGGCTGCCTTCGCCGACCAGATTGCCATCGGCATCGTACGCCTGCCACACGCCTTGCTCGCCACCGTCTTCGTTGTTGAACAGGCGCGACACGGTCAGCGTGGCGGAGCTGGTGGAGCCGCCGAGGTTGATGCCAAGCGCCTGGCTCTCGCCGGTATTGTTGTCGTGATTAATCTGATCCGGGACCGGCATGCCGCCCTGCGTCCCGGCGACACCGATGCCGTCGGAGGTAAATGTCACCTGGCCGTTCGCCAGCGTCGGGTCGAACTGGCCGTTCTCGTTGACATACGAGGTGCCGAAATCGAAGGCGAACGTCTGCACGCCGGACCAGGCTTCCTCGACGGCGCCGGAGTTTGCCGTACCGGTCAGGCCGGCGACGTGCGAAACCGCTTCGCTTTCGTCGGCAGCGTAGTCGTAGGAACCGTCCTGGTACATCTTGAGCGTACCGTGATCGCCAGCGATCTCGATGTAACTGCCGTCGGCGTCGGACTGGACATCGTCGGGGTTATTGAAGCTTTTGGTCATGCCCCCGAAGGAGACATCGACAACGCTGTTGCCACTTTCGGAACCGACATCGGCAGCCGCCGACGGATCGGCGCTGTCACCCGCACCGGTCAGTACGTTGCCGGTGGTCACTTCCCCGATTTCAACCACGTTACGGTCATCGTTGGCGAGCGGATCGACGTTGATCGCCGCCGTCACGACATTCGACGCCTGATCCTGGTTCGACTGCTCGGTCGACGTCGCGGTCACCGTCAGGTCGAAGTCGTCACTGGCACCGTCCGGCAGCGAAATCGCCAGACCGTCGAGGTCCTGGACGCTCAGGGTATACGATCCATCGTCATTGATCGCCCCGGCGTTCAGGCTCGCGCCTTCCGGGAAACCGCCGATGTTGATCGACAGGCTTTCCGAACCGTCGGTGTCGTTGAGAATGCTCTGGATATCCAACGGTACGGTCTGGCCGACATCGCCATCGCCGTCGCCGGCGGCGACGTTCGGTGCATCGGCCACGGCATTGACGACGACCGGGAGGGCGGCGGTCACAACCGCCGTGTCACCTGTCGACTGTTCGACCGAAGTGGCTTCGATGGTCAGCGTGAAGTCATCGTCGGAGTCTTGCGGCGGACGAATCGTCAGGCCGGCAAGCTGTTCCGGCGTCAGCGTCCAGGAACCGTCCTGGTTGTCGGTACCGGCCGAAAGTTCGGCCTCGTTCGGCACACCGGAAATCTTGACCGACAGCGTTTCCGAACCGTCCGTATCGGTAAGCGCGGCAGAAATATCGAGCGGAATATCGGCATCTTCATCACCTTCAGCGGCGCCCACCTCCAGTTCCGGCGCTTCGGCGGCGTTGTCGCCGTCGATTCCGACCGTCGTCGAAACGCTTGCCGTATCGCCATCGTTTTCCGTCGCCGTCGCTGTGACATCGAAATCGAAGTCCGGATCGACATTCAGCGGCACCGACATGGTGAGGCCGTCGAGGCCTTGTTCGCTCAGGACCCAGGTGCCGTCGTCCGCCTGTTCACCGGCGGACAGGGTCACACCGGCCGGCAAATCGCTGATCGTGATCGAGAGGGTCTCAGAACCGTCGAGGTCATTCAGCGACGAGGAAATGTCGAGCGGGAATACCGTTACACCATCGCCGGTCGACCCGCCACCAGGGTAGCCTTCCAGCGAGCTGTTGAAATAAAGGGTCTCGTCCACGTGATCGAGAAGCGGCAGTTCGTTCGCCACGGTACCCGGATCGATCAGGAACAGTTGGCCTTCGCCCGGCCCGACAAGGGGGCCGCCGTTGTTGCCGGCCTTGACCGTTACTGCCGTCAGTTCCATTCCCGGGTAGTTGTCGGCGACGAAACCCAACAGGTCCATATCGTTCACGTCGTTGATCGAGTCGCCGCCATCCGGGAAGGATTCCACACGCACCTTCTCGACATTGCCGTTGCCGTCATCCAGATACATGACGACATTGGAAATCGCGTTGTCGAACGCGGGAATATCCGGCATTCCACCGCCGATGACTTCACCCGCGCCAACCGATGCGGCCAGATTCGGCGAATCAGCGACACCGACGACATCGACGCCGATGGTACCGGTAGTCGTCGCGATTTCACCGTCGGGTGTCGTTGACGTCGCTGTCACGGTGAGGTCGAAATCGACGTTGCTGTCCTCGGGTGCCGTGATGGTCAGGCCTTCGGCTTCTTCGGGCAGCAGCGACCATGTGCCGTTGCCGAGGTCCGTACCGGCCGAGAGCGTCGCGCCCTCGGGTACACCGGAAATGGTCAGGGACAGGGTTTCCGACGGGTCGGTCAAGGCGGCATCGATATCGAGCGGAATCGCGTTGTCTTCGTACCCGAGCGCATTCTCGAGTTCGAGGTCCGGGATGTCCGGGATGTCGGGGATGACGCCATCGACCGTGACGTCGATGTAGCCGATGCTGACGCTGGTCTCAAGCCCTTCCGGAATGACGTTGTCAGGGTCGGTTTCGGTCGCTGTCGCCGTCACCTGAAGGGTGAAGTTGCCGTCGAAGCCCGGCGGCGGCGTGATCTGCAGGCCGGCGAGCTGGTTCGGCAGGATGCCGTCGACGGTCCCGCCGACGACATCGAGCACCGAGTTGCCGAGCTTGACGACCGCGCCGGTCGGAATGTTGCTGATCGAAACGCTAAGGCTTTCCGAACCATCCATATCGGTGAGCGCGCTCTCGATACCGAGGTCCGCGGATTCCAGGGCGCCGTCAATCGTGATCTGCGACGGCACGTTCAGGGTCGGCTTGTCGGCGACACCGGTCACAGAGACGTTCATGGCCTGCGTGGTCTCGGCGAGGTCGTCGTCGTCCATGGAGGTCACGGTTACACCCAACTGGAAGTTGGTGTTCGAGTTTTCCGGCGGTGTGACCGTCAGGCCCTCCAGTTGCTCCTGGGTCAGGGTCCAGGTGCCGTTGCCGTTGTTGGTGCCGGCGGACAACGTCGCACCGTTCGGAACACCGGTGATGGTAATCCCGACGATCTCGTCGCCACCCGTGGCTTCCGTGGAGATTTCGAGCGGAATGGCATCGTCTTCGAAACCCGCCGCGTCATGCAGAAGCAACGACGGTGCGTCCGCAACGGCGCTGAGATTAATGTTCATGAGGCCCGTAACGCTGGAACTGTCGCCGTCGTTCTCGGTCGACGTCGCCGTCACCATCAGGCTGAAGTTGCCGGAGAGGTCGGGGGACGGAACCAACCCGAGACCATCGAGTTCCTCGCCGCTCAGCGTCCAGGATCCATCCTGGTTGCGCACACCGGCGGTCAGGCTGGCGCCGTCGGGAAGACCCGAAATCGTGACGCTGAGGGACTCCGATCCGTCCGTATCGGCCAGATTGGCGGAAATGTTCAGCGGCACCAGAAGATCTTCAAGACCATCCGCGTCGCCCATTTCCAGTGCCGGTTCATCGGCAACGCCGGTCACCGCGACGCTCAGCGCCGCCGTGCTGGAAGCCGTCGTGCCGTCCTGTTCCGTCGACGTGGCGGTAATTTCAAGCTGGAAATCCTCGTTCGAGTCCTCCGGCGGCGTGATGGTCAATCCTTCCAACTGGTCGGGCGTCAGGGTCCAGGTACCGTCGTTGTTGTTGGAACCTGCGGAAAGCACCGCACCGGCCGGCACATTGCCGATGGTGATCGAGAGCGTTTCCGACGTGTCCTGAATGGTCGCCCCAATGTCGAGCGGGATCGCACTGTCTTCGTTGCCGGCGGCGTTCTGCAGAATAAGCGACGGGACATCGGCAATCGCCGTCATGTCGACGTTGATCACGCCGCTGACGCTGGCGACCCCCTGGTTGTTGCCCGTCAGCGCGGCATCGGCCTCGGTCGCCGTCGCCGTCACCTGCAGGGTGAAATCCTCGTCGAGGCCCGGCGGCGGCAGCATGACCAGGCCCTCGAGCTGTTCGGCGGTCAACTCGACCGCGCCGTCCACGATGTCGAGCGGCACGAGGTTGGAGAGCGCATCGGTATCGGTCAGATCCGTGACGCCCGAGAAAAGCTGGGCACCTTCCGGCAGATTGCCGATATTGATCGAGAGCGTCTCGGACCCGTCGGTGTCGACCAGACCGGCGGCGATACCGATGTTCAGCGGGATCAGCGACCCCTCGTCGGCGCTGAGATCGACCAGGTCCAGGTCGGGTGCATCGGCAACGCCGCGCACGGCGACGTTCAACGATCCGCTCTGCGTCGCGAACGTGCCGTCATCCGTCGTCGACGTCGCGTCCACATTGATCGAGAACTCGCCGGAGAAGTTTTCCGGTGTGGTCATCGTGAGCCCCGGCAGATCCTCGGCCGTCAGGTTCCAGGTGCCGTCGTCGTTGAGCGTCCCCTTGGACAACGTCACGCCTTCCGGTACACCGGAAACCGTCACGCTCAGCGTCTCGTCGGCGTCCGTCAGGATCGCCGCGATGTTCAGCGGAACCGGCGTGTCTTCGTTACCGAGAGAATCGAACAGCATCAGCGACGGCGGATCGGCGACTTCGTGAACAACGACCGATAGCGTCCCGGAAACGCTCGCGACACCCTGGCCGTTGGCGCTGATGTCGTTGTCGTTCTCGGTCGCGGTCGCCGTGACCAGCAGGTCGAAATCCTCGTCCGAACCGGCCGGCGGCCGGATCACGAGACCTTCCAATTCGCTCGGGCTAAGGGTCGCGCTCTGATCGACGACCTCCAGCGTGTTGTAAATCGTCTCGCCAAGATCATCCAGAAGCGGGACGCCCGACTCGTCCGTCGCCGGCACCAACAGGAAGGCGCCGTTCGGAATGTTGTCGATGGTAATGCTAAGCGATTCCGAACCGTCGGTGTCGCCAAGTTGTGCACCGATATTCAGCGGGATGTCCGTCCCCTCGAGCGCCGTCACCGTATCGGTGACGAGTTCGGGTGCGTCGGCCACGCCGAGCACGCTCACCGGCACGTCGACGACGGTCTCGGCGAATTCGCCATTGCTCTCGGTCGCCGTCGCCGTCACCGTCAGGTTGAAGTCTTCGTTGCTGTCGGCTGGCGGCGTGATCTTTAGCTCGGCAAGGTCAGCCGGATCGACCTCCCAGACGCCCTCGGAAACCTGGGTACCGGCACTCAGCAGCGCACCGTTCGGGACGCCGGAGATCGAAACGCTGAGCGTCTCCGACCCGTCGGTATCCACAAGCTCGGCGCCGATATTCAGCGGAATGGCGAGGTCCTCGTTGCCCAGAACCGAGGTGACATTCACTTCCGGCGCGTCCGGATCGGGCAGGATGTTGAGGCCGATCTGCTGCGAGACGACGGCGGTATCGCCGTTTGCGGCTTCCGTCGTCGTCGCCGTCACGGTCAGATCGAAAGCGCCGGAGATGTGCAGAGCCGGCGTCATGGTCAGCCCGGAGAGTTGCGCCGGCGTCACGGTCCAGGATCCGTCACCGTTGTCCGTACCCGCGGACAGGGTGGAACCCTCCGGAAGACCGGCGATGGTGATCGAGAGGCTTTCGGAGCCGTCGGTGTCGGCGAGACTCGCATCGATGGACTCGCCGATCGGGATCAGGAAATCCTCGACACCCTCGATGCTGCTGTCCACGGCGAGATTGGCCGCGTCGGCGACGGCTTCGAGGCCGACGGAAACATTGGCTTCCAGCGTCGTCACGTCCTGATTGTTGTCGACGTTGGTCACGGTCACGCCGAGATCGAAATCGACATCCGAATTCAGCGGCGGCGTGATCGAAAGGCCATCGGCATCCTCCGGCGACAGCGTCCAGGTGCCGTCGCCGTTGTCGGTACCCGCCGACAGCAACGCGCCGTTCGGCACGCCGGAAATGGTGATCGAAATGACTTCCGAGCCGTCCGTATCCTCGGTCATCGCCGAGATATCGAGACCGAACGCGCCGTCTTCGAGCGCATTGACCGAGACCGTGTCGCCGTCCAGCACCTGGTTGCCGTTGACCGTCACGCCAAGTTCGTCGGCAACCGCCGTGATTTCCAGCGGCAGGTTGAAATTGTTGACGGCGGTGTCGCCGTTGGTCGGCTCGGTCGACGTCACGTTGAGTTGCAAATCGAACACGCCGCTGAGGTGCGCCGGCGGCGTCAGTTGCAGGTTCTCGGTCGACATATCCTCGCCGAGGAAGCCGAGCGGTATGCTGGCGGCACCGTTGACGACCGGAATCGAGACCATCGACTTCTCGCCGGAATCCGGGTCGGTATACTCGATCGCCAGCTTCGAACCTTCCGGAATCCCGGTCAGGGTGACGTCGGTGATGTGCTCCGAAACGTCGTTCTTGTCGATGTCGAAATTGATGCTGACCGGCTGATCCTCGATACCGATCTCGGCACTGCCGTTCACGGACGGGACGTCGGCCTTGGCGACCAGTTCCACCGTCGCCGAGCCGAACACGGTCTCGGTCGCCTCGCCGTCGCGGACCTGCGCCGAGAACTCGAGGTTAATATCGTCGCTGTCGTCGGGCGAACCGACGAGACGGAGGTTGTTCAACTGCGCGGCGGAGAGCTCGTAGGTGCCCGTCTCGTTCGGCGGCAGGATGACGTCGTTGCCGTCGGCATCCTCGTAAACCAGATGCGCGCCGACCGGATTTCCCGCCGCGTCCGTCACCGGTTCCCACGAGGTGACCTCATCGAAAAGCGGCTCGCCGTCGTCGTCCAGCAGAGGCTCGCCGTCCTCGTCCAGCACCGGCACCTGAGAGACAACCTGTTGCACCTCGAGCGTCGGCAGACCGCTGACCGTCACGGAAACGACCTCGCTGCCGTCCGTGTCGGTCAGGGACGCGGCGATGTTGAGCGGAACTTCCTGATCCTCGGTGCCGGCGAACGTAATGGACGTCGCCGTGCCGTCGGCCGTCATCTCGACGCCGTCGATGGTAATCGAGAACGGATCGACGCCGCCGATCACTTCAATGCCGACGGCACCGGTGCCGGCCGCGTTCGGCATATAAGAGCCCGCCGGGCCATTCACGAGTTCAAGCGCCGAACCTCCTTCAGCAAGGAAGTCCTCAAGCGTCTGCAGCGGCTCGTTCGTTACGGGGTCGAGTTGGTCTTCGAGGTAATCGGCCGCCGCCTGCGTGACCTCGGACAGGTAGTCGGCATTGTACGCGCTGATGTTGAGCGAGAAATCCTGCGCCGAATTCGCCGCACCGGTCACGGTCAGGCCTTCGAGATCGCCGCTGTTCAGCAACCACGAGCCGTCTTCTAGTTGGGTACCGGCGGACAATTCGCCACCATCCGGCACGCCGCGAATAACGATGGACGTCGCATTTTCCGCCGCCGGCACGTGGTCGGCAAGGTTCAGGCTGATTGCCGTATCCTCAAGGCCGACGACGAGGTTCGGGCTTTCGTCAAAGGCGAAATTCTCGACACTCTCTATGGTGTCCGTGCCGTCTGGCCCCGTCACCGTCAGAACGCCGTTCACGATCGAGATCGTCGACTGCCCGTAAGAACCGGAGAATGCCGCCGTATCCTGGCCGCCACGGCCGTCGATGAAGTCGTCGCCGCCACCGCCGCGTAGAATATTGGCGTTGTCGTCACCGATGATGATGTCGTTGCCGGAACCGCCGATCACGTTCTCGATATCGATGATCGTGTCCTGGCCGATGCCGTTGTCGCCTTCGTCGTCAGAGGCCGCCCCCACTTCGAGGTTGATCGTCAGATCGTCGTCGCTGGCCGCGAAGGTGATCGTGTCGTTGCCGTCGCCACCGATGTACGTGTCGTCGCCGCCGCCCGGGGACGCGATCAGCGTGTCGTCGCCCGCACCGCCGTTAATGATGTCGTCGGCGCCGGTGCCGCTCAGCGTATCATCGCCGTCACCGGTCGTAATGACGTTCTGCGTGTCGTCGCCGGTCAGCACGAACGTGTAATCGAGCCCGGTGGCATCGAAGTCGCCCGTCACGTCGGCGGTAACCGTGTTGCCGTCCTCGGACACGTTGACGTTCTTGAGTGTACCTTGATTTATGAGGACCTGGAGGTCGGCCGGGATTGTCTCTTCGATTTCATCCGCGGTAATCACTTCGTCGGGTTTCTCGACAACCGGTCCCTGCTGTTGGATCTCGACGGTTTCCTTGGGTTTGTCCGTAATGAACACGTTGACATCGTTCAGTTCGCCACGCGCCTGATCGATGATGTTCAGATTCTGCAGGGCACCTGTCACGCGGATCGGCCCTGCCGGCGCCTGCGGTTCCTGCGGCCCACCGGCGTCGGTCTGGAAGTCGTTCAGGAAGTCGACCGATTCACGATTTTCACCTTCGACTTCATTGCCCTGCTCGTACGTGTTGCCGCTGGTGCGCTCGCCATCGCTGTTGCGCGTCGGCAGGTAGCGAAGGGTTTCTTGCTGGTATGAGGCCAGGATGTCCTCGACGCTGACGATCTCGAACGGCGAGGGCGCCGTGTCGAAGCTGGCGACCCGCGTGAACGCGTTGGCGTCGTTCAGCACCTGCACGCCGGCGTCGTTGACGACCACGACTTCGCCGACGAAGCCGAAGCGTTCCTCCATCAGGTGAACGTTCATATTCTCGCCGTCGCGGATGTCGATACCGACCTGCGTCCCGCGGATACCGATGGTCGCCACCGGGGTGTCGAGGGTCATGGCGTCGGGGTCGGTCTTGGCGACCTGACCGGAAACGAACGTGAACACGCCCTGCAGGACGGACATCGAGACGGAGCCTTCCTGCGTCCCCGGGTCGTAGACCATTTCGTCGAGCACCATACGGCCCTCGGGACCCATGGCGAATGTGGTTTCGTCGGCCAGCAGAACGCCGACATTGCCCTGCGGGCCGGATTCGAGAATATCGCCCTGGAACACCTGATCGCCGAGTTCGAGACGCTCGCGCGTGCCGTCGACACGGATCGCGTACACTTCGCCTTGCAGGCTTTCAATGTTACCGATCGGCTCGCCGTCGGTGCCGCTGATAAGATTGGGATTGTCCGCGAGATTGCCGCTTGCCTCGGCGGCCTGAATGGCTTCGGCCTGTTCCGGCTGAATGAACCCGAAGCCTTCTCCGCCGCCGGCCGGTGCATCGCCCGACGCCGCGCCGGCATCGGCCAGCGCGGAAATGACGTCGCTGCCGACCTCGGCACCGTCGGCGGATACAAGCGTCGGCGGATTGGGATTGTCCGCATACCCCTCGACCGTGACGGTGGTGCCGTCCGGGAAGGTCAGAACCAGATCGCCCCCGTCGAAGGAGAAATCGGCGTCCGCTACGGAAAGATGGTCGGGTAGGTTAAGCTCGCCGCTTTGCGATCCATCGACCGCAAAAGACTTTTCACCGGTTTGAACGGCTTCGCCGCCCGCCAGGATTTCATCAGCCATTTTTGTGCAACCTTATGAACGATAACGCTTTTTCGTCGTTCACTGCGGTTGAATATCGTTATTATTTTTCTTTTCAGGACCCAGTTATGCGCCGAAATCCGGTTCAGGGTCAACATGCCTGGGGATCAAGGTCACAATCGTGATCTTAATTCAGGCCGATTCCGCCCCGTAATACAGCGTCACGACGTGGCGGGCTTCGGCGAAAAACAGCCAGCGCTCGACCACGATCCCGGCACTCATACTGGCCGCGGCCGCGACGCAGGCCCCGATCACGGCCGCATCGCTCAGCAAATAGGCCGCCAGGAGGAACAGAACCGGCGCCATGAAACCGAAGATATGCACGAACCGGCGTAGCCTCCGGGCATGTTTGCGGGCAACCTTGTATCCCATCTCCTGGAGCAGATAGTTCTCCTCGGTATGCGGCCCTTCCAGCAAGCGCACGCTATCCCCGGCCAGCCCCGTCGCCGATTTCGGCGTCGACGGGTGGCGGGTGGTGTCGACGAAATGCCAGTAAAAACGCTTCACGCGCCACGCCACCAGAATGCAGACGATGGCGAATGCGAGATACGGTCTGTCGACCCCAACCGTCGCGGACAACAGGACCGCAACCCAGGCCACACCGGACGAGAGACCCAGCATCAGATAGACCGGCACCGTCCACTTGTTGGCCCACTGGTGCACCGTCGTCAGGCTGCGGTAAATCATCGCCGTGCAGAAGATCGTCGCCAGTGCCAGCGCCGCCGCCATGCCGGCGAGCACACCGCCGATCCCTGTAATCTCACCTAGATAGATCCAGTAGTACGCAAGCCCGAGCCACGGGAAATACGTCAGCACCGACAGCACCCCCTCGCGCGACAGCCAGCTCGAGCGCCATTGCGTGAACGCGCGCCAGGCTCGCTCCGGGTGTCCGAGGTGAAACGTCGACGACAACAATCCCGCGGTCACCAGGATAAATGCCAGTCCCAGGCCCGCGATCCCCAGCGTGCGGTCGAGCGGCACCACTTGCCATGATGCCATCATGGCGAGGACGATCAGAATGCCGTACCCGGCACCCGACGCGGTCGTGAAAAAGATAACGGAAAGCGCGGGATGCATCAGACTGCCTCCGCCGCTTGGCAATACTCGCAAGCGTCACCCTGAACTTGATTCAGGGCCCATGGCGGCACATCGCAATAGCGGAGGCGTTTCGGTAGATCCTGAAACGAGTTCAGGATAACGATGACATTTGTTACTTTTGAAATGGTCATCGTTACCTCGACAGCGCCTTGTCGATCCAACGCAGGATCGGGTTTTCCGTACCCGGCGTGACCGGCAGTTCGTCCGGCATCCCGGTCTTCCCGGCCTCGTTCCGTCGCGGCCGCGGCGGCAGGTACTTGTTCGTGGGCTTATAGCCCATCTCGGGCATCAGGTCATACCCCTGGCGTTCGGCGACAAGCCTGGAAACGGCCGAGTCGGGATCGCCAAGGTCACCGTAATGCCGCGCGCCCGCCGGGCACGTGGAGACGCAAGCCGGCACCCGGTCCACCTCTTCCATGTTTTCGTTGTAGATCCGGTCGATGCAAAGGGTGCATTTCTTCATCACGCCTTCGTCGGCGTCGTACTCCCGGGCCCCGTACGGGCAGGCCCAACTGCAAAGCTTGCAGCCGATGCACTTGTCCTCGTTGACGAGCACGATGCCGTCTTCATCGCGTTTGAAGCTGGCGCCGGTTGGGCATACGGTGACGCACGCCGCTTCCTCGCAATGCAGGCAGGACTTCGGAAAATGCACCGTGCGCGACGGCTCTCCGTCGCCGGCGGACGCTTCGAACGTGTGAATCCGGTTGAACCAGACGCCGCTCGGCTTTGGACCGTACGGGTCCTTGTCCGTCAGCGGCGCGGCGTGGCCGCCCGAATTCCACTCCTTGCAGTTGACCGCGCACGCATGACAGCCGACGCAGATATCCAGGTCGATGACGAGTCCGAGTTTCTTTTCCGTGCTGGAAGGAAGCGTCGTCATGAGGGCCGACCCTTGCGGAATTCGGCCCCGTAACGCAGCTTGACCGGTGCCGGCGCGATGCCCGCCGGCTTTTTGGTCGGATCGAACTGCGGGAAGCTCTCGGCCTCTTCCGCCGGGTCCGCCTTCTTCACCCGGACCCGCAGGTCGTACCACGCCGCCTGCCCCGTCACCGGGTCTGCGTTCGCATACCGGTAACCGTCGTCGCGCGGCGGCAACAGTTCCGAAATCACATGGTTCAACAGAAAGCCTTTCTTGGCCTCACTGGCATTCGCATCCAGGTTCCAGGCGCCGGAGCGTTTGCCGATCGCATTCCAGGTCCAGACCGTCGAGCCTTCGACCCCGTCCATCAAGGCCACCTGCACCCGGATGCGACCGTGATAGCTCTCGACCCAGGCCCAGTCGCCGTCGGCGATTTCAAGCTCGCCCGCCGTCTCGGCGTTCATGTAGAGCTTGTTGGAGCCCGTGATCTGACGCAGCCAGGCATTTTGCGAGCCCCACGAATGATACATCTGCATCGGCCGTTGCGTCAGCGCGTGCATCGGATACTGGTCGAGATCGATCATCGAATGCTCGAACGGCGGATACCAGATCGGCATCGGATCGAAATAGGCATCGATCCGGGCGCGCTCGCGCTCCGGCGGCTGGATGTCCCCGTGGCCGCGCGCTGCGTTCCGGAACTTCTGCAGCACTTCGGAATAGATCTGCAGCACGATCGGATCGGCGCTGCCGATGAAACCGACGCTTTTCGACCATTCCAGGTATGACTTGTTGGCGAACTTGTAGAATTTCTGATCGTCGTCGAAGTGGTGCGACCAGAAACACCCGTTCTCGATATAGCGCTCGAGCTGGTTCGGATTGACCGCGCCCTTGCCGTGCTTGTCGCCGTTCTCGCCGCGCCAGCCGGCAAGCGGTCCGATACCGGGGCCGCGCTCGTGGTTGACGATGTAGTCCGCATAACCGCCCGGATACTTCGGTTTGCCGTCGTCGTCGGTCATGCCCGGCAACTTGAGCCGCGCGCCGAGATCGAGCAGCACGGTCTGGAACGGCCGCACGTCGCGGTCGGGTTCAATGACCGGCTGGCGGATCGCGTCCTGGGCCGCGTCGGCCTCGCAGATCGGCCGGTCGAGCAACGAAATGCAGTCCCAGCGCTCCAGATACGTCGTATCCGGAAGCACCAGGTCTGCAAAGGGGATCATTTCCGAATAGTAGGCATCGGAATAAATGATCCGAGGGATCTTGTATTCGCCGGTCTGCTCGTCGACATCGGTCAGCATTTTCATCGTACCGGACGTGTTCATCGACGAGTTCCAGCTCATGTTGGCCATGAACATGAACAGCGTGTCGATGGGATAGGGGTCGCCCTTCCACGCGTTGGTGATGACCATGTGCATCAGGCCGTGCGCGGAAAGCGGAAACTCCCACGAAAACGCCTTGTCGATGCGTCCGGGGTTGCCCTCGCTGTCGACGATCAGGTCCTCGGGCCCGGTCGGAAAGCCGAGCGGTGGGCCGCCGAGCGGCTGGCCGGCATGGACCGTGCCGGGCTTGCCGGCGGGTTTTAGTGCCGGCGGAATTGCCTTCGGGAACGGCGGTTTGTTGCGGAACCCGCCCGGGCAATCGACGCTACCGATGAGCGTCTGCAGCAAATGGATGGCGCGGCAGGTGTGAAAGCCGTTCGAATGCGCCGAAATGCCACGCATCGCGTGCATGGCGACCGGGCGGCCGACGAATTTCTCGTGCCTGCGGCCATAGGCATCCGTCCACGGCGTATTGATCTCGATGGTTTCCTTGAAGGCCACATGCGCGATCTCTGCGGCGATACGCCGGATCGTCTTAGAGGGAACACCGGTTTGTTCCGCGACCGCATCCGGCGCGTACTTGGCGTCCAGATACCTTGCCGCCATGAGCTGGAACGCAGGCAGCGCCGCACGCCCGTCCTCCAACGTGACATTCCCGGCAAGCACCGGGTGCGCGGTGATATCCATCGCCGAGACGGCCGCCTTCTTCTCGCCGTCCCAGATCAGCGGGTTGCCGTCCGCGTCGCGCGCGAACAACCCGTCGTCAGCGCCGCCGGGGTTCTGGATCACCAGCCACGGGGCGTTCGAGTAGGTGGCGAGATACTGCTCGTCGATATTGCCCGTCCGGAGCAATTCGTGGATCAGCGACATCACGAACAGACCGTCCGTGCCGGGCTTGATGCCGAGCCACTCGTCGGCGATCGCCGAATACCCCGTCCGCACCGGATTGACGGAAACGAACTTGGCGCCGCGAGTCTTGATTTTGCCGAGACCGATCTTGATCGGGTTTGAGTCGTGGTCTTCTGCAACGCCGAACATGAGAAAATACTTGGTGCGGTCCCAGTCCGGTTCGCCGAACTCCCAGAACGAGCCGCCGATCGAATACAACCCGGCCGCCGCCATGTTGACGGAACAGAACCCGCCATGCGCGGCATGGTTGGGCGTGCCGAACTGGCTTGCCCACCAGCCGGTCAGGGACTGGGACTGGTCACGGCCGGTGAAAAACGCGAGCTTCTTGGGATCGGTTTCGCGGATGCGGCCGAGCCAGCCGGTGGCGATCTGCATCGCCTCATCCCACTCGATTTCCTCGAACTCGCCGGAGCCTCGCGGCCCGACCCGCTTCAGCGGCTTCGTCAGCTTGGCCGGGGAATGCTGCGTCATGATCCCGGCGGAGCCCTTGGCGCACAACACGCCCCGATTCACCGGATGATCGCGGTTGCCCTGGATATAACGAATCTGCCCGTTTTTCAGATGGACCTTGATGCCGCAACGGCATGCGCACATGTAGCACGTGGTGGTCTTCACCTCGTCCGCGACTTCGGGCGACGTGTTGACCTGGTTATCTTTCGCCGTCATGAAGTGCTACCGGTATCCAGTCCGCCGTTGCCTTTGGCAGCAGCATCACAGGCCGGGCCGGCGCCACGCATGTATGACCGGTTCGGCTGATAAATCCCGTGAAACCTGAACCACCGCCGAACCGCATTCAGGAACTGTTTGCCGACACCGGCGCCGGACGGGTTCATCTCAAGACCGAACATGCTGATTTCCCAGTAAATCGGATAATAAGTGTCATTAGTACGGATATCGACTTGTGCCAAATCTTCATTCATTAGTCTAATGAGTAATTATTGTCATATTCATTAATTTTCTTTATTAGAAAGGCATGACGCTCACGCAACTTCGAATCTTCATCACCGTCGCCGAAATCGGCCACGTCACCCGCGCCGCGGAGAAGCTGGGGCTGACACAGTCCGCGGTTTCCGCCGCCATTGCCGCGCTTGAGAACCAGTACGAGGTCAAGCTGTTCGACCGGGTCGGGCGTTCCATCAGGGTGTCGGAGGCAGGCGAATTGTTTGCCGGCGAAGCCCGCGCGGTACTCGATCGCACCCAGGCCGCCGAGCGGATGTTGAGGGAACTCGGCGGCCTAACCATCGGTCACCTCGAGATCGCCGCTAGCCAGACGATCGCCAATTACTGGCTGCCGCGACGCCTGGCGACCTTTCACGAACAATTCCCGGGCGTCCTCCTGAACATGACCATTTCCAATACCCGCGACGTCGAGAGCGCCGTCGCCACCGGCGCCGCCGACATCGGTTTTGTCGAAGGCACGACACGCACGCCGCAACTCGTTCTCGACGAGGTCGATTCCGACCAGTTGATCATGGTGGAGTCCTCGCAGCGCGGGGATATCGGAACGGCCGGGGACGCCGCCTTGCCTGGCATTCCACTGGTCGTCCGCGAGCCGGGCTCCGGTACGCGCGAGGTTCTCGAAAACCTTGCATTGAAAGCCGGGCACAAGTGGCAGGATCTCAATATCGTGCTGGAATTGCCGAGCAACGAAGCGGTCCGCGAGGCTGTCGAAGCCGGGGCCGGCGCAACCTTGATTTCACGTCACGTGGTTGCCGGTGCGATAAAAAACGGGACGCTCCGGGTCATAAGCAGAGATGTGCCGACCCGTAGTTATCATATGGTCAGGCACCGCGACCGGGTGCCGAGCGCCGCGCGCCGGGCCTTCGTGGAAATGATACTCGCCAACAAAATGGCGGCCTGACGTTCGTCAGCTCTGCCCCGCCGCGAGGATGAAACGCTTCAGGAATGCCTCCTGGTTGGCTGCGTGCAGGTATTCGATCGCGCAACCCAGCATCTTGTCCTTTTCTTCCCCGATTTCCGGGCACTTGGCTTCGGCGATACGTGGACGTTTCCGATTCTGGTCATGAATTTGCGCGGGGATCGCACCGGGCAGGTCCGCCTCCCGGGTCGTCTCGACAGGCTCACCGGTCTCGTCTTCCGCATACAGGTTAATGTCGGGCGAGACGCCAAGCGCCTGCAGCGTCCGGTTCGCCGGAGAATAATAGAGCGCCGTGGTCAGCCGCAGCGCCCCTTCGAGCGGCATCGGCATAATCGTCTGGACGGAGCCTTTGCCGAACGTCCGACGTCCCATGACCACAGCCCGGCCATGGTACTGGAGCGCGCTGGCGACGATTTCGGAGGCCGACGCCGAGCCCTGATTGACCAGCACGACCATCGGTACGCCGGCGAGTTCGTCACCTTCGTCCGCGTAAAACGCCCGTTCGTCGCGACCGTCCCGTCCCTTGATGGAGACGATCTTGCCGCCCTCCAGAAAGGCGTCGGCGACGATGACCGATTGGCTGAGCAACCCGCCCGGATTGTTACGGAGGTCGACCACGACACCTTTCAGGCCAGCGCCGGTCTTGTCGCGGATGTCATCAAGCGCGGCGTTGACACCTTCCTTGGTCTTTTCGTTGAAACGTGTGATCCGGATATAGCCAATATCGCCCTCGATCCTGTGCCGGACCGATTTGACCTCGATGATGTCACGGACAATGCGGACGTCAAAGTCCTCCACCCCCTTCCGGCGCACCGTCAGTACCAGCGGGTCGCCCGGTTTGCCGCGCATCATGCGTACCGCTTCACGCAGGCTCTTGCCCTTGATCGCCTCGCCGTCGCAGTGGGTAATCAGGTCACCGGCCAAGATCCCGGCACGTTCCGCCGGCGTATCCTCGATCGGTGCGATGACCTTGACCAGGTCCTCTTCCATGGTGATCTGGATGCCAAGGCCGCCGAACTCACCCTTGGTGTTGGCGAAACTGTCGCGGAACTCCTCGGCATTCAGGTAGCTTGAATGCGGATCGAGCCCCTTGAGCATCCGGTGCAGCGCATCCTCGACGACCTTTTCCGGTGCCGTGCCGCCGGGATCCGCATTCTGTTCCTTCACGCCCGCAATGGCCTCGTCGATGAGTTTGGCATCGTCGACCTCGTAGACGTAATTCGCGCGGACACGGCGGTAGGCGAAATTGAAGTAGTCGAGCCGCTCGCGGTCGGACGCATCCTGTACGTACATGTCGTAGACCTGCGCGAAACGGTCGAGTTCCTGGCGTGTCGTCTCGGGAAGAGAGCTTGTCTCCTCGTTCATGGCCATGACGACACGGCCGATCGCGGACTGGTTCGTGACACACGCCGTGATCACGGATACCAGCATTACGCCCGCCGCCGCGGCCAGCAGAATGTGCGGGAGCCGCCGCGCGCGCGGCTTGACAGGTTTCACGTTGGGAATACGCGACGCCAAACTTATCCGTCCTTGGTAATCTGCTCGATCAATTCGCCCAGCACGCGCTCGGCGTCATCGTTCTCGACCTGGCACGTGCCGGCATTTTCATGGCCGCCACCGTCGTACTTGAGCATCAGTTCGCCGACATTCGTCTTCGACGTCCGGTTGGTGATGGATTTGCCGGTCGCCAGCACGGTATTAAGCTTGTTCAGCCCCCACAACACGTGGATCGAGATATTGCACTCGGGGAACAGCGCATAAATCATGAACCGGTTTCCGGCAAAGATGGTCTCTTCCTCGCGCAGGTCAAGGACCACCAGATTATCGTGCACCGTCGAACAGCGTTTGATCTGGTCCTTGAACTTTTCCTCGTGGTCGAAGTAGAGGTCGACCCGTTCCTTGACGTCCGGCAACGCGATAATCTCGTCCACTGAATGATCGCGGCAATAATCGATCAATTGCATCATCAACTGGTAGTTGGAAATGCGGAACTCGCGGAAGCGCCCGAGGCCGGTGCGGCTGTCCATAAGCATGTTCAAGAGGTCCCAGCCTTCGGGCTTAAGGATTTCCTGCTCGCTGAACTGTGCGGCATCGCCCTTGTCGACAGCGACCATCATGTCGTCACTGATGTTCGGGAATTTCTCCTTGCCGCCGTAGTAGTCGTACACGACGCGCGCCGCCGACGGCGCATGCGGGTCAATGATATGATTGTCTGGCTTCTCGTCGACGCGGATCGTCTCGCTCAGGTGGTGGTCGAACGCCAGATGCACGCCTTCCACATACGGCAGATTGGTGGTGATGTCGCCGTCGGAAATCAGGATCGTACCGTCCTGCATATCCTTGGGATGGACGAACTTGATATCGTCGATAAGGTCCATTTCCTTCAAAAGAACGGCGCAGACCAAGCCGTCAAAATCGCTTCGCGTCACCAGTCTGTATTTCTTGTCGCTCATCCCGCGCCTCCCCGGCTCTTTGTCTGTCGATCGGATGCCAAAAGTCCAAGCAGATTGTGGTTCGGCCCGCCCCCGTATGGCAAGTAACTATTGCAACTTCACATTCCCTGATTGCGTAGCATTCCGTGCCGCAACCAGACGGAACACGCGAACAGGAGCAGTGCCCCGGCCTGATGGGCGGCGGCAAGCGGAATCGGCACCATCAGCAGCAGCGTCGATATCCCGAGCGCGACCTGCAGGCACGCAACCGCGAGCAATATATTGGCACGGGTCCGTGCGATCCGCCCGCCCTGCCGGGCTACGAACCACGCCCAAAGCACGAGAACGAAGGTCGTAATCGCCAGCCAACGGTGGTCGAACTGCACGGTCGGGATATCTTCGAAGAAATTCAGATACCACGGCCGTAACTGAAAACCTTCGCTGGGATAGAATTCGCCCATCATGAGCGGAAACGTATTGTAGATGAGCCCGGCATTCAGGCCCGCTACCAGCGCACCGGAAAATGCGGTCACAAACACCATTGCCACCGTCAGCGAGGACAGGTTCAGCAGGCCCGCGGGCACCCGCTCCTTCCCGGACCGCAACAGGTCGAGCGCGAACCAGAGCCCGAGGCCCAGGATTAGAAACGCCATCATCAGATGAACGGCAAGACGATACTGGCTGACATCCGGGTGATCGACGAGCCCGCTCTTGACCATCCACCAGCCGATCAAGCCCTGCAGCCCGCCAAGCGCAAACAGGATACCGAGCCGGATCATCAGCGCCTTGCCGATCCATTTCCTAATCGCGAACACGACGAACGGCACGGCAAAGGCCACGCCGATCACCCGCCCCCAGAGCCGGTGCAGGTACTCCAGCCAGAAAATCTCCTTGAACTGGGCAAGGCTCATCCCGGCGTTGATCTTTTGGTATTCAGGCGAGGTTCGGTAGGCGTCGAACTGCGCCTGCCATGCCGCGTCGCTCAGCGGCGGCAACCACCCGGTTACCGGACGCCAGTCAGTCATCGAGAGGCCTGATTCCGTCAAGCGCGTAAAGCCGCCGAGCACGACCATGGCAAACACCATGGCACAGATGACCAGAAGCCAGTAGGCAATGATCCGATCCGCATGTCGCGGTTGATCCGTTGGGGTCTGGACGGGCACGATCCGGTTTTCCTTGTTGCGCGACCAAGCAGGTAGTGGATCGGTCCTTGTTTGTCCATGCTTGATCCGCGATAAAGCGCTAGCTCGTAACTTGATGGCAGGACAGCGGCAAAACCGGTCATGAATTCTTCCGAAGTCACCATTCATCCGGTGATGCTCGTCGGCGCGGGCCCCGGCGATCCCGACCTGCTGACGGTCAAGGCCCATCGGCTGCTGCAGGAGGTCGATGTCGTCGTCTACGACCGTCTCGTCGCAAAGCCCATCCTGGAGTTGATTCCGGAAACAACGGAACGCGTGTTCGCGGGAAAGCGTTCCTCGAACCATTACATGCCGCAGGAAGACATCAATAATCTGCTCGTCGATCTTGCCCGCGTCGGCAAGAGGGTCATGCGCCTGAAGGGCGGCGATCCGTTTGTGTTCGGGCGCGGCGGCGAAGAAGCGTTGCATCTCGTCAGAAACGGCGTCCCGTTCGAGGTCGTTCCGGGCATCACGTCGTCCGCCGGCTGCGCCGCCTATGCCGGCATTCCGTTGACGCACAGGGGCCTCGCCCAGGGGGTGCGCTTCGTGACCGGGCACAGCAAGGGAGACGAACCGCTCGCCCTTGACTGGCGCAGCCTTGCCGATCCTGAAACGACCCTGGTCGTTTACATGGGCATGGCGAACGTCCGGGAAATCTCCGACAAACTGATCGAGAACGGTCTGGGCGCCGACACCCCGGTCGCCGTGATCAACATGGGCACCCGCCCGGCGCAGCGCACGTTGCTGACCAGCTTGTCGCAACTGCCGGAGACGGTGACGGCGTCGGACGTCAAGGGCGCGACCCTGTTCGTCATCGGCCGCGTCGTCACGCTGGCCGAGGAACTCGCCTGGTTTCAGGAGGCGGCGCGTTCCTGACGCCTACACATCCCGGTCGAGCGCGCGTGCCAGGATCATATAGACCTTACCCATATCCGAGGACAGGAACGTCGCGTGCAGCATGCTGTTCGGGTCGCGCTTGGACGCCTCGTCGAGCAGTAGCTCGAATTCTTCCAGGTAGCGCGTGACATAATCCCGGAAGGTGCCGTCTTCCTGGTAGGTCTGGCGAATCTGCTGCAGCTTCGCCCGCTCGCGGAAACCCAGCAGTTTGCGGACGAAAATGCCCTTCTCGCCCTTGTTGAACCGCCGCCAGTCTTCCTCCGAAACCTGGGTTTCGAGGACCCGGCTGACGTCGACGGCAAGAGACTGCAGCCGTTCGGAGATGAACGTCGCCTGGCGGGTAAACTCCTCGAGACTCGTCTTGTCGGTCCGTTCCTTGAGTGTTGCCAGCAAGGCCGAGGCGTCATTGGACGCATCCCGGACCTCCTGCGTACGGTTGTCGAGCACCTGATTGATTTCGTGCGATTTCCGCGCCACGTCCGATGTCGCCTTGGAAAGCGCATCCACATGAGACCGGACGGACTTGTCCCAGGCGGCGACCTTGCCGAGGGCAGCATCGGTCGTGCTTGAAAGTTCCTGCGCCCGCCGTGCCAGGGCCTCGCCCAAGGCCTCCAGGCCGCGTTCGGCCCGGTTGTAGGTGGTCGTGAGTTCCTGCAACTGACGGCGCAGCCCCTCGGTGCCGCCTTCGAGTTGTTCGACGATGGAATCCGTACGATCGCCGGACTCGTGGATTTGCGTCCTGAGTGTCTCCGACGCGCGGTTCAGCTTGGAAACGTTGAGGTCCGCCGCCATCGACGCCTCGGAGGCGCGCTGGCCGATGATCTCGCCGACGCGCTCCAGGCGCTCCACCGCATCCTCGCTGGTGGTCGCCAGCGTATTGCCGCGGTGGCGCAGACCATCGGTCGCCTCTTCCAGTTGCGCCGTCGCCTTGCGGGAAACGATGCTGACTTCCTGAAAGCGTTCGCGAAGCGCCTGCCCGACCTCGGCCATCTCCTGCACACTGCGCTGCGATGCGTCACTCAGGTCGCGCGCACCTTCGCGCAGATCGGAGTTCACCGTCTCGACCTGGTTCGACGCGCGCTCGGCGGCCTGCTGCACATCTCCGGCATGGCGTTGCAATGCATCGGAAACGAGGCTCATCAACTGCGTTGCCCTGTCCGCGTTCGTGCTCATCTCGTGCGAACGCGATTGCATTTCCTCGCCCACGCGGCTCAGGCGCGCCGCCGCCTCGTTCGACGATGTGGTCAAACCGGACGCCTGCTGACTAAGGAGATCCGAGAAGCGCTGCACGTGAACGGTTGCCGACTCGTACGTGCTGGTAAGATCCTCGGAACTCTTGTGCAGGATTTGCCCGACATCGTTCATCCGTTCGCGCGTTTTCTCGAGGGATGTATCGAGTTCGACGTGGTTCTGCTTCAGTGTACCGGCAATCCCTGACAGGTTCTCTGCGGCGCGGTCGGTGGCGCCCGTCGCGGATTCAACCTCGCGCATCAGGCGGCGGCCGATATCCTCCAAACGGTTGAGCGCATCGGAAGACGTCTCGCGCATCTGCGTCGCGCTCTTTTGCATGGCGTTCGCCGTAAGTTCGACACGGCCCGTCGCATGATCGGCGGCCGACGAGAGTTCGTTGGTCCCTTCCTGCAGGATTTCACCGGCATCGATGAGGCGGCGGCGCACCGTGTCGCTGACGGATTCAACCTGCAACGCGCGCTCCTTGATCACATCGCCCACGTTTTCCAGTTCCGAATACGCGCGACCGGAAACGGTGCCGAGGTCTTCGGACTGCTTGTGCAGCAGGTCGGTCACCAGGTTAAGCAGTTGTGCCGCGCGGTCGGAGGCCTGGGCCACCTGCTGTGAACGGTTCTCCAGAACCTGTCCGACCTTGTCGATGTCCTCCATCGCCATATCCGAATTCTTGCCCAGCATTTCGGACTTGCCGGAGAAAATCTCGGATACCGCGTTGATCTGCGCCGACGCCTGATCGGACGCTGCCAGCAGTTCGCGCAAACGCTCGCTCAGATCCTCGCCGACGGCGACGAGTCGCGCTTTGGCACTGTTGCTGGAATGATCGATGTTTGTGGTTTCGCGACGGATGACTTCGCCCGCATCGGCGAGGATATTGGCCGACTTGGCGGACACCAGGGCAAGGCGGTCGGCATGCGTCTGCAATGCCTCGCCGGCACGCTCCATATTCTGTTCGGCACGCGCAGAAACGGCGCCCAGTTCCTGCACCTGGTCCTTGGCCTGCAGGCCGAGATCGGAGATCGACCGCTGCGCGCGGGTTGTCGTGTCGACGACGGTGTTCAGATCCTCTGTGGTCGTCCGCGCCGTCTCGGCGACGCTTTCCGTGCTTTGCCGGACCGCCGAAGCCCCGTGGTTGAGCGCGTGGGCGGCACGGGTCACATCGGCGACACCCTTGTCGGCCGACTGCGTCACTTCGGATACCGTATCGCTCAGAAGCTCGCTCAGGCGCGACAGCCGCGCATCGGCGGTATCGGCGGCACCCTCGATATCCGCCGAACGCCGGCGCAACGCCTCGCCGGCATCATCCAGACGCAGCACGCTCTGGTTGGCGGTCCGGGCCATGTTGCCGGCCTGCTCGCCCATCGCGTCGCCGGCTTCCGTAAACCTCTCGATGGAGCGCTCGGTCGTTTCCTCGACCTGTTCGGAACGGCGGCGCAGTTCCTCGCCGACGCGCTCGACTTCGCCGAGGACACGCTCCGAAATATTCGTGAGTTCGTCGGAATCCCGGCGCAGCACGTTGCCGACGTTCTCGGCGCGCTCGGCAGCGGTGTCGGCGGCTTCGGACATCTCCCGGGCTTGCAGCCGGAACGCTTCGCCGGTGCCGCGCACACGCTCGGTAACCTGCTGCGATGTCATTTCAAGACGCCGTGCATCCTCGCGCAGCGCATCGCCCACGTCCTGCACATCGGCAACGACCTTGTCGGACGTTTTCGAGAGCACATGCGTCTGATGCGCCAGATTGTCCTCGATATCCTTGGTCCGTGTCTGGACCTTGTCCGCCGTCGCCAGCAGGTCGTTCGACTGCCGCTCCAGCAGGTCTCGCATGCGTTCGATCTGCGTCAGCGCGTCGGCGTTTCGTTTCGACATATTCTCGGCACTGTCGTTCAGCATCGACGCGCTGGAGCGCATCTGCCGATCCGCATCCCCCGAGATATCGACCAATTCCGCGACCCGGTCACGAACGGCATCACCGATCGCCTGCAACGCACCGACCGTATCCTCGGCCCGTGAATTCGCCTCGCCCATGCTTTCCTTCAACGCATCGGTACGGTCGTCGAACAGCGATGCCGTCTCCTGTGCCCGCTGCGATGCCGTATTCGCCGCCAGGTAAAGTTCCTGTGCGCGTTTGCCGATCACGTCGGTCAGGTCCTCGGCCCGCGAAGATGCCCGGTCCGAGGAAACCGTGAGGTCGTAAGCGTGCTTCTGCAGCAGCTCGCCGACGCTGCGCGCACGTTCCGTTGCCGTGTCGGCAGCATGCGTCAGATCTTCGGTCTGTCGGCGCAAGGCGTCGGCGACCGCGTGGGCGCGCAGGTCCGCGTCCTCGGAAACCTTGGAGAGCTCGAGCGCACGTTCGCGGACCAGCTTGCTGACCGCTTCGCCGCGGCGCATCGCTTCCTCGGTGGCACGGTTGAGATCCTTGGTTTGCTGACGCAGCGAGTCGGTGACCTCACGAAGCCGGGATTGCGCATGATCGCCGGGATAGATCATCTGGCGCATCTGCCAGCGCAGCGCTTCGGCCTCGTGCTGGATATTGGCGCCACGCTGGTACGAGAACACGACGACCCACAACAACGCCACCGGCGTGGCGACGCCGGCGGCCAGCCCGCCAAGCTCATGCGGCAGCAGCGCCGTCAGGTTGTTCCAGCCTAGGTTCAACTCGATGAACTGATACGAGAACCAGAGCCATACCGCAGTCGCCGCCAGCGCCCCCAGCGGCAGCAATTTCCATCGCACCCAGAACGGCACCGGCGGTTGAAGCGGAATATCCTCCAATGCGCCGGACGACGGCGGCGGCACGCTGCCTTCGGGGATCATCGTGCCGAGGCTGTCGGCAACCGCCTGCTGCGGATTCCCGCCGCCAGTTCGCGCAGGTTCGGCGCTGTTCTCAGCCATGATCCCAATCTCCCGGCGATTTTAGGGTCGTCAATGTTAAGGCCCAATATAATGCGCCGTAAATACGATTCTGACGTATATCTTGTGTATTACGTGGATAACTCCGAAATCAACTCCATGATTCGCTCGGCTGTCAGGCCATCCATCGTATCCCCGAACAAAGCCTTTCTATAACGCTCGCGCAATTCCGTCCCCGCATCCGGGGTTTTCAGGGCCAGGTCGACGGCGCGGGCCAGGTCTTCGGCGTTGCCGATTTCACGCCCGATTTCGCGCCAGCGCCACTCCACGCCCTGCGGATCGTACCCCTGCTCGTCGGCGCCGTGCTCCGGGTTCTTGAGCAGCAATATCGGCCGGTCGACGGCGAGAAAATCGAAAATCACGCTGGATACGTCGCTGACAAGGACATCGGCAGCCTTCAGATACGGCAGGATATCGGCATCCGGGTCATCGACGAAGACAACGCGTTCATGATCCTTCGCCGCCTTGGCCCAGGTTTCGATCCATTTCGGCTGACGGACGAACGTCTCCGGGTGCGGCTTGATCACCAGGGTCACATCGGTGCGACCGCCGCGGATCAACTCGACGACATTGTCGCCCAGCATGTCCGCCGAGGACATCTGCGGTCGGTGGCCGGGCGCGTAAAGCACTGTCGCCGTTGCATCCATTAACGACCGTGGCGGCGTGAGGGCATCGCCCCGGAAAAGCGGTTCCAGCGGCAGATGCCCGCAAACCCTGACCTGCAGTTCCTCGATCAGTCCCAGCTTGACCCAGGCATCGCCGACAATCCGCCCCGGTGAAATTGCGACGTCGGCCCCGTCGAAGGCCGCGCGGTGGCGGTTTTGGGATGCCAGAAACGCCGGTGCGGAAACGATCAAGGCGTTCGGCACGAGGTCACGCACTTGCGCCGTCTGCGTGCCACCGACGACGACCACGTCCGGTTTGAACTCGACCAGGTCGCGTCCGTCCGACGTAATCAGCGGCCAGTGTTTGCCCTGGGCCTGAACGAATAACGCTGCGAACGGATAAAACTGCGAGGCGCCGTTGAAGTGAAGGGCGACCCGCCGCGCCGAACTGTCGCGCTCCAACAGGCGGCGGCCGTCCCGCTCGACGCCCAGGCTCATCTCACCCGCGTGCGCGAACAGGTTATGCGGTGCCAGTTTAAGGGCATCGCGGAACGCCTGCAGCGATTCCGCCCGCCGCCCCGCACTTTTCCGGGCGTAGCCGAGGTGCACCAGCGCCTCGATCCGCCTGGGATTCAGGCGCAGGCTGCGTTCCAGCGACTTTACCGCTTCCTCGGCAGCGCCGGCCCGCCGATAGGCCGCCCCCAGCAGATAGTGCGCATCCGGGTTTTCGGGTGCCAGCGACACCGCTTCCTGCAAATACGCGATGCCGCCCTGCTGGTCGCCTTTCAAAAACAGCGCCTTACCGAGATCGAGCCTGGCATCGACCGCCGTCGGATTGCCGGCAACCGCCTTTTCGAAATAATTGACCGCCTTCTCGAGATCATGGGCCTCGGCCATCATTTCGCCCATATGCTGGTTGGCGAGCGGATCGGTCGGGTTCCGCGCCAGTGCCGTCTGGAAATACTCCGCCGCTGCCTTGTCCGAGCCTTGGCGCCGCGCCGTAATACCCAGATCGATCATCGATACGCCGGCAGGCGTCTCGGATGTCTCGCCGGCGGCCTCTTTTACCGGTGCCGTCAGGCGAACAATCCCCATCTTGGCCAGCCAGCCGAGTGTTCGCGGCAGCCGGTAGCGGCGGCGTTCGGGCAGCAATTCGGCGATCTGAATCACTTCAACCCCCTCGCGTTCCGAGAGGTGATCCAGTACGTGCGTCTGCTCATCCGGCTCCAGGAGCGCATGCCCGGCCGTGTCGTTAATGGGATTGGCGCGAAGCCGCGCCAACCTGTTCACGACGCCCTCGCCCCGCACGATTCCCGGCACGAGCGATACGCGTGTCCGTTCGGATATGGCATGACTGGCATAGGTCTGAAAGACCGAGAACGGGTCGTCCAGATGCGGGATCGCCGGACGCCCCGGTATAGGCGGAGCGATCTCGGCGGCATCGGCACGGATACGGCGAAGTTCCGACCAAAGAGCCTGATGGCGGCGGATCACCACCGGCCAATCAAAGGACTGCAAGGCCGTTTGCCGAGCGGCGGCACTCATTTTCTTGCGGTGCTCGAGATCGCCGGCAAGCGCTTCCAGAACCTCTGCCGCAGCGCGGACATCGATGGCGGTGGCCTGGCTGACGGTGCCGGACAGAAAGACGTCCGCGCGCTCCCCACCCGCAGCCATGATCTCGTTCTCCGGCGCGAGCGACAGATCGCCGCCGCTTTCCGCCAGCGGCAACCACGTCGGCACCAGATACCCGTTCTCGCCATTGGCGATCACGTCGCGGTTGCCGCCCCAGTCGGCCGCGACAACGGGCAATCCCGCCGCCATCGCTTCCAGCATTTCCGTATCGATGCCGTGCCCGACGGCATCGTCGAAGGCTGCATAGGCATCGGCGGCGAACCAGACCCGGTCGCGGATATCGGCTTCGCGACCGTCCAGGAAAATTGCGTTTACGGCAGGTGCGAACTCGCGGATTGCCTCCCGGTAGGCACGTTCGATCCTGTCGTTGTCGAACCAGCCGGCCTGTACCAGGTGGATGCGCACACCCGTCCGCCGGGCCGCCGCCTCGAGCGCCAGATAAAGCGGCGTCGGGTGCGAACGTTGATAAAACGCGAAATTGCCGGTCGTCAGGACACAAAAATCGTCGTCGCGGATACCCAAGCGCCGCCGCACGCCTTCCCGCAACGCCCGGGTATCGTCCGTATCTTCATAGGCACTCGCGTTGATACCGGGCGGGATGACGAAACTGACACCACCATATTCGTGCTGACCGCCCATTCGGAAACCGAGATACTCCGCCTGCACCTGGAACAAACGCTCAGCGGTCTGCTTGATGGTCTTCGACGGGTAGATCACGGCGTCCCAGTGCTGAGCGGGTGCAGTCAGTAATTCGCACAGTGCCGCCTGGGTCGATGCCGTTCCCAGATGTTCGACCTCGCCAACGACGGAATAATGCCGCTGACCGAACGTGCGGCGTCGCCACATCAAAGGCGCGATCTCGGCCCCCGACAGTCTCAGGACCGGCGCGTCCTTGAACCCGCGACGGTCACCGGGCGCGACATAGCGGCACTCCCGTTGATCCGTGTCCGCCTTTGCGACGCGGCTGACAAAGTCGTCGAAATCCTGCGGGTCGTGGGACTGACAGAAAAAAGCCGGAACGCCGCTGTGCTTGACGAACGCGCCCAGAAAGGAACCCGCCGGCCGGGGCCGGGCATCGATCTCGCGGCGATAGAAATGCACGGCGTTCTCGATCCCGTCGATCGCCGTCTTGCTGACCCGTACCGGTTTAACGCGAACCGCCATCAACCTCCCCCCGGGCCCTGCGGATCAAAAGAGATGCTGGCCGCCGGTCACCCAAACCTCGGTACCGGTCACGTATTGGCTGTCTTCCGAGCAAAGATAGAAGATCGTGCCGGCCACATCGGCGGGCGTGCCCATGCGCTGCAACGGAATCCGCGGAATCAGCAGATCGTATTCCGGCCCCACCATCTCGGTCTCGATCTCTCCGGGCGCGACGGCGTTCACGCGCACGTCGAGCTCGGCAAACTCGTTGGCCATTTCCCGCGTCAGGCCCGAGAGCGCCGTCTTTGAGATGGAATAAGCGGACCCGGCAAACGGGTGGATGTAATGGCCGGCAATGGACGTGACATTGACGATCGCGCCCTTGCCTTTATGCAGATCGCTGGCGAAGCCGCGCGACAACTTTAAGGGCGCGAAGAAGTTCAGCTCGAACACGTCGTGCCACGCGTCCAGATCGCCATTGAGGATGCCGAGGCGCTCCTTGTAAGGCGTTTTCGGCGACATCCCGGCATTGTTGATCAGCGCATGCAACGGCGCGCCGTCGAGCGCCTTGCGCGCTTCGTCGATGAAATTCCGGATGCTGTCGTCGTCGCCCAGATCGGTCGGGATGTGGCACGTCCACCTGGGTTCCCGCTGACAAGCCTCGGGCGTTTCTTCGCGCGAACAGGTAATGATGTACCAGCCGCGCTCCAGGAACAGCCTCGCCGTGTAATGTCCGATCCCCCGGCTGGCACCGGTGACGATCACGGTTTTCCTGTCTTCAGGGTGTTTGTCGGTCTCGCTCATGTGCTGACGGTACTTTATAGCGGGACTGCTGGCCAGACCGATAAAGCGTTGCGGATAATCGAAAATATCCGATTTTGGCGGCTGACGATACGGCACGAACCGTTATGATGACGGCATGTGCTCCAACTTCGAACTCAACGCCGTACCGGTCGACGTGATGGAGGCTTTCGGTCTCGACGACGTGCCGCCGCTGCCCAACAAGGACCAACTCCGGCCGACCGATTTGTCCCTCGTCATCGGAATGGGCAACGTCCCGCTCATGCAGCCCTGGGGGCTGGCCGTCGACTGGTCGAAGCAGCCGATGATCAATGCCCGAAGCGAGACGCTGGCGGAGAAAGCGACATTTCGCGGCCTGCTTGATCAACGTTGCGTGGTGCCGGCGACCGCGTATTTCGAATGGCGCAAGACGGAAGACGGCAAGAAGTTCAAGAACCGGATATCCGTTGCCGGGGCGCCGCTATTCGGCATGGCGGGCTTGACCGACGGCGAACGGTTCACGATCGTCACATGCGCGCCCGCGTCTGCCATCCGGCATATCTACCACCGGATGCCGGTCATCCTGCCGCGAGATGCGGTTAGGGCGTGGCTCGGCGACACAAATTACGCCAATGTCGCAGGCCACTTGGTCCCTTATCAGGGAGATCTCAGCTACGAGGAAGAGACGCCGCCGCAACCGGCGCAGGGCGACCTGTTCGGTTAGGCGCTCAGCCGCTCAGCCGCACTGGCCACGATGACGGAGGAACTGGTCGGCCAAGACGCACGCCATCATCGCCTCGCCGATCGGTACGGCACGGATACCGACACAGGGGTCGTGCCGCCCCTTGGTGACGATCTCGGTTTCGTTGCCGTTCCTGTCGATGGTCGCGCGTGGTGACAGGATCGAACTGGTCGGCTTGACCGAGAACCGGACGACAACATCCTGGCCCGTCGATATTCCGCCGAGCACCCCGCCGTTGTTGTTCGAGTTGAACACCGGCTTGCCGTCGTCGAAGCGCATCTCGTCGGCGTTTTCCTCGCCGGTCAATTCGGCCGCCCCCATGCCGGCGCCGATCTCGACGCCCTTGACGGCGTTGATGCTCATCATCGCCGATGCCAGCTCCGCATCCAGCTTGCCGTAGACCGGCGCGCCCCAGCCCGCCGGCACGCCGGAGGCGACGACCTCGATCACCGCACCAACGGAGGAGCCCTTCTTGCGGATCCCGTCGAGATAGTCCGCGAATGCTTCGGCGGATTTCGCATCAGGCGCGAAAAACGGGTTGGTATCGACGGCGTCCCAATCGCGGACGCCGTCGGGCACGGCCAGTTCACCCATGCGGATCAAACCGCCGCGGATGACGATATCGGAGTCGAGGATTTTCCGGGCGATGGCCCCGGCTGCCACCCGCATCGCGGTTTCCCGGGCCGACGAACGCCCGCCGCCCCGGTAGTCGCGAAAGCCGTACTTGGCGTCATACGTATAGTCGGCGTGCCCGGGGCGGTACTTGTCCTTGATGTCGCCGTAGTCCTTGGAGCGCTGGTCCGTGTTCTCGATCAGCAGACCGATCGGCGTGCCGGTGGTCTTGCCTTCGAACGTGCCCGAGAGGATTTTGACCTGATCGGCCTCCTGGCGCTGAGTCGTGTATTTCGACTGACCGGGACGACGTTTGTCGAGGTATGGCTGTATGTCGGCTTCGGTCAGGCCGATGCCGGGCGGGCAGCCGTCAACGACACAGCCCAAGGCAGGGCCGTGGCTTTCGCCGAACGTCGTAACCCGGAACAAATGACCGAAGGTATTGTGCGACATCGCGCCCGCTCCGAGTCAGATAACGGAAATGTCGGGGGCGTCGACGGCTTTCATGCCGACGATGTTGTATCCGCAATCGACATGGTGGTTTTCGCCGGTGACGCCGCTGGCGAGCGAAGACAGCAGATAGACGCCCGCGCCGCCGATATCGTCCATATTGACGTTGCGCCGGAGCGGCGAGTTGAACTCGTTCCACTTCAGGATATACCGGAAATCGCCGATCCCGCTGGCGGCCAGCGTTTTCATGGGCCCCGCCGAGAGCGAATTGACGCGAATACCGTCCTTGCCCAGATCCTCGGCGAGGTAACGCACGCTCGCCTCGAGCGCCGCTTTGGCGACCCCCATGACATTGTAATGCGGCATCACCCGCTCGGCACCGTAATACGTCAGGGTCAGCAGGCTCGCCCCCTCGTTCAGGAGCGGCCGCGCGCGCTGGCAAACGGCCGTAAACGAATAGCAACTGACGTTCATGGTCAGTTCGAAGTTCTCCGGCGTGGTGTCGATGTAAGCGCCCTTGAGTTCGTCCTTGTTGGAATAGGCGACCGCATGGACGAGAAAATCGAGACTGCCCCATTTCTCCTTAAGGGTATCGAAGACTGAATCGATACTTGCGAAATCCGTAACGTCGCAGGGCAGGACCAGGTCGGACCCGACGGATTCCGCCAGCGGCGCCACGCGCTTCTTCAGGGCCTCGCCCTGGTACGTGAAGGCCAGTGCCGCACCCTGTTCGGACGCCGCCTTGGCAATCCCCCAAGCAATGGAACGATCGTTGGCAACGCCCATTACGAGGCCGCGCTTTCCTTGCATCAAAGGTGCAGGTTGACCCATATTTCTTCTTCCTCGTCTAACTACTAATCCAATTCCCGAGGTGGGAATCTGCCCTCGGGACATGCTACACGCAAAAGTCCGGTCAAGCCACGTCCACGCACAAGATGTTTCGCCGGAAAGGCTTTGCCATATAATAAGGTGGCGAAAGCGTCAATCGGATGGAGCCCCAATGCCGGAAAACACCATCGATGAAGACAAAAAAGCCACGGATTACGGCGACGACCCGGTAAATATCCTCCCCGATGAGGAGGAGAAGGAAAACGAGGCCGGGTTCGAGGTCATTGTCGACGAAGCCGGCGAGTTCGCCAGGTTCGTCGGACGGCGGTTCGGCGAGGACCGCTGTCTCAGGATGGCGGCAGGCCTGAGCTACACATCCCTGCTTGCCATCGTGCCGCTGACGGCAATCGCATTTTCCATGCTCGCGGCCTTCCCGGTATTCGAAGGCGTCCGCGAGGCCCTGCAGAATGCGATTTTCTCGAACCTGCTGCCGCAAACCGCCGACGCGACTCAGGAGTACTTCAACAAGTTCGTTCAGAACACGACCACGCTCAGCGCCGTCGGCATCGTGGCCCTTGCGGCAACCGCGGTTCTCCTGCTCGGCACCATCGAGGCCGATATGAACGCGATATTCCGGGTCGCGCGAAAGCGCGCACTGGTTCCCCGGCTGCTGGTGTTCTGGGCACTGTTGACCCTGGGGCCGCTGCTTGTCGGTGCAAGTTTCTCGCTCTCGACGTATTTCTTTGCGGCAACACGATGGGTCGGCATCGACACCGGGGGCTGGGCCGGTTTTCTCGGTACGTTCCTGCCGACACTCATGATGATCGTCATGCTGGCCGTATTCTACATCATCATTCCGAACCGGCCGGTCGGGCTCGCCGCGGGATTCGCGGGGGGTATTTTCGCCGGGGTTACCTTCACGGTACTCAGAAAAATCTTCGGCTGGTATATCGTCACCTTCCCGACGTACCAGAGCATCTACGGCGCCATGTCAGTGGTGCCGATTTTCCTGGTGTGGATGTATCTGTCATGGCTGATCGTGCTTGTGGGTGCGGTGCTGACCGCCAGCGTCAGCGAATGGCAGTCGGCGGGCGGCAAGCCGTTGTCGGCATCCGTCGGCACCAGCATGCGGCTGGTCATCGCGGTGCAGGTTCTCGCTGTCCTGTTTAGCGCCGCACGCGATGGCGGCGGCGCCGTTCACAGAAGCCGCATCCTGAGGACCACCGGCGGCGGCGGCGAGGGCGTCGACCGTATACTCAACCAGCTGCGCGCGGCCAGATATGTGGAACGGACCGCCGCCAACAGATGGATGCTGGCGCGCGATACGGAAACGGTGACCCTGTTCGATCTCTATCACGCCCTCGGCCTGGGGTTCTCCGAGCACGCGATCCTGCGCGGCGACGAACCGTGGCGCCGGCGGCTGCAGGACCGTATCAACGACCTCAGGAATTCCAACGAAAAGGTCCTGGGGATCACGTTGAAGGACGTTCTGGAAGACATGGAAGATCAGGAAGACGTCCGGAAAGCCAGTCGCTAGGCCTCGCGTCTATTCCCGTTCCTGCGCGCGGCGGCGGAAGAACTCGGCCAGTTCCGGGTCCGGCTTCTTCGGCAGGGTCAGCACCAGCGTCACGAAATGGTCTCCCCGCTCACCGCTCTTGCGGCCGCCATCGGCAAGACCGCGCCCCTTCAACCGCAGCCGCGTTCCCGTATTCGAGTTCGGCGGCACCGTGACGCTGACCATGCCGTCGATGGTCTCGACCTGGATCTTGCCGCCGACGACCGCCGTTTCCAGATTGACCGGCGCGTCGGTATGAATATCCCGATCCCTGGATTTGAAGATGGGGTGATCCGCGACCTCGACCTCGATCAGGGCATCGCCGTTCTTGCCCTTGCCGAAACCGCGCATGCCCTGTCCCTTTAGCCTCAGCACCTGACCAGTGACCGTCCCCGGCGGCACGGAAACCTTAAGAACGGCACCGCTCGTTGTCTTGATTTCCTTTCTCGTGCCGCGCGCGGCCTCCAGGAAATCCACGCTCAGCGTGTAGTTGACGTCGACACCGTCAATGTCCGGGCCACCACGGTCCCTGAAAAACCCCTCGAACCCCGATCTGCCGGATTTCTTTTTTTCCGGTTTGGCACGCTGTTTATGCCCCTCCGCGCTGATCTCACCGCGGTCGTACTGAGCACGGCGAACCGGATCGGAGAGTATCTGGTAGGCGGCGGAAAGCTGCTTGAATTCATCCTCGGCCCATGGGTTGCCAGGATCGAGGTCGGGATGCATCTCGCGCGCCTTGCGGCGGTAGGATTTCTTGATTTCTTCCGGGCTCGCATCCGTCGGCACACCGAGGATACGATAAAGATCGCTGCTCTTTTCCTTTGCCGCCATGTGACGTCAGGCCGCCAGTCCGGCCGCCTCCGCCTTAGTCTTTGTCCACAGATTGCCGGGCAACCGGCCGAGCCGTTCGGAGAGCAGCATCCTCGCAACGTTGATCCGGTTCGATTTCAGCGTCGAGTCGATCAGCACCATGTTGAACAGGTCTCGTTGTGCATGCGAACCGCCCAGTTTGTGCAGGTGATAGCGGATCGGCAGCAACGTCTCGACGACGAAATCGTAATCGCCGTTTCGGTGCGCAACCAACGCGCGCGCCAACGGCAGGCCCACCGCCTCCGTAATCCGCGCGTTGTCGTCGCCCTTGGTCTCGACATAGGACTGCATCGCGTCGAGCAAGTCCTTCTCGTCGCCGTGCCCCGCGGCCGCCAGAGAAATCGCATGGTGCACATCGATAAACGCGAGTGCCTGGTCGTGGGTGTGCCCCTTGCATTTATCTGCCAGCGCCTGCCAGCGGTCACCGACATCCTGCCCGTGCAGTTCTAGCCGCAGCAACACGGCGGCGTCATTAACGAGATCGAGATATTCGTCCGATTCCGGATCCCACAGGTCTTCGTCGTAGAGCCTGAGCACCTCATCGTATTCAGCGCGGTCCAGGTGCATCAGCATGCGGTGCCACCAGACGTGGTAACGGAAGTTGTTGGCCGTGGTCCAGCCGGGTTCGTTCTCCCGGATCCATGCGATGCCGGCATCCGGCTCGTCGCGCATCTCGTGCACGTGGGCAACGGCATGGATGGCCCAGGGGTTCTCAGGAATGTATTCCACCGCCTCAACCCCGGCGCGGAGTGCACTATCGTAATCGTGGGTCTCCTCGTAGCCGAAGGATTGCATCCCCTTGACGTAGCCATAACCGGGCGTGTCTGGCGTCCATGCATAAAGGCGGCGGGTCACGGTATCGCGCAGGTTCTGGCCGTCGCCTTCGTAAAAATGCCCATGGTGGGCCAACCGGAGCGCCAGGGCGTCCAGCGGATTCTCTACCAAAATCGCTTCCCACGTTGCGATGGCCGCCAGCTTGCGGCCGTTCGACCAATGCTCCGCAGCATCGATATGAAGCCGTTCGCGGGAAGTCGCATTCCCGGCGAGCGCACGGGCCTCCGCCGCCGCCTTCTGTGCGCGTTCCTGCAACGGTCCGGTGGCCATCAGCATGAAGAAATACGCCTTAAGCGCATGGGCCAGGGGCATGTTCGGGTCGGCCTCCAGCGTCGCCTTGAGATTCGGCCCGGCACTCGGATTAATCGACAGGTAAGAGACGATGGTTCTGTCGAACGCCTTTGCGGCTTCTTCGGATGCGGCCGTGATATCCAGCCCGCGGCAGTCCTGATACATAGAAATCCTCCTGTTGCCAGAAACTCTAAGGCTCCGTAGCTTTAGTGCCAAGCGGCAACAACCATTGGACGAGTGGAATCGATGAACTCAGAAAGCAACTCCGTTCAGGAGATCGACGCCGCAACCGCCAAGGCGTGGCTGGATGCCGGCAATGCCGTCATCCTCGACGTCCGCGAGGAACAGGAACTCGCCGACGCCCGCATACCGGGCGCCGTTCACAACGCCATGTCGATGTTCGACTTCGACAACGTTCCGAAGGACGCCGGCAAGAAGGTCATCGTCATGTGCGCACACGGCATGCGTTCGTTTCAGGTTGCCGATTACCTGCTGCGCCAGGGCATGCTGGACGAAGCCTATTCCATGGAGGGCGGCATCGTCGCCTGGGCACAAGCGGGTCTGCCGTTCGATCACGGCTAGGGTTCGCGCTTCACCGCCGAGATCAGAAATTCGACATTCCCCTCCGGTCCCGTGATCGGACTTTCGACGATCCCCTCCACGGTCCAGTTTTCGGCCCCTTCGATCCACTGCCGGATGTCCTCGCAGACCCGGGCATGCACGTCCGGGTCGCGGACCACGCCACCTTTACCGACATGCTCGCGGCCGGCCTCGAACTGCGGTTTGATGAGCGCGACCAGCCTGGCGTCCTTCTTGGTCAGCGCCAGTGCCGCTGGCAACACGGTTCTCAATCCAATGAAACTGGCGTCGCAAACGACAATGTCGGCGGGTTCGGCGACGTGCTCACTCGACAGATACCGGGCATTGGTCTTTTCCAGTACGACGACACGGTCATCCGAGCGCAGCTTCCACGCCAGTTGCCCGTGCCCGACGTCGACCGCATAGACACGCGCCGCACCGTGCTGCAGCAAAACGTCCGTAAACCCCCCGGTCGACGCGCCGACGTCGATGCACACATATCCGTCTGGACCGATCCCGAAATGCTGGAGGGCGTGCGCCAGCTTCAGGCCGCCGCGGCTGACCCACGGGTGATCCTGCCCCCGCACCTCAAGCGCGATGTCGTCGGCGACCTGCTGGCCGGCCTTTTCAAGCTTGCGTTCCTTGGAGAAGACCAGTCCCGCCATGACCAAGGCCTGCGCCCTGGAGCGGCTCTCGACCAGCCCCCGGTCCACTAGCAACTGATCCAGGCGGATCTTGGCGATGGTCTTACGCCCTGGCGGGTGAGCTCAGCTCGTTTTCACGACCGAGCGCGGTCATCACGTTCTCGACGATATGTGACGCGTTCAGGCGCGCGCGCTCATACTGCTTCTCCGGCTTGTCCTGATCGAAGAATTCGTCCGGCATCATCATGGCGCGCACCTTGAGGCCGTTTTCCAGCAGACCGTCGTTTGCCATGAAGGTCAGCACGTGCGAGCCGAAACCGCCGATGGCGCCCTCCTCGATGGTCACCAGGACCTCGTGGTTGCGCGCCAGATTGCGGATCAGGTCCTCATCGAGAGGCTTGGCGAAGCGGGCATCGGCAACCGTCGTCGACAGGCCGCGTGCCGCCAGTTCCTCGGACGCCTTGATGCATTCCTGCAACCGTCCGCCGAAGCTCAGGATCGCCGCCGTCTTGCCTTCGCGCACAACACGGCCCTTGCCGATTTCCAGGATTTCACCCCGTTCCGGTAGCTCTATACCGATCCCCTCGCCACGCGGATACCGGAACGCGGACGGACGGTCATTGATCGATGCCGCGGTCCGCGTCATGTGCATCAACTCCGCCTCGTCCGCGGCAGCCATGACAACAAAATTCGGGAGCGTAGAGAGGTAGGCGATATCGAAGGCGCCGCAGTGCGTCGAACCGTCCGCACCCACGTATCCGGCACGGTCGATGGCAAAGCGCACCGGCAACGACTGAATGGCGATGTCGTGGACGACCTGGTCATAGGCGCGCTGCAGGAACGTCGAGTAGATCGCGGCGAACGGCTTGTAACCCTCGGTCGCGAGCCCGCCGGCAAACGTAACGCCGTGTTGCTCGGCGATACCGACGTCGAAGCTGCGCTCGGGATAGACGTCGCCGAACTTGTCGACGCCGGTCCCCGACGGCATCGCCGCCGTGATGGCAACGACCTTGTCGTCGTGCCTGGCTTCCTCGATTAGCGCCTTCGCGAACACACCGGTATAGCTGGGTGCGTTCGGCTTCGGCTTGTGCTGCTTGCCGGTGACGACGTCGAACTTGGAAACGCCGTGATACTTGTCGGCGGACTCCTCGGCCGGTTTGTAGCCGTGCCCCTTCTCGGTGACGATATGCAGCAGCACCGGCCCGTCTTCCTGGTCGTCGCGCAGGTTCTTCAGCACCGGGATCAGATGGTCCATGTTGTGGCCGTCGATGGGGCCGACGTAATAGAAACCCAATTCCTCGAACAGCGTACCGCCGGTGACCATGCCGCGCGCGTATTCCTCGGCGCGCTGTGCAACGGTCTCGAACTGGCGCGGCAGGCGCTTGGAGACGTTCTTCGCGAAGTGCCGGGCCGAGCGGTAGGTCTTCGACGAAATCAGCCGCGACAGATAGGCCGAGAGGGCCCCAACCGGCGGCGCGATCGACATGTCGTTGTCGTTCAGGATCACGATCAGCCGCGCGTCCATCGACCCCGCGTTGTTCATGGCCTCGTAGGCCATGCCGGCGGTCATGGCGCCGTCGCCGATCACGGCGATGACATTGTTGTTCTTGCCGGAAAGCGCGCTCGCCACCGCCATGCCGAGCCCGGAGGATATCGAGGTCGACGAATGCGCGGCGCCGAACGGGTCGTACTCGCTCTCGCTGCGCTTGGTGAAGCCGGAAAGCCCGTCGCCCTGACGCAGGGTGTGCATGCGGTCACGGCGGCCCGTCAGAATCTTGTGCGGGTAGCACTGGTGACCGACGTCCCAGATGAGGCGGTCGTCCGGCGTGTTGAAGACGTGGTGCAGGGCGATCGTCAGTTCGACCACGCCGAGCGAGGCGCCGAGGTGCCCGCCGGTGATCGAGACGTTTCGGACGGTATCGCGGCGCAGTTCGTCGGCCAGTTGATGCAGTTCCTCTTGAGAGAGGTGCCGCGTATCGGCCGGAAATTTGATTTTATCGAGAAGCGGGGTTTCGTGAATATTTTCCAACGTTTGAAATCCCTTGTTCCTTTGCCGTCCGTCAATCAAATCAGAATCACAGAAAAATCACCAAAAAGCACACGAATTTTCAGTGTTTCGGCGATTACTTACGCCGCGTCACGATAAAATTTGCAAGTTCCTTTAAATGCTCGCCTTTTTCCTCGAAAATTTCAAGGTGAGCGGCAGCTTGTTGGGCCAGCAGATGCGCTTGCTCGCGCGCTCTTTCAACCCCCAACAGGGAGACGAAGGTCGCCTTGCCGGCAGCCTCGTCCTTGCCGGTGCGCTTGCCCACTTCCTCCGCGTCCCCCTCGACGTCGAGCAGGTCGTCGGCAATCTGGAACGCCAGGCCGATGTCGTGCGCATAATGGTGCAACGCCTGGCGCGCCGCGTTCGAGGCCTTGCCCATGATCGCGCCCATGTCGCACGCAACGGCGATCAACGCACCGGTCTTCATGCGTTGCAGGCGGGTAATCTCGGGGATATCGAGTTGCGACTGTTCGGCGACCAGGTCCAGCATCTGACCGCCGACCATGCCATGGTCGCCGGCTGCCTTTGCCAGCTCGAGGCACAGCTCGGCTCGAATGCCGGCGTTCTCATGGGTATCAGGGTGCGCCAGCACCTCGAACGCCTTGGTCAGCAGGGCGTCGCCGGCAAGGATTGCCGTCGCCTCGTCGAATTCCTTGTGCGCCGTGGGACGGCCGCGGCGCAGATCGTCGTCGTCCATCGCCGGCAGGTCATCGTGGACCAGCGAGTAACAGTGGATCATTTCCAGCGCCGACGCCGCCCGGTAAGCCCGGCTTTCGGCAACGTTGAACAGGCTCGCCGACTGCACCAGCAAGAACGGACGGATGCGCTTTCCGCCGCCCAGCGCCGCATAACGCATGGCTTCGACAACCCGTGCTTCCGGCGTGTCCGACTGCGGCAACAGGCGGTCAAGATACTGTTCGATGGTTTCGGCACACGCGTTCAGCGCGGCGGCGAGATCGCTCATGGAAGTTCCTTCAGGCGTCGTCGAGGGGTTCGGTATCGACAGCGCCGTCCGCGCCGACAACGATTTTTTCAATTCTCGCTTCGGCTTCCTTGAGCTTGGCTTCGCAATGACGCTTCAGGAATACCCCACGGGTATATCCGTTGATGGAAGTATCCAGATCCCCCTCTCCGGTCTCCAGCTCACGCACGATATCCTCGAGTTCCTCGAGGGCGGCCTCGAAGCTCATTTCACGGATATCTTCGGGGATTTCGTCCTTATCGGCAGTCTTGCCCTTGGCCATCTGGACAACCTCAAGTCGGCAGTTCTTAAACGGCGCGCAGAATAGGCGTCAACCCCGGTGCGGGCAAGCGGTCAGTGCTCCATCAGCGACTGCACGTGTTCCATGACGCTGGCGCGGAGCGCATCCAGGTCGTACCCGCCTTCCAGCATCGAAACGACGCGGCCCTCGCAGACCTCGTCGGCAAGATCCAGGAGTTGATCCGTGACCCAGCGGTAATCCTCCGTCTCGAGCTCGAGCTGCGCCAGGGGATCGCGCTTGTGCGCATCGAAGCCCGCGGAAATGATCAGGAGTTCCGGCTTGAAGTCGCGGATCGCGGGCAGAACCGTCTCTTCGTAAGCTTCCCGAAACCCTTTCGACCCCGTCCCCGGCGCCAGCGGCGCGTTACAGACGTTGGCGAAATCGCCCCGCTCGCTCGTCGCACCGGTCCCCGGATAGGCCGGGTACTGGTGTGTCGAGGCGTAGAACATGCCGTCCACGTGCTCGAAGCTGTGCTGCGTGCCATTTCCATGATGGACGTCGAAGTCGATCACGCAGACGCGTTCCATGCCGTGTTTCGCACGGGCGTGAAACGCCGCGGCGGCAGCCGAGTTGAACAGGCAGAATCCCATCGCCTGGGATGATTCCGCGTGATGCCCTGGCGGACGCACGGCGCAGAAGGCGTTCCTGGTCTTCTTCGCGACGACCGCATCGACGGCGGCAACACCGGCACCGGCGGCACGCTGCGACGCTTCCCCCGATTTCGGCGACATCGCCGTATCGGGATCGAGCCGCACGCGCCCCTCGCTCGGGATGTTGTCCATGATCATGTCGACGTAATCGGATTGGTGAACCAGTTTCACGTCTGCAAGATCGACGAGCGGTGCTTCCAGCCGCTGCAGGTGCTGAAACTTCTCGTCCTCGAGACCCGACATAACGACACGCAGCCGGTCGGGGCGCTCGGGATGGTACTCGCCGGGATCGTGCTCGATGCAGGCGGGATGGGAATAAAGAAATGTCGTCATGATAACTCCCGTCGGGGATCAGTCTCCATTAGACGTCAGCACGCGCAGATAGTCGACCAGTTCGGACAATTGTTTTTCGTCCGTCACGCGCTGGACCGGCATTTTGGTACCGGGCAGCATCTTGTCCGGACCTTCATGGAAAAGCCGGAAAAGGTGCTCCGAGTCCCAACGGAAATCGCGCCCTTTCAGGGCCGCCGAGTAACGGTAATCCTCTACCGTCCCGACGACGCGGTTGAACAGGCCTTCGAAATGCGGCCCGGAACGCGACGGGCCGTCGGCGCTGAGCGAATGGCACTTGGCGCATTTCGTATAAAGCTTCGCGCCCGGATGATCGCTTTCCAGCCACGGCTTGGGTTCGTCCCCCGCCACTTTCGTCAGCCCGATCCGGTCCCCGGTCTCAAGATGCCAGATGCGGGCCTGTTCGTCGGAACTCGTGGAAATCGCGAACCGTCCGTCCGGCGAGTATGTCGCCGACCAGGCGATACGCTCATGGGCTGGGATTTCGTGTACCGGTTTTCCCGTCTTTAGATCCCACTCCACGATATAGCCGTCCTTTCCAGCCGTCAGCGCGCGTTTACCGTCGGGCGAGAATTCGACGTCATAGACCTGGCCGTCGCGCACATCGATCGAGCGCAACTCGACCATTTCGTCGAGGTCCCAAAGGCGGACCGTCTTGTCGATACTGGCGGATAAAAGCCGTTTGCCGTCGGGAGACAGGGTGAGCGCGGTAATGCCCATCCGGTGGCCCTCCAGCTTGCCCGCGATGTCGCCGGTCTCGGTATTCCAAAATTCGATGACCGGATGGTGGCCGCCGCTGAAAAGCCGCTTGCCGCCATCCAGAAACACGACCGCATTCACCGGGCTGTTTGCGGTGATGGTTCGGACTTCCGAGCCATCATCGAGATTCCAGATCTTGATGGTTTTGTCCCAGGATCCGGTTGCCGCCAAAGCCCCTGTCCGGTCGATGTCGGATGTCATCACCTTATGTTTGTGGCCGCGCAAGCGGTGCACCGGTTCGAGACTCTGAACATCCCAGTAAATGGCCTGATAATCGTCGCTCGTGGTGATCGCGCGGTCCCCGGACGGCGCGAACGCCACGCTGGTAACCGGCCCCTCGTGCAGGTCCAGGGTGCCGATCTCGGACTGATCGCCGAAATTCCAAAGCCGCGCGGTGTAATCGAAACTGCCCGTGATGACCCGTTTGCCGTCTTCGGAAATATCGACGCTGCGCACCATGCCGCCATGGCCGATCAGATCGGCATGCGCTCCGAAGGAACAGACGATCAGGGCCGCCGCGACGGCAATCGGACCAGTGGACTTCCGCATGGGCAATATTTTGGTCACATGCCGGATTTTTTCAATGCAATTGAGCGTTGGGCACGCGTGCTGTCGCAACGTGTATTTCATCCCTTTAGGGGCGAAACATCCGAATAAATGCCGCAGCAACAACTCTGGCGTTCTCCGCGATCTCAGACTCGTCCGGCATGTCGCGCAGGCCGAGAATCCGCTGCAAGTATAGCTCGCCTCGCAGCATGGCGAAAAACATCGATGCCGCCGCCTTTGGATCGTCGATGCTCAAATCACCTTTTTCCGCCATCGTCGAGAGGTGTTGAGAAAGCCTCTCCACGGCCGATTTAGGTCCGGCGCGGTAGAATGCCACGGCCAGTTCCGGAAACCTGTCGCATTCCGCAAGAATGATCCGGTAGAGCGTGATGCTTTCTTCGTTGAGGACCACCGTCATGAAAATTCTGGCGGCGTCGAACAGCACCGCTTCCGGGTCGTCATTCTCGGCGACCCGCAAACCATTGGCCCCCATGAGTTCTTCGCATTTACCACTGACGATTTCCTCGAACAAAGCATCCTTGGCCCCGAAGTGGCTGTATACGGTCTGTTTCGAGACGCCGGCCTCGGAAGCGATCTGATCCATACTCGCCGCACCGTATCCAGATGCCATGAACACCCGCGCCGCGGCGCGGACGATAGAGCGCCGCTTCGCCGCCGACGCCGGCGTCAGTTTCGCCTCTGTCTTGGTGATTGGGTTCGACACGCTTGTTGATATCTCCCCTTCACGCAAATGTAATCCGTGCAGGGCACAAATCGATTGCCTGAGAAAACAAACTAAATTAATTTAGACTGGACCGTCCAGTCCAATCTTGGATTGTCTCCGGATTTACATCACTTCGCCCCACACAGGTGGCGCGGTGTTTTTTTGCGGCGGGAACCGCCGGTGTATTGGGAACGATGAATGACCATACGTAATCTGGCATACACACTTGCCGGCGCCTGCGTCGCGATTTCCCTTGTAGCGGCAGGCCCCTCCTTGGCTCAGGATGAAAAGCAGGCACCCAAAGCGACGGCCGTCGGCATGGATACCGTGCGTATCGAGCCCCTTCGCCAGACCGTTCCGGTGATCGGCAGGTTCGTTCCGCACCAGACGGGTGTCGTTGCCGTCCGCGTCGCCGGACCTCTCGACAAGTACATGGTCCGCGTCGGCGACCGCGTGAAAGCCGGTGATGTGCTTGCCGTGCTCGTCGACAATTCTTTTGTCTGGGAACGTAACCGGCGCAAGGCCGATGTCGAGAGCGCACGTGCCGGTCTCGACACCGCCCGCGCCAGCCTGCAACTTCTGGATCAGGAACTGAAACGGCTCGAAGGGCTGAAGGAATCTCCGGCGTTCTCCCCTGCCCGTCTGAACGACAAGCGTCAGGAGACCATTCGCGCCAAGAGCGAGATCGGCGAAGCAAATGCCAATCTGACCTCCGCGGAAGCCGATCTCCAACTGGGCGAAATCGCCTTGGCCAACACCAAGATCAGGGCGCCTTACGACGGCGTCATCATTGAACGGCATTCCGAGGCGGGCGCTTATCTTCGCGAGGGCGAAGCGGTCGTGACGATGCTGGACGACAACAATCTCGAGATCGAGGCCGACGTACCGGCGAACCGGACCGGCGGTCTGGATCAGGGTCGTGAATTGAGGGCCGTGCTCGAAGACGGTACCGAATTGACAGCCGTCGTCCGAGCCGTGATCCCGAACGAGAATCCGCGCACCCGGACCCGCCGTGTCCGCTTCGTCTCCGAGTTCGCCGGCGCCGTCAAATCGACCGCGGCAAACCAGTCGGTGACGGTCTACGTGCCGGCCGGCAAGGTCCGGGATGTCCTTACTGTTTCCAAGGACGCAATCCTGAATCGCGGCGGCGCCCAGCTCGTCGTTCTCAATGACGGCGGCAAGGCGACGTTCACGCCCGTTCAACTCGGCCAGGCGATCGGTCAGAGGTTCGTCGTGGAAGGCGGCCTCAAGGAAGGCGACGAGGTGGTCATCCGCGGCAACGAAAGATTGCAGCCGGGCCAGGCCATTACCAATGGCAGCGATTCACAGAAGGACAACGCCTCATGAACGGGTTGATCCGGCTATCCATCGAGCGGCCCATCGCCGTCCTCGCGGCGGTGCTGATGGTCGTGATGTTCGGCATCGTGGCGTTGATGGAAATCCCGATCCAACTCACACCGGATGTCCGCAAGCCCATTATCAGCCTTGAAACCATATGGCCCGGCGCGGCGCCGGCGGAAGTCGAGCGCGAGATTACCAACGAACAGGAAGAGGTCCTGAAAGGCATCGAGGGCCTGGAGGAAATCTCGTCCGAAAGCCAGGACGGCCGATCCCGCATCACCATGGAATTTGCGATCGGCACTGACATGAGCCGCGCCCTGTTGCTGACGGCGAACAGGCTCGACCGGGTCAGCAGCTATCCTGACGAGGCCGAACAGCCCTCCATCCGCACAGCCGGCGCCGAGGACAACCCGATCGCCTGGTTCGTGCTGACGCGGACCGGCGACAACAAGGCACCGATCCACACTTTCGGCGATTTCGCCGAGGACGTCATACAGGACCGCCTCGAACGCGTTTCAGGGGTGGCACGCGTCAACATGTACGGCGCCGCCAACCGCGAGATGGTGGTGCGTGTCGATCCGGATGCTATGGCGCGGTACAGACTGACGGTGACGGATGTCGTCGAAACGCTCCGCGCCGCGAACTCTTCCGTCTCGGCAGGTGACGTCGATGAAGGGAAGCGGCGCTATGTGGTCCGTACCGAGGGTGAGTTCACCGAATTGGAAGATGTTCGCAAGGTCGTCATCCGTTCACAGAGCCCGGAAACGGGCGGCGGCGTCGCCCGCGTCATTGTCGACGACATCGCCGAGGTCGAGTTCGGCCACTCCGACCCGACGGCGCGGATCCGCGTCAACGGCCGCCCGGCCATCGCGCTGAATACCGTGCGCGAGGATGGCGCCAACGTGATCGAGACGATGGAAGGCATCCGCGAAGCTATCAAGGAATTGAACGAACTGCGCCTGCCGCGAGAACAACTCACGCTGACCCAGGTTTACGACGAGACGGTCTATATCGATTCCTCGATCAGTCTCGTGCAGCAGAATATCGTCATCGGCGGACTGCTTGCGGCCATGGTGCTGCTGATATTTCTACGTTCCGGCGGCGCGACCCTTATCGTGTCGATGGCGATTCCGGTTTCCGTGATCGGCGCGTTCGTCGCCATGGCATTCCTCGGCCGCTCACTGAACGTGATTTCCCTGGCTGGGATCGCATTCGCCGTCGGCATGGTAGTCGACGCGGCGATCGTCGTGCTCGAGAACATCTTCCGCCTTCGCGAGCGGGGTTACAGCCGGGTCGAGGCCGCGTTCCTGGGCGCGAAACAGGTGTGGGTGGCGGTGCTGGTTTCGGCGCTTACGACCGTCATGGTGTTCATCCCGATCCTGATCATGGAACTCGAAGTCGGGCAGTTGTTCCGGGATATTGCCGTCGCGCTCTCTGTATCGGTCCTTCTGTCGCTTTTGGTCGCGATCACGGTGATTCCTGCATTGTCCAAGCGCCTCCTGGGCGGTCCCGACGACACGAGTATTACGCGTCGCCGCATTCCGGGCATCGACCACCTTGCCAACGGTTTCCATGCTGCCGTCATGGGGATTACCCGCCGCGTGATCGCCAGCAAAGTGCTGTCGGTCGGTATGGTCCTGATGCTCTGCGGAACCGGCGCCATCATCACCTATGCCCTGTTGCCGAAGCTGGAATACCTTCCCGACGGCAACCGCAACCTGATTTTCGGTGTCGTCGCGCCACCGCCGGGCTACAACCTGGACACGACCGAGGACATCGCCGCCAAGTTCGAAGCCGAGATGATCCCGCTACTGGCCGAGAACAACCCGGATGGCCGTGCCGACGGCGCACCGCTCGTCGACCGGTTCTTCTTCGTCGCCACGCGCGGTATCACGTTCCTCGGCGCGGCCGCGTACGATCCGAACCGGGTCAAGGAACTGATCCCGATCCTGAAGGCGGCGGCACTCAAGGAACCCGGCACGTTCGGGCTGATCTCGCAGCGCTCCCTGTTCGGGCGAAGCATCGGCGGTTCGCGCTCGATCGAATTGAATGTCATGGGTGACGACCTGGAAACGATCCTGGGTACCGCCGTTCGCGCCGTCGGCCTGGTCGAGGAAGCCATGCCCCGGTCCGAGGGTACGCAGTTGAGGCCGAAACCGGGTCTTGAACTCGGCGCGCCGGAAGTCCGGGTCTATCCGAACCGGATAAAACTGGCCGACAACGGGGTGACCGCGCGTCAACTGTCGGACACTCTCGATGCTTACAACGACGGCCTTCGGGTCGCCGAGATCACCGTCGCCAACAAGCGGATCGATCTCAAGATCAAGGGACCTGACTCGCAGGTCACACAAACCCAGGGCATCAACTACCTGCCGGTGACGACACCGTCCGGCATCATCCTGCCGGCGAGCGAACTCGCAGATATTGTCGTGACCTCCGGCCCGACACAGATCAATCACCTCGAACGTCTGCGGACGGTGACGCTTGAAATCCGCCCGCCCGACGCCGTGCCTCTGGAATCGGCCCTTGAAACCCTGCAAACGGGCGTCATCGACAAGCTACAGACCGAAGGCATGCCGGCCGGCGTGCAACTGCGCCTGACCGGGACAGCGGACAACCTCAATCAGACCTGGGCACACATGAAGTTCGATCTGCTGATCGCCGTCGTGATCGTCTATCTGGTGATGGCCGTTCTGTTCGAGAGCTTCATGTATCCGCTGGTGATCATGTTCTCCGTGCCGCTGGCAACGGCGGGCGGCGTGTTGGGGCTCGCGATCATGAACCAGTTCACCTTCCAGCCGCTCGACATGCTGACGTTGCTCGGGTTCGTGATCCTGATCGGTATCGTGGTCAACAATGCCATTCTGCTGGTGCACCAAACGCTATATCACATACGCGAGGAAACCATGGCGGTGACGGACGCGATCCTCGAAGCCACATCCAACCGTATCCGGCCGATCTTCATGTCGACCACGACCAGCGTGTTCGGGATGATGCCGCTGGTATTGTTCCCGGGTGCGGGCTCGGAACTTTACCGGGGTCTCGGGTCCGTCGTGCTGGGCGGGCTGTCGCTATCGGCCGTCCTGACGCTGGCGATCATTCCGCCGATGATGGCGCTGTTCTGCGCTGCTGTGGAACAAAGCCGCACAGATCGCCTGCAACGCAAGACGGACCGCGATGCCGACGACCGCAAGCCCCGGTTCCCGGCGATCGAGGACAAAAGCGGCGACAGCGAATCCATCGACGCATCCGCGACGAACCGTCCGCAATCGGAACCCAAACCGGCGGAGTAGGCTTGCCGATGCGTGACGTGCGATTTGCGATTATTGGCGCCGGCATAGCCGGCGCCTCACTCGCCTACCGCCTGTCAGGGGCACTGGGTGAGGGCTCCAACATCCTCCTGCTCGAACGCGAGGAAAGTCCCGGCTATCACTCCACCGGCCGTTCCGCCGCCGTCTATACGGAGACCTATGGGCCACCCGTCATTCGGGCCCTGACGGCCGCATCCCGGCCCTTCTTCGACAATCCACCGACAGGCTTCACCGACCACCCCCTGCTGCATCCCATGGGCATCCTGCTGATCGGCGCCGAAGACCGGCGCCCCAAGGCTGAAGAACTGTTCGAGCAGTGCCGTGCCCTGACGCCGCCGATCCGGTTCCTCGAAAGGCAAGCAGTCGCGGATCTGGTGCCGGTGCTACGCCCGGAATGGACCGCCGTCGGCGTTTACGAACCGGATTGCATGTCGATGGACGTGGCCGCCATTCATCAGGGCTATCTTCGCGGATTCAAGGCAACAGGCGGCACGGTCCTCACCGATGCCGACGTGATCGGCGCTTCACGTTCGGGAGGCCGATGGATTCTGGAAACGCGCGCCGGAGCCGTGACGACAGAGGTCATCGTTGATGCCGCGGGTGCCTGGGCCGACGACATTGCCGGGAAAGCGGGACTCGCCCCCCTCGGGTTGGTGCCGAAACGGCGGACGGCACTCGTTTTCCAGGCGCCGGACGGCGTCGACATTTCATCATGGCCGATGGTCAACGACATCGACGAGAATTTCTATTTCAAGCCGGACGCCGGGCGCATTCTGGCATCGCCTGAGGAAGCGACGCCCATGCCGCCCTGCGACGTACAGCCCGACGAATACGATATCGCCGTCACCGTAGATCGCATCGAAAAAGCGACCACCATGCAGATTCGTCGGATCGACAATAAATGGGCCGGACTCAGAAGCTTTTTCGACGACGGCGTGCCGGCGCTCGGCTTCGACCCGCGCACCGAGGGTTTCTTCTGGCTTGCGGGCCAGGGCGGTTACGGGATCACGACGTCGGACGCCATGGCGCGGCTGGCCGCACACCAGTTGCTGGGCAAGGACGCCCCCGTGGAAATCGTCGACAAAGGTGTCGACCCGAACGAGATCTCGCCCGACCGGTTGATCGGTTGAACAGGCCTATCGCCGCTCAGCCGCCTTTTTTCAGCGAAATCCGGAATACGCCGTCCGCCTCTTCACTCGCCAGAAGTTCGTGACCGGTCGTCGAACTATAGGTCTCGAAATCCTTCGGCGCCGCCGGATCGGTAACTTCAACCTCCAGCACGTCGCCGGCCATCAGTTCCTTCATCTTCTTGTTGGCGCGCAGCACCGGCAGCGGGCAATTCAAACCTTTCAGGTCGAGATGCGTCGTCGTCATTGAGCACCCTCAGAGCAGTTGTTGTTAACCGTAAAGGTCTGTCGATTCATCCGGTTTTGCAACCTATTAGCGGCGTCTTTACGGCAATCAGGTCACGAAACCGTGTTTAGCCAACTTTTGATCCGGCGGTGTATTTTTCCTCGTAAAGGGTCGTGAACCTAATCTCTTGCCGGAAACCACATGCCGTCTCTCGCAGCCCAGCAACGCACCGCCCTGCCGCCTTTCAAGCCGCAGGATCGGGCCAGCGCCGTCCTCAAAGCCATGGGGAACGCGCACCGTCTTAAAATCCTTTGCCACCTTTCGCGGGTCGAATCGTCCGTCTCGGAACTGGAGAAAGTAACCGGGCTGAGCCAGTCGGCGCTGTCCCAGCATCTGGCGAGGTTACGTCAGGAAGACCTGGTGAAAACGCGCCGTCATGCGCAGACGATCTATTATTCCCTTGAGGGCGACGTCGCCAAGCAGGTGCTCAAGGCGCTCAGGACGGCGAACCTGATCTGATCAGGCCGCCCGGGTAAAGATATCGACCCCGTCGTCGCGACGGTGCCGCGTCGCCCGCCCGTCCTCAAGCAGATGATGCAGGTGCGCCAGCGTCTCGCCGATGGCAAAGAACGTCTGGTGCTCGTCCAGTTCGCGTTTGAACAGGCGGTAAAGGACCTCGACTCCCGTGCTCGGTTCATGCAACGCCGCGACCGTTTCGTCCAGGCGTTCCACATGGTGTGTATCCAGATCATCGAGCCGGGCGTGGCACCCCTTGAACGGCCAGTTGTGGCTCGGCAACACCAGCGGGTCGCCGCTCACTTCTTTCCGTAACCGGGCAATCGTATCGATGAACAGCCCGAGCGGGCGGCCTTCGGGTTCCTGCGGCCAGACACTCACGTTCGGGCTGATCTTCGGCAGCACCTGATCGCCCGATATCAGCACGTCGGCTTCGTCGCAGTAAAGGCAGGCATGCTCCGGCGAATGCCCGCGTCCGACGATCATCCGCCACCGGCGCCCGCCGATCTCGATACTGTCGCCGTCGGATATACGCTGGAACGCCGCCGGAATCGGTGACACGATATTCTTGTAACCGCCGGCACGGCGGCCGACGCTTTCCATCATCTCCGGCGTGAAACCGGCGCGGCGATAGAAGGACTTGAACGCATCCAGGGTGCGGTCCTGCCCGTCCAGTGACAACATCCGGCCGAACGTCCATTCGGTCAACGGCATGACCAGCGGCGCATCGAAACGCTCCGTCAGCCAGCCGGCAAGGCCGGCGTGATCGGGATGGAAATGGGTGACCACCACACGGTTGACCGGCCGGTTCGCCATGATGCCGGAGAAAAGCTTTTCCCAGGCTTCCTTTACCTCGTCCCGGCAGATACCGGTGTCGACGATGGTCCAGCCGTCGCCGTCCTCCAGCAGCCAGAGGTTAATGTGATCAAGCTTGAATGGCAGCGGCATGCGCAACCAGTGAATACCCGGTGCCACTTCTAAGGTCTCACCGAGCGGGGGTTCGCCGTCAAAGACGTATTCGGGAATGAAAGTCATGACGCGTTTTTAGCGCTTCATCCCCGATTTGCAATAGAGGCGGCGACGCGTGAGATCAGCGCTTCAATGGAAATCCCGGGCGTGGGCGTGACGGATGCTGTTCCCCCGGAAACGGCGTCGGGAATTCGCCGGTCAACGGTTCGGCAGCTCCGGGCCGGTTAGCGCCATGAAACAAGCCAGGCGCCGGACGGCCGTTGACATCGTGGCCTTCGCGAATCATCCGCTCCTGCGTAATCATGTACTTGAGTTCTTCCTTGATGACCTCGGTATGCCGCGTCGGCTCGGCCTTGAGCACCGCCGACACGATGCCGAGTTTGACCTGCTTCGGCATGCGCTCGAAGTTTTCCAGCATCAGAAACTTGATCGACGGACGTACCGACGACGACAGCAGCAGGCTCAGTATAAGTTTCTTGCGGATATCGTGACGCAGGTTTCCGGCCTCGGTCAGCGCGAAGAACTCACGCACGAACTGCCGGGGCGCGATTTCCCCGTCGAGCAGCGATTTAAGGTTCTCGCGCAACGCCGCCGTATATTTCTTGCGGCTTTCGGTGACGAACTTCGACGCGTGCTGGCGCACCTTGCCGATGCTTTCCGGTTCGAAAGCGTGTTCGGTAACGTACTTCAGGCACTCCTTGACCAACTCGTGACGCGACGTGTCGCCGATGATCTCGACCATGCCGCGGACCAGCTCGGTCGAGTTGCCGAGCGGACAGAGCCGGGCGGTCGCGGCCAGCGCCATCGGCCCCTCCGGGTCGCGCGAACACACCATGGCAAGCGCCAGCGGGTCCTCCAGACCCGAGAGATCTATGTCCCGGTTCAGCAGGTTCTCCGGCACCAAAAGGCGGTCCTCGTCACCGGGAACGATGAGCGGTTCGCGTTTCTTGTAACTTTCCTTGATACCGAGCGCCGTCTGCAGCCCTTCCTGCGAAATACCGAGCGCATTGAATGCGGAGGCGCTCATGCGACGACCCTGACGGCCTGCGGCCGCATCGCACGGACCGGAACGCCGGCACGTTCGAGCCAGTCCTTGAACATACGCGCGCCGTCGCGCAGCGCGGCCGGCTTGAGGGCGCGGTTGACGGCCTCCTGGCGGAACAGCGACTGGCGCATCGCGGCCAGTTCGCTCTCGCGGCCGAGCCGCCACGCCAGCGGCACATTCTCCATCGCATCGAGCGCACGTTCCTTGGCGCCGATCACGTCGGCCAGAATGAGTGTCAGGAACTGAATAGCGTCCTCGTTCGGGCGGGCCGCACCGCGGCGCCATTTGCTGACCGTCGACGGCGCCACGCCCAGCATGCGCGCAATATCCTTGCCGGCGATGCCGCCATCCGCAAGGCCCCGAAACACCGGTCTGACGTCGATCATGTCCGGAGCCCAGGCACCGGTAAAATCGTTTTCCGGCACTCCGGATATAACCGCCTCTTCCGTCATCTCGAACACCCCAGCATGCTCTGTTTTTGCCCAGGCCGAATCAGCCTCGACTATTCTTTGTGTATAATGGTTAACAAAAAACCCATATTTCGTACAATACGCAAAATATGGGCGATTTCCGTCAGACCGGGGGTGCGCAGCGGTTGAGCGATGGTTTAGTGTCTTTTCCATGCGCATCGGGATCGACCTCGGCGGCAGCAAGATCGAAGCCATCGTCCTCGACGAGGACGGCAACGAGCGCGCGCGCCGGCGTGTCGACAGCCCGAAAGGCGAATATGACGCCACCATCCGCACCATCCGCGATCTCACCGCCGGCGTTCGGGCGGACGCGGGGGAAAACAACGATGACACGGTCGGTGTCGGCATTCCCGGAGCCATCTCACCCAAGACCGGGCTCGTCAAGAACGCGAATTCCACCTGGCTGATTGGCCACGCACTCGACAAGGACCTGGAGGCGGCCCTGAAATTGCCGGTCAGGCTCGCTAACGACGCCAACTGTTTCGCCGTGTCGGAAGCCGTCGACGGTGCCGGCAAAGGGTATCAGATGGTGTTCGGCGTCATTCTCGGCACCGGTGTCGGCGGCGGCATCGCCATCGACGGACAGACCCATTCAGGCAGGAATGCAATCGCAGGCGAATGGGGCCACAATCCCCTGCCGTGGCCGCAGGACATCGGTGGGCACCCCGAACACCCGGGCCCACCGTGCTATTGCGGTAAGAACGGCTGCATCGAGACGTTTCTGTCCGGCCCGGGCCTCACCAACGACCACGCGAAAGCAGGCGGCGGCGACCTGCCCGCGACCGAGATCGCTGAGCGTGCCGGATCCGGCGACCGGGTGGCCATGGCGGCACTCCATCGCTACACGGACCGCCTCTCGCGTGCGGTCGCCGGGGTCATCAATATTCTCGATCCCGACGTCGTCGTGTTCGGCGGCGGCTTGTCGAACCTGGATATGATTTACGACATGCTGCCGAAAGTACTCGGGCAGTATGTGTTCTCCGACGTATGCGAAACGCCGTGCGTCAAAAACAAACACGGGGACAGTTCGGGCGTGCGCGGCGCGGCCTGGCTGTGGCCCCCGCAGAACAGGAGGGACAAATCCGCATGAGCGTCGTAATCAACAGAAACGGCAACGGTATCGCCGACATCGAAATCCGGCGCTTCGAGAAACGGAACGCACTCGACGGTGAACATATCAACGGCATCGCCGACGCTGCTGCCAAACTCTCGACGGACGAAACGCTCCGCGCCGTGGTGCTGCGGGCGGCGGGCGACAAGGTGTTTTCCGCCGGCGCCGATATCGGCGAATTGTCGGCACAGACCGCCGAAACGGCACACGGCTTCATCGACGGTCTGCGCCGCGCCATACAGGCCGTCTACGATATTCCGGTCCCCGTGATCTGCCGTTTGCAAGGCGCATGCATCGGTGGCGCCATGGAAATGGCGGCCGCCTGCGATCTGCGCATCGCCAGCGAGAACGCGAGCTTCTGCATGCCCGAGGTCCGCGTCGGCATTCCGTCGGTGATCCAGGCCGTGCTGCTGCCCCGGCTCATGGGCAAGGGCCGTGCCGGCTGGCTGTTGCTGTCCGGCGAAGTGATCGATGCACGAACGGCCTACGACTGGGGGTTCGTCGAGAAACTGGTGCCGGCGGATAAGCTGGACTCCGCCGTCGACGACGCATGCGAGGCCATTCTCCATTGCGCACCGGGTGCGGTCCGGACTCAGAAGCGGCTCAACCAGTCGTGGGACAACCTCTCCACGGACCAGGCCATCGCGGAAAGCATGGATGCCTTCGCCGCATCGTACCAGTCACCGGAGCCCGCCGAGTACATGGCGAAGGTCCTCAAACCCAGGACCTAACCGCAGTGGGTGACGGCGTAGTCAATGCGCCATGAACATCGGTATCTGCGCGTGGCCGAGGACGTATTTCGTGACCCCGCCCAGAATCAACTGGCGCATCCGGCTGTGCGTATAGGCGCCGCTGACCAGAAGGTCCGCGCCGAACTTATCGCATTCGTCCAGCAGCTTCGGCCCGACACTGCCGGCCGGCGCCTCGAAGATCTTGGTGTCCGGCACGACACCATGCCACTCAAGGTACTGCGCCAGTTCCGGTCCGCGTGCACCGGACGTCCGGAAACTGTCGGCGGTCAGCACCATGACGGCTTCGGCCTGTTCCAGCATGCGAACGGCGGCCGAAACCGCGCGCGCCGATTGCACGCTGCCATTCCATGAAATCGCGATGCGTTTCCGCACGGACCCGGACGAGCCGGGCGGCACGACCAGCACAGGCCGTCCGCTTTCGAAGATCGCGGCGTTCAAGGTCATCGGCGTCAGCACGTCGTCGCTGTCGCCCGGACGCGCCACGACGATCATGTCATTAAGGCGGCCCAGCCGCGCGACCACCTCGTCCTCGCGGCCGTGTTCGTGGCGCCAGGCGACGGTCATTTCTTTTTCACCGGTGGGTTTGTCGGCGACCTTCGCGTTGTGCCGGTCGACACCCTCGTCGAACAGCTTGCGGGCACGGGCCACGCGTTCGGAGGCCTCCTTCTCGGCCATGCCGATCATGTCCTCGACCATTGCGACCGACATGCCTTCGCCGAGCAAGGGGATCGACTCCTTGGCTTCGGGTTCGACGTGCAGAACCTCGAGGTGGCTTTTCAGGTCCTTGGCAACGGAATACGCCTTGTCGAGAACTTCCTCGTTCTCCGGCGCGCCGCTGAGCGGACACAGGATCGTATTGACCATGAACAACCTCTGCCTGTCTGAGATTAGTTACCGGATATGATGCGCTTTTTCGCACCGTTTCGCAAAGGGGGAGATCAGATTTTCAGAATATTCCGCGCTTCGCGCACCGTTTCCTCTTTCTTGCCGGAACTGTCGACACGCGCCCAGCCGATGTCGCCCAGGTCATAACCCGACTGCTGTTCGGCGATCTCTACGGTGACGTCGGAAACGTTGCGCTCGCGCGTCGCGACCCGATCCAGGCGAACGTGTTCCGGCGCGTCGACCCAGATACCGGTGAACGGCACCGAACACGTCCGGGCGAGGTCTTCCGCCCTCTCCCGCTCCTGCTGTTTCGCGAACACGGCGTCCAACACGACACTCTGACCGTTTTCCAGTGCTTCGCCCGCCTGTTCGATAAACGCGGCGTAGGTCCGCGCCGTCATCTCCGGCGTGTAACCCTCCGGCCCGAGTTTTTCGTTGGGGTGCACGCCACACAGCCTTTTCCGGACCACATCCGTCCGCACCACCCGGGCGCCCGGACGAACACCGAGATACCGGGCGATCTCGCGTGCGAGCCGCGACTTGCCTGAGCCGGAGAGCCCTCCAACGGCCACCAGCCGTGGCGATTCCGGCGTCAGATAGGTCTCGGCGAGGTCCAGGTAACGGCGCGCGGTCTCTGCTTCCCGGTCGCAGTCCGCATCGTCGTTTTGCGATGCCGCGATGGCGGCCCCCACGTGCGCCCTGATCTGCGCGCGCATGCTCAAAAATACCGGCAGGACCCTGTAGGCGTCGGAGCGTTCGTCCGACACATCCAGATACCGGTTGAAAAGAAACGTAGCGAGCCGGCGCTTGTCGTGAAAATCCAGATCCATCAGCAGGAACGCCAGGTCATAAAGCACATCGATATCCGAAAAATCCGTCGAGAACTCGATGGCGTCGAACAGCGTCGGCTGGCCGTTGATCAGGCAGATGTTCCTGAGGTGCAGGTCGCCATGGCAGGCGCGGACCCGTCCCTCGTCACGGCGGGCATCCAGTTCCGTCGATAGATCGTCGATCAGTTCGAGAGTCCTTGCCGTCACGGCATCGACGCGCACCCGGTCGAATATCCCGGAGCCGTCTTGCTCCTCAAACGCACGGACATTGTTCTCGGCGATCCGGCGGATACCATCGGCACCGCCCTTGTTCTCGCGGACATCCGCCTTTGCATGAAACGCGGCGATGGCATCGGCGAGATCCTCGATGACCGGACGCCGCAGCCCTTTGTCGACAGCGGCCAGACGATCGAACAACAGCGACTCGTCGAACCGGCGCATGTCGACCACCCAGTCGATGGCTTCGCCGCCTCCATCCAACTCAAGGCCGTCATTGTCGCGGGTCACGGGCAGGACGCCCTTGTAGATCGCGGGCGCGGTACGCCGGTTGATCTCTACTTCCCGCAGGCATGCTTCGTGGCGCGCCTCCAGCGTACGGAAATCCAGAAACGGGAATTTCACGGCGCGCTTGAGCTTGATCACGCGGTCACCGCTCAGGAACACGATGGAAATATGAGTGGTGACGATCCTCGGTGGCGTGCCGTTTTCCGAAAGCGCCGCCGTCAGGAAGTCGATCGTGTCTTGCTGATCGGTCTCCGACATGCTCACCGAAACGTCGCGCGCGCCTCTTCGACGCCTTCCGGATCCTCGTGGATAATAACTTCGGCGTTGGAAAACGCGTCCATCAGTTCCAATTCGACTTGTTCCGATATCTCGTGAGCGTCCCTGAGTTTCATGTCACCGTCGAGTTCGAGGTGAAACTGAATGAACACATGCACCCCCGAGGAACGCGTTCTGAGATCGTGCAGGCCCTTTACTTCCTCATGCGCCATGACGATGTCGCGGATTTTCTGGCGCTCCTCTTCGTCGAGTTCGTGGTCCATGAGGATATCCAGCGACGACCTGCCGATCCCCCAGGCGCCCTTGACGATGTACACCGCGATCAGGATCGCGACGATCGGGTCCGCATAGCGCCAGCCCAGGTAACTGGACATAAACAGCGACGCCATCACCCCGAGGTTGATCAGAACGTCCGTCTTGTAGTGCAGACTGTCGGCATCGATGGCGACGGAATTGGATTTTTTGACGACATAGCTCTGAAAGACGACCAGCCCGACCGTCAGGACGATGGAAAACACCATCACTGCGTAACCGATTTCCGTGTTCGCGATTTCCCGCGGTTTTGCCACCCTTTCCCCGGCCTCGATCAGCAGGAATGCCGCCGACCCGCAGATAAACGCCGCCTGCGCCAGCCCGGCCAACGGCTCCGCCTTGCCGTGACCGAACCTGTGTTCCCGGTCCGCCGGCTGCAGCGCGTGGTGCACGGCCAGCAGATTGATCAGCGACGCCGCGGCATCCAGGAAGGAATCGATCAACGTCGAAAGCAGGCTGACCGAATCCGTCATCAGCCACGCCGCGAACTTGGTCGCGATCAAAACCGCGGCGACGCTCACAGAAGCGATCGCCGCGGCACGCATCAGGTTGCCGCCCTGGATCACGGGATGACCCTGATGGACCGTTCCTTCGGTCGGCGGCTCGTGCGATATGCTCACGGGAACAGACGCTCCGTCTTCCAGGTGTCACCGTCGCGATGATAGACGATCCGTTCGTGCAAACGGAATTTTCCGTCCGACCAGAACTCGATCAGTCGCGGCGCAACCCGGTATCCCGACCAGTGCGGCGGCCGGGGTATTTCGCCGATATTGAACTTGGCGGTGTATTCGGCAACGCGGCGTTCCAGCACGAACATGCCTTCCATCGGCCGTGACTGGTCGGACGCCCAGGCGCCGATGCGGCTGCCGCGCGGTCTGGAACTGAAATAGGCGTCGGCTTCCTCATCGCTGACCGGCGTAGCCGCGCCCTCGATCCGTACCTGCTTGCGCAGGCTCTTCCAATGGAAATTGAGCGCCACGTGACTGTTCGCGGCCAGTTGCTTGCCCTTGTTGCTTTCCAGGTTTGTGTAAAAGACAAACCCGTTCGTATCGAAATCCTTCAGCAACACCATGCGCGAGGAAGGGCGGCCGTCGGGCGTCGCCGTCGCCAGGTTCATGGCGCTCGGGTCGTTCGGCTCGCTCTCCTTGGCCAACTCGAACCAGGAGTGGAACAGATCGAAGGGTTCATTCAGCTCGGCCATGCGGAATTCCGTGATGTTTGTCACTTAAAATTGTTGCAACAGGCGCTACACTGCCGCCGTATTTTCGCCATATCCTGTAGATATAGGGATAAGTAGCGAATGTCGAATGTTCGATCTGTTTCAACGGATCGAGGGGTACGCAACAGTCGGGAAAGAGGAGCCCCGCCACACCGGGGCCGTTGAGTAATGAACAGGCAGTTGACCGCAGTTAAACCGTCCAAACCTTTGATCGTTGCGACCCTGTGCCTGGCGCTCGCCGCCTGCGAACAGGGCAAGGAAAAGCAGACCATGGGCACGCTGGCCGGTGCCGGCCTCGGCGCGCTTTTGGGCTCGCAGATCGGCGGCGGCAAGGGCGCCATGGCGGCCATCGCCGTCGGCACGCTGGCCGGTGCCTGGGCCGGGAGCGAGATCGGCAAATCCCTCGACAAGGCCGACAAGGCCTATGCCCAGCGGACCGCGCAGGATGCGCTTGAGTACAACAAGACCGGACAGACCTCGACATGGCGCAACCCGGATTCGGGCCATTCCGGCACGGTCACACCGACCAATACGTACCGCAGCGCCGAGGGCACCGACTGCCGCGAGTTCGAAACGCAGATCTACGTCGACGGTCAGCAGGAAAAGGGCACGGGCGTCGCCTGCCGCCAGGCCGACGGTTCCTGGAAAATCGCGAGTTGATCGCGCCCGCCGGGGCGGCGTGCAAAGGCGCGCTGGTTGCGGCGGTCTTTCTTTTTCTTTCCATCGGTAACGCCTGCGCCGAGGAACGCGTCACGTTTCTCAACCAACAGGGTGAGGAGATCGGCGCGGTCTACGTTGCACCGCGTTCGGGCACCCTGGCACCCGCCGTCGTCATGCTGCACGGCTGCGGCGGCCTGTTCACCAAATCCGGCAAGATTGCGTCCCGTGAACGCGCCTGGATGGAAATCCTCGCGGCCGAGGGCTGGGCCCTGCTGTTGCCGGACAGTTTCGGCTCGCGCGGCCACGGCAGCCTGTGCAAGGTCAAGGACCGCCCCGTCAAGCCGGACGTCGAACGGCCGTTCGATGCCCTCGCCGCACTGACGTGGCTCTCCCGGCAACCAGATATAGATCCCAAGAAGATTGCGCTGATGGGATGGTCCAACGGTGCCATGACCGGGCTGCACACGATACGCGACGGCGCGGCTGCATTGCCGATGCCAGGCCAAAGCGATTTCAGAACCGCCGTCGTGTTCTATCCGGGCTGCGTCGCGCTCAAGAAAGACTATCCTGACTACCGCCCCCGCGTGCCGGCGCTGATCCAGCATGGCGCGCTGGACGACTGGACACTTGCCGAACCGTGCCGCGAACTTGTCCTGAAAGTTCGTGAGAATCCGGACGCACCGCCCATGTTCATCGACATCTACCCGGACAGCTACCACGGGTTCGACCATCCGAAGTCAAAGGTCCGGACCATCACCACCCGGCATTCCGGCTACAAAACCGGTGAGCGCAAGGTCCACGTCGGCACCAATCCGGAAGCGCGGGAAAAGGCGATCCACCGCACTCTCGAATGGCTGCGCGCGCATCTGTCTTGAGCGCGCACCGGCGGGACCGTAGGATGCCGCCGTCATGGCCGAGACTACTCCCGAAACCGAACCGCCGATCCGCGCCGCCATCGTGCCGGTGACGCCGCTGCAGCAGAATTGCTCCGTCGTCTGGTGCACGGGAACCAATCGTGGCGCCTTCATCGATCCCGGCGGCGATATCGACCGCCTGCTGGCCGCCGTCGACGAGACCGGCTGCGAGATCGAGAAGATCCTGCTGACGCACGGGCACGCCGATCATGCCGGCGCCGCCGACGAACTGCGCGAACGCCTGGGCGTCCCCATCGAAGGGCCGCACATCGACGACACGTTCTGGATCGAGGATATCCCGACGTCTTCCGCCAAGTACGGTTTTCCCGGCGGCCGTGCCTTCGAGTCCGACCGCTGGCTCGAGGGCGGCGACCGGGTCACGGTCGGAAATGTCACATTCGACGTCTACCATTGCCCGGGCCATACGCCCGGCCACGTGGTGTTTCATCAACCGGAGTCCGGCATCGCCTTCGTCGGCGACGTCCTGTTCCAAGGGTCCATCGGACGCACGGATTTTCCCAAGGGGGATTTCGACCAGTTAATCACCTCGATCACCACGCAGCTTTGGCCGCTCGGCGACGACACGGCATTCGTGCCGGGGCACGGCCCGATGTCGACCTTCGGGCACGAGAGAAAATCGAATCCGTATGTCGGCGGTACCTGAGCCCGTCAGTGGTGCGTCTTGATCTCCTTCTTCAACAGCCAGTGATTGACCGGCCACGCCGCCAGGAAACCCGCTGGCGCGGCGGCGGCGAGTCCGATCCAGAATACGGGCTGACCGATCGAGGTCGCCTGCAGCCCGCCGATCCAGTAGTCGACGCCATTCATCACGATCTCCATGACCGCGATGGAAATCGCTTCGCCGACCCACACAACGCGCATGGCGCCGCCAAGACTTAGGTTCATGGAGCGCATCAGCGGAATGAGCGCCAGCGCAAACCCGCAGATATAGGCGAACACGACGCCGAGCGCGATCGTCAGGACCACGCCCAACCCGAACCAGACACCGAGCCCGACGCCGATCGCCTCGCCGATAAAGCACCCGATCAGGCAATGCAGCGTCGCATGCGCGGAGGCCTTGAGCGGCGAATGATAGTGGTCGTGGCCGGTTTCGTGATCCAATGGCTTTGTTCCCGACGTTCAGGTTCGCTATGCTGCCGCCGTTGCCGGTGACGCGCGTCATCACGGCGTCACGTGTTTGAGGTAATCCACTATTTCACATCGACAAGGGCGCGCCGAACAAACGGAATTGGGAGTATAGCGATGGCCGATCCGATCCTGAACGAATGCATCAACCCGGTATGCCCGTTTTCCGGCAAGCCGGTCGAAGCCGACAGCCTGACATTCTATCGTGGCCATACGGTCGGGTTCTGCAATCCGGGCTGCCGCGACAAGTTCGCCGCCGCCCCGGACGATTTCCCCGACGCCAGGAAACTGTTCGATGAGCGGATCGGAGACGCGCAGACATGAACGAACACATTATCGACAGCATCCAAGCGCTGGAGGAAATCTACAACGACCCGTCCGAGGCTTCTCTGGTCAAGGAAAGCCCGGTGATCACCGACGAATACCGCCGCCTGATCGAGGCCTCGCCGTTCGTCGCGCTGGCCTCGGTCGCGCCGGAGGGCGTCGACTGCTCGCCGCGCGGCGACCTCAAGGGGTTCGTCCGCATCCACGACGAACGTACGGTGACGATCCCCGACCGGCGCGGCAACAACCGGGTCGATACGCTTCGGAACATCGTCCGCGACCCGCGCGTGGCGCTCCTGTTCCTGATCCCGGGCTCGGGGACGACACTCCGGATCAACGGCCGCGCGCACCTTTCGATCGAACCGGCGCTGCTGGAGAGCTTCTCCGAGCAGGGCAAGGCGCCGCGCTCGGTCATCGTCGTCGAAATCGACACGGTCTATTTCCAGTGCGCCCGGGCGATCCTGCGCTCCAGGCTCTGGGACCCGGCCCGGCACGCGGACCCGAAATCCCTGCCGTCGGCGGGCGACATCCTCGCCGCCCGGACCAAAGCCCGCGACGACGGCGGCATCGACGGCGAGGCCTATGACGAGGAATGGATGCCCCGCGCGCAGAAGACGCTGTGGTAGCCCCCTTCTCCCTTGCATATCGGGCGTCTCGCCCTTAAACCTCCCGCTTCACCAGTGAATTTGTAGCTGTTTCCGGAGACCCCGCCGTGACCGACATCATGCACCCCTTCCGTACGCACACCTGCACTGCGCTGCGTCCCGATCACGTGGGCGAAACCGTGCGTATTTCCGGTTGGGTGCACAGGAAGCGCGACCACGGCAACCTGGTGTTCGTCGACCTCCGCGACCATTACGGCATCACCCAGTGCGTGATCGACGTTTCCAGCGAACTGTTCCCGACCGTCGAGGGTGCGCGCCCGGAAAGCGTGCTGACCGTCACCGGCGAGGTGGTGAAGCGCTCCGACGAGACCGTCAACAGGAATATCCCGACTGGCGAGGTCGAGGTTCGTATTCGCGAGATCAACGTCGAGGGCCCGGCGGAAGTGCTGCCGATGCAGGTCGCAGGCGATCAGGAATACGGCGAGGACATCCGCCTGCGTTACCGCTTCCTGGACCTCCGCCGCGAGAAGATGCAGCGCAACATCAAGCTCCGGAACGGGGTCATCGCCTCGATCCGGCGGCGCATGACGGATGCCGGTTTCCTCGAGTTCCAGACGCCGATCCTGACAGCCTCCTCGCCCGAAGGGGCACGCGACTACCTGGTCCCGGCGCGCAATCACCCGGGCAAGTTCTACGCCCTGCCGCAGGCGCCGCAGCAGTTCAAGCAGTTGCTGATGGTGTCGGGCTTCGACAAGTATTTCCAGATCGCGCCCTGCTTCCGCGACGAGGATGCCCGCGCCGACCGCTCGCCGGGCGAGTTCTACCAGCTCGATTTCGAGATGGCGTTCGTGACGCAGGAAGACGTATTCCGCACCATCGAGCCCGTCATCGGCGGCGTATTCGAGGAGTTCGCCGAGGACCGCAAGGTGACCCCGGCGCCGTTCCCGGAAATTCCCTATGCCGAAGCGATGGCGAAATACGGCTCCGACAAGCCGGACCTCCGGAACCCGATCGAGATGCAGGACGTGACCGAGCATTTCCGCGGTTCCGGCTTCAAGGTCTTCGCCGGCATGATCGAAAAGAACGACGCCGTCCGGGTCTACGCCATCCCCGCCAAGACCGGCGGCAGCCGGGCGTTCTGCGACCGGATGAATGCTTGGGCGCAGGATCAGGGCCAGCCGGGGCTAGGGTATATCTTCTTCCGCGACGGCGAAGGTGCCGGGCCGATCGCCAAGAACATCGGCGCGGAGCGGACCGAGGCCGTGCGCACGCAGCTCGACCTCGCCGACGGCGACGCCGTGTTCTTCGTCTGCGGCGATCCAAAGGAAATGGCAACGTTCGCCGGTGCCGCGCGCATGAAGGCCGGCACCGACCTCGATCTCTGTTCCAAGGACGAGTTCAAGTTCTGCTGGATCGTCGACTATCCGATGTACGAGCTGGACGACGACGGCAAGGTCGAGTTCTCGCACAACCCCTTCTCGATGCCGCAGGGCGGGCTTGAAGCGCTCGAAACCAAGGATCCGCTGGATATCCTCGCCTATCAGTACGATATCGTCTGCAACGGCGTGGAGTTGTCGTCGGGGGCGATCCGGAACCACCGCGCCGACATCATGGTCAAAGCCTTCGAGATCGCCGGCTACGGCCAGGACGTGGTCGAGGACAAGTTCGGCGGCATGCTGCGCGCGTTCCAGTACGGCGCGCCGCCGCACGGCGGTTCGGCACCCGGCATCGACCGCATCGTCATGCTGCTGGCCGACGAGCAGAACATCCGCGAGGTCATCGCCTTCCCGATGAACCAGCAGGCCGAAGACCTGCTGATGGGCGCGCCGACGGAAGTCGAGGCGAAACGCCTCAAGGAACTGTCGATCAAGCTGGATTTGCCCAAGGCCAAGAAGACGGAATCCGAGTGATTTGGACAGAATCGGTGCACCGCAACACCAATAAGTCCAAACACTTCACCCAATTTATCGTTAAATTTCAGATAAATAAAAATTCTGAGCATTAGAGTTCACTATTGCAACCGATTCTCATTCGGTGCAATGTGCAATTGCGAACACAGAGGCGTCCCTGGGGCCGGGTGCCTGAGAATTCGCGGCGATAGACAAAATACCTATAAGAATCAGGCCCCTGAGTGTGTGAGATGAAATCAATCGCGACTGCTATCCTGGGTGCGGTCCTGTGCACGGGGTGTGCACCGCTCCCGATTACCGTGGCATCGCTCGTCGCCGACGGGTTGTCCTATGCCACCACCGAGAAATCCCTGACCGATCACGGCATATCAGCGCTGGCGGCGCAGGATTGCGCCGTGCACCGCATACTGACGGACGGCATCGTCTGCCAGGACCTGGAGAGCGAGACGGTCATCGCCAATGTCGACGAGAAGGTGGAAACCCGGACCCTGGCCTCGTTGCCCCGCCCACAACCCGTGGCGACGCCCAAGGGCAACGTGGCGGTGACGCACTACGGCGCCATCGGCGATCCCATCCCGGGCGTGTACATGGTCGTCGCCAGTTCGCGCGACCTGATGACCGCACGCTCTTTCGGAATCCGCGACGCGAACATGACCCCGCAGGTCTTCGCCATGCCCGCCGGCGGGCGCCGCGTGCTTTATCATGTGATCGTCGGCCCGATAACGCGGGACAACTTTACCTCGGCCCGCAAGACGGCGGCCGCGCACGGGTTCAAGAACACGTGGGCGCTTAAAATCGATAACAACGACTGGCGCAGGTCGAAAGAACTGGAGAACCGCGAGCGGCTGCGGCGGTCGGCGGAGCGTGCCGGCGTGACCAAAGTTTACCAGCCGGGATCCTGATCGGTCTTCCCGGTCTCGATGGCCCGCTTCAGGTCGTCATATTCGGAACACGAGAGAAAACACGCATCGTCGATCCGGGCCAGCAGCTTCTTCGCTTCCCCGGTACGTCCCGTTTTCACGTAAAGCATGCCCAGATACTGCATGGCGCCGACATGCTTCGCATCGATGGCAAGTGCCTTGCCGTAGTATTCCTCGGCCTGTTCGTAATTATCCTGCAGCCGGGTCGCGTACCCGAGCAGATTCCACGCATCCGCATTACCGGGGTCGTCGGCGAGCGCCTTGCGCAACAGGCCTTCCGCCTTGGCGTAATTACCGTCCTTCAGCAGCGATTTCGATTGCTGGACCTCGTTCGGCGCCGCGCTGCCGCCACTGTCCGTGCCGGCGGCATACGCGCCGATTGGCAGGGCACACATAACAATCGCGAGTACGAATACGATGGGGTTCGGCATTCAATAGCTCCCGGCCTGATTTCACGCAGGCCAAGGATACCCAGCACAAATCATGTTAAAAATGCACAATGCCGTGAGGCTAGAAACGCAGCGACTCACCCTGTCTTGGCAAGCTTCTTTTCAAGATACGGCATCAAACCGCCCTCCCCGACGATCGCCATCAGATGGTCGGGAATAGGCTGACATTGGTACGTCGTTCCCTGCGTTTCATTGACGATTTCACCTGTCGAGGTGTCGACCGCCAGTTCGTCGCCCATCGCGATATCCTCGGCATCGGGACAGACCAGCGCCGGCAGGCCGATATTGAAACAGTTGCGGTAAAAGATGCGCGCGAACGACTTCGCCACCACGCAACGAATGCCCAGTGTCTTCAGGAACAGCGGCGCCGTTTCCCGGGAGGAACCGATCCCCAGATTGTCGGTCGCCACGAACACATCCCCTTCGTTCACGTTCGGCGCGAACTCCGGATCGATGTCCCTGAGGCAGTTCCTGGCCCCCGAGGCGAGATCGCCGAGCCCCTGATAGGACCCGATCGGTGAAAGCGCGTCGGTGTCGATGTTGGCGCCGTAGCGCCATGCGTTACCTTTGATCGTGCTCATAGGAATTCCCTCGGATCTGCGATCGCGCCCTTGATGGCCGACGCGGCGACGGTGTAGGGCGACGCCAGGAACAGCTTCGAGGACTTCGGTCCGGCGCGGCCGACGAAGTTGCGGTTGGTCGACGAGATGCCGACGGCGTTCTCCTCGAGCCGGGCACGGCCGATACCGATGCAGCCGCTGCACCCCATGGGCAGGATGACACCGCCTGCATCCTCGATGATCTTGAGCGTACCGTCGGCGCGCGCCTCTTCCTGCATGGCCAGCGACGACGGCGTGATCATGAACTTGAAGCCGCTCTGGATCTTGCGTCCCTTGAGGACCTGCGCCGCCATCCTGAGATCGTCCAGCTTCGCCCCCGTGCACGCACCGAGATAGGCCTGATCGAGCCTGGTACCGGCATGGTCGCCGACCGGGGCCGCGTTTTCCGGGCTCGACGGGGCCGCCACCTGCGGTGTCAGCGCATCGCCGTCGACCGTCACGGTTCTGGCGTAGGTGGCGCCGGCATCGCTCTGCCACGACTTGATGTCGATGTCCCTGGCGCCCCACTTGGTCAGCACCACCTCGGTCTTTTCATCCGGCGCACAGTATCCGGTCTTGGCGCCCAGCTCAGCGGCCATGTTGGCAAGCGTCATGCGCTCCTCGACCGACATTTCCGCGACGGCTGTGCCGGCGTATTCAAGCGCCTGGTAATTGAACCCCATGATGCCGTGGTCGCCGCAAAGTTTGAGGATCACGTCCTTGGCCGCGACACCCGGCTTCAGCGTTCCGGTGACGTCGATCTTGACGGTCTCCGGCACCCGCACCCAGATCTCGCCGGTCGCCAGCACGCCGGTCATCTCGGTGATGCCGATGCCGACCATGAAAGCGCCGAAGGCACCGCCGGTCACCGAATGGCTGTCGGCACCGACGATGAACATGCCGGGCTTCACGTGGCCGCCTTCCGGCAGCACGATGTGGCAGATGCCCTGCTCCTTAATGAAATGTTTCACACCGTGGGTCTTCACCCATTCCTCGGCGTGCCGCTGGATTTCCCGGTGATCCGGGTTGTCGTCGTTGATGTAGTGGTCGGTGATGACAACCAGCTTGTCGATATCCCAGACCGGCACCCCGAGTTCGTCCAGTTTGCGGCCGGACGCGCGGGGCCCCGAACTGTCATGGGCCATGGCGAGATCGACATTGCACGTGACGATCTCGCCCGGCGATACGCTGCCGACCCCGGCCGCCTTGGCGATGATTTTTTCGGCGAGTGTGAGCGCCATCTCGTTTCTTCCCTGTCCGGTTCAGATTACTTTTTTGTCCCGAAGCGCGGCGATCGCCGCCTCGTCGTATCCGGCGTCGCGCAGCAGGTCATCCGTATCCACACCCAGTTTCGGTGCCGGGTTGGCGGGTGCCGGCGAGCCGCCGGCGCGGACCGGCGGCGCGACATAGCGGTACGTACCGTGCCCTTCGAGTTCGATATTCTGCAACCGCCCCTCGTCGACGACAAACGGATTGTCGAGGGCTTCCTTGACGTCGTTGATCGCCGCGGCGGGGACCACGCCCGCGAACTCCGCCAGCCATTCGGCGGTGGTTCTCGCCGACAGCGCCTCGTCCAGCAATTCCTCGATCAACGGCCTGTTCTCGAAGCGCTCCTTGAACGTCTTGAAACGCGGATCTTCGGCCCATTCCGGGCGGCCCAGCTTGTTGCAGAGCGCCGGCCAGAACTTCTCCTTGTTGCACATCAGGTAGATCCAGCCGTCCTTGGTCTGGTAGAGCGCACACGGCGTCAGTGCCGGATGCGCGGAACGCGGCAGACGCCCCTGCACATGCCCCTCGTTCAGATACCAGATCGCCGGATAGCCGAGATTGCAGAGCGCGATATCGAACAGGCTCACATCCATGTCGCGGCCGGTGCCGGTCGCGCGCGCGCCGGTGATCCCGGCCAGAACGGCATAGGCGAGCGCAAGGCCGGTCATCTGATCGACGACCGACAGGCCAAAGCGGGTCGGCGGGTGCTCCGGTTCGCCGGTGAGTGAGAACCAGCCCGCTTCCGCCTGCATCAGGTAATCGAACCCGGGCCATGTCTTGCGCGGGCCGGTGCGCCCATAGGCCGACAGATGCGCGCAGACGATCTTCGGGTTGATGTCCTTCAGGTCCGCGTAGTTGAGGCCCAGTTTGTCCGGCACGTCGCCGCGCAGGTTCGACGCGACCGCATCAGCCCTTTTGACGAGATCGAGGAACACCGCGCGCCCCTCCTCGCTGGTCAGATCGAGGGTGACGCTCCGCTTGTTGCGGTTGTAGGCGTGAAAGAACTCGGAGGTCCCGTCACCGAACCAGTAAGGCCCGATGTCGCGGGCGAAATCGCCGCCGTCCGGGTTCTCGATCTTGACGACTTCGGCCCCCTGGTCGGCCAGGAACATGGTGCCGAACGGCCCGGCGCCGTACTGCTCGACGGCCAGAACACGGACGCCTGAAAGGGGAAGCGGGTTATCCGACATCATCTACAAACTCGTCACCCGCGCGAAGGCGGGGGTCCAAGAAGTGGCAGTTTTGGATTCCCGCCTGCGCGGGAATGACGAAAAACCCGAAAGGAAATTCAACTGCTGCGCTCCACCAGTTGCCGGGCAATGATGATCCGCTGCAACTCGTTCGTGCCTTCGCCGATGCACAGCAGCGGCGCGTCCCGGTAATAGCGTTCGATGTTGTATTCCGGCGAATAGCCGTAGGCGCCGTGAATACGCATGGCTTCGGCGGCGTTTTCCATCGCCGCCTCGGTCGCGAACAGCTTGGCCATGCCGGCCTCCATATCGCACCGTTCGCCGCTGTCATAGGCAACGGCGGCGTCCTCGACCAGCTTGCGCGCCGCCTGGACGCGGGTTGCCATGTCGGCGAGCTTGATCTGGATCGCCTGATGCTCACAGATCGGCTTGCCGAAGGTCTTGCGCTCCTTGGCGTAGGCCAGGGCGTCCTCGAGCGCGGCACGTGCCACCCCGACGCCACGCGCGGCAACATTGATACGACCGAGTTCGAGGCCGGATAAAATCTGCTGCAATCCACGCCCCTCGTTCTCGCCGATCAGGTGCGACTGCGGAACCCGGACACCGTTGAATTGCACCTCGGCGGTGTCGATGCCCCTGTAACCGAGCTTCTTGAGCTTGTTCGCCTTGAAACCGGCGGATTTCGGCACCAGCAACAGGCTCATCCCCCTGTGCGCCGGTTCCGCGTCGGGATCGGTCTTGACCAGCACCGCCAGCATCTCGCCGTAGACCGAATTGGTGATCCACGTCTTCGTGCCGTCGATGACGTACGCGTCGCCGTCCTTGACCGCCTTGACACGGATGCCCTGCAGGTCGGTCCCGGCGTCCGGTTCGGTCAACGCGATGCCGCCCCGGATTTCACCGCTGGCGAATTTCGGCAGGTATTCGCGCTTCATCTCCTCCGAGCCATGGCGCTCGACGGCGGCGGCCATGATCAGATGCGAGTTGAACAATCCCGAAACCGACATCCAAACGGCCGAAACCCGCTCGACGATCTGCGAATAGGTGCGGATATCGAGGCCGAGCCCACCGTATTCGGTCGAGATCGTCGCACCGAACATACCCAAATCGGCAAGCTTGTCGGCGATTGCCTGCGGGTATTTGTCCTCGGACTCGAACTCCTTCACGTACGGCGCCACGTCCTTTTCCAGGAACTTGTCGATGGCGTCGAGGATCAGCGTGTTGTCGCTGTCGTTCAGTGCGTCGGGCATATTTCTCGTTTCCTCCACGTCACCCCCGCGAAGGCGGGGGCCCAAGATATCCGAATGTCTGGATTCCCGCCTGCGCGGGCATGACGCTCATGAATTAAGTATCAATAATCGGCCTTGTCGTCGACGGCGTGGCCGCGTTTCGGGATCAGCATGGCGCGTTCGAACTCGATCACCACGGTCCCGTCCTGGTTCTTGCCGACGGTCTTGATGGTGACGATGCCCTGCGTCGGCCGCGACTTGCTTTCGCGCACCGCCAGCACTTCGCTTTCCGCATAAAGCGTATCGCCGTTGAACACGGGGGCCGGCATCTTGACCTTGTCCCAGCCCAGATTGGCGATGGTTTTCTGGCTCACGTCCGAAACGCTCATCCCGGCGACAATTGATAGGGTCAGGCACGAGTTCACCAGCGGCTGGCCGAACTCCGAATGCTTCGCATAGTTCCGGTCGAAGTGCAGCGGGTGCTGGTTCATGGTCAGAAGCGTGAACCAGATGTTGTCGTTCTCGGTGACCGTACGGCCCGGGCGGTGTTCGTAGACATCGCCGACGTTGAAATCCTCCAGATACCGTCCGTAGGACTCGCGGTACCGGTTCGGGCCGACTTCCTTTGCTTCGGCAACCATTATTCAGCGGCCGCCATCTGCGGCTTGCCGGCCGCGAGCACAGACGAGACCGAATTCTGTGCTTCGAGACCCAGGATCAGATCGGCGAAGCGATCGACCCCGTCGTCCCCCAGGTAGGGCGCGGCGAGGCCCGTGAACTTGCCTCGGAACTCGTCCACCGTCATGAAGTTGGCGGGCTCGCCCTTCGGCATGTCGACGAGGACCGAGAACGTACCCCGCGGCGTCCGGACCGTTGCCTTGCCGGCCATGTTGGCCGGGAACAACGCCTCGACCTCAAGGTCGTTGACGCAAGAAACCTTCTTGGTCAGCGCCAGCGTGTCCGGGTCTTTCAGATGCGTCGCGTAGTGATCCCAGAGCATGGTGCCTTCGCGCAGCACAACGGCGGCGCAGAACGGCATCGAAAACTGGCCGTCGACGACGCTCACGGGGTTGTGCTTGGCTTCTTCCGGGAAGCTGACGATCTTCATGCCGGTGAGCGGCAAGCCGATCTCGACCGCTTCGACCTCGTCGGCGGTGACGCCCTCGTCGCGCATGATCTGCTTGATCGCATCCATGGCGGCGTGGGTGTAGCGGCAGCTCGGATAGGGTTTGACCGCGAGACGCATGGTCTCCCAGCGCTCGCCCAGTTCGGCGTCCGCCTTGGCCGGATCGGCGTTGGGCGCATAGGCGTGCAGGAAACCCCATTTGCCTTCGAACGCTTCCTTCGGCCCCTTGAAACCTTCCCTGGCGAGGACGGCGCACATCAGGCCGTTCTGCGCCGCCTGCCCGACATGGGAGCGCTTTGTCCACGCGCCGTCGGCGAGGAACTGCATCGAGCCCGCCGACTGGCTGAGCGCGATACCGAAACCGCTTTCGATTTGATCGGCGTCCATACCCAGCAGCTTGCCGGCCGCCGCGACGGCACCGAAGATGCCGCAGGTCGCGGTCGGGTGGTAACCGCGGTCATAGTGTTCGGACGGGCCCAGCGCCAGCGAGAGCCGGATCTGGATTTCATAACCGGCGACACAAGCCGCGATCAGGTCCTTGCCCGACGCGCCGGTCATTTCCGCCGCCGCCAGGGCCGCCGGCACGATCGGCGCCGACGAATGCAGCGAGGCTTCGGCGTGCGTGTCGTCGAAATCGAGCGAATGCGCGAGCGTCCCGTTCAGCAGTGCGGCCGCCGACGGCGCATAGGTTTTCGCGTCGCCCGGCACGGCGCAATCGCCGGTCGCGAGACCCAGGTATTCGAGCGCGCGCACCATGGCGGGCGTCGATTCCGCATCGTTGCGGGCGCGCACCATGATTCCCGCGGTGTCGAGAATCAAAAGTTTGGTCCGCTCGATCACATCGGCCGGCAGATCCTCGTATCCAAGATCGACTGCGAATTCCGCCAGACGGCGGCTGATACCGGTCATCGGGTGTCTCCCTAAATCATTAATGATCGCCGGATGCCCCGGCTCTTGGCCGATATTGCAGCACACAACATTCGATTGAACAAATAGAAATATATGTACTATATATCATAAAATAAGATCAATTGGAGGCATGCATGCTCCCGGTCACGTTGAAGCAACTGGAGACCTTCCTGGCGGTCGCCGAGGCGCGCGGATTCCGCCGTGCCTCCGAACGCCTTAACCTGTCACAATCCGCCGTAACGGCGCATGTGCAACAGCTCGAAACCACGCTCGGCGTACCGCTGTTCCACCGCACCACCCGGTCGGTCCGACTGACCGACGCCGGCAACGAACTGCTGGAACGCGCTAACCGCACGATTACCGGTCTCGAGGACACGATCCGTGCCTTTCGCGACGAAGCGGCGATGACCCGGGGTCGGGTGCTGGTCGCCTGCGCGCCCAGCTTCGCATCCTCGATCCTGCCGCCGGCGCTGGCGGCATTCCAGTCGCGCCACCCGGAAATCTTCATCCAAGTCCGCGAGGCGTACGGCTCGGAGATCATCGAGGCACTTCGGACCGACGCGGTCGACTTCGGAATCGGGCCGCTCGACCGCGACGACAAGGACATCGTCTTCACGCACCTGCTATCGGACGGTTTTGTCGCCGTCATCAACGGTAGCGATCCGCTGGCGAAGCGCACCTCCCTTCGTCTGCCCGACATCATGGATAAACCGATCCTCGCCATGCCCAGGCGCTCGGCGACGCGCGACATGCTGGAAAAGTGCTTCGAGAAGAACGGCCGGGTGCTGGAACCCAAGTACGAAATGCTGCACCACCAGACCCTGATCAGCATGGCCGATGCCGGTCTCGGCATCGCCGTACTGCCGGAAACGGCGGTGCCGCCGGCGCGTGAGGGCTCCTACGCCGTCATTCCGCTGAAAGAGCCCGAGATGAAACGCCGCATGGGCATTTTGATGGCGCGCGGCCACAATCCGTCGCCGGCGGCGCGGGCAGTGGCCGAGGTATTGCCCGAGTTCGTCTTGGCGTGGACGCGGGCCGCGGCCTGAACGTTACTCGGCCGCGTACTGCTTTTCCGCGTCGTAGTATTCCGGGAAGCCGACGATCGCCTGCAGTTCCTGGAACGTGATCCGGTTGGAAAGATCCTGCTCCCCGGCTTTGATCATCGCCAGCGTTTCCTGCATCCCCTTGATCGCCGTCATCAGCATGGCGGCGGGGTAGATCGCGACCTTGTAGCCGATCTCTTCCAGTTCCTTGGGCGACAGATAGGGCGTCGTCCCCTGCTCGACCATGTTGGCCATCTTTGGACCGTCGATCTCGGCGCCGTAGCGGCGCATCTCTTCCTCGTCCTTGGGCGCTTCCAGGAACGTGATATCGACGCCGACTTTCCGGAACATCTCGCAGCGCTTGAGCGCTTCGTCCATACCGTCGGTGGCGTTGGCATCCGTCCGCGCCATGATCAGGATATCGCCGCCCTTGTCGCGCAGTTCCTCCCGCGCGTCGACGGCCGCCTGCAAATGCTGCTTGGCCTCGTTGAACGGCACCACCCGTTTGCCGATGGTATGCCCGCAGCGTTTCGGCGAGACCTGATCCTCGATCATCACGCAGGCGAGGCCGGCCTGGGCGTATCCCTGCACGGTGCGCTTGACGTTGATCGGGTTGCCGAAGCCGGTGTCGCCGTCGCCGATCACCGGGATGTCGACGGCATTGCACAGGTTGCGGCCCTGGTCGACCATCTCGGCGTAGCTGATGAGCCCGGTGTCGGGCATGCCGATCCGAACGGCCGAGACCATAAAGCCGCTCATGAAGGCGGCGTCGAATCCGGCCTGCTCGACAAGCCGGGTGGAAATCGCGTCGAAAACGCCGGGGGCGGTAACGACGCCCGGTTTATCCAGAAGAGCCTGCAGTTTGGCGGCAGCGGTCATGATCATTCTCCCTAAGTCTGTTTTCTCTAAATTGAACGCAATTCCCCGCCGGTCAAGCGCAGGAATGGAAATTTTGTTGCGTACAAGAAACTGAATTTCGCGCCGCCGGACGGTATTGATGAGAATTGCGCATAATCCTTTTGTGTTTTTGTGCAATGCAATATTTATTTTGATAATTATAATTATTACAATATCTTATAAAAGATGCAGTGCGATAAAATGTTTGCAGCGAGAGAAGCCCGGGGGATGAACGGTGATGACAAATACGGAGATTCTCCATGCTCGAGAACAGGCATAAGATTGTTAAGCGCACCACCAAGGCGCCCGGCACCGATGACGGTGGCAGTCCGGTACACGGACCCGTAGCCAAGAGCGCCGATTATTTCGGTGCCTTCGACCTGCCCCCCGTATACCGCAAGCTCTGGCCGTCCGAAGCCGCAAAAATCGAGGAACACCTGCTCCGGCTAAGCCCGCACGACCGCCAGATGCGCTTCTGCGGCGGTGTCTCGGACGCGCGTATCCGTGAATACTGCAAGGGGATCAGGTGGACATCGACCACATACCTGGGATGCTTCATCGACGGCGTACTTCGCGGAGTCGCCTGCATCATCGTCCTGCCCGAAGGTTTCTCGGTCGCCGCGGAAATCGCCTTCAGTGTCGAGGCGCCGTTTCAGAATCGGGGCATCGGTACCGTACTGGTCAGAAAAGCCATATCGATCGCGCGCAACCGCTACATCGGCACCGCGTATCTGTTCTGTCTCCGCGAGAACGGCAAGATGCGCCACATCGCGGACAAGTTCGACGCCGAATTCAGCTATGTCGGCGCCGACATCGAAGGGAAGGTCTCGCCGAACTGGCCGTCATATCTGTCTTACATCGAAGAAGCGGAACTCGACGGACAAACCATCTGGACCGCGGCGTTTCCGACCGGCAGGTGATCTTTCTCAGCGCCCCTTGAAGTCCGGCGTGCGCTTTTCGAGGAACGCCGTGACGCCCTCGCGGTAATCCTCGCTGTCGCAGGGCGCATAACTCTCGCGCGTTTCGGCTTCGGAGATCGGCGATGGGTCGTTCAGCAATCGGTTCAGCACCTTCTTGGTCATGCGCGCGGCAAGCGGCGCCCCCGACGCGATGCGTTCCGCCGTTTCCATTACCTCTTTTTCGAGCGCGCCATCGGCGACGACGCGGTTCACCAGCCGGTGACGCAGCGCTTCGCCGGCATCGATCACCTGACCCTCGAGCAGGAATTCCAGCACCAGTGCCTTGCCGACCAAATCCAGCAGCGGCTTCATTTCAGACGCCGCGAACGCATGGCCGATACGCTTGATCGGCACACCGAAACGCGCCGTTTCCGACGCGATCCGCATGTCGCAGCAGGCGGCAATCTCCAGCCCACCGCCGGTACATGCGCCCCGGATCATCGCGATCACCGGATGGCGGCACGCCAGCAGCAGTTCCAGCGTCCTGTCCGTCGCCTCGCCATAGACATAGGCCTGTTCCGCATCGAAGCGCTTTTCCGGGAACTCGGAGATGTCCGCCCCCGCCGCGAAGGCTTTGTCGCCGGCGCCGCGAATGACGATGCAACGGATCGTTTCGTCGGCATCGAGCGCAGCAATCGCCTGCGAGAGTCCGTCCCAGGCTGCCAATGTCAGGGCATTGCGTTTGGCGGGATTATTCAGGGTCACGAACGCGATACCGCCGTCGCGCTCGACCAGCACCGGATCGCCGCTCATTTGTCGTTCAGCACGCGGGTCGGCGCGCCGTCCATCCAGGATTTCAGATTCTCGACCGCCTGCGCGTAAACCAATTCGTACAACTCCTTCACGACATACCCGGTGTGACCGGTCAGCACGGCATTGTCGAGGCCGCGCAGCGGATGATCGGCAGGCAGCGGCTCGACGTCGTAAACGTCGATCCCGGCGCCGGCGATCTCACCCGACGTGAGCGCGTCGACCAGCGCCGCCTCGTCGACGATGGGGCCGCGCGATGTGTTGACCAGGTAACTGGTCGGCTTCATCTGCCCCAGTTCCTTTTCACCGACGAGGCCCGTCGTCCGCTCGCTCAGCACCAGATGGATCGAAATCACGTCGGACGTCTCGAACAGCGTGTCCCGGTCGACCAGTTTCACACCGACTTCCTTGCAGCGTTCCTCGGTCAGGTTCTCGCTCCACGCGATGACGTCCATTTCCATGGCGAGCCCGAATTTCGCAACCCGTGCACCGAGCTTGCCGAGCCCCAGCACGCCCAGCGTCCGGCCGTTGAGGCTTTCAGACACATACCCCTGCCAGCCGCCGTCGCGCATGACGCGGCTTTCCTTCGAGATTTTCTTGTAGAGATCGGTGATCAGCGCGACCGCGTGCTCCGCCGCCGGATAGGGCAGCATGTCGGTGCCGGAAACGACGATGTCTTTCCCCCCGGCGTGCGCCATGTCGATGGCGAGATTGCGCATACCCGTGGTCACCAGACACTTGAGATTCGGCAGTTTGTCGATCTGCGACGCCGGAAAGCGGGTTCGCTCCCGCATGCAGACGAGGACGTCGAAAGGCGCGAGCGCATCGGCGATCTTGTCTTCGTCCCATCCCAGGTGCTTGTCGAAGACGGTGATCTCCGTGTCGCCGAGCGTGGACCAGTCGGCCGAGCCGAGCGCCGCGTTCTGATAGTCGTCCAGGATTGCAAGCTTTAGTGCCATTCCCCTCCCCCATATTTTCGTCGTCGATTTGATTACAGGAGAGATTATGCCCGACGGCCTCTCAATCAAGGCTGAATATCCCGAATTATCGGACGGCGGCCTGAAACCGGGCAGCCATGGTTCATTCCGCCGCTGAAAATCGGTTCATACGTCGAGACCGCAGCGGGCGTCTACGCCGTCAAACACCAGCACGGTTTTGCAGAATCCGATGGATTCAACATGATTAATCTGTGATATATGATTCATGAGACGCCCTAAAATCCTCACGACCATCCGCGAATACAATTGGTCACTCTTCAGATCGGACGTGATTGCTGGGCTGACCGTCGCCATGGTCGCCATCCCGCTCAGCCTTGCCATCGCTATCGCGTCAGGCGCCGATCCGGCCAAGGGCCTTGTCACCGCCATTATCGGCGGTTTTTTCATCTCTCTGCTGGGCGGCAGCCGGGTGCAGATCGGCGGCCCTACAGGTGCGTTCATCGTCGTCGTCTTCGGCGTTATCGCGGAACACGGTTACGATGGCCTTGTGATCGCCACCATGATGGCGGGGATCATATTGGTGATCGCCGGATACCTGCGGATGGGCCGGATGATCGCCTATGTACCGGAAGCCGTCGTCAACGGTTTTACCATCGGCATCGCCATCATCATCGCGACCAGCCAACTGCGCGACTTTTTCGGTGTCGGGCTCGACAAGGTTCCGGCCGAGTTCTTTCACAAGCTCGCCGCTCTTTGGGATGTACGCGAAACGCTCAGCATGCCGTCGGTGACGATCGGTCTTGCCACGATCCTTATGATCGTCTCGTTGCGACGGCTTGCGCCAAGGTTCCCGGGGCTGATCGTCGCCGTCGCCATCGGTTCGGCAGCCGTGACGTTAATGTCGCTGCCGGTGGATACCATTGCGTCGCGGTTCGGTGCGCTGCCCGATCACCTGCCCATGCCATCGATGCCGACGATATCGTTCGAACGGATATCCGAACTTTTGCCCTCCGCACTCGTCATCGCCTTTCTCGCCGGGGTTGAATCGCTGCTGTCGGCGATGGTCGCGGATCGCATGATCCAGGGGCAGCACCGTCCGAACGCGGAGTTGCTGGCACAAGGCGCGGCCAACGTGGCATCGTCACTGTTCGGCGGCATGCCCGCGACCGGCGCCATCGCCCGGACCGCGACCAACGTCAACGCCGGCGGCAGGACCCCCATCGCCGGGATCATTCACGCGTTGGCAATCCTGCTCGCCATGATGCTGTTCGCCTCCGCCGCCGGATATCTGGCAATGCCGGCATTGGCGGCATTGTTGCTGATTACCGCGTGGCGCATGAGCGAGCCGCACAAATGGCGGGAATACATGAGCACGCCGATAGCGGACCGGTTACTCCTGTTGACGACACTGGTCCTGACGGTTTTGGTCGATCTGACGGTCGCCATCGGCGTCGGCGTTTCCGTCGGTCTCGCCCTGCGGATGCGGCAGGACAAGCCGCCGCCCAGCGACTGGACCATACCGGAGCGATGACGACCACTTTGCCAGCAACGGCGGCAATCGCTATATATCGGACAACACGTCAATACTTGGGGAGCAAACACATGACCTGGCTTGAAGGCCCGACGAGAAACGACAAACCCGCCGGCGCGCGCCTGCGCGAACTGTTGGAGCGGAACGAAATCCTGCGCGTACCCGGATCGCACAATCCGTTCGCGGCGCTGATCGCGCAGCGCGAGGGGTTCGAGACCCTTTACATCTCCGGCGGTGCGGTGACCACGAGCCTCGGTCTGCCTGATCTCGGCGTCATGATGCTGGACGAGCTCTGCTTCATCACGCGCATGGTGGCCCGCGCCACCGACCTGCCGCTGATCGTCGACGGCGACGTCGGCTACGGCGGCACGCTCAACGCCATGCGTACGGTACGCGAGCTTGAACAGGCGGGCGCCGGCGCGGTGCACATCGAGGACCAGCTCCTGCCGAAGAAATGCGGCCACCTGAACGACAAGCGTCTGGTCCCCGCCGAGGAAGCCGCGGCCAAGATCGCCGCCGCCAAGAAGGCCGCCCGTGACCTGGTGATCATCGCCCGCACCGACGCGGCCGGCGTCGAGGGCCTGGACGCCGCGATCAAACGCGCCAATCTTTATACCGAGGCGGGCGCCGACGTGGTTTTCCCGGACGGTCTGGCGTCCGAAGCCGAGTTCCGTCAGTTCGCCCAGCAAACGACCGGCTACCGCATGGCCAACATGACCGAGTTCGGCCGCACGCCGCACTTCTCGGGCCAGCAGTTCGAGGAGTTCGGCTACGACATCGTGATCTGGCCGGCGACGTCGATGCGTGTCGAGGGCTTCGCCTTGCGCGACCTCTACAAGCACATCCGCGAAAACGACGGCACGGCGGGCTACGAGGATAAGATGATGACCCGTGCCGAGAGTTACGAGGTGATCGGCTATCACGATTTCGAGGCACTCGACGAGAGCGTGGCCAAGTCGGTGACGCCGGCCTTTACCGGCGAAGATACGACGACGCCAAAACGGATGGCGGGTGAATAGGTCTATTTGCCCTTGAGGCGGCCGACCAGGAACACGATCAGCCAGATCGGCACGACGATGACCGCGCCGATCAGTACGTATTCGACGCTGCCGGCGACGAAATCGCCGGCCCATGCGAAGGCCTTCTGGACCGTTTCGCCGAAGTTCAGGAGCAGGTCCTTGGGGTCGATCTCGAGGAACTTGAGAATGAAGCCGAGCACCAGCGAGGCCAGCAATATCTTGAAGACGGTTCCGAGGACGTTTTTCGGCATGGATGCGGGCTCCCGGCGCGTTTCTGTTCAGCGGCGAAAAGACTACACGGCTCCCGTGACAGGTTCAATTTCAACGCGCGGAGCGGTTGCGGATTATGGCTGAGATCAAACTGAAGCCGAATCCCGGCCCACCGCACCCGGTCCGCTGGCTCGCCTTCACCGGCTGGCTGGTGCTGCCGATCCTGGCGACCTGGCTCGTGGTCGCGGCGACGGCACTGTTCGTCGTCTGGTGGGGTGTGGTGTGGTTCGGCTTCGCCCTCGTTTACATGATCGTCTATTTCAGGTGGTCGAGGCGGCGATATCCGAAGGAATGACTTTATAAACGCTTCGGCAGATACCGCGACAGCCAGGCCATCGACAGGAACCCCATGCCGCCCGCAACGAACACCGCGGGCAGCGCGAAAAATCCGAGCACCAGCGAGAACGCCCCCGGCGTCACCAGTTGCGCCGTATGCCGGTAGGTCACGAACACGGTGGTCATTTCCGCGCGTTCATAGGGGTGCACCGCGCGCAGGAACGGGATGTTCCCTGCCCCGTCGACGATAGCCGCCGCAAACGCTGAAAGCGCGATCAGGACGACGACGAGCGTCGGCCAGTCCTGCACCAGCGCGATCAGGATCGTCACGGCACCCGCTGCCGCATACCCGATAATCAATACGAGCCGCATGCCGAACTTCCTGCCGAACGCGCCCCACGCGGCGGAGAAGAACAGCGACGCGGAGCCGAGGGACACGATCAGGCCGGCCGTCTCCGGCGAATATCCGCTACTGGTCAGGTAGATCGGCGCATAGACGAAGAACATCACCCACCAGCACGAGCGGCCGGTCGCCAGCACCCAGGCCAGCCTGAGCCGGGGTTGCGCGAAAAAGCGCGGCAGATACCTCAACGGGTTCGGCGGCCGTTTGAGCGGCATGGTCACCGCAGGGTTGTCGGTCAGACGCAGGAACCAGAAATATCCGAGCAGCAAGGCCACGAACCCGGCAACCAGCATCATCGTCGCCTCGACGGAGATCGCTTCAGCCAGCCACACGCCGATGAAGGGGCCGAAGGTGAAGGGTGCAGCCACCGCCAGCAGGCGGCGCGGCTCAAACCTGGAGATTTCCGTGCGCGGCACGTGATCGAGGACGAACAGGTTCATAACGATCTCGAGGAACGCCGTCGCCACGACCTGACAGCCGAGGGCGATGGGAAATATCCATGGATCCTGCAGGGCGTAACCGGCAAGGGCGGCGAACATCAGCATGGCGCCGAGCGTGAACGCCCAACGGCGCCGTATGCGGTGCACCACCATCGGCACCACCATCGTCGACAGAAGACCGGATACGGACACCAGAAAATAGACGACGCTTACCGCCTGTGCGTCACCGAGCAATTTGTGCGCCTGCAGCGGCACCAGCGTGATCAACGTCGTCCGCGACCACGCCTCTATCGAAAACAACGCGATGAATGTCGCCGCGCGCGGCTGGGCGGCGGCCGACAACCACAACGGAACATAGGTACGACGCATAACTCCCCCTAGGACGGCACGAGCCTACTCCGGGATTCTCCCCAAGGGATATGTTTAATCCGCATGTCTCGATCCCGTCACGGGCAGACCCAATGCCGAACAACGGCCCTTGCCGGACGATTGCGGGCAGGTACTATTCTGGCAACGAATAATTGGGGAAGAACATGGATCGAAACCAATCGAAGATCGCGGCCGAACTCAGCGCCCTGGCCACGTCGACGCTCGCCAATGCCCTTGACCGGGTCGGTTGCGTGAATTGCACGATGGTCAACCTGAAACCGGTCGCACCGGGCATGCGCTTCGCGGGTCCGGCCGTTACCGTCCGCCAGGAAAGCGGGCCGTTCGGCACATACGAGTCCGCGGACTTCCGTGTCGGCGCGATGATCGATGCCGCCGATTCGGGCGACGTGATCGTCGTCGCCGCGGACGGCGTGCCCTATTCGACGTGGGGCGGCATGGCGTCGCTGGCCGCCGCCATGAAGGGTATCGCCGGTATAGCCGTAGACGGTGGAGCACGCGATGCCGATGAAACGGTCGAGGCGGGTTTCAATGTTTTCTCCCGCCACCTGATTCCGACGACCGGGCGCTGCCGGCTCCGCGTTGCCGATATCGGCACCACGGTCGTCATCGACGGCGTGACGGTCAGCAATGGCGATTGGATCGTCGCCGACGATACCGGCATTCTCGCGATCCCCGCCAAAGTTGTCGAAGACGCAATCGAGCTGGCAGAGACCTTCACCCGCGAGGATGAAAAGGCCGCCGAAGCAATCCGCGGCGGCATGAAATTTTCGGATGCCATGAAGAAGTTCGGCAACATCTGATGGCGACACTGGCAGACGAAATCGCGAACGTCCTGCGCGCGCACGGCACGGAACGGATTTTCGGTATTCCGGGCGGCGGCTCCAGCCTCGACATCATCGATGCCGCCGCGAAGGCGGACATTCCGTTCACTCTCACGCGTACCGAGGCGGCGGCGACGATCATGGCCGCTGTCACCGGTGAACTCACGGATGCGCCCGGCGCGGTGCTGGTCGGCGTCGGGCCCGGCGCCTCAAGCGCGACCAACGGCCTTGCCTACGCATCCCTCGAACGCTCACCAATGGTGCTGTTCGTCGACGGCCCGGCATCCACCATGCATCAGCATTTCGACCAGCAGGCGCTTTTCAAGCCGATCACACGCGGCACCGCCCGCCTCACGCCCGAGGACGGCGCCGCGACACTGGATGTCCTGCTGACAAAATCGATTGCTGCCCCCGAAGGCCCGGTGATGGTGGAACTGACCGCCGGCGACGCGATGACCGAAGCATCGCCGTTCAAACCGGCCAAGCCCGCGGCATCCGCCACGTTGAACGACCAAGACATCGCCAAGGCGAAATCCATGATCGCCGCCAGCGAGCGGCCATTCGTCATCGTCGGGCTCGAAGCGCGAAAATACGGTAACGCCGTGCGCGCATTCGCGGACGGACTCGGCGCCGCGGTCATGAGCACCTACAAGGCGGGCGGCGTCTATCCCGCCGACGGCCCCGGTTTCGTCGGCACCGTCACGGGCGCCGCCGGCGAGATGCCGGTCCTCGAAAAGGCCGACCTGGTCATCGGCGTCGGTTTCGATGCCATCGAGTTCATTCCCGGTAAATGGCCGGGCATTTTCCCGCCGTTTCTGTTGTTGGGCGAAGGCTCGCCGGAAAACCCGCGCGTCCCGTACGATGCCGAACTCATCGGCCCTCTGGATGCAACGCTCGCCGCGCTGCAGCCCGACGTTACCGACACCGGCTGGGCCGCTGCGGGCCTCGGTGAACTCAAGACGATTATCGAGAATATCTACACACCGGAAAGCGGCGCCTTCACCACGGCGGCCGCCGTCGACGTGCTGGCCGCTAATCTCGATCATGGTACGCGTGTCTGCGTCGACGCCGGTGCGCACATGTTCGCGACCATCGGCCGTTGGCCGGCAACGCGCCCCTACGGCATCCTAAAGTCGAACGGGCTATCCAGCATGGGCTACGCGCTCCCCGCCGCCATCGCCTCCGCCCTCGCCGACCCGGAAACCCCGGTGATCGCCGTAACGGGCGACGGCGGCATGTCCATGTGCGTCGGTGAACTAGCCACGACCAGGGAACTCGGGCTCGACGTCACCGTCGTCGTCATGAACGACAGCGCCTTGTCGCTGATCGACATCAAGCAGCAGCGGCAGCAACGCCCGAGCCTGGGCGTCCGCTACCCGGCGCAGGATTTCGCCGCCATCGCCAAGGCATATGGCTGGCAGGCTGTTCATGCCAACGGACCGGACGAACTCCGGAACGCCCTCGCGCTCCCCGGCCCGAAGCTGATCGACGTGCGAATCGACCCCGCCGGCTACGGCGACGACATGACTCGTTTGCGCGGTTGAAGATTACTTGAGCGGCGAGAAGCTGGCCGGCGTCAGGATCTTGTTCTGCTGATCGACGAGCATGCCCGCCGATTTCTTTTTGTAAGCCGCCCACCTGGGATCGGCGTCCCGCGCTTTCCGGCGCGTTTCCATGTCAGCGAAACTCTCGTACCCCCACAGGTGTACCACCTCGTTCACCGGGCCGACCGCAGTCGTGAAATAGGCGATCAGGTTGCCCAGGTGCTCCATCTGGACGGGCAGCGCCTCGGCCTCGAAAAGCTCGAGATATTCCTTGTTGCGGCCGTGCGCGATCTTGTAGGTGCGGTGGTCGATAATCATGAATTGCCTCACTCCTGAGCCATTGATGCTTTGCTTTTTTATGGGGTTGCCACCCCCTCAAGGGACCGTTATAACCCGCCCGCTCCTGCTTGAGGGGCTTTCTTTTTATCTAGCCGGATTTTTTCCAGGCCGAATTGAGTTTTTACCTTTAACCGCAACAGACTAGGAGCGAGACATGGCCGTAGAACGGACCCTCTCGATCATTAAACCGGACGCGACGCGACGCAACCTCACGGGCAAGATCAATGCGCGTTTCGAGGAGAACGGACTGCGCATCGTTGCGCAAAAGCGCATCCGGCTAACCCGTGAACAGGCGGAAGGTTTCTACGCCGTTCACAAGGAACGCTCTTTCTTCGGCGATCTCTGCGAATTCATGACGTCCGGCCCGGTCGTGGTTCAGGTGCTCGAAGGCGAAGACGCCATTGCCCAGAACCGCAAGATCATGGGTGCCACGAACCCGGCCAACGCCGACGAAGGCACGATCCGCAAGGATTTCGCTGAAAACGTCGAGGCCAATTCGGTGCATGGTTCGGATTCGCCTGAAAACGCGGCCATCGAGATCTCGTTCTTCTTCGCCGAGACCGAAATCGTCGGCTGATTCAAACGACCGAAATTCAGGAACCCCCGTCTCAGGACGGGGGTTTTTGTTTTTCAGTCCTGAAAGTTGATCAGCGCACCCGCCGGTGCCTTGGCGCCGGTCACCCGCACCGCCTCGCCCGAGATGCGAACACGCCCCTCGGCAATCCATTTGACGGCAAGCGGGTAGATGACGTGCTCCTGTTCGAGAATCCGAGCCGCCAGTTTATCGACATCGTCGCCCGGATGAACCGGCACCGCGGCCTGCACGATGATCGGCCCGGTATCCATCTCGTGACGTACGTAATGAACCGTACAACCACCGAATCTGACGCCTGCAGTAATCATCCGTGCGTGCACGTCGAGTCCCTTGAAGGACGGCAGCAGCGACGGGTGGATATTGATCAGACGGTCGCGCCAGTGTTCGCAGAACTCTTCGCTTAAGAGGCGCATGAATCCGGCGAGAACGACCAGCTCGCAACCACGGGACTCGATCTCCGCCGTCACGCGCGCATCGAAGCTCTCGCGGTCGGGGTATTCCTTATGCGGGATGGTGACGGTCTCGACACCCGCCTTGGCGGCGCGCTCAAGCGCCGGCGCACCCGCGATATTGGAGATCACCACCGCGACCTCGGCGGGATAGGTGCTATCGGCACTCGCGTCCAGGATCGCCTGCATGTTCGACCCGCGGCCCGAAACCAGAACGGCGATCTTCATCCGTGCCATAAGGCGTCACCGTTCTCGATCCTGACCGGTTCATCGCCGTCCGCCCGGTCGACGGTTTTACCGATCTCGTAGACGTGCTCACCGGCGCCTTCGAGCGCGGCCCTGATACTCCCCGCCTCGCCGGGTGCGCACACCACAGCCATGCCGATTCCGGCGTTGAAGGCGCGGAACATCTCGGCCGTCGCGACATTGCCCGATTCCTTTAGCCATCCGAATGCCGGCAATCCCGGCCACGCAGCGGCATCGAGATCGGCGCCGATCCCCTTCGGCAGCACGCGCGGCAGGTTCTCGACAAGCCCACCGCCGGTAATGTGCGCCAGGGCCTTGACCCCACCCGCCTGGATGGCGGCCAGGCACGGCTTCACGTACATGCGCGTCGGCGTCAGGAATCCCTCGGCAACGGTCTTACCGTCCGCGAACGGCGACGGATCGTTCCAGCCGAGACCCGCACGCGACACGATCTTGCGGAGAAGCGAAAACCCGTTCGAATGCACGCCGCTGGATGCGAGGCCCAGCACCACGTCACCCGCGGCGATATCCGTCCGGGGCAGCACGTCAGCACGTTCCACGGCGCCGACGCAAAATCCCGCCAGATCGTAATGCCCGTCATCGTACATGCCCGGCATTTCCGCCGTCTCGCCGCCGATCAGCGCGGCGCCGGCCTGCTTGCAGCCCTCGGCGATGCCGGAAATGACACTCTCTGCCACGCCGACATCGAGCTTTCCTGAGGCGAAGTAATCGAGGAAGAACAGCGGCTCGGCCCCTTGTACGACAAGGTCGTTGGCGCACATGGCGACGAGGTCGATACCGACGCTGTCGTGGATGCCGCTTTCTATGGCCAGCATCAGCTTTGTGCCGACCCCATCCGTGCCGGCAACCAGCAGCGGATCCTTGTACCCGGCCCTGGCGACATCGAAAAGTGCCCCAAAACCGCCCAAATCGGCGACTACACCCGTACGCATGGTTTGCTTTGCGAGCGGGCCGATCCGGCGCACCAGTTCGTTGCCGGCGTCGATATCGACACCCGCGTCCTTGTAGCTGAGTGAAGTGGGGTTTCCGCCGTTCGGTTTGTCAGTCGGCTCGGTAATGGTCTTTCTCCTTGGCGTTAGTATGCTAAATTACGCGCCGTCCCCTGCGCCAACAAGGCATATCAGGGCTGAAGCGAGACCACACCGTCCGGAAAGAAGTTGTCTCATGTCGCCTCGTCCCCGTTCCCCTTTCAGAATCCTGCGCCGGTCGCTGTTTATCGCCGCCATCATCTGCTGGCCAGCGCAATTCGCCAGTGCGGACGTGTTCGAGGTCAAGAACATCGGCGTCGACGTCAAGGCGGATACGGCGGCGAAAGCCCGCCAGCAGGCACTGGCCCAGGCCGAGCGGCGCGCCTTTTACGCATTGATATCGCGGCTCACGCTCACCGAAGACCAGGAACGCATCCCGGAATTCAGCAATGCAGAGATCGCATCCTACGTCCGGGATTTCTCCGTCGCCCGGGAGAAAGCATCGAGCGTGCGCTACATCGCCAGGCTGAACTACCGCTTCAAACCGGACGACGTCCGTGGCCTGCTCCGTTCCTACAACGTCCCGTTCGCCGAAACGCCCTCGAAACCGATGGTCGTGCTGCCGGTTTACGAGCTTGGCGCCGGCGTGGTGCTGTGGGACGAACCCAACCCATGGCGGCAGGCCTGGAGCACCCGGGATCAACCGGAAGGCCTGGTGCCGCTTGTCGTGCCGATCGGCGATCTTTCCGACATATCCACGGTCGGCGTCAACGAGGCCATGGCCGGCGACCCGAACCGGCTGAGTGCCATTGCCGAGCGCTATGGCGCGGTCAGCACCGTCGTCGCGCACAACAACCTGACCATCGATCAGGCGACAGGCCGTCAGATGATGACGGTGACGCTGTCACGTCCCAACGACCCGATTCCGGTCGAGGCGCGCACCTCGTTCTACGTTCAACGGGAAAATGAAAAAATCGCGGCGATGACCGCCCGTGTTACCGATGCGACGGCCCGGCGTATCGAGAACGTCTGGAAGCGCCGCAACCTGATTTCGCAAACCGGTACCGGCGTCCTCGCCGTCACCGTACCGATCACCGGGCTCAAGGACTGGCTCACGATCCGCGATCAGCTCTCGAAGGTGGGCATTATCCGCCGCTCGGAAATCGTCCTGATGTCCCGGGACCAGGTCCGCGTGAACATTCACTTCGTCGGCGGTGCAGAACAGCTTGCCACCGCGCTCGAACAGTCGAATCTCTCGATGATGCAGGAAAGCGGTGAGTGGATCATCATGCCGATCGGCGTCTTCGAACCGCCGAAAACCTGACCGGCAGCGTTTCCAAGACGCATGAACGTTGCAAACATCATCACGCTAGGCCGGCTTTTGTCGGTCCCGCTGTTTCTCTGGTTGCTCGTTCACGGCAACACGGCCGCCGCGTTCTGGCTGTTCTTCGCCGCGGCCGTCAGCGATGCCGTGGACGGGTTCGTCGCCCGCCGGTTCGGCATGCAGACGACACTCGGCGAGTTTCTCGACCCTATCGCCGACAAGACTTTGTTGGTCAGTGCCTATGTGACGCTCGGCTCGATGGAGATGCTACCGCTCTGGATCGTGATCCCCGTCGTTTCGCGCGACGCGTTGATCGTCGGCGGCGCGCTCCTGATCGAGAAACTGACCCGCGACCTGCGTATGGAACCGATCCTGATTAGCCGTGCCAACACACTCTTACAGTCATCGCTTGTGCTGCTGGCATTGCTGCCAAGCGTGTTTGCGTCGCCGGTCGGGCACGTCGTAACGTTGCTGAGTTTCGCCGTCCTCGTAACGACGCTGGTTTCGGGCGGCGCCTACGTGTACATCTGGTCGATGCGTGCGGACAACTTCGAGGGAACCAAACGGTGAGCCGTGAACTTCGCATCATGATCTGGATTGCCGTCCTGGTCGTCACCGGATTCGTCCTGCATCTGCTGAGCGACGTGCTGCTGCCTTTCGTGGTGGGCATGACCATTGCCTATTTCTTCGATCCCGTCGCCGACCGTCTGGAACGCCTCGGCATGTCCCGCACGATTGCGACGTCGCTGATCCTCCTCGGCTTTTTTCTCGCCGGCGCGGGCATCGTGGTGCTTATCTTCCCGGCCCTGAAGGATCAGATCACCGGCGCCGTCAAGCTGGTGCCGACGATGGTCGACCAGGTGCAGGCACTAGTGGGGCCGCTGATGCAGGAATTGCGCAGCGATTTCACGCCGGAAACCGTCAACGATCTCAAGAAGGCCGCCGGAAACTACGCCGGCACCGTCATCAAATGGCTGTCGGAATTCGCCGCCAACATCTGGAGCGGCGGCCTTGCCATTCTCAACTTGCTGTCGCTGATCCTGATCACGCCGCTGGTGGCGTTTTATCTGCTGCGCGACTGGGACGATATCGTCGCCAAGGTCGACGGCTGGCTGCCCCGTGAATACGCCGACACGATCCGCGAACAGGTACGCCGGATCGACGATACGCTGGCCGGGTTCGTCCGCGGCCAGGCGAGCGTCTGTCTCGTGCTCGCGATCATTTACGCGATCGGCCTGAGCCTCGCCGGCCTCAAGGCCGGACTTCTAATCGGTATCGCCGCCGGGGCGCTCGCGGTCATCCCCTATATCGGTGCCGCTGTCAGTTTCGTTATCGGCGTCGGCCTCGCCATCGCGCAGTTCCAGCAGGACTGGGTTTCGATCCTGATGGTCGCCGCGGTCTTCGGAATCGGACAGACGCTGGAAAGCTATTTTCTGACTCCCAAACTCGTCGGCGGGCGTGTCGGCCTGTCGCCGATATGGATCATCTTCGCGATGCTGGCCGGCGGGTCGCTTTTCGGCCTGACCGGCGTGCTGATTGCACTGCCCATTGCCGCCATTGCCGGCGTCCTTGTGCGCTTCGCACTGGATCAGTACTTGGACAGTGAACTCTATCACGGCGATGACCGCAGTTCCCGGGAGGGCAAGTGAGCCCCAAGCAGCTCGCATTCGACCTTGAGCACAGACCCGCACTCGGCGAAGAGGATTTCCTGGTCGCGGAATCCAATGCCGACGCGGTCGCGTGGATCGACCGCTATCCCGACTGGCCGGGCCCCGCGCTGGTCCTGAGCGGCGATCAGGGCGCCGGAAAAACGCATCTGGCGCGGGTCTTCATGGCGAAATCGGGGGCGGTCGAGTTCCCGGCAGCCACATTGAAACGCGACACCGTGCCGCCACTGCCGGCGGATAATGCCGTCGTCATCGAGGATTGCGACCGGATGATGAGCGACGCCGTCGCCGAAGAAGCCCTGTTTCACCTTTACAACCAGGCTCGCGCGGAAGACCGAAAAATATTGCTGACGGCGAGAACACCGGCGGCACGCTGGCCCATTTCGCTGCCCGATCTCGCATCCCGCCTCAAGGCGTCACCGTCGGTCGAGATCGTGGGACCCGGCGATACACTGCTGGCGGCGCTTTTGGTCAAGCTGTTCGCCGACCGGCAAATCGGCATCGATCAAGCGGTGCTGGATTACGTTGTGCCGCGCATCGAACGGTCGTTCACCGCGGTACAGGCGTTCGTGGCGGTGGCGGACAGGACAGCGCTCGAAAACAAGCGGCGGATTACGGTGCCGCTTGCGCGCGAGGTGCTGAACCGTCAACAGGAGCTGCCGCACCTGGAATGATCGGCTGCAGGAATTCCAGGAACTGATCGACCACCCGGTCCCACGAAAAATCGAGCGCCCAGTCCCGGCACCGCGCCGGACCGATGTCCAGCGCCCTCACCGCGGCATGCGCCAGATCCTCGTCCAGCACGCCCGGCCCTGCGGGACCGATCACGTCGAGCGGTCCCGTCACCGGAAAAGCGGCCACCGGCACGCCGCACGCCAGCGCTTCGAGCATGACAAGGCCGAAGGTATCCGTCCGGGACGGGAAAACGAACACGTCGGCGGCATTATAGTAGCGCGCCAGTTCCGCATCCCCGTCGGCTAAAAGGAATGTCGTTTCCGGATATCGTCGCATCAACTGCTCGCGCGCCGGACCGCTGCCGACCACCGCCTTGGACCCCGGCAGGTCGAGATTGAGGAAAGCCGGCAGGTTCTTGTCCACGGTAACGCGGCCGACGAACATGAACAGCGGCCGGGGCAAGCCGAGATAATCCTTGGGTCCCGGCTTGAACACGCCGGTGTCGACACCGTGCGACCAGAGCCGCAGCTTATCGAAGCCGCGCACCTCCAATTCCCGGTAGACAGCCGGCGCCGGCACCATCACGGCGCCCGACGGCGCATGAAACCGTCTCGCGCCCTTGTAAAGCCAATCCAGCGGCAGCTTCGTTCTGGCTTGCAGGTATTCCGGAAACTTGGTGTGGAACGCGGTCGAGAACGGCCAGCCTTTTTTCAGGCAATACGACCGTGCGGCATTGCCGATCGGCCCTTCTGTCGCGATGTGCACACAGTCAGGCCTGAGTTCATCGAGCCAGCGCGCCACCTTGCGGCCGGGCAGCACGGCGAGCGGAATTTCCGAATACGTGGGACAAGGCAGCGTGACGAACTTGTCCGGCGACATGACCCGCACGTCATGCCCGCGCTCGACCAAGCGATCACGGACCGTGCCGATAACCCTGACCACCCCGTTCGGTTGCGGATACCATGCGTCGGTCGCAATCGCTATCAGCACATTTTTGCCTTCGCAGTTGATGTAAAACGAATTTCGCGTCACCACATGCAAACTCAAGTGACAAGAATGTGACGCCGAAAAGGCCCGCTTGACCGGGCTTTTTCGCGTCATAGAGTAGTCGCCGAGCAGTTATTTCAGGGGAGGATCGACTATGGATTTGGGAATCGCCGGCAAAAAAGCCATCGTCTGCGCAGCATCCAAGGGGCTTGGCAAAGCGTGCGCGTCATCGCTCGCCCGTGAAGGCGTCGACGTCACCATCTGCGCCCGGACCGAGGAAACCCTCAACGCGGCGGCGGACGAGATCCGCGCGCTCGGCGGCGGCAGCGTGCAGACCGTCGCCTGCGACATCACGTCCGACGAGGGCCGGGCCGCCGTTCTCAACGCCTGCCCAAATCCGGATATCCTGGTCAACAACGCCGGCGGGCCACCGCCCGGCGATTTCCGGGACTGGGACCGCGACGACTGGATCAAGGCCGTCGACGCCAACATGCTGACACCGATCTTCCTGATTAAGGCGACGGTCGACGGCATGATCGATCGCAAGTTCGGCCGCATCGTCAACATCACGTCCAGTTCCGTAAAGGCGCCGATCGAGATTCTCGGCCTATCCAACGGCGCCCGCGCCGGCCTGACCGGATTCATCGCCGGGCTCGCGCGCAAGACGGTGCGCCACAACGTCACCATCAACGGCCTGCTGCCGGGTGCGTTCTACACGGACCGGCTGAAATCGAACCTGAAGGTGCATGCCGAAAAGGAAGGTATATCGATGGACGAGATGGCGCAGCGCCGGGCCGAGAGCATCCCCGCCGGCCGCCTCGGCGACGCCGCCGAATTCGGCGAATACTGCGCTTATCTTTGCTCGGCCCAAGCGGGCTACATCACCGGGCAGAACTGCCTGATCGACGGCGGCAACTATCCGGGAACACTGTAGTTCACTCGCAGGGAAAAGCGTTTCTCAGTTCCAGTGCGACGATGACCGCCATCGGTTCCTTGATCCGCTTGCGGAGCTGGCCCTTGGCGCTCAGCCGACCGATCGCCTCCTGAAGAAACTCGTCCAGGAAACGCGGCGAGATCGGCAGGTCGTCGGGCATACAGAAATGCAGCTTGGCGCCGGCCGACGTTGCCGGTGCCTGCACCGCCTGGATCCCGTCCATCAGGCCGATGATGTAATAGCGCCAGCGCGCTTCGGCTCCCTTGCTGCCGGATTTCGCTTCCGCGCGAAGAGTCATGTATTCGGCAAGCGTGATGTTCGCGGATGCGACGCCGGGCATGAGCGTCAGTATCGCCGCCACGATCATGATGACGAATTTTTTGCGATACGAAATCAACGGCTCCAGTCCCAGTTGATGAACACGGGGCATTAGTACACGCCACAAGGCCCTGACACCAGAATGACAGGGGATCTCGGTGTTTTTTAAATGTCACAATTCCGTTCAGTGACATCATCCGCTGCAGGCTGGTATCCTGATACAGATTTAAACGTGGATTTGGTGTTTCCGATGGACGAAACGACGGCGCGCGATTCTAAAAAGCCGACCGGGACATCACGAACTCCCACGAAACCCGTGGCCTTGGCGATTGACGAAGCTCATCTGCTCAACCGCGAATTGTCGTGGCTGTCGTTCAACACGCGCGTTCTCGAGGAAGCCGAGAACACCGCGCACCCGCTTCTGGAACGGCTGCGCTTTCTCTCCATTTCCGCCGCCAACCTGGACGAATTCTTCATGGTCCGCGTCGCCGGCCTGCGCGGACAGATCAGGGCCGGCGTAACGCAAGCCAGCGACGACGGCATGACGCCGGCACAGCAGATCGAGGCGATCCAGGATCACGCCCAGAGGCTGATGCACGAACAGCATGCCATCTGGGGCCGCCTGCGCAGCGAACTCAGAAGCGCGGGCATCGCCGTTCTCAGCCGCGACGAAGTATCCAAGGAAGACCTCGTCTGGCTCGAACAGCAGTTCATGGAGCATGTGTTTCCGGTGCTGACACCGCTTGCCGTCGATCCTGCGCACCCGTTCCCGTTCATTCCGAATTTCGGTTTTTCACTGGTCCTGATGCTGGAGCATCGCGACTTCGACGAATACCTGCGCGCCTTGCTGCCGATCCCGTCGCAACTCGAACGTTATGTGCGCCTGCCCGGTCCAAACATTCGCTTCCTGGCGCTCGAAGACTGGGTGCTGCTCTTCATCGACAAGCTTTTCCCCGATTTCAAGTTGGTCGAGAACGGCGCCTTCCGGGTCATCCGCGACAGTGAAATGGAAATCGACGAAGAGGCCGAAGATCTGGTCCGGACGTTCGAAAGCGCGCTCAAGCGCCGCCGCCGCGGGTCCGTCATCCGTCTCACCTTCAACGCCGACATGCCACAGCAGCTTCAGGACCTGATCATCGGCGAGATGGGCACGGACTCCGGGGTCGCCATGGCCATGCAGGGTCCGCTCGGCCTCGCCGACACCAAACAGCTCATTCTGAGCGAACGCCCGGATCTCCTGTTCACGCCGTTCAACGCGCGTTTCCCTGAGCGTATCCGCGACTTCGGCGGTGACGTGTTCGCGGCGATCTCGAAAAAGGACATCATCGTCCACCACCCGTACGAAAGTTTTGACGTGGTCGTGCAGTTCGTGCGCCAGGCGGCGCGCGACCCCGATGTCGTGGCGATCAAGCAAACGCTTTACCGGACGTCGAACGACTCACCAATCGTCGCCGCATTGATCGAAGCGGCGGAAGCCGGGAAATCCGTGACCGCCATGGTCGAATTGAAGGCGCGGTTCGACGAGGAAGCGAATATCCGCTGGGCCCGCGACCTGGAACGTGCCGGCGCGCAGGTGGTTTACGGTTTCGTCGACAAGAAGATTCACGCCAAGGTCAACCTGATCGTGCGGCGCGAGGGGCATACCCTAAAATCCTACGTGCATTTCGGGACCGGGAATTACCACCCGATCACCGCCAAAATCTATACCGACCTGTCGTTCTTTACCTGCGACCAGGCGCTTTGCCGGGACGCTGCCCGGCTTCTCAACTACATGACCGGTTACGCACAGCCGGCGCAGATGGAAAAACTCTCGTTCTCGCCGATCACGCTCCGCGAGACCCTGGTGCGCCTGATCGACATCGAGACCGAGAACGCCAAGGCCGGCAAACCGGCGGGCATCTGGATGAAGATGAACTCTCTGGTCGATCAGGACCTGATCGAGAAATTCTACGAAGCCTCGCAGGCCGGTGTTCAGATCGACTTCGTGATCCGCGGGATCTGCTGCCTGCGTCCCGGCATCAAGGGCCTGAGCGAGAACATTCGCGTCAAGAGCATCGTCGGCCGGTTCCTGGAACATTCCCGAATCTACTGCTTCGCGAACGGAAAAAAGCTCCCGTCCGCCGCCGCCAAAGTCTTTATCGCCTCGGCCGATCTGATGCCGCGCAACCTGAACCGGCGGGTCGAAACCCTGGTGCCGATCGAGAACCCGACGGTCCACAAACAGGTGCTGGAAGAAATCATGATCGCCAATCTGCGCGACCAGGCGCAAAGCTGGATTATGAGCCCTGACGGGACTTTCAAGCGGGTCGCAAAGGGCGAAGGCCTGTCGGCGCAAGAGTATTTCATGACCAACCCGAGCCTCTCCGGCCGAGGCTCGGCGCTCAACGTCGGTCAGGAAATTTCACCGAAGGGCAACAGCACTTCAAGCTGACTCGGCCTGCAAAATCCTCCATACATTGACGGTCAGGCCTAAGAACTTAGGATCAGCCTTGTGACTGAAGAAGCTATTCGTCTGCATCCGGATTTATCGACCGTTACGGGCCGTATCGGGATCGTCGATATCGGCTCGAACACGGTACGCCTCGTCGTCTACGACGTACCCGACCGGATGCCGGTGCCGATGTTCAACGAAAAAGCCGAATGCCGCCTCGTCGAAGGCATGTCCAAGACCGGTACGCTCTCCGATGAAGGCGTCAAGAAGGCATTGAATGCACTGCGGCGTTTCGTGCGGCTTTCGGAGGCCATGGGGGTCGAGAAGCTCGACCTGGTCGCCACCGCCGCCGTCCGCGATGCATCGGACGGATCGGTATTCGTCAAGAAAATCGAAACCGAATTCGACATTCCGGTATCGGTGCTCAGCGGTTCCGAGGAAGCCGAACTCTCCGCGCTCGGTCTGATCGTCGGCGTGCCGGATGCGGACGGCATCCTCGGCGACCTCGGCGGCGGATCGCTGGATCTGGTCAGGATCGAGCACGGTGCCTGCAAGACCTACGGCACCATGCCGCTTGGCCACCTTCGCCTTCAGGAAACGTCGGGCGAGGACATGGACAAGGCCCGGGAGATCATCAGCGAGCAATTCGCCAAGACCAAGTGGCTGAAGCACGCCAAGGGCAAGAGCCTTTACCTCACGGGAGGCATCATGCGCGCCATCGCCCGCGTGTTTATCGAACAGACCAACTATCCGCTGCACGTGGTCGACAATTACACGATCCGCGCCGACGATGCCTTGGGGCTATCCCGGCTGCTCGCCGGCCTCAGTCCCGGCACCATGCGGCGTATCTCGTCGATCTCCCCGTCGCGGGTCAAAAGCGTACCCTACGCGACCGAGGTTCTGGGCAGTCTGATCGAAGTTTCCGATCCAGACACTGTCGTTTTCTCCGGTTTCGGCATGCGCGAGGGTCAGATGCTACAGCATCTGCCCGAAGATATGCGCCATCAGGACCCTCTGCTCGCCGGCGCCGAAACGTTGCAGGAACGCACCGGCCGGTTTTCTCTGAACGGTCACGAAATCGCCAACTGGGTGGCGCCGCTGTTCCCGGACGCCGGCGATGAAGACCGGCGCCGCATCCTCGCATCCTGCCTGCTTTCCGATATCGGCTGGAACGAACACCCCGATTATCGAGCAGAGCATTCGTTTTTCCGCGCGCTTCGCCTGCCCTATGCCGGGCTTTCGCACCCCGACCGGGTGTTCATCGCGGCAACGGTTTTCGTCCGCTACAATGGCGATTCCGGTGCCCCCGTCGTCAACGACGTGCGCAGCCTCCTGGACCCCGAGCAACTCAACAAGGTCGACGGCATCGGCCGCGCGATCCGCCTGGCGCACACGATTTCCGGCTCGGCCCCGGGCCTTCTGTCGCAAACCAGCCTCGAACGGAAAGACAAGAAACTGATCCTGCACCTGCCCGGCAAGTCGAGCGTGTTTCAGTCGGAAACCGTGGACCGCCGCTTCAGGGGATTGTGCAAGAGCCTCGGGATCAACGGCTCGATTCTGCGGCGCTAGTCCGACGCCTCCGACAAAACCGCCTTTTCGACAATGGCGACCCGGTCGCCGTCGAGTTTCAGGCAAAGCTCACCGCGCCGCAGCCTGAGCGCGTCCTCGCCGAACACCGTTCGACGCCATCCCTTGATGGCCGGCACGTCGGCGTCTTCGCCGAATGCCGCAATCAGTTCCACGTCCGCCGCGCTTGCCACCAGCTTGGTCGCGACGTCGGCATCGGCGCACTTCATCTTCAGCAGCACCTTGAGCAGATCGGCCGCGGCCGCGGTCCAAGGCGGCAAATCCGGTTTGGCCGGCGGCGTCGGCCATTCCGACTTCGGCGCGTCGGCGCCCTTGCGGATCGCCTTCAAAAGGCTTTCGCCGGCCGAGCCCTCCGCCAGCCGCCGCCCCAGCCCGCGCGTCTTCGCAAGGTCGTCGACGGATTTTGGGATGCGGTGCGCAATCTCCAGCAATGCTTCGTCTCGCAACACGCGGTTGCGCGGCAGATTGCGTTGCTTTGCCTCGCGCTCGCGCCACGCCGCAACGGCTTGCAGCACGGATAGCTGGCGGCCCCGCGCACCGCGCGATTTGATGCGCTTGTAAGCATCCATGGGGTCGACGATGTAGGTATTCGGGTCCTCGAGAATTTCCATCTCCGCCTTGACCCACGACTGGCGCCCGGAAAGTTCCAGCTTGCCGGCAAGTATCTCGTAGGCCGGGCGCAGGTGCGTCACGTCGGCCAGTGCATACTTGATCTGCTTGTCGCTAAGCGGGCGCAGTTTCCAGTCCGTGAACCGCGATCCTTTATCTATCTTGGCGTTGGTGAGTTTCGCGATCAGGTTTTCGTAACCGACCGAATCGCCGAACCCGCAGACCATCGCCGCTACTTGCGTGTCGAATATCGGCTGCGGCAGTTCACCCGCCAGATGCAAGAAGATTTCCAGATCCTGGCGCGCGGCATGGAATACCTTGAGAACCGATGTGTCCGCCATCAATTCGAACAATGGCTTCAGATCGATGCCGTCGGCCAGCGTATCCACGGCCTTGGCGTCCTCGGTGCCACCGAGTTGTACCAGGCACAGTTCCGGCCAGAACGTGCTTTCGCGGATGAACTCCGTATCCACGGTGACGTAGGATTCTTCCGCCAGCGTTTTGCAGAAGGCGCGCAAATCCTCGGTGGTGGTGATGACTTCCGACATGGTGCGAGACGTTACACGACCGCGGGCGGCCCTGAAACCGCTTTGTCAGCCTTCCATAAAAGGGTTGCTCTTGAACGCGTCGAGCGCTTCACCGGCCTCACGTATCCTGGCCAGCCCGGGCCAGGCGCGAAGATCGGCGAACGCCTCGACCTTGGCCGAAAGATGGGTCAGCGCCGCCGTCACGGCAAAATCCGCCTGCGTAAGCGGCTCACCGGTGATCCAGGGAGTCTGTGCCTCGCGCTCGAGGAAATCCAGGCTGTCGCGGATTGAGCGGCGGAAATTTTCGATAAACTCGTCGCTCTGCAGATGCACCGGCCGGCGCACGGTTTCCACCCGCAACTGGACGGCGCGTTCCGAAACGCCCATCGCGATGGTCGCCAACCGCAACACGTTCCGGCGCTCAGGTCCCGTTGCCGGTGTCAGGCGCCGCTCCGGACCGGCAAGCTCGTCCAGGTAATCGACGATCATGGCGCTGTCGACCAGGGTCTCGCCCTCGTCGATGATCAGGGCCGGCACCTTGCCCAGTGGATTGAGCCGCAGCACCTCGTCGCGATCTCCGAAAACCGAGAGGACGTGCCGGTCGAAAGGCATTTCGTAATGGCTCAATGTCGCCGCCACGCGGCGCACGAACGGCGAATCGAGTTGCCCGACGAGTATCATCATGGTGCCGTTACCTTCCGCACGGTGGTTACACCGGAGTTTAGTGCCGAAATCGTGCCGGCCTCAATCCCCGGCTGAGCAAGCGATTCCGGTCGCCTTATTCAGTCCGCACCGCATTTGTTCGTAGGTCGCTGCCCCTCGTCTTGCGGCATGATATCCTGACGCTGCCATGCGCCACGACCGAAAGATCAGTTCCGTCACCACGATCCGTCCGCGAAAATTGCCGGCGGTCTCGGCGACGGCCTTGCTGTTTCTGCCGCTCGCCGGGCTTGTCGTATTCCGGCGCGACCTGCTCATCTGGCTCGGTGAGCCCACGTGGATTCTCCTTGGCACCATACTCGCCGTCGCGATCGCGCTCACCGCTTTGCGTCTGTTCACGCCGGCACCGTTGATGCGGGTTTCGCCGCACGGCATCGAAATTCCGCGCATGATCGCGGCACCGATCCGCTGGTCAGACATCGCCAGGATACAGGCAACGACGCGCCGCAGCGGAACAGGCGATGTTCACGACCGGTTGCTGTTCCATTTCAGACAACCGCAAACTGTCGATTGGCAGTCGTCGAAGCTGCAACGGCTTTTCGGCGACACCCCGCAAGCGGCCATAGCCGTCGATATCGGTATGACCTGGCCGTGCCGTGCGGACGACGTTCGAAGGCTGCTTCACGACGCTGCGCGCACGTACGCGGCTGCACCCGAGGTTCAATCGGCCGCACCGGCCCGCCGGCACCGCGGAAAAACCGTTGCCACTCTGGTCGCACTTGCGGCAACGGCAATGCCTGTGGCCACGCACCTCGCCGACATCGGCCTGCCGCGCCAGTTCTCAGAAGCACTGGCGCTGTACCGCTCGGGCGACATCGCGGCCGCCTTTCCGCGTCTCGAACGGGATGCTCGGGCCGGCGACCGCGAAGCCGCGCATGCGTTGGGCATGCTTTATCTCAATGGCGACGGGGTTTCGCGGAACACGGCCATGGCCGCCGGCTGGTTCAACCGCGCTGCGGAAGCCGGGCACACCGAAGCGGCGTATCACCTCGGCAACGCCTACCGGCTCGGGCTCGGCACACCGAAGGATATCGCCTCGGCCCTTACATGGTATGAGCACGCTGCGGACGGAGGCTCTGCAATTGCCGCCTATACGCTAGGGACGATCTACCGGCTGGGCGATGGCGTCCGGCGTGACTACAGCGAAGCACTTGTCTGGCTGAACGTCGCTGCGGACCGGAAATACGCGCCCGCCGAACACGACCTGGGACGCCTCTACCAGGACGGAATCGCGGTGCCGCGTGACGCTGACGCGGCGATGCGCTGGTACAGCCGCGCCGCCGCCAGGGGCCACGCCCCGGCTCGATACGACCTGGCCCGTCTCATGCTCGACGGGACCCCGCAACAACGCGGCCTCGGTCTTAAATACCTGGCACAGGCGGCCGAGTCCGGGTTCGCGCCCGCACAACGCAGGCTGGCCGCTGCCCTGTTCAACGGCCAGAGCGTGCCCCGCGACGTGGTCACTGCCTATAAATGGATTTCGCTGGCCGAGCGCACGTGGCCGGCGGCAACCCGCGCCGATCTTGTGCGCGAGAAAGCGCGGATCGCGGCGGCTCTCGACGCAGAGCAAATTGAAAAGGCAAAATCTCTTATTCGGGCGTGGCGGCCAAGCCGCAGCCGTCAGGACGATTGACGGCCAATCCCTCTTTTGAAGCCACGTCGCGCGTGCTAAGACCCGCGCCATGCTGAGTATACAGGACATCACCTATCGGATCGCCGGACGCACGCTTCTTGAGGGGGCGACGTTGAGCGTGGAACGCGGCCAGAAACTGGGTCTGGTCGGCCGCAACGGCACTGGCAAGACGACGCTGTTCCGGTTGATCACGGGTGACGTTCACGCCGACGGCGGCGCGATCCAGATGCAGAAAGGCTTACGCCTGGGCCAGGTCGCGCAGGAAGCGCCCGGCGGCTCGACAAGCCTGATCGATACCGTTCTGGCCGCCGATGTCGAGCGTGCTTCCCTGCTCAAGGAAGCCGAGACCGCTACGGACCCGGCGCGCATTGCCGAGGTGCACAACCGTCTGGCCGATATCGATGCGGAAAAGGCGCCGGCCCGCGCCGCGCGTATTCTAGCCGGCCTCGGCTTCGACGAAGCTGCGCAGCAGCGGCCGTGTTCGGACTATTCCGGCGGCTGGCGCATGCGCGTCGCGCTGGCGGCGGCGCTGTTCGCACGGCCCGATTTCCTATTGCTCGACGAACCCACGAACCACCTCGACCTGGAAGCGGCGTTGTGGCTCGAGCAGTATCTGAAATCCTGGAACGGCACATTGCTGGTGATCTCGCACGACCGGCGGTTTCTGAACGAGATCGTCGACGGCATCGTGCATCTGTCGGAACTCAAGCTTACCCGATACGCCGGCAACTACGACCGTTTCGAGCGCACCCGCCGCGAAAGACTGGAGCACCAGGCAAAACAGCGTGAAAAGCAGGAAGCGGAACGGGCCCGTATCCAGAGCTTCGTCGACCGGTTCCGCGCCAAAGCGACCAAGGCCCGCCAGGCGCAAAGCCGCATCAAGATGCTGGAGCGCATGGAACCGATCGCCGCGGCGATGGAAGACGCATCCATCGCATTCTCGTTCCCGGACATCGACCCGCCGCCCCCGCCCCTGATGGCGATCCAGGACGTTTCCGTCGGCTACGAACCGGAAAAACCGGTGCTCCGGAAACTCGATCTCCGGATCGATCCGGACGACCGGATCGCTCTGGTCGGCGCCAACGGCAACGGCAAGTCGACGCTGGTCAAGCTTTTGAGCGACCGCCTCGCGCCCGAAGCCGGCAAGATCGTCAACGCGCCGAAGCGCGAGGTCGGTTATTTCGCGCAGCACCAGGCCGACGAATTGCACCTGGACGAGACGCCCTACGATCACGTTGCCCGCGCGCTCCCGGACAAGAAGGAGAGCCAGGTTCGGGCACATCTCGGGCGCTTCGGCTTTTCCGGCGGCAAGGCGGACACCACCGTCAGCGATCTTTCCGGCGGCGAAAAGGCGCGGTTGCTGTTCTCGCTGATGAGTTGCGCCAGCCCCAATATCCTGCTGCTCGACGAGCCGACCAACCACCTGGATGTGGACGCCCGTGAGGCACTGGTGCAGGCGCTGAATGAATTCGCTGGCGCCGTGATCCTCGTCAGCCATGACGCGCACCTGATCGAACTGGTCGCCGACCGTTTGTGGCTGGTCGCCGACGGCACCTGCAAACCCTATGAAGGTTCGCTCGGCGATTATGCCGCCGAATTGCAAGCGGCGCGGCGCGCGCAACGCCAGACGGCAAAGGACCGTACCGACGGCGAAAACAGCCGTGACAACCGCAAGCAGGCGCGGAAGGAACGTGCCGAACAGCGCCAGGCGACTGCCGCGCTCCGCAAGACGATCAAGAACGTGGAAGCGCGAATCGCCAAGCTCGAAGCGGAAAAGGCGTCGCTCGAGCAGCGCCTCGCCGACCCCGAGGTGTACAACGGCGCCACGCGCGACCTGATGGATTTGCAATTGAAGCACGCCAACATCAAGGAAGCGATTGCCGCCGCCGAAGCGGAATGGCTCGAGGCGCAGGAAGCGCTCGAAGGCGCGGCGTGACGCGCCATGCCGGAACCGCCAGCCGATTACCTGGGTAAAACGCATGAACCGGCCCCGGATGCACGCGTGCTGTCGCTGGTACCGAGCCTCACGGAACTGATGTTCGATCTCGGCCTCGCCGAGAATCTTGTCGGCCGCACGCACTACTGTATTCATCCGGCCGACCGTATCGGCATCGTGCCGTCCGTCGGCGGCACCAAGAAGATCAAGATGAACAGGGTGCGCGAACTTGCGTCGACCCATGCGCTGGTCAACGTCGACGAAAACCCTAGGGAGATGGCGGACGAACTCCGGCGCATGGGCATCGACGTGATCGTCACGCATCCCATGCATCCGGACGACAACCAGTCGCTCTACGCGCTGATCGGGCACGTCTTCGGCGCCAATACGGCTGCGGCGGAGCTTGCGGCACGCTACCGCACGGCGCGCGAAGCGTTTGACACGAACGGCAATTGTCCGCCGCTCAACGCGATCTACCTGATCTGGAAAGACCCGTGGATGGCGATCGATGCGGATACCTACATCGCCCGGACACTGGGTCTCGTCAACTGGCGGGTCGTGACGCCGGGTGCCGATCCGGCGCTCGAGGGAGACGCCGCGCGCTATCCGGAAGTGGCGCTCGACGACCGGTCCCTGAAGGATGTCGATCTCGTCCTGTTTTCATCGGAACCCTATGCCTTCACGGAGCGGCATCTGGATGAATTCAGGCAGGCGTTTCCGGATCACGCCGGGAAGGCGCATCTGATCGATGGGGAAATGACGTCCTGGTACGGCTCGCGCGCGATCCGGGGGCTGACCTATCTGCACGATTTCGCAAACGGCCTGCGCGGATGAACGCGACGGTCCGGCTCTCGGCGCTCTATGGCGGTATTTTCTTCGCCATTGGCATCATGATGCCGTTCTGGCCGGTGTGGCTGCAGTCCAAGGGGTTGAGCGCGACGGAAATCGGTCTGACCATCGCATCGGGGAGCATCGTCCGGGTGTTCCTGGCTCCGCAGATCGCCCGCTTCGCCGACCGGACCGGCGAGCGCAAACGGCCGATCATCTGCCTCTCGCTGGCCGCATTCGTGTTCTATCTGCCGTTCTACGTCGCCGATGAATTCTGGATGATCCTGCTGTTGCAGGCCTGCTCGGCCGGCATGTTCGGCCCCCTGATGCCGTTGAGCGAGAGCCTGACCATGACCGGCGCCCGGAGCCAGCCGCTCAATTATGGCCGCATCAGGCTCTGGGGATCGCTGACGTTCATCGCCGGCGCATCGGGCATCGGATTTTTCCTCAAGGGTGCCGGCCCGGATGCGATCTGGGCCTCGATCTCAATGGCGCTGGGGCTGCTCGTCGTCATCACCCTGTTCCTGCCGGATTTTCGTTCGGCACCGGCATCGCCCGAGTCCAAGCCGTTCCGGCAAGTGATTTCCGACCGGACGTTCCTGGTCTTCATCGCCGCCACAATCTGCGTCCAGGGCTCGCACGCGCTTTATTACAGTTTCGGCACCCTCAACTGGTTGCGTATGGGCCTGGAAGAAGGCGTCATCGGGCTCTTGTGGGCGGAGGGCGTCGTTGCTGAGGTTATCCTGTTCGTGTTCGCCGCCGACGCCATCCGCAAGATCGGCCCGGCACGGCTGATCGCACTTGGCGGCCTCGCATGCCTGATCCGCTGGGCGTTGACCGCACACACGGACGAACTTGTGTTCATTGCGATCTTGCAGCTTCTGCACGCCTTCACATTCGGTGCGGCGCATCTTGGGGCAATCTACTTCATCGCCGACCGAATGCCCGAAGAGGTCTCGGCGACCGCACAGACGATTTATGCCCTGCTCGTCTCCGGTCTCGGCATCGGACTGATGAGTTTCGTCTCAGGTCATCTCTACGACGCTTACGCCGGCGAGGCCTACATGGCCATGGCCGTGATGGGCGGGACCGGGATGATCCTCGCCTGGAGCATCCGCCGCCGCCACTGAAAACGTCGCTATATCGTCGCGACGGGCGTCGCCGGCGACCCGACCGCCCCCGGCAGATAAAGCGGCGGCGCGGTCAGCAGGAACCGCGACCGGCCCCGCTCCCGGAGCGCCTTGGCGAGCGCGGACAGATACCAGATCTCGCCCAGGTGCACGCCGAGCCGGAACAGGCAGTGACGGTGGATCGGCAACCTGGAACAGCCGCCCTGGGTCTCACCGAAGCCCTGAGAATCCTCGACCGCCATGTTGTCGGAGATCAGCGCGACGACGCCGCTGTCGGTGATCCACTGCAACATCTTGTCATCGAAACCGTCGAGCACGGCGCCGCTGGAATGCAGTTTTTCCGCATCCGGGTTGCCGCCCATCTCCATGATCATGTCGTCCCAGCCAGTGTGGAACAGGAACATGTCACCCTCCTCGACCTCGATCCCGTCGGCGTCGAGCATGCGCATCAGCTCGTCATAGCCGACGACGACACGGTCCCGGCCATGATGCGCGACCATGTCCAAGAGCACGCCCCGGCCCTGCATGCAGGCTTCCGCCATACCGGCAACGGAAAGATTGCGTGCACCCATGCCCTCCGGGTGCTCGGGTCCCAGGATTTCCGCGTCGGCGCGGAACCCGTTGTAATAGACGCGTTCGGGCTCGCCGTCGCCGTCGGCGTCGAACATGCTGCCGACGTGAGCGAAGCTGTCCCACTGGGTCGAATACTGGTTCCAGATCGTCGTGCATTCGTCGGACGACACATCCATGTTGCCGTCCTGCCACTGGCTCCAGTCCAGGTTATAGTAAAACGTGTCGCCGCCCGGCGGGTGGAACACCGGCCCGAATTTCGGCGGGAAGCGTTTCGGGTTCACGGAGTTACCGCCCGGCATGTCGAGCGGCATGGAAAGGCAGAACGCAAGCCCTTCCTGAACCTCGGCGGCGGCGGCCTTGATGTGCGCCGGCGTGAGAAGGTTCTTGCGGCCCCATTCGTCGTCCTCGCCCCAGTCGCCCCAGGTCGAGCCTTCGGGCCGGTTTACCCAGCGTTTGGTCATTTCCCTAATCCTCCCGGTTTATCGTTGTTCGTCGGCTAGGCCTTTTTCTCCCAGCCACGGTCGCCCTGCTGCCAATACGTCAGCTCGTGTCCCGCATCCTTGAGGGTTTTCCAGCGTTCGCGCGCGTCCGCGACCGCGTCGTCGTCGCGGCCGTCGAACAGATCGAAACAGCGTTCGAAATCCGCGACCCGGTCTGACGTGCCGCCGTCGGCCAGAAACAGGAATTCAGCCTTGTTGGGATTGGCGTCTGTCACGTCGAGCCACACCGGCTGCATGTCCGCATCGCCGTCCTGCGCCGCGCCGTGCGGCAGCCACGCCGCATTATCGAACGTCCAGAGATGGTCGTTATACCACTTGACCCGTTCCTCGGAGCCGAGCACCACGAGGGCGCGCTTGCCCGCCCCCAGCGTCTTTTGCAGCAATTGCGGCAACGCCCGGTCGAGACCCGAGCGGGTCAGGTGGTAGAAGCCGATGTCTGTTTTGGTAGATTCCATCTCAATTCTAGCGCATCAACTTTCGCGCCATTACAGCAACGAACAAAGCTAGAAAAATCGCTCCGCACCAAGCTTCAGATGTACTTAGTAGCCTTAACCAAGGTGACGACTCATCGTATGAGAGATCGCCAAATCCCAATGTCGCGAAAGCAGTAAAAGAAAAATAGACACACTCCAGTAAACCTGGGCCGACCTGTTTACCAGAAAAAGGCGTCCCAGACTGCCAGTATACAAGGGAGTATCCCATACTGATCAACAAAGACGACAATATCAGCCGAAACGGTTTAGTCCCATAACCAGAAACACATGACCAAATATAATCGACCAACCATCTAGAAAACGCTTTTACACTCCTGTCCTTTCGTACACGAGGCCATAAAATAAACTTCCTCCGGGAAACCTGCTCTTTCAAAAAGCAACGATCGAGTAGTGGGAATATTTCCGCCTTTTCGTAAGCTATACGTAAATCACGATAAAAATCGGTTGCGAAATCCGGCTCGCTCTTCCCTTCGTATTCAACAAACACAACGTCATCGTCAAACCTGGAAAGATGGTCTAATTCGCAATCTTTCAGGCCAAACTCGCCGATTCGCGCGCCAGCGATACTAGAGTTATAAATTCGCGCTCCGTGCCAATAGCAACTGATAAATGTTGAATTTTTGAAATCGCAATCCTTGAAAAGGATGTTGAAGCCAGAAAATTGATACAAGTTACATCCGTCGAATGTGCAATTGAAAAAGCTCGACTGAGACATATCCAGCGGATGAATGTTCATGTTCTTAAATTTAACATTATAAAATGCGGAATACGCCAAGCTCTTTCTCTCAAGTGATCGGCTGTCTTCAAATTCTTGCCTAAAAATCTTTATCCCACGAAGGTCGTCGTTGTTTAGAAGCCAAAAGTGACCATCATGTATTTTTTCTTTTGGATAATAAGGGTATGCATACGTTGAATAGGGATGGTCCCAATCAAGTACGTAGTCATCTAAAATGCCGCGTATTTCGACATTATTCTTGATGCCCTCGATGATTTCTCTAATCGCGAGTTCACCCTGCTCCGTATCCCAACGTTCAGATACAAAACGCTGCGTTTCATAGTCTAACTCAAAACCGGAAGTATCGCGCACGAGAACAGACATTCCGCGCTCCGAGGCTATGTAGACGAATTTTCCGTCAACTGACTAATTCGGTTCAGCAATAGGAAAACATCATGAAAGACTATTCGTAGCTGTCGGCGACGAAGCGTTCCAGCAGCCGGACACCGAACGCGGTGCCGCCCCTGGGAACGACAGCCGTATCCTTTTTCGACCAGGTGACACCGGCGATATCCAGATGCGCCCACGGGGTCTTGCCGACGAAGCGCTGCAGGAACTGCGCCGCCGTGATCGATCCCGCGCCACGGCCGGAACCGATGTTCCGCATGTCGGCGGCCGCCGTATCGATATCCCGGTCGTATTCCTCGCCCAGCGGGAATCGCCAGACACGCTCGCCGATGGTTTCGCCGGCGGCGAAGATGCGGTCCGCCAGCTTGTCGTCGTTGGCGAACAGCCCCGCGCGTTCGTTGCCCAGCGAGATGATCATGGCGCCCGTAAGCGTCGCCAGATCGACCATGAACTGCGGCTTGAACTTGGTGTTCACGTAGTGCAGCACGTCGGCCAGCACGAGGCGGCCTTCGGCGTCGGTATTGAGGACCTCGATGGTCTGGCCGGACATGGATTTAACGATGTCGCCCGGCCGCGTCGCCTTGCCGTCCGGCATATTCTCGACCAGGCCGACGGCACCGATCACGTGGCACTTGGCCTTGCGGCCGGCAAGCGCCTTCATCAGGCCGGAAACGACCCCGGCACCGCCCATGTCCCACTTCATGTCGTCCATACCGGCAGCCGGTTTCAGCGAAATGCCGCCGGTGTCGAAACAGACCCCCTTGCCGATGAAAGAAATCGGCTTGGAGTTTTTCTTCTTGGAAGCGGGCAAGCCATTCCACTCCATGATGACGAGCTGACTTTCGCGTGCGCTGCCGTCACCGACGGACAGCAGCGACCCCATACCGAGCTTGCGCATCTGCGCCTCGCCCAGCACGGTCACCTTGACGCCGAGCTTGGTCAGGTCGCGTTTCAGGCGTTTTGCGAATTCGGCGGGATAGAGAATGTTCGCGGGCTCGGACACCAGGTCGCGGGTGTAGTAGACGCCGTCCGCGACATTGGCGAGCTTGCCGTATGCGGTGCGCGCCGATGCCGAATTCTCGCAACGAACCGATAGCGAACCGATGCCCGGCTTCTTGTCCTTCTTGTCGGCGCTTTTGTATTTTTCGAACGAATAAGCGCGCAGGTTGGCACCGTAAGCCAGGCTGGCCGCGCATTCCGCCACCTTCAACTTGGACTTCGGCACGTCGTCGACATGCATCTCGGCGTTCTTTCCGGCACCCTTGAGCGCCGCGAAAATCGTGCCGCCGATTTCGGTCATGCTTTCCGCGGTGATTTCCCCAGGTTTCCCGACACCGACACACAGCACCATGTCGAGGCTGGAACCGCCCGGCGCCAAAACCGACATCGTCTGTTTCTTTTTGCCTTCGAAGCTCGCGGCCTTGGCGGCGCGCTTGAGCGCCCCCTTGAGTTTCTTGTCGAGCGCCGTAGCGGTCGATGTCCACGTACCGCCCTCGGCGGCGAAAACAATGGCGATACCCTTGGCGGGCGCTGCTGGATTGGCGAACGTAACCTTCATGGAAAACCTCGCTGATATGAACGGTTTCAGCGAGTGTATAGGTCAGCGTCCACGGTTCAAGGCCGTGCGTGAAGTTCACGCGTTTTTGACAGCGTTTCCCCGGTCATCTTCCTCGGTATGCCCGAGTTCTTCCTCGACCGCCGCTTCCGCTTCGGCGGCGGAAACGCTTTCGCCCTTTCTGCGCCCCAGGAGCCAGACGATCCCGGCCGGGATCATGATGACGATGGCCAGCAGGCCCATGGACAACGAGAGCACGACGGCGCCGCCCTGGGACACACCGACCAGGCCGAACGCTACCGTCATCGCCCCCTCGCGCACGCCCCAGCCGGCGATCGAGATCGGCAGGGTCGTCACCAGAATGACCGGCGGCATCAGCACCAGGCAGTCGAGCCACGTTACATTCACCGAAAGCCCCGTCGCCAGCAGGAACACGCAAAGCGAAATGTTGACGTGCGTAAGCACCCCGAAAACAAGCGCCAAAACAGCATGCCCGGGATGCAGAAACAGCTTGCGGGTGTCCCCGGCCAGCGCATTCATACCGCGGACAATACGAAACCGGCTCAGCGCTTCGGGCAGGCGGTCAAGGAACATCAGGACGACGAGCCCGGCGATCGTTCCGGCGGACAGCGTCACAAGTCCCCAGACCGTCAGCATGCGCGCATGCTCATCGAGTTTGGGAAGGAATGCGGGTTGAACGGCGGCGACCAGCACCACCAGACCAACGACCGTCACCACGCGCTCCAGCATCACGCCGTTGATCGCCGTGCCGAGGGGCAAACCGTCCTTGTAGGCCATGTAGATTCGGATCGGGTCGCCGCCGACCGAAGACGGCAAGGCCTGACTGAAAAAACCGCCGATCCAGAAAAGGCGCGTCAGTTCGATCCAGCGCAACGGCGAACCGATGGCACGCATCACGGCCCACCAGCGAGCGCCGCCCACCCCCATCTGCACGATCAGCACCGCCGCCGCCGCCAGCATCGGCACGATATCGGCGGATAGAATCCGCTCTTTTTCGGCGCCGAGATCAATGCCGCCGATCAGGACGGTCATCAGCCCGATCGACACAACGACCTTCAGGGCGATCAGAAGCTGTTTTCTTGTCACCAAGTTTTTCGGCCTTTTCGCCAGAACCCGTGCGCGCGTTTAGCAGGTCGCTCCCGGAAAGTCACGCCGCGATGGTTAGGTCGAAAAGACCAAGAAATACTTAAGCGCGAAAGCGCAGCGGGGCGCGTTTGCGGCCCCAGTCACCGTGCTGTTCCTCGAAAACACCGGGCAACTGCGTACCGCAGTTCTTGCAGTCGCAAATATGATTACCGCCGAATGCCAGGTTCCAGTCGGAAAGCTGGTGCCAGTCGCGTCCGATCAGCAATTCGCCGCAGTTGTGGCAGTAGGTGCTTTGCGTTTCCTTGTGGTGGATATTCCCCGAATAGACGTAGCGGATACCGTTTTTCATCGCGATTTTACGGGCTCGCAGCAACGTCTCCGGCGGCGTACGGGGCTTGTCCAGCATCTTCCAGTCGGGATGGAAGGCCGTGAAGTGCAGCGGCACGTCGGGACCCAGGTTTTCCACGATCCACTGGGTCATCTCCTCGATCTCGTGCTCCGAGTCGTTTTCGCCCGGAATCAACAAGTCGGTGATCTCGAACCAGACGTCCGTTTCATGTTTGAGGCACTTGAGCGTCTCCAGCACCGGCTGCAGATCCGCTGTGCAGAGTTTGCGGTAGAATTCCTGGGTGAACGCCTTGAGATCAATGTTAGCGGCATCCATGTGCCGGTAGAATTCCTCGCGCGGTTCGTCGCAAATATAGCCGGCGGAAACGGCGACGTTCTTGATGCCGCGCTCATGACAGGCCTCGGCCACGTCGACGGCGTACTCCAGGAAAATGACCGGGTCGTTATAGGTATAGGCGACCGAACGCGACCCCGTCTCCAGCGCCGCCTTGGCAATCATCTCCGGCGTTGCCTTCTGCTGCAACTTATCGAATTCGCGCGATTTCGAAATGTCGTGGTTCTGGCAGAACGAACAGGTGAGATTGCAGCCGGCGGTGCCGAAACTCAGCACCGGCGTGCCGGGCAGAAAGTGGTTGAGCGGCTTCTTCTCGATCGGATCGACGCAAAAACCGCTGGAGCGGCCGTAGGTCGTCAGCACCACCTGGTCGCCCTGGCGGCCGCGGACGAAACAAAGCCCCCGCTGCCCCTCGCGCAGCTTGCAGAAACGGGGGCACACATCGCATTGGATCCGGCCGTCGTCGAGCTTGTGCCAGTAACGCCCCGGCACCGCGTCGGCGAAAGTTTCATCCATCATCGGAGCGGCATCGGCCATACCCTAATATAAGGCGATTATTGCTTTGACGGAACTGCAGAACCCAAAGAATCTCGCGCCCAAACGTCCCTGTCTGCACTTGGCGTCGACGCAGGCAATAGGCCCCGATGCACCTTGCAGCGTTTCCGTTATAGGCTGATTTAAGCTACAATAATCTAATACACTCGAAGGCATGAAGACGATGACTGCTATCCGCAAAGCTGCCGTTGCCGGCATGTTTTATCCGGACGATCCGCGCCAGCTCAGATCCGAAGTGAAGAACTATCTGGACGCGGCGGGCGTATTTTCCGGACCGGCGCCCAAGGCCGTCATCGCGCCGCACGCCGGATACAAATATTCGGGCGCCATCGCCGCGAAGGCCTATGCGCGCCTGAAACCGGTTGCCGACCGGATCACCCGGGTCCTGCTTCTAGGGCCTTGCCACAGGGTTGCCGTGCGTGGGCTCGCGCTGTCCGGCGCCGACTATTTCGAGACGCCGCTCGGACGGGTCGAGATCGACAAGGACGCCGAGGCGCAAATCGCGGGAATGGAGCAAGTCGGCGTCTTTCCCCCGACCCATCAGGCGGAACATGCACTTGAGGTGCACTTGCCGTTCCTCCAGGAACTTCTCGGTGACTTCAAGCTGGTGCCGCTGGTCGTCGGCGAAACGTCGCCGGACAAGGTCGCGGAGGTGCTGGACGCGCTGTGGGGCGGACCGGAAACACTGATCGTTATTTCCTCGGATCTCAGCCATTTCCTGGATTACGACGCCGCGCAGCAGATCGACCGGCGCACATGCGATGCGATTATGTCGCTCGATCCGGCAAGGATCGAAAAGAACGGCGCCTGCGGCCGGTTTCCCGTCGGCGGCCTGCTGCACCTGGCGAAATCCCGCGGCATGAAGGTGGAAACGATCGACCTCCGGAATTCAGGCGACACCGCCGGCATGAAGGATCGTGTCGTCGGCTACGGCGCCTGGGCCTTCTTCGACCCGACGGCACGAAAAAAGACCGTGCCCCTGAACATCAAGCTCAAGCGCAAGGAACCGCAAGCCACGGCAAAAACTGTGGACAGTGATTTCGAACGGCAGACGAAAGACTTGCTGGCGACGCACGGCGAGCACCTGCTGGCACTCGCCGACCGGTCGATCCGCCACGGTCTTGAGCACAACAAGCCGATGAACCTCGATCTCGCCGCAGAACCGAAGGCACTTCAGGCCGACGGCGCATCGTTCGTCACCTTGAAGACGGACGGCCAGCAACTGCGCGGCTGCATCGGCTCGCCGATGGCGCACCAGGCGCTGACGCTGGACGTCGTCGGCAACGCCTTCAAGGCCGCGTTCAAGGACCCGAGGTTCAATCCGGTCTCAGCCGATGAATACGAGGGCTTGCGGATGTCCATTTCCGTCCTCAGCCCGCAAGCACCGATGCAAATCGAAAGTGAAGCGGACCTGCTGGCGCAATTGCGCCCCGGGATCGACGGCCTGGTGATCGCCGACGGCGGCCGGCGCGCCCTGTTCCTTCCCGCCGTCTGGGAACAACTGCCCGACCCGAAGCAGTTCCTGGCGCATCTGAAACGCAAGGCCGGCATGCCGCTCGATCACTGGTCGGAGAAATTCCGCGCCAACCGGTTCATCGCCGAGGAAGTACACGCCAAGACCTGATCCGGTTGACTAACGGTCTGTCGGGGGCAATTGTCCGCACAGGCTCACTTCGTCCGGAGATCGCAGGTCATGGTTCTCAACGTCAGTATCGGTCTCGCCGAACAAATCGGCGACGTGGCACGCCGCGCCGGACACGTCATCATGGACATTTACGAGACGGATTTCGATGTCGAGACGAAAGGCGATTCGTCGCCCGTGACGAAGGCGGACAGCGAAGCCGAAAAACTCATTTTCCGGCTGATCAGGGAAGGCATCACCGGCGAATATTCCCTCGTCGGCGAGGAATCCGTATCGGCCGGCAAAACCCCGGATATTGCCGGCAAGCCGTTCTGGCTGATCGATCCACTGGACGGGACCAAGGAGTTCATCTCCCGCAACGGCCAGTTCACGGTCAACATAGCACTTATAGAGAACGGGACACCGGTGCTCGGCGTCGTTCACCTGCCTGTCAGCGACGATACGTTCATCGCCACGCGCGCCGGCGCGTTCGCGCAGTACGGCGGCCAGGGCAAGGCGATCCAGATCACCTGCCGCCGGCCGCCGAAGGACGGACTGACGGCGATTGCCTCAAAAAGTCACGCGACGGAGGAAACCGACAAATATCTGGCAGGCCTGCCCATCAAGGAACGAGTCAGCGCCGGATCGAGCCTTAAATTCTGCTGCGTCGCCGAAGGCAAAGCCGATATCTATCCGCGTTTCGGGCCGACCATGGAATGGGATACGGCCGCGGGCCATGCGGTGCTGATGTTTGCCGGCGGCGAGGTCATCACCGAGGACGGTCAGCCGCTCAGGTACGGCAAAACCGACTTCCGTAATCCGTTCTTTATTGCCAGGGGACCCGGCGTCCCCGACCCCGCCCCGAGCGCATGAGCGGCAAAACGCCGGTCCGCGACATGAACGATGCGGCCATCGAGGATGCCGCGGGGATCATTCGCGGCGGCGGGCTCGTGGCTTTCGCGACCGAAACCGTCTACGGGCTTGGCGGCGATGCCACGAACGCCGAAGCCGTTGCCCGCATCTTCGCGGCCAAGGGACGGCCGTCGTTCAACCCGTTGATCTCTCACGTCGCCGATATCGGGCACGTCCGGGCACTCGTCGAGATGGACACGCGCGCGGAAAAACTGGCGGAAACGTATTGGCCGGGCCCGCTCACTATCGTCCTCAACAAACGACCGGACGCCGGGATCGCCGAGCTGACGACGGCCGGGCTGACAACGGCCGCGATCCGGATTCCCGCGCGGCCGCGCGCGCGGCGGTTTCTCGAAGCCTGCGGCGTGCCGGTGGCGGCACCCAGCGCCAACGCATCCGGCGCCATGAGCCCGACCCTAGCGGCACACGTTCGGGCGTCGCTCCCGGGTCCCGATGACGGCGGGCCCCAACTGATCCTCGACGACGGTCCCTGCGAGGTCGGTCTGGAATCGACGGTCGTGGACCTGTCGACCGAGACCGCCACCCTGTTGCGTCCGGGCGGCATTTCCAGGGAAGATCTCGAACGCGCGCTGGGTCCGGTCGCCGTCGCCGGCACCGACGACCACACCCCGAAATCACCCGGCATGCTGAGCCGCCACTACGCACCTAAAGCACGGCTGAGAATGAACGCCCAAAACGCCGAGCCGGACGAGGTGTTCCTGGCATTTGGACAAACAGGCGCCCCCGACGACTTAAACCTGAGCCCGACGGGCGACCTGACCGAGGCTGCGGCCAACCTGTTCCGCATGCTGCATATGCTGGACGACGGCGGCGCCGCTGCGATCGCCGTGGCGCCTATTCCGGACACCGGCCTCGGCCTCGCCATCAACGACCGCCTCGGCCGCGCCGTTCGGTCTTGAACATCCCCTGCCCCGACGCCAATATCCGTTCATGACCGACCGACAGGCCGCCATCGACGAAATCAAATCCGAACTCGGCACGCAGGGCTACGTGGACGACCCCGGCGCGCTCGACAAATACAACGTCGAAGCGCGCGGCCTCTATCGGGGCCATGCCAACTTCGTTGCCCGACCGGGCTCGACGGAAGACGTCGCGTTCGTCGTCAGAACCTGTGCCGAGCACGGCGTGCCCATCGTCCCGCTCGGCGGGCATACAGGACTGGTCGGCGGCGGCATCGCCGAGGAAGAGATCGTCGTCTCCACCGAACGGCTCAACACGATCCACGAGATCGACACTCTCAACGGCACCATGACCGTCGGCGCCGGGTGCATCCTGGCCGACATCCAGGACGCCGCCGACGATGCCGGCAAGCTGTTCCCCCTGAGCCTCGCCGCCGAAGGAAGCTGCCGTATCGGCGGCAATCTCTCGACCAACGCCGGCGGCACCAACGTGCTGCGCTACGGCAACGCGCGGGAACTGGTGCTGGGGCTCGAGGTCGTGCTGCCGTCGGGTGAAATCTGGAACGGGCTCAAGGGACTGCGTAAGGACAACACCGGCTACGAGATGAAGCACCTTTTCATGGGGGCCGAAGGCACCCTCGGCATCATCACCGCCGCCGTCCTCAAGCTGTTCCCCAAACCGAACCAGACCGAAACGGCCCTGATCGCGATCGAGACCCCCGAAGACGTGATGAAACTTTTCGGCCGCGCCACCGGCATGGTCGGCGACACGCTCACCGCGTTCGAGTACATGAACCGCAACAGCCTGTGGGTGTCGTGCGCATACACCGAAGGCGTCCGCGACCCGTTCGACCAAGAACATCCGGCCTACGTACTTCTGGAACTGACCTCGCCCCGCGCCGGCACCGATCTGCGCGAGGCGCTGGAAAAACTGCTCGAAGACGCTTTCGAGGCCGGCGAGATCGTCGACGCCGTGATCGCCGAGAGCGGCCAGCAGCGCCACGATATCTGGCATATCCGTGAAGCGATTTCCGATGCCCAGAAGAACGAGGGCGGCTCGATCAAGAACGATCTCTCGATCCCGATATCCAAGGTGACCGACTTCATCGTCAAAGCCGACGCCATCTGCGAGAACGTGGTGCCGGGTATTCGGCCGATGACCTTCGGTCACATCGGCGACGGTAACCTGCACTATAACCTGACCCAACCCGCCAGCATGGACGCGCAGGCGTTCCTCGACAAATGGCACGACGTCACCGACCCGCTGAACGACTTGGTCGAGGAAATGAACGGCAGCTTTTCCGCCGAACACGGCATTGGCCGGATGAAACGGGATGAACTCGTGCGCTACAGCCCGCCCGTCGAGATCGACCTGATGCGCAAGATCAAGGCCGTCATCGACCCTAACGGAATCATGAACCCGGGCAAGGTGCTTTAGGGTCCGTACTCACCAGCTCATGCCGTCGGCATCGAGCCCGATCAGCCAGCCGCTTTCGACCCAAATCCGCAGCAGTCCCGCCGCCCGAACGGCCGCCTCGTCCGCTTCCGTATGATCGGCGACGGTCTCGCAGATGCCGTCGAAGGTCTGTCCAGCGCGGGCGGCGCCGAGCGCCATCGCCTCGTCCAGGTCGAGCGGTCGGTATGTCACGATCATGGTTTCCGGATCGCGCCACGCCGCCCATGTGACAGGGTTTTCGTAGCGGACCGGCGGCCCCTCCGGTTCGGCTTCCGCCTTGACGGCCCGGTAAAACGCGGAAACGTCGCAGTCGAGCGTCGCAGTATTCAATGCGGGATGGAAGGTGAACATCAGCATCGGCCAGGCCTCGGGCGGCACATCGCCGATCTCGGCCACACCGACCGGCGGCGCATCCGGTGCATCGAACGCAAGGCCGAGCATCCACTCGAACGCCGCCATCGACGTGACTTCGGGGAGCGTGCCCCAGGTCTCGGATTGCCGGAGCCAGTCCGGCAGGTGGCGTCCCAGCCAGCGCACCGAGCGTGTCGTCGACGGATGCACATCGACGTATTCACCGAGCATTTTGAAGAACTGCTCATCGCCCAGAAGGGTGTGCAGGCCTTCGAAATCCTCGGTCAGGATTTCGACCAGCCGCGTGCGGTAGGCATGGTCGTACGCCTTCATGAACGGCCCGCCCCCGGTCAGGCACGCGTCGATCGCATCGTCGCCTTTCAAAAGGCGGTCCTGGAATTTTGCCTGCCGATCGGCCAGCGATGCACTCATGCGGACACCTTCGAACGTTCCTTTTCCGCGATCCGGCGCACGCCCTGCAGTTCACGAACCAGTTCCGCAAACGGCGGAATATTGGCGTCGCGCTCGATCATCGTCGGCACATGCCCGAACCGGTCGATAGCCTTGCCGTAAAGATCGAGAACGTAATCCGGCACCGGCTCATCGTGGGTGTCGACGATGTAATCGCCGTTGTGCTCGTGCCCCGCCAGGTGAATCTGTTTGATCCGCTCCACGGGAACGCCATCCAGATAGGCATCCATCGAAAAGCCGTGGTTGAAGCCGGAGACGTAGATGTTGTTCACGTCGAGAAGGATATCACAGTCGGCGCGCGCGCAGATCGCGGACAGGAATTCCCATTCGGTCATTTCGTCCTCTTCGAACGTGACATAGGTCGAGGTGTTTTCCAGCATGAACCTGCGGCCCAGGACATCCTGCACCTGCATCACCCGGCCTGCGACGTGCTCGACACTTTCCTCCGTCAGCGGCAACGGCAACAGGTCGTGCATGTTGAGACCGTGCACGCCGGTCCAGCAGAGGTGATCGGAGATCAGCTCCGGCTCGACCAGGTCGGCGAGTTCCTTGAGACCCCGCAGGTAATCCATATCCAATGGATCGGTGGAGCCGATGGAAAGGGAAACGCCGTGCATAACCATGGGAAAGCGTTCGCGCACCGCCATCATGTTGCGGCGCGGCGGCCCGCCCACATCGATAAAGTTTTCGGAAATAATCTCGAACCAGTCGACGCCTCTCGTGGCGCCCGGCTCGCCATTAAGAATGTCCGTAAAATGCTGCGGCCTGAGCCCCAGACCGAATCCTGTAAAAGCCATCGTTATTGCTCACAAACGCACACCGGAGGAACCGCCAAGCGGCCCCTCCGGCACAACGTAACGTAACGGCGGACTTGCGTCAGCCCTCGACGACCTTGCCGCCCTTATCGGTGCAATCGGAAGCGCTGTCGACGCTCACCCAGCCCTGGCCTTTGCAAGCGTTCTGTCCCTTGCAGGCATTATTGGCGCCGGCGCAGGCGCCATGCCCCTTGCACGAGTTGATGCCGGCACACTTGACGTCGGCCTTCGCAACGGTCGGCGCACCGGTCATCGCGGCGCCTGCGATGAACATCGCGGCAGCGGCGGTCGCGAGCGTCGCCCCTACGGTTTTCTTTTGAACAGACATAAAAGTTCTCCTGTAGTGATAGTGATTTAAAAATTTCTGAACTTGCCCATCGGCATTTAACCGATGCGAGGATTGTAACGGCGCAAAAAAATGAGTGGTGTCACGTTGGGCTAACGGGGTGTCACGTTCCTGTGAGAAAATCTCTTTTCCTCGTGAGCAGGTTGAATTAAAAGAGCTTATCGGGCCCGAGGCAGTCGCCCGGTATTTCAAGGCGATCTTCGTCCAAGCACTGCCCTCGCTGAGATACTTCGGGGCTCCCCGGATGTGAGGGACTATGGACGACAACACGCAAGTTAAATCCGATACCGACGAACCTGTGCAACCCAGCTTTGCCGAGGCGGCAAAGTACTGGACCAAACTCGGCTTCATGAGTTTCGGCGGTCCCGCCGGCCAGATCGCGATGATGCAGACCGAATGCGTCGACAAGCGCGGTTGGATCAGCCAGGGCGCGTTCCTGCGCGGGCTCAATTATTCGATGATGCTGCCGGGCCCGGAAGCACAGCAGCTCGCGGCCTATATCGGCTGGCGCCTGCACGGGCTGAAAGGCGCGATCTTCGCCGGCACCGCGTTCTTCCTGCCGGGGACGTTCCTGATGATCGTCCTGGCATGGATCGCCGCGGCCTACGGCGGTGACGGCGCCGTCGCCGCGATCTTCGACGGTATCAAGCCGATCGTCGTCGCCATCGTCATCGCCGCCGTCTACCGCATCGGCAGAAAGACCTGCCGGGGTCCGGTGCCGGTCGCCCTCGCGTTCGCCGCTTTCGCGTTGCTGCAATTCACCGGCACACCCTTTCCGGTCGTCGTGCTGGCGGCCGGTGCGGCCGGGATCGCCATCGCGCGCTTCATGCCGCATGCGCTGACAGCCGGCCACGGCGAGCATCCGACGGCGGAAAGTACCCACGCACAGGCGGGCACCGGTGCACTTAGACGCCTCGCCCGCGTGACCGTCATCTTCCTGATTGCGCTCGCTGGCCCTTCGGCGGCCGTTGTCGCCGTTTTCGGCACCGAGCCGTTCGCCGACGTGATCAAACTGTTCACCACGGCGGCGTTCGTGACCTTCGGCGGTGCCTATGCCGTGCTGCCGTTCGTTGCCGACGCGGGTGTGAACACCTACGGATGGCTCTCCGGCGACGACATGCTGAACGGCCTCGCGCTCGCGGAAACCACGCCGGGCCCACTGATTCTCGTCACCACCTATGTCGGCTTCTTCGCCGGCTGGAACAACGGCGGCATGTTCGCCGGCATAGTGTCGGCGCTGCTGACGACATATGTGACGTTCCTGCCGTCGTTTTACCTGATCATCGCCGGTGCGCCCTATGTCGAGAGCATTCAGCGCTTCGCCTGGGCGCGCAACGCGCTTTCGGCGATCACGGCGGCGGTCGTCGGCGTGATCCTCAGCCTCGCGATATTTCTCGGCCGCGCCGCGCTGTTCGAGCAGGGCGAGGTGCAGTGGATCGGCGTCGCTGCCACCGCGGTCTCGCTGGCGCTTCTGGTGACGAACAAGCTCGGGATTCCGATGCTTGTCGCCCTCGGTGCCGCCTTCGGCCTCGTCACCGCCTTTATCTGAAAATCCGTTTCCTTACTCGCAACCCTGCAGACGCAAGGAGTCCATCCATGCACGGCATTTCCCAGGAGCAACTCGAAACCCTCATCGCCTTCAATGCGCCGCTTCACGTGATCGACGTGCGCAAGAAACCCGCCATCGAAAAAGAGCCCGCCATGGTGCAAGGCGCGACGTGGCAGGATTATCAGGACGCGCCGGCATGGGCCGGCACCGTCGGCGATGGCCAGCCGGTCGTCTGTTACTGCGTACACGGCCACGAAGTCAGCCAAGGCGCGGTGGCAAAGCTGCGCGAACACGGCATCGACGCCTATTACCTGCGCGGCGGGTTCGCGGCGTGGCAGGCCAGAAGCGGCCCGCTGAAGCTCTGAGGGGTCAGGTCTTGAGCCAGGCCTCCTCGGCATCCTTGAAGCCGACACGGACCTCGCCGCCCTTCAAGAAGACCGGCCGCTTGATCAGCGCCGGATGTTCGGCCATCAGGCCGACGGCGCCATCTCCCTCGCCCTTCGCCTTGTCGGCGTCGGAAAGGCCACGCCACGTGGTACCACGCCGGTTCAGGAGCGAATCGATCCCGACATCCTTGGCCCAAGCGCCGATCTCGGCCGCACTCACGCCGTCCTTGCGGACATCCTTGAATTCATAGGCGATGCCCTCGCTTTCCAGCCATTTCATGGCCTTGCGGCAGGTATCGCAGTTCTTGAGACCGTATATCTTCAGCATTTAAGACTCATACCGTTTGAAGCTTCGGGGACGCGCTCTATATGTAAAAGGAAGTTTAGAAACGGTCAAAAGAGGAACGCCCTTCATGCTCGCGATCATCTCGCCCGCAAAGACGCTCGATTTCGAGAGCGATCCGATCACGGACGCCCACACCCAGCCGATCCTGTTGAAGGATGCGGAGGTGCTGGCGAAAAAAGCCAGGAAACTGAAACGCAGCGACCTGAAATCCATGATGGGGATTTCCGACAAGCTGGCGGATCTGAACTACCAGCGGTTCCAGGATTTCAAGCCGCCGTTCAATCTGGCCAACGCGCGGCAGGCAGCGCTGAGTTTCGCGGGCGACACCTATGTCGGGCTCGATGCCCCGTCGCTGAAAAAGAAGGACCTCGAATACGCGCAGGATCACTTGCGTATTCTGTCCGGGCTTTACGGGGTTCTGCGCCCGCTCGACCTGATGCAGCCCTACCGGCTCGAGATGGGCACCAAGTTCCCGGTGAACGGCAAGGAAGACCTCTACGATTTCTGGGATAACCGCGTCACCAAGGCGCTCAACGAGGCGACGAAATCCCACAAGGACCGCCGCATCGTCAATCTGGCGTCGAACGAATACGCCAAAGTGGTGCAACCGGACGGCCTCGAAGGTGGTATCGTCACCCCCGTCTTCAAGGAGGTGAAGAACGGCAAGGCGCGGGTGATCGGACTGTTTGCCAAGCGCGCACGCGGCATGATGGCGCGCTACATGATCGTGAACAGGGTCGAGACCGAGAAGAAACTGAAAGCCTTCAATGACAGCGGGTATACGTTCCAGCCGGACCAGTCCGACGACAAGACATGGGTCTTCACACGTCCGCAGCCCTGAATGGCCGACACCCCACCCCTGGAGAAGTCCGGCGCCTGGATGGTGATCGTCACCACCGATTCCAAAGGACGCGTATTCGCTTATCCGCACGAGGGCCGCGACCATGACGCGGCATTCCAGAAAATCGAACGTCAGGCCCGTGATAGTCGCTGGCTGGTGCACTGGGAAAAAGGATTCCAGACTCGGGCCGACGCCGAAGTTCGCGCGAATGCGATCGAACTGGAACTTGAGAGCCGCGCCAATACCTACGCCAAACGCGTGAACTGACCCTGCTCAGAAGTCGCGGAGCAGGCGACCGAAGCCCTCGACCCGGTCCGCGTTTCCGGCGAGGCGCATCGCGTCCCAGGCCAGGGCCTGGTTCGACGTGATCACTGGCTTGCCGGTCTTTGCCTCTAGCGCGTCGATGATGTCGACGGAGCGGAGCGCACCACCACAATAGCTTGCGGCTCCGGGACTCGGCGGATATCGTCCGGATGAGATAAAAGGAACGGTGGGCGGGCAATCAGGTTCATGAGAAAAGCCTTTCTATTCAGCGGCTTGGCGTTGACGGCCACGATCATTCTCGTACTTGCGTCCGTCACCTACGTGCTGTTCAACATCGACGCGCTGATCAAGGATGAAATCGAGGATGCGGCCAGCCGCGCTTACAAGGTGCCGGTCACGGTCGCCGAGGCGACGATGTCCTTGAAATCCGGCAACGGCCGGATCACCGATCTCCGCATCGAAAACCCGCCGGGGTTTTCGGCGCCGACCGCGATACACGTACCGGTCATCGAGATCGCCGTCGACACTGGCCGCATCGCGGACAAAGCGATCGCGCTCGGGCGCGTCGTGATCGACCGTCCCGAGATCGTCCTCGATATCAAGGACGGCCGCGCCAACCTGGTGCGGCTCAAAGAAAGCACCGATGCCTGGCTGACGCGCTCGGAAAACGACGACGAGGACGCCGCAAGCGGGCAACGCCTGATCATCGACGAGATCGTCATGCAAAACGGCACCATGATCTTCCGCGCCGATTTCCTGGACGGCGCGGAGACCAAAGTGCCTTTACCGGACAGCCGCGTCCGGGAGATCGGCGTGAAGCCGGACGGTGCACTGCCCGCCGAGGTGATAGCGGAAGTCACGCAACTGCTGATCACGGCATCCGAGCGTGCATCGCGGCGCATCGATCTCCGGGCGCTTGCCGAGAAGACCGGCGCGACCGTACCGGATATAGACCTGAGCGCGCTGTTGAAGAATGAATAGGAGGATCTGATGACCGCCTACCGCGCCCCCGTCGAGGAAATGATGTTCGTCATGAGAGAGATCGGCGAGCTGGACAGTCTCGCCACGCTGCCGGGTTACGAAGACGCGACCCCCGACCTGGTCTCGGCTATCCTCGAGGAAGCGGGCAAGCTCGGCACGGATGTGCTGGATCCGATCAACGTCAGCGGCGACCAGGAAGGCTGCACCCTCGAGAACGGTGTCGTTCGCACGCCCAAGGGCTTCAAGGAAGCCTACCGGCAGTTCATCGAGGCCGGCTGGAATTCGATGCCGTTCGATCCCGAGTACGGCGGCCAGGGCCTGCCGTGGCTGGTCGCGACCGGCGCGTCCGAAATCTGGCATGGCGCCAATATGTCGTTCGGCCTCTGCCCGATGCTCACCGGCGGCGCGGTCGAGCTTTTGTCGACGCACGCGTCGGACGACATCAAAAATACGTACCTGGAAAAGATGGTCAGCGGCGAATGGACCGGCACCATGAACCTGACCGAGCCGCAGGCGGGTTCCGATCTGGCGCGTGTCCGCACCAAGGCGGTGAAGGACGGCGACAGCTACCGTATTTCCGGCCAGAAGATATTCATTACCTACGGCGAGCACGATTTCACCGACAACATCGTTCACATGGTGCTGGCCCGGACACCCGACGCGCCGGAGGGCATCAAGGGCATATCGCTCTTCGTCGTCCCGAAATTCCTGGTCAACGACGACGGTTCGCTGGGCGAGCGCAACGACCTCCGCTGTGGTTCACTGGAGCACAAGCTCGGCATCAACGCGAGCCCAACCGCCGTGATGCTGTTCGGCGAGAACGACGGCGCCGTCGGTTACCTTGTCGGCGAGGAAAACCGCGGCATCGAGTACATGTTCACGATGATGAACAACGCCCGGCTCGCGGTCGGCCTGGAAGGTGTCGCGATTGCCGAGCGCGCCTATCAGCGCGCCCGCGCCTTTGCCGAAGAGCGCATCCAGGGCCGCGATAGCGCCGGTACCGGGAAAGAACCGGTCGCCATCATCAATCACCCGGACGTACGGCGCATGCTGCTTTCCATGCGTGCGCAGACAGAGGCAGTCCGCGCCCTCGCCTACTGGACCGCCGCAAGGCTGGACATGGCGCATCGGCACCCGGACGCGGAGACGGCCAAGCGCGCGAAGTCCTACGTCGACCTGCTGACCCCTGTCGTGAAAGCGTGGAGTACGGATATCGGCGTCGAGGTCGCGAACACCGGCGTACAGGTGCACGGCGGCATGGGTTTCATAGAGGAAACCGGTGCCGCGCAGCATCTGCGCGATGCGCGGATTGCGCCGATCTACGAGGGAACCAACGGCATCCAGGCCATCGATCTTGCAGGTCGCAAGGTCGCCCGCGAGGGCGGCGAAACCATGAAAAACCTGATCGAGGATATGCGCGCTTCCATCGATGCCATGGGACACCCGCATGAGCGGCTCACGAACGCCGTGGATCAGTTGGAACGCGCCACCGACTGGATTGTGTCCACGTCCCGCGACAACCCGGTCACGGCACTAGCCGGCGCGGTTCCCTACCTGCGGCTCGCCGGGATCACCGTCGGCGGCTGGCTGATGGTCCGAATGTACGAAGCCGCGAATGCCACCGCCGAAGAGGATCCGCTTGCCGCACAACGCCGGCGCGCATCGGTGAGCTTCTATGCACGCCATATTCTGACCCAGGCCGGCGGCCTTGCCGACGCCGTCGTCGACGGCAGCGCGGTCAGTGCCGACACGCCGCCAGAAGCGGTGTGAATTATTAACCATATCATGTGCTAATTTACGGAGATTCCTTGATTTTTCGCCGCCGATAACACAATTTGGGCGGTCTCCGAGGATAGGTTCTAGCGCATGAACAGCTACACTCGATACGTGCTGCGCCAGCTCTTTGCCGGTATGATTCTGGTGAGTGCCGGTCTCACGTGTATCATCTGGCTGTCGCAGTCGCTTCGCTTCGTCGAGATGATCGTCAACCGGGGGCTGAACGCCGGGACCTTCGTCTACATGACGATGCTCCTGTTGCCGAACTTCCTGACCGTTATCCTGCCGATCGCGCTTTTCACCGTGATCGTTTTCACCTACTCCAAGATGGTGACCGACCGGGAACTTGTAGTGATGCGTGCCGCCGGAGTCGGCCAGTTCGGTCTTGCCAAACCGGCGCTGATCATCACGTTCCTGACACTGATCTTCGGATACGTGCTGAACCTTTATCTGCTGCCGGAGTCCTACCGGGCGTTTCGCATGCTGCAGTGGGAAATCCGCAACACCTATTCGCATGTTCTCCTGAAGGAAGGTGCGTTCAATCCGGTCACGGCATCGGTCACGGTCTATGTCCGCGAACGTGCGCCGGATGGGCAACTGCTGGGCATTCTCGTCCACGACGAACGCGAGGACGGCGCGCCTGTAACACTGATGGCCGAACGGGGCGCACTGGTCGACACCGGCAACGGCCCGCGCGTCGTCATGTACAACGGCAACCGGCAGACGGTCGGCGAGAACGCGAAACTCTCGATCCTTTATTTCGACAGGTACGTTTTTGAAGTGCCGACGACGACCGAGAGCATGGCTGACCGGTTCCGCGAACCCCGGGAACGGTCCATGAGCGAACTGATCAACCTGAAAGATGCCGAAGGCATCAATGACCACGACTGGGGCAAGTATAAGGTCGAACTGCACAAGAGGATCGTGTCGCCGCTGCTGGGCGTGGGCTACGCCATGGTCGGCCTGGCGTGCCTGCTCTACGGACCGATCACACGCCGCAGTCAGACCATGCGGATCGTCACCGCTGTCAGCGTCATGATCGCACTGCAGAGCGCTGCCTTGGGGCTGGAGAACATCATTGCCAAAAGCCTGTACCTGATGCCGCTGTTATACGCATTGGCGGCCGCTCCCATTCTGGCCGGCACGATTATGTTGCTGCGCCATCCGAGGGCACCACGGCCCTCGCGCGCATCGCGGCGCAGAAACCTGAAGGCGGCGTGAGGCGGCGATGCGTGTATCCACCACACTATCGTTCTACATCGGCCGGCATTTCCTGTTCAGCTTTCTGGCATGTTTCGGCGTTTTCCTGATGATCGTCATGCTGTTCGACAGCATCGAGTTGCTGCGCCGGTCGTCCTCTCTGCCGGAGATATCATTCGCCGATGTCGTCGAGATGGCCGCATTCCGGCTCCCGCATATGGGACAGGAAACGTTCCCGTTCGCCGTACTGTTCGGCGGCATGGCGGCGTTCTGGCGCCTGGCGCGAACCCACGAACTGGTCATCACCCGCGCCGCCGGAGTATCGGCCTGGCAATTCCTGTTTCCCGTTCTCCTGTTGGCGGCTGCACTGGGTATCTTTCATATCACGATCTTCAACCCGGTCGCGTCGACCATGTTGACACGCTTCGAGCGCCTCGAAGCGACACACCTGCGCGGTCAGGAAAACTTCCTGGCCGTGTCCAAGTCGGGCCTCTGGCTCCGACAGGCGAGCGCTCAGGGGCAGTCCGTAATTCATTCGAACTCCGTCCTTCAGCAGGGCGTAGACGTCGAATTGGATAACGTCGTCGTCTTCGTATACGAGGGCACGGACAAGTTCCTCGAACGCATCGACGCCAAAAGCGCGAAACTCGAGGACGGGTTCTGGTACATGCGCGATGCGCACATACAGAAGCCAGAGGAAGGCACCCTGCACTTCGAGGAATACTGGCTGGAAACGGACCTGACGCTGACTAAGATCCAGGACAGCTTTGCGCCACCGGAAACGATGTCGTTCTGGGCGCTGTCGGACTTTATAGAAACACTCGAAGCGGCCGGTTTCTCGGCCGTTCGCCACCGTCTGCATCTGAACGCGCTGCTGGCATCGCCGCTCCTGATGTGCGCGATGGTGCTGATTGCCGCGACTTTCACGCTGCGCCAAAGCTCGCGCCGCGGGGGGACCACGTTCATTATCTCCATGGGCGTGCTAACGGGATTCCTGCTCTATTTCTTCTCCGATGTCGTATACGCGCTCGGACTTTCCGACAGCATACCCGTGACGCTCGCCGCATGGACGCCCTCCGGCGTTGCAACTCTGCTCGGCTTAGGCATGCTATTGCATTTGGAGGACGGTTAGGTTGCACGGTTTCGGTTACGATTGGCTGAGAAAACTTGCAGTTCCATGCACGGCTATTGCCATGCTTTGTGCGAGCATCGCCGCCGGTAGCACGGCATGGGCGCAGGATGCCGAACGTCCCCTTGGGATATTGCTGCCTGGCACGCAGCAGCCCGCCGCTCAGGTCCGCTCGCCTCTTCCGCCCACTCAGCCGCCGCGTGCGCGCGGCACCGGACAGCAGAACGATGCGTCCGACGCACCGACAGCCTATAACGGCGCGGTGCGGCCTCTCGGCAGCCTTTTCAACGCACCCACGCAATCTCGGCAAAAGTCAGGCTCCGTATTGCCCGACGACTGGTCGTCGCCGGCCGCTCGTCAGAGAACACCGGCAGAATCGGGGACGGTCTCCGGCAACACCAGCGCGGAGCGGCCACTCGGCACCCTGATCAGCGAACCGGAACCCAGGCCTGGCGCAGCGGCAACGTCTAATGCGCCCCGCGTTCAACCGCGCACGATTCGCCCCGCGCAACGCGTCGTTGCCGGCCCCTCGGCGGACGCGACCGACGAAAAGCCGCTCGGCACGTTGTTCGGCACCCAACCGATGAGCAATGAACGCGTCATCGGCGCGTCAGAGCCGGATGATCGACGGCCGCAACCGCCCGCAAGAACCACATCCGTGCCGCCGACAGTGCCCGGCACCGGTGCGCCACCGTTGCGCGCCGAACTGAGCGCCGATTCAATGACCTACGATCGGGAAATGGGTCTGATCGTGGCGACCGGGAATGTCGAGATCGTCTATGGAGACCGCACACTGCTGGCGGATAAGGTGACCTACAGTCAGAAAACCGATGTCGTCACGGCAAACGGCAACGTTTCGATGACCGATGCGTCGGGGAAACTCCTGTTCGGCGACAAGATGGAGATTACCGGCGACCTGAAAGACGGCGTGGTCCATAACATCGGTATGATACTCGAGGACAAATCGCGTGTCGCCGGTGCCGGGGCGCGCCGTTCGAACGCCGTTATTACCGAAGTGAGCCGCGCCGTATATTCGCCGTGCAATCTTTGCGAGGAAGATCCGAGCGCGCCGCCGTTGTGGCAGATCAAGGCGATCCGGGTTATTCACGATGCCGAGGAAAAGCGGGTGTCGTACCGGAACGCCTGGATCGAACTCTACGGTATTCCGGTGGCGTACACACCCTACCTCAGTCATCCGGACCCGACCGTCAAGCGCCGCTCCGGCTTCCTGGCGCCTACTTTCTCGAACTCGTCGGACTTGGGTTTCCAACTGCGCACGCCGTATTTCTGGGCCATCGATGAGTCTCAGGACGCGACATTCACGCCCATGCTGGCCACCGACGGCGGACAAGGCATGATCGGCCAGTATCGGCGTAATTTTGATAAGGGTTTCATTACCGCCGATGGAAGCTTCGTGGCCGACGACCCGGATCGGGGTTGGCGTGGTTACGTGGACATGGAATCGCAATACCATATCGACAGAACCTGGCGCGCCGGCCTCGATGTGGAAACGGCATCGGACGATACATACACCCGGCGATACGGTTTCGATACCGAAGCCGTGCTCGTCTCGCGCGGCTACCTGGAGGGCTTTCGCGGGCAGAATTACCAGGTCCTGAACACATATGCGTTCAACGATCTGCGCCAGGAGACGACCCCGGGCGATTCGCCCGTCGTCCTGCCGATGTACGATTTCAACTACACCGGCAAGCGTGACCGTCTCGGCGGCTTTGCATCGTTAGACTTCAATGCCCTGAACATCGTGCGCGATTCCGGCACCGACACCCGCCGCCTCGCGTTCCGTCCGCGTTGGGACCGCCCGTTCAGCGGCCCGTTCGGTGAATTGTACAATGCCTCGGTTTCACTCGCCGCGGATGCTTACCATGCCACCGGCGTCGAACGCGATGACGGCAGCCATTTCACCGGTGCAAGCGGCCGGCTGGTCCCGCGCGCATCCTTCTCGTGGCGCCTGCCTCTGATCCGGCCCGGCAATGAGTACAGCCAGACGATCGAGCCGATCGCCTCGATCGTCGCAGCCCCCAACGGCGGCAATTCGGACAAAATTCCCAATGAGGACAGCCAGGAACTCGAATTCGACGAGACGAGCTTGTTCCAGGACAACCGCTACGACGGCTTTGACCGGGTCGACGGCGGTGTCCGCATGAACTACGGCATCAACTACACCCTCAACGATCACGAGGGGGGATATTCTTCGGTATTCCTGGGTCAATCCTACCGGCCGAGGACGGACAGTTCGTTCGGGTCACAATCGGGACTCGAGGATAATTTCTCCGATGTTGTGGGGCGTGTGCAAGTTTCGCCGAACGAGTACCTCGACCTTCTGTATCGAACTCAGTTCAGCCCGGATAACCTCTCGCCACAGCGCAATGAAGTCAGCGCGAATATCGGCACCGCGGCACTGCAACTGCAGACGGATTACATTTTCATCGACCAGCAGTCGGGCAGCGAATTCGCCGGCCGTGAAGAAATCAACGGCACCATATCGTCAAAAATAACAGAGAATTGGTCGACGTATGTGCGCGCCCGGAACGATCTCGCAGCATCGGACCTGCGTTCCCTTGGTATGGGGCTAATATATGAAGACGAGTGTGTGAAATTTACGACCCAGTTCACCCGGTCGTTCTTCGAGGATAGGGATTTGAAACCGGCGGACGCGATTACGTTTACGCTTGTGCTCAAAACGCTCGGTGAAGTTCATTCCGGCGTATCGCGGTCCCAATGAACCATTGCGAAGGACTGAAATGCTATCGATTCAAAACATTTTCAATCCGATGTTACGGCGTCTGATTTCGGCGTTGACCGTTGCCTGCGTCTGTTTCGTCGCCGTATCGGGCAACCCCGCTCAAGCTCAGTCGACGCTGAATATCGCTGCGGTGGTAAATGATGAGGTGATTTCCGTCTACGATCTTTCGCAACGCATTCTCCTCGTTATCTCCTTCTCGAACCTGCCCAACAATCCGCAAACCCAGCAGCGAATTGCCCCCGATGTATTGAAGCGGCTGATTATCGAGAAACTCCGGCTACAGGAAGCGAAGCGGCTTGAGATCGAAGTTCCGGACGAGGCCATCCAAAAATCCATATCAGACATTGAGGCTGAGCGTGGCATTCCACCGGGGCAGATGACCGCCGTGCTGGAGCAGCGCGGAATCGATCCGCAGACACTGCGCCAGCAACTCAGGGCCGAAATCGCATGGGTAGAGGTTGTCAGGTCGCTTTTCCGTCGCCTCGTCAATATATCCGAACAGGAAATCGATGACGAATTGGCGAAGATCAGGGCCGATGCCGGCAAAACGGAATACCTGCTCGCCGAGATTTTCCTCGCCTACGACGGGAAACCCCGTGCGGAAGTGATGGAGTTCGCGCATCGCCTCCACTCGCAGATCAAGGGCGGTGCGGGTTGGCAACAACTCGCGCAGAATTTTTCCGAATCCGTCACTGCACGGGACGGCGGCGACATGGGATGGAATCTCGCTACAGAACTCCCTCAGCCACTCGATACCGTTATCCAGAACCTCAACGTCGACGAGATGTCCCAGCCGATCGCCACCGATGAAGGTATCTACTTGATGCTGCTGCGCGACAAACGGGTCGCCAAGGGTATCGAGGCCGAACCCGGCGACATCACCGTGGGGATCTATCAGCTTCATCTCGCAATTCCGCCGAACGCGTCGCCACAGACGGTTTCTGAACTAACCCGGAAGGCTTCACAACTCGCAACCAGCGCCGACACTTGCAAGGCCTTCGCGAGCGTTGCGGAAGCCGAAGGCAGTCCGAGTTCGGGATTCCTCGGCGAATTCAAGCTCGACAAACTGAACCCGCAGTTTAGGAACCTGGTGGACTCGCTGAACGTGAACGAGACCAGCCAGCCGCTGCGCACAGAGGATGGCGTCATTGTCCTTATGGTTTGTTCCCGCGAGGTCGAGGGCGGCAGGGATCCTGTAGCCGCAGCCAGAGAGAAAATCGAGCGCGAGATTCTTCACCGCAGGTTGGCGCGCATGGCCGACCAGCATCAGGAAAAACTGCGCCGTCAGGCATTTATCGATATCAGGCTTTGAGCCGGCCGATGCCGACATCCCTGCCGAACGTACTGACGATGGGCGAGCCCGCCGGGATCGGCGGGGAACTGACCGTCAAGGCATGGGCCGGATTTCGCCAACAGTTGCAGCCTTTTTTTGCGTTGGACGATCCCGCGCGGCTGGCCCGGGCAGCCGAGGCCTGCGGCCTGAAGATCGAGATCGTCGCTATCGGCGATCCGGCGGACGCGGCGGCGGTTTTCGGCACCGCCCTGCCGGTCATGCCCGTCGCCGCAAACGCAGATGCAATACCGGGAAAACCCGGCACAAAAACGGCTCAGGCCGTTCTTGAATCGATCGAACGTGGTGTCGCCTACACGTCTAGTGGCCAGGCCGGGGCACTCGTCACGAACCCCATCCAGAAGGAAACGCTATATGATGCAGGCTTTGGGTTTCCGGGTCATACCGAGTATCTGGCGAAACTGGTCGGTGGCGGCATCCGCCCGGTCATGATGCTGGCCGGGCCGTCGCTGAAGGTCGTGCCGTTGACCGTACATGTTCCGTTGCGCGACGCGCTCGATCAATTAACGACGGATGCCATTGTCGAACAGGGGATATTGGTCGTCCAAGCGTTGAGGAACGACTTCGGTATCCCGTCGCCGCGCCTTGCCGTCGCCGGACTGAATCCGCACGCCGGCGAGAACGGCAAGCTCGGCAGCGAAGAGATCGAGATTATCGTTCCGGCAGTGGAACGCCTCCGGGAAACGGGCGCCGAATTGATCGGCCCCGTCCCGCCGGATGCCTTGTTCACGCCACGCGCCCGGCAGCGGTACGACGCCGCGCTTTGCATGTATCATGATCAAGCACTGATTCCGGTAAAGGCACTCGACTTCGACCATGCGGTGAATGTCACACTCGGTCTGCCGATCATCAGGACGTCACCGGATCACGGTACGGCTCTGGATATCGCCGGGCAGGGCATCGCCGACCCGTCCAGCCTCGTCAGCGCATTGAAGATGGCATCGGAAATCCATGCCTGCCGGAATACCCGCAAGGCGTGATGCATGACCGGCGCCCCTGCCCTGCCCCCGTTACGCGAGATCATCAAGACGTATGGGCTGGGCGCAAAAAAATCTCTGGGACAACACTTCCTGCTGGATACCAATCTGACCGGCCGGATCGCGCGCACCGCAGGCGAACTCGGCGACAAGCACGTGGTGGAGATCGGGCCCGGCCCCGGCGGTCTGACACGGTCGATCCTCGCGCAAGGGCCCCGCTCGCTGACCGTGATCGAGCGGGACCAACGCTGTATCGATGCGCTACGCGAACTGCAGACGGCTTATCCGGAGACTCTTCTGATCCTGGAAGCCGACGCCATGAACGTGGATTTGTCCGTCCTTGATCCCCGTCCGTCGGTGATCATTTCCAATCTCCCGTACAACGTCGGCACGGCGTTACTCATCAAGTGGCTGAACGGCGTCGACGGCATCGAGCGCATGATACTGATGTTCCAGACCGAAGTTGCCGAACGGATCGCCGCCCGACCGGGTACCGGTTCCTACGGACGGCTTGCGATCCTGACGCAATGGCTGTGTGAAACCCGGATTCTGTTCAACGTCGACAAACGTGCGTTCACGCCGCCGCCCAAGGTTATGTCGACCGTCATCGAGATCGTCCCGCGAGCCAGACCGCTGGCCGAGGCTGAACTGTCAAAACTGGAAAATGTCACCCGGGCTGCGTTCGGGCAACGTCGGAAGATGCTCAGAAGCTCACTGAAATCGCTCGGCATCAACCCCGAAGACGCCGGGATCAAGCCGGAACGCCGGGCGGAGGAACTGACGATCGAGGAATTCTGCGCGCTGGCCCGGCTGATCTGAGGCCGGCCTTACTGGCCGACCCCCATGCCGCGCAGCCATTCCGCAAGACCGACGCGGCGTTCGCGTTTCAGCCGCTCGGCCGCAAGGATCGCTTCCGCTTCGGCAACGCTCAGCGGAATTTCCTCATTGACGATGATGTAGTCGTACTCGGCCCAGTGGCTCATTTCGGAAGTCGCCTTGTCCATCCGGCGTTTGACCACGTCTTCCGGGTCCTGCGCGCGGGCATAAAGCCGGCGTTCCAGTTCCTCGACCGACGGCGGCAGAATGAAGATGCTGGCAAGATCGTCGCGCGCGTTCTGGCGCAGTTGCTGCGTGCCCTGCCAGTCGACGTCGAATAGCACATCCTTACCCGCCTTGAGGGCTTCCTCCACGGGACCGCGCGGCGTGCCGTAATAATTGTCGAAAACCTTGGCGTGTTCCAGAAACTCGCCTTCGGCGACCATATGCTCGAACCTGGCGGTGTCGATGAAATAGTAGTCCTTGCCGTCGACTTCCCCGGGCCGCATGGGCCGGGTGGTCGCCGAGACGGACATCGTCAGATCGGGATGCTTTTCCAGCAGCGCGCGGGAAATGGTCGACTTTCCGGCGCCGGATGGCGACGACAGCACCAGCATCAGGCCCCGGCGGCTGATGTGAATCTTCTCCGGTTTCTGCTCACTCAATGTTCTGCACCTGCTCGCGGAACTGCTCGATAGTCGCTTTCATGTCGAGGCCGATACGTGTCAGCGCCGTATCCGTGGCCTTGGAGCATATTGTATTGGCCTCCCGGTTCAACTCCTGACAAAGGAAATCGAGACGCCGCCCGATGGCGCCGCCGCCCTCCAGCAGTTCGCGAACCGACGCAAGGTGCGCGGCCAGCCGGTCCAGTTCCTCGCGGATGTCCGCTTTTGTCATCAACAGCGCGATTTCCTGCTCAAGCCGCCCGGGATCGACAGCGGATGTCTCTTCAAGAATAACGGCAAGTTGTTCCTTCATGCGCACGCGGATCGCATCGCCTTGCGTCTCGGCGGCGCCCTGAGCCTGGGCGCAAAGACCGTCGAGCCCGGCAACGAAATCGGTAAGCACGGAAACCAGCCGCGCCCCCTCCTCCGCCCGGACTGCCGCAAGTTCCCCCGCCGCATCGTCGAGCGACGCCATTAGTGCGGTCTCAAGTGCTGCCCGCGCATCTTCGTCGACATCGTCCTCGATCGCCTCGATAACGCCCCTCAGCCCGAGAAGACCTTCGATACTGGCCGGCCCAGCGGCGGGCACCCGGGCGCGAAGATCAGCCGCCGCCTGCAAGAGCGTTTCCAGATGTTCCTGGTTGATTCGATAGCCGCCGCCGGCTTCCGTCTGTTTCAGCATCAGTCCTGCGGAAATATTGCCGCGGCTGAACAACTTCGAAAGGTTGTTTCGCGCCTGGGCCTCGAACCCGTCGAAGCCCATCGGCAGCCGCAGGCGAATATCGAGCCCCTTGGCGTTAACGCTCTTGAGCTCCCAGGTCCACGCCCACGCGCCGTGAGTACCGGTGGCGCGGGAAAATCCGGTCATCGAATTGATCGTCAAGATGCGTCCTTTCAACAGGCTGGCGAGACTTTACCGGCCCAATTCCGCAGCGACAAGCAACAGGGTATCTAACGTCATCGCCTTTCGCTTGTCCCTTGTCTATAACCGCTGCATGGAGATGCAATCGTACCGTTCGATCCTGGTCACCGGTGCCAGCAGCGGCATCGGCCAGGCACTGTCGAAAGAACTGGCCCGGCCGGGCATCCTGATCGGCATCACAGGACGCAATATGGAGAGACTGCGGGAAGTCGAGCGAGACGTGAAGGCCGCCGGCGCGGACGTGATCGCACGAGCCATCGACGTCACCGACCGCCCGGCGATGAGCGAATTGATCGCCGACATGGAAGCGCACACGCCGCTCGACATGGTGGTCGCAAACGCCGGTATTTCAAGCGGCGCCGGCGCCGGAAGCGGTGACGACGAGCTCACGCGCGATATCTTCGCCGTCAATCTGGCGGGCGTACTGAACACGGTACTCCCGGCATTGACCGCGATGCGGTCACGAAAGCAAGGGCATGTCGCCATCGTCAGTTCCGTTGCCGGGTTCCGGGGACTGCCGAGCGCACCCGCTTACTCGGCCAGCAAGGTCGCGGTCCGGGCGTGGGGCGAAGCGATTCGTCCCGAACTCCGTCAGGACGGCATCACGCTCAGCATGATCTATCCCGGTTTCGTCGAAAGCCGGATCACCGACAAGAACGATTTCCACATGCCCTTCCTGATGAAGGCCGAAAGAGCGGCCCGGATCATCGCCGCCGGGCTCGAGCGCCGGAAACCGGTGATCGCTTTCCCGTGGCAGATGGTATGGGCGATGCGCCTGCTGACCGCTCTTCCGGGACCGGTTTTCAATGCGATCATCAGCCGCGCGCCGAGGAAATCCAGTTAGTCGTCAATTGTCACGTTGCAGCTTCCGCCATTTCTGGACGTTGCGGTTGTGCTCCTCCAGCGTCTCGGCAAACGCATGCCCGCCGGTCCCGTCGGCCACGAAATAAAGCGCGCGCGTTTGCGTCGGGTTGAGCACGGCGTCGATGGAGGCGCGCCCCGGATTGGCGATCGGCGTCGGCGGCAAGCCGTCGATCTGATAGGTGTTGTAGGTCGTTTTCGCGTCCAGGTCTTCGCGCAACAGAGGCCGCCCGAGCGGACCGGCGCCGCGCGTGATTCCGTACACCACCGTCGGATCCGATTGCAGGCGCATCCCCTTCTTCAGCCTGTTGACGAACACACCCGCCACCAGTCCCCGTTCAGCCGGCACCGAGGTTTCCTTCTCGACGATGGAAGCAAGGATGACCGCTTCCCTCGGCGTATGCACCGGTATGCCGGCATCGCGCGTCGGCCACAGGTCGTTCATGACCTCGTCGAGCGACGCCTTCATGCGCGAAATGATTTCACTGCGCGTCTCGCCGCGATGGAAATGATACGTCTCGGGCAGCAATGTCCCCTCTGCGGGGATTTTTTCGATGTCGCCCGTCAACAACGGCTCGTCCTGCAACAGATCGACGATCTGAATGCTGCTCAGTCCCTCGGCCAGGGTGATCTTGTGCACCACCTGCTCGCCGGACTTCAGAACCGACGCAATGGCTGCCGGGCTGGCGCCGGCCGGCATCCTGTATTCACCGGCCTGTAACGGCCGCGGATCGTCCAGGAAACGCACGCCAAAACGGAACACGCGGGCGTATCTGACCAGACCCTCCGACTTCAATTGGCGCGATATCGACGCGACCGAACTGCCGCGCTCGACAATGATGACCTTGTCCGCTTGCGTCAGCGAAGGCTTGTGATACGCCTTTTGCAGCCAGAAAAAACCGGCGCCGGCGGCAATGCCGCCGAACGCCATCAGCACCACGAAGAGAATGAACAGACGGCGCATCATGCCGCCGGCTTTCAGTCGACCTCGCGGAAGATCAGCGAAGCGTTGGTGCCGCCGAAACCGAACGAGTTCGAGAGCGCTGCGCGGATCGGCCGCTCACGCGGCTCTTTCGGCACGAGATCGATCGGCGTTTCCACCGACGGGTTGTCGAGGTTGAGGGTCGGCGGCGCGATGTTGTCGCGGATCGCCAGGATCGAGAAAATCGCTTCGACGGCACCGGCGGCGCCGAGCAAGTGACCGATCGCCGACTTGGTCGACGACATCGACATACCCTGGGTATGCCCGTCGAACAGGCGCTCGACGGCACCCAGTTCGATCTCGTCGCCGAGCGGCGTCGAGGTACCGTGCGCATTGATGTAGTCGATATCGCCCGGGCTCATGCCGGCGCGCTTTAACGCCGCCTGCATGCAGCGGAACGCGCCGTTACCGTCTTCGGCCGGCGCAGTAATGTGGTGCGCATCGCCGGACATGCCGTAGCCGACCACCTCGGCATAGATTTTCGCGCCCCGCTTCTTGGCGTGCTCGTATTCCTCGAGCACCACGACGCCGGCGCCTTCGCCCATGACGAAACCGTCGCGGTCGACGTCATAGGGACGGGATGCCTTTTCAGGTGTGTCGTTGAACCCGGTCGAAAGAGCCCGAGCCGAACAGAACCCGGCCATACCAAGGCGGCAGATCGCCGCTTCGGCGCCGCCCGCGACCATGACGTCCGCATCTTCCCACATAATGATACGGGCCGCATCGCCGATGGCGTGCGCGCCAGTCGAGCACGCCGTCACCACGGCGTGGTTCGGCCCCTTGTAGCCGTGCATGATCGAGACGTGGCCCGATACCAGATTGATCAGGCTCGCGGGGATGAAGAACGGGCTCAGTCGGCGCGGGTTCATTTCCGCGTCCACCTTGATCGCGCCGCGGGCGATTTCGGGAAGACCGCCGATACCGGAACCGATCAGAACGCCGGTGCGCCAGCTATCCTCGTCGGACTTCGGCTCCCATCCGGAATCCTGGATCGCCTGCTCGGCGGCGCACAGGCCGTAGACGATAAAATCGTCCATGCGGCGGCGATTCTTGGCCGGCACCCAGTCGTCGGCGTTGAACGTATCGCCGCTGCCGTCGCCCGGCTGGATCGTCCCGGCGATCTTGGCCGGCAGGTCCGATACGTCGAATCTGTCGATCGCCCGAATGCCGGAACGGGATTCGAGCAGATTCTTCCAGTTATGCTCGGCACCGACACCAAGCGACGTAATCGCACCTATCCCGGTGATGACAACACGTCTCATTGAAAGCGCCCGTCTATAAATAGATTGCAGCCGTCCCCATGGTTATGGGTCACGGCCGCAGATCGGATCAGTTGCTTTGTGACTCGATAAAGTCGACCGCGTCCTTGATCGTCAGGATCTTCTCGGCCGCGTCGTCCGGAATCTCGATGCTGAACTCTTCTTCGAACGCCATCACCAGTTCAACGGTATCAAGGCTGTCGGCGCCCAGATCGTCGATAAAGCTGGCGCTTTCGACGACCTTGTCCTCGTCCACACCAAGATGCTCAAGAACGATCTTTTTCACGCGATCTGCAACATCACTCATTGTCGATTTTCCCCGATCTTTACGGTTTAAACTGTGGAGCTTCGCTCCCCGGCCCCAAGGACCTCATGTAACAACGGTTTCCCGCCTGAATCCCCCGAAAGGTGGGGGTAACTAACATACTCTTTTCGGCATTACCAGAACGTTGGCTCGGAAAAACATCCGCTGCCGAAAGCCCTATATCATCGCCATGCCGCCGTTCACATGCAAGGTCTGTCCGGTCATATATGCGGCTTCGTCGCTCGCCAGATAAACGCACGCGGCGGCGATATCGTCGACGTTGCCGAGCCGCCCCACGGGAATACCCGCCAGAAGCTTGGATTTGACGTCATCCGACAGGACATCCGTCATCGCCGTCTCGATGAACCCCGGGGCAACGCAATTGACCGTGATGCCGCGCGACGCGACTTCCTGGGCCAGCGACTTGGACATGCCGATCATACCGGCCTTGGAAGCGGCATAGTTGGTTTGCCCGGCGTTGCCGGTCGCGCCCACGACCGACGTGATGCCGATGATACGGCCCGTGCGCGCCTTCATCATACCCTTGAGGCATGCACGCGACAGCCGGAAAGCGGCGGTCAGATTAACGTCCAGCACGGTCTGCCAGTCCTCGTCCTTCATCCGCATGGCAAGCTGGTCGCGGGTCAGGCCGGCGTTGTTGATCAGGATATCGATCCCGCCCATCGCGGCTTCCGCGTCCTCGACGAGCTTGGCCGCGCCTTCGGCGCTGGAAAGATCCGCCGGCGTCACATGTGCCCGTTCGTCCAGTTCGTCCGCCAGCGCCTTGAGGGCATCCTCCCGCGTGCCGGACAACGCCACCGTTGCCCCCTGGCCGTGCAGCGCCTTGGCGATCGCACCGCCGATACCGCCCGAGGCACCCGTCACCAGCGCACGTTTTCCGCTAAGATCGAACATCAACATTCCTTTCTATTATCCGGAGGCCTAAAGGGCACCCAGAAACGCCTCGATATCGGCCGGATTGCCGATATTCGAGGCAGCCAGATCCCTGTCGATTCGCCGGGCCAGCCCGGAAAGAACCTTGCCGGCGCCGACCTCCACCATGGTATCGACCCCCTTGTCCCGCATGGTCAGGCAACTCTCGCGCCAGCGCACCATGCCAGTAACCTGTTCCACCAGAAGCCGACGGATTTCCGCCGGATCCTCCACCGGCGCCGCCGTCACATTGGCGATCAGGGGTACGGACGGCGCTACGATATCGACCGCCGCCAGCGCTTCGGCCATGACATCCGCCGCCGGCGCCATCATCGGACAATGGAAAGGTGCGCTGACCTGTAACAGCATCGCCCGCTTGGCACCCTTTTCCTTGGCAATCTCGACGGCGCGTTCGACGGCTTCACGCTGGCCGCTGACCACCACCTGACCGGGCGCGTTGTCGTTGGCGTTCGCCAGTACGTCACCACCGGCCGCTTCATCGACGACTTCCCTGGCCTGCTTGAGATCGAGGCCCAGGAGGGCTGCCATCGCGCCCTCGCCGACCGGAACCGCCTGTTGCATCGCCTTGCCGCGGATTTTCAGAAGCCGGGCCGTGTCGGCCAGCGAGAACGTGCCGGCCGCCGCCAGCGCCGAGTATTCGCCCAGCGAATGCCCGGCGACAAAATCGGCAACCTTGGCAAGCTCGATCCCGCCTTCCGACTTGAGAACCGCCATCGCCGCCATGCTGACGGCCATCAGCGCCGGTTGGGCGTTCTCCGTCAATGTCAGGTCGTCGTCTGGCCCTTCGAACATCAACTTCGAAAGCTTTTGTTCGAGCGCGTCATCGACTTCCTCGAACACCTCGCGGGCGGCGGGAAAAGCATCCGCGAATTCCTTGCCCATACCGACGGCTTGCGATCCCTGACCGGGAAAAACGAATGCGCGGGACATCAGTGCCCTCCCATTGGCGGCTTGTTGTTGGTTTCCCCGCAAATTGGCCGCAGCCCCGTGGGCTGTCAAGCTTGCCCGGCCGGCGCCGTAACACTTTATTACACGGTCGACATAACTCGTTTACGAAGCCTGTCTAGTCTCGTCCATGCCGAATTAGAACAACGGAGGCAAGGATGGACATGAACGCTTGGGACGAAATCGTCAGAAACGACGTAAACGAGGTCCTGCACGGGACCGGCGACGCAGTGAACGACACTGCGGAAACCAGGCCCTGGCCACCGATCATGATCCGCGATTTCATTCACGCCTACGATCTCAGCACCCGCGAGGTCGCCGCCGACGTCACGGTCGGATATATCGCCGATCACCTGTCCGAGACGCCGGGCACCTCCGTATCGGTATATGACGAAAATCGTAGCTTTCTGGGCCTTGCCGTCGACGACGACGTGATGGCACTCATCAAGCGCGACGGTATCCGCGCCCTCGACTACCCCATTACCGAAGCCGTACAGCGCGGACGTCCCGTCTGCAGCATCACCGACAGCCCGATCGTCATTCTGCAGCAAATGCGGGACCTGGGCTGGGACCGGGTCGGCGTTTCCGCGCACGGCCGCGTGATCGGCGTGCTGCGCCGCCGCGACCTCGTCAAATTCGCCGGCAACTGATCACATCCGCACCGAAAGGCCGGCATCCACCGTCAAAGTCTGCCCGGTAATGTAGCTGGCGGCATCAGACGCCAGAAATACCGCCGCCCCCGCCAGTTCCGACGGCTGTCCCCAGCGCTGCATGGGAACCCGACGATCGATATACGCATTAACCTCCGGGTCGTCGATCCACTCGGCGTTGGCCTCGGTCGCGAAGAACCCCGGCGCGATGGCATTGACGCGGATTCCCATCGCCGCGAATTCCACCGCCTGGGACCGGGTCAGCGCCGCCATGCCGCCCTTTTCGGCCGTATACCCGGGGTCCCCCGGCCGCGCCAGCGGACCGGCGACGGACGTAATATTGATGATCGCACCCTTACCCGTCGCCGCCATGCCCGGCTGGACCAGCCGCGTCATGCGGTAGGCCGAGGTGATTCCGAAATCCAGTAACCGCGCGAAGGCCGCCGGCGGCAGGTCCGGCGTCGCGCGGCGGTCGCGCATGCCGACGTTGTTCACCAGAATGTCGATATTCCGGCCGTACCCTTCGAACCACGCGGTCACCGCACCGTCATCGACCATGTCGAGGGCAACGGCATCGACCTCGAGCCCGCCTTCCCTCAGGGATTTGGCGCTGTCTTCCACGGTCTCCCGGACACGGCCGGAAATCAGCACGGAAGCGCCGGCTTCCGCCAGTCCGCGGGCGATTTCGAAGCCGATCCCGCGTACCCCGCCGGTGACGAAGGCATGCCGTCCGGTCAGATCGAACGGCCCATCGCGTGTTTCCGTGCTCATACACCTGTATTAGCCCCTCCGTCCGCCGCGCCCAACCGGAAAATGGGCCCCGTACGGTAACGCAAGCAAACCCTTGCAGGAGACGGGAAACTCTGTATATTTCGCCGCCTCGTTACTCCTTGCCGGGATTGGCCCGGCTATGCCCGGCCGCAAGCTGGGTTGAGACAAGCCGAAGGGAGCTAAAATATGCCCTGTTACGAAAGCGTGTTCATCGCACGCCAAGATATCTCTGCGTCCCAAGCCGAGGGACTTACAGAGAATTTCTCGCAAATCATCGCGAACAACGGCGGTACGGTCGTCGGTACCGAAAGCTGGGGTTTGCGTTCGATCGCCTACCGGATCAAAAAGAACCGCAAGGGTCACTACGTCCTCATGAACATCGACGCCCCGGCGCCGGCCGTTCATGAAATGGAACGTCAGATGCGCATTCATGAGGACGTGCTGCGCTACATGACCATCCGCGTCGACGAAATCGAGGAAGGCCCGTCGGCCATGCTTCGCAACAAGGACCGGGATGATCGTCCGCGCCGCGGCGACAGAGGTTCGCGTTACGAAGAATCCGACAAGGGTCCCAAAGAGGACAAAGACAGCAAGGAAGGAGACAAGGAATGAGACGTGGATTCTTCCGCCGCCGTAAGACCTGCCCGTTTTCCGGCACCAACGCGCCGAAGATCGACTACAAGGATCTGAAGCTGCTCGGCCGCTACGTTTCCGAGCGCGGCAAGATCGTCCCGAGCCGGATCACGGCCGTCTCCGCCAAGAAGCAACGGGAACTGGCACGCGCCATCAAACGCGCCCGCTTCCTCGGCCTGCTTCCGTACGTCGTCAAGTAAGGCTTGAGGCGCTCACGCGCCGAAGCGGACGGAACGAAATGCCCTTCACCCCCATCATGGCGCTCAGCGCCGGAATTTGCAGCGCGGTCGCGGTGTTCTCCATCGTGTTCGGCTCTATTCTGGCGTTTCCGCTGTTCTATTTCGCGCCCTTGCCGCTCTACCTGGCAGGGCTCGGGATCGGCATGAAGGGGGTCGTCACGGCTGGACTGACGGCGGTATTCACGGCCGGGTTGATCGCTAACTCGTTCACGGCGCTGCCGTTTGCGTTCGTTTACGCGGTGCCGGCGATCATGCTTTGCCAGCTTGCATTGCGGGCCCAGCCCGACAATGCGGGCAACGCCGTCTGGTATCCGGCGGGCAATCTGATCGGCACGCTGACGGCCGTCGGGTCCGTCGCCCTCGCCTTTTTCGCCATAATGGCCATCATGGACGAGGGCACCGGACCTTTACAGGATGTCGTCGCAGGCCTGATCGGCACGGCGCTGGAACGGATGGGAGCGGAAATGCCCGCCGACACCCGCACCACGCTGGCCGGTAATCTTGCGCCGTACTTCCCCGGCATGGCGGTCGCAAGCTGGGTCGTGATGCATCTCGTGAATGCGGCCGCCGGACAGACCGCGCTCGTGAAATCCGAGCGCAACCTGCGCCCGAAGATCGCATATGCGAACATCACCCTGCCGGACTGGTGCTCATGGCTCCTGGTCGGCGCGGGGCTTGTCGCCCTCGTTGTGCCCGGCGACTGGAGCTACCTCGGGCGCAATCTCGTGATCGTGGCATTGGTGCCGTTCTTCCTGCTGGGTATTGCCGTGATGCATACATATGCCCGCAGGATCGCCAACGGCACGCTGCTGCTTGTCGCGTTTTACGTACTTCTCATGGTGCTGGGTTGGACCGCGTTTCTGGTCGCCGGCGCCGGTATTTTGGAACAATGGATCGGTCTGCGTAAGAAGCTCGGGCCGGTCAATGACCAGGAGAGTGAATAATGGAAGTCATTCTGTTGGAGCGTATCGAAAAGCTCGGTCAGATGGGCGACGTCGTTAAAGTCAGGCCCGGCTATGCCCGTAATTTTCTGCTCCCCCAAGGCAAGGCCCTTCGGGCCACAGACCAGAACAAGTCGCACTTCGATGCACAGCGTGCGCAACTCGAAGCGGACAACCTGAAACGCAAACAGGAAGCTGAAGCCGTTGCCGCCAAAATGACCGATATGAAGGTCATCCTGATCCGTCAGGCGGGCGACGCCGGTCAGCTTTACGGCTCGGTTACCGGCCGTGACATTGCCGACGCGGTTACCGAAGCCGGCGTGACCGTCAAGCGCGGACAGGTCATCCTCGACACGCCGATCAAGTCGATCGGCATGCACGATGTGCGGGTCGAGCTGCACGGCGAAGTGATCGTCACGGTCACCGCCAACGTCGCCCGCTCGCGGGACGAAGCCGAAACGCAGGAGCAGACCGGCGCCGCCGTCCTGTCGCTGGCGCAGCAGGAGCAGATAGAAATCGAAGCGGAGGCCGAAGCCGCCGCCGAGGCTGCCATCGCGGTTGCCGAACAGGCCGGTGCCGTGTTCGAGGAAGGCGCTGCCGAGGAAGCCGTTGCAGACGCAGAGGCCGAAGCCGAGGCCGCTTCACACGAAGACGAGGAAACCGAAGCCGGCACCGAGGAAACCGGGGACGAAGACAAGACGTCCTGAATTTTCTGACCAACGGTCAAAGTGACCTTGGGCGCGCTTTTCGAAGCGCGCCCTTTCTTTTTGCGGGATTGTTGCCACCTCGCGACATCCTCGAAGAAAGTCAACTGGACTTATTTTCCGGTTTTCCTCGTTATCCACACAAATCCACAGTTTTAAAATACGCACTCCATCCGCGCTCCGAGTATGTTTCGGACCATGGTTACAAACACGGCCAACACCACCGAGGATCTGGTCCCGGAGAACGACACATCCGGCTTCGATACGCCGGCGTTCCGCCAGTTGCCGCGCAACATCGAGGCCGAACGCGGGCTTCTGGGCGCGATCTTCGTCGATAACCGGGCGCTTGAGCAGGTCGCGGAGTTTCTGCAGCCGGAACATTTCGCGCTGACCGCGCACGCGCGCATTTTCGAGGCGATGCTGAAACTGATCGACCGCGGCCAGATCGCCGACCCGACGACGCTGCGGCCCTACTTCGAAGCCGACAACTCGCTCGAGGACATCGGCGGCGCACAGTACCTGGCCCATCTCGCCGCCAGCGCCATCAACGTCATCAACGCCCGCGAATACGGCCGCATCGTTTACGACATGCATCTGCGCCGCGAACTGATCGCGCTCGGCGAGCGGGTCGTCAACGATGCCTACGACAACGACATCGACCTGGAGGCGACCTCGCAGATCGAGGAAGCGGAGCAGGCGCTCTACGACCTCGCCACCACCGGCGATTTCGACGGCGGCTTCCAGCCCTTTAAGACCGCCGTGCTGGAGGCACTGCATGTGGCGGATATGGCGCACAAGCGGCAGGGCGGGCTCGCCGGTGTCGGAACCGACCTTATTAGCCTGGACAAGCTTTTGGGCGGTCTGCATCGATCCGACCTTCTGATCCTCGCCGGACGTCCGGCGATGGGCAAAACGGCGCTGGCCACCAACATCGCCTACAACGCCGCCAAGAATTTTCACGATACCAAGGGGAACGAAGGCGCCGTGGTCGGCTTCTTCTCGCTGGAAATGTCGGCGGAACAGCTAGCCGCGCGTATTCTGTCCGAGCAGTCGAACGTCTCATCTGACCGCATGCGGAAAGGCGAACTCTCCAACGATGAATTTCATGTCCTGGCTCAAGCATCGAACACATTGCACGAGATTCCGATTTTCATCGACGATACCCCGGCCCTGACCGTCAGCGCGCTCCGCACCCGGGCGCGCCGCCTGAAGCGTCAGAACGATCTCGGCCTGATCGTCGTCGACTATCTGCAGTTGATCAGCGGCAGCGCTAGATCCCGGTCCGACGGCCGCGTGCAGGAGGTTTCGGAAATCACGCGAGGTCTCAAGACCCTGGCCAAGGAACTCGACGTGCCGGTATTGGCGCTCTCGCAGTTGTCACGGCAGGTTGAAAACCGGGAAGACAAACGCCCGCAGCTTGCCGATCTTCGCGAATCAGGCTCCATCGAGCAGGACGCCGATGTCGTCATGTTCATCTACCGCGACGAATACTACCTGGAGAAAGCCGAACCGATGCAGCGCGCCGACGAGAGCGCCGAGAAGTTTGCGACCCGCCAGGCGTCCTGGGAGGAACGGGTCGAGCGCGCCCGCGGCAAGGCCGAGGTCATCGTCGCCAAGCAGCGCCATGGCCCGGTGGGAACGGTACCGCTGGCGTTCATCGGCGAGTTCACGCGCTTCGGCAATCTCGACGACCAGCACGGCGATTATTGACTTCGACCGACGACTGATCAGACTGCGGTGACGACGGGCAAAAGCAGGGTCAATTCGTGTCAGATCATCTCCATGCCGCCTGGCTGACCATCGATCTCGACAGGGTCGCCGCCAACTACCGTTTGTTGCAGGGAAAGCTCGACGCCGCCGGCGCCAGGGCCGGCGCGGCGGTCAAGGGCAACGGCTACGGCTTGGGAGTACGGCAGGTCGTGCGGTCCCTCGGCGCGGCGGGTTGTAATGACTTCTTCGTCGCCCATCCGCATGAGGGCGTCATTGTCCGGGACGAACTGCCCGACACCCGCATCCACGTGCTGAACGGCCCCCTGCCCGACGCCATCGACGATTATCTGCATCATGGCCTGATCCCGGTGCTGAATTCCCTCGGCGATATCGAGCTTTGGCGCAACGCGGCGAAGGCGCGCGGCAAGACCCTCGCTGCCGACGTCCACATCGATACCGGCATGTGCCGGCTCGGTCTCGACCTATCCGAAACCGAGACGTTCCTGAGCGCGGCGGAGGAACTTCTGGAAGGCATCGATCTCGGCCTCGTCATGAGCCACCTCGCCAGTGCCGACGTGCCGGACAGCGATCAGTCGGTCCGGCAGCTCGCGCTGTTCAAGGCGGCATTCGAACGGCTTGGACAGGGCCAGGGCTCGCTCTGCAACTCGTCCGGGATATTCCTCGGACCCGACTATCATTTCTCGGTGGCCCGGCCCGGCGTCGCGCTCTACGGCGGCAACCCGACGCCGCACCTGGAGAACCCGATGGCCAATCCGGTGCGCCTCGAGGCGCGCGTGCTGCAAGTGCGCCGCGTCGACAAACCGGAAACCATCGGCTACGGCGCAAGCCACGCGGTCGAGGGTGCCCGCCGCGTCGCCACGGTCCCGATCGGCTATGCAGACGGTTTCCACCGGCTCGGCTCGAACACGGGTTTCGCCACCATCGGCGGCCACAAGGCACCCATCGTCGGCCGCGTTTCCATGGATCTGATCACGCTGGACGTCACGGACGTCCCCGAATACCTGGCCCAGCCGGGCGCGGTCGCCGAGTTCATGGGCGATCACCGCACCCCCGACGATCTCGCGCGGGATTGGCAGACCATCCCCTATGAAGTATTAACCGGGCTCGGGCAGCGTTACGCCCGCACGTATAAAGGGGCTGGTGCATGATCAATCCGTTGCGGCCAATCGGTGGGGCGTTCCTCGCGTTTCTCGCCACCACCGGCAGGCTCGCCATGTTTATGGTCGACGGGGTGTCGCATTGCGTGCGCCCGCCGTTCTATGGCCGCCAGCTTTTGCGCCAGATTATCGAGATCGGGTTTTTCACGCTGCCCGTGGTCGGTCTGACCGCCATCTTTGCCGGTATGGTGCTGGCGCTGCAGAGCTATACCGGCTTCGCGCGTTTCTCGGCCGAGGGCGCCATCGCCAACGTCGTCGTGCTTTCAATCACCCGCGAACTGGGGCCGGTGCTGGGCGGGCTGATGATCGCCGGGCGCATCGGTGCCGCCATGGCCGCCGAGATCGGCACCATGCGCGTCACCGAGCAGGTCGACGCACTGACCACACTCTCCACCAATCCGATGAAGTACCTGGTCGCGCCGCGCCTGATCGCTGGCACGCTGATGCTGCCGCTGGTGGTGTTCGTCGCCGACATCATCGGCGTGTTCGGGGGCTACTTGGTGTCGGTCTACAAGCTCGGCTTCAACCCGTCGAACTACCTGCAGAACACGTGGGAATTCATGGAAGCCATCGACGTCATCTCGGGCCTGGTAAAGGCATCCGTGTTCGGGTTCCTGACGACGCTGATGGGCTGCTACCATGGATATTATTCGGGCGGCGGCGCACAGGGCGTGGGCAAGGCGACGACGAACGCGGTGGTTTCGGCGTCGATCCTGATCCTGTGTTTCAACTATATCCTGACGCTGCTGTTCTTCACCAAAGATGTCGCAGGATAACCTCGCCAAAATCCGCCTCGCCGGCGTCCGCAAGACCTTTGCGGGCGGCAAGAAGGTGGTGTTGGACCATGTCGACCTGGAGGTCGGCCGTGGCGAGAGCGTCGTCATCATCGGCGGTTCCGGCACCGGCAAGTCGGTAACCATCAAATGCATGCTGGGGCTGCTAAAGCCCGACAGCGGCTCGATCACCATCGACGGCCGCGAGGTCACCACCATGCGGCCGGGCGACCGCGAGGCCATCAACCGTCAGGTCGGCATGCTGTTCCAGGCCGCGGCGCTGTTTGACTCGCTGCCGGTGTGGGAAAACGTCGCCTTCGGATTGCTCGCCCGCAAGCAGTGCACCCGCACCGACGCCCGCGACATCGCGGTCGAGAAACTGCGTCTCGTCGGACTGGCGAGCGATGTCCTCGACCTGTCACCGGCGGAGCTTTCGGGCGGCATGCAGAAACGCGTCGGCCTCGCCCGTGCCATCGCGACCGAGCCCGAAATCATCTTCTTCGATGAGCCGACCACCGGCCTCGACCCGATCATGGCCGACGTCATCAACAACCTGATCGTGCACGTCAACCAGACGGTCGGTGCCACCGCCGTCACCATCACCCACGACATGGCGTCGGCACGCAAGATCGGCGACCGCATCGCCATGCTCTACGACGGGCGCATCATCTGGGCCGGACCGACGGAAGCCATTGACCATTCCGACAACGAGTACGTCGACCAGTTCATCCACGGCCGCGCCGACGGCCCGATCAAGATGGCGGTCAGGCGCTAACGCCTACACCCCATCCAGTTCAGGCATTTCATACAGCTCGAATAGCGGTCCGGTCTTGTCGCGCTTACGGATGTTCCCGCACACTTGGGCGATGTTTGGCGCGCGCGCCAGCAGCGCCTGTGGATCGTAATGCCAGCAAACCGTCGCCGCCAGGTAGACGTCGGCCAGCGTAAATTGTTCGCCCTGGAACCAAGGACCGCCGCCGATCTCATCCTCAACCACCTGAAACGCCCGGTCCCATCGTTCCTCGGCCGCGGCGCGCACGCCGGCAACGCCATCCGGGTCGGTCGTATAGCGATCGGCGTAGCTATGACGCAGATCGCTCTCGTAGATGTTACAGACGATATGCATCAGCCAACGATAGATCAGCGCCCGCTCGTCGCTGCCGGCAGGCGGCAGCATACCCGTTTCCGGATGCCGTTCGGCGAGCGTCAGGGCGATTGCCGCCGATTCGCAGAGAACCGTGCCGTCCGGCAGCACCAGAGCCGGAATCTGCTTCATCGGCGAGATGTTCTCGAATGCCGGGTCGTCGACGCGGCCATCGGTCCGCTTCACCTGATGACGGGTGAAATCGACGCCGGCCTCGCTCAGCACCGCGTCCGGGGCGATGGCGCTGGTTCTTTTCGCCCAGTAAAGCGTATACATATGCACTCTCCCTGTTCCCTGGCGCGGCAAAGTCTAACGCTGCACCCGTAAAAAAACGAGGCCGCTTGCGGCAACGCCCGTATTGTCCTAAGCCTCTTTCTCTCTGGGCTGAGGGAGCGAAGCTTGGCCAAAGCGAAATCCACTTACGTGTGCCAGGAATGCGGCGCCACGCATCCGAAATGGATGGGCCGCTGCGATGCCTGCGGCGCCTGGAACAGCCTCACCGAGGAAGCGGCGGCGGAAAGCGCGCCCAAGGGCCTTGGCGGAAAGCGCGGCAAGAAGATCGAATTCGTCGGCCTCGACGGCCATGAGAAGGACCCGCCCCGGCGCGTTGCCGGCATCGCCGAGTTCGACCGGGTGTTGGGCGGCGGCTTGGTGCCGGGCTCCGCCGTGCTGGTCGGCGGCGACCCCGGGATCGGCAAATCGACCCTTTTGATGCAGGTAACGGCCTGCCTCGCAGATACCGGGAAGACCTTGTATATCTCGGGCGAGGAAGCAATCGCGCAGTTGCGCCTTCGCGCGCGCCGCCTCGGCCTCGACAAGGCACCGGTTTCGCTCGCGGCGGCGACCAGCGTCCGCGACATCGTCGCCACCCTCGACACCCCTGACAAGCTGGATGTCGTCGTCATCGATTCCATCCAGACCATGTTCCTCGACAACCTGGAATCCGCACCTGGCACCGTCTCGCAGGTCCGTGCCTCGGCGCAGGAACTGATCCGGCTCGCCAAGCGGCGCGGCTTCGCGCTCCTGCTGGTCGGGCACGTCACCAAGGAAGGCACCCTCGCCGGCCCTCGTGTGCTCGAGCACATGGTCGACACGGTGCTGCACTTCGAGGGCGAACGTTCGCACCAGTTCCGCATCCTGCGCACAGTCAAGAACCGCTTCGGCCCGGCCGACGAGATCGGCGTCTTCGAGATGTCCGACGCCGGACTGGAGGAAGTCGAAAACCCCTCCGAGTTGTTCCTGGGCGAACGCGAGGGCGACGTTTCAGGCGCTGCCGTGTTCGCCGGGATCGAGGGATCGCGCCCGGTTCTGGTCGAAATTCAGGCGCTGGTCGCACCGAGTGCGCTGGCCACCCCGCGCCGCGCCGTCATCGGCTGGGACAGCGGGCGCCTCGCCATGGTCATGGCGGTGCTGGACACGCGATGCGGTCTTGCATTGGGACCGCTGGATGTGTACCTCAACGTCGCCGGCGGCTTGAAGATCTCCGAACCGGCAGCCGACCTCGCGGTCGCCGCGGCGCTGCTGTCTTCCGAAAGCGGCGAAGCCATCACCGGCGGCACCGTGATCTTCGGCGAGATCGGGTTGTCCGGGGAAATCCGGCCGGTTTCCAGAATTGATGCGCGTCTGAAGGAGGCCGCAAAGTTGGGATTCACCCGCGCCATCGTGCCTCGCGTCCGTTCCTCGAAAAAGGCCCAGAGCGCCGACCACGATCTTCAGATCGCCGAGATATCGCACCTGCGCGAGCTGGCCGACGCCATCCTGCCCACGACCCGCGCCCATCGGGCGCTGGGCTGAGGACAGCGAATGGACGCGATCAACGACCTGCCGATCAATATCGTCGATATCGGCGTCTTACTGATCCTGCTGGTTTCCGCCGTTCTCGCCTATGCCCGCGGTTTCGTGCACGAGGTGCTGTCCGTCGGCGGCTGGATCGGTGCCATCTTCGCGACCTTTTACGGATTTCCCTACGCCAAGCCGTTCGCGCGCAAGTACATTGCCCTCGATCTCGCCGCCGACCTGGTTGCAGGTACGGTCATCTTTATCGTCACGCTAGTGTTTCTGTCGCTGATCACGCGTGCCATCGCCAAGCAGGTACAGGCCAGCGCCCTCAATGTACTGGACCGTTCGCTCGGGTTCCTGTTCGGCCTCGCCCGCGGGGCGGTCCTTGTATGCGTCGCCTATATCGGGCTTGAGCTGATCGTTCCCGAGGAGGAACACCCGGCCATGATCCGCGACGCGCGCACGATGCAGTTGATTAAACCCGGCGCCGAACTACTTAAGACGCTGGTGCCCGATCATATCACCGGTCCGTCGCCCTCGGGCGGCAAGACCAATATCGACGTCAAGGAGTTGATGTCGCCGACGCCGAAACAGGAAGACGTTCCGGCCAAGGAAGGTTACAATGCCGATCAGCGCAAGAATCTCGAGCGGCTGATCGACGGCACAGGTTCAAATCAGTGAACGAAGACGTTAGGATGCCCGCCATGATGAGTTCCACCGACCCATTCCTTGACGACGATCATCCACACGAGGAATGCGGACTGTTTGGTGTCTATGGACACATCGACGCGGCGGCGCACACGGCGCTCGGTCTGCACGCGTTGCAGCACCGCGGCCAGGAAGCGGTCGGTATCGTTTCCTACGACGGCGAACAATTTCACAGCCACCGCGCACTCGGCCTCGTCGGTGACAATTTCTCTTCCGAGGAAGTAATCTCGCAACTGCCGGGCAATACCGCGATCGGCCATGTGCGCTATTCGACCTCCGGCGACACAGTGATCCGCAACGTGCAGCCGCTGTTTGCCGAGTTCAAGTTCGGCGGCCTTGCCGTCGCCCATAACGGCAACCTGACCAATGCCTACGCCGTCCGCCGCGCCCTGATCGAGCGCGGCAGTATTTTTCAGTCCACCAGCGACACCGAGACCATCATCCACCTGATCGCGCGCAGCGAATACGGCCGCGTCGTCGATCGCCTGACCGACGCCATCGCGCAGCTTCAGGGCGCCTACTCGCTGGTCGCCATGACCGGCAAGAAATTGATCGGGGTGCGCGATCCGCACGGCGTCCGGCCGCTGGTCATCGGCCGCCTGGGTGACACCTATATCGTGACCTCTGAAACCTGCGCACTGGATATCCTCGGCGCCAGATTCGTCCGCGACGTCGACCCGGGCGAAATCGTGGTCATCGATGAAAACGGCATACATTCGCTGAAGCCGTTTTCCAAGAAGCCACGCCGGTTCTGCATCTTCGAATACATCTATTTCGCGCGCCCCGACAGCAACATCGAGGGCCGCCACGTTTACGCGGTCCGCAAGAACATCGGCCGCGAGCTCGCCCGCGAAAGCCACGTACCCGCCGATGTCATCGTACCGGTCCCCGACAGCGGCGTGCCGGCGGCGCTCGGCTATGCGCAGCAGGCCGATACGCCGTTCGAGCTCGGCATCATCCGCAATCATTACGTGGGCCGCACCTTCATCGAACCGACGGCGCAGATCCGCAATCTGGGCGTCAGGCTCAAACACAACGCCAATCTGGGCTCGATCAAGGGCAAGCGGGTCGTGTTGGTCGACGATTCCATCGTCCGCGGCACCACATCGACCAAGATCGTGGAGATGGTGCGCGCCGCCGGCGCCACCGAGGTGCACATGCGCATCTCCTCGCCACCGACGACGCATTCGTGCTTCTACGGCATCGACACGCCGGAGCGCGAAGAACTGATGGCGGCCCAGCACGACGTGGAAGGCATGGCGGACATTATCGGCGTCGACAGCCTGGCCTTCGTTTCCATCGACGGACTGTACCGCGCCGTCGGCGAGGCGCGCCGCGACATGGAACAGCCACAGTACTGCGATGCCTGCTTTACCGGCGACTATCCGATCCCGCTGGTCGACCGAGACGGCGGCGGCATGCCGAAACAGTTGTCCCTTCTTACCGAACGGGACTGAACGGGGAAATTCTCAATGCCTGGAAAACTGGACGGACGTATCGCCCTGATCACGGGTGCATCGCGCGGTATCGGCCGTGCCGTCGCCAAACGCTATGCCCAGGAAGGCGCACATCCGATCTTGGTCGCGCGCACCCAGGGCGCGCTTGAGGAACTGGACGATGAAATCCGCGCGGAAACGGGCGTTGAATCGACACTGTTGCCGCTCGACCTCCGCGACTACGACGCCATCGACGGTGTCGGCGCCGCCATGTACGAGCGTTTCGGCAAGCTCGATATCCTCGTTGCCAACGCCGGCCTTCTGGGCGTGCTGACACCGATGCACCAGTTGGAACCTAAGGTCTGGGACGAAGTCATGAGCGTCAACCTGACGGCATGCTACAGGCTGCTGCGCTCGATGGACCCCCTACTCAGGGCGTCTGACTCGGGCCGTTCCATCTATGTCACATCGGCGGTCGGGCATGTGCCGCGTGCGTTCTGGAGTGCGTACGCCGTTTCCAAGGCGGGGCTCGATATGATGGTCAGAACCTATGCCGAGGAAATCGGCAAGACCAACATGCGGGTCAATATCCTCAATCCGGGCGCGACTCGTACCGGTATGCGTGCCGCCGCAATGCCGGGCGAGGATCCAGACTCCCTCAAGACGCCGGACAGCATCGCCCACGAGTTCGTCAAACTCGGCGCTGCCGACTGCGAACTGCACGGCGAGATGATCACCGCCGAGCCGGAAGCGTAGAGGCAGGTCGCCGTCAAACGTCCTCGGCGACGATGATCTCCGCCGAGAGTCTGGCGAGTCCGGCCTTGATATCGCCTTCGAGCGCGATATCGGTGATGATGATATCCACCTCCTCAAGGCCGCCCACCTTGACCGGCGCCGTGCGGCCGAACTTGGTATGGTCGACGAGAACCACCTTGGTCCGGGCCTGCGACAGCATCTGCGTCCGGAGTTCCGCTGCTTCCCGGGTATAGTCCATCAGGAACGGGTGCGTGGCGAACGCCGCCGCGCCGACAAACGCAAAATCCGGATAATAGTTAGCGAGCATTGCCGTTGCATCACGACCGACGAGGGCGCCCTCGCTCAAGAGAAATTCACCGCCGGTCAGAAAAACGTGGTTGTCGTTCCGTCCGCCCAGACGTTGCGCGATATGGATGTCGTTGGTGTAGACCGTGAGACGGCGGTGTTCCATCAGGTATTCGGCGAGGCATAGCGTCGTCGTGCCGGAATCGATGATCAGCGTGGAATCGTCCGTCACCATTTCCGCGGCGACCCGGCCGATGGCACGTTTGCCGTCCATATTGACGGCCATCCGTTCGTCAAACACCGGTTCGGAATGATCGAGCGCCAAAGCACCGCCGTGCGTCTTACGCAGCCGGTTTTCCTGTGCCAGCTTGGTGATGTCGCGACGGATCGTCTCCTGGGACACCTTGAGCCGCCGGTGTAGTTCACTGACCGACACGGAGCCCCGTTCATTGACGAGTTCAAGAATCCTTGCCCGTCGTTCTTCTGCCAGCATCCTATTGGTCCCCCTGATGCGGGGCGCGTCTCCCCACGCGCCGCCTTCGGCAACATTCAGCCCGTAAATAAGCCCAGGTTCCCGGCAACATCAAACTTTCTTTACGAAATGCATTTTATCTAGGCGTCCCCGACGTGATTGGATAAGCTTTCGCCACGATGGCAAAAAATAATGGGAGTCCCCTCACTCGTTTGACCCGCACCGACGTTCATCTCGGAAGTTATCAACAAGCAGGGGTGACCGATTTTGTTGACAATAGTGACTTTTTGCCTGTTTGATCGCACAATCAACACTACAACCAGGGAGCTAGGAGTACCAAAAATGAATGCAGGACTGTCAAAATTCCTGAAAAGCGCCACGTTCGGGGTCGCCGCGCTCGGTCTGTTCGCCGCGACGCCAGCCAAGGCCGTCGAGCTGACCGTCTACACCGCGGTCGAAGCCGACGAACTTGCCGGTTTCAAAAAAGCGTTCGAAACCGACAACCCGGGCATCACCATCAGCTGGATTCGCGATTCCACGGGTATCGTGACGTCCAAACTAATGGCCGAGAAGGACAACCCCAAAGCGGACGTGGTCTGGGGCCTCGCCGCCACCAGCCTGATGCTGCTCGGCAACGAAGGCTACTTCCAGGGTTATACGCCGAAGGGCATCGATAAAATCGAGAAGAAATTCTACGACACCACCAAGTCGGACCCTGAATGGGTCGGCCAGCGCGCCTGGATCGCATCGATCTGCTACAACACGGTGGAAAGCAAGAAACACAATCTGCCGATCCCGACCGACTGGAGAGATCTGACCAAGCCGGTCTACAAGGACCACGTCATCATGCCCAACCCGAACTCGTCGGGCACCGGCTTCCTCGACGTCTCGAGCTGGATTCAGATGATGGGCGAAGACGAAGGCTGGAAATTCATGGATGCACTGCACGAGAACATCTCGCGCTACACGCACTCGGGTTCCGCACCGTGCAAGCTCGCCGCCCGCGGTGAAACGGCAATCGGTGTTTCGTTCGCCTATCGCGGTGCCCAGTCCAAATCCGAAGGTGCGCCTTTGGAAGTCATTGCACCGTCGCCGGGTGTCGGCTGGGACCTCGAATCCTTCGCCATCGTCCACAATACCAAGAAGTTGGACGCCGCGAAGAAGCTCGCCGACTGGTCGATCAGCGAAAAAGCGATGACAATGTACAACGAGTCCTACGCGGTCGTTTCCATGAAGGGCAAATCGAAGCCGGTCGAGAATTTCCCGGCCGGGATCGAGGACAAGATGATCCAGAATGACTTTGCCTGGGCTGCCGCCAACCGCATCCGGATTCTGGATGAATGGCGCAAGCGCTACGACGGCAAATCCGATCCGAAGTAAGCGGAGCGGATGAAGCGAATTGGAGAGCCCCGGGCGTTAAACCGCTCGGGGCCATCCATTTCAATTGTCACATTCCTAAGTTATCGTTGTTGGCCTTTACGCAGGGGGACAGGCATACATGACATCGGATGGCGCTGAGCCGTACCTGAAGATCGTCGGCGTTACCAAGAAGTTCGGCGACTTCACCGCGCTCCAGGACATTTCACTGGAAGTGTTCGAGAAGGAATTCGTCTGTTTCCTCGGGCCGTCCGGCTGCGGCAAGACCACGCTGCTACGCGCCATTGCCGGCCTGGATATCCAGACCGCCGGGCAGGTATTCCAGAAAGGCCGGGACATTTCCGCACTGCCGCCGTCAGGGCGCGACTTCGGGATCGTGTTCCAGTCCTATGCCCTGTTCCCGAACCTGTCGGTCCACAACAACGTGGCCTACGGCCTCGAGAACCAGAAAGTCTCGAAGCAGAAAATCGAACAGCGAGTCACGGAACTGCTCCAACTGGTGGGGCTGCCCGAACAAGGCCTGAAATATCCGGCGCAGCTTTCCGGCGGCCAGCAGCAGCGTGTCGCCCTTGCCCGCGCGCTGGCGACGGAACCGGGCTTGTTGCTGCTCGACGAGCCGCTGTCCGCGCTCGACGCCAAGGTCCGTGCCCGCCTTCGCCACGAAATCAAGGAACTGCAGACCCAGTTGGGCGTTACGACCATCATGGTCACGCACGATCAGGAAGAAGCGCTGACCATGGCCGACCGCATCGTCGTCATGAACAACGGCGTGATCGAACAGGTCGGCTCACCGATAGAGATCTACAGCCAACCCGCCTCGCCGTTCGTTGCCGACTTCATCGGCACCACCAATTTCATCGATGCGAAACTGCAGACGCCGACGTCGGCGCAGATCGGCAGTTTCGAGGTGTCGCTCAACGCCAGTCCACCGGACCTGAGCCCGGGCCAGGACGTGACGCTCTGCATCCGTCCGGAAGACGTCCTCACCGGCAGCCGTGTCGACGGCGCCCCCAACCAGCTTGAACTCGGCATTCACCATGTCGAGTTCCTAGGCTCCTTCCACCGGCTGCATACCGATCCGGTCAGCGGCGACAACAGACTGATGATCGACGTCTCGGTCGCCCGCGCCCGGGAAATCGACATTTCCGTCGGCAACAGGATCCAGGTCGCGCTTCCCGCCGAACACATGAACGTTTATCCGGCGCGGAGGTAATCGACCGAGATGAGCGACGCCGCCGCCACGACCGCCCCGATCGTCAAACCCAGGATCAGCCGTGATGACTGGATCATGCGCGGCGCGATGCTGCTGATCGCGCTTTATCTGCTGATCGGAATCGCGTTTCCGCTTTATGCGCTGCTGGCGAAGAGCTTCCAGAACGCCGACGGCGATTTCATAGGTCTCACCAACTACATCACCTACCTGACAACCCCGGCCCTATCATGGTCGATCGGCAACAGCTTCAAGGTGACGCTGGCGGCGACCGTGATCGTCATGTTCGTTGCATTCATCTACGCCTATGCGCTGACCCGGTCGTGCATGCCGTTCAAGAGCCTGTTCAAGGGTATCGCCCTGGTGCCGATTCTGATGCCGTCCCTGCTGCCGGCGATTTCCCTGGTGTTCCTGTTCGGCAACCAGGGGATCGTCAAGGAATGGCTGTTCGGCGCCGAACTCTACGGTCCCATCGGGATCGTCATGGGCGAGGTCTTCTACGTTTTCCCGCACGTCATGACGATCATGCTGATCAGCATGTCCCTGAGCGACGCGCGCCTCTACGAGGCCTCAGAGGTGCTGGGCGCCAGCAAGATCAAGACCTTCTTCACGGTGACGTTGCCCAGCATGCGCTATGGCCTGGTGTCCGCGTTCTTCGTCGCCTTTACCCTGGTCATCACCGACTTCGGCGTGCCCAAGGTCGTCGGCGGGCAGTACAACGTGCTGGCGACCGACGTCTATAAGCAGGTCGTCGGCCGGCACGATTTCCAGATGGGCGCCGTGGTGTCGATGGCGCTGCTGATCCCTGCCGCCTTCGCCTTCATTGCCGACCGCATCGTTCAGAGAAAGCAGGTCGCGCTCCTGTCAGCCCGCGCGGTCCCGTTCCAGCCCAAGCCGAACCGCACATTCGACACCATCATGCTGGCCTTCTGCTGCCTGATCGGGTTCATCATCCTGTCGGTGCTGGCCATGGCCGCCTTCGCATCGGTGGTAAAATTCTGGCCCTACAACCTGAGCCTTACACTGGACCACTACAACTTCAAACTCATGGACGGCGGTGGTTGGGAATCGTACTTCAACTCCATCGAGATGGCGGCATACACGGCGGTTTTCGGCACCGCGATCGTCTTTTTCGGCGCCTACCTCGTCGAGAAGAGCCGCGGTTTCCAGCAGGGCCGGACCGCGATGCAGGCGCTCTGCATGGTGCCGATGGCGGTCCCGGGTCTGGTTCTCGGTCTCGCTTACGTGTTCTTCTTCAATGACCCGGACAATCCGCTCGGCTTCATCTACCACACCATGCCGATCCTGGTGATCTGCACGATCACGCACTTCTACACCGTCGCGCACCTCTCGGCGGTGACGGCGCTGAAACAGATGGATCCCGAGTTCGAGGCCGTGTCGCAAAGCCTGAAGGCGCCGTTCTACAAGACGTTCTGGCGCGTCACAGTCCCGGTCTGCACACCGGCGATCCTGGATATCTCGATGTACCTGTTCGTCAATGCCATGACGACCGTGTCGGCCGTCGTATTCCTGTATTCCTCCGATACGAGCCTGGCGTCGGTCGCCGTCCTCAACATGGACGACGCCGGCGACCAGTCGCCGGCGGCGGCGATGGGCATGATGATCGTCTGCACGGCGGCGGGTGTGAGGCTGCTTCACATGATCCTGACTCGCGGCATCCACAGCCGGACGCAAGCCTGGCGCAAACGCTAGCCGACAAATAAGTTTCATGTTTTATTTGTGGACTTTTGACCGATTTTGACCGATAAAGTCCGCATTATGAAATATCGACATGCGGAGTGACGAATGACCACTGCCGATCGCGATCCCTGGCTGCTGACGCCGGGCCCCCTGACCACCACCGACCAGACCAAGCAGGCGATGCTCCACGACTGGGGTTCCCGCGACGCCACGTTTATCGAAACCAACGCCCGCGTCCGCCGAAACCTGCTGAAAATCGCCAATGCCGAAGCGACGCACGTCTGCGTCCCGGTGCAGGGCAGCGGCACGTTCGCCGTCGAAGCGACGCTGGGCACGCTGATCCCCAAGGACGGCAAGGCGCTGGTGCTGATCAACGGCGCATACGGACATCGGATGGTGAAGATCCTCGGCTACGCCGAACGCGACTGCACGGCCTATGAGACGCCCGAGGACACACCGCCCGACACCGCCGAACTCGACAGGATACTCGCCACGGACAAAGCGATCACGCACGTGCTCGCGGTGCACTGCGAGACCACGTCCGGCATCCTCAACCCGATCGCGGAAATCGCCGAGGTTTGCGAAAAACACGGCAAGAGCCTGATCATCGACTCTATGAGCGCCTTCGGCGCCATCGACCTCGACGCCGCCAAGGTCACGTTCGACGCCGTCATGGCATCCTCCAACAAATGCCTCGAAGGCGTACCCGGCATGGGTTTTGCCATCATCCGCAAGTCGGTGCTCGAAGGATGCAAGGGCAACGCCCACGCGCTCAGCCTCGATCTTTACGACCAGTGGACGGCGATGGAGAAGAACGCGCAGTGGCGCTTTACCCCGCCGACCCACGTCATCGTCGCCTTCGACGCCGCAATCAGCCAGTTCCTGGACGCAGGCGGCGTCCCCGGCCGCTTCAAGCGGTATTCGGAAAACCGTGATATCCTGATCGAGGGCATGCGCAAGTTCGGCTTCGAGACCCTGCTCCCCGATAATCTGCAGGCGCCGATCATCGTCACCTTCAAGATGCCGGAAGACCCGAACTTCGATTTCGAGCTTTTCTACGACCAGCTCAAGGACCAGGGCTACATCATCTACCCCGGCAAGCTGACCGTCGCGCCGTCGTTCCGCATCGGTTGCATCGGCGCGCTCGGCGCCGACGAAATCAGGGGGGCACTTACGGTCATCGAATCGGTCCTCAAGGACATGAACGTACAGAACGGCCGTCCGGCGGCCGCCTGAAAGGGAAGAACGGATAAATGAACAGCATCGACAAGACAGTTTCCATCAACGGCCGCACCTACGCCTGGCCCAAAAACCCCGTGGTCGCGGTCTGCATCGACGGCTCGGAACCCGATTACATCGAGCAGGCCATCGCCGGCGGTCACATGCCGTTTCTTGAGAAGGCGCTGAAGAACGGCGCCGATCTGCGCGCGCACTGCGTGGTACCGAGCTTCACGAACCCGAACAACCTGTCGATCGTAACCGGCCAGCCACCGGCCGTGCACGGTATTTCAGGCAACTTCTTCCTCGACCCGGAAAGCGGCGAGGAAGTGATGATGAACGATCCGAAATTCCTGCGCGCCGACACGATCTTCAAGGCGTTCCACGACGCCGGCGCCAAGGTCTGCGTCATCACCGCCAAGGACAAGCTGCGCCGCCTGCTGGGGCACGGTCTCGATTTCTCGACCGGCCGCGCGATCAGCTTCTCCTCCGAAAAAGCCGATCAGACGACGATGGCCGAGAACGGCATCGACAACGCGCAGGCCATGGTCGGGCGCGAAATCCCGTCGGTCTATTCGGCGGAGCTCAGCGAGTTCATCTTCGATGCCGGCGTCAAGCTGATGGAGAGCATGCGCCCGGACCTGATGTACCTGTCGACGACGGACTACATCCAGCACAAGCACGCACCGGGCACGCCGGTCGCGAACGAGTTCTACGCCATGATGGACGGCTACTTCGCGAAGCTCGACGCCCTCGGCGCGACGCTGGCGCTGACCGCGGACCACGGCATGAATGCCAAACACCAATCAGGCGGCGAACCGGACGTGATCTTCCTACAGGAAGTCCTCGACGACATGCTGGGCAAGGAAAAGTCCCGCGTGATCCTGCCGATCACCGACCCCTATGTCGTGCACCACGGCGCCCTCGGTTCGTTCGCGACGGTCTACCTGACCGACGAAGGCTCGGCCGCCGACGTCGCCGCGAAACTGAAGGACCTGCCCGGCGTTCAGAATGTCTATGACCGCGCCGAAGGCTGCCGGGTGTTCGAGTTGCCGGAAGACCGCCTCGGCGACCTGATCGTCGTCTCGGACAAATCCAAGGTCATCGGCACCAGTGCCGACCGTCACGATCTCACGCAGCTCAAGGAACCGCTGCGTTCGCACGGCGGCGTCACCGAGCAGACCGTACCGCTGATCGTCACCAAGCCGGTCCACGAACTGCCGGGCGGCCGCCAGCTTCGCAATTTCGACATCTTCGATGTCGCCCTCAATCACGTTTCCTGAATACGGGAGAACTTCGACATGGATGCGCATTCCGACACCACAACGCCCCGCCACGAGACCATGCGGATCGCCGGCGAGCACGTCGACAACGACGAGCGGATCGAAGTCCTGAACCCCTATGACGGCAGCGTCGTCGGCACCGTGCCGAACGCCGATCCGGCACAGATCCAGGACGCCTTCAAGAAGGCGCAGGCTTTCAAGCCCAACCTGACCCGCTACGAGCGCCAGCAGATTTTGCAGAAAACGGCCGAGCTTCTGGTCGCACGCAAGGACGAGATTTCCGATGTGATCACCGCCGAATGCGGGCTTTCCAAGAAAGACAGCCTTTACGAGGTCGGCCGCGCGTTCGACGTGTTCAGCCTGTCCGGACAACTGGTGATCCAGGACGACGGCGAGATCTTCTCCTGCGACCTGACGCCGCACGGCCAGCGCCGCAAGATCTTCACCCAGCGCGAACCGCTGCTGGGCGTGATCAGCGCGATCACGCCATTTAACCACCCGCTCAACATGGTGGCGCACAAGATCGCGCCGTCGATCGCCACCAACAACCGGATGGTCTGCAAACCGACCGAGCTGACGCCGCTGACGGCGCTGCTCCTGGCCGACGTGCTGTACGAGGCCGGGCTACCGCCGGAAATGTTCAACGTCGTTACCGGTATGCCGGCCAAGATCGGCGACGCCATGATCACCGATCCGCACATCGACCTGATCACCTTCACCGGCGGCGTGCCGGTCGGCAAGATGATCGCCGGAAAGGCGGGGTACCGCCGCACGGTGCTGGAACTCGGCGGCAACGCGCCGTTCATCATCATGGAGGACGCCGACATCGACCGTGCCGCCACGATGGCCGTCGCCGGTGCCACCAAGAACTCCGGCCAGCGCTGCACAGCGGTGAAGCGGATTCTCGTGCACGAGAGCATCGCCGACGAATTTGCCGCGGCCTGCGTCGAGAAGGCCAAGAAGCTCAAGGCCGGCAAGCCGACCGATCCGGAAACGGACGTCGGCTGCGTGATCACCGAGGATGCGGCCAAGACCTTCCAGCGCCGCGTCGATGACGCGGTCAAGGCGGGCGCCAAGCTACTGCACGGCAACGACCGCGACGGCGCGATCTTCCCGCCGACCGTCGTCGACCACGTCACGCCGGATATGGAACTGGTGGTCGAGGAAACCTTCGGCCCGGCCATTCCGATCATGCGCATCAAGGACATCGACGACGCGATCCGCATCGCCAACGGCACCAACTTCGGGCTGTCGTCGGGCGTCGCGACCAACCGTTTCGACTACATCACGCGCTTCATCAACGAGCTGCAGCACGGCACCGTGAACATCTGGGAAGTGCCGGGCTACCGGATCGAGATGTCACCGTTCGGCGGCATCAAGGATTCCGGCCTCGGCTACAAGGAAGGCGTGATCGAAGCCATGAAGAGCTTCACCAACGTCAAGACGTTCTCGATGCCGTGGCAGTAAGACGCCGCACCTGATCGAACACCGATCCCCAATCCCCCGGGTCCGGCTGACGCACCAGCGTCATTTCCGGATACCAGGGGGATTTTTCTCCGGCCTGCCCCCAGCGCCATTCGGCGACGTGCGGCAGCACCGCGAACGCCGGCACGCCGAGCGCACCCGCAAGATGCAGCGGTGCACTGTCGCAGGACACGACCGCATCGAGGTGTGTCATCAGCGCCGCCGTATCTGCGAAGTCGTGCAGATCGGCCGTCGGGTCGACGATCCGCATCGCGCCCTCAACCGACGCCAGTTCGCCCGCCCCGCCGTCCTTCTGCAGGCTGACCAGCGTCACCCCCTCCCCCGCCAGCGCCATGAACGGTGCGAGGCCCGGCGAACGCACCTGATCGCGCGGATGATCCGGACTGCCGCGCCAGGCGATGCCGATTTTCTTGCCGCCCGGCCAGGCGGCCACAACCTTCGCCCACTTGGCCGTCCGTTCCGCCGGGGCTTGCAGGTAAGGCGTGTCGGCCGGAATGCTCTCCGCCGTCGTACCGACAAGCCGCGGCAGGCTCAGAAGCGGCGCATGACAATCCACCTTCGGTAGCGGCATGCCCGGCCGGATCACCTCGGCGACGCCGGCCAACGGCTGGATCAGCGGTTTCAGGACATCGGCGCATTCGAAGATCACCGTCGCGCCCAGCCGGTGCAGGACGGCGGCATAGCGGCAAAACTGCAACGTGTCGCCGAGCCCCTGCTCCGCATGCACCAGGATACGCCTGCCGGTCAGATCGCCGCCGTCCCATGCCGGCACCGGCCAGTCGCGGCGCAGATCGCGGAACCGCGCGGTCCGCCAGCGGTATTCGTAATCCCGCCAGCCCTCGACGAAATGTCCCCTGGCCAGCAGGGCCATGCCGCGGTTGCGGCGGATATCCGGATCCTCCGGCGCATGTTCGACGGCCTTGTCGTAGGCCGCGAGGGCGTCGTCCAGATTACCTGCCTCCTGCAACGCGACACCAAGGTTGCCCCAGACCTGCGGCTGCACCGGGTCGATCGCCAGCGCGTGACGGTAATACCCAATGGCATCTTCGAACCGCAACGCATCGCGGGACAGGTTACCGAGATTGCAATGCGCCTCGACAAACCCGGGATTGAGCGTGATGGCTTCCCGGTACGCGGCCTCGGCGTCTTCCCGGTCTCCGGTTTCATGCAACGCAATACCAAGGCCCAGGTGTGCGCCGGGCAGATGCGGCGCCAGCTCGATGGCACGGCGGAAAGCGCGGACCGCGTCTTCGTGCGCCGGTCCGTAAAGCTCCTGCAAGGCGAGGCCCAGATTGACATGCGCCTCACCGGAATGCGGATCGATCTCGAGCGCCAGGTTGGCGCGCGCCCGCGCCGCATCCGCGTCCCCCGCCCCCAGAAGCGCGGAGGCGAGATCGGCGTGCAGGCTGGCCGTGTCCGGTTCCAGATGGATGGCGCGCCTGAATGCCACGACCGCACCCTCGTCGTCGCCCGACGCCTTGAGAACACGGCCCAGGTTGGCGTGATAAAGCGCCACCTTGGCGTCCGCCTCGATCGCCTTGGCGATCAACCCGGCGGCGGCATCGTTGTCGCCACGCTGATGATGAACCAGCCCCGTCAGGTGCAGCGCGTCCGCATGCCCGGGCGCGGCCTTGAGGATGTCACCGTAGGCCGCTTCGGCACCCGCCAGATCGCCCGCCTGGTGCCGTTCGATGCCGCGCTTCAGCGTTTCCGTGAGATCGATTTCCATGACCGGGCTGAATTCCTCAAAAACACGCCAAATAATACGGCCGGCGGCCAATCCGGTGCTTGGCGCAAGGGGGGATGCAGCCCTAAAATAGCATGAATCACAACGGTTTCGTCAGGGGGGTCTGCATGTATGCGCGGAATGTGAAATCGGTCGCCGATGCCAAGGCGATCATCAAGGAGCGTGGGCTCGAGTACGTCAAGGTCGGTGTTTTCGACATCGACGGCATCATGCGCGGCAAATACATGGGCAAGGACAAGTTCCTGTCCGCCCTCGATAAGGGGTTCGGTTTCTGCGACGTGGTTCTGGGCTGGGACTCCTACGATCAGCTTTACGACAACGTGCAGATCACCGGCTGGCATACCGGCTACCCGGACGCCGACGTACGCATCCTGCCGGAAAGCTGCCGCGACATCGCGTGGGAGGACAACACGCTGTTCTTCCTGGGCGAGTTCGCCGGCAAGTACGAGGACGTCTGCCCGCGGGGCGTACTGCGCCGGGTACTCGAGCGCGCCGACAAAATGGGCTACACGGTCAATGCCGGCTTCGAATTCGAATTCTTCGTGTTCGAGGAAACGCCGCACAGCGTCCGCGAAAAGAACTACCGCGACATGAAGCCACTGGCGCCGGGGTTCTTCGGCTATTCGGTGCTGCGCAATACGGTCGAAAGCGATCTCTACCAGGAACTGCTCGACGGCTGCATCGAGATGGACATGAAGCTCGAAGGCCTGCACGAGGAAACCGGCCCCGGCGTGCTGGAAGCCGCGATCTCCGTCGACGGCGCCCTGGCCGCCGCGGACAAGGCGGCGCTGTTCAAGACCTTCGCCAAGATCATGGCGCAAAAGCATGGCCTGATGGCAACGTTCATGGCGAAATGGTCGCCGGACTGGCCGGGCCAGTCGGGGCACATCCACATTTCGCTCAACAAAAAGGGATCTGGCAAGAATGCCGGCAAATCGGCTTTCCACGATGCCAAGGACGCGGACGGCATGAGCAAGACCATGACCCAGTTCGTCGCCGGCCAGCAGAAACTAATGCCCGAGTTCCTGTCGATGATCGCACCGACGGTAAACAGCTATACCCGGCTGATCCCCGGGTTCTGGGCGCCGACCGAGGCGACCTGGGGCGTCGACAACCGCACCTGCGCGCTGCGCGTCGTCAAGGGCTCGGAGAAGTCTCAGCGGGTCGAATACCGGGTCGCCGCCGCCGACTGCAATCCGTATCTGGCGCTGGCCGCCGCCATCGCATCCGGGCTGCACGGCGTCGAGGCCGGGCTCACACCCGAACCCAAGGTCGAAGGGAATGCCTACGAAAAGAAATTCCCGAAACGGCTGTCGTTGCCGGCGACGCTGTTCGAGGCCGCGGGCCGCCTCAAGTCGTCGAAGGTGGCGCGCGACATGTTCGGCGACGTGTTCGTCGACCACTACGCCGCCAGCCGCGAGTGGGAGGAACGCGAGTTCCGCCGTCACATCACCGACTGGGAAATGGAACGCTACTTCGAGATCATCTGACGGCGCGTTTCACGTTTGTCGACTGCAGTTTCCGGGAATCCGTTTGACATGCCCAGCCCGGCATGGATAACGGCAAGAAAAATCAATCACTTGAGGGCAAGGGCGAACCGTCGTTTATTCGGAGGGAATTATTATGCGCCGTTTGTCCGTTTGTCTCGCACTGCTGCTCCTGATCGCCGTTCCGGCTCCGGCACAGCAGCAGAATACCGACGTCGTCGCCACGGTCTCGCGGATCGAAAAGGCCGCCGTCGCCATGCAGGACGCGCTGCCGCGTCCGCTCGAAAAGGGCAGCGAGGTCCAGTTGGGCGATATCGTTTCGACCGGCAAGGGGGCCAGGCTCGAACTCACGTTCACCGACGGCACCACCGTGCAACTCGGCGAACGCACGCAGTTCTCCGTGGTCGAATTCGTTGTCGAACAGAACGGCGGTAACGCCGTCATGCGCCTGATGAAGGGCGCCTTCTCGATGACCAGCGGCTCGATGATGCAACTGGCGGAATCGTCCATGACCGTCGAAACCGAAACCGCGACCATCGGCATCCGCGGCACCACGTTCTGGGGCGGCACGCTGGAGGAGGATTTCGAGGTCGCGCTGCTGGACGGCAAGGGCGTCTATGTCGAAACCAAGGGCGGCACCGTGGAATTGACCGACGTCGGCAACGGCACGTCGGTCTCCGGCAAGGATGCGGCGCCGAGCGAACCTAAGTCCTGGGGCCAGTCCAAGCTCGACCGGGCCGCCGCCACGGTAGCGTTCAGCAACTGACAACCAAATCTCTCAGGAGTACGCATTAATGAGCAACGACGTCACCCAGCTTTCCGGCAACTGGAGTTACCCGACCACCGTCCGCTTCGGCGCCGGCCGCATCAAGGAGATCGGCAAGGTCTGCAAGGACCTGGGCATGACCCGGCCGCTGCTGGTGACGGACCCGGGGCTGGCCGGCCTGCCGATGATCCCGGCGGCGCTCTCGGAACTGGAAGCAGCAGAGGTGCCGGGCGCCGTGTTCTCCGACGTCAAGGGCAATCCGGTCAACGCCAACGTCGAGGCGGGGCTGGAGGCCTACCGGTCCGGCAACCACGACGGCATCGTCGCCTGGGGCGGCGGCAGCGCCATGGACTGCGCCAAGTGCATCGCCCTGATGGTCGGGCAGACCCGCCCGATCTGGGATTTCGAGGATATCGGCTCGAACTGGAAGCTCGCCGACCCGGACGGCATTGCGCCCATCGTCGCCGTGCCGACCACGTCGGGCACGGGTTCGGAGGTCGGCCGTGCCGGCGTCATCACCGATGAAACGACGCACACCAAGAAGATCATCTTCCACCCGAAGCTGCTGCCGGCCGTCGTTATCTGCGACCCGGAACTGGTGCAGGGCCTGCCCGCCAACATCACGGCGTGGACCGGCATGGATGCGCTGGCGCACTGCCTGGAAGCCTACTGCTCGCCGGTTTATCACCCGATGGGCGAAGGTATCGCCGTCGAGGGCATGCGGCTCGTGAAGGAATGGCTGCCGACCGCGGTCAAGGACGGTTCCAATTTGACGGCGCGCGCGCACATGATGTCGGCCGCCGCCATGGGCGCGGTCGCCTTCCAGAAGGGCCTGGGCGCCATTCATTCCCTGTCGCACCCGGTCGGCGCCGTGTTCGATACGCACCACGGGCTCACCAACGCCGTCTTCATGCCTTACGTGCTGGCGTTCAACCGCGACGCCATCGACGAAAAGCTCGCCCGCCTCGCCCGCTGGCTCGGCATCGGCGACGGCTTCGACGACGTGCAGAACTGGGTGCTGGACCTCAGGAAACAGTTCGATATCCCGCACACGGCGGCGGACCTGGGCGTCGACGGATCGCGCCTGAATGAGTTGTCCAGGATGGCCGCCGAGGACCCGACCGCCGGCGGCAACCCGGTCTTCGTCGGCGAAAAGGAAATGCGGCAAATGTACGACGCGGCGATGGCGGGGACACTGTAGCTTTGCACGAATGACCTTAGTTTGACCTCGTGCTTCGAGACGCTTCGCTCCTCAACATGAGGTCAATCATTTCAATAACTTGCCTCATCCTGAGGAGATCCGAAGGGCCGTCTCGTGCGCGTAGCGGGCGGAACGCCAAGGATGGGCGCATTGCTCAGCCTTCCGCGTGCCCTACGGCAATCACATCGCGCCAGAGCTGGCGCTGATCGTACGGGCGTCCCGTCGCCCTGTCCGGCAGCTTGGGCGACCAGCCGATGGTCTCGAAATGATCGGCGCGTTCGTGGACGAACCGTTCGCCCCATCTCGCGGACGTGACGGAGACCATGCCGTCGTTGTCGCCCTCCAGCGCGAAAATCTGCTTCTGGCGGCGCTTGAGGAACAGCGGCATTTCCTCGGCGGGGCGTGAAAATCCCCACGAGAGATATCGCACGTCGTCCCGGTCCGGCGTCCGGTCGTTGAACGCTTTCGCCCCCGTTGCCGACAGGTCCTCGAACACGGGCTGCAACCGGTCGACGATCCAGCCCGGCAGCCGGGTTTCCGCCGAGAGCGCCCGGTCGGCCAACGGCGAACCCCGGTGCGGCGTGGCGACGGTGATCACGGTCTTGATGCGCCGGTCCGGGTCATGCCGGGCGGCGAGCGCGCGGGCCACCAGCCCGCCCATACTGGCGCCGACCAGCGTAATCTTCGATGTCTGCAGGTCGCCCAGCACATGACGGACCGCCTCGGCACGGCCCTCGATCCCGGCGCGCAGCGGCATCTGCGGCACCTTGACCAGGGCCTCCGTCTCGGCGGCAACGCCGCGCAATCCCCTGAAGTATTCCAAGGTCATTCCGAAAACCCTGGTCTCGGCGCGGCCCATGAAGCCGTGCAGAAAAACGAAACCGGCGTCATCCCTTGTCATGCCTTACCGTAACGACAATCCGACGGACAGCAAATGCCCTTGCTCGCGGCGCGTCCGGACCTTATTGACCCGTCACGCGATCCGGTGTTCCTTGAACGAGAATCAGGGGGAGTGATGGAGTTCTCGCCGAAAATCATCGAGACCGGGCTGGTCGCCTTCACGACGTTCTTCGCCGTGATCGGGCCGATCGACGTCGCCGCCGTCTACGCCGGGCTGACGGCGGGCATGCCGCCCCGGCAGCGCCGCCGGACGGCGATCAAGGGCGTGCTGGTGGCGACCGGCATCCTGCTGGCATTCGCGTTCTTCGGCAAATCCGTGCTGTCGTACCTGGGAATCACGCTGGCCTCGCTGAAGACCGCCGGCGGCATCCTGCTGTTGCTGGTCGGCATCAACATGGTGCTGGCGCATTCCAGCGGCATCAGTTCGACCACCGAGGAAGAAGCCGAGGAATCCTCGCACCGCCCCGACCTGTCCGTGTTTCCGCTGGCGACGCCGCTGATCGCCGGCGCCGGCACCATGGGCGCGGTGGTGCTTTTGATGGCAGACGCGCATGGCGACGCCCTCAGGACTGCGGCCGTGCTCACCGCGCTGCTGGCCAACCTCGCACTATCGCTGACGTTCCTGCTGATGGCGACGCAGGTTCAGAAACTGCTGGGCGTCACCGGCCTCAACGTGATTTCGCGGGTGGTCGGCGTGCTGCTGACGGCGCTCGCCGTCCAGTTCATTTTCGACGGCATCAGGGGTAGCAACCTGCTGCAGGGAATCGGCTGACTAAACCAGGCTTTCGACCCAGTTGCGGACTTCCCGGCAGCGCAAGTCGGCATCCAGAATGTCGTCGTCGATGCCGAGCCGCCATCTGAGGTCGAGACGGTCCGGGTCCTGGTGCAGGGCCGAGAGTTCGTTGCAGTAGCGTTCCAGGTCGTCCTGATCGACGAAATACCCCTGCCCCAGCATGTCGTCCGCGTAACGGCGGTAAAGGTTCGCCAGATGCGGCACGTCGAACTCGGGGTGGTACTGCACGCCCCAGAACACACCTTTGCCACGGCGGATAACCGCGGCCTGCACGGCGGAATGCGCGTTCTCCGCCAGCACCACGGAACCCGGCGGCAGGTGCGTCACCTCGTCGTAGTGAATGCACGGGCTGTCGAAGACGTTGGGCTTGTCGCCGTAAAGCGGATGGCCGCGCCCGGCGGCGGTGAGCGATATCTTGCGCGCGATGCCGACCTCGCGGCCGCGTGGGCTCTGGGCGACGGTGCCGCCGGTCGCCGCGGCCGCCACCTGCAATCCCCAGCACGACCCCAGTACCGGCAGCCCGGCGTCGAGCGCACCCCGCATCAGGTCCACCTGGCGCGTCACTTCCGGGTCCCGGTCGAAGGCATGCAGGCCCGAGCCGCCCATCACCATGCCGTCGAAATCGGCAAGGCCGACACCTTTGGGCAGGTAATCGTCGCTGTCGGCGGGGTAGACCGTCACCAGGTTGGCATCCGGGAACATGCGGCGGATTTCGTTGGCGTAGCGTTCCGCGCCCAACTCGCCGCCGACCGCCTGCATGGCGTCGTTACGGTCCCGGGTGTTGCCGTCGGCGATGAGGATTTTCGGTGTCTTCGTCATGCGTTCAGTTCTCTGTCAATGCGTCGATGATACCGGCCAGGTCCTTGTGGTCGGTGCAGACCGCGTCTGCCGACGTCGAATAACGATCGGCGTCCCGTTTCGCGGTATAGAGGATCGCCTTCATGCCGAGCGCCTGCGCCCCCTTGATATCCTTGTTGTCGCGGTCGCCGATGTGCACCATTTCCTCGAACGGCACCTCCATCTGCCGTTGCGCGGCCGCGAACATATCGCGATGCGGTTTCGAACGGCCGACCTCGTCGGAAAAGGCGAAGCCGCTGAAATACTGCAATAAGTCATGATGTCCGAGGATGTCCCTGAGCCCGGTCCCGGGCGTCACAATGGTATCCGAAATCACGCACAGTTTGTAGCGTGAACCCAGCGTCTGAATTGCGTCCCGGACGCCCGGCAGGATATCCGGCGGAATTTCGACCTCAAGGCGTTCCATCCTGACCGATAGCGCCGCGGCTTCGTCGTCCGGCAACGGCCTGCCGAGCCCCTTGAGCAGCACCTCCAGCCGTTCGCGGTTGGTCCACGTGATGCCGGCTTCCTGCCACACCTTGTAGAATGCGGCGTTGGCGACGGCATAGGCGAGATTGACCTCGGCGCGGGTAACCTCGTGGTGGCGTTGGAGCGCTTCCAGAAGCAACCGGTGCCGAGTCTCGGGCTTGCTCTCAAGCCCCTGCGCCTGGCGTTTGGGCTCGTCCGATTCGTCGTCGAACACGGTATCCCAAAGATCGAAGGTGACGGCGGAAATGGTCATGGCCGGGATGTTGCGGGGCGGCTCCCCGAACGTCAACTGCCAACGGCGTCAATTCGCGGCGGCGCCGAGGCGCTTGCGGGCGACGTCCAACTGGCTCCGGTTCATCTGCTTCTCGGTCCGCGCCAGTGCGCGTTCGACGTTGTAGGTTTCCTCGTGTGCGGCGATGACACCGGCATTCGGCAGTGCCCGCTTATACCAGACCCAGGCCTCGATCAGGTCGCGCTCGATCCCCCAGCCGGCCTCGAACATGGAACCGAGCAGGTATTGCGCGACGGGATGCCCCTGCGCGGCGGCGACACGGTAGTAAGACAGCGCCGCGCCGTAGTCCTGCGGCGCGCCGAGGCCGCGAAAATACCCTTCTCCGACCTTGAAATAGGCCTCCGCGTTCTTCGAGAGCCGGGTCGCCGTGCTGTACCATTCCTGCGCCCGATAATGATCCTCGCGGACGCCGAGCCCGCCCGCGTACAGATCGCCGATGCCGACCTGTGCCTGCGCATAGCCCTTGTCGGCGGCCTTGCGGTACCACGTCATCGCCGCCGCCGGGTCGCGGAACTGTTGCGGTCCGGTGACGAGCGAACGGGCATAGCGCGTCCATTCCTCAACGCCGCCGGTTTCCGCCGCGCGCCGCTCCGCTTCCAGGGCGACCTTGTAGGCCTCGACCGCCTGCTGTTCCGGGTCCGGTTCGTGCTCGCCGTAGAAAATCCACCCCGCGGTGCCGGACACGAGGAGACACACGAGCACAGTCCAGAAAATAAAACGAAACGTCATGCGGCCTCGGTCATCCTTAATCCGGGGGAGCTCCCCGGTAAGGGAGCGAAGCTATTTCGGCAGATTGTGGTCGTTGCGGTCAACCCGCTGCTGATTCTGGTTCGGTCCGTGCGGATCCACCCGATCATAGCAGGTCACCCCGCCAAGGTCGCGATAGCAGTAGATATTCTGCCGGATCAGCGGCATGTCCTCTTCGCAGTATGTCAGTCCCTGCTCCTTGCGCACCCGCGAGCAGTTCTTGCCGCTCGAAAGCGAGATCACGTGATCACCGAGCGTCTTGTCCGTGCCCATCAGAGACACCCCCTCGGCCGGCACCAGCAGACCGCACGCCGAAAGCGAGAGAGAGAACATCAAAATCAGCGCGGCCGCGAGCCACCGGGCGGATATCTTCATGGCTGAGGAGCCTCCTGTTGACGCAGATACAAGTATTGCCGGGAAGTGGTTAATGCGTCGTTAATAAAAGCCCTCGGCAGTGCCCGGAAAACCCGCCTTAAACCGCTGCAATCGTTTGCCATTAGGGTGCCGCCCCGATATGTTTGGGCGCCTTTTAATCAGGCCCGGCATACCGCTTCGGGCCCGAATGGACGGAGACGACGTTGGCCGATCAACAAGACGACGGGTTAATGCGCGAAATCGAGGAGGAACTGCGTCACGAACAGGCGCAGAGGCTGTGGAAAGCCTACGGCAAGTACGTCATCGCCGTCGCCGTAGCGGTGGTCGCCACGGTTGCCGGATACCAGGGGTATCGCGCCTACGACCGCAGCGTGCGGCTGGAATCCACCGACCGCCTGATCGGCGCCGCCACCCTCGCCCAGGAAGGACAGACCGCGAGCGCTATCGAGAGCCTGGCTAAGCTCGAAGGCGACGGCATCGGTGACATCGAGGTGCTGGCGAAGCTCCGCCGCGCCGCCCTGATGGCTAAAACCGGCGATTCACAGGGCGCAGCCGATCTATACGACCAGATCGCCGCCAACGAGGGCAACGCACAGTCGTTTCGCGATTTGGCCACGGTGCTTACCGCCGTGCAATTGCTGGATATCAGCAAGGACAATGCGCCCGCCGTCATCGACAAGCTTGAGCCTTTGACGGCGGCAGAGAGCAACTGGCGTCATTCGGCCCGAGAAATCTCCGCCATGGCGGCAATCGCACTCGGCCAGAAGGACAAGGCGCTCGATATGCTTCAGGCAATCGCTCTGGACCCGCAAGCGCCGGGCGGCGTACGCTCAAGGGCCCAGGAACTGCTACAAGCGATCGGTCAATGATGTTTTCCGTGCCAAACGTTCGCGCATATTCCAAAGCTACTTTTCTCGCCACCCTGGTCGGGGTGACGCTGGGTCTTGGCGGTTGCGACACGCTGAGCGACCTGGACCCGTTCAGCACCAAGGAAGAACCCCTGCCCGGTGAGCGGATCGCGGTTCTCGCCAACGAACGCAGCCTGCGCGCCGATGTGGCACCGGGCGAAGCCAACATCGTGCTGCCGGCACCGACGCCCAACGACAACTGGCCGATGGCGGGCGGGTACGCCAACCACGCCATGCACCACGTGGCGGTGCGCGACGACCTGAGCGAAGTCTGGGGCCGGGATATCGGCTCCGGCGCCGACGACGAACTCCGCTTCGTGGCGACCCCGATCGTCGCCGACGGTGTCGTTTTCGCGATGGACACCGAGTCCGAGCTGACCGCATTCAGACTGGAAGACGGCGATACACTCTGGGATATCGATCTTGAACCCGAGGACGATGACGAAGGCCATATCGGTGGCGGCCTCGCCTATGAGCGCGGCCGCGTCTTCGTGGCCACCGGGTTCGGCGTGGTATTCGCCATCGATGCGAAATCGGGCCAGATCGTCTGGCAGGAACGTATCGGCATTCCGATGCGCGTCGCGCCGACGGTCCGCGGCGGCCGCGTGTTTGTCGTTACCGTGGACAACACGCTGATCGCGCTCGATGCCCGTGACGGCAAGACGCTGTGGACGCACCAGGGCAGCCAGGAGACCGCTTCTCTCCTCGGTGGCGCGTCACCCGCCGTAGACAACGGCATCGTCGTCGTCCCCTACACGTCCGGAGAACTTTATGCACTGCGCGCCGACAACGGCCGCGTTGTGTGGCAGGACAACCTGGTGTCGATCCGCCGCACCGACGCCGTCGCCTCGCTGGCGCAGATCCGCGGCCGCCCAATCATCGACCGCGGCCAGGTCATCGCCATCAGCCACGCCGGCGTCATGGCGTCCATCGACCTGCGCAACGGACGCCGCAACTGGGCGCGCGAGATCGGCGGCACCGAGAGTCCCTGGGTCGCCGGCGATTATATATACACCATCACCAACGAGAACGAGCTTGTCTGCATCGCCCGCGAAGACGGCAAGATCATGTGGGTCATCGGCCTGCCCCGGTTCGAAGACCCGGAAGACAAGGAGGATCCGATCGTCTGGACCGGACCTCTACTCGTCAGCGACCGGATCATCGTCGCTGGGTCGAACGAGGAAGCGCTTGCCATTTCGCCCTACACCGGCCGCCTGCTCGGTGTCGTGGAAATGCCGGACGGCGTGTCGGTGCCGCCGATCGTCGCCAACGGCTCGGTGATCTTCCTCGCCAACGACGCAGAACTGGTCGTCTACCGGTGACGCGGGCGCGCAGCTTCTAGCCATGAGCTTCACCCTTGCCATTATCGGCCGGCCCAATGTCGGCAAGTCGACGCTGTTCAATCGTCTGGCCGGCAAGCGCCTGGCCATCGTCGACGACACGCCCGGCGTCACCCGCGACCGGCGCGAGGGGGAAGCGTCGATCTCGGACCTGGAGTTCCACTTACTCGATACAGCGGGGCTCGAAGACGCGACCGACGACAGCCTGGAAAGCCGCATGCGCCAGCAGACGGAACAGGCCGTCGCCGACGCCGATGTCGCGCTATTGCTGATCGACGGACGCGCCGGCGTGACGCCGACCGACAGCCACTTCGCGCAATGGCTCAGAAGCCAGAACACGCCGGTGTTGCTGGGCGTCAACAAGTGCGAGGGCGCGCAGGCGGAAAGCGGCGTGCTTGAGGCCTATAGCCTCGGCCTCGGCGACCCGATCCGCCTTTCCGCGGAACACGGCCTTGGGCTCGACGAGCTCTACGATGCGCTTCTGCCGTTCCGCGAGCAGGCGGAAGCGGAGGCCGGGCGCGCCGCGCATGCGGCGGACGCGGGCGGCCTGCCGTTCGAGGACAACGGCGAGGAGGAAGACGACCAGGTCATCCTGAACACGCCGTTGCAGCTCGCCATCGTCGGCCGCCCCAACGCCGGCAAGTCGACGCTGGTCAACCGGCTTCTGGGCGAGGACCGTATGCTCACCGGCCCCGAGGCCGGCATCACCCGTGATGCCATCGCCACGACCTGGACATGGCAGGGCCGCGAGATCCGGCTCGTAGACACCGCCGGACTGCGCCGCCAGGCCAGGGTCCAGGAGAAACTTGAACATCTCGCCGTCAACGACACCTTCCGCGCGATCCAGTACGCACAGGTCGTGATGCTGGTGCTGGATGCCGAACAACCGCTGGAAAAACAGGATCTGACCATCGCCCGCAAGGTCGTCGATGAAGGCCGGGCCCTGATCATCGCCGTCAACAAATGGGACAGCGTCGAGAACCGCAACGAAACCATGGCCCTGATCAAAGACCGCCTGCAGACGTCGCTGCAGCAGATCAGGGGCGTGCGCGTCGTCACCATGTCGGCGCTGACGGGACGCGGCGTCGACAAACTGTTACCGGCGGTGTTCGAGATCTTCGATCTCTGGAATGCGCGCGTACCCACGGGCGCGCTCAACCGCTGGCTTTCCGGAATGCTGGAAGCGCATCCGCCGCCCATGGGGTCACACGGCAAGCGCCTGACGATCCGCTACGTGACCCAGGCCAAGACCCGCCCGCCGACCTTCTATCTGTTTTCGTCGACAGCGGGTAAGCTGCCGGACAGTTATTTAAGGTATCTCGCCAACGGACTCAGGGACGATTTCGGTCTCGACGGCATCCCGATCCGTATCCATACCCGGTCCGGCAAGAACCCCTACGCCTGAGCCCCGGGTTTCGGGACCGCGCTTTCCCGGATATACTGACGGAGACGCACGGAGTCGAAGGGAGTCCCCTCATGGAAATCAAGGGTATCAACCACCTCGCCTTTATTACCCCGGACCTGACCGGGACGATCCGCTTCTACCGCGATCTTCTCGGCATGGAACTACATTCCGGCATCGGGCACGACGGTTTTCGGCACTACTTCTTCCGCGCCGGCAATACGCTGGTCGCGTTCTTCCAGTACGAAGGCGCCAGCACGATGGAGGAAAAATTCCACGGCAGCCCGACCAGCGCACCGCTCGGCTTCGACCACGTCTCGTTCACCGTCGACAGCCGAGAGGAACTGTTTGCCTTCAAGGACAAGCTGGAAGCGGCGGGCGTCGAGGTGACGGGCGCCATCGATCACGGCACGCTTTGGTCGATCTATTTCTTCGATCCCAACAACATTCCGCTGGAAATCACCTGGGACTGCCTGGAAGTGACCCAGCCCCCGGCGATCGAGGACGACGACCCGGTCGCGATCGCGGCCGAGGGCGCGACGGCCCAGCCCGGTCACTGGCCCGAGGTCACCAACCCGACGCCGCCCGAACAGATGACAGCCCGGCCCGGCAACGGCCACGCCATGCGGGATTCGTTCCTGGAACGCGGCATCGCGCGGCTGAAGGACGACTATGCCGTCGCCGTCGGAGGGAAACCCGACGCGGCGGAGTGACGGTACGCTCCTCATCAAAATAATGTCTCCCGGCCCATCCCGGGTTTGACGGCGACGGGAATGTCGGGGAAATTCAGTCCCGAAACGAATCCTGTGAGATTGCCATGGCACCTGTGCTGCCGAGTTTCGACGAATTCCGGGCGTTGCCGCATGCGGTGACGTTGCTCGGCATGTCCGGTGTCGGCAAGACCATGCTGTCGACCGGACTCCGGCGCAGCGACAACTGGTTCCACTATTCCGCCGACTACCGGATCGGCACCGGATATCTGGCCGAATACATTCTGGACAATATCAAGTTCCGGATCATGCGGACCGATCCGTTCGTGGCGGGATTGCTGCGCTCGGACTCGATCTACATCAATCACAACATCTCGGTCGACAACCTGGAACCGGTGTCGACATACCTCGGCATGTTCGGCGACCCCGAAGGCGGCGGCCTCGACAAGGCGACGTTCCTCGAGCGCCAGCACCAGTACCGGGACGCGGAAATCAATTCCATGCGCGACGTCGGCCGTTTCCTCGACAAGGCGTGGCGCATTTATTCCTGCAAGGATTTCATCAACGACGCGTCCGGCAGCCTTTGTGAGATCGCAGACATCGACAATCCGGACGATCCGGTGATCTCGGCACTGCGCGAGAACACGATGATCCTCTACATCCGGGCCAATGCCAAAGGCGAGGAAACCCTGAAACGGCGCGCCGAGAGCGATCCCAAACCGCTTTTCTATAACCCGAGTTTCATCGAAACGCATCTTGCTGGACAGCCCGACGACGGCAAGGGCGTCGACCGCCGGGAATTCGCGCGCCGCCTTTTTCCGCTGCTGCTGGAAGATCGCAAACCGCGCTACGAAGCGTTCGCGGCAAACTACGGTTTCTCGGTCGACGTCGACGACCTGTTCCCGGGCAGCGGCGAGAACGGCAAGGCGCCGACAAGCGACGCGTTCATCCGGCTTCTGTATGACCTGATCGAGAGGCAGGCGGCGAGCAGCGAGGTTGCAGAGGCGAACGCCAGCCGCTATCTCAAGGTCTGTCGGGCGCGCGCCCAGCGCCGCGGGCAGGAATGCTGAGGGAACACAGGAAATGCCGATAAAAATCCCGTCGGAGTTGCCGGCGCGCAAGGTTCTCGAAAGCGAAGGCATCCCGATCATCAATGACCAGGACGCTATCCGTCAGGACATCCGCCCCTTGAGGATCGCGATCCTCAACCTGATGCCCGAAAAGGTCAAAACCGAGACGCAACTCGGCCGCGTGCTCGGGGCGACACCGCTGCAGGTCGAATGCACGCTGCTGTCGCTCACCAGCCACAAACCGAAGACGACGCCGGAACAGCATCTGCTCGACTTCTACCATCCGTGGACCGAGGTAAAGGATGAGAAGTTCGACGGCCTGATCGTCACCGGCGCGCCGATCGAAAAACTGCCGTTCGAGGAGGTTCGTTACTGGCCCGAACTCTGCGACATCTTCGACTGGTCGCTGGATAACGTGCACGGGTGCTTCAACCTGTGCTGGGGCGCGCAGGCCGCGCTCTATCATTTCTACGGCATTCCCAAGTACCAACTTCCGCATAAGGCGTTCGGCGTCTTCTGGCATAGTGTGTTGCAGCCGGCCTCGCCGATGATGCGCGGCCTCAATGACGCGATCCCGATCCCGGTCTCCCGCCACACGGAAAACCACCGGGAGGACCTGGAGAAGTTCAGTCATCTGCAAGTGCTGGCGGAGTCGGACGAAGCGGGCATGGCACTGGTACTGGATCCGGTCCTGAACCATGTGCACATGTTCAATCATCTGGAATACGACTCCACGACGCTCGGCGACGAGTACCGGCGCGACGTCGAGAAGGGTGCTGCGATCCAGGTGCCGAAGAACTATTACCCGGACGACGACCCGGCACAGGAACCAGTGAACACATGGCGCGCCAACGCGCACATCCTGTTCGGCAATTGGGTCAATTGCCTCTACCAATCCACACCTTACGACCTTGCCGAGATCGGCAAGAACCGCCCGGCCGTGCCGAAAGCAGACGACGCCGCCTGACCACCCGCCCGTCAAGATTTTTGAAGTTTTTGCGAAGATTCAACCGGGGCGACGTTGCACGGGAAACCGGATCGGCGTACGATTCGCTTCATGGGTTGCCGTAAGGGTAGCTCGCGATAAAAACACAGGAGAGATCGCATGGAGGCTCCACCGGACCATAGTCCCTGGCCCCGGCGATGCACGGGGCCACGTTCCGCCTGAGTTTAAACGTCACCCGGCCGGGACGCGGCGGATCGTAAATCGTTTGAAAAACCGAATATTCATTTAGGCCTGCACGCCGACCGGCGGCAGGCAGGAACAGAGGCCCGCGCTTGGCGCGGGCAACGGTAAAAAACCGCGAGAGCCCCGGACCACGCACGTGGCCGGGGCTCTCTGATTCTATTCAGGAAGTGAGCGCGCCTTACTTCGGCTGAGGCACGATCCGTAAGTACGGCAGCGGTGATTTCCAGCCGTCCGGATACTTTTCCTTGGCCGCATCGTCGGAAACGGCGGGTACGATCACCACGTCCTCGCCCTGCTTCCAGTTGACCGGCGTCGCGACCTGTTCCTTGGCCGTGAGCTGGCAGGAGTCCAGGAGCCGCAGGATTTCGTGGAAGTTGCGGCCGGTACTCATCGGATAGGTAAGCGAGGCCTTGATCTTCTTGTCGGGCCCGATGATGAACACGGTCCGCGCCGTCAGGTTGTCGACGGCGGTGCGGCCTTCGGAGCTGTCCCCCGCATCCGCGGGCAGCATGTCATAGAGCTTCGCGATCTTGAGGTCGGGATCGCCGATCATCGGGTAGTTCACCGCATGGCCCTGCGAACTTTCGATGTCCTTGGCCCATTCCACGTGATCCGAGACCGGATCGACGCTGAGGCCGATGATCTTGCAGTTCCGGCTTTCGAAATCCGGTTTGATCTTGGCCGCGTAACCCAGTTCCGTCGTGCAGATCGGCGTAAAGTCCTTCGGGTGTGAAAACAGGACGGCCCAACCGTCACCGATCCACTCGTGAAAGTCGATGGTGCCTTCGGTCGTTTCCGCCGTGAAATTCGGCGCTTCGCTGTTCAGTCGTAAACTCATGGCGTCCTCCGAGGGTTGATTGTATCTCCGCAAATCTAGTGTGATTTAAGTCAAAATCAACGCTTTAACTTGTGAAATTATGGATCAACCGACAACAGTGAATGCTTGTGAAATTCCGGTCAAACAGCGGGTGAAATCCGGAATCTCGTTTGCAGGAACGCCCGGATTTCATCGAACCGGCAACCGGCACGAACCACCGACCAGTCGCGGAAGTCGATGATCGTCGACGACAGCCCGTCGGCATTGGCGTCCCGGCACGTACCATGGTTAATGACGATGTCGGCGGCGTCGATCACGGCGGGCTCGATATCGGCGACGGTGTACTTCGAGCCCGTCAGCGACTGATTGGCGCTGGAGCCGAACGCCGGCGTACCGCGCTTGTAACTCAAGGCTGCCAGCGCGTTATGCAGCGGCCCCGCGTTCATCAGCATGTCCATGGTCGTGCCCTTGGTGCTGGTTCGCAATACGAACGGATCGACGTTCGCGAGCAACGGATGATCCGGGCGGTAGTCGGCGACGATGGAGAACGGCAGATCGGCGTCTTCGATCAGCGCCTTGCGCACCGCTTCCCCCTCTTCCGTCAGCACGTGCAGATCGGCCGACGCCGCGGCGTTTCCGAAAAACCCGGAAGGCTTGTCGAAGCTCCGTTGCTTGACCTCGAAGATCCGGCGGAGTGCTGCCTCGGTTTGCCCGAGGATCGCATAGGCGACGTTGAGCGGGATGATCGCGACCCCGCCCGTGGCCAGGACGCCCAGGACCTCCGCCGCTTCGGCGTCGACATCGTGCCCGACCGGATTGTCAGTCGTCGCTTCCATGCTTCCCCCCTGCGCCATGCCCTAGAACCGCATCGGGATGGCGTGCACCACGTGCTCCAGGCCCTTGACCTGGGCAACCACCGGTTCCGGTGGCTGGCCGTCGATCTCGATCAGGGCGATGGCGTCGCCGCCCTCGCCGGCGCGGCCCAAGTTGAAGGTCGCGATGTTGACACCGGCCTTGCCCAGCACGGTCCCCAGCGCCCCGATCAAGCCCGGCTTGTCGCGATTGGCGATGTAGAGCATGTTCGGCCCCAGCTTGGCGTCGATGTGAATGCCCTTGATCTCGACGATGCGCGGTTCGTGGTTGAACAACGTTCCCTTGACCGAGCGTTCCTGGTTCTCCGTCGTCACGGTGACAGTGATCAGCGTGTGGTAGTTCCCCGCCGTTTCCGACTTCGCCTCGAGCATCTTGATGTTGCGGTCCTCGGCGATCACCGGCGCGTTGACCATGTTGACCCCTTCCAGCAGCGGCCCCAGCAGCCCCTTGAGCACGATGGCCGTCAACGGCTTGGTGTTGAGCGTCGACACGTCGCCCTCGTAGCAGATCTCGATTTCCTTGATGGCGCTTTGCGTCGCCTGCCCGGCGAACGCGCCGAGTTGCTCGGCCAAAGCCATGTAGGGTTTCAGCTTGGGCGCTTCCTCGGCGGTCACGGAGGCCATGTTGAGGGCATTGGTGACCGCACCCGTTAGCAGGAAATCCGCCATCTGCTCGGCGACCTGGACCGCGACCTTTTCCTGCGCTTCCGAAGTCGACGCACCCAGATGCGGCGTGCACACGACCTGCTCCATACCGAACAACGGATTGTCCTTGGCCGGTTCCTCGGCATAGACGTCGAGCGCCGCGCCGGCGACGTGGCCGGACTCGATGGCCGCTTTCAACGCCAGTTCATCCACCAGACCGCCACGCGCGCAGTTGATGACCCTAACGCCGGGCCTGGTCCTGTTCAGCGCGTCGGCGCCGAGGATGTTCCGGGTCTGATCCGTCAGCGGCGTGTGCAGGCTGATGAAGTCGGCGCGCGGCAGAAGCTCGTCGAGCGTGACTTTCTCGATACTCAGCGTCTGCGCACGTTCCTCGGACAGGTACGGATCGTAGGCGATCACCTTCATCTTCAGGCCCTGCGCCCGGTCGGCGACGATGGCGCCTATATTCCCGCAGCCGATAATGCCGAGCGTCTTGCCCATCAGTTCGACACCCATGAAGCGGGATTTCTCCCATTTGCCGGCGTGGGTCGACGCATTCGCCACCGGAATTTGCCGGGCCAGCGACAGCATCATGGTGATGGCGTGCTCGGCCGTCGTGATGGCATTGCCGAAAGGCGTGTTCATGACGATGATCCCGGCCCCGGTGGCGGCCTTCAGATCAACGTTGTCGACGCCGATCCCGGCGCGGCCGATAACCTTCAGGTTGCCGGAATTGGCGAGCGTCTTCGGCGTGATCTTGGTCGCGGAGCGAATCGCAATGCCGTCGTATTCACCGATCTTTTCGGCAAGCTGACCCTTGTCCAGGTCGGTGATGACATCGACCTCGATCCCCCGGTTTTCAAAGACGCCCGCGGCAAGCGGACTCATCTTGTCGGAAATCAGAACCTTGGGCATGGCTCAGGCCTCCTGCAGTTCGGATTTGACGCTGTGGAACGCCCAGTCGAGCCACGGCCCGAGGGCCTCGACGTCGGACGCCTCGACCGTAGCGCCGCACCAGATCCGCAGGCCCGGCGGTGCGTCGCGGTGCGAGCCGATGTCGAAGGCGACGCCTTCGTCATCCAAAAGCGCAGTCAGCTTCTTGATGAAATCGCGCTGCGTACCCTCGTCCATCGCCGTGAACCACGGATCGGCAACGACCAGTACCACCGAGGTGTCGGAGCGCGCCGCCGGGTCCTTGCAGATGAAATCGATCCAGTCCGCATCCTCGACCCATTTGCTCAACGCCTTGAAGTTGTCATGAACGCGGTTCAGGAGCGCATTGAGCCCACCGATGGATTCCGCCCACCGGAGGCCATCCAGCGCGTCCTCCACGCACAGCATGGAGGGTGTGTTGATGGTGATACCCTCGAAGATCTCCTCGTTCAGCTTGTCGCCCTTCTTCATGCGGAAAACCTTGGGCATGGGCCAGGGGGGATCGTAACTCTCGATGCGTTCGACGGCGCGCGGGCTCAGCACCAGCATGCCGTGCGCGGCCTCGCCGCCCATCGCCTTCTGCCACGACCAGGTACAGACATCGATCTTGTCCCACGGCATGTCCATGGCGAACACCGCCGACGTACCGTCGACGAAGGTCAGCCCCTCGCGCTCGGCGGGAATCCAGTCGCCGTTCGGCGCCTTCGCGCCGCCCGTGGTGCCGTTCCAGGTGAAGATCACATCGCGCGTGAAATCGACCTTCGATAGATCCGGGACTTCGCCGTAGGGCGCGTCGGTGAGCTTAATGTCGTCGAGCTTGAGCTGGTTTTTGACGTCTATCGCCCACTGCTTGCCGAAGCTTTCCCACGACAGCACTTCGACACCGCGCGGACCCAGCATCGACCACATCGCCATCTCGATGGCGCCGGTGTCGGACGCCGGCACGATGCCGACGCGGTAGCCTTCGGGCAGACCGAGGACCGCGCGGGTGCGGTCAATGACTTCCTTAAGGCGCTTCTTGCCGGTGGCGTGGCGGTGCGAGCGGCCGAGAAACGCGTCCGCGAGCAGTTCCGGGCGCCAGCCGGGGCGCTTCGAGCAGGGTCCGGATGAGAAATTGGGGTTCGCCGGACGCACGTCCGGCTTCTGAAGGGTATTCATGATATCTCCTTTCCTCTCAGAAAGGTCGCGCCTCGTTGGGGAGGCGTGGCCCACCGAGACCGTACTGCTATTCAGGGAGATATCAAGCTCGTTTTCTCCAAGTGAACGGAAAGTGAACGAGATTACGTAACGTTGTGCATCTTGTGGGACTGAACAAGCCGTTGGCTCAGATCGTTTATGAGGGAGAAGGCGCGACAGGGATTGAACCTGTGCCCCCCGCCGTCTAAAGGGAGAGAACTTCCGCCCATTCAGGGCATTCGGTTATCGTTCTGTCACAGCTCTGTCCCATTCAGTCCATTTGCGTCCTGTTATTTACGGACAGATGTCGTACTCGCTGCGGTACTGGAGAACGACTACTCTCTATCTAAGCTGACACAATCAGTATTGAGTTTGATGTTGTCCTCTGATCCACCGCTGAGAATTCAATCGGAATGCGCCATCTGAAATATTCGCGAACTCAGTGAATGTCTTTCGCCGCGCCGATCGCCGCCTTGAGTTTCTCGAAATCAAAATCCGGACTCTTCGCGGCGTCGAGAATCTCGGCTTCCTTGCGCTGCTGCAGATCGACCATGTCCGGAATCTTCCGGACGGCCTTGGCCGGGATCATCACCGCACCGTGGCGGTCTGCGTGCACGATATCGTTGGTCGCGACAGTCAGGCCGTAAACCGTGGCCTGGCAATCGAAATCGACAACGTGGACGAAGGCGTGGCTCGGCCCGACCTTGCCGCCCAGCAGGTTGAACCCGCGCACGCTGTCCGGAATGTCGCGAATCGAACCGTTGGTAACCGCACCGATTGCGCCGAGGCCCTTGTGCACGTGGGTGTGCACCTCCCCCCAGAAGGCGCCGAAGCCGGGGCGCGGATCGATGTCCTGGATGACGACGACGGTCGGCGCCGGTTCGGCGGCGACGTACTCGTAATACGGCAGGCGCTTGGCCGCCGCCTGTTCGACCGTGTCCGAGGACCGTTCGGCGGCACGGATCAATGCCGTCCGCGCGAACCCGCAGATCGGCGGCAGATCGGGGTCGAGCGGCACGAGTTGCTCGGTCGTGAAACCATTGTTGCGGCGCTCGGGCATGATTTCCTCAAGCGCGTTGCAGATCGTCGGTGTGTCCCATTGCATCAGAACCTTCAGATCGTCAGCGGTAATGTCGGTCATTTTGGTCTCCCCTCCAGTTTTCTTTTCAGCGCCCGTTCTTCTTGCGCCATGCCTCGAACGCAGCCTTGTTTTCCTCCTTGGTCGGTGGATAGAGGCCGATGATGCTCTCGCCCGCGTTGACACGTTCTGTCACGAAATCCTCGAATGCCGTCATTTCGTGTGCCTCATCGGCGATCTCGTCAGACAGGTGCAGCGGGATGACCACGACTCCCTCGCCGTCGCCGACGATCACGTCTCCCGGGAACACGGCAACATCGCCGCAGCCGATCGGGCCGTTGAGCTCGATCGCCTGGTGCCGGGTCAGGTTGGTCGGCGCCGACGGCCGGTTGTGATAGGCAGGCATGTTCAGCCTGGCGATTTCGGGCGCGTCGCGGAACCCGCCGTCGGTGACGATCCCGGCGCAGCCGCGCTTCATCATGCGCGTGACCAGGATCGAACCGGCTGACGCCGCGCGCGGGTCCTTGCGGCTGTCGATCACCATGACATAGCCCTCGGGGCATTCCTCGACGCCGACGCGCTGCGGGTGGTTCGGGTCCTGGAACACGGAAATCGGGTTCAGGTCTTCGCGCGCCGGGATGTAGCGGAGCGTATAGGCCTGGCCGACCATATTGTCGCCCTTGAAACCGAGCGGATGGACATCCTGAATGAACTGGTTCTTGAGACCCACCTTGAACAGCGCCGTGCAAAGCGTCGCCGTCGAAACCCGCATCAGTTTTTCACGCGTATCTGCGCCGAGCTCCGTCGTGCTCATGTTACTCTCCGTTAAAGAATTAGAAAATATCCGGCTCGGGCGTGGGCCCGCCGAACGAGGTTTCCAGGTAATCGAAGTCGCAGCCTTCATCGGCCTGCTTGATATGTTTCGAGAACATCCAGCCGTATCCGCGTTCGAACTTCGGCGCCGGCGGCGTCCAAGCCGCGCGGCGCGCTTCCAGTTCAGCATCGTCGACCAGCATATCGATGCTGCGGTTCGGAATATCGAGCTTCACGATATCGCCGGTCCTGAGCAGCGCCAGCGGTCCGCCGACATGGCTTTCCGGCGAGACGTGAAGGATGCAGGCGCCGTAACTGGTGCCGCTCATGCGCGCGTCCGATATCCGCAGCATGTCGCGCACGCCTTCCTTCAGGAGCTTCTTCGGAATCGGCAGCATGCCCCACTCCGGCATGCCCGGCCCGCCCTGCGGCCCGGCATTCCTGAGCACCAGCACATGATCCGCGGTGACGTCCAGATTCTCGTCGTCGACGGCGGCCTTCATTTCCGGATAGCTGTCGAACACCAGCGCCGGCCCTTGGTGATTGTCGAAGCGCGGGTCGCACGCGCTCGGCTTGATGACGCAGCCGTTCGGCGCCAGGTTGCCGCGCAGCAGCGCCAGCGAGCCGTGCGCATAGATTGGGTTGTCCAGCGGGCGTATGACATCGTCGTCATAGACCTCGGCACCCGCCAGCGTTTCGCCCAGCGTATCGCCGCTCACCGTCATCGCATCCAGGTGCAGCTTGCCGGTCAGGCGCGACATCAGGCCCCGGAGCCCCCCGGCGTAGAAGAAATCCTCCATCAGATAGGTCGCACCGCTGGGCCGCACGTTGGCAATCACCGGCACGTGGCGCGAGGTGGCGTCCAGGTCGTCGAGCGTCAGGTCGACGCCGGCGCGCCGGGCCATGGCGATCAAGTGCACGACGGCGTTGGTCGAACACCCCATCGACATGGCGACCGTGACGGCATTTTCCATCGAACGGCGGTCGATGATCCGCTCCGGTGTCAGGTCCTCCCATACCATGTCGACGATGCGCCGCCCACAGGCCGCCGACATCCGGATGTGGTTGGCGTCGGCAGCCGGGATCGAGCTTGCCCCCGGCAGGGTCAGGCCCATGGCCTCGGCGATCGCCGTCATGGTCGAGGCCGTGCCCATGGTCATGCAGTGGCCGTAGGAACGCGCGATGCCGGCTTCGACGTCGGCCCAGTCCTCGGCCGAGAGGTTCCCGGCCCGACGCTCGTCCCAGTACTTCCAACCGTCCGAGCCGCTGCCGAGCGGCCGGCCCTTGTAGTTACCTCGGAGCATCGGGCCGGCAGGAAGAAACAGCATCGGCAGACCGGCACTGACGGCCCCCATGACGAGACCCGGTGTGGTCTTGTCGCAACCGCCCATCAGAACCGCACCGTCGACCGGGTGACAGCGCAGCAGTTCCTCGACCTCCATCGCCAGCATGTTCCGGTACAGCATGGTGGTCGGCTTGACGTAGTTCTCCGACAGCGACAGCGCCGGCAGTTCGAGCGGAAATCCGCCCGCCTGCAGGATGCCGCGCTTGACGTCGTCGACGCGCTGCTTGAAGTGCGCGTGGCACGGATTGATATCCGACCACGTATTGACGATGGCGATGGACGGCTTACCGACCCAGTCACTCGGATCGTAGCCCATCTGCAACGTGCGCGAGCGGTGTCCGAAGGACCGCAGGTCGTCGGGTGCGTACCAGCGCGCCGAGCGCAGGTCTTGGTATTTCTTTTTCTTGTTGGCCGTCATCGATGTGCTTCCCCAAGCAAATCCGATCAGGAAAATCCGGTGGCAAGGTGGAACATCAGCCAGATCAGCAGCGCCCCGGCGGCGAACCCGGCGATCCACGGCCACCGGCCGTAGGCGAGATCGGCGTCCCGGTCCTTCATGTCCATCATGGTTCGAACTCCCTAACTCAACTCAGCAACTGCGGCAGGAACAACGCTACCTGCGGGAAGAACATCACGATCAGCAGGCCGACGATCTGCAGCGCGATGAACGGCAACACGGCGGCGAAGATTTCCTGCAGCGTGATATCCGGCGGCGCCACCGACTTGAGCCAGAAACACGCCGGACCGAACGGCGGCGACAGGAAATAGATCTGGATGTTCATGACGAACAGGATCCCGAACCAGACTGCCGCCCAGGAGGGATCAAGGCCCAGTTCCGGCGCCATCTCGACCACCACCGGCGCGAACACCGGAACGGTGATGAAAACGATGGCGATCCATTCCATGAAGGTGCCGAGGATGACGAGGATCCCCATCATGACGAAGATCACGCCGAGCGCCGGCAGGCCGAGGTCGGAGAACAGGCTGCGCATGAAATCGCCGCCGCCGATCAGGTTGTAGATGCCGACAAAGCTGACCGCACCAAGGATCAGCCAGATGATCGTGCCGACCGTCGACATCGTGCCGGCCAGCGCCGCCTGCAAAAGTTTCCAGTTGAAACGGTTGCGTGCGGCGGCGACGACGATGGCGCCGAACACGCCGACCCCGGCGGCCTCGGTAACGGAGGCGATACCGGCGTAGATCGATCCCATGACCGCCCCGACAAGACCGATGCACAGGACCACCGCCGTCTTGCGGTGCGGCGAAAGCGATGTATCACCGTCGGTCATCTCGGCGACCTCGGCCGCGGTCGGCGCCAGGTCGTGGTTGAAGTGGCAGCGTATCAGCACGTAAATGGCATAGAACGACGCCAGCATCAGGCCGGGCACGGCACCCGCCAGGAACAGATCGCCGATGCCGACGTCCGCGGACAAACCGTAGACGATCATGATGATCGAGGGCGGGATCAGCGTCGCCAGCGCGCCGGACGCGCAGATAACGCCGATGGTGATCTTCTTGTCGTAACCCAGACGCAGCATCTGCGGCAGCGCGACGAGGCCGAGCATCACGATCTCGCCGCCCATCACGCCCGACATCGCCGCCAGGATGACGGCGACCGCGACCGTCTGCACGGCGACGCCGCCGCGCAGGTTGCCGGCGAAGATCGACATAGCGTCGAACAGATCCTCGGCGATGCCTGCGCGCTCAAGGATCGACGCCATGAGCACAAACAGCGGCACCGCGACCAGAGGATATTTCTCCAGCAGCCCGAAGGCGTTGGTCGAAACCAGGTAAAGACCCTTGGGTCCGAAGAACAGCACCGCACAGATAACGGAAACGATCAGCGTGACGATGCCGAGCGGCATGCCGGTCATCATCAGGACCAGAAGGCAGGCGACGATGATCATGCTGAACGTACCGATGCCGACGCTGCGAGCATCGATGAATTCGCGCGGATCGAAGAACGCCGCCGTCGCCAGCAACGCCTCGTCGACCATGCCCCAGAGCCCGTCTTCGCCCAGGTAATTGACGAGGATGGTGGCGACGATGCGGCTGGCGATGAACACGGCGACCACGATCACCGCATACCTGGCGAATCTGTTTTCGAAATGACGGTACAGATTGACCAGCAACTGCACCAGATAGATCATCCCGCCGACCACCAGAACGGACTTGAGGATCATGGGCTGCGGCGAGTTGAAGGCGCTGCCGGCACGTTCGATGCCGTCGATGGCCTGCAGGGAATGATGCAGGCCGTCGGCTACCAGCAAAAACAGCGCCACGACGCCGACCGACATGGCGAAAAGGTCGAGCCACCACTGCGTCGACTTCTTGGCCATTATATAAAAGACGGTGATACCGATGTGCCGGTTCTTGAGCGTCACGAATCCGGCCGAGATCATCCAGGCACACGCGCACAGCGTCATCGCGACCTCGAAGGCCCACTGCGTCGGCGCATTGAATACGTAGCGCGCTACGACTTCGTAGAGCGTGACGGCGGCGCAGAGAATGTAGAACTGTGCGACGGCGAGGCCGGAGAAGTGGCTCAGATGGTCGATGACATTATATCTGGCTGGCGCCGGCGCTGGGTGTGACGGGTCGTCCGGCAGTTCATCGACCTGCGTGGGCATTTGGCCAAGCGGCTGGCTTGACGAATTCGACTGCATTGCTCTCTCCCTCGCAACGTCCGGCGGATGCCCGGCGCCCGCACGTTCCTGGTATGGCGGTGTCGCCGGCCGACGCAAAAAGTGCCTGACCAATAATAATCTACACGAAAATCGGCCGGCGGCGCGGTATACGCCACGCCGCCGGCAGGTCGTTGCTTATTTCAGGAGGCCGTAGGCACGCATGAATTTCACGTGCGCGTCATAAGCCATCTGAGCCAGTTCGGACTTCTTGGCGAAGTCTTCCCAGGCGGTGCGGGCGATCTCGCGGAACTTGTCGCGTTCGGCTTGCGACCAGTCGACGACTTCCTTGATGCTACTCTTGCCGGCCCGATCGTCGGCAACCATGATTCGGTCTTCCATATCGGCGTGGCGGCGAAGATCGGTATAGGCCGCCAGGTACCATGTGTGAAGCAGTTCACGCTCTCCTTCGCTCAGCTTGTCCCAGACGTCCTTGTTGACGATGAACTGCAGGACGGCCTGGCTGTGGATACCCGGGTAGATCGGATAGTGCGCGATCTTGTGCATGCCGGTCGCGGCGTTGTTGACGTAGGCACTCGCATCGGCGGCATCGACGATGCCCTTTTCAAGCGACGTGTAGACTTCCGAGAACGGAATGGCGACCGGGCTCGCGCCGGCACGCTTGAACACTTCCGCAGCAAGACCTTCAGGCGAGCGGATCTTGACGCCCTTCAGATCGTCGACGCCGCGGATCGGTTTCTTGGCGACCAGCGCTTCACGGGTGTAAGGTCCGCAACCGACGACATGCACGCCGCCCTTGAGAATCTTGTCGTAGGCGGCCTGCAGCACTTCCTTGCCGCCACCGTTTTCGCAGAACATCTGCACCTGGTCGGGGTTGTCATAACCGGCGATCAGATCGCCCATCATGGCGAACACCGGGTCACGGCCGGCGAAATACGCAACCGCGTTCAGGTCGCCGTCGAGAATGCCGTTGGCGACCGCGTCGATGGTTTCACGGTGCGGGACAACCGACTTGGTCGGCAGAAGCTCCAGTTCGAGCGAGCCGCCCGACATCCGCTTCACTTTCGGCGCCCACTTTTCGCTCAGGTACTTGAACGTGAAATCGCCGGAATTCTGGCTGGTCTGGAGTTTCAGGGTTTTGGCGGCGGCGCCGTCGGTGCCCGCGGCCAGTACTAGGGCCCCGAACGTCAGGGCCATCAGAGATTTTTTCAGCATTTGGAGTCTCCCAATTCAACGTTTGCTTGGACATGATTGACACGTCATTTACTGAAATACTAATATATTAGTTGTCGAGTCAAGGCTGTATGCGCTAGAACCGACCCGTTAATCAAGAAATCCGGACAACGGTGACAGGGAATGCCCGACGAAATTTCTGCAATGCGAATGCTGCCGACCGGTACCAGCCGTGGCGGCCGCCCGACTACCGTTCAGCAGATCTACGCGGACCTCCGTCACCTCATCATCGACCTGTCTGTCAGCCCCGGGACGGTCATCAACAAAAGGGAAATTGCGGAACGTTTCGGCGTCAGCCAGACACCCGTTCGCGAGGCGCTGATCCTGCTCGAGGAGGAAGGCCTCGTCGACATCTTCCCGCAATCTCGGACCGAGGTTTCCCACATCGATGTCCAGCATGCGCGCGAAGCCCACTTCCTGCGTCTGAGCGTGGAGATCGAGGTGGCGCGCGTGCTGTCGCAATCCATCGACGACGCCGGGCTGGCCGCGCTCAATGCGTGGATCGAACGCCAGGAAACCGAGCTCCACGTCGACAATCAGACGGCGTTCAAGCTCGGCGACAACAGTTTTCACAACGAAATGTTCCGCCTTGCCGGGGTCGAGGGCCTGACCCAGATCATCGACCGCCGGCGTGGTCATTACGACCGCATCCGGGGGCTTTACCTGCTCGAGGAGGAGCGCCGGCACATCGTCATCCGCGAACACCGGGCGATCTTCGCCGCCCTGCAAAGCGGCGAGCCGGCAACCGCCGAAGGCGCGATTCGCGCGCATCTTGGCAAGTCGCTCGCCATCATCGACCAGATCCGGAACCGCTACCCGGACTACTTCGCTTAAGGAAAATATCGATGCCGAACCCGCAAACCGCCGACGCGCCGGTCATCTCCGGCGAACAGGTCGCCGAATACCGCGACAAGGGTTTCATCATCGTCGAAGACATTTTCTCCGCCGACGACCTCAAGAAAATGGACGACGCCCTGAACGGCCTGATCGAGGACGCGCGCGGCCTTACCGAACACACCGGCGTCATCGACCTCGAGCCCACCCACACGCCGGACCGCCCGCGCGTCCGGCGCATCAAGGAACCGTTCCTGAACCATCCGGTGTTCAACGAAATGGGCAAGCACCCGAAGCTGGTCACCGCGCTGACGGCGCTGATCGGTCCCGATCTCCGCATGCACGGCTCCAAGATCAACCTGAAGTCCGCGGATTACGGCTCGCCCGTCGAATGGCACCAGGACTGGGCGTTCTATCCGCACACCAACGACGATGTGCTCGCCGTCGGCGTCATGCTCGACAATATGACCGAAGACAACGGGCCGTTGCTCTGCATCCCCGGCTCCCACAAGGGCCCGACCTACGATCACCACCAGGACGGTCACTTCGTCGGTGCTATCGATCCGGAAGCGTCGGGCATTGATTTCTCCAAGGCGGAAACGATCGCCGGCAGGGCGGGCTCGTGCAGCTTCCACCATGTGCGCATGATGCACGGATCCGGGCAGAACACGTCCGGTAAGGACCGGCGGTTGCTGCTGTTCCAGGTCGCTGCCGCCGACGCCTGGGACATCCGCGGCATGGACCGCATCGGGTCGTGGGAGCAATACAAGAAGACCATGATCTCCGGTGAGCCGACGAACGAGCCCCGCGTCGTTGTGACGCCGATCCGGCTGCCTTATCCCGAACCGCTCCGGAAGGGCTCGATCTACGAGAGCCAGACGCTGGTCAAGAATAAGTACTTCGGCTCGAAACCCGCCGCCGAATAACCCCGACCCGGAGGAACAACATGAAGCGCGTCCTTGTGACCGAAGACATCCACCCGCGCGGCTACGAGGTGCTGGAATCCGATCCCGGTATCGAGGTCGTCCGTATCGACGGCATCGAGCCCGAGACCCTGAAGGCGGCGGTCCGCGACGCAGACGGTATTCTCGTCCGCTCCGCGAAGCTGACCACTGACGTTCTCGAAGGTGCGGCAAACCTGAAGGTGGTTTCCCGCCACGGCGTCGGTTGCGACAGCATCGACGTCGCGCATCTGTCCGCAAGAGGCATTCCGGTCGCCATCGCCGCCGGCGCCAATGCGCGCTCGGTCGCCGAACACACGCTGGGCCTGATACTGGCCTCGGCGCGCGAACTGCCGCTGCTCGATACCGTCGTCAAGAGCGGGCGCTGGGCGGAGCGCAACAACTATCGCGCCATGGACCTGATCGGCGCCAAGGTGCTGATCGTCGGGTTCGGCCGCATTGGCCGTCTCGTCGCGCCGCTGTGCAAAGCCTTTGGGATGGACGTCGTGGTTGCCGATATCGCGCTCGACGAAACGCTGGCCGCTGAGATGGGCTGCCGCAGCGTCAAAGACTTCCGGCCGGAACTGGCGGATGCGGACTTCGTGACGTTGCATGTGCCTCTCGACGAAACGACACGTCACCTGGTGGGGGAGAAAGAACTCGCTGGGATGAAACCGGGGGCTATCCTGATCAATTGCGCGCGCGGCGGTATCGTCGATGACGATGCGCTGTTGGCGGCGCTTCAAAGCGGCCACCTGCGCGGCGCCGGGCTCGATGTTATGGATGAGGAGCCACCTGTTCCCGATCATCCGCTAATTCACCGCACGGACGTCGTCATGACACCGCACAACGGCGCCGGAGCGATGTCAGCGGCCATCGCCATGGCCGAAATGTCGGCCCGGAATATCCTCGATGCTTTTGCCGGAGAACTGCGCGAGGACTGCACCTTCAACCTGCACGCCCTGCGCGTTGATGGCATGGAGAAACAATCCGCATGACCGAGCAAAACCTGAAACAGCGCATGCAGGCCGGCGACCTGCTGACCGGCACTTTCCTTAAGACACCGGCCTTTCAGCTCGTCGAGATCCTTGCCAAATCGAAGATGGACTTCATCGCGCTCGATGCCGAACACGCGCCGTTTGACCGTGCCGCCGCCGATGCATGTCTCGGCATGGCCCGCGCGCTGGGCTTTCCGGCGCTGGTCCGCATACCGGAGGGTACGCCGGCGCAGATTCTCACCATGCTCGATTCAGGCGCCAGCGGCGTTATCGTGCCGCACGTCAACTCCGTAGACAAAGCCCAGGATATCGCCCGGGCCGCGCACTTCGGCCATGGCGGGCGCGGGTTCGCGGGTTCCAGCTGCTGGGCCGGCTACGCGACGCGGCCGATGACGGACATCCTCAAGCAGGACCATGACGAGACGGTCGTGCTGGCGCAGATCGAGGAGCCTGAAGCGGTGGAGGAAATCGACGCGATTGCCGCCGTCGACGGCATCGACGCGCTTTTCGTCGGCCCGGCCGACCTCGCGGTCTGCTACGGGCTTACCGACCCCGCGGCGCCCGAGGTCCGCGTCGCGATCGGCAAGGTCGCCGAAGCCGCCAGAAAACACGGCAAGTGCATGGTGACGTTTGCCCCGAACGGGTCGTGGGCCAGTGATCTCAAAGCGCTCGGCGTGACCATGTTCTTTGTCGCGTCAGAGCACGCCTTTGTCCTCGCTGGTGCCAATGCGGCGGCGGACGGTTTTGCCGGCGCATGAGTGGCAAAACGGTATATATCGGCAGCGGCGCCGGATTCGCCGGTGACCGGCTCGATGCCGGCATCCCCGTCGTCGAAACCCTCAGGAAGCGTGACGGGCCGCGCTACCTGATCTACGAGGTCATGGGCGAGCGAACCCTTGCGATCGCCCAGCGCATACGGATGCGCGACCCGGAGAAAGGCTATTCCCCCTATCTCGAATCATACCTGCGGGGCGTGCTCGGCGCGTGCAAGGAACACGGTATCCGCATCGTCGCCAATCTCGGCAACGCCAATCCGGTCGGCGGCGCCAAACGCGTGCTCGAACTGGCCGCAGAACTGGGCGTTCCCGACTTCCGCACCGCCGTGGTGCACGGTGACGACCTGATGACATTCATGAACACCGACGAGATCGCGGCGCTGCCAACGGTCGAGGGTCTCGACATCGAAGGCAAGGAGATCATCGCCGCCAACGCCTACATCGGCGCCCGGCCGGTTGCCGCTGCGCTGGCGCTCGGCGTCGACGTGGTACTGGTCGGACGCACCACCGATGCCGCGCTGGTGCTCGGCCCGCTGATCCACGAGTTCGGCTGGACGGAAGACGATCTCGATCTGCTGGCCGCAGGCACGCTGGCCGGGCACCTGCTGGAATGTGGCGGCCAGGTCACCGGCGGCTATTTCTGCGACCCGGGGTTCAAGGACATTCCCGGAATGGACGAACTCGGCTTTCCCATCGGTGAGATCCGCGCCGACGGCGATCTCGTGATTGCCAAGGCCGAGAATACCGGCGGGCTCGTCAGCCGGGCGACGGTGATCGAGCAGTTGCTGTACGAGGTACACGACCCCGCCGCATATCTGACCCCCGACGTCACCCTCGACATCACCGGCGTGCAGCTCGAGGAGATCGACAAGGACCGTATCAGGGTTACCGGTGCGCGTGGCACGCCGCCGCCGGAAACCCTCAAGGTGACGGTCTCGGCGGACGGCGGCTGGCTCGCCGAGGCGGAGATGATCTATGCGGGACCGAATGCGCTGGCGCGCGCCGAACTGGCGGCGGACATCGTCCGCAAGCGCTGCCGTTCGCGGGGCGTCGATGAAGATATCCGGATCGACATCACTGCTGCCGGTGCGGTGTTCGACAACGACGATGGGGATCGGCGCCGCGGAGACAACCGCGCACTCGACGGCGAATTTCGCCTGCGCACGGCAATCCGCACCATGGACCGGGAAACGGCGCAGTATGTGAACGACGAGGTGCTGAGCCTCTTCTGCTCCGGTCCGGCCGGCGGCGGTGGATATCGATGCAACATAACGGGGCAGGTCAACACGGCGTCGGTTCTCGTTCCCCGCGGGCCGGTGGAAGCACAATGCCGCGCCGAGGAGATCGTACCATGAACGCGCTTGTAACCGTGCCGCTACACGCCGTCGCACACGGACGCACCGGCGACAAGGGCAACCGCGCCAACATCTCGGTGGTGCCGTACCGGGCGGAGGCGTTCCCGCACCTGCTGGAGCAGGTGACCGAGGCGCGCGTGCTGGCCCTGTTCAAGCATAAGGGGGCCAGCACCGTGACCCGCTACGTGCTGCCCAACCTGCCTGCCATCAACCTGGTCATCGACGATGCCCTCGAGGGCGGCGTCAACAGCGCCCTCAACCAGGACCTGCACGGCAAGACGCTGTCATTCCTGTTGCTGGGGGAATTGACGGTAGAGATGCCGATTGAATGTATACCCGCAGGTTCTCGTTACCGCGGTTAGGAAATTGCCGGTTCGCTTAGCAGTGCGGCCCGTGCAAATTATACACTTAAACGTTATTGAACTGTCGGCAAGTGGTGAATAACCGGGGCACAATTTGGATGCAGAAACACATGTCAGCTTTCGAGCTATATTCAGAACATGGATAGCTGAAATTGGAGTTTCTACTTCTGACCCGATGCAGCCACTCTGAAAAACGCCTTCTGGACAACAAGACCTCTTCGCGTATGGTCTGATCGATCAGACTATCCACCGGGAGCAATCATATGAAGCCGAACAGCCTCGCCGCACGCGACATCGCGTCCGTGCTGCATCCGCAGACGAATCTGAAAAAGCATCTGGATGTCGGTCCGAACATCATCACCGGCGCCGACGGCATTCATATTTTCGACGATTCCGGCAACAGGTTCCTGGACAGTGGTGCGGGTCTCTGGTGCACGTCGCTCGGCTACAACAGCGAACGCATCGCCAAGGTCGCCTATGACGCGATGAAAGAGCTCGCGTATTACCAGATTTTCCGGCACGCGTCGCACACACCGGCCATCGAACTGTCGGAGAAGCTCCTGGAGATTTCGCCGGTGCCGATGTCGAAGGTGATGCTGCAGTGCTCCGGCTCCGAAGCGAACGATACCGCCGTCAAGGTCGTCTGGTATTACTGGCACGGCAAGGGCCAGCCCGAACGGCGAAAGATCATCTCCCGCATGGGTAGCTATCACGGCTCGACGTGCGTCGCGGTCTCCCTGACGGGGAACCCCAAGTATCATAGCAGCTTCGGCCTGCCGTTCGACGGCTTCCTCAAGGTGTCACGGCCCAATTTCTACCGCGATGCCGAACTGGGAGAGACCGAAGAAGTCTTCGCCCAGCGGCTCGCGGACGAGCTGGAGGACCTGATCCTGAGCGAAGGCCCCGAGACGATCGCGGCATTCTGGGCGGATCCGATCCAGGGCAACGCCGGTGCATTGCCGCCGCCCGCCGGCTATTTCGAGAAGATCCAGAAAGTTCTGAAAAAGTACGGCATCCTGTTTGTCGCGGACGAGGTTATTTGCGGTTTCGGCCGGACCGGCAACTTGTGGGGCACACAAACGTACGACCTGAAACCGGACATCATTACCTGCGCCAAGGGTCTGTCCGCCGCGATGCAGCCGATATCGGCCGTCCTGTTAAACGATATGATTTTCGATGTGATGGTATCGGAAAGCGACCGCATCGGCGCCTTCGTGCACGGCTATACGTACGCCGGTCACCCGGTCGCCTGCTCGGTTGCGCTCGAGGTTCTCAAGATTTACGAGGAAATGGACATCGTCGGCCATGTTAGGTCGCTCGAAGGCCGGTTCCTGAACATTCTGGACGAATTGTCCAGCCATCCGATAGCGGCAGCACCCGGCGGCGCCGGACTGCTCGGCGGCTTCGAGATCGTCGCCGACAAGGAAGCCCGGACAAGCTTCCCCGCCGAGGTCGATATCGCCGGCCGGCTCGACGAAGCGGCACAAGCGGAAGGCCTGATCCTGCGTATCGCAAGCGACCGCGTCGCCTTCTCGCCGCCGCTGATTATCTCCGAGCCGGAACTCGATGAAATGGCGGAAAAGACCCACGCCGCGATGGACAAGGTGCACCGCGCGTTGACCTGACACGCCGCCGGCCACAAACCTGTTGTCACTGTTCCAGATCATGCTTTGAACTGCAATTTCATCCAATACGGTTGCAACGGGTTCGTGTTACGATCGCCTATAAACACGCCGACGCACGTGTTAATGGGTGCCGCGCTCCTTCATCTCGGGCTCGATCTTCCGCTTCACCATGACGACGCACACGCGCATTTCTGGCCCATTTCCGACTGGCGCTTCAGATCACCGGTATCGTATTGGGATCCCGCGCATCACGGCAGCATTGTACAAGTGGCGGAAGTCCTACTGGCACTTGGCATGATCTCTCTGATATGGCGGCGCTTCCCAGGCATCCGGTCGCTGAAAGCGGTTCTTGCTCTGGCGATGGTCAGCTATATCGCCGTCCCGATATACTTCACACTTATGATATCGGGGCCGTGAACCAAGGCACTCGTGTCTGCGCATTGCGGATCGTCCACGCTCTGCTATCGAGGAAGAATGGCAAACAGCAACAAAAATTCGAATGTTACGTTGGATTAGGTTACATCTAAGACGACTTTAACGGGGCCGAACACCGAACTGAATGGATAATTGCCCATGTTCCCGATTTCCGCCGATGTGTTATCGCTTTTCGTCGTGTCTTCATGTGCGCTCGCCCTGGCGCCGGGACCGGATAATATTTTCGTGTTGACGCAATCGGCGATGAACGGCCGCGCGGCAGGCCTACTGGTTACACTAGGGCTATGCACCGGTTTGCTGTTCCACACGGCTGCCGTCGCCGTCGGTGTCGCTGCGGTCTTCGCCACGTCCGCCATAGCGTTCACGATCCTCAAGATCGTCGGAGCGGCTTACCTTATCTATTTGGCGTGGGGCGCTTTCCGTGCAACCGGCACGGTTCAGACCGAGGGCGAAGGCTCACCCATTGCCGGGGCGGGTCTTTACCTCCGCGGCGTCGTCATGAATGTTACTAATCCGAAAGTGGCCATTTTCTTCCTCGCCTTTCTTCCGCAATTCGCGGATCCGGCACGCGGCTCGGTAACCTGGCAAATTGTTCTGCTCGGCGCCGTGTTCATGGCGGTGACGCTTTGCGTCTTCGGCACGGTCGCGTGGTTTTCCGGCTTCGTCGGCGAAAAGATCAGAAAGTCCCCACGTGTTCAGTCCACGATCAACAAGGTCGCGGGTGTCGTGTTCCTTGGCCTCGCCGGACGCCTTCTGATCACGGAACGGTAAATTCGATTCAGAACAAAATCTGCTAACCGGCATTGTCCGAGCACCAAACCCGCTAATGTGGCTGGGAGTCGTTCTGCCGGGCTCCATCAGGGCCAGCGGTCATGCACCGCGTCAACAGGCCGGATACATGACTGCAAACCCACCCGTCACTCTGATCACGACTTACACTTGCAATGTCGGGGCATCCATACATGACAATGCCCTAGGGGCTAATTCGGAATTCCGGCCCTTCCGGCAACAGCCTGACACCGGGCCGGAGGTGCTTGTAGGGGTACGCGCGCGGATCGACGATATGCGCGCCCGGTGTCAGCACGATCAGCGTTTTCTCGGCGATGGGGTCGAAGTCAGCTCGAAAATGGCACGTACTCTTCAACGCCAGGATCTTTTGTTGCGTCGGGTCGATCCCGATATGCTTGAAAATATCCTGATCGTAAGCCTGCATCCGCCGCGATGCGACGACAATGGAAATGCCGCCGATGCGCAACACCGCCGTCGGCCCGAGGTTGATCTTGCGCCCGGGGATACTCCGGCCCGTGGTCGTAAACTGTCCATCGCTCAAGGCGGTGACCGTGAACGTCCCGTGGAACGGTCTGTCACCGGGAATTTCATGCTTACCGCCAAGCGCGAGCGTTACCTCGGCGCCGATGCCCGCCGCGTGCGCGGCCTCAGCGGCGGCGGCGTCCCACATCACGCACATGGCAACGCCGTCGGCGCCGTGGCGGTGCAAGGCTTCGAGGAGACCGGTTGTGTCGCAGGTGCCGCCGCAGCCGGGATTGTCCTGGGTATCGGCGAGGATCACCGGTTTACTGGCGCCGGCGGCGATCTGCATCGCCTGGCTGACGGCTGTGTCGGGATCCAGTAACGGCTCGGCGAATTCAGCCTCGCGGGATATGACCATGGCGGCGAGCTCATCGGCCGCCGCGTCCGCCGCGGCCTGACTATAGGCATGACAGACCACGGCGGGCCCGCACTCGGCCAGGTCCGATGGCGGGAACCCGGCGCCGTAGCAGAGATCCAGGACCGCCCCGCCTTCGCCCGCCACCGACGCCTCAATGATCGCCTTGGTCGGCTCGACCAGGGTGCACTGAAAGTTCAATGGCAGCAGGAAAGGTATTCGCCGGATCGCCTTGCCGCAGGGGATACCCTCTTCCAGAATTCGCATCAGAATTTTTGCTGACCGCCCGCCCGTATGCTGGCGGTCGATATGCGGATAGGTCAAATAGATGGCCATGCCGTCGCAATGCTCGACCATCTGTTCGGTGATGTTAACGTGATAGTCGAGCGTGATGACCACCGGCACGGCGCTGCCGACAACGGCCCGGACCCGGCGCAGCAGTTCTCCCTCGGCATCCGGGAAGGTTTCCGAGCACATGGCGCCGTGCAAATCCAGATAGACCGCGTCGACGGGCATTTTCTCGGACAGCATGCCGACCAGTTCCCCGACAATGCGCTCGAAGGCGTCGTCGGTGATGTAACCGCCGGCGCCGGCATGTCCCCAAATCAGCGGCACCAGTTCATGACTGCTGTCGATGGCATCAAGGAACCCCGACATTCCAAAGGACCCGCCTGTCGTCCGATCGATGACCTCTTCGCGCCGTGCCAATGGCGGGAACTCGCCACCCTTGGCGTAGTATTCGTAGTCCGTACGCATCGGCACAAAGCAGTTGGTCTCGTGCAAAAAACCGGCGATCGCGATCCGTGCCACTGATTAGGGCTCCTCTTCCAATGCATGCCGTTAAAATCACAATCACATTAACGCCAAAATAATTCGATGTGCGCAATGTCACATGCAAATGAACCGACATTCGCGGCTTCGGTAAATGATTCAAAGAGCTTCAGCCATCATGAGAGGAATGGTGGGCGCTACAGAGATTGAACCTGCCTCCCGGCGATGTAAGACAGTTGATGGGCACGGCCCTGACGCGTCCTGTTCGTGCCATCCCGTCCCGAATCAGCAGCGTTCCCGTCGATAAGCCGTTGGCGCCAAGCCGAACGCATCCTTGAACGTAACCGCGAAATGCGACGGCGACGAGAACCCGCATGCGAGCGCGATCTCGATGATCGGCATGTCGCTCTCGGCGAGATAGGTGCTCGCCTTGTTCATGCGTAACAACGTCATCGCGTTGCGCGGCGACCGCCCGAGATACGTACGGAACAGTCGTTCGAGCTGGCGCACCGACACGCCGGCCACCGCAGCGACCTCCGGCATCCGGAGCGGTTCGTCGATCCGCGCCTCCATGAAGCGAAGCGCGTCACGAACCTTGGTGGAGCGCACCGCGGCCAGTTGCGCCATCGGCTGTTCGACATCGTGCGTCCAATACTGCGGCATCAGCATGATACCGGAACATTTGCCGGCCGTGTCGTCGCCAAACGCACGGCGAATGATCTCGAGCGAGACGTGCGCCGCGCCGACGCCGCCAGCGCAAGTAACATGACGCTTGCCGAACCTGAACAGCCGCGTCGTGTCGACGTCGGCGACATCGTATCGGGACACGAACTCGTCGCGGTGGAACCAGCTCACGCAGCACGGTTCGTCGTCGAGAATGCCGGCCGCCGCCATGCTGAAAACACCGGTGCACAAACCGATAACACGGACACCATGACCGGCCGCATCGCGGATGATGTCGAGTACCCGGTCGTCGTCGTGGACCGGTTTCTGGGTCAACCCGCCGACGACCACCAGCCAGTCGATGTCGGCGTAACCGAACCCGGTCGCGGTCGGATACATCTCGACCCCGCAGCTCGAACGGACCGGCAGGCCGTTCAAGGTCATCACGCGCCAGTTGCAGCGAATCTGGCGGCTGCCGTCACGGTCGTCGGATGCGAGCCGTACCGGGTCGAGAAAAAGAGAGAAAGCGGAAAGCGTGAACTGCGGCAGCAGCAGGACGGCCAGTCTCAGCGGCGTATCCCCGGTTCGCGCCGTGCCGCACGCCGTGTCACCGGTATCGGGCAGGTTCACCCGCCCCATACGTTTTCGAGCAGCCGGAGCCAGTTCTCACCCATCACCTTGCGGATTCGATCCTCTGACCAGCCGGCCTTTTCCATGCCCTGCGTCAGGTTGGGGAAATCGCCGATCGTCGAGAACCCGTCCGGGAACTTGACCGTACCGAATTCGGTGAGCTGGCGGGCATAGCCCTTGTCGCGGGTGATCCATTCCATGAATTCGTCGCCGTACCCCTGGGTGAAGTCGGTGCCGATACCGACGCAGTCCTCGCCGGCGATGTTAATCACGTACTCCATCGCCTCGATATAATCCTGGATCCCGGATTCCGGCCCGCGGCGCAGGAACGGCGTGAACATGGTGACGCCGATGAACCCGCCCTTGTCGGCGATGAAGCGCAGTTCCTCGTCGGTCTTGTTGCGCGGGTGCTCCTTGAGGCCGTGCGGCAGGCAGTGGCTGTAGGCAACCGGCATCTTCGAGGCCTCGATGACGTCCTTCGATGTCTTCGAGCCGACGTGGCTGAGATCGCAGAGGATGCCGACCCGGTTCATCTCGGCGACGACTTCGTGGCCAAAGTCAGAGAGCCCGCTGTCGGTCGATTCGTAACATCCGCTGCCGACCAGGTTCTGCGTGTTGTAGGTCATCTGTACCACGCCGACACCGCAGTCCTTGAATATCTCGATGAACTCAAGCCGGTCCTCGAAAGCGCTGGTGTTCTGGAAGCCGAGCACGATCGCGGTCTTGCCGTCTTTCTTGGCCTGGCGGATATCGCCGGCGGTGCGCGCCTTGACGATCAGGTCGCCGTACTGCCCGAACCAGCGGTTCCACTGGCCGATGTTGACCATGGTGTCGCGGAACCCTTCCCAGATGGAGCAGGTGCAGTTGGCCCCCGTCAGGCCGCCGCGGCGCATGTCGGCAAAGACGTCGCCGTCCCAGTTGGAGATGATAAGACCGTCGAAAACGATGGCGTCGTCGTGAAGTGAACTTTGGGACATGAAATCTCCGGATATGATCTGTTCGGTTCTCTAAAGATAGATCGATTTCACGATCTGCTCGTGATCGTCGGCATAATCGGCGACGGTCCCGCCGTCGACGACGATACCGTCGCGCAGGATGATGAAACGGTCCGCGACCTTGAAGGCGAGCCCCAGGTTCTGCTCGATCATCAGCATCGTCGCGCCGTCTTCCTTGAGCGCCGCGATGATCGAACCGATCTCGTTCACGAACTGCGGCGACAGACCTCCCGACGGCTCGTCCAGCAAAAGCACGCGCGGGCGCGCCATGACGGCGCGACCGATCGCCACCATCTGCTGCTCGCCGCCGGAAAGCGTCATCACGCGCTGCGTCCGGCGTTCCCGCAGGCGCGGAAAATAGTTGTAAACGCGCTCCAGTTCTTCCGGCATCGTCGATTTCGAACGAACCTGCGCACCGAGCTTGAGATTGTCCTCGACGGTCAGTTGCGGGAACAGGTCGCGCGCCTGCGACACCTGTACCATGCCCAGGCGGAACGTCTTGTGCGCCGGCATGTTCTGGATTTCGCCGCCATCGAGTTCGATCTTCCCGTGGGTGCAGCCAACAAAGCCCGAGATGGCGTTCATCGCCGTCGACTTGCCGCTGCCGTTCGCACCCAGCAGGCACAACGTTTCGCCGGGCGCGATCGCGAAGTCGACCCCCTGCAGGATTTCCTTCTTGCCGTACGACACGCGGATGCCGTCGACCTTCAGTATGGGCTCATGCGTATCCAAGGTACGCCTCCAGAACCTCGCGGTCCTCTCGAATTTCGTTGGGTTTGCCGTCGGCGATCTTCTGACCGGAGTTGAGAACGATGATCCGGTCCGAACCCGCCATGACAAGGTCGATGGCATGTTCGATCAGCAGGATCGAAATACCCTCTTCACCCGCCAGACGCTTGATCACGTCCATCATCCTGGCACGCATCGGCGGCGACAACCCGACCGCCGGCTCATCCAGCAACAGCAGCGGCGGCTCGGTGGCGATGGTCCGCACGATCTCGACCATCCGCTGCTGACCGCCCGAGAGGTTCTTGACCTGGTCGTCGGCGAAGCCGTCCATGTCCATCAGCGCCAGCAGGCGCCGGGCACGGGCGGCGGCAGCGCGCTCGGCCTCGTCGGCCTTGCGTGTGCCGAGCAGCAGGCCGATGAAGTTGCTGTCGATCTGTACGTGCAATCCGGTGAGGATGTTTTCCAGCACCGTCATCTCGCCGAACAGGCCGCCGTTCTGGAACGTACGCCTGACGCCCTTGGCGGAAACCGCATGCGGCGTCAGCCCCTGGATCGGCTCGCCCCTGAATTGAATCTCGCCCGCCGTCGGCTGCACATACCCCGAGATCGCGTTGAACAGCGTCGTCTTGCCGGCACCGTTGGGGCCGATCAGGGCCGTGACCTCGCCGGCGCGGGCGTCGAACGAAACATCGGTCAACGCCTTGAGGCCGGCGAAATGAACGGAGACGTCCGTCAGATTGAGAAGTCCGCTCATTGCCCTATTCCCTGTAATACCGTTCGCGGAACAGCGGCGACACCTTCGCGAGCAGGCTGGCCAGCCCTTTGGGCAGGAACAGCAGCACGGCGATGATGATGGCGCCGAAGAACAGTTCCTCCATGCCCGGGAACTGCCGGAAGTATTCCGGCAGCGCGGTCAGCACGGCACCGCCGATGACGCTGCCGATCAGGCTGCCGGCACCGCCCACCATGACCATCGCGAAGTGCACGATGACCTCGGTGAGGCCGAAGGACTCCGGAAACACGCGTTCCGTCGACGCCGCGAACATGGCGCCCGCGATGCCGACGACGGACCCGCTCCAGACGAACGTCAGCACGATGTAATTGGCGGTCGAGATGCCGAGCGACGCGGTCGTCAGTTCATTGTCGCGGATCGCCATGATGGCGCGGCCGACCCTCGATCTCAGCAGGTTCGAGGTGCCCTTCACCACGAGCACGGTGATCAGAAGGAACACGTAGAACTTGGCCGTTTCCGAATGCATCGACATGCCGAATATGGTGACGTCGGGGAGCGGCAAACCGTCGGTGCCCATCGTCACGGGTTCGGCGTGAATGTAGACCCAGCGCATCAGTTCGCCGAACGCCAGCGTGATGATCGCCAGATAGTAAAGACGGATGCCGCGCAGCGCCGTGATGCTCGCAAGCAGCCCCGCGAGCCCGCCCGAGATGGCGGCACCGACAAGGGCGACCTCGAACGTAACGCCCGTGTAGGTCATCAGGATCGCCGTCATGTAGGCGCCGATCCCGAAGAACGCGGTATTGGCGAAGGCGAGCTGTCCCAGGTTGCCGATGACGAGGTTGAATCCCACCGTCACCAGCACATAGACGAGCATCATGTTGACGATGAACTGCAGGTAGTCGTTCGCGAACAGCGGTACGAACGCCGCCGCGAGCGGCACCAGATAGAAAACCCTGCCGCTATGCATGATCGACCGTTTCGTTTGTGTGTTTTTCTCGCTCATGTCGGGCACTCACACGCGGACCACGGCGCGCTTGCCGAACAGTCCCGACGGACGGACGACCAGCACGATGATGATCACGAGGTAACTGGTGATGTCGATCAGCGCCGTATTCAGATAGGCGCCGGCGTACTGCTCGGTGACGCCGAGGATCAGGCCGCCGGCAACGGCGCCGCCGAGCGAGCCGAACCCGCCCAGCGTCATCGCCGCGAAACCGCGGATCAGGAAACTCGCGCCCAGGTCCGGGTGCAGCAGCGAGATCGGCGCGATCAGGATCCCGGCGACGGCGCCCATCGCCAGGCCCGCGCCCCACATCATGTCGTGGAAGCGCTTGACGTTGATGCCGATCAGAGTCGCGCCGCGCTCCGACTGATAGACGGCCTGGATAACCTTGCCGATCGATGTGTTGTAGAAAACGATAAAGAATGCAGCCAGCAGCACGGCCACCGTGCCGCCGATAACGATCGCGTCGCCGGTAATCACGAGATCGCCGATGAATATCGGTGGAATGTCGAACACGCGCGGCATCGGCAGCACCTCGCGGCCCCAGATCGAGCGCGTCGTGCCGCGGAAAATATAGCCGAGCGATATGCTCATCATCGCGAACCCGATATGCGGGCCGGCCTTGATGGGGTCGATGAACCCCCGGGAAATCAGGATGCCGCAAGCGAACATCAGGGCAATCGCGGCGATCGCGGACGGCAGAAACGGCAGCCCGAGCAGCACCACGAGCACATAAACCCCGAACGCCCCGCCCAGCACGAAATCGCCGTGACCGAAATTGACCACCGTCGTCGCGCGGAAAACAACCGTCAGCGAAAGCGCGATCAACGCATAGATCGCCCCTTGCGAAAGACCGCTTACGGTAAGTTGCATCAACATATTTTAATTGCCTGTCGCAGAAAGAAAGGGGCGCCGGATCAGCCGTGTCCAGGTAACCCGGCGCCCCTTGATCCTTCGGCCGAATTACATCGGCTGGTTCCAGCTTTTCATGACGGTCGGCTTGCCGTCAACGAAGCCGGCCACCGCCGACTCTTTGACACCGTGGCGGTCGTCGGCCGACCACGTGATGTTCGTCGCGAACACGCCGGTATCGAAGTCCTTGATCTTGTCCAGCTCGGCGATGAATTTTTTGCGAGTCAGATCCGGACCGGCGTTCTTGAGCGCTTCGACGGCGGCAACCGCGCTGCCGATGGAAACGGCGCTGAATCCGGTGATCGTCTCGTTCGGGTAGTACTTGAGGATCATGTCGTTCCACTTCTTCATACCCGGACCTTCGACCGTGTCGATAAAGGCGTGCGGCACGTAGTAGTTCTTGACCGTATCCAGGTCACCGATACGTGCCAGCGTATTCTCCAGATCCGTACCGGCAGCGCCCATCACGGGAATGTCGGTGATGCCGTACTTCTTGAGATCCTTCAGGAAGATCACCGTCTCGGCTTCATAGAGCGAAGCGACGATGAAATCCGGTTTCTCCTGTTTGATCTTGAGCACCTGCGCGGTGGCATCTGTCTGGCCGCGTTCCATAGCGAGGACCATGCTCGGTTCGACGCCCTTCGACTTCATGTAGTCCCGCGTCGGATCGGCATAGCTCTTGGCCCAGTCGTTCGAATGCTCGACCATCACGACGTTCTTGGTGCCGGGCTTCGACATGACGAACTTGCCCATCGTGTAGCCGTAGGCGGGACCGGCCGGCACCCCGTGAAACACGTTCGGGGTCGGCGGCATCGAGATGTTCGGGTTCACGGCGTGCGCGACGATCCATGGCACCCCGGATTCGACGACGATGTCCTTCACCGCCATCGCCACCCCGCTGCACGAATTACCGTGCATCATGAACACTTCTTCCTGGTGGATGAGCTTCTTCGCCGCGGCAATGCCCTTGGCCGGCTGACATGCCGTGTCTTCCTGGACCAGTTCGAACTTGCGGCCATGCACGCCGCCCTGATCGTTGATCATCTTGTAGTATGCCATCTCGCCGATCTGCGCCTTGCTGTAGCTCGACGCGTTGCCGGTGAACGGTCCCATGACGCCGACCTTGATCGTGGTGTCGGTCAGGCCGGTGGTATCGTCGGCAATGGCGGTGCCGACCATCATGCCCATGGCCGCCAATACGCCGATTGGGAGCTTCCATTTAGACTTCGTCATCATTTCCATACCTCCTGGTGTGGTTGATTTTCGTTTCCCCGTGAGCCGCGATTTTATTCGCGGTCCTATTCGAGATTTCTCTCTTCTGATTCGACGCCCGCGCCGGGCGCCATCGGCACCGGCAATTCTGCCGGTTCCGAAACAAACATCGGTATGATCCGTTTCCACGTCGAAAGCAGATCGTCGTAGTACTGCGGATCCTTGCGGAGCACACTCTGCACGACCATGCCCCTGAACAGACAGAGCGTCAGGTTGAGCAGCACGTCCGAACGTCCGACCGCCGCATCGTTGCCCTTGAAGAACGTCAGCCATGTCCGGTCGAGGGACGCATGCAGGTTGCGGATCAGCGGCACCAGCCGCGCATGAAGTTCCGGGTCGGAACGGGACGCGACGATCAGTTCGAGAGACGCGTACATGAACTTGCCGCTGAAAAACCGCGCCCAGATTTCATCGATGAACGCTTCGAGTGTGTTGCCGCCGCCCTGTGTCGCGCGTGCAAGCTCGTCGACGTTCTCGGCGAACTCGTTGAACAGGTGCTCGGTCGCGGCGACGATCAAATCGATCTTGGTCGGAAAATGATGGGTCTGCGCGCCTCGCGACATACCAGCCCGCGCCGAGACGCGGTGCATCGTCGTGTTCAGGTAGCCTTCCTCGATCAGGCAATCGAGCGTCGCATTCATCATGCGCAGCCGGGTCTCCGTGCTGCGCTCTTCGTGCGTCCGGCGCTCCGCCTGCATGTTTTCGCCGCCCCCGATCTTGTCCCTGTTATCTCCATTTAAAAACAAACCAGATTGTTTGTAAATAACCATATCCGCCACCCCCGCCGGAGCGGGGATGCCGGCCGCCCCTGGGGGCGCGGCGATCGGGAACGTGCCGGCGTTCACGTCAGGATCATTCCCCGGCGGCGTTGCGACGGTTGACCGCATGCAGGTAGGCGACGCAATCGTCGACGCCTTCGACGTCGGCGAACTTGGCGTCGATGTCATATAGGTTCCAGGCAACGGCGCCCGGCACCCGGTCGCCGATGCATTCCTTGACCGCGATGGTGCGGAAGCCGTCGGCGAGGCCGTCGCAAATGGTGGTGCGCACGCACGCCGTCGCGGTGACACCGGTGACCAGTATCGTATCGACCCCGGCGGCGCGCAACAGACCGCCGAGTCCGGTGCCGTGAAACGCGCTGGCGCGCTTCTTCATCAGCGTGTGCTCGCCGGCGATCGGCGCGATCCGGGAATCGATCGCCCACAGTTCCTTGTCCTTGAGGTTCACGACGTCGATCGGAATCTTGCAATGCCAGAGCCCCATGTCGGTGAACGGCGCGTCGCGGTCGGTGATCTCGTACGCGGTGGTGATGTGAATGACCGGATGACCGTTGGCGCGGCAGGCTTCGAGAAGTTTCTGCATGCCCGGAATGATTTCGTTGTCCATCGCGTCCTGATCGCAGGTGAACGGGTTGCCGGGACGTGTCCAGGCATTGGCCAGGTCAACGCTGATCAGCGCCGGTTTCTTGCCGAACCCGATGCGGCGCTGAAACCCCCGCTCCTGATATATCTTGTTAGAGGCTTCGAATGCCTGTTTCAGCATCCGGTCGAGTTCCTTGGTGTCGATCCCGTCCATAGTGTCCTCCATCTGCCGGCGGCGCCGGGCTCCTGTCTGCGTTGCGCACCGGCCGCGGTCCGCGGTTCAGGTGCAGAAGCTCACGATGACGCACCATGTCACTCCCGGGAATTGGCGGTTTTGCAAATATTGTTGCGTTTATTTCAACAATATATAATTGTTTATTTTCAATAGATTGATGGCGGCCGATGCGGGACGACGGGATTGAATTACTGCACAGCTTCGTGATTGTGGCGCAGGAACTGAGCTTCCGCCGCAGTGCCGAGATCCTCAATGTCGACCGCTCGGCGCTGACCCGCCGCATCAAGAAGTTGGAGGAGATCAACGGCTTTCCGCTGTTCGAGCGCACCACCCGCGAGGTCTGCCTGACGCCGGCCGGGCGCGAACTTTACGACAGCAGTCTCGACCTGTTGCGCGATTACACGCGCTCCATCGAAGGCGCGCGGCGGATCGCCGAGGGAAAATCCGGCCGCCTGCGCATCGCCTACATGGCGTTCGCGGCGCCGAAGCTGATGCCGCTGGCGGTAGGTCGGTTCCAGCGTCAACATCCGGACGTGGACATCACGCTCCAGTACATCGGCACGCAACGCCAGAAGGTCGCCATCTCCCACAACGAGATCGACGTCGGCTACCTGATCGGCCCGTTCGATCACAGCGATTTCGCCTGCAAGCTGGTGAAGTCCGAACCCCTTTATGCGGTGATGCCGCACAACCACCCTCTGTCGCGCAAGTTCAAGATCACGCCCGAAGACGTCTGCCGCCACGATCTCGTTCTCGGCGATCTCAGCGAGTGGGAATTCTTCCGCTGGCGCCTGACCGAATTGTTCAGCGCCCAGGGGCTAAAGTACCGGATCAAGCAGGAAGCCTCCAATACCCTGGCCCTGAGCGGCCTTGTCGCGGCGGGCCTCGGCATATCCGTCTTCCCTGAAAGCCTTGCCGAGTCCCTCGCCGGTCCGGTGACGATCAGTCCGATCGCGCATGACGACTTCAGGATGGAGACGGTACTGGCCTGGAACAGGCTGAACCGCTCCCGGGTGCTAAGCGAATTCGTCGCCGTAGCGGATGCCTTGTCATAGCCCCCCTGCTGCAGAAAGGGAGAGAGCGCCTGTCTATTCAGGATACTTAGTTAACGTAGAGTCTATTTTTCGTCCTGCTATTTACGGACAGATGTCTCGGTTGGATTCAATCGGGATAGATTCAAACAGCAACCGCAAAACGTGAGAGAACACAGCTAGTTTGGCAATGAATGAGGTCAGGCACAGATTCCAGGAGTGGAAGCCAAACGTTTCTCGAACAACGCGCCGTACCCGGAAACCCGGCTCCGATTATTCAAAAGCTCCAGACAATGCCAGGCCAGCACCTGGTTGCTGGTGACGACCGGAATATTCAGTTGCCGTTCGAGTTCGTCGATAACCGATGCCGCGCGCAGCGCCGTGCATGAAATAAACAGCGCGTCGGCGTCCGGGTGCGCGACCTGCAGTGCGCCCTCGACGATGGCGGCGCGGGGAATCTCCGACATTTCGGTATCGTCCTCCATGTCGAACCCACCGATGTTCAGCACCGCGAGGCCGAGTTCGCCGAAGCGCCGCGCCAGTTCGGCGTTGACGCTTTCGATGTAGGGCGTCAGTACCGAGATATTCCTCGCACCAAGTGCATCGAGGGCGGTGCGGGCGGCGGCGACCGGATTGGTACAAAGAACGCCCGGCTGGGCGGCACGAATTCTGCGTTCGACCTCGGCTTCGCCGATCGCAGCGACACCCGACGTGCAGCCGAAAGCGATCACGTCGACGCCGCGCCCGGGCAGGATACCCGCGGCGGCGCGGGTGATGTCGGCGCCCATGGCCCGCAGATTCTCGTTGGTCAGCGGATTGACGTTCATGACGCGGTTGGTAAGCAGCTCGGTGCCCGCCGGCAGCATCCGCCGGATGTCGGCCTCGGCGTTGTAGTCGGTCGCCAGGATGATCAGGCCGATGCGGCCGCCGGGCGCGATGTCCTCCAGCTCGAAATCGATATCGAGTCTGCCGACGTGTCCCGGCCGCGCGGTCCGCAAATCGCTCATGCCGTCAGCCCTCCGCCGGCGCCAGATGATGACGCGCCAATTCGACCCAATAGGCGATTCCGACCGGCAATATCTCGTCGTTGAAATCATAGTGCGGGCTGTGCAGGCCGCAGCCGCCGGGCCCCTCGCCACCGTTGCCCAGCAGGACGTAGCAACCGGGTTTGTTCTGCAGCATGTAGCCGAAGTCTTCCGACGCCATCAGCGGCGTGCATTCGGCATCGACGTTTTCTGCACCGGCAACGGCACGCGCCACACGCGCCGCGACGGCGACCTCGGCCGGCGTGTTGATCGTTGCCGCGAATTCCCGGGAGTATCTGAACGTATATTCAGCGCCGTGCGCGCGGCAAACGCCGGCGACGACACGTTCCATCGCCGCTTCCAACCGGTCCTGGACGTCGAGCAGAAACGCCCGCGTATCGCCGCGCAGCGTTATCGTCTCGGGAATCACGTTGCGGGTCGCGTCGACATCGAAGTCCGTAACGCTCAGGACCGCGTTATCCGCCGGGCTCAGATGCCTGGAAACAACGCTCTGCAATGCCAGCACGACCTCGGAACCGATGACGATGGGATCGACCGCCAGATGCGGCAGCGCGGCGTGCCCGCCCTTTCCGATGATCGTGATCTCGAAATTGTCCTCGCACGCCATGATCGGTCCGGCCCGCAACGCGAAGCTGCCGGTCTTCAGCGACGGCATGTTGTGGATGCCGTAGACGGCATCGACGGGAAACCGCTCGAACAGGCCATCGTCGATCATCGCCCGCGCGCCTCGGCCGTGCTCCTCCGCGGGCTGGAAGATGAAAACCGCGGTACCGTTCAGGTCGTCTTCCCCGGCCAGCGCCTGCGCCGCACCCAGCAGCATCGCCGTGTGACCGTCGTGGCCGCAGGCGTGCATTCGTCCCTCGTGCCGGGATCTGTGCGCGAAATCGTTTTCCTCGCGGATCGCCAGCGCATCCATGTCGGCGCGCATGCCGATGGCCCGGTTGCCGGCGCCCCGCCTGAGCACACCGACGACGCCGGTGCCGCCGATGCCTTCGTGCACCTCCAGCCCAAATCCACGCAGCAGATCGGCGACGATGGCCGCGGTGCGGTGTTCCTCGAAGCCGAGTTCGGGATGGCGGTGGAAATCCCGGCGCCAAGCGGTCACCTGATCCCGGTTAACCTGCTGTCCGTTCGTTGTATCAGTCATGTCCCGGCCTGTTCCCCGGCAGGATTTCGGGCGGCACGAACGCGGTGACCGGCGGCGGGTCGCCCGCGTACCTCTCGATTTCGACCAGGCAGCTCAGCGCGCTCGGCCCCTGCGCCAGTTCGGACGTCGGCAGGTCGTCGGTCAGCGTGTTCGGATTGCCGTGCTTGCAGCACGTGTCGTCGCCGTCCAGGTCCGGATCGTACCAGGCGCCGGTGGCGATCATCACGACGCCTTCGCGGACGCCGGGGTCGAGGCATGCCACGCTCAGGCACCCGCCGCGATCGTTGAAAAGCCGCACCGTGTCGCCGTCGGCGATGCCGCGCCGGCGGGCATCGTCCGGGTTGACGCGGCACGGCTCGCGGCCACCGATCTTGCCGGCCCGGCTGTAGGCGCCGTGATCGAGCTGGCTGTGCAGGCGCCGTGACGGCTGGTGCGACAGCAGGTGCAGCGGATATGTTCCAGTCCGCTCACTCCCGTGCCATTCCCCGGGCGCGATCCACACCGGGTGGCCGGCCCAGCCCTCGATTCCGAACCCGGCGATGGTCTCGCTGAAAATCTCGATGCGGCCGGACGGGGTCCGTAGCGGTTGCCGGTCCGGATCCTCGCGGAACGCCTGCAGCATCGTCACCGGCGCGGCCGGGCGCGGCAGTTCGAACAGACCCTGCTCGACGAAAGCGTCGTAGGGCGGCATGGCGACGCCAGCGTTTTCGGCCTGCACCCGCGTCCTTTCGTACAGCACGCGCAGCCACGCCGCCTCGTCGCGCCCGCCGGTGAACGCGTCATGGAGCGTTTCGTTGCCGCCGCCGGGACCGCGCACGCGTCGGGCAAGCCCGGCGAAAATGTCATGATCGTTCCGAGACTGGCGGTACGGCTCGGATGCCTTGTGCATCGCGACGAGGCAGTCGTCCTTCGACGAACCGGCGATGTCGTTGCGCTCGAGCGCGACCGTCGCCGGGAAAACGATATCGGCGTGGCGCGCCAGCGGCGTCCAGAACGGTTCGTGGACGATAACGGTTTCGATGCGCTGCCATGCCCGGCGCAGGCGGTTGAGATCCTGGTGATGGTGGAACGGATTGCCGCCGGCCCAGTAGACGAGACGGACATCCGGGTAGGTATACGTGCCACCGTCGTAGCTGAAGCTTTCGCCCGAATGCAGGAGCATGTCCGTAATCCGCGCCACCGGGATGAAGGTATCGACCGGATTGCGACCCGCCGGCAGCGCCGCCCAATGCGCCGGCGTGCGGTCGCTGCCGACGCCGTTGACCGCGCCGAGGCCGAGACCGAAACCCTCGCCGGTGCGGCCGATGCCGCCCAGCATCGCCGCCAGCACCACGACCATCCAGTAAATCTGCTCACCGTTCTGCTGGCGCGTCAGCGACCAGCTTACGTTGACCAGTGTCGGACCGGACGCCATACGCCGGGCGAGCCCGGTAATGGTTTCCGCCGCGACGCCGGTGATCGCCGCCGCCCATGCTGCATCCTTGGGCACCCCGTCGGCGGTCCCCGTCAGGTACGGCAGAAAACGTTCGAACCCGACGCAGTATCGGTTCAGGAACTCGACATCGTGACGGCCGTCGTCGACCAGCGTGTGCGCCAGCGCCAGCATCAGGGCGACGTCGGACCCGGGCCGGATGGAAATCCAGTCCGCCTCCAGGTCATCCGCGACGTCATGCCGGTCCGGGCTGATGTTGACGACCGCGGCTCCCGCCGCGTGCGCCCGGCGCTGATCTTCCCCCTGACTATGGCGTCCAAGGCCGCCGGAATTGACCTGCCCGTTCCGGGACGCCATGCCGCCGAACGCGACGACCAGGCTCCCGGCCTCGGCGATGGCGCGCCACGACGTATGCGTGCCGAGCAGTTCCGCCAGCGGCGCGACGACGTGCGGCAGGATGACCTCGGCCGCGGCGTAGCTGTAGGCGTTCCGGGAAACCGTGCAGCCGCCGAACAGGTTCATGAAGCGGCGCAATTGGGACTGCGCGTGATGAAACCGGCCGGCGCTCGCCCAACCGTAGGACCCGGCGTAGATCGCCGGGTTGCCGTGCGTCGCGCGCACACGCTCGAGTTCGTCGGCCGCAAGGTCGAGGGCGTCGTCCCACCCCATTTCCACGAACGCGTCCCGTCCACGCATAGACGCATTGCCGCCAGGTCCGTGTTCGAGAAAGCCGCGGCGCACCATCGGCGCGCCGATGCGGACAGGGCCGCTCAGCGTATCCAGCATCGATTGGGCGATACCCGAAGGCTGCGGGTCGCCCTCGACCCCATGCAGTTGCAACGGCTGGCCAGTGCCGGTTTCGACCCGGTACGTCCCCCAATGCGTGGCTGTCAGCGGCATATGTTTCCACCCACCTGCGCCATCACGGCGATTGCATCACGCCGCGTTAAAGGCGTCGATCATGCTGTCCCAGATATCGACCATGTCCATCAGCCGGTCCCAGTACGCCTGGTCGCGCCGGGCGTCGAAGTCTTCGAGGCTGACGCCCTGCTGCTCGACCCAGGTATAGTAGCCGAGGTTAAAGATACGCTCGCGGCCGCGCCGGTCGAGCTCAAGCGTATGATCTGTGACGGCGCCCAGCATCCAGCGGCCATAGGCCTCGGCGGCCTTGGCCTCGTCGAAGCGGCCGCCGGCGAGCGCCTTTTCGGTCTGCTCGAGCTCGGTGCCGTACATTTCCGCGCCGTCCGTCGCCACCGTGATCACCGCGTCGCCGGCGCCCAGGTCCATGTACTTGGCATACTTGATGGCGGCGACGACGTTGGCGATGGAGGAAAGCCCGAGATCGCCGAGTCCGGCCAACGCCTCCTGGCCCAGGCCACACCGCCGCGCGAGATAGCTGCGCCCGGCGGTCGTGTTGAACACCAGGTTCAGGTTGTCGCTGGCGGCGTCGCTGACACCGATCACGAAGTCCGTGTTCATGACGTTGTGGATGAACGGCACATGCTTGTCGCCGATGCCCTGGATGTTGTGCTCGCCGTAACCGTTATAAAGCAGCGTCGGACATTCCAGGGCCTCGACGGCGCATATCTGCACCCCCAGCGTCTGCTTCAGGTGATCGCCCGCCGCCAGCGTACCGCCGGAGCCGGATGCCGACACGAAGGCCCGGGCGTTGAGATCGCCGTCCGCCTGGACGGCCCGGAACACCCGTTCGAGGGCGGGGCCGGTCACCGCCCGATGGACGATGTAGTTTCCGTATTCGGAAAACTGGTTGAAGATGATGTTGTCGGGATCCTCCGCCAGACGGTGGCAGGCATCGTAGATCTCCTTGACGTTGCTCTCGGTCCCTTTGGTGCGGACGATGTCTTCGGGCGAGATGGTCCATTCCTCGAGCCAGCGAAAGCGCTCCTCGCTCATCCCCTCGGGCAGCACGGCAACGCCGTGGCATCCGAGGATGCGCGAGATCGCGATACCGCCGCGGCAGTAATTGCCGGTCGACGGCCAGACGGCGCGGTGCCGCGCCGCGTCGAACTTGCCCGACAGCAGCCTCGGCACAAGGCAGCCGTACGCGGCGAGAACCTTGTGCGCCCGTATCATGGGAAATCTGTTGCCGAGGGCGACGATGATCCGTGCATCGATGCCCGTGATCTCGGGGCCGAGGACGATATGTTCCGGCACCGCCGATATGCCGCGCCGCGTGGCGTCGTTATGCCAGTGCACGCGAAACAGGTTCCCGACGTCCGGGGAATCCGTGTCGACTTCGGACAAGTCGCCGAAACGGTCAGCCAGCCGACGGACCGGATCGGCAAGATCCGAGAAACGCGGCAACGACACACCCGCTTCGCGCAGGTGCTGAACATTCCGGGCGTAGATCTCCGGATCGATGACGTCCCGTTCCAACCCTAGAGTCATTCCATTCCTCCCAGAACAGCTTTCAGCGCCCGGCAATACGGCAATCGAAATCACCGGCAGCAAGGAAGCACTTCATCATTGTGAAATTGGCTGTGCCTTTAACAGCATCCTTATACTTCCAACGGCTTTACGCAGCACATCATATCCCCGGCGATACTGATTAAATTTACGTCTTATCCGAGATTGGTAACGTCTTCACATCATTGAGGACAATATTTTGAAAAAAAGCGGCTACCGGTCCCGGTTATCTGTCGCCGGTATTCTGCGGCCGGAACCGCCGTTCGAGCCGCATCGCCGCGTAGGCTGACGGAATCGACACCAGCAGGAAAAACACCCCGACGAGGGTCATCGGCTCAAGGTACTTGTAGTGGCTGTTGGAATAGATGTTCGCCGCATTGAACAGTTCGACGACCGTGATCGCCGAAAGCAACGGCGTTTCCTTGAACATGGTGATCAGATAATTGGCCAGCGGCGGGATCATCGGCGGGATCGACTGCGGCAGGATGACATAACGCATGGTCTGGTAGGACGTGTAGTTCAATGCGCGCGACGCTTCCCACTGGCCTTTCGGCACATTTTCGATGCCAGCGCGGTAGACTTCCGCCGTATAGGTGCTGAAATGAAGCCCGAGGCCGATGACACCGGCCATGAAGGGCGAGAGGAAAACCCCCAGATCGGGCAGGACATAGAACAGGAAGTACAACTGCACCAGCAACGGCGTACGCCGGATGAACTCGGACACCCAATAGACCGGCACCGCGATCACCCGCGCACCGTACATTCTGAGAATTGCCAGGAACAGGCCGAGGACATACGCCAGCACGGCGCCGACCAAGGTCGCCTGAACCGTGACGATCAGCCCATCGGCCATCCGCGGCATGATATCGACGACAACCTGCCAGCTCCAGTTCATGGCTTAGCCCTCCGAAGCCGCAATGGTGTGGCGGCCTTTCGAGAACTTGCGCTCGGCAAACTTGGTGAACCGCAACAGCACGGTCGAAATGATGAAGTAAATGACAAGGATCGCCAGGAACGGCTCGAGCGTCATCGCCGTCTGCACGCGGATTACCTGCGCCATGAATGTCAGATCGGCGATGGTGATCAGAGACGCGATGGCGGTCAGCTTGAGAAGCTCGATCAGCAGGTTGCCGAACGTCGGGATCATGACCGGGATCGCCTGCGGAATCAGCACATACCGGTAGCGCTGATAGGTCGTATAGTTCAGCGCCAGCGCGGCTTCATGCTGGCCGCGATTGATCGACTGGATCGCGCCGCGCACCACTTCGGAGCCGTAACTGCCGAGATTGCAGCCGCAGGCAATGACGCCGGCGGCCAGCGGCGAAAAATTGACCCCCATCAATGGCAGCACATAGAACATGAAGAACATCTGCACGATTGCCGACGTGCCACGGAAGAACTCGAGATAACAAATCGCGAGAATGCGTACGGACCTGAAGCGGGAGAACCGCGAGAGGCCCACCACGAACGCAATGATCAGCGCCAGGATGGCGCTTGCCACCGTCAGCTCGATCGTCGTGATCGTTCCCTTGATCAGGATCGGTGAGAATTCAATCAGCTTGTCCATGCCGCTCCCCTGGCCGCTTTCCGGGGGTGGCTGCTGCCTCGAAAGGCAGCAGCCACCAGTCAGTCCGTCAGGTCCCGGGTCTCAACTCAGTTGCCGGGGCAGAAATCATCGCGTTTCACGCTGAGCGTCGCCTCCGCGGAAAAACCGTAAGGCTCGATGATCTTCGCAAACTCTCCGCTGTCCTTGAGTTCCTTGAGCGCCGCGTCATACGCCGCCCGGAACTCCGTATCTTCCGGATTGAAGACAGCTCCCGCACACCCCATCGGCACGCCCTTGACGGGCATTACGAGTTCGATGTCCGGATCGTTGGTTCTCCGGAGCAGATCCTGGGTCCCCAGTCCCGACAGGGCGAAAACATCGACACGTCCCTGCTGCAGCATCTTGATGCCGCTCGGCGGGTCGGTGAAGACCTTGATCTGCTCGGGCTTGACGCCCCGCTCAAGCGCATAGGCTTCTTCGGCGCAGCCCGCGCACGTGGTCATCGTGAGTTTCGGGTTATTGCCGATGTCTTCGTACGTCAAAACGTTGTGCGGATTGCCCGCCTTGACGGCAAAGGCTTCGGCCCCGCAAAGGTCCGGCTCGGAATAAATCACCGCCTCGCAGCGTTTCGGCTTGATGTAGAGACCGGACGTCGACATGTCGACACGCCGGGCCAGCAGGGCCGGAATCATCGACCCGTAAGGGACGAGCTGCGCCCGCAACTCGGGAACGCCGAGTTTTTTCATGACGGCGCGGGCCACATCCGGCGCCGCGCCCGTGACGAACCCGTCGCCCTTGATGTCGCTGTACGGCGGTTCGTTGGCGACCGCGACCGTCGCATAGCCCTGCTTGCGCAGATCATCCAGTGTGCCGGCGGTGACCGTCACCGTGGAAATCGCCAGTACACAGGCACCGGCCAAAGCACTCTTCAGTATTTTTCCCATATACGTCTCAGTCATTGAGCCTTCCTTTCACTTTTTCTGTTTTCAAGCAGCGTTGGCCGCTGCATGTCTTCTCCGTTTCCTTCTCCAAATCAGTCGATGCCGCCGATGAACTTGCGCAGGAAACCGCGCGTGCGCGGTTCGGCGGGCGCGGTGAATATCTGCTCGGGATCGCCCGATTCGACGATCTGGCCCTTGTCGAAAAACAAAACGCGGTCGGCGAACTCACGGGCAAAGTTCATTTCATGGGTCACCGTCAACATGGTGGTGTCCGTGTCGCTGGCCAGAATCCGCAACACACCCAGAACCTCGTCGACGAGTTCAGGGTCGAGCGCCGACGTGACCTCGTCGAACAGCATGATCTTCGGCTCCAGCGCCAATGCGCGGGCGATGGCGACGCGCTGCTGCTGACCGCCGGATAACTGATGCGGGTAGTGGTCCTGCTTGTCCTCGAGTCCGACAAGTTTCAGCAGTTCCTGGCCCTTAACCCTGGCATCCGCCTTGTCCTTGCCCATGACGAGGATCTGGGGCTGCTCGAGGTTGCCGATGGCCGTCAGGTGCGGAAACAGGTTGAACTGCTGGAATACCATGCCGACCGTCTCGCGCATCTTGTGCAGATGTTTCTCGCTGGCCGGCACCAGTTCGCCCTCGACCTTCTGGTGCCACAGGTAATCGCCGTCGACGACCACATGGCCGGAGTCGATTGTCTCCAGCGTCATAAGAATGCGCAGGATCGTCGTTTTGCCGGAGCCGCTCGGGCCGATCAGCGCAAGCTTCTCGCCGCTGTTGACGTGCATATCCAGGTTTCTGAGAACCTGCAGCTCGCCGAAGGACTTCGAGACGTCCTGAAACTCGATTATCTTGTCCATCTGAATACCCGCTTGCCGTCATTGCGCAGCGGGGCTTTGAGACGAAAACTGAAATCCGGACGCGTGACATGGCGCGCGACACCCGAGTGCCCGCCGCTCACGTCATACGATGCGTCCGATTTCGATTGTCACCCTGCCACCCCTGTTCTCGCATTTGCGATTGTTTCTTGGCATTCAGCTTATCGACGGCCCGCGAGAAATCTGGTCAGAAGATCCGGATAATTGCCGTAAATTTCTCAAACTCTCTCGACTATTGCGAACATCGGGGCATTATTTTCGGGTTACGTTTAAAATCAGGCGGAACGGGAACAGGGCAATGACGGAACTGAACGAGACCGACCAGACCATTTTGCGGCTACTACAGGCCAACACGCGCGAGAAGCTCGAAACGATCGCGTTCGAAACCGGGCTGTCCGTCGCAACGGTGCAGCGGCGAATCAGGCATCTGAAAGATACCGGCGTCATCGAACGGGAGTCCGCGGTCATCTCGGCCGAAGCCGCCGGCTACACCATGACGTTCCTTATTTTCGTCGAGATGGAACGGGAACGCATCGATCAACTGGACGCGTTTCGCCGCAAGGCGAAAACCGAACCCCAGGTTCAGCAGTGCTATTACATAACCGGCGAGGCGGACTTTGCGTTGGTCGTCGTGGCAAAGGATATGGCCGATTTCGAGGAATTGACGCACCGCCTGTTCTTCAAGGACGCGAACGTGAAACGCTTCCGAACGTCGGTGGTAATGAACAAGACGAAGGTCAGTCTGGATATCCCGCTGTAACCCAGACTTGCCTCGATCGGAACAAGGGGCGCAGATGACGACGCTCTCTCACCATTGTGCTCAACCATTCGATCTCGCGTGTCCGGATTATCCGGCGTTGGCCAGTTTCCGCCGTTCCGCCAGCCAGTCGGGATCCATCACCGTCGCGCGGCGCATGTCGCGTGCCTCGCTCTCGTCGAACGGGCGCGCCCGGTGCATGGTGCGGCGGTTGTCCCACATCACGAGGTCGCCGATCTGCCATTCATGGGTATAGACGAATTCGCGCTGGGTCGCGTGTTCGACCAGATCGCGCAGCAGCATCCGCCCTTCCGGCACCGGCCAGCCGACGATGTGCGACGCATGCGACGCCAGGTACAGCGATTTCCGCCCCGACGGCAGCGTGCGCACCAGCGGGCGGACCTGCGGCGGCAGGGCCGCACGTTCCTCGTCGCTGAAATCCGTGAAGCCCATCGAAGCGCGCGACGCGATCACCGAGTGCTCGGCCTCGAGATCGACGATCCTGTCTTTCATCTTCTGGGGCAACGCCTCGTAGGCCGCGCACATGTCGGCGAATTGCGTCTCGCCGCCCTCGCTGACGACGGTATGCGCGTGCAGCAGCGAATACTTGGCCGTCGTCGCCTTGAACGACGCGTCCGTGTGCCAGAGCTGGTTACCGAGGTTCGCCATGCGGCGGCGGTTCTGGCGATCGAGCAGTTCGCCCTTGTCGTCGATGTTCGAGATGTCGACAAGGCGTTCGCTGATGCGCTGCTTGATGCCGGTCTGGATGATGCCGTTGCGTACGTCGAGCGGGCCGAACAGAGACGCGAATTCGATCTGCTGGTCTTCGGTCAGCTTATCGCCGGGAAAGACGAGGACGCCGTGCGTATCGATGGCGTCGTGCAGTTTGGCAGCGGTTGCATCGTCGACCGACCGGGTCAGGTCGGCACCTTCGGCTCTAGCGGCAAAGGTCGAATGAAGCGGGGTAACTTTGATAGGCATAATTCTGTTTCCTCCTGCCCACGACTCAACGTCCATCTGGCCAGAATGTCAAATTTGGTTTATAGCAGTATTCATAAGTAAATATTATGATCTGAAAACAACACATGCGACTCAACCTGCGTCAGATCGAAGCATTCCGCGCCGTCTACCGAACCGGCGGCATGACGGCCGCGGGCAACCTGATGAACATCACGCAACCCGCCGTGAGCCGGTTGATCCGTGATCTGGAGGCGGAAATCGGCCTGTCCCTGTTTGTCCGCGAAGGTGTTTCCATCGCGCCGACACCGGACGCGACAGCGCTTTACCAGGAAGTAGAGCGCAGCTTTCACGGCCTCGATCAGGTGGCGCTGTTCGCCAGCGACCTGAAACGGAACAGGAGCGGCCGGATCAATATCGCCGCGTCGCTCGCGCCGTCCTTCTTCGCGATCCCAGATGCAATTGCGGCATTCCGCCGCGACTGGCCGGATGTCACGGTATCGCTCGACAGCGTGCCGTCACCGGAAGTGACGGACCTTGTGACAACGCACAAGGCGGACCTCGGCCTCGCCGTCATACCGCCGCAGACGGACGGCGTCGAGATTTTGCCCTTACCGGAACTTCGCGTCGTTGCCGTCATGCCCGCAGGCCATCCGCTCACCCGAAAGAAGGTCGTCGGACCGAAGGACATGGATGGCGAACCGGTTTTGATGGTTTCCGAATACAGCCTGATGCAGCAACGCATCCTGAAGTCGTTCGAAGCCGCCGGCGTCGCGCCAGACGTCATCTTCGACAGTTCGTACTCGGGACCGATCTGCGGCCTGGTGGCGCAGGGGGTCGGCGTCTCGGTGCTCGATCCGGTCACCGCGCGGGCTTACGCCGGCGAAGGCGTGGCGATCCGCCGGTTCGAACCCAAGGTGCCCTACGATCTCAGGCTGTTCCGCGCCGCCAGCCGGCCCGCGAGCGCGCATGTCCGCGCTTTCGCCGAGGTACTGCGGACGACCCTCGAAGAAAACTGACCGCCGCCGGAACCAGAAGGCGTCGACGGCGGTCAGGCGAGTTTGCAGGGTCGTTTATTTCTGCGCTTTCTTGAGGGTACTCAGGAACTTGGTGCGCTCCTTGCCGGCGCTGATCATAAGCGCGGTGTCGCCGCCGCCCTGACAGACGCGCGCGCCCATCTTGATGTACTTCTCCATCAGCGCGTGATCGTAAATGCCGCCCATGCCGGGGTACTTGCCGTGCTTCTCACACGTCGCGATGACTTTGGCATAGGCGTTCGCGATCCGGTCGTGGCCGAGTTCGCCCGGGATGCCCATGGTCGCCGCGAGATCGTTGGAGCCGATCAGCACACAGTCCACGCCCTCGACGGCGGCAATGGCATCGACGTTCTCGACCGCTTCGGGGGTTTCCACCATGACGATGATGAACGTGTTGTCGTTGAGCACGGGCAGAGCGTCCTTGGGCGCCATGCCCTCGAAGCCGAGTTGCGGTACCGGGGCGGTCAGCGAGCGCATGCCGAGTGGCGGGAACTTGCAGTTCTCGACCACCTGGCGCGCCTGCTCGGGCGTGTCCACGTGCGGCACGACGACACCCATGGCGCCCGCGTCGAGCGCGCGCGTGGCGTGGAAGTGCTCGTGTCCCGGCACCCGCACGATGGGCGTGATACCGATCGGCAACGCGGACAGGCAAAGCGCGGATACCGTATCCAGGTCCATCGAATTGTGCTCGGTGTCGATGAACAGCCAGTCGAAGCCGCATTCCTTGCCTATCCACGTCGCCGCCGGATAACGTGAGACAACCAGATTGAAAGAGAACACGTTCTCCCCCGCCTCCAGTTTCTTCTTCATCGCGTTTTCGATTACGGGCATGACATTCTCCTTAAGGTTGGACGATTTCGGATGAGCGACGACGACGCATCAGCAAGCCCCATGAACAGTGGGCTCTGCGACACGCACATGCATGTTTACGGACCCAGGGAGCGGTTTCCGGTCGAGGGCATGGAAGCGGATGCGACGCTTGAGGATTATCTTGCCCTCCGCGCCCGTCTCGGCGTTTCGCGGACGGTCTACGTGCAGCCGAGCGGCTACGGCCGCGACCACGCGTGCCTTCTGGACGCCCTCGCGCGTGACCGGGACAACGCGCGCGGCGTCGCCATCGCCGGTACCGAAGCGACGACGGCCGAGTTGCGCGCGCTCGACGCCGCCGGCGTTCGCGGTGTGCGTTTTCACAGTATCGCGCCGGGCTGCCTGCCGCTCTCCGAACTGGAACCGGTGGCGAACCGCATCGCGGACATGGGCTGGCACGTCGTCGTGCAGACGGCAGGTGAAGAGTTGCCGGGCCTGGAATCTCGGCTTCTCGCGCTTCCCTGCGACATCGTCATCGACCACATGGGGCGCATGCCGGCGGGTGCCGGTATCGATCATCCGGCGTTCCGGTGCCTGCTTCGTCTGCTCGATCATCCGCATTGCTGGCTCAAGCTCTCCGCGCCCTATTACATTTCACCCGACTTCGAGACCGCGGCGACCGGCCCCGGACGGGTGGGGAAACTTCGCGAGGTTGCCGCCGACCGGTTGCTGTGGGGCAGCAACTGGCCGCATCCGAGCCTCGCCGCCGGCAATAAACCGGACGACAAGGCGTTGATGGCACTCGTCCGGTCGTGGTGCGGCGACGACTGGCCGCGTATCGCGGGGGAAAACCCGGCGCGTCTCTACGGCTTCTGAACGGCCACTCGCCTCACTCACACCCCGACATTTCCTGGAACACGAGGCCGAGCGCCGCGCTGTCGAGACCGTTGCGCCCGGTCTGGCAGAGCGCGGTCAGCATCTGCACCGCGAGCGCCGTCGCCGGCACGAATACGCCGGCATCCCGGCCGGTATTCATGGCGAGCTTCATATCCTTCAGCATCAACTCGGCGCGGAATCCCGGATCGAGGGTTCCGTCGATCAGCCTCTTGCCGTGGTTCTGCAGCACGAAGCTCTGCGCCGAACCGCCGAGCAGCGCGTCGCGCATGGCGTTCGGATCGATATCCAGTTTCCTGCACAGCGCCACGGCCTCCGACACGCCCATCATGGTCGCCGAGATCACGAGCTGGTTGCATGATTTCACGAGTTGCCCGGCGCCGGTCGGCCCGGCATGGACGAACTTCTCGCCGATGGCATCCAGCATCGGCTGCACGCGCGCGATAATGTCGGCGTCGCCACCCAGCATGCACGAAAGCGTGCCCTTCTCGGCACCGCCCGGTCCGCCGCTGACCGGGCTGTCGACCATGGCGACGCCCTTTTTCTTGAGCTTCGCCGCGAACGCCTGGGTCTCGGTCGCCGAAATCGTCGAGCAGTCGACGATGACCGCGCCCTCGCCAACGCCGTCGACCACGCCGTTCTCGCCGAACAGGATCTTCTCCACGTCCGGCGTATCGGGCAGGCACATGAAGATCACCTCGCACGCCTTGGCGACGCCGGCGGGCGAGCCGCCGTCCTTGGCACCCTCGGCAACCAATTCGTCGACCTTGCCCTGGGAGCGGTTGTGAACGGTCAGCGAAAAACCGGCCTTGAGCAGATTACGGGCCATGGACTTGCCCATGACGCCGAGACCGATGAATCCGACTTCAATATTGCTGGCACTGGATGGCACGATAACTCTCCAATCTGTCGGTAAATGGGTTCAGCCCTGCTCGGCGATGCGCCGGCCGGTCTTGCGTTCGCGCCACACCGTGAAGGCGACGGCGGCAACCGCCAGCAGCAGGAAGAACAGGGCAATGGGATGGTTGAGGAAGACCATCAGGCTTCCCTCGGAACGGATCAGCGCCTGGCGCAACGATTCCTCGAACGGTTGCGTCAGGATGAAAGCGATCAGCAGCGGCGCCACGGGCACGCCGAATATGCGCATCACGTAACCGAGCACGCCGGCGCCCAGCATCACGAACACGTCGAACACGTTGAAGCGGATCGCGTAGCTGCCGGCGACACACATGCAAAGAATGACCGGATAAAGGAATACCTTCGGCACCCTGAGCACATGCGAGATCGGTTTCATGAAAACCGCCGCCACCGCCGCCGTCGACACCAGCGCCAGGAACAGCGCGACATAGATCATGTAGACCACGTCCGGATTGTTGGCGAAGATCAGCGGCCCGACGGTCACGCCCTGGATCATCAGCGCGCTGAGCAGGATCGCGGTCGGCGGGTCGCCCGGAATGGCGAGCGCCAGCATCGGGATCATCGCCGAGCCGGTGACCGCATTGTTGGCGGATTCCGATGCGGCCACGCCCTCGATGGCGCCCTTGCCGAACCTTTCGGGCTCTTTCGAGGCGCGCTTGGTTTCGGCGTAGCCGACGAACGAGGCGACCGCGGCGCCGAGCCCCGGCAGCATACCGATGAAGGCGCCGAAGAAGCCCGACCGGATCACGGGGATCGCGCAGCGTTTCACGTCCTCGGCATAAATCCGGTTCTCGTCGCGCTCGCCGTCCTTGATGCTCAGGATCGTCGCGCCGAAACGAAATTTCTGCTCGGACTGGGCGAACATTTCGGCGATGGCGAACAGGCCGATCAGCAGCGGAATGTAGGCAAGACCGTCGAACAGTTCATCAACGCCGAACGTGAAACGCGGGATCATCAGCATCGGATCCGCGCCGATGGTCGCCAGCAGCATACCGAGCGCCGCCGCGAACAGGCCCTTGAGGATGGAGTCGCCCGACAGAACGGAGACCACCGTGAGCGCGAAGATCAACAGGCAGGCGATTTCCGCCGGGCCGAACTTGAGCGCGACCTGCGCCAGTTGCGGCGCGATCAGCACCAGAAGCACGATCGAGAACAGCCCGCCGTAAACCGACGCCCAGAGCGCGACCTTGAGCGCTTTCAGCGCCTTGCCCTGCTTGCCCAGTTCGTATCCGTCAAGCGCCGTCGCGGCGGACGCCGGCGTGCCGGGCGCGTTCAACAGGCACGCCGAAATGCTGCCGCCGTAGATACCCGAACCGTAGAGCCCGAGTAGCATCAGCATCGCCGGCGTAGTATCCATCCAGATCGTCAGCGGCACCGCCAGCGCCACGGCCATGGTCACCGTCAGGCCCGAAATGGCGCCGATGACGATGCCGAGAACCGTCGAGGCCAGCAGGATCAGCAGATTGACCGGCGCGAAGACTTCACCGGCGGCGCTCAGAAATATATCCATGTCTCAACCTAAAACGAAATCGCGAACAGGCCGGGCGGCAACTGGACCTTGAAGAACCCCGCGAACATCGCCGATATGGCGATCGGCACGACCAGGGCGATCGGCACGATCATTTTCCAGCGCCGCTCGCCGAAGCCGATGAAGAACGTGAACAACGCCAGCACGCTGGCGATAATGAAACCGAGCGGCTCCAGAAGCGCGATGTAAACGAATGCCAGCACGATGGCGAAGATCGCCATCTTCGCCGCCCCCGGCTGCAGGAAATCGCCGATGTTATTGGCGCCGTCGGGTTTTATGGCGATCAGGACCGCGAACACGGTCACCAATACGCCGGAAATATAAGGGAACAGGCGCGGACCAACGGTGAAGTACCGCGCCTGCTCCCCCTGCTGCCAATCACCAGTGATTGACGGCACCGCCAGGAACACGAAGAGAAGACCGAGCAACGCCGACACACATCCGAAAATCCGGTCGGTTTTCATGATTACCGTTCTCCTCCACGCATTTCCCGGCGGCTTCGGGTCCTCAGAGACCTTTGACCGCGTCGCCGATGGTCTTGGACATCGTCGACATGGCGTCCTTGAAGTCAGCGCCGTTCAGATACGACGTCTCGAGCTTCAGCTTGCCGGCCATCTTTTCCCAGACCTTGGTGTCCATACCCATTTTGAACTTGTCGTGCAGGTACTGATAGACGTCGTCCGGCATGGACGCGGGACCGACGATGCCTTTCTGGTTCTCCAGGTAGACGTCGTAGCCCAGTTCCTTGAGCGTCGGCACGTCCGGGAACAGATCGGTGCGTTCGGTCGACGTCAGCGCCAGCAGGTTGACCTGACCGGCCGCGACCTGGGCCTGCGCTTCCTCCGGCGCGGCGAGCGTGATATCGACGTGGCCGCCCAAGAGCGCCGCCATTGCCGGCGAGCCGCCCTTGTAGGGGACGTGCTTCATGTCGACACCGGTCGCCTTGGTGAACAGCAGCATGGTCGAGTGATAGAGCGTGCCCGCACCGCTGGACGCGTACGCCAGCTTGCCCGGCTCGGCCTTGGCCTTTTTCACCAGGTCTTCGACGGTCTTGATGCCGCTGCCCGCCTTGCTGACGAGGATGATGCGGGCGCGGATGTTGCGCAGCACACCGCGGAAATCGTCGAGGCTGTAGGAAACCTCGCGGTGGTTCGGCACCGACGTGCTCTCGCTGCCGCCGGCGACCAGAAGTGAGTAACCGTCGCCCGGCTGCTTGGAAACGAAGTCGGCGGCGATGGTGCCGCCGGCACCCGGCTTGTTCACGACGACCAGCGGCACCGGAAAGAATTCCTGGCTGGCCGCGACCAGCGTACGCGCGACGATGTCGGTCCCGCCGCCCGGCGAGAAGCCGACGTAGATCTTGATCGGTTTGGTCGGTTCCCAGGCGCTCGCCGGTGCCGCGAACATCACCGCGACCGCCAGGGTCAGAATAGCTGCAATACTAAAACGCTTCATTTAGTGTTCCTCCTTTGAATTCGTCGTATAGGCACAAGCACCCCTCTTGCGGAGCGCCGTGTGCGCCCGCGGCCGTTTCTTCTTGTTGTCGGGATCCTCAAATCCGGACGGCGACGCCGAAACGTGCGGTCCGGATGTCGTTCAGGTCTTTAACGCTCTCAAATTCCGTCTCCTCCCCATGATGTTGCCGTTCTCTTGTCTCATTGCCGGTTCAGCCGGCGGTATTGCTGACCAGCGTGTCCAGCATCCGTTGCTTGCCAGCGACCACGTGGCGTTCGAACGCACCGGCCGCCGCCTGCTCGTCGCCAGCGGCGATGGCGTCCAGCATTTCCTTGTGCTGCCGGTTCGAGGTGTCGATCCGTGTCGGGCCGGTCACGCCGCGGCGCAGGAACAGGAACACCTCCCGTTCCGTGGTTTCGTGGAACTCGATCAGTTTCGGATTGCCGGTCATCTCGACGATGCGGGCATGGAACCGGCGGTTGATCTCGTAATAATGATCGGAATCGCGTTCGATCCTGGCGGCCTCCATCTGCTCCCACAAATCCTGCAGCTCGGCGACGCCTTCGGGCGTCGCCCGCAACGCCGCCAGCCGCCCGGCAACGGACGCCAGCCCGGCGCGGATGTCGTAGACGTGCAGCACGTCCTCGAGGCTGATTTCGCGGACGAAGGCGCCGCGGTTGCGCATGATCGTCACGAGGCCCGCGTCGGCCAGGCTGCGAGTCGCCTCGCGCACCGGACCGCGGCTGACATTGAGTTCCGCTGCGAGCGCATTCTCGTTCAGCCGTTCGCCGGCCTTGAGGACACCGCTCAGGATCATGTGCTCGATCCTGTCGCGGACCATCGCCGTCAGCGGACGGCCAGAGGTCTTTGCCTCATCCATCAGCGTTCTCCCATCGCCCTTTTGCTCGGGGAAAATGGTAGTCGTGCGCGCGGACTCCGTAAACGTAGCCGCACCCATCTTCGCCGGATTTGTTGGCAAAATTTCTTCCATTGGCAAAGGCTAATGGCCATTTTGTTTCAATGTCAATAATTTTTGCATTCATATAATTTCAAATTGTTGACAATTTTGAGCGAATAGGAAAATCTTGGCCAACAAGAACGAAAACGCCCACGTATTCCGCCAACCTGATGGAATCGGGAAAACTCGGGGAGGACCGCCATGGGAACGCAAACGGCCGCCGGCGCCGGACAAGCATCGCCTTTTTATTGCGATGGCAATGAACTCAGGCAGTTCACCGCAAAGGTTTTCGAAAAATTCGGTCTCGACGCCGACGCGGCGATGATCGTCGCCGACAACCTCGTGCACGCCGACCTGCGCGGTCACGGCGCCCATGGGGTCACGCGGATTCCGATCTACACCGAACGTTTGGCCAAGGGCGTCGTCAAGGCGCAGCCGGATATCCGGGTCGAGCGCAAGAGCGCGTCGGTCGCGCTGGTCGATGGCGACAACGGCATGGGCGCCGTTGCCGGCGATCGCGCCATCAAAACCGCCATCGAGATCGCCAAGGAAAACGGCGTCGGCATCGCCTCGGTCCGCCACAGCAACCACAACGGTCCCGGCTCGTTCTACGTTACGCAGGCAGCCGCCCAAGGCCTGATCGGCGTCAGCGCCAGCAACTCGCCGGTTTCCATGGCGGTCTGGGGCAGCCGCGGCCGCGCACTGGGCACCAATCCCCTTTCCGTCGCCATCCCCGCCGGCGCGATTCCGGCCATCGTCATCGACATGTCTTCGTCGGTGGTGGCGCGCGGCAAGATCGTCGAGGCCGCCAAGCGCGGCGACACCATCCCCGAAGGCTGGGCGCTGGATACCGACGGCAAGCCAACCACCGATTCCAAGGCCGCCGAAGCCGGCGTGGTGCTGCCGTTCGCCGGCGCCAAGGGCTCGGCCATCGCCATCCTCGTCGACATGCTGGCCGGCGTCCTGTCGGGCGCGGCCTACAGCAAGCTGATCAATAATCTCTATGCCGACTTCGAGAACGCCCAGAACAACGGCCAGTTCACCATGGCCGTCGACGTGACGTCGTTCATGCCGCGGGAGGCGTTCATCGAACGAGTCGATAATTTCATCCAGCTCATGAAAGCGACGGCACTCGCCGACGGCGTCGACGAGATCCTGATGCCGGGCGAACCGGAACTGCGGAACGAACGCAAGTTCGCCGAAACCGGCGTGCCGTTGCCGGCCAACGTCATCGAGGACATACGGGAAGTCTCGGACAGCGTCGGCATCGGCCTGCCGCCGCTTTCACCGTCGCCGCTCGGCTGATTTCACTCCGGAAAATGATGCGCGCGACAGGGATTACCCCGTGTTTCCGGGCGTCATCAAGCGGCGGTTTTGAGTTTTCGGAACAATTGTCCGCTCACACCGCGGTACTTTCTCGGCATTTTCAAATGAATGGGCCGCGGATATTCCGCACCGGTTGACAAGCACGCTCTACCTACTAGGTGCACTGGAGGGAGAGGAAATGCCCATAACCGGCATTCGATAAATACGTTATTTCATGACTGATAAAGCAGTCGCCGCACATAATCTGTACAAGGTTTTCGGCAGCGCGCCCGACGAGGCGATCGCGGCGTGCCGTGACGGCCTCGACAAGTCCGAAATCTACGAAAAGACCGGATGCGTCGTCGCCGTCAGGGACGTCACCTTCGAGGTCGACAAGGGTGAGATTTTCTGTGTCATGGGCCTTTCGGGCTCCGGCAAATCGACCCTGATCCGCTGTCTCAACCGCCTGCACAGCACCACAGACGGGGACATCAGCCTCGCCGGCGAAGACGTCGTCAACGCCAGCAAGGAGACCATGCGCCAGATCCGCCTCAAGAAAGCGGCGATGGTGTTCCAGCACTTCGCCCTGCTGCCGCACATGACGGTCGCCGAGAACGTCGCCTTCGGACTGAAGGTGCGCGGCATGCCCACCGATGAACGCCGCGCCAAGGCATTGGAAGCTCTGGCGCTGGTCGGCCTCGAGCAATGGGCCGATAACCGGCCCGACGCGCTCTCCGGCGGCATGCAGCAGCGCGTCGGCCTCGCCCGCGGCCTTGCCGTCGATCCGGAGATCCTGCTGATGGACGAACCGTTCAGCGCGCTCGATCCGCTGATCCGCAAGGACATGCAGGACGAACTGATCGAATTGCAACGGCAACTCGGAACGACGATCGTTTTCATCACCCACGACCTGCACGAGGCCCTGCACCTGGGCGACCGCATCGCCATCATGAAGGACGGCGCCTTTGTCCAGGTCGGCGCCCCTGAGGAAATCGTCACCAGGCCCGCCGACGAATATGTCTCCGCCTTCACCGGCGACGTCGACCGGAGCCGCGTGCTGCGCGCCGCATCCGTGATGCGCGACGCCGAACCGCTGGTCGCCGGCCGTGACGACGTTTCATCGGCGCGCGAGCGCCTCGGCGAGAACGGCGCGGCCTGTTACCTGGTCGATGACGCCGGCAAGCCGCAGGGTCTGGTCGATCCCGGACATCTGCACCAACAGGATGGCGGCGGCGACCTGACGCAACTGGCCTCGGCCGATTATCCGGCGGTGGACCGGCGCGCGGTCCTGCAGGACATCTTCGACAAATGCGCCCGCGGCCTCCCGGTTGCCGTCCTCGGCAACGACGGCACGTTGCTGGGCGCCATACACCCGCACGAAGTCTTTGCTGAACTGCGTCCACCGAACAACGACACCGGCGACGATGCGCAACCGGGCGACGCATCGGGCGGGCGCCAGCAAAGGGCTTCATAGGCCGGACGGAGCGATCGAGCATGGCGAACGGAACGACCGACCAAGGCACCGAGACGTTCATGGAGTCCGTGGGCAACCTGCTGGACAGCGCCAGCGTCTCCTATTTCTACACCCTGCCCCTCGACGAATGGGTTGAGTTCTTCGTCAAGGACTGGCTGGTGCCCAACTTCCGCCCGTTCTTCCAGGCCATCCAGTGGCCGGTCAATCAGGTCCTTTCGGGCCTCGACGCATTCCTGAACGGCGTGCCGTTCATCATATTCCTGGCGGTTGCCGTGATCGTCGCCTGGCGCGTCGCCGGACGCGGCGTCGGCGGCTTCACCCTGGTTTCGCTGGTGCTGATCGACATGATCGGCATCTGGTCAGAAACCATGACGACGCTCGCCATGGTGCTGACGGCCGTGATCTTCTGCGCCGCCGCTGGCGTGCCGCTCGGCATCGCCGCGGCCCGCAGCGACCGGTTCGCCAGCGTTCTCCGCCCGATTCTCGACGTCATGCAGACCATTCCGCCGTTCGTCTATCTGGTACCCATCGTCATGCTGTTCGGCGTCGGCATCGTGCCGGGGGTGATCGCCACCATCGTTTTCGCGTTGCCGCCGATCATCCGCCTGACCAACCTCGGTATCCGCCAGGTGCACAAGGAAATGGTCGAAGCCGGCATCGCCTTCGGCGCCAACAACTGGCAACTGCTGATCGAAATCCAGATTCCCCAGGCCCTCAGGACCATCATGGCCGGCCTCAACCAGACTCTGATGCTGGCCCTCTCCATGGTCGTGATCGCGGCGCTGATCGGCGCCGGCGGCCTCGGTCTCACGGTCAACACCGGGCTCGGACGCCTCGACGTCGGGCTGGCGTTCATCGGCGGTCTCGGCGTGGCGCTGATGGCAATCATCCTCGACCGCATTACCCAGGCGCTCGGCGATCCGGCCGGCGCGCAGGGAGCAAGCTGGACGTTCAAGGGCCTGTTTCAAATGCTGTTTACACGCGGCGCGGCGCACGACGCCGCACATCATGGCGTAACCGCTTCGGAGGGTGGACGGTGATCGACATCCGCCCGCCGTCGAAGCGCGACCGTCACGCCGGTCCGGCGGCCGCAGCGCGCGGCCGGACCTGACCGCGACCGGGAGCGCATCCCGCGTGGCGCTCCCCAAAACTCGAAAAATTCGGAAACGCTTTAACTTTCGACCTAAAGGAGGACGAAATGCGATACGGAAAATTCATGACTGCCGGCGCGCTGAGCATCGGCGTCGCCGCCGCCGCGGTTCTCGCGGCGCCGACCACGGCCTATGCCGACTCGCACATGCCGGGTGCCGGCAAGTCCGTCAAACCCGCCCGGGCCACCTGGGATACGGGCTGGTTCCAGACCGAAATCTATGTCCAGGCGCTCGAAGAACTGGGCTATCAAGTCGAGAATACGGTCACCCTCGACAATCCGCCGTTCTATCAGGCCGTCGCCCAGGGCGACGTGGACTTCTGGGTCAATGGCTGGTTCCCGCTGCACAACACCTACAGCGGCGACTTCAAGAAAGGCGCCGAGCGGGTCGGTTACGTCGCCAAGGGCGGCGCGCTGCAGGGCTACCTCGTCGACAAGAAGACGGCCAATGAACTGAACGTCATGGGCCTCGACGACTTCAAGCGCAAGGAAGTCAAGGAAGCCTTCGATTCCGACGACGACGGCAAGGCCGAACTGGTCGCCTGCCCGCCGGGCTGGGGTTGCGAAAAGGTCATCGCCCACCAGCTCGACGCCTATGATCTCCGCGACCACGTCGATCCGGTAAAGGCGAGCTATTCCGCGTCGATGGCCGATGCGCTGGGCCGCTATAACGAAGGCGAGTCGATCTTCTTCTATACGTGGACGCCCAACTGGACCGTCGGTATGCTGCCGCCGGGCGAAGACGTGGTCTGGATCCAGACCCCGCGTCCCGACCTGCCCGCCGATCAGAAGCAGTACGAGGACCAGACGACCGTCAGCGGCGTGAAGGGCTGCGTGGCCGATCCGTGCAAGATGGGCTGGCCGGCCAATGACATCCGCCCGGTCGCGAACTCGGAATTCCTGAAGAACAATCCGGCCGCCAAGGCCCTGTTCGAGGAAATGCAGGTTCCCCTCCAGGACATCTTCGCACAGAACGCCAAGATGCAGGAAGGCGAAGACAAGAAGGAAGACATCGAACGTCATGCCAGCCAGTGGATCGAGAACCACCAGGCGATGTTCGACGGCTGGATCGAAAAGGCCGAACAGGCGGCGATGTAAGATCGCGGAATAAGCGATCACATCCCTGTCGGGGAGGAGGCTTCGTGCCTCCTCCCTTTTTTCATATATATGGCCGCGATCCGGTCAGGAGTCCGCGAACTGCATCAGAAACGGCTCGACGGCGGCTGCAAAACCGTCCGGGTTGTCGATGTTCGCGAGGTGCGCGGCGTCGGGAATCAACTCGAGCGACGAGCCCTTCACGAACCCGTGTACGTTCTCGGCGGCCGCCGGCGGCGTACGCTGATCCTGTTCGCCGGTGACGATGCGGCACGGTTTGTCGATGCCCTTGAGGTGTTCGCGCACGTCTTCGGTAAACACGGAGCGGACAGCCTGCAGATAATTTTCCGCGGTCATGCCGGAGATCGATTGCCGGAGCGCCTCGTGATGCGTCTCCGCCGTCGCCGGCAGCAGGGTATCGGCGGTGTAGGCGGCGGCGTAGTCCCGCATCGACATACTGGCGATCTTGTCCTCCAGATCCTTCACGCGTGCCGGCCCGGCGTCGCCGAGATAAGCGAAGCTGTCGGCATAAACGATACCCAGCACGTCCGGAGGCGCCAGCGCATGAAACCGCGCGCACTGCAGACCGCCCATGGAAATCCCCATGATCACGGCGGGCAGCAGGCCCATTTCCTTGAGCGCCGCATGCGCGTCCTCGGCAACCGCCTGCATGGTCATGCCGCCGTTGTTGGTGGACCGCCCGTGGCCGCGCGCATCGAAGGCGACGCAGGTGAAGCGGTCCTGCCAACGTGCGATCTGTTCGGCCCACAGGTAGCTGTTGGTGCCGAGGCTGTGCAGCATCGTCAGCGTCGGCCCCTGGCCCGCACGCTCGTAGTAAATCGTCTCGCCGTTGACGGAAATCTCCGGCATCGTCTCCCCCTATCCCTGTTTGTCCTGGCTGGTCATCTCAACCGCGATCAGGTTGGCGCCGTAGCGCGCCTGCCCGGCAAGGTCCATGTTCGGCGCCAGTTGCATATATTCCTTGATCGCCACCAGCGCGTCCCGGTCGCGGTCGGCGAGCTTGGCGATATAGCCATCGACGGCATCGGCAAGTCCGTCCGCGGGCGCGACCCGCGTCACCAGGCCGTGCATGAACGCGGTTTCGGCGTCGATCTCGTCACGCGTCAGGACAAGGTCGAGGATCGGCTTCGCCGGCATCTTCGGCAGGCACGCCGAGATCGCCAGCGTCGGCGGTAGGTCGTTGTCCATTTCCGGCAGACTGAAGCGTGCGCCCGGATCGGCGATGGTGATGTCGCTCTGCGCCACGAAGGCGCAACCGAAGCCCTTGGCGCGCCCCTGTACCCCGGTCAGCACGGGCACCGGCGTCGCGCGCAGATGCGCGTAGACACCGAGAATGGCGTCGGCCACCCGTTCGCGGAAATCGCGGGCAATGTCGGGCCGCTTGGCGCCCGGCACGATGCGCCGGCCGAGACAAAAGTCTTCACCTTCGCCCCGCACGACGACGATCTTGGTCGCCGGATCGCGGCCCGCAGCCTCAATGGCAGCACCCAGTTCCGCCATATCGGGCGGACCCAGCGTATTGCCCTCGCCCGGCGTGCAGAGCGTCACGTTGGCGACGGCGCCATCCTGCGCAACCCGGAACCGATCACTGTTTTCTGTCATGTCATTCCTCCCCCTCGCTCGTTTCGGCGATCAGTTCGACAATCCGTTGCGGCAGGATCGGGCATTCGGTGATCACCACCCCGAACGGCTGCAGCGCGTTCTCGACCGCGGCAACGATCGCCGCCGGCGCCGGGATCGTGCCGCCCTCGCCCGCACCCTTCACCCCGAGGGGGTTGAGCGGCGTCGGGCTTTCCATGTGTATGATATCGCAATCCGGGATCATTTCCGCCGTCGGCATCAGGTATTCGCCGAACGTTGTCGTGAGCGGATTGGCGTCCTCATCGTAGACCATGCGCTCGAGGAGCGCGTTGCCGATCCCATGCGCGACACCACCCTGTATCTGGCCGTGTACCAGCATCGGATTGATCACGTTGCCGCAGTCGTGGACGACGGTGTATTTCAGGATCGTCACCAGCCCCGTTTCCGGATCGACCTCGACCTCGGCGACGTGCGAGCCGTTCGAATACGTCGCCTGCGGCGGCGTGTAGTAGGCCGACGCCTCGAGGTCCGGCTTGACGCCCTTCGGCAGCACGTAACCCGGCATGCCGCTGGTCATCTTGGCAAGCTCGGAAAACGAGATGCTGTCGCCCTGCTCGCCCTTGATGCGAACCAGCCCGCCGACGCATTCCAGGTCGTCTTCGGCGACATCGAACTTGGCGGCCGCCATCGCCAGCAGCTTGCCGCGGACCTCGATCGACGCCATGCGCACCGACGAACCGGCGTTCACCGTGATGCGGCTGGCGTAGGTCCCGGCACCGCGCGGCATCATGCCGGTGTCGCCGACCACCACGTCCACGTCGGCAATATCAACGCCGAGCTGGTCGGCGGAAATCTGCGCCAGCGTCGTCTTGTGCGCCTGGCCCGCCGGCGTGGCGCCGGTGTAGATCGCGACGCGTCCATTGGTCAGAATACGGATGGTCGCGCCCTCGAACGGGCCGAGTCCGGTGCCTTCGACGTAGTTGCCGATACCGATGCCGATGTAGCGGCCTTCCGCCAAGGCCTGTTTCTGACGCGCCGGGAAGTCCTCGTATGCGGCGCGGGTCAGCGCTTTCGCCTGCGCTTCCGGGTAATCGCCGGTGTCGTATGTGACCGGTGCGCCGTCGCGGTAAGTGAGACCCATGTCGTAGGGCATGGCGTCGGAGGGAATGAAGTTGCGGCGCCTGATCTCGGCCGGATCGATGCCGAGTTCACGCCCGATCAGGTCGCACATCCGCTCCATCACGAAGACCGCCTGCGGGCGGCCGGCGCCGCGTAACGGGGTCGTCGGCACCATGTTGGTGAAAGCGGCCGTCACGTCCAGCTTGTAGCTGCCGAGGCGGTACGGCCCGGGCACGGTGGTGGCGGAGATATAGGGCATGATCACGCCCCACGGCAGGTAGGCCCCGGCGTCGTGAACAAGCGTCCCTTTGAGCCCGAGAATACGTCCCGCGCCGTCGACCGCCGCCGAGAGATCCCAAACCTGGTCGCGTTCCTGTGTCGTCGTCAGGAAATGTTCGCGCCGGTCCTCGGCCCAGCGGACCGGGCGGCCGAGCATCCTGGCCGCCGCCGGGATCACCATTTCCTCCGGATAGACCTGGTTCTTGGGTCCGAAGCCGCCGCCGACATCCGGCGTAATGATGCGAACCCGGTCTTCCGGCATCTCGAACATGTCGACGACGCCGCGCTGGGTATTGTGCGGGGTCTGCGTCGACGACCAGATACGGAACGCGTCCGCCACCGTGTCATAAACCGCGCAGACGCCCCGGCATTCCATCGGGTGCCCGCTTCCCCGGTGCGGCGTGAAGCGGCCCTTCACCACGTGGCTGGCGTTTCTGAACGCACCGTCGACATCGCCGAAATTCAGCGAAAACCGCCCCGCGACGTTGTCCGCCACGTCACCGTGCGCGACCGGCGCGCCGGGCTTGAGCGCCGCATCGCAGTGACCGACGGCGGGCAGCGGGTCCCAGTCGACGATCACGCGCTCGGCCGCATCTTCTGCCTCGTGGCGGGTTTCGGCGACGATGACGGCGACCGCCTCGCCGGCGAAACAGACTTCCCGGCTCGCCAGCGGTTCCTGGGTCACGGGATTGGTGATCGACGGGTTCGGCACCTGCAACAGGATGCGCTTGCCGTGCATGACGTCGGGCAGATCGCTGGCGGTGAAAACCGCGATCACGCCCGGCATGTCCCGGGCCTCAGCCGTGTCGATGGTCGTAAACCGTGCGTGCGCGAACGGACTGCGGACGAACACGGCCTCGACCAGGCCCGGCAGTTTCAGGTCATCCAGGAACTGCCCCTTGCCGGTCAGCAGGTCCGGGTCCTCGAGGCGCTTGACGCTCTGGCCGACGAAAACCTGTCCGGTCATCGGCTGTCCTTCCGCATCCGTTCGGCAGCGCTCAGCGCGGCGCGGACGATGGTGTCGTATCCCGTGCAGCGACAGATATTGCCGGACAGCGCCTCGCGGATATCCGCGTCGTCGGCGTTCGGGTGATCGCGCAGGTATGCGGTGAGTGTCGTCAGGATGCCCGGTGTACAGAACCCGCACTGCAGTCCGTAGTTGTCCATGAACGCCTGTTGCAGGATACCGAGCGTGCCGTCGGCATTGCCGAGCCCTTCGATGGTCGTGACCTCGCACCCCTCGGCCTGCACCGCCAGCATCAGGCAGCCGCGCACCGCCTCGCCGTCCACCAGCACCGTGCAGGCGCCGCAGACGCCGTGCTCGCACCCCAGGTGTGTGCCGGTGAACCCGAGCCTTTTCCTCAGAAAGTCAGCCAGCGAAAAACGGTCCTCGACCTCCGCCGACACGGCGTTGCCGTTGACGGTCATCGCGACCGTACGTGCGGGAGCGCCCTCAGGCATAGTGTCCCTCCCCGGCGCGGTCCGCCGCGCGCGTCAATGAGCGCCGCACCAACGCATCCGCCACACGCTGGCGATAGGCCGCCGTCACCAGCGCATCGCCCATCATCTCGTGTTTTGCCGCCAACGCGCCGGCGGCGCGGAAAAGGTCTTCGCCCGGCGTCTCGCCGGCCAGCATCTCTTCCACGTCCGCGAGGCGCTTCGGTCCGATGTCCACGCCGATCAGCACCACGGCCGCACGTGCGACCCGGCCGTCGTCATCGAGCGACAAGAGCGAGCCGACACCAACCTGGGCGAAATCGCCGTGGCGCTGCGCGAACTCGCGGAAGTCCCAGCCATGCCCGGCGGGCCAGAGCCCGAACGAGACCTCGGTGAGGATTTCGTCCGGCTCGATATTCGGCGTCATGTAGTCGAGCGGATAATCCGAAATTGCTACGCTGCGCGTGCCGCGCCCGCTGGTCATCGTGATCTCGGCATCGGTGAGCGCGGCAAGCCCCATCAGTTCCGCCGCCGGGTCCATGTGCGCAAGCGAACCGCCGACCGTGCCCCGGTTGCGGGTCTGCACGTGACCGACGAAGCGGAGCGCCTCGGCAAAGACCGGTGCCCGCACCGCGAGATCGGCATTATCCAGCATCGCGCGCTGTCGGGTCATGCCGCCGACGCGAAGCCGGTCGTCCGCAATCTCGAAGCCCGCGAGTTCCTGGGCCGGGTTCAGGTCGATCAGGTGATCGACGGCGACATAGCGCAAATTCATCATCGCCATCAGCGACTGGCCGCCGGAAAGCAAACGCGCATCCTCCAGCGTCGCCAGCATGCCGGTCGCCTCCTCGAGTGTCTCAGCCCGGTGGTATTCGAAAGGCGCCGGCTTCATTCATCGCCCTCCCGGCCGTTGTCTTTGCCACCGCCAATGCCCGACTTGATGCCGTGCCACAGCAAAGAGCCGACCTTGATCGCCTCGGCATCCGGCGTCTCGCCGGATTCGATCCGGGCCGACAGCCGCTGCGCAAACTGGTCCACAAGGGATTGCGCCGTGCGTTCGATCATGCCGGCGCCCCGGGCGTACTGGATAATACTGCCGGCGAGGTTGAGGTCGGTAACAACGTCTACACGCGTGCCGCCTGCTTCCGGGACCAGGCAGAACGTGACGTCGGCGTGCGCCGTGCCGCGTCCCCGTTCTTCGCGTCCTTTCGCCGAGACCCGGACCGCGCATGCATCCGGATCCACGTCCTCGACCGACGCCTCGCCTCTGAAAGAGAGCGACACCGGACCCAGTTTCAGTTTCACCGTGCCTTCGAACGTCCGTTCATCGACAACCTTCGTCAATTCGGTTCCCGGAAGGCAGGGGGCGACGAACGGAATATCCAGCAGAATCCGCCACGCGTCTTCCGGCGGCAACGGCAGAATGAGCGAATTATCGATCTTCATTCCCTTGCGAGGCCTGGGCCTCTCCTCCCCGTGGTTCCGATTATCGGTTGTGTCGGAATCCGAAATATAGTTTGATATCGAATAGTTCGATATCAAACTACTTTGCTGCAGGTACGTTCATGAGTCAAGCCGCGACAGTTACCGGCAATCCGTCAAAGGAAGGCCAGGATCTCGATACCGTTCTCGCCCAATGGCGCCGCGAGCGCCCGGACATCGACCCGTCTGGTATTGCCGTTTGCGGTGAGGTATGGCGTGCGGCGGAACGACTGCGCCGCGGCGTGCTCGACAACCTGGAAGGCTACGATCTGGATTTCGCGGGCTTTGACGTGATCATGACGCTACGCCGGCAGGGTCGCGGCCAAGCCCTGTCCCCCTCGGCGCTGGCCCGGGAAATGATGCTGTCGACATCGGCGATGACCAATCGCCTCGACCGACTCGAACAGCGCGGCCTGATTGAACGGACCCGCGACCCGAACGACCGCCGGGGACTTCGCATCACCCTGTCGGACGCCGGATTCGACCTCGTCGACGGCCTTTTCGCATCGCACATTACCACCGTCGAAGCGATGCTCGCCGGGCTGCCGCAGACCGAGCGGCACCAGCTTCGCGCCGTCCTGGCCGGCCTCGCCGCCCCCTCGTGATCCCGTCTGCCGTTTGCCGGTTCCAGATCAGAGATAGTCGGGCCCGGCGATGCCGATGCCCTGGCGCAGACACTCGACATTGATGACCTGGTCCCAGGCGACATTGCCGAGATTGGCGTCGGGACCGAAGATCTTCAGCGTCTGTTTCGCCATCTCGAAGACGTCATTCAACGTCACACCGGCAATCCACGGTCCGGGCAGTTCGATCATCACCTGATGCGCAGGGACGGCGTCCTTGATCGATCTGATCGAATCGATGTTCGCGACCCCGGCGGAGACAAGTTCGGCGGCCTCGAACAGAACCACGTCGCACCCGGCGCTCAGGCAGACCTCGGCCTGGCGTATCAGCTCGCCGATATCGGCGACGTCGTCCTTCGAGCCGACCTCGCCGTGCACCTCCAGGCCGGCATCCAGCGCCATCCCGACCAGGCTTTCACGCTGCGTGTCGCTCATCTCGATGCAATTGTCGGAAACCTCGATGCAGTCGACGCCGAGGCGTGTCACCTCCTTAAAAAATGCCGGCGCGGCGGCGTACCCTTCCCTGGTGATGACGTATTCCAGAAACTGCCCGCCGATGAAAACGCCGATATCATGCTTGCGATAGATATCGACCTTCGCCGCGAACGTTGCCTCGTCATAAAGCCGTGCCGAGCCGACGAATATCTTGGCGAGATCGACGTAAGGCCCCGCGACCGTCAGATGATCGTCGAGCAGCCTCGGCCCCAATCCCATGTCGATCATCATCGTCACCCCGGTCCTGCGCGGTTTCGATGCACTGCGCCCTTCGGGTTCCGGGAGAAAGGAAAACGGCCGCTCGGTCATGATGATGAAGATCCTCTGCTCTGATACGCCATGGGCAAGTGACGATAGCGCATGGGCGCCGGATTGCACGCCCAGCAAGCACAGACGGAACTGAAGAAATTCCGACGGGCGCCGGACCCATTTCCCCGGGAAAACGCCGAGAGTCCGTTTGGCGTCTACGTACTTTCCGATTATCATAACGTCATGGCTTCACAGTCCGGCAACGGCAAAAACGTCATTCCGTTTCCCCGAAACACCGTCACCGACGACACGGTGGCCGCCGTCAGGCGGTTGCGGCGCGCCGTCGCCGAGATGGACGAAAGCGTCAACGTAGTGGTAACCGCGACCGCCGATCTGCAGGACAAACTGTCGACGCTCGACGAGCGGCTGAGCGGCGTCGCGGGTGAACTGAAAGCCGCCAACCGGTGTTACGACCGGGCGCTCGAACGTCTCGCCACGCTTCAGCTATAACAGGACCAACCGGACCGAAGAAAAACCCCCGCCCCGAGGGGCGAGGGTTCTTCCGGCCGGTGCGGCGAATTGAGGCGCTGCCGGCACCGGCAACTCAGGCTGCACGCACGCCTTGCAGGAACGACTGCACGTAGCCGTTGAGGTCGGTTGACCGGTCAGCCACTTCCTTCGAAACCGTGCCGACCTGCGTCGCACACTCTTTCGACTGGCCGGCGATTTCCGACACCTGGGTGATGTTCTGCGTGACATCGTTGGTGCCGACCGCCGCCTGTTCGACGTTGCGGGCGATTTCTTTGGTTGCCGCGGACTGCTCTTCGACAGCCGCCGCGATCGCCGAGGACACCTCGTTGATCTCGCGGATCGTCGTCGTGATCTGGTCGATCGCCTCGACCGCCGACTTGGTCGACTTCTGGACACCCGAGATGTGCTGGGTGATTTCCTCGGTCGACTTGCCGGTCTGGACGGCCAGATTGCCGACTTCCGTGGCCACCACCGCGAAGCCCTTGCCGGCGTCGCCGGCGCGGGCCGCTTCGATGGTCGCGTTCATCGCCAGCAGGTTGGTCTTGTCGGCGATCTCGTTGATCAGTTCGATGACCTCGCCGATCCGTTCCGCCGACGTTGCAAGCCCGGCCACCAGTTCGGTGGTCTGTTCGGCCTGCGAAACGGCGGTTTCGGCGATCCGCGACGAGTTGTTGACCTGGGTCCCGATCTCACTGATCGACGACGTCAGTTCTTCGGTCGCCGTTGCGACGGTCTGCACGTTGACCGACGCCTCGTTGGCCGCTGCAGCCACGCTCACCGACTGATCGCTGACCATGTCGGCCGCCTGGTTCATTTCGCCGGCGGTTGACGACAACTGTTCGACGGCGACGTTGACGCTGCCCAGCGCCTCGCTGACGTGCCGCTCGAACTCTTCGGTCAATTGCTGCAACTTCTCGGCGCGTCTGGCCTGTTCTGCCTGCGCTTCGGCCTGTTCCTTGGCGGCCTTCTCGCGTTCGGCGGCAGCCTGCGCTTCGAGCTCGGCGGTACGCGCCTGCTCCTCGGCGGCCTTGCGCTGCAGTTCGGCCTGTTCGGCAGCCATGCGCTCGGACTCGATCATCGTGTTCTTGAACGTTTCGAGCGCCTTCGCCATCTTGCCGATTTCGTTGCCGTAATCCGTCGCCGGTACCGGGGTTTCCATTTCACCTTCGGAAAGCGACGTCATGGCCGACGTCATCTGACCGACCGGCCGCGTGATCGCACGGGCGATCACGACCGTCAGCAGAATGACCACCGCCGAAGTAATCGCCATCGCCATGAGAATCGCGAACTTGCTTTTCTCTGCCATATCGGCGGCCATGGTGCGGGACTCCGTATATCCGGCGGTAATGTGTTCCGCCGCGTTCCGAAGCGGCTCCTCGGCTTCGGCGAACAGATCGCTCAGAACGGCCGATTCCTCTTCGATGGCGAGACGCAGTTCCGCGACTTTCTTGAAATCCGTCACGTATGTCTGGAGCTGCGCGCGGATCACATCCTGTGCATTCCCGGGGATGATCTGCTGCGAGAGAATATCCAGGAATTCCTCCTGGCGCGCTTCGATCCGGCCCACGTACTTGGGGTCGAGACGCATCAGGAAGTCCTTCTCGTGGCGACGCATCATCAGCATCTTCACCGTCAGGCTTTCGATGCCGTAGCCCTTCAGCGTTTCCTCGATCTCGTGGACGGAACCGCGCAGGCTGCCGCGCAATCCTTCCTTTTCGGTGAGACCGATGGTCCGCCACTGCTCGACGATGGATTCAAACTTGTCGTCGTAGGCCGAGAGCTTCTCCTGAACTTGCGTGAATTTCTCGCGCACGTCCGGATGGTCTTCCTGTTCGATCAAGGTCGACAGAGTCGATTGTGCCGACTGCACGACCTCCGCATGTTTGGAGACATATTTCTCGTCCATACGGATGAAGAAGTCCTTCTCGCGACGCCGTGCTTGCAGGAATTCGTACTCGACGGCACGGGTAAGATCATAACCTTTGGTCTCGCGTTCGACTTCGGCGAGGTACTTACCTCTGATATCGTCACCGATGTAATAGGCGGCACCGACGAGTGCGAAACCGAGGACGACCAGCACGGCAAGCGCGCCAAACTGGTACGAAATCCTCAATGATTTCAGGGGGTTCATAGCAGGCTCCTAATGTCAATTTACCCGGTTCCGGCCGGGCACCACTGTTGGAAAAAACATAGGCTTCCGATTGAGTTCGGACTGTCTCTATGTCGGTTTCACTAAGACCGTCAATCGCGATTACAAATTCGAACGCACTTACAAATTCGCATAAACCGGCAACATTACAGACACACCTCAATGACAAGCGCCGGTTATTCTGCAGACCGTCGATCAAGGTATTCGACCCGCTCAACACAGGAGAACGACATGCTTACGAAGCCCTTCAAACGGGTTGCTATCGGCGGACTACTGCTAGCCGCAACCTGCCTTTCAACGGCCGGTGCGCAGGCCGCCGGTGACCGCGACGCCATGGTCGCGGCCCTGAACCAGCACGTGGTGCCCAAGATCCGTGAATGGGCGGCGCACCCGGTTGCCCTTATCGCCCTCAAGGCGCAGAACAAGCGCCACGCCGGCCTGACCGAAGACAAGATCATCGAATTCGACAAGGCGTGGCGTGCCGAACGCAAACAGGACGTGCAGCCACTGATCGCCCAGCTCTTCGGCAGCCCGCTCTCGACCTACCTGACCCGCATCCAGGCCGGATCGCTCGGTCTTTACAGCGAGATCTTCGTAATGGACGCGGTCGGCCTGAACGTCGGCCTGAGCAGCGTCACCTCGGATTACTGGCAGGGCGACGAAGGCAAGTGGCAGAAGACTTTCAAGGTCGGTCCGGACGCCGTCTTCATCGACGAACCGGAGTATAACGACGACACCAGGACCGAGCGTGTACAGGTCAACATGACCATTTCCGACCCGGAAACGAATGAAGCCCTCGGCGCGATCACGGTCGAAGTCAACCTGACCGAATTCAAACGCCGTACCGCTTACACCGGCATCAACTGAACCGGCCCGGTGGAGAAACAGGATCAGACCCATGTCCAGAAAAGTTAATAAATTCAGCCTCAGCAATGTGAAGATCGGCCGTAAGATCGTTGGTGCGTTCGCGCTTATCGTGCTCACCACCGTTCTCGTCAGCGGCGTCATCTTCGCCAACAAGTCATTCGTGCAATCGACCAGCGACCGCGTAATCGCGGAACTCAACGGTGCCATCGAGATGGATGAACTGCTACAGTTTGCAGAGGAACAGCAGACGGCCGTCCGCGGCCTTCTTATCACCGGTGACACCAAATTCATCGATGAATACAGGAAAAATGCCGATCACTTCGACGCTACCTTGGCTAAAGTTCGTGAAAAGGTCAGTGGCAACACCGCGCACACCGAAACGATCGATAAACTCGCCGGCTACATGAACCAATGGCGCAGTGACGTCGCGGAAAAACAGATCGAACTCGTCAAGCACCCGCTGACAATCGATCAGGCACGCGCTCTCGAAGTGACGGGCCTGTCATCCGAATTGCTCGGCAAGATGTTTGCGATCGCAGATGCCGAGAAGCAGCGGATCGCCAACGACGTAGCCACCGCCCAAGAAAGCCTGCACAACGCGAATACGATGATGACGGTCGTCATCCTCGCCGGCGCGCTGATCAGCCTGGGTCTCGCGGCGACCTTCGGCCTCGTGCTGACCCGCGGAATCGCCACGCCGATCAACGACATGACCGTCGCCATGAACCGGCTCGCCGGCGGCGACAAGGAATGCGAGATCCCGGCACTCGACCGCGGCGACGAAGTCGGCGAGATGGCCGAGGCCCTGCAGACCTTCAAGAACGCCATGGACGAGGCCGAGCGCCTTGCCGCCGAACAGGCGGAGCTCGAACGCAAGGCCGCCGAGGAGCAGGCCAAGGCCGCCGAGGAGCGCGAAGCCCAGGCCCGCAAGGACGCCGAAGCACAGGCCGCCGAGGCCGAACGCGCCGAACGTCTGCGCGCGTTGACCGAAGCGTTCGAACGCGAAATCGGCACCGTCCTTCAGACCGTGTCGGCCGCCGCCGAGCAGCTTGAAGGTACGGCCGGCGAGATGAGTTCGACCGCCGAGCAGTCGAGCAGCCAGTCGCGTGTCGTCGCATCCGCGTCCGAGGAAGCGTCCGGCAACGTCGCCACCGTCGCCGCCGCCGCCGAGGAACTGTCGACGTCCATCGAGGAAATCGGCAAGAGCGTGTCGGCGTCCACGGCCGCCGTCGCGCAGGTCAACGAGAAGTCGGAGGCCGCCGAGCAGAAGGTCCAGAGCCTGACCGAGTACTCGTCCCGGATCGGCGACATCATCGAGGTCATCGACGGCATCGCCGAAAAGACCAACCTGCTGTCACTGAACGCGACCATCGAAGCGCAACGCGCCGGCGACGCCGGCAAGGGCTTCGCGGTCGTCGCCAACGAGGTCAAGCAACTCGCGATGCGGACCACGCAGGCGACCGAGGAAGTCAGCCAGCAGATCGGCGACATCCAGACGGCGACCAAGGACACTGCCGTCGCGCTCGAGGCGATCCGCGAGTCGGTCAACAGCCTGACCGAGATCACCACCGCCATCGCGGCGGCGATCGAGGAACAGTCCGCCGCGACCCAGGAGATCGCCCGCAACGTCGAGCAGGCCGCGTCCGGCACGCGCAACGTCGCCGAAAACATCGTCAGCGTCGAAAAGGCGGCCAACGATACCGGCGCGTCGGCGGGTCAGGTGCTCTCGGCATCGAAGGACCTGAACCTGCAGTCGGTGAAGATCCGCGATTTCGTCAACGACTTCCTGAGCAACGTGAAGGCTGCCTAAGCACCGGCCTTCCGCGCAAAACGGCGGCACCCATCCCCCCGGGTGCCGCCGTTTTTTTTGTGCCCGGCCGGGCCGGAGAAGGACCGCAGATATTCCGGTCAGGCCACGCGGGCGCCGTGGACCGGCATATCCCGGCGGTCTTCAACAGGCCGGAACGGCGACTGTCCCCGGTCGGCATTGCGCAAGCGTTCTCCGATGTGGAAGAAATGGCAGATTGCGAACGCAGCGCCGATGATGGCCGCCGTCGTCGCAGCCACTGCAACCGCCACATGAATGCCGGATAAGATCAGCATTTGTGCGGCGGCAGCGAATCCGACGACCAAACCGATCGTCATCACGAGAGCAACGGCCTGCGCCGCCGCCTCGCCGTGCACCCACGCCGGCATTCGCGGATTCCGCATGACCAGCACGACAAGAATATACAATGCGACACTGGCCGCAACGGCGGCCAGCGCGGGAACCGCATGCATGATGAATGACATCTCATACTCCGATGCGTCCCGGCGGCGGTGAATACGCCGGTCGGGACGTCAGAAGCGGACGGCAACGGTGGGCTTGGGGCACACAGCGGCGCCGCTCAGGGCCGAAGGCGTTGTTTCGAGGCGAAACCGCTCGTCCGGCCGCGCCGATTATACAGCCGCCGGGTCAAAGTCAGAAACGGATACGCTGCCGACGCCCCGTGCCGGGCGGGGCGGGCTGAAGCCGGGCACGGTCGCCAAAATCGCCGGAGAACCAATCAAACCGCACGGATCGCAGCGCCGGCCGCCCGTGATGTGCCCCGGAACGGTATTTTCACATGGCAGGCATGCGTCCGCCTCTCTGCTGCGCAAGGTCGCGCGAGCTATATCATCAGCATCCTTAGTGGAGTTCCCAACATGAAACGTCCAACCGCGGCGTCCTCCGGGAAGCGCGGCCGTACGTCCCGGGGTTCGAGCAACGCCGCCAGGCGGGCCCGGTATTTCGGTCGCCGGGCCGACGCGATGATCGTCGCATTTTCCGTCTTCCTGCTTTCCTTCACGACACTGGGCGGCCTCTGCATGGTGCTGACGGGCGTGCTGCTGCACCAGATCGGCATGCCCGGTTACGTGATTTGGCCGACGGTCGCGGGCGTGGGTTTCCTGTCACTTGCCGGCGCCTTGCACGTGGCGCAGCTTGCCTGGCGATACGAAACCGGACGTGTCGATACGGCACCTCAGCCTGAATCCGACAACAACCCTAAAGCTGCCAGAAAAACTTCGCGAGCAGCGTGAACACGATCCAGATGACGAGGATCAGCGGCAGACCGGACCGCACGAAGTCCTGGAACTTGTAGTGCCCCGGCCCCATCACCAGAAGGTTGGTCTGGTAGCCCATGGGCGACGCGAACGAGCAGTTGGCGGCGAACACCATGGCGATGGCGAACAGCATCGGCTCGACGCCCATCTCTGCCGCCAGGTCTATGGCGATCGGCGTGAACAGCACCGCGACCGCGTTGTTGGAAATCACGTTCGTCATCAGCGCCGCAAGCAGGAACAGCACCGAGAGAACCACGAGCGGCCCCTGCCCGTCGAACACCGACACCATGCCGTGCGCCAGGAACGCGGCGCCGCCGGTTTCGCGGAGCGCGATGCTCATCGCCAGTGCCGCGGCGATGGCCGTGGCGATCTTCGGATCGATGGCGCGGAACGCCTGGCGCAGGTTGAGCACACCGGTCGCGACCATCGCGATGGCACCGGCGAACGCCGAGACGACAATCGGCAGGATACCGGTCGCCGCCGCCACCACCGCGCCCAGGAAGATCAGGGTCGCGCGCTTCACGTGATCCAGGCTCGGCAGGTCTTCGCGTGACGACTCGATCAGGATCGCGTCGCGCCCGCCCCTGAGTTGACGCACGTCGTCGCGCTGCCCCTGCACCAAAAGCACGTCGCCGGCCTCGAGCCGGATTTCCGTGATCCGCGCCCGGATCATCCGCGCCCGGCGCTGGATACCGAGCACGATGCAGCCCGTCTTGTACCTGAATCCGGCAAGCCGCAGCGTCTGCCCGACGAGCCGCGACGCCGGCGCGATCATGACTTCCGCCAGCACCTGGTCGGCCTGGCGCCAGGGTGCATCGTCATCGTCGTCCTCCAGCGCCTTGCCGTCGCGCAGGTCCGGGTGGAACAGTTCGCCGTGTTCGGCGATCGCCTCCTTGAGAACAGCGCGAGTCGCGGCGACGACGATGACGTCGCCCTCGACCACCGCGGTATCCTCGAACGGCGGCAGGATCGCGCGTTCGCCGCGCTGGATCATGCGTACGGTCATGTCCGGCAGCGCCTTGAAGTGGCCGCCCGGCGCGGTCTCGCCGATCAGTTCCGACCCCGGCGGGGTTTCGATCTGCAGGATGAACTGCTTGCCGGCCCCATCGGGCGCGACGCTATCGGCCATCGAGGCGCGGTCCGGCAGGATACGCGGCGCCACGAACACCGCATAGACGAGCCCGGCCAACGCCAGCACCACGCCGGGCGCGGTGAAATCGAAGAAGCCGAGCGGCGTCTCGCCGATCTCGATCAGCGCGGTATTCACCAGAAGGTTGGTGGACGAGCCGATCAGCGTCGTCATGCCGCCGAGGATCGCGGCGAAGCTCAGCGGAATCATGATGCGGCTCGGCGAGATGTGATAGCGGTGTGCCATCGCCTGCATCAGCGGAATGAAGATCACGACGACCGGCGTGTTGTTGAGGAACCCGCTGACCGCGCCGACGATGAACAGCACCAGGAACATCGCCGCCGTCACCGGGATCTTGGCGCGCATGTGATCGAGCAGCCACTGCGCGCCGCGGTCGAGGATGCCGGTGCGGATCAGCCCCTGCCCCATGACCAGCAGCGACAGCACGGCGATCAGCGCCGGGTTGGCGAAGCCCTCCAGGATCCGGCCCGGCGAAAGGCCCGGCCGGCCCGCGTCCGACGGCGTCTGGAAAAACTGGAAGAACAGCAAAATCGCGACGATGGTGCCGAGCGACGTCAGCTCCATCGGCCACTTCTCGGCGACATAGGCGCCCAGCGCGGCAACGATGATCGCGAACGTCATCCACATCTGCACATCGGCGCTAATGGAAACGACCATCTGCCTTCATGTCTCCGTATCGTTGAAAGAAAGCCCGGCGGCCAAGTCCGGACCGGTCATTTGCCGCCCGGCGTGATGCCGATATAGCCGCAGAACGTCGAGACGATCTCGCTCTCGAACAACTGCACCGCCAGCGTGTCGATATAAGCCGGCATGAACAGCAGCGCGACGAGCACGAACCCGCCGCCGACGATCCAGGTCAGCCGGCGCGAACGCGTTTCATCGTCCCGGGGGCGGAAAAAATTCTGCATTTCCCGATTATGCCGTAAAACGCGGCGCACCCCAAGATTCAAGAAAGCGCGGAAATCCGGGGCTAATCGCACACAAATACGGCGCGAAAAAAATTTCGAAAAAATCGCGTCTTGTGACCCCCGTCACTGTGGGTGACCGGGGTATTGGGTATGTTGAAGATGCTTCTAGTCTCTCCCCGAGACTTCTCTCCCTGTCTAACTCGCCGGGTCCTTCGGGACCCGGCTTTTTATTTGCGATTACGATTGTGTCCGCTGTCTTGCCAATGGGAGGCCTTTGGCGAAGCGCAAGCTAGGTACGCCCTCGACTCGGCACATAGCATGTACAATGATTGTCGATAAATTAGCACTAGAATAAATGGAGGGTCTCTAACTGCCACTCGTCCAATGCGCGGACGGTAATATTGAGGCAGTGCAATATAGGCGAACGCATGAGCAGGAACGATAGGCTATTCAATTCAACTGACTGGTTCTCCGTAAGCGAAGAACGAAAGGCTGCGATTCGTAACGAGATTAATGAACTTGATCCAGACCAACTCCTGAACACTAGCGTCGATACTGCTGTTCAACACTTTGTTGAGAAAAACACCGTTCCGGTTCCTGTGCTTGACCGGGACAATATCGTAATTGAAAACCGCGAAGCATCGCGCATGGTCAATGACTACGGTAGGCAAGTGCGGGTGACCACGACTGAGATCGTTGTTACGGTTCCGTTCAGCGGTGCTACCGACGCCTTTAGGATAAAGCCGTCAACTTATCGTATGAGCGCTCCGTTAGCTCATATTGCCACCAGGCAGTTAGTTTTCACCGTAGACGCATCGAATCGTGACGCAGCGCAGGTGCGTGATGAAATTGAGGAAACGCTCGACGATATCGAATTTAATCTCAATAACCTACGTAATGACGTTGCTAGTTTTCAGAAAGACGTACCTGTTTTTGCGCGAAACCTAATTGAGGCTCGACGTTCCAAACTACTTGCAGATCGAAATCTCGTTTCAGAACTCGGGTATAAACTCAAAGAACGATCGGATACCCCGCACACGTACGCCCCACCCGAGGTACGCCGCAAGATCACGTCGAGCTTGCCCCCGAAAGGCAATGCACCGTTCAAACCCGAACCGGCTCTCACCAGCGCAGACTACAAGCACATTTTGTCGGTGATTAGTGATATGGCTATTGTTATGGAGCGTAGCCCATCTGCCTTCAAGAACCTAAATGAAGAAGCGCTGCGATTTCAGTTCCTGGTCCCGCTCAACGGACATTACGAGGGCGCCGCCTCAGGGGAGACCTTTAACTATCAAGGGAAGACCGACATTCTCATTCAGGTCGATGGCCGCAGTATATTTATCGCCGAATGTAAAATCTGGAGTGGCCCCAAGAATCTATCCGAAACGGTCGATCAACTCTTAGGCTATACAAGTTGGCGCGACACCAAGACAGCGATCATTGTCTTCAATAGAAACAAGAATTTCACAAAGGTGCTAGAAGCTATACCGCCGACCATGCAGGCACACCCGAATTACCTACGTTCAGAAGAATTCTCTGGCGAAACTCAGTTTCGATTCACTTTCCGCCACCTTGATGATAGTAGCCGAGAGTTAACCTTAACGGTCCTCGCTTTCGATGTTCCCAACAGCTAATGATCTTTTTAAGCGAGCGTCATAAAATCCGGCAACTGATCTAATAGTCTTCTTACAGCACTGGGCGTCCTTCTGCGGAGTATGCGGTGCATTGCATCACGCACTTTGCAAACCGGCGGCCTAGGTTATTTATTGTGAGAACGTCCCTCGCTTACTCTGCCAATTCGTCGATTTCCTCAGGCAAACAAACCGCTCTCCGAGAACCGGCACCTACCCCCGCCGGTCGTCGAGGATCATGTCCGAGGCCTTTTCGGCGATCATGATCGTCGGCGCGTTGGTGTTCCCGGACACGATGCTCGGCATCACCGAGGCGTCGACGACGCGAAGCCCGTTGAGGCCGTTGACGCGGAGCCGCGGGTCGACCACGGCGTGCTCGTCCGGGCCCATGCGGCAGGTGCTGGTCGGGTGATAGATGGTCTGTGCGATGTTCCGGGCGCTTTCCAGGATATCGGCATCCGTCTCGGCATGCTCGCCCGGCAGCCGTTCGCGGACCACGAAGTCCTTCAGCGGCGAGGTTCCGAATATCTTCCGCGACGTCTTGATCGAGTCGACCACCACCTGGCGGTCCTTCTCGGCGGACAGGTAATTCGGCTGGATCGACGGATAGGTGTCCGGGTCCGCGGACGTAATGGCGATCCGCCCCCGGCTTTCCGGGCGCAACTGGCAGATCGACGAGGTGATGCCGGAAAACGGGTGCATCTTGATGCCCGGCTTGTCGGCGCTGAGCGGCTGGAAGTGAAACTGGATGTCCGGCGTGTCCAGCTCGGGCCGCGTCTTGGTGAAGATGCAGACCTGGCTCGCGCCCATGCTCATCGGGCCGGTGCGCTTCAGGATGTATTCGAGGCCCATCATCACGCGGCGGACCGGGTTGTTGATCTCGTCGTTGAGGGTCGGCACGTTGACCTCGTAGACCATGCGTATCTGCAGGTGATCCTGCAGGTTCTCGCCGACGTCGCGCAACTCGTGGCGCACCTTCACGCCCACATCGGACAGCAGCTTGCCCGGGCCGATGCCCGACACCTGCAAGATCTGCGGCGAGCCGATGGCGCCGGCGGACAGGATCACCTCACCGCCCGGTTTCAGACGCGCCTCGTGGCGCTCGCCATCCCGCTTGAAGGCAAAGCCCGCGACCTGCTTCGGCTTGTCGGCGTCGAACAGAATTTCGACGGCCGGCGCGTTGACGACCACCTCCAGGTTGTCGCGGTGTTCGACCGGACGCAGGTAGCCGACCGCCGTCGACCAGCGCTTGCCGTTGTGGGCCGTGAGCTGGAAATATCCCGCCCCTTCCTGTTTGGCGCCGTTGAAATCCGTGCTGCGCGGGATGCCGTTGGCCTCGGCGGCGGCGATCAGGGCCTCGCAGACGTCGCGCTTGGCGCGCATGTCGGAGACATGCAGCGGACCGTCGGCACCGTGGTAGTCGTTGCCGCCGCGCTCCTGGTTCTCGGCGCGCTTGAAGTACGGCAGCACGTCGGCGTGCGACCAGCCGGGATTGCCCAGTTGCCGCCAGTGATTGTAGTCCTCGGCCTGGCCACGGATATAAAGAAGCCCGTTGATCGAACTGGACCCGCCGAGCACCTTGCCGCGCGGCCAGTCGATGCGGCGCCCGGCCAGGCCCGGTTCCGGATCGGTCTTGTAGCACCAGTCCGTCTTCGGGTTGTGCAGCGTCTTGAAATAGCCGACGGGGACGTGAATCCACGGGTTCGAATCGCGCCCGCCCGCTTCCAGCAACAGCACGCGGAGCCCGCGATCGGCGCTCAGGCGGTTGGCGAGCACGCACCCTGCCGAACCGGCGCCAACAATGATATAGTCGTAGGTATCGTCTCCCTCACCCATGCTGGACCCTAACCAGCTTGCAAAAAAGTTGCAACAATGAAACCCTATGTTCCATAAATGAGAATAATATCGATTTTTTGACTGATTTGTTTGGGAGATTGACGTGTCTGACGTAGCCAATGCCGGTTCCCGCTCGATCCGCGTCCTGGAACTTCTCGAGGTCGTCTGCGACATGGACCGGCCCGCCAGCGCCATGGATATCGAGGTCGCGTCCGGCCTGCCGAAGGCGACCGTGCACCGTCTCTGCAACCTTTTGCTGGACGAGGGTTACCTGCGCCGCGACGTCAACGGGCGCGGTTACGAGGCCGGCGAGCGGTTCTCGCGGCTCGCCCTCAAGCTGCTTTCCAACCAGAGCGGGCGCGGCGAGCGCCATGCCATCCTCGAAGCCGTGACCCGCGACATCGGCGAGACCTGCAACATCGCGCTGCCGCTAGCGACGTCGATGCAGTACCTCGACCGGGTCGAGAGCGAATGGCCGCTCCGCATCCAGTTGCCGGTCGGCTCGCACGTCCCGCTGCACTGCACGGCGAGCGGCAAGCTCTATCTATCGAGCCTGCCCAAGGCCCGGCGCGAGCGGCTGATCGCCAAGCTGCCGCTGGACCGGAAATCCGGCAACACCATTACCGACCCCGACGATCTGAAGCGTGCCGTCGAAGCCATCGCCAAAACCAAGGTCGGCACCGACAACGAGGAATTCATCCCCGGCATGGTCGCCGCCGCGGTCCCCGTCACCGACGCCGACGGCAAGATGTTGGCGACGCTGGCGACGCACGGCCCCGTCGTGCGCATGAGCTTCGAGCGCGCCATGGAACATGTGCCCCGGCTGCAGCAGGCCGCCAAGGAAATCGCCGCGTCGTTCGAATAGATGCAGAAACCCGACGACATCCTGGAAGCGCTTCGGCGCGGCGGCGTTATTGCCGCCGGCGAGGACCCCGACTGCACCCCGCTGACCGGCGGGGTCAGTTCCGACATCTGGCGGATCGACCTCGCGAACGGCCCGATCTGCGTCAAGCGCGCGCTCGCCAAGCTCAAGGTCGCCGACGACTGGCGCGCGCCGGTGTCGCGGAACGCGTATGAGGTCGCATGGATGCGGACGGTCCGCGAGATCGCGCCCGACGCCGTGCCCGAGGTGATCTTTCACGATCCGGAAAGCGGGCTTTTCGCGATGTCGTTCCTGGACCCGGAAACGGCGCCGGTCTGGAAAGCGCAGTTGCGTGACGGCATCGCCTCGACGGCGAGCGCCGATGCCGTCGGTCATATTCTCGGCCGCATTCACACGGCGACGTCGACCGATCCGGAAATTCCGGCCAGGTTCGACAACGACGACATCTTTCACGCCATCCGGCTGGAGCCCTACCTGCTGGCAACCGCCGAGCGCTGTCCCGACGTCGCCAACCGGCTCAGGGAACTGGCCGATATCACGGCCGCCAACAAGGTTGCGCTGGTGCACGGCGACGTCAGCCCCAAAAACATCCTGATCGGCCCCAAGGGTCCGGTGTTCCTCGACGCCGAATGCGCGTGGCATGGCGACCCGGCGTTCGACCTCGCGTTCTGTCTCAATCACCTGCTGCTCAAGTGCCTGTGGACCCCGGCGGCGCGGCCCGGCTTCAAGGCGTGTTTCGAGGCGCTGTGTCTGTCCTACGAGGCCGCGACCCAAGACATCGCCGACCGTGGCATCGTCCGGCGCACCGCGCACCTGCTGGCCGGGCTGTTCCTGGCGCGGGTCGATGGCAAGTCCCCCGCCGAATACATCACGGCGGACGCGGACAAGGATCACGTTCGGCAAATCGCCCGGCAATTTTTGACAAATCCCGCCGATCATCCGATAGACATCTCTGACGCGTGGCACGCGCACCTGAAGCAAAACCAATAAGCCGCGATCCGCGGGGGAAGACATTCATGGCCAAGTATTCCATCAAGAACGTTCACGCGCGCCGGGTCTGGGACTCGCGCGGCCACCCGACCGTCGAGGTCGAGGTCGAACTGGACGGCGGCGCCAGGGGCATCGCCATCGCGCCGGCCGGGGCGTCGCGCGGCCGCTTCGAGGCCATCGACCTCCGCGACGGTGGCAAGACCTTCGGCGGCTGGGACGTGACGAACGCGGTCAAGGCGGTCGATATCGAGATCGCCGAGGTGCTCAAGGGCCAGGACGTGCGCGAGCAGGAACGCCTCGACAAGTTCATGATCGAACTCGACGGCACCCGGAACAAGCAACGCCTCGGCGGCAACGCCACGGTCGCCGCCAGCATGGCCGTCGCCCACGCGGCGGCGGCGTACGAGGGCGTACCGCTCTGGCAATACCTTCGGGGGAACGCGGACGGCGACGTCACCCTGCCCCTGCCGGAAATCCAGATATTCGGCGGCGGCGCACACGCGTCCCGCCGCGTCGACGTGCAGGACTTCATGGTCATCGCCACCGGCGCAAAGAGCTTCCGTGAGGCACTGGACTGGACGGCGGAGGTATACCTGAGCGCCGGGCGCATCATGGCCGATGCCGGCAAGCTCGCGGGGGTCGCCGACGAGGGCGGCTACTGGCCCGACTTCGACACCAACGAGGAGGCCATGGAGACCCTGGTCCGCGCCATCGAGGGGGCGGGCTTCACACCCGGGAACGAGGTCTCGATCTCGCTCGATATCGCGGCGTCGGAATTCGGCGAGAACGGCAAGTACACCCTCGCCAAGGACGACCGCACCATGTCGAGCGAGGAACTGTGTGCCATGCTGGTCGACTGGATGGAACGCTATCCGGTGGTCTCCATCGAGGACCCCCTTGGCGAGGACGACCCGGACGGCCTGATGAAATTCACCTGGGCCGTCGGCGAGAAAATACAGGTCGTCGGCGACGACGTGCTTGTCACCAACGCCGAGCGGGTCCGCGCCGCCGCCAGGGACAAGCTCTGCAACTCCTTGCTATGCAAGCCGAACCAGGCCGGCACGCTGACCGAGGCCAAGGCCGCGTTCGACGCCGCCGCGGCCGCCGGCATGGGCCGTATCGTGTCGGCGCGGTCCGGCGAAACGGAAGACTGCACCATCGTGCACATGGCCGTCGGCTGGGGCGCGCCGCAGCTCAAGGTGGGTTCGTTCACCCGCTCCGAGCGCATGGTGAAATGGAACGAGGGCATCCGCATCGCCGATACCCTTCCCGACCGGGACGGGCCGCTGATGCCCAGATCCGCGTTCCCGTGGCGTTAGGCGGATAACGGTGTGAAGCCCACCGATGTCCTGCTGGCGATCACCGTCGCCGTGACATGGGGGCTGGCCTTCATCGCCACCGAATACGCGCTCTACAGCTTCACCCCGGCGCAACTCGTCGGTTTCCGTTTCGTCATCGCCGCGCTGCCGGTCTTTTTCATCAAGAAACCGGATATCCCGTGGCGGCTGCTGATCGCACTCGGGCTTTTCCTGTTCACCGGCCAGTTCATGTTCCTGTTCTTTTCGTACAAGGCCGGGATGCCGCCGGGGCTGGCGTCCGTGGCAACGCACACGCAGGCGCTGTTCACCATCATCATCGCCGCGCTGGTGTTGCGCGAGGTACCGACGCCGAGACAGATCTCCGCCGTCGCCATCGCCTTCATCGGCCTCGGCATGGTGTTCGCCAGCGTCGGCGGCGAACTGACCTACCTCGGTCTCTGCCTGACGCTTTCCGGCGCGGTGAGCTGGGCCATCGGCAACAACATCCTCAAGCGTCTGGGCCATGTCGACATGCTGGCACTGATGATCTGGCTCAGCATCGTGCCGCCGATCCCGGCGTTCGCGGTTTCGTTCATGTTCGGCGACAGCTTCGATTTCATCGCCGTCTTCCGGAACGCCGAGACGGTCAGCCTGCTGTCGCTGGGCTTCATCGCGCTCATGTCGACGACGGTGGCGTTCGCCATCTGGGGCCGCCTGCTGAACACCTACCCCGCCGTGATAGTGACGCCGTTCGCGCTGTTCGCGCCGTGCGCCGGGGTGCTGGGATCGTTCCTGATCTTCGACGAGGGTTTCGGACCCCTGCGCGGTGCCGGTATGATCCTGATCATGATCGGCGTCGCGGGGACGGTCCTGCTGGGGCCGAAGCACGACAAACCCGAGGGAGTGAAAGCCGAATGAGCATCACCGGATCGTGCCTGTGCGGCAACGTAACGTTCGCATACACGGGAGACGTGGCCGCCGCGGCCTATTGCCACTGCACCGACTGCCGCAAGACCACCGGCAGCGCCTTCAATATTTCCATCGCTATGCCGCGCGCTGGCTTCGTGATCACCGGGCGCGCGCCGAGGGAGTTCACCAAGACCGCCGACAGCGGTCAGCCCATCACCCGGCATTTCTGCGCCGAATGCGGCGCACCGCTATATACCTCGTCGCCGGGAAACCCGGACATGGTCTACGTGAAGGCGGGCGCGCTCGACGATCCGGACGCGGTCAAACCCGCCTACCAGAGCTGGACGCGCTCGCGGGTTTCCTGGTCGAAGATCGATGACAGCCTGCCCGGTTACGAGACCGACCGTCCCGCCGAATAGGGATGTTATTCGTATAGCCGGGCCTGCCCCCGGAGCCGGTCCACGAACACGTCGATCAGGCGCCTGAGCACCTTGTCGTCGTTGTCGAGCTTGCCAAGCCGCGCCGCCAGGTCGTCCTGCGTGATCACGGTCAGCTTGGCGTTGCCGATCACACGCGCCGAGGCCATGCGCGGCTGGTTGTCGATCAGCGACATCTCGCCGAGGATGTCGCCGCGGCCCAGCGTCGCCAGCACGATCTCGCCGTTGCCGGATTGACGATAGACCTGTACCTGGCCGTCCAGCAGCAGGTAAGCCTCGCTTGCCGCGTCTCCTTCCTCGAACAGGATTTCGCCATCGTCCGCTTCGCGCCGTTCGATCTTCTGGTTCGTCACGGTCGCATCCTCCATCTTGAATTCCAGGACCGATCCTTCTGCCGCCCCCGGTTGCTCCTTGGTGCCACAGTCGCGCGATACCAGCCGGTCCAGCGTATCGGTAAACAGCGCCAGCCATTTTTCCGGCAGCGCGTCCGAGGCCAGCTTGTCCTTCAGCGCCGCCATGACGTCCATCACCTCGTCGCGCGGCATGTCGGCGGGGACCAGCGACGACAGCGACGTCAACTGCTGCACCAGCCGTGCCATCACGTTGAGCACCGCCTGCTCGTTCTTCTGGCCCAGGGGCGAACCGATCATGTCGAGCAGGAAGCCGAGCCTGACCGCCCGGTACGGCAGCAACGCCAGCATCTGGCTGATCGCTTCCTCGGCCGAGAGATCATCCGGATCGGCGAACGCAATCCGCGCCCGGCCGACGAGGGCCCCGGCCATTTCCGGCCCGCCAGCAAGACCGGCATGCCCGGTCAGCTCGCGGATCAGCCCGCGCAGCGCGTCCTGGTCGGCCGTCGCGCCCTCGCGCGTCAGCGGCCGGATACCGCCCAGCGTCCTGGCGACGCGCGCCAGCAGGACAGCCCTGGTTCTGGGCATCGGCCTCGACGCCATGAAGGTATTGAACGCCTCGATGCAGGACCGCGTGTTCCTGGTCTTGCAGCGACCCTGGGTCAGGTGAACCATGTCGCGCATCCCCGACGCCGCATCCGGGAAGCCGCCGAACAGGTCCGTGACCGCCGTCGGGCTTTCGAGGATTTCCGCCGCGATCTCGTCGAGGAATTCCTCGACCAGGTCGTCGGACGCTTTTCCACCGAGTTCCATCAACAGCGCCAGCTTGTCCGACCAGTCGCCGCGTTTCTGCAACGCCAGTGCCAATCCGCCCAACACATATATGTGCCGCCCGTCGCCCGGGGGCGCCTTGGAAACCAGGCCCTTCAGTTCCAGGTTCTCGAGGAAGCCGAGCCGCGTCGTGTCCTCGCCGGTGACGCGCGCGGTTTCCCTGATCTCGTTGAACGCGGCATAAAGGATGTCGTTGCGCTCGGCCGGTTTGCCGCCGGTCTTCCTGGCGTGGATGGTACCGATCCGGCTGATCGCCGCCGGGAACAGCTTGTCGTCGCGTTCCAGTGCCCTGAGAAGGCCGTAGTCGAAGGCGAGTTCCAGCGCCGTGATACCCTTTTGTTCGAGCAACTCGCGGAGCAGCCGTCCCGCCGCCTGGCGCGCCGGGAACCTGTAATAATCCGCGGTCTTGTCGCAGACCGGCGCTTCCTCGATGGGGACGATCTTGACCGGCTTGTCGCCGAACTCGATCATTTCCTCGAGGACGATTTCCTCATCGCCGGTGCGCAGGCTCTCGGCGACGACGCGCACGCCCTCGAAACGCTTGTCGGCGATCAGTTCCTCGGCACGCTCGACGGCGGCCGAGCGTGTCTCATGGTGCGAGTCGACGAGCCAACGCTCGTCCTCGAGAATGAAAACTTCGTAGGTCTTCTGCGCGAGATTCTGCCGCACCGCCTATCCCCCTCTGAGCCGCCCATCATTGCCCCGCACGGCCTGGGAGTCCACAGGGTTGGAGTGAAGTTTATGAAAATGCCATGTTAATCGGTGCTATTCCGGCATCGTCATCCGGGCAACTGAACCACGGAGACTCCGAGGACACAGAGGTGTTGCGGTCCGTTTCTTCCTCCGTGCCCCTTGTGTCTCTCTGGTTTCGTTGCGCAACGGCGGCGCTTGAATATATCGGGCCAAAATGCCGGAATGCGACGCAATCATTCGAAGGAGACGACATCCGTGAAGAAAATGGGACTAATCGGCGGGCTGAGCTGGGTTTCGACCGCCGCCTATTACAGGCTACTCAACACCATGATGAACGAACGCCTGGGCGGCGTGCATTCGGCGCATCTGATCCTCGAAAGCGTCGACCGTCAGCGTTACGTCGATCACGTGATCCGCGACGGTGACGAAGCCGCCGCCTGCGACATGATTCTGAAAACCGCGAAATCCGTCGCCGCCGGCGGCGCGGCATTCATTGTCATCACGTGCAACGACGTGCATCGCTTCGTCCCCGAAATCCAACCGCATCTGGATATTCCGTTCCTGCACATCGCCGAAGCCACGGGCGCCGAAATCAAACGCCGTGATATCTCGAAAATCGCGCTGCTGGGCGTCCGCAAGACCATGGAAGGCACTTTTTATCAGGACGTGCTCGGCCCCATGGGGATCGAGACCGTCGTTCCCGACGCCGCCGAGCGCGACTTCGTTGACGCCTCGATCATGGAGGAGATGGTGAAAGACAAATTCCTGCCGGAGACCCGCGCGCGTTATATCGAACTGATGCACACGCTGACCGGCCGGGGCGCGGACGGGATCGTGCTCGGTTGCACGGAAATCCCGCTGCTGATCTCGCCGGACGACATCGATCTGCCGACATTCTCGACCACCGATCTGCATTGCGCCGCGGCGATCGAAATGGCGCTGGCGGACTGAGCCGTCATGGAAACCATCGAATATTTCTATTCCGCGCATTCGGCATACGCCTACATCGGCTCGAAGCTGCTGATGGAGACCGCGGAGGCCGGCGGACGCCGGATCGAACACCGGCCCATGGATCTTCGCGCCGTCGTCGCCGCGACAGGCCCGGGGCCGCACAATTCCCGCACGCCCGAACGCCGCGCCTATTTCTCGGGCCGCGAGATCGAACGCTGGGCTGAGTATCGCGGCGTCGAAATTCTTTCGTGGCCGACCTATCACGACCACGAAATCGCGACGGTCAACGGCATGCTGATCGCCGGGCTGCTGCAGGGGCTAGATGTCGACGCGCTGGCGCACCGGTTCCTCGAAGGTCACTGGCGCGACGATGCCGATCTCGCCGATACCGACACGCTGGCGGCGCTGGCCCGCGACGTCGGCCTCGACCCGGTACCACTGCTCAATGCCGCCGGTTCGCCGGACGTGACGGCGGTTTATGATGCGAACACGGCCGAGGCCATCGAACGCTCGGTGTTCGGCTCGCCCACCTACTTCGTCGACGGCGACATGTTCTACGGGCAGGACCGCCTGGAACTGGTCGCCCGCGCGTTGGAAAAACCGTTCAAGGGGAGGTGGCCGAGAGGGTGAGCCCTGCCCCCCCTGCCACCCGGGGACCCCACCCTTCGGCTGATAACCGAAGGCGTTGTGCGCACAATACCTGTCGGACTCGTGAAACGATACGCGCCGCCGCCCGGTTAGTGTCCGCCCGACGATGCCGGCAACGCGTAAGGAGGCGAGTCATGATCCAGACCGAGGAATTCGGGTTCGGCACGCAGATCCGCAAGTCGCCCTATTTCGACGCCACCATACGCTGGGGCGCGCGCGCCTTTTCCGTCTACAATCACATGTACTTCCCGCGCGACTTCGGCGATCCGGAACGGAATTTCTGGAACCTGGTCAACACCGCGATCCTGTGCGACGTCGCGGTCGAACGCCAGGTCGAGATCACCGGCCCCGAGGCGGCGGCGTTCACGCAGATGCTGACGCCCCGCGATCTTTCGAAGATGGAAGTCGGGCAGTGCAAGTACGTGCTCATCACCAATGTCGACGGCGGCATCCTCAACGATCCGATCGCGCTGCGTCTCGGCGAGGATCGTTTCTGGCTGTCGCTTTCCGACAACGACATTCTGCTGTGGGCGCAAGGGGTCGCGGTTCATGCCGGCATGGACGTCACGATCCGCGAGCCGGACGTCTCGCCCCTGCAACTGCAGGGCCCGGTCTCGGGCGATATCATGAAGGCGCTGTTCGGCGAGGACATCATGGAGCTGCGCTATTTCCGGCTGCGCGAACTGGACCTCGACGGCATCCCGCTGATCGTGTCCCGCACCGGCTGGTCGAGCGAGCTGGGCTACGAGCTCTATCTGTGCGACGCCACGCGCGGCGACGAACTGTGGGAGCGGATCATGGCCGCCGGCGTGCCGTTCGGCCTGAAGCCCGGGCACACCTCGACGATCCGCCGGATCGAGGGGGCGATGCTGTCCTATCACGCCGACGCCGACATCCGCACCAACCCGTTCGAGCTGGGCATGGACCGGCTGGTCGCCCTCGACACGGACATCGAGTTCATCGGCAAGGCGGCGCTGAGGCGGATCCGCGCCGAAGGGGTGCGGCGCCGGCAGGTCGGGCTGCACATCGGCGGCCCGCGCCTGGCCGGGCCGAACACGACCTACTGGCCGGTGCTCAAGGACGGCACAGCCATCGGCGAGGTCACGTCGGCCATCCATTCGCCGCGCCTGGAACGGAACATCGCGCTGGCCATGGTTTCCACGGACGGGGCGGCGGCCGGCACCGCTCTCGAGGTCGGGAAACCGTCGGGCACGGTCCCGGCCGAAGTCGTCGAGATTCCGTTCTACGACCCCAAGAAAAAACTCGCGACGGGGTGAGGCGGCGCCAAGAACGGAGGCTACAGGACGGCGACGAAAAGCCGGCCATCCTTCGAGACGGCCTTCGGCCTCCTCAGGATGAGGGAATCTTCCGCGCCTCATCCTGAGGAGCGAGCATCGCGAGCGTCTCGAAGGATGGTGCGGACGGGGGGACTCGAACCCCCACACCCATACGGATAACAGATTTTAAGTCTGCTGCGTCTACCGGTTCCGCCACGTCCGCTTGCGCCCGGAAGTTACCCCGCGGCGCATGCCGACGGCAAGCCGGGAAGCGTCGCGCACACGCTTGCCGGACCGCATTGCCCGTGCCACCCTCGCCCCATGGACGCGCACGATCAGGACGGGGAGACGATGACGGACGCGCCGCAGTTCGACCGCCGCTTCCGCGACACGCTGGAGACGCTGCTGGTGTGGCGCCGCGACGTGCGCCGGTTCCGTGCCGAACCGCTGCCGGACGGGCTGCTTGAGGACCTGCTGCGCATGGCCGCGCTGTCGCCCAGCGTCGGCAACGCCCAACCGTGGCGCTTCGTGATCGTCGAGGACGAAGACCGCCGTAACCGGATCGTCGCCAACTTCGAGCGCGCCAACGCCGACGCGCTGGCCGACTACGAGGGCGAACGCGCCGAGCTGTACGCCGGGCTCAAGCTGGCGGGCCTCAAGGAAGCGCCGGTGCACCTCGCCGTCTACTGCGACGAGGCCGGCGGCATGGGCTTTGGCCTCGGCCGCAAGACCATGCCGGAGATGCTGGCCTATTCGGTGGTCGGCGCGATCACCACGCTGTGGCTGGCGGCGCGCGCGCACGGCGTGGGCCTGGGCTGGGTGTCGATCCTGGAGCCCGGCGACGTGGACCGGACCCTCGAGGTCCCCGAGGGCTGGAAGCTGGTCGGCTACCTGTGCATGGGCTATCCGGTCGAGGAACACACGACGCCGGAGCTGGTCCGCGCCGGCTGGCAGGACCGGGCCGATATATCCGAATTCATTTTGAAGCGGTGATCCATCCTTCGAGACGGCCTATGGCCTCCTCAGGATGAGGTTTTACTCATCGCCCTCATCCTGAGGAGCGAGCATCGCGAGCGTCTCGAAGGACGAAGCGCTGAGGCTCAACCCGGCGGGTCGTGCCACTTGCCCAGGTTCCAGATGCCGACGGCGATGGTGATCCCAGTGACCGTCACCCAGATGTCGAAGCAGAAGAACGCGATCCACAGCCACGACTGGTTGGCGCGCGCCATCAGCGAATAGATGCCGCCCATGTCCGACCACAGGAACAGTGCCGCCAGCACCAGCGAGATCGCGGTGCCCATCAGGCCGCGGCGGATCAGAAACCCGAAGAACGCACGCCGGCTGCGGCTGAGATCGGACGGAATGGCGTTCATGGCCCTGTGCCTCCTGCTCAGGCGTCCGGCTCTTCCATGACCGGATCGCCGCCGAGTTCCTTCAGCATGTCTACCACATCATGCGCGGCGGCGTCGGCCTTTTCCGGGTCCTCGGCGCGGATCACGATGTTCGCGCCCGGCCGGTCGTTGCGATAGAACGGATACGAGCCGATCTCGGTTTCCGGATGGCGCGCCTGCAGTTCCGTCAGCGGGCCGCCGGCGCGGCCCTCGGGCACGTGCGAGGTGACGGTGCGGCTGACCATCGGCTTGCCGCCGGTGAGCCGGTGCTTCATGCCCGAGAACATGGCCTGCATGATCCGCGGCACGCCGGGCAGCACGAACACGTTCTCGACCTGGAAGCCGGGCGCCTTGGAAACCGGATTGTCGATCAGGGTCGCGTCGACCGGCGTCCTGGCCATGCGCAGCCGGGCCTCGGTCAGTTCGCCGGGCTCGTAGTGATCCTCCAGCAGCTTGACCGCCTCCGGGTTGAGCCCGAAGTCGAGGCCGAACGCCTGCGCCACGCATTCCGACGTGATGTCGTCGTGGGTCGGGCCGATACCGCCGGTGGTGAAGACGTAGGTGTAGCGCTGCCGAAGCGTGTTGACGGCCTCGACGATGGCGTCGGGGACGTCGTTGACGACCCGCACCTCGGTGAGGCGGATGCCGAGCTTGTTCAGCTCGTCGCCCAGGAACTGCAGATTGGCGTCCCTGGTACGCCCGGACAGGATTTCGTTGCCGATGATGACGAGCCCCGCCGTCACCGGCTTTGCGTTGGATGTTGCGTTCTCTCCCATCCCGGGAATGTAGGAACCCGTCCGGGCCTTTGAAAGAATTATCGTTACGGCAAGAGAATGGGCGGCCCGGTGGGGTGAACCGGACCGCCCGTCTCGCATCGCGCGCCGCAGGGCCGGAGGACTACCCTCAGGCGCGACGCAGGTGCAGGGAGATTGCTACGACGCGATCTTCCAATCGCCGTCGGGCTGGCGGCACGCCGTGCCGTAGCCGACCTGCGACTCGCCGCCGACGATCACCTCGGTCTGGTATTCGCGGCAGTAGGCGCCGGTGCGTGTATCGGTGCTGGTGCGGGTCGGTGTCACGGTGCCGTAGTTGCCGCTGTCCGGGTTCGACCACGAAATGGTCTGGCCGACCGGGGCGTTCATGGCCCGGTCCTGGGCGCGCATGGCATAGGCCTGGTCGGCGCGGTCGAGGGACTGGCCGACGTTGTTGCCGAGCAGCCCGCCCAGAACCACGCCCGCCGCGGTCGCCGCGAGCTGGCCCTTGCCGCCGCCGATCTTGGAGCCGGCGAAACCGCCGAGGCCGGCGCCGAGCAGCGTGCCCATGGTCTGCTTGTTGCCCTGGTCGGTGACGCAGCCCGAGAGCAGGCCGAGGCTGAGCACCGCGGCCACGGCCATCACGGCCGGGCGGCGCATCTTGCGGGCAGGTTTGCGGGGCTGTTGCGTCGAAATCGTTTTCAGTTCGGTGGTCATTCGATCCTCCTGTATCCGTCGCCGGCGATGTCCTCCGCGGCGATATGAGGAGGATATTTATATTCATTTTTATAGTCAATATTATAATTAAAAATAAATGTAACTAAATGTATCAGGCGAAAAATGATATAAATCATATGCTTATAGGCGCTCGACAAACCGAACGAGACAAGCTACATATTTATCATCAAAAATAACTCTAAATGACCGACGGGATTCCGGATCATGCCGCTGACCTACGACGACGCGCAACGGCGCGCCTACCTCACCTTCACCGACAAGGTCGGCGCCGGCTGGATCAGGCTGTTCGCCGGCGACACGGAGTTCTATTCGGCAGCCTACTGGGACCTGTTCACGCACCTCTGGCGCACCGCCGACCCGGTCAGGAAGACCGACGCCATCGCGTCGATCACCGGGGTCAAGAGCCCGCTCACCGCATCGAAGTACATCGACACTGCCCTGAAACGCGGCCTCATCGTCGAGAGATCGAACCCCGACGACGCGCGTTCGAAACTGCTCGCGCTCAGCCCGCAGATGCGGGCGCAGATGGACGCCTTCTTTGACGACGCGGTGGATGAACTGAAAAAAGCGGCGGCGGGGCTGTAGGTCTCCCAACTATTACGCGCCGTCACCCCGGCGCAGGCCGGGGTCCAGAATACCGACCTCCTCGATATCGCTCTGGATTCCGGCCTGCGCCGGAATGACGAACGAGACGCTCTAAAGATAATCCCGCAAAAGCGCCACCAGCGGCTTGTCGGCGGGCGGCATCGGATAGTCGCCGAGCCGCACCGGCGGCACCCACTTGAGTTCCTGTCCCTCCAGCGGCGCCGGCTGCCCCTTCCAGATGCGGCACAGGTAAAGCGGCATCAGCAGGTGAAAATCCGCGTACGCATGGCTCGCGAAGGTAAACGGCGCCAGACAGGATTCCGTGATGTCGAGGCCGAGTTCCTCCTTGAGTTCGCGCACCAGCGCCGTCTCGGGAAGCTCGCCCGCCGCGACCTTGCCGCCCGGGAACTCCCAGAGCCCGGCCATCGCCTTGCCTTCGGGGCGTTTGGCGATCAGCACCCGGCCGTCGGCGTCGATCAGCGCCGCCGCGGCCACCAGCACGGTATCCAGGGCCTTGCCCCCGCCCGGGAACGGCGCCGACCAGCAGCCGCTGCCCGGATCGCCCTTATCAGGACCGGTAGTCGGCATTGATCGAGATGTATCCGTGCGTGAGGTCGCAGGTCCAGACGGTCGCCCGGCCCGCGCCGAGCGCGAGGTCGACCGTGATCTCGATCTCGCTGCTTTTCATGTGATGCGCCACGGGCGCCTCGTCGTAGCCGTCGACGGCGGCGCCGTCCTTCGCGATCACGGTGCCGCCCATGGAGATCGAGAGCTTGTCCCGTTCGGCCTTCTCGCCGGCCTTGCCGACGGCCATGACGACCCGCCCCCAGTTGGCGTCCTCGCCGGCGATCGCCGTCTTGACCAGCGGCGAGTTGGCGATCGACAGCGCGATCCGCTTCGCCGCCGTGTCGCTTTCCGCGCCGGTCACGTTGACGGTGATGAACTTCGACGCGCCCTCGCCGTCGCGCACCACCTGTTGCGCGAGATCGATGCAGAGATCGTCGAGCGCGGCACGGAACGCGGCCAGTGCCGGATCGCCGGCATCGGCAATCTCGTCGTTACCGGCGGCGCCGGTCGCGAACGCCAGCACGGTGTCCGAGGTCGACGTGTCGCTGTCGACCGTCGAGCGGTTGAAGCTTTTCTCCGCCGCGTCCGAAAGGCACGTCTGCAGCACGTCCGCCGGCAGCGCCGCATCGGTGGCGATGAACGCCAGCATCGTCGCCATGTCCGGCGCGATCATGCCGGAGCCCTTGGCGATACCGTTGATCCGCACCGTGGTGCCGCCGATGTCGACGCGCCGCGTCGCGCCCTTGGGGAAGGTGTCGGTGGTCATGATCGCCGTCGCCGCATCGGCCCAGCGGTCGCCCGCCATGTCCGCGGCCATGGTCTCGATAAACGGCGTCAGCGTGGCCGCCGGCAGCACCTCGCCGATGACGCCGGTCGACGCCGCGAACACCCGGCTCGGCCGACAGGTCAGCATATCGGCGGCGGTCTGCACCACCGCCGCGCAGGCCTCTGCCCCGGCCCTGCCGGTAAAGGCGTTGGCGTTGCCGGCGTTGACGACGACGCCCCGGGCCTCGCCGCCGGCGATGTGCTGGCGGCACCAGTCGACCGGCGCCGACGGACACAGCGATTTCGTGAACACACCCGCCGCCCGTGTACCGTCGGCGAACTTCATCAGCAGCAGATCCGGCCGCCCCTTGTACTTGAGCCCGGTCTCGGCAACGGCGATTTCGACGCCGTCGACAGCCGGCAAGTCGGGGAACGTATCGGGCGCCAGCGGCGAACGCGCGATCATCGCTAGGGTACTCCCGCCTTACTGCTGCGTTTTGCCGTCGATGGAAAAGCGCTCGATCTCGGCATCCCCGCGCAACCGTTCGACGTAGGCGGAGCCCGCCGCCTGTGCCGCATCGGCGCGCAGATCCTCGACGCTGTCCTCGAAGCTCGCCGGCGCCGCGGCGCGGCGTTCCTCGACCTTGATGACGTGGAAGCCGAATTCGGTTTTCACCGGCTCACGGGTATGCGTACCGGCATCGAGCGCGAACGCCGCTTCCTCGAACGGCGGCACCATCTGCCCCTTGCCGAAGAACCCGAGATCGCCGCCGCGCGGCCCGGACGGGCCGGTCGATTTTTCCTTGGCCAGTTCGGCGAAATCGGCCCCGCCGTCGAGCTGCTTGATGATCGCGACGGCCTCGTCGGACGTCTTCACCAGGATATGCCGTGCGTGTATCTCTTCCGAACCGTCGGCGACCTGGTCGTCGTACATCTTGCGCAGTTTCTCGTCGCTGACCGCGTCCTCGATTTCCTTACGGACGGCATAGCGCTCGAGAAGCTGGTCCTTGACCAGCGTCAGCGCTTTCTGGAATTCCGCCTCCTCGTCCAGTTTGCGCGCCTTGGCGTCCTCGGCGACGAGCTTGGAATCGATCAGGCTCGTCAGCAGCATCGGATAGATCTGGTCGAGCGGCACCTGCTTGTACTCGGCCGGCAGGTTCTCGTGCGCCTGCATCAACTGGGACCGCAGGATCTCCTTGCCGTTGACCCGGGCGATGACGGGGTCGTCTTCGGCCGAAACCGGGACCGCGACGGCGGAAACCGCGAGGAACGTCGCCAGAACCGCGGCAATCTTTCGCATGTACATGATTTTCTCCTGCCTGAGGTGCCTGCCCGGCCCGTTGTCCGGGGTGACGGGGATTAAGCATGACCGCTCCCCCGGGGGCAAGCGCAGGCCCCTTTTTAACATGATGATACAAAGTGAAAACAAATGAATCCCGGACGCAAAACCCGTGCAATGTAACGGCGCCATAATCGCTCCCACATCAGGCCGCAGGGGGCGGCCAACAAACAAAATATCCGGAGCGTGGAGCTATCATGGATTTCTTCAAGGACCCCGAACTGATCAAACTGACCGCTCTCGGTTGCGCGTTCGTCGTCGGCGTCATCGTCTGCATTTACGTCGCGATCCGCGAAACCGCCGAACTGAAACGCCGCCGCCAGGCCAAGAGGTTGATGTACGAAGACGCCGTCCAGCGCGAACTGAAACGCAAGCAGCAGATCATGGAACGCGTCCGCAGCCAGGAACTCGACGAGGCCGAAATGCGGATGAACGAAACGAACCCGCAGCAGCCGCAAGGCCAATCCTTCGCCTGATCGTATCCCGTGCTCTTAAGGGAACTATCTCTCCACACACTCCCTTCGGCCGGTCTGCAAGGACCGGCCGTTTTTTCGCGTCCCCTCGTTCAGGGACTTGCAAGCCCGCCGTCCGCCCGGCATGTTGCACCTGCTAACACCAGTCACAGGATGCGATCATGAGCTTCACCATCGTCGAAGAGGCCCCGGCCCGCCTCAACCGTTCCGAACTGGCCGTTCCCGGCTCCAGCACCAAGTTCCTGCAGAAGGCCGCGGAAAGCGCGGCAGACGTGGTGTTCCTAGACCTCGAGGACGCGGTCGCACCCGACGACAAGCCGCAGGCGCGCAAGAACATCGTCGAGGCGCTGAACGATCTCGACTGGTCCGGCAAGACGGTCTCGGTGCGCATCAACGGCCTCGACACACATTACTGCTACAAGGACATCATCGAGGTGGTCGAAGGCGCCGGCGACAAGCTAGACCTGATCATGATCCCCAAGGCCGGCACCGCCGCCGACATCTACGCCATCGACATGCTGGTGACGCAGATCGAGACGGCGAAAGGGTTCACCAACCGCATCGGCTTCGAGATGATCATCGAGACCGCGCTCGGCATGCAGAACGTGGGCGAAATCGCCGCCGCTTCGCCGCGTAACGAAAGCCTGCACTTCGGCGTCGCCGACTACGCCGCCTCGACCAAGGCCCGGACCACCAACATCGGCGGCCCCAACAAGGATTACTACGTGCTCACCGATCCGCTCGAGAACGGCGAGCGCGAAACCTACTGGGGCGACATGTGGCACTACCCGATCACGCAGATGGTCGTCGCCGCGCGGGCCAACGGCTTGCGCCCCATCGACGGCCCGTTCGGCGACTTCGGCGACCCGGACGGCTACATCGCCCAGGCCAAGCGTGCCGCCGTGCTGGGCTGCGAGGGCAAGTGGGCGATCCACCCGTCGCAAATCGAACTCGCCAACACGGTGTTCAGCCCTTCCGAGGAAGATGTCGCGCAGGCCAAGCGTATCCTGGAGGCCATGGACGAGGCCGAGAAAGCCGGCCGCGGCGCGGTCGCGCTCGACGGCAAGCTGATCGACTACGCCTCGATCAAGCAGGCCCGCGTGCTGGTCGACATGGCCGAACAACTGGCGGGCAAGTGATCCGGACGGTACGTTCGCGGGTAGAAAAATAAAGGCCCTTGCCTCGCCAAGCGCGGCAGTAAATGGTATCACGCAGACATGCAGGCATATCTGGATTTCGAAAAACCCATCGCCGATCTCGAGAGCAAGATCGAGGAGCTACGGCATCTTTCGAGCGAGGGCGAGGTCAACATCGCCGACGAGGTCGGCCGCCTGCAGGAGAAAGTGCACCGCCTGCTGACGCAGACATACGGCAAACTGACGCCGTGGCAGAAGGCCCAGGTCGCGCGCCACCAGGCCCGGCCGCACGCCAAGGCCTATATCGAGACCCTGATCGACGATTTCACGCCGCTCGCCGGCGACCGCGCGTTCGCCGAGGACAACGCCATCGTCGGCGGCCTCGGGCGTTTCCGCGGCCGCTCGGTGGTCGTCATCGGCAACGAAAAGGGCGACAGCACCGAGAGCCGCATCCGACACAACTTCGGCATGGCCAGGCCCGAGGGCTACCGCAAGGCGCAGCGCCTGATGCAGCTCGCCGACCGCTTCCGCCTGCCGCTGATCACCTTCGTCGACACGCCGGGCGCCTATCCGGGCGTCGACGCCGAGGCGCGCGGCCAGGCCGAGGCCATCGCACGCTCCATCGAGACCTGCATTTCCGTCCGCGCGCCGTTCGTCAGCGTCGTCATCGGCGAGGGCGGATCCGGCGGCGCCATCGCGCTCGCCGTCGCCGACAAGGTGCTGATGCTGGAACACGCGATCTATTCGGTGATCTCGCCGGAGGGCTGCGCCTCAATCCTGTGGCGCGACCCCGACAAGGCCGCCGACGCCGCCGAGGCGCTCAAACTGACGTCGCAGGATCTGCTCAAGCTCGGCGTCATCGACCAGATCATCTCGGAACCGCTCGGCGGCGCGCACCGCGAACCGCTGGCGGCGATGACCCGCACCGCGGACGTTATCGAACATCACCTCGACGACCTGTCGAAGGTGCCGGGCGCCGAACTGCGCAGCCGCCGCCGCCAGAAGTTCCTGGAGATGGGCTCGCAAGGGCTTTAAGTCTTCCCGGGCCGTCCAGCCCCGTCATTCCGGCATCCGCCTTCCAGAGCACAGGTTCCAGCCGGATTCCGGTCTATCAGAGAATCAGTGCATACGATTCAAAAGCACGGTGGACGACGACATAACGGGTTTCCGAACTCTCGAATTAGATCGGTTGTGTGATATTGTCGAAGAGAACGAGATATGATGTGCCGGTTTTATCGGGAACAAGAATGGATAGTGAAGGGAAAGAGTTCCTGGCGGCGCAAATCAGCGAGCTGCCGGTATTCCGCGAGTTCACGAGTTTCTTCGAACGCACTAGGAGCGGTAAAGCGAGTCCGGTGCTTCGCGATTTCGATCTCATGTCCGAGTATCGCCTTGCCAGGAACATATACATATTCGATATCCACGAAGGCACACCGACCTTCTGGATCCGTTACACCGGCATGCACATCTGCGACTTTTTCGGCTTCGATTCCACGGGCCGTTTCCTGGAGAACTTGAACTTCGAGGAAAATTTTGACGAAACGATTGCCGGGTACCACGCGGTCGTCCGCGAAAAATCGCCGTATGCGTTCCTGAACTACATCGCATTTCACGAACCACGGCTGAACGAATACAAGAAGGGCCAGCAGTTCGTGATGATCCGGCTGTCGTTTCCGCTCTTGGATAGTAACGGTGACGTCGTGAACATCGTCGGTGCTATGGATTTTCTCGATATCGGCGCCGCTCCGAAGGAGCGTTTTGTGCAACTGCCGTTTGCCGACATTCCCCGCGATCGCTATCCCACCTAGCACCGTTGCCAGTAGCCGCCGCCAGAAGTTCCTGGAGATGGGCTCGCAAGGGCTTTAGGGCCTTCCACCTTCCCCCGCTTCGTCATCCCGGACGCGGATTTCCTCCGGCCAGGAAAACCAGCGGTCCGGGACCTATCGATGCCATCACGCCAAGTCTGTAAATGGAACCCGGGTCATAAGGGTCGCATCCGGACACGTTTCGCGTCCGGGCGACGCCTAAAGCCCGGAATGACGGGACGGGGAGGCTCGGAGAATTCTCAGCCCACCTTGCCGTGGCAGTGCTTGTACTTCTTGCCGGACCCGCACGGGCACGGCGAATTGCGCGGCACCCGGCCCCAGGTGTCGGGGTCGTTCGGGTCCAGTTCATCGGCCGCCTGGCGCGTCGAGATCGGCGTCACCTGCGCCGGCCCCGGTTCCTCGTCGGCATTCGGCGCGTCCTGCATCGCCGGGTCGACGCGGGTTTCGTGCATTTCCTGCTCCGGACGCTGGAAGTCGTCCTCGTCCGGCGCGGTCTGGAACTGCACCTGTGCCAGCACCGTCGTCACCCGGTCGCGGAGCCCGTCGAGCATCTGTTCGAACAGGTCGAAGGCCTCGCGCTTGTATTCGTTCAGCGGATCGCGCTGTGCGTAGGCACGCAGGCCGATGCCCTGGCGCAGGTGATCGAGGGTCAGCAGGTGCTCCTTCCAGGTCTGGTCGAGGAGCTGCAGCACCAGGCTCTTTTCCACCATGCGCATCACGTCCGGACCGACATTTGCGGCCTTCTCGGCCATCAGGCGGTCGGTGATGTCGGTCAGCCGCTCGCGGATTTCCCGGTCGGCGATGCCCTCTTCCTTGGCCCAGTCGTGGACCGGCAGGTCGAGGCCGAAAATGCGGCGCACTTCCTCGTGCAGGGTGTCGATGTTCCACTGGTCGGCGTAGGCTTTTTCCGGGATCGCGGCGGAGACCATGTCGTCGATGACCTGGTGGCGCATGTCGACGACGTCGTCGGCGACCTCGTTGGCGGCCATCAGCTCCTTGCGCTGTTCGTAGATGACCTTGCGCTGGTCGTTCATCACATCGTCGAACTTGAGCAGGTTCTTGCGGATTTCGAAGTTGCGCGCCTCGACCTTGGACTGCGCCTTTTCGAGCGCCTTGTTGACCCACGGATGCACGATCGCTTCGCCTTCCTCGAGGCCGAGCTTCGTGAGCATGCCGTCGATGCGCTCGGAGCCGAAAATGCGCATCAGGTCGTCCTGCAGCGACAGATAGAACTTCGACGTGCCGGGGTCGCCCTGACGCCCGGACCGGCCACGCAATTGGTTGTCGATGCGCCGGCTTTCGTGGCGTTCGGTGCCGAGCACGAACAGCCCGCCGGCCTCGAGCACGATTTCCCGGTCGCGCTGAATCTCGTCGCGAAGCTTGGCGGCGGCGGCCTCGTACTTGTCGGTGCCGGGCTCGGCATCGACTTCCTTGGCGAGGCGCATTTCCAGGTTGCCGCCGAGCTGAATGTCGGTACCGCGGCCCGCCATGTTGGTGGCGATGGTCACCCCGCCGGGCCGGCCGGCCTGGGCGATGATGTAGGCTTCCTGTTCGTGGTAGCGCGCGTTCAGGACGTTGTGCGGGATCTTCGCCTTCTTGAGCGCCTCGGCGAGCTGTTCCGATTTCTCGATCGAGACGGTACCGACCAGCACCGGCTGCTTGCGCGCGTGGCAGTCCGCGATTTGCTCGACGATGGCGTCGTATTTTTCCTCCACCGTGCGGTAGACCTCATCGTCGAAGTCCTCGCGCGCAATCGGCAGGTTGGTCGGGATTTCCACGACCTCGAGCTTGTAGATTTCAGCGAATTCGCCCGCTTCCGTCATCGCCGTGCCGGTCATGCCGGCAAGTTTCGGATAGAGCCGGAAGTAGTTCTGGAAGGTGATCGAGGCCAGCGTCTGATTCTCGTTCTGGATGGTGACGCCCTCTTTCGCCTCGAGCGCCTGGTGCAGCCCCTCCGAATAACGGCGGCCTTCCTGCATACGGCCGGTGAACTCGTCGATGATGATGACCTGGTTGTCCTTGACGATGTAGTCGACGTCGCGTTCGAACAGCGCATGCGCCTTGAGCGCCTGGTTGGCGTGATGCACCAGCGCCACGTTCTGGATGTCGAACAGCGAACCTTCCTCGAGCAGTCCTTCCTCGGTCAGCATCTGCTCCATCTTCTCGATGCCGGTTTCGGTGAAGGTCGCCGAGCGGGCTTTTTCGTCCTTCTCGAAGTCGTCCTCGGACAGCTTCGGGATCAGCGCGTTGACGGCGGTGTAAAGCTCGCCCAGATCCTCGGTCGGGCCGGAGATGATCAGCGGCGTCCGCGCCTCGTCGATGAGAATGCTGTCGACCTCGTCGACGATGGCGAAGTTGAACTCGCGCTGCACCATGTCGTCGAGCGTGAACTTCATGTTGTCGCGCAGGTAATCGAAGCCGAGCTCGTTGTTGGTCGCGTAGGTCACGTCGCAGGCGTAGGCGGCGCGACGCTCGTCGTCCTGCATACCGTGCTTGATGACGCCGACGGAGAGGCCGAGGAACTGGTAGATCTCTCCCATCCAGATGGAGTCGCGCTCGGCCAGGTAGTCGTTGACGGTAACGACGTGCACGCCTTCGCCGCGGAGTGCGTTCAGAAAAACCGCGAGCGTGGAGACGAGGGTCTTACCCTCGCCCGTCTTCATTTCCGAGATCATGCCCTTGTGCAGCACCATGCCGCCCATGAGCTGGACGTCGAAATGGCGCTGGCCGAGGGTGCGCTTGGCGGCTTCGCGGACCGTTGCGAAGGCGTCGACCAGCACGTCGTCCAGGTCCTCGCCGTCGTTCAGGCGGCCCCTGAGCCAGTCGGTGCGGGCCTTGAGATCGTCGTCGGAAAGTGCTTCGAGATCGGCTTCGAGCGCGTTGATCGCATCGACAGTGCCTTGCAGTGTTTTGACGTACCTGTCATTGGCCGAGCCGAACAGGCGTTTGGCGAAATTTTGCAGCATCAAGAGGCTCCGGGTGCGCCGAGCGCGGAATTAAGCGGGCCGCGCGGTCAGCGGCCCTTAAATGGCTGCAAAAGAGATAGAGTCCCGGCCCGCCCCTGTCAACGCACGCGCCGTTGACTTATTTATGCAGGGAAAGGCCGCAATGCGAACCGAAAACGCAGATTCCGGGAGGGACCCATATGCCTTCTGAAGCCACCGCCGAACCGGCCCATATCGGCATCGTCGCCTGCTCCGCCGAGGGAGCGGCGCTCTGCTATACGACGATCTGCACCGAGGCCGCCGCCGAACTGGGTCCGCACGCGCACCCGGAGATCACCATGCACACACCGTCACTGGCGGAATACGTGGCCTGCCTGGGGCGCGGCGATCTTGCCGGCGTCGGCGACCTGATGCTGGCATCCGCCGAGAAATGCGCAGGCGCCGGCGCCGATTTCCTGATCTGCCCGGACAACACCATCCACCAGGCGATGGATCACGTTCTGCCGCGCTCGCCGTTGCCTTGGCTGCACATCGCCGAGGAGGCCGCGGCCTATGCCGCCGAACGGGGGTACAGGCGCCTCGGTCTGACCGGCACGCGCTGGCTCGTCGCCAGCGACGTCTATCCGGAGAAACTGACGGCGCGCGGGATCGACTACGTGCGCCCGGACGACGACGAGCTGGCCGGGATGGACACCCTGATCATGAACGAACTTGTGAACGGGGTCTTCACCAAGGACGCGGCGGCGTTCTTCCGGGACGTGATCCAGCGTATGAAGGACCGGGATTGCGACGCGGTGATCCTCGGCTGCACGGAGATCCCGCTGATCGTCGACGACGGCAACGCGCCGCTGCCGACCCTCGATTCCACGCGCATCCTGGCGCGTGCGGCGCTGAAGCGCGCCGTCGGCGGGGCTTAAACTACATCCCCGCCAGCGGGTGGCTGGTCTCGACCAGCGCGCGCAGGCGCTCTTCCATGACGTGGGTGTAGATCTGCGTCGTCGAGATGTCGGCGTGGCCGAGCATCTGCTGCAGGGCCCGGAGGTCGGCGCCGTTGGCCAGCAGGTGGCTGGCGAACGAATGCCGCAGCACATGCGGCGAGACGCGCCTTCGGTCGAGCCCGGCTTCCGTCGCCAGTTCCTTGACCATCTGCCCGAAGCGTGCGCGGGTCAGGTGCCCTTCCTTGCCGCGCGACGCGAACAGGTAACGTGCCGCCTTGGTCGACGCCCGGCCCTTGGGCAGAAACCGCTCGCGGACGATCATGTAGTCCTTGACCGCGTCCTGCGCCGGTTCGCCCAGCGGCACCATGCGCTCCTTGCCGCCCTTGCCCGAGACGATCAGCACCGGGCTTTCGCGCATGAACGCCGAGACCGGCAGCGTCACCAGCTCGCTGACCCGGAGTCCGGTCGCGTAGAGCACTTCCATCAGCGCCGTCAGCCGGATGCCATCGGCGCCGGGGCGTCGCCGCGCCGCCTCCAGCAGCGCGTCGACCTCGGCCTCGCTCAGGTACCTGGGCAGCCGCTGGCCGAGTTTCGGTCCGTCGAGCGCCGAGGTCGGATCGTCGTCGCGGTAGCCCATGTCGACGACGAAACGGAAGAAACGCTTGAGCGCGGAGAGCCGCCTGGCCGCCGTCGCCGCCGACAGCCCCTTCTCGTCGATCGCCTTCAGGTACTTGCGCACGTGATCGGCGCCGGCGCGTTCCGGCGTCGTCTGGCGCCGGCCGACGAAATGCGCGAACTCGGTCAGGTCACCACGGTAGGCGGAAAGGGTGTTCTGCGACGCGTTCCGGGTCGAACGCATCATGTTCAGGAAGTTGTCGATCCACGGGTAACTCAGCTCGGCCAAGTCGCCCCCCGCCCTAGAGGCCGGCCGCGATCAACGTCTCCACCGCCAGCTTGCGCGCGATGCGCTCGAAGCCCAGCGCGCGGAGCCCGGCGACGATCTCGTAGACCACGGAAACGCCCTGCTCGCCCGGCCCGGTATTGCCGACCGCCTGCAAGGCGTAGCTCGCCGCCCTGGCCGCGCCCGGCGGCACGTCGCGGGCCTCGTCGCCGCTCTGCGCCACGCGGGTAACGCCGCTCAGGCCCGCCGAGCCGATGACCATCGGTTCGTCCGCGCCCTGGCCGCTGACCAGCGCGCGCAGGCTGTCGCGGAACTGGAACCAGACCACTGGCGACGGCATCACCTGGTTCCGGGGCGGCCCGGCGACGATGCCGTCCCACGCGCCCGGCGGCAGTTCCTCACCGACCGCCATGAACATGCCGTTGACCAGCGCCCTGAGCTGCGACACACCCGGCGCGTCGGTGGTCTGAAGGGTCTGCCGCCAGTCCTTCAGCACCGCCTCCAGGGTCGCCGACTTGTCGCCCGCGCCGAGCATACGCGCCAGTGGGCGCACCCGCGCCAGCGCCGGTTTCTGTTCTTCGCGCACCGCCGCGCTGGCCCTGAGCAGCGCCAGCCAGCGGTCGGTGCCGACCACGTCGCCCAACGTCAGGTAGGCGCGCACGCCGGTCAGCGCGAACCACACCATTTCCGGGCTCGGCGGCAGGCGGTCCATCAGCGGCCGGAACGCCTCCACCGCCGGTTTGTAGCGGCCGTCCTCGCGCGCCGCGTCGAATGCGGCGGCGATGATCTCGGCCCTCGCCGACGGCACGTTCTGTTTCACCGCCGCCTGATAGAGCAGCGCCCGCGCCGCGGCGCCGCCGACTTCCTGGGCCCGGGTCAGGGCGTTGGCGAGGTCCGGCTCGGCGAACGTCACCTTCTGATAGAGACGGCGGAGTTCACCGGCCGACACGGCGCCCATCGGCAGGCCGCGCTCGGCGGCCTCGATGCGCGCACCGACCGGCAGGTTGGGCGCCAGCGCGGCGGCGTGCAGCACCAGCGGATCGTCGCTTTCGGCGATGCTCGTCGGCAGTTTGACCTTGGCGACGCGGGCGAGCGCGATATGCACCGGCGTCGGCCTGGCGATCTCTTCCAAGACGATTTCCTGTTTGCTGATCACGGCGTCGGTCAGCAGCACCAGCGCCGGGTCGTCGCCGGCGACCTCGCGTAGCAACGACAGCCCGAAATTGACGCTGTCGGCCTTGCCGTCGAGGGCGTCGCAATAGATCAGTAGCCGCTGCCAGAAATCGTTGTTGGGGCGTTCCTTGCTGTTGCGCGCCAGCCCGCACGCGCGGGCGTTGTTGAATTTGAGTATCTGCACCTGCGCGTCGACCACGTCGAGCCCGGCCGGACGGCCCTGCCGCGGTGCCGCCGCCAGCAGCAGTTCGGTGTTGTCGACGTCGCCCATCCGCATCAGCGCGCGGCCGCGCGCCGCGAGCAGGCTCGGCGCCTCGTCGCTGACGGCGACCGGCGCCTTGGCGCGACTGAGCAGCAGCAATGCCGCCGCTTCACGAAGCGCCGCCGACGCGATCCGGTCCGGCAGCGCGTCGACCAGCGCCACCGCCTCGGTGCGCGTCATGCCCTTCCACATCTCGAGCCCGAAACCGCCGTCGGCGCGGGTCAGCACGCCGACGGACTCGTCGTCGATCTGCTTCAGGTCGTCGACCTCGATGCCGGACTTGCCGGGCAGTCCGGGCAGGCGCGCGCGCTTTTCCGCCTTGTCGTCGGCGGCATCCTCGCCGGTCCGCTTCGACGGCACCAGCCGGCGCGGGCCGCTCTGCCCGGCATCATCCTGTGCCGGCGCCTCCAGCCGCTTGGGCGCGCTCAGGTCGGTGGGCGCACCGGTCGCGGGCGATTGCGCCGCCGCCGGTGACGCCAGAAGCAGCGCTGCCAGCAGGACCAGGCAGCGCTCAGCGCGGGAACTGATCATCCGGCAAAACCTTTTCCACATGACTGACCGGGGCCGGGATCTCCCAGGTGGTGAGAAAGACCGCGCCGCCGCCGGCGCCGAGCAGCAGCAAAACCAGAATGAAAACCGTCCATTTACCCATGAAAATCCGTTACCCGTTCCGTTTCGCCGGCCACGCGCGGGGACGGCGAGAAAATTGAAAACACTGGAACAATCGATCCTGCAATTGATGCTCGCTCAGGACTGTGGCAAATTTTTGCCGATGCCGCGCCAGTGTATCGGCAGGCCAATCCGCTTTCAACGGGCTGCTCCCGCCGAAACGGGCCGGCCCGGACATCCGCAACTTGGAAAAGTGATTGATTTCATGGCCGTAGCGCCGACCACCGAACCCGGACCCGACGCCGATCTTCCCCGGATCGACCGTCCGGTCGTGCTCGTCGGCCTGATGGGCGCAGGAAAATCGTGCGTCGGGCGCAAATTGGCCGAATCGCTCGGGCTGCCGTTCATGGATTCCGACAACGAGGTCGAGGAAGCGGCGGGCTGCGAGGTGCGCGATATTTTCGAGGTCTACGGCGAGCCGGCGTTCCGCGATTGCGAGCGCCGGGTGATCCAGCGCCTGTTGCGGGGCGGCCCGGCCGTCATCGCCACCGGCGGCGGCGCCTTCATGGACCCCGGCACCCGCGAGGATGTGAAGGCGCACGCGATCTCGGTGTGGCTGCGCGCCGATCCGGAGGTGCTGTACCAGCGCACCAAGCGCTCCAGAAACCGGCCGCTGCTGGCCAAGGACGATCCGCTGCAGGTGCTCAAGGATCTTGCCGAACAGCGTTATCCGGTTTACGCCGAGGCCGACATCGTCATCGACACCGGCAACGAGGGACTGGAGAAGACGTTGCGGAAGACCATCGACGCGCTACGTTCGGACGCCGCCGGGGACACGACATCATGAGCCTCGCCACCGACGGGATCGAAACCCTGAATGTGCCGATGGGCGATCGCAATTACGACATTCATGTCGGCGACGGCGCGATTGCGCGTGCCGGGGACATTCTCAAGGACGTGCTCAGGGCGCCGCGCACCGTCATCGTCACCGACGAAAACGTGGCGCCGGGCTGGCTCGAACCGCTGCAGAAATCGCTGCAGGGCGCCGGTATCCGGCAACGCGCCGTGGTCTTGCCGCCGGGCGAGCACACCAAGAGCATGCCGCATCTTGAGACGCTGCTGGACGACCTGCTGGAACACAACATCGATCGCAAGACGACGCTGATCGCGCTCGGCGGCGGCGTCATCGGCGACCTCACCGGGTTCGCGGCCGCGGTTGTCATGCGCGGGGTCGATTTCGTGCAGGTGCCGACGACGCTGCTTTCGCAGGTCGACAGTTCCGTCGGCGGCAAGACCGGCATCGACACCCGCCACGGCAAGAACCTGATCGGTGCCTTCCATCAGCCGCGCGCGGTCATCACCGACACGCTGACGCTCGATACCCTGCCGATGCGCGAGCGGCGCTGCGGCTATGCCGAAGTGGTCAAGTACGGCGTCATCAACGACCGCGAATTCTTCGACTGGCTGCAGGAAAACGGCAAGAAGGTGCTGGACGGCGACACCGCTGCCCGGCGCGTGGCAATCCTGCGGTCCTGCGCCAACAAGGCCGAGATCGTCGCCGCCGACGAACGCGAAGCGGGGCTGCGCGCGCTCCTCAACCTGGGCCATACGTTCGGCCACGCGCTCGAGGCACAGGTCGGCTTCGAGGACAAACTCAAGCACGGCGAAGCCGTCGCCATCGGCATGGTGATGGCGCTCGATCTCTCGGTCAGGCTCGCCATGATCAACGAGGCGGACCGGTATCTGCTGAGCGATCACCTGGCCGACGTCGGTCTGCCGACGGACCTGAGCAGCCTTGCCGGCGACAACTGGACGGCGGACGTGCTTTTGGAACACATGGGGCGCGACAAGAAGACCCAGGACGGGAAGCTGACGTTCATTCTTGCCCGCGCCATCGGTAACTCGTTCGTCGCGAACGACATCGACCGGGAAACGGTACGCGCGGTCCTCGACGCGTGGATCGAGGACGCCCGCGCCTAGACTAACCTTTCCGGTCCGGCCGGTTCTCGCGAATCTCGATGAGGGTCTCGCGCGCGGAGTCCCGGAAGGCGCCGCCGGCGGCGACCGCCCGTTCGGCGAGGGCTTCGGCTTCGTCCCATTGCTCCTGTTGCATCAGCACGTAGGCCAGGTTGTTCAGGACCACCGGCTCGGTTTCCGCATCGGCGCGGTCGAGCGCTTTGCGCAGCGATGCGGCCGCGTCCAGGAGTTGTCCCTCGGCGGCGTACAGACCGGCGATGGCGATGTAAGGCTCGGCGTGTCCGGGCCAGCGCGCCGCCGCCGTTGCATAGGCGGTCGCCGCCTGTGCCGCGTCGCCGGCCCGCTCCAGGCCGACGGCGCCGTCCAGCCAATCGGCGAACGAGGCCGTCGCCGGCACCGGCCCTTCCGGCGCCGCCACGACGACGCCCCAGAAATCGCCGCGCCGCCACGTGTGCTCGAGGGTCTGTAACGGCATCTCCAGGCGCCGCGTCGTGCCGGACCGCAGGATCGCGGTTTCAGCTTCCAGATCGAAGCCGACCAGCAGCGCATAATGCCATTGCGGCGCCATCTCCAGGCCCAGGTTCTGCAGGATCAGCACCGGATGCCCGGCGGCGACCTCGCGGAAGCCGTCCCGCATCGTGCGGACTTCAACCGCGATCCGTCCGTTGCGGCGGCTGCCGGTCAGGATCTCCATCTGAAGGGTGCCGGTGCGACCCGGCGTGTATACCTGATCGGCGATGCCGTCGGGCGTCACCGAGAGGCCGCTGAAATTGAGCGCCGCGGCGAGCGCCGCGGGACCGCAATGGTACGCCTCCTGGGCGAAGAACGGCACTGCCTCCAATTCGGCGCGTTGCGGCACGCCCGGCGGCGGCGACTGCGTCAGGCGGGCCGTCTCGGGTGTCCCCGCACAGCCCGCAAGCAGCAGCACCGCCGCCAACGCACCGATCATCGATCGACGATGGATCATCGGATTGCGCCCGCCCCCTAGGACGGGTTCGCCGAGCCCTTGTTGGTGAAACCGAAGACGTGGGTAAAACCCAGCATGTCGGTGATCAGCAGCACCAGGAAGATGATCAGACCGGCACCGATCAGGGCGCCGATGGCGCCCTCGCCGGCGGGCGCGGTCTCAATCTTCTGCGCCAGTTCCCGGACCTCGGCATCGCTCAGCGCGGCGACCCGCTGTTCGGCCTCCTGGGGATCGACACCCAGGCCCTCGAATTGCTGGCGGACGTCATCCCGGGCCATGAAGTCCTGCACGGTCAGCCGGGCATCGGCGGCCGAGCGCTGTTCGGCGACCTGCTCGTTGCTGATCATGCCGGCGGCGACGGGGATGGCCGGCGTGATGGCGAGCGTGAACGCCGCAATCACACAAATGGCAATACGTTTCAGTACACTTTGGCTAAAAAACATTAACTCCTCCTATGAGTCGTTCGAATGCGGACGACACGGTCGGAGACTCAAACATCGCAATATGGCGAAAAAGCGTCGGCACAAAGGCCATGACGTGGCGGCTGGTCATACCTGACTGGGAAATATACGGTAATGATCGCTTTTCAGCCGCCATGAACTCATGACAATACTGGGTTACAGTACGGTGAGCGCACGACCGGTGCGACGGCGGCATTCAGAGGGATAAAGAAATGTTGGAAATCGGCCTCGCAATCCTTGTACTCCTGATCCTGTCCGGGTTCTTTTCCGGCTCGGAGACGGCGCTGACGGCGGCCTCGAAGCACGTGATGCACCAGATGGAGCAGAACGGCGACAAGCGTGCCGTGATCGTCAACGACCTGCACGAGGACAAGGAACGCCTGATCGGCGCCATCCTGCTCGGCAACAACCTGGTCAACATCCTGGCGTCGGCGCTGGCGACCAGCCTGCTGATCAAACTGTTCGGCGACAACGGCGTGGCATACGCGACCCTGGGTATGACGCTGCTGGTGCTGATCTTCGCCGAGATACTGCCCAAGACCTACGCGATCCGGAACGCCAACCGCATGGCGCTGTTCGTGGCGCCGCTGATGAAGCCGGTGATCGTCGTCTTCGCGCCGGTCACGCTGGCCATCAATGCCATCGTCCGGCAGTTGCTGCTGCTGCTCGGCGCCGGCCCGACATCGGAGGGAGACCGGGAAGCGGCGGAGGAGGAACTGCGCGGCGCCATCGAACTGCACGATGGCGACGAGCCGACGGTCAAGCAGGAACGCGACATGCTGCGCTCGGTGCTCGAACTGACCGAGGTCCAGGTCGAGGAAATCATGACGCACCGGCGCAACGTGGTCGCCATCGACGTCGACCTGCCCCCGGAGGAAATCGTGCGCCAGGTGCTGGAAAGCCCCTACACGCGCATCCCGCTGTGGAAGAAGGATCCGGAGAACATCGTCGGCGTGCTGCACGCCAAGGCGCTCCTGCGCGAGTTGATGCGCCTTGGCGGCGACGCCGCCAAGGTCGACATTATGGGGATCACGACGGCGCCGTGGTTCATCCCTGAACAAACGCTGCTGCTCGACCAGTTGCAGGCGTTCCGTCACCGCCGCGAGCACTTCGCGCTGGTCATCGACGAATACGGCTCCAACATGGGCGTGGTCACGCTGGAAGACATCATCGAGGAAATCGTCGGCGACATCGATGACGAACACGACGTCGAGGTCACGGGCGTCAGCGCCCAGACCGACGGCAGCTACCTGATCGACGGCACCGTGACGTTGCGCGATCTCAACCGCGAATACGAATGGGACCTGCCGGACGAGGAGGCCTCGACCATCGCCGGCCTGGTGCTGCACGAAAGCCGCCGCATCCCGGAAGTCGGGCAGAGTTTCATGTTCCACGATTTCCGCTTCGATATCGTCGGCCGGCAGAGCAACCAGATCACCCGTATCCGCGTGACGCCGCCCCGTGACGATGCCGGCGGAGGGAGCGAAGATACTGATTAAAAAGCGCTATTTCCGCCGCGATACAGCCGTCGGATTTGCTCTTCAACTGCGCAAACGGTTAACGTAGACTGATCCCTGTGGCCGCAAGGCGTGTACACGGTAGAGCCATTTGCGGCCGCCTGATGATGGGAGGACCAAATATGGCGCGAAAAATCGTTCCCGATATCGTTCAGCCGGTCGACGTCGCAAGCGTCACCGCGGAAAACACGGTCCTGGACGCGTCGAAAATCATGCGCGACCGGCGGATCGCGGCAGTCATCGTCGTCGACGCGGACGGCAACCTGACCGGCATCGTCACCGAACGCGATATCGTGTTTCGCGGCACGGCCGAGGGCAAGGACCCGGCAACGACAAGGATTGCCGAGATCTTGACCGCCAACCCGGACACCCTCGATCCGGACGACAGCCCGTTCGACGCGCTGGAACTGATGCAGACCCGCAATTACCGGCACCTGCCGGTCGTCGAGGGCTCGAAATGCATCGCCGTCGTGTCGGTGCGCGACCTGTTCAATTCGGTCAAGGAATCGCTCGAGGAGAGCATCCGCGAAACCGAGGCGTTCGTGTTCGGCGACCGCTACGGGGCGTAGGAGCGCGCCTCACTCATTCGGTTATCCGCCACATCCTTGGAGACGCGCCCCAAAAAGTAATATGGGCCGCTCCTCAGGATGAGGTCGGTATTTTCACTTCTCCAACCCCCTCATCCTGAGGAGGCCGACAGGCCGTCTCGAAGGATGAGATGCGTGAAATTCGTCGCGCCCTGCATAACAGTCATGCGGCATTACGCCTTTCCATTCACTCCCATTTGGCTTAATCGGCGCGGATGAATACGCAACCGCGCCAGGACAACGCGACGCTCGGGATCACGCTCGTGGTCTCGGCGATGTTCATATTCGCGACCCAGGACGCGATCACCAAGACGCTCGCCGAGACCTATTCGGCACCGCAGATCCTGTGGGTGCGGTTCGTGTTCTATGCCGCGTTCGCCCTTGCCTTCTCGATGCGCAAGCGGCCGCTGAAATTCTGCCTGAAAAGCAACGCGCCGTGGCTGCAGATCGCACGCTCATTGCTGATCGTCGCCGAGATCGCGATGTTCATTATCTCGATTCGCTATCTGTCGCTGGCCGAGATGCACGCGCTGCTGGCGACGTTCCCGCTGATGGTGACGGCGATCGCCGCGCTGTTCCTGGGCGAGCCGGTCGGCATCCGCCGCTGGTCCGCCGTGTTCGCGGGCTTCGTCGGTGTGCTGATCATCATCCGCCCGGGCATCATAGACCTCAAACCCGGCGTACTGCTGGCGCTGGTCACGGCGCTGATGTTCGCCGGCTACAACGTGATGACGCGGCTGGTAGCCAAGTACGACGACGGCGAGACGTCGACCGTCTACATGGCCGTGGTCGGCGCCGTCGCCATGACGGTCATCGGCCCGTTCTACTGGATTCCCGTGCCGCTCATGGACTGGTTCTGGCTGATTTGCCTGTCGTTCACGGCGGCGGCCGGACATTTTCTGCTGATCAAAGCGCTGGAGGCGGCGCCCGCGTCGACGCTGCAGCCGTTCAACTACACGCTCCTCGTATTCGCGACCGTCATCGGCTACATCTTCTTCGACAACCTGCCGGACGTCTGGACGGTCGTCGGCGCGTCGGTGGTCGTCGGCAGCGGGCTTTACACGATCTACCGGGAACGCCGGCGCAAGCAGGCGGGTTGAGGTTCCCATCCGCATCTTTCGAGACGGCCGCTTCGCGACCTCCTCAGCATGAAGATACTGTTTCGCACCTCACCCTGAGCAGCGGCCCGTTTTACTTTTGGGGCGCGTCTCGAAGGATTAAGCGATCACAGCCCGAGATCGGCCAGATCCTGCTCGGTGACGAACACGGTACCGGTGAACGCCGCGATGTCGGTATCGTCGGCGGGCCGCACCACATCGACGCGGTAGACCGCCTTCCTGCGCGTCCTCGAGACCTCACGCGAGCGCGCCTCGATCACGTCGCCTTCCTTGATACCCGACAGATAGACGATGTGCGCGTCGATGCCGACCGAGACCTTGTCGTAGGTATTCGACGACATGCCGAACGCGGTATCGGCGAACGCGAACGTCACGCCGCCGTGGCCCCAGTTCAGGAAGTTCAGGTGTTCGGCGCGGACCGTCATGCGCAGATCGAGCAGCCCCGGCGCGGCGTCCAGCACCTCGACCCCCATGGCGCGGGCGCAGTTGTCGCGCGCGATCATCTTCTCGACCCAGGCGCGCTTGTTCATGGTTGCGTCCATGTGCGTCAGGCCGCGATCAGGGGCTGGCCGAAGCCGAGTTCGCGGCGCAGGCAGGCGCACATCTCGCCGTGCGTGGCGCCGGCCTCGGCGGCTTCGACGAGCCGCCCGAAGACGTTGTCGCCTTCCTCATTGCAGGCCCGCGCCATGGCGTCGAGCGCCTTTTGGACCGCGGCGTTGTCGCGCTCGGCCTTGAACGTCTGGAGTTTCCTGAGCTGCCCTTCCATGGCTTGCTGTGACGGACGTTCGAGCGGCATCACCGGCACATCCTCGTCGTCCTGATAGGCATTGACGCCGACGATGGTCCGTTCGCCGGTTTCGACGCGGCGCTGGAAGTCCATCGCCGACTCGCCGATCTTCTCCTGCACGAGGCCCTTGGCGACGGCGTCAAACATGCCGCCGGCGGCGTCGATCTCGTCGAACGCGGCGAGGATCTTCTCTTCCATCTGATCGGTCAGCGCCTCGACGTAATAGGATCCGCCGAGCGGATCGATGACGTCGGTCAGGCCCGCTTCTTCCCTCAGGATGTTCTGCGTCTGGATGGCGATCTTGGCCGCCGCCTCGGTCGGTGTCGACAGCACCTCGTCGTAGGCGTCGGTGTGCATCGACTGCAATCCGCCGAGGATACCGGCGATGGCCTGCGCCGTGGTGCGGGCGATGTTGTTGAGCGGCTGCTGGCGCGTCAGGTCGACACCCGACGTCTGCGCATGGAACTTGAAGCGCCACGCGCGCGGATCCTCGGCGCCCAACCGTTCCTTGGCCAGCCGCGCCCAGATGCGCCGCCCGGCGCGGAACTTGGCGATCTCCTCGAAGAAGCTGATGGAGATATCGAAGAAGAACGTGAAGCGCGGCAGGAATTTGTCGACGTCGAGGCCGCGCGCCTGGCAGTCCTCGGCGTACTGGATCGCCGACGCCAGCGTGAACGCCATCGCCTCCGCCGGTGTCGCGCCCGATTGCTGCATGTGCTGGCCGACCACCGAAACCGGGTTCCAGCGCGGCAGACGCTCGTTCGCGAACTGCACGTGATCGACGAACACGCGGCGCGCACCGGGAAGTGCCAGGCGGAAGAACATGTGGTTGGCGACGTAGTGCGAGATGTAGTCGCTCTGGTTCGAGGTGCCGGAAATCCGCTCCCACGGAATGTCGCGGCGCTTGGCGACGCCGAGCAGGAACGCCAGCAGCGTGAACGGCGACGGGTCGTTCAGCGCCACCGACATATCGCCGATCGGCACGCCGTCCAGACACGTCTCCATGTCCTCGATGGTGTTGATGGTGGTGCCGCAGGTGCCGAGGATCTCGATATCGACCTCGTCGATGTCGTATCCGCGGTAGACCGAGTTGCACGGAATCATGCTGAGCGCGGTGGCGCCACTGTCGACGATGCGCCGCATGCGGGCGTTGTAGTCTTCGGGCGTGGCGAGGCCGATCAACTGGCGCTGCGTCCACGACCGGCCGCGGTGCATGGTCGGATAGATGCCGCGCGTGAACGGCGCGTCTCCCGGAAAGCCCAGGTCCGGCATGTAGTCGTCGGGCGACCAGTCCTCCGGCGTGTAGAGCGGCTTGACCTCGATCCCGGAACGGTTCAGGCGCGGCTTCTCGTTGGGGAGCTGGCTCTCGTAGGCGTCGCGCCAGGTGTCGCGCGCCGCTTCGAAGTCCTGCCCCATCTTCGTATTCTTGCCATTCTCGGCCATGCTTATTCTCCCAAATTCCGGCGGCGCTCGACGATCAGGCCGGCGATTCCGCCGACGATGTCGGCCTGCGAGCAGCCCGGATGAAACACTCGCGCCACCCCCTCTTTCATCAGCATCTTCTCGTCCGCGTCCGGGACGATGCCGCCGACGATGACGATCACGTCGTCGAGGCCGGCCGCCTTGAGCGCCTTCATCAGTTTCGGCACCAGAAGATGGTCGGTCGCCAGCGAACTGACGCCGATGCAGTCCACGTCCTCCTGCGCCGCCTGGTTGACCACCGTTTCGACCTGCTGCCAGGGACCGGTGTAGATCACCTCCATCCCCGCGTCGCGGAGGAATGCAGCGACCAGGCGCGAGCCCCGGTCGTGGCCGTCCAGGCCGATCTTGGTCACCATCACCTTGGGCGGACGGGCGAGGTTCGCGACCGCCGCCGGGATGCCGAGGTCCTGGACTTCGTGTGTCGTGTTCATGTCGGATATCCCACGTTTTCTCCGTTACGTATGATGCGGACGAAATGGCCGGCGATCTCGCCCGGGTCGGCGCCGTCCGGGCGGTACCAGGTCTTCGACCAGTTGGCCGCGCCCAGCAGCATCAGGCGCACCCAGCCGGCGTCGTCCTTTGTCGCCAATGGCAGGGCGTCGACGAGATCGCGGAACCGCGCCTCGTAATCGTCGCGGAGCCGGATCAGCGTCGCCCTCAACTCAGGCTGGTCGGCGGGCAGGTCGCGGATCACCACCTGCGCGTAATCGCCGCCGCCCAACAGACTTTCGAGATGCGCCGCCAGGCCCTTTTCGAGGCGTTGCCACGGGTCCGCCGGGTCGGCGCCGTCGACCGCCGCGTCAACGGCGTCGGCGATGCGGCGGACCCCTTCCTCGTGCACCGCGATCAGCAGCGCCGTCTTCGACTTGAAATGATAGTAGAGCGAGCCCGCGAGCATGCCGGCGTCGGCGGCAATGTCGCGCATGGTCGTGGCCGCGAAGCCCTGGCGGCGGAAGCGGTAGGCCGCCGCGTCGAGCACGTGCACGCGCCGATTGTTGATGCGCGGACGCGGCGCGGCGCTGTCGAGGGGGGCTTGTCCGTCCATCGTTGCGGGCTTTCGGCTCCATTAAACAAACGTTTGTTTGGTAAACATAGCCCTTGCTTTGCCCGGACGCAAACGCGAAATGTGGGATAAAGACGAATCTGGAGATTGCCCCATGCCGTTATCGAAGGCCGCCAAGCGCCGCCACATCCACACCCGCGAAATCCGCTGCGACGCCTACCAGCGCGACGACGGACTCTGGGACATCGAAGGCGTCATCACCGACACCAAGTCCTATTCCTTCGACAACCGGGACCGCGACGGCGTCGCCGCCGGCGAACCGGTCCACCGGATGCGGGTCCGCCTGACCATCGACGAGGAACTTGTCGTACAGTCCGCAGAGGCGTCCACCGAGGCCGCGCCGTTCAACATGTGCGGCAATATCGCGCCGGACTATTCGCAGCTCGCGGGGCTCAGGATCGGTCCCGGCTGGCGCAAGAACGTGATCGGCCGCCTCGGCGGCACCAAGGGCTGCACGCATATCTCGGACCTGGTGCTGGGACCGCTGCCGGTGACCGCGTTCCAGGCGGTGATTCCGGCCCGGCGCGAACGCGAGAAGGAGCCCGCCGACGGCAAGCGGCCGTCGACGCTCGATACCTGCCACGCGCTCGCCGCGACCAGTCCCGTCGTCAAACGGCGCTGGCCGGAGTTCTACGAGGGGGAATAACGGCCGATTTGATGACCACAGAGGCACAGAGGCTTCTTGGTTTTGAAGCGCGACGTCGTTCAGGGCGAATCCAGCCCCCTCAGCGCCTCGGCGATGACATCCATGGACGCTTTCGGGGTTTGCGCCGTAAGCCGGAAATAGTTGACCACAGTCGCCCGGACCGCCTGGGCCCGGTTCGCCGAGCCTCTGGCGCCGTCGATGCGCGTGCAGAGGTCGTGGCGCGATATCTTCTCGTTTTCACAGATTTCGTCCAACGCGTGCCACACGGCCGCTTCCAGGCGGATCGTCGTTCGCCTTTTGGCAATCATGATGTTTCGCGTTCGCATCTGCGCATTCATTTTCAACCTCTCCGGGATTTATTCCGCGAAAAGATTTCACATCTACGCGCGACTTAAAAGTGTATTTTTGGAATTATTTCAAACTGGGATTATTTCGACGTCATGATGAAGACACCGTCCCAGTCTTTCGGCGGTTCGGCCTTCAGCGCCTCGCAGCGATCGATATAGATTTGCGCCAGCTTGTCGCTGGGATTGGCTTTCAGGCATTCCCGGAACAGTCCCATCGCCTTGTCCCAGTCGCCCTTGTTGTAATGGACGCGCGCGCCCTTGAAGTTGTTCACCACTTCCATGAGGTTCGGGAACGTCTCCTCCGAGTGGTAATCCAGCACCTCGTAGATCTCGACCGGTTTGGTCTTGCCCTTGACGATAACCCGGTCGATGTCGCGGATGCGGTAGGTCCCCTTCAGTTTCTTGTAGGTCAGGTCGCTGATCAGGATGCGCGCCGCATACTGTTTGCAGGCCGATTCCAGGCGCGCCGCGAGGTTCACGCCGTCGCCGATCATGGTGTAGTCCATCCGCTTCGGCGAGCCGATGTTACCGGTCACCACGTTGTCGGTGTTGAGACCGAGGCCCATGTCGATCGGCATCTCGCCCTTGGCCTCGCGCTCCTTGTTCCATTCCCAGAGCTCGCTGATCATCGCGATGCCGGCGCGGACGGCCCGGTCTTCGTCGTCGTCGTGCGGCAGCGGCACGCCGAAGCCGGCCATGATCGCATCGCCGATGAACTTGTCGAGCATGCCGCCCTCGCGCGAGATGCATTCGACCATAATCGTGAAATACTCGTTGAGCATCTGCACGGTGCCCTGCGGGCCCAGGCTTTCGGTGATCGTCGTGAACGACCGTACGTCCGAGAAAAGCACCGTGGCGTCGAGCGCCTTGCCGCCGAGCGCGTCGTCGCCGCCGGCCATGAGCTGGTCGGCGAGGCCCGGGTCCATGTAGCGCGACATCGTCGACTTCATCCGTTTTTCGGAGGAAATGTCCTCGATCATGAACATCACGCCGAGCTTCTTGTCCTCGGGGCTCAGCAGCGGCAGGCAGGTGACGTTGCAGTTGATCTTCTCGCGTTTCACGACCTCGCCGTCACCGACGATGATTTCGGCGTCCATCTTGATGTCGCCTTCGCCGGTCTCGTCGACCTCGGCGGCCTGTTCCATCAGCCAGGCGTTTTCGTCGATGAAGACGTCCTCGGCCTTTTTGTCGATGATGTCGTTCGCCTTGATCCGCAGGATGCGCAGGCCCGCCGCGTTGCAGGTCACGATCTTGCCGTCCTCGTCGAGCGTGACGACGGCGTTGGTCATCGATTCCAGCATGCTCTCGTTGTAGTTCTTCATGTTCTGAACGTCTTCGAAGAGCTTGGCGTTCTCGAGCGCGATGGCGATCTGCGAGGTGAACGCCTTGAGGCGTGCCTCGTCCTCGTCGGTGAACGGGCCGCCGCGCTTGTTCAGCACCTGCGTGACGCCGATCACCTTGCCGTCCTTGTTGGTGACCGGGATCGCCAGCATCGAGCGCGTGAAATACCCGGTCTGCTTGTCGAAGCTCGGGTTGAAGCGAAGATCGGCGTAGGCGTACGGAATGTTCACCGACTTGCCGGACGAGAATACGGCGCCGGCGATGCCCGCCGTGTTGGGCAACCGGATCTCGCCGATGCTCTCGCCCATGGCGACGCGCGAGAACAGTTCGTTCGTCTTCTCGTCGTTGATGAACAGCGTGCCGCGGTCGGCGCTCAGCATCCGCGTCGCCTCGGTCATGACCTTGGCCAGCAGCGAACCCAGTTCCAGGTCCGACGTCACGTCGGTGACGATGTCGAGGAACTCCAGCTCCTGCTCGCGCGACTTCTTCATCTTCTCGACAAACTGCGTCGACTGCAGCGCCACGGAAGCCTGCGTCGTCATCGCCTCGAGAAGCGCGAGATCGTCGTCGGTAAATTCGCCCTTCTTCTTGTTGAGCACCTGGATGACGCCGATCAGTTCGCCTTTGACGGTGCGCACCGGCGCGCACAGGATCGACTTGGTGGTGAAGCCGGTCTGCTCGTCGACGGTGCGGTTGAAGCGGTCGTCGGAATAGGCGTCGAGGATGATCAGCCCCTCGCCCGACTGGAACACCGCGCCGGCGATACCGGTATTGTTCATGATGCGGATTTCGCGCTGGAAGTTGCCCTGCGCGAAACGGGAGTAAAGCTCGTCCGTGACCGGATCGTTGAGGAACAGCGTGCCGCGTTCGGCCTGCAGTTCCCAGGTCGTCATCTCGACCATGGTTTCCAGCACTTCGTCCAGGCTTTCGATCGCCGCCACGCGCCTGGACACGTTGAGTAGCATCTCCGCCTGCTTCAGCTTGCGGTCGGCCTGGCGCAGCTTGTCCATGCGGTTCAGGCGTTCGCCGTTCTGCGCATCGTCGGCGCCGCCGTCGTCCTTAGTCGGGCGCTTGTTGGCGCGCGCCGACGGCGGCTGGCGTCCCGATTTCTCGGGCGGCCGGTTCGCGGCCGGCTCGGTCTTGGTTTCCCCGGCTTCCGGCTTGGATGGCGCGGCCTCGTTCGCCGCATTGTCCGTACGCGACGCGGCGCGGCCGCGCCCGTTCGCGCGCCGTGCCCCTGCCTTGACCCGGATATTACTTGCCACCCTTCAAACTCTCCAATTCGTTGCGCAATTCGACGATCGTCTGTTGCAACTGCCCCAGTTCGTCTCGCGAAATACGCTCCTGTTCCTGCAATTTCTCGATGCCGTCGAAGCGCATCGTTTCAAGTTCATCGCGAAGCGACGCCACGGTTTCCTTCAACTGGCGGATCTCGTCCTGACCGGCCCGGGTCGCTTCCTGGACCGCGTCGGCCTTTTCCACCTGCAGCTTTTCCATCTCGTCGCGGAGCGCCTGCGACGTTTCCTTCAACTGCTTGATCTCGCTCGCCGACGCGGCGATCGATTCCTGCACCCGCGCTTCGGCGGCGACCCTGTGATCTTCAAGTTCGTCCCGCAGCGCCTGGATCGTCTCCTTCAGTTGCTTGATCTCGTCGACGTTGTTGGAAACGGCCTCCTGGACCGCCTGCTCCTTCTCGACCTGCAACCGCTCCAGTTCTTCCCGGAGCGCGAACACCGTCTGCTCCATTTGACGTAACTGCAGGTTCGCCTGACGAAGCTCGTCCGGTTCTTCCTCGACCAGTGTTGCGATATCCGACATAAACTTCCGTGCGCACCCCGCGTAACTATTTGATATCATAGTATCCATGAGCGGAATCTGCAGCAATTATAATGCGTCCGGCCCTGCACCTATAGGTCGCCGTTGATGAGCGCCGTATGCCGCGATTGCGCGCGCGTCTTCGAAAACGCCCCCGACGGCGCCTGCTCGCGCTGCGGCGGCACCCGATTCTTCGCGCATCCGGAACTGCTCGACCTGGAGATCGCGCACCTCGACTGCGACGCCTTCTACGCCTCGGTGGAAAAGCGCGACAACCCGGCGATCCGCGGCAAACCGGTGATCGTCGGCGGCGGGCGGCGCGGCGTCGTCTCGGCATGCTGCTATATCGCGCGCATCTACGGCATCCGCTCGGCAATGCCGATGTTCAAGGCGCTGAAGGCCTGTCCCGACGCCGTCGTGATCCGCCCGGACATGGAGAAATACCGCCGCGTCGGCCACCAGGTGCGCGACCTGATGCAGAGCGTGACGCCGATGGTCGAGCCGCTTTCCATCGACGAAGCGTTCCTCGATCTTTCCGGCACGCGGCGCCTGCACCACGGCTCGCCGGCGGAAACGCTGGTGAAACTGGCGAAACGGATCGAAGACGAGGTCGGCATCAACGTCTCCATCGGCCTCAGCTTCAACAAATTCCTGGCCAAGCTCGCCTCCGACCTGGACAAGCCGCGCGGCTTCGCCGCCATCGGCCGGGAAGAGGCCGTCGAATTCCTCGCCGGAAAGCCGGTCGGCATCCTCTGGGGCGTCGGCCGCGCACTGCAAAAGAAGCTCGAATACGACGGCATCACGAAAATCGGCGACCTCGGCAAGTACGAGGAGGCGGAACTGGTCGCCCGCTACGGCGCCATCGGCACGCGGCTGAAGCGGTTTTCGGAAGCGAAGGACGTACGCGCCGTCGACCCGGAAAGCGTCACCAAGTCGATCTCCGCCGAAACCACGTTCGAGGACGACGTCGCCGATCCGGACGCGCTGAAGGTCACGCTCTGGGGACTCGCCGAGAAAGTCGCACGCCGGCTCGGCCGCGCCGGTTACGCCTGCGACGGCGTGCAGCTCAAACTCAAGACCGCGGACTTCAAGCTGGTGACACGCTCACGCAAGCTCTCGGGCCCGACCCGGCTCGCCGACGAGATCTACAACGCCGCCGAGGCGCTGCTGATGAACGAGGCCGACGGCAACAAGATGTTCCGCCTGATCGGCGTCGGCGCCGAACGGCTGTTGCCGGGCGAGCAGGCCGACCAGCCCGACCTCGCCGACCCCGACCGCGGCAAGCGGGTCAAGGTGGCGAGCGCGATCGACGCCGTCCGCGCCAAATTCGGCGACACCGCCATCGGCAAGGGCCGAGGGTTTAGAAAATAACGCTGATATTTTCGTCATCCCGGCCGAACACCGGCTACGTGCCGGTGAGAGAGCCGGGACCCATTCCGGCGCCCCTCCAAGCCTTTGGGCGGTTCGTTCATTTCTGACATGGGTCCCAGATCGCAAGGCTCGCAACCGATGCCGGATCGGCATCGGCTCGCCTAACGTCCGGGATGACGTATATTTATTCTGCTCGGCTTACCCGATCAGCCCGTTCAGCGTCGCCGAGGGCCGCATGGCAGTGACGCGCTTGTCGGGGTCCGGGCGGTAGTAGCCGCCGAGGTCGACGGGCTTGCCCTCGCTGCCGGCGATCTCGGCGACGATCTTGTCCTCGTTGTCGCGCAGGCTCTTGGCGAGCGGCTCGAAGTGCGCCTTGAGGTCCGCGTCGTCCGACTGCGCCGCCAGCGCTTCGGCCCAGTAGAGCGCGATGTAGAAATGGCTGCCCCGGTTGTCGAGCTGGCCGACCTTGCGGCCCGGCGACTTGTTCTCGTCCAGCAGCTTGCCGGTCGCGGTATCCAGCGCGTCGGCCAGCACCTGCGCTTTCCTGTTGCCGTTGGCGTTGGCCAGATGCTCCAGCGACGCCGCAAGCGCGCAGAACTCGCCCAGGCTGTCCCACCTGAGATGCCCTTCCTCGACGAACTGCTGCACGTGCTTGGGCGCCGAACCGCCGGCGCCGGTCTCGAACAGGCCGCCGCCGTTCATCAGCGGTACGATGGACAGCATCTTGGCGCTTGTGCCGACTTCGAGGATCGGGAACAGGTCGGTCAGGTAGTCGCGGAGCACGTTGCCGGTGACCGAGATCGTGTCCTGGCCCTTCTTCATGCGTTCCAGCGAGAAGCGCGTCGCGTCGGCCGGCGACATGATCTGGATGTCGAGACCGGAGGTGTCGTGCTCCGGCAGATACGCCTCGACCTTTTTGATCAGTTCGGCGTCGTGGGCGCGCTTCGAATTCAACCAGAACACCACCGGGGTATTCGAGAGCCGCGCACGTGTCACTGCGAGCTCGACCCAGTTGCGGATCGGTGCGTCCTTGGTCATGCACATGCGCCAGATATCGCCCGCCTCGACCGTGTGCTCCAGCAGCGTTGTGCCCGCCGCGTCGACGATGCGGATCGTGCCGTCGCCGGGGGCCTGGAACGTCTGCGGATGCGAGCCGTATTCCTCGGCCTTCTGCGCCATCAGGCCGACGTTGGGAATCGTGCCCATTTCCGACGGATCGAAGGCGCCGTGTTCCTTGCAGAACTTGATGGTCTCGTCATAGACCGGCGCATAGCTGTTGTCCGGGATCACGCACTTGGTGTCGTGCTGCTGATTGTCCGGGCCCCAGCCCTTGCCGCCGGCACGGATCAGCGCCGGCATGGACGCGTCGATGATCACGTCGGACGGTACGTGCAGATTAGAAATTCCTTTGTCGGAATTCACCATGTACATGTCCGGGCGCTCGGTCATGCAGGCTTCGATATCGGCCTCGATTTCCTTGCGCCTGGCGTCGTCGAGGCTCTGGATTTTCGAAATCACGTCGCCGAAGCCGTAGCCCGTATCGACGCCGAGTTCCTTGAAGGTAGCCGCGTGCTTTTCGAACACCGGCTTGAAGAACTCCTCGACCGCGTAACCGAAGATGATCGGGTCCGAGACCTTCATCATCGTCGCCTTCATGTGCAGCGAGAACAGCACGCCCCGTTTCCTGGCGTCTTCAACCTCGTCGGCGAGGAACTTCCTGAGCGCCTTGACGCTCATGAAGGTGCTGTCGATGACCATGCCGTCCTCGAGCGCCACCGGCGCCTTGAGGACCGTCACCGAGCCGTCCTTGGCGACGTATTCGATCCGGCCCGCGCCGGCGTTGGCGGCGGCCAGCGTCTTCGACTTTTCGTTGGAGAAGAAATCGCCCCCCGACATGGACGACACGTGGGTCTTGGAGTCCTTTTCCCACTCGCCCATCGAGTGCGGGTTCTTCTTGGCGTATTCCTTGACCGCCTTGGGCGCGCGGCGGTCGGAATTACCCTCGCGCAGCACCGGGTTGACGGCCGAGCCCTTGACCGCGTCGTACTTGGCGCGGATAGCGATCTCGGGATCGGTCTTGGGGTCGTCCGGGTAATCCGGCACGGCGTAGCCCTGTGCCTGCAATTCCTTGATCGCGGCGTTGAGCTGCGGTTGCGAGGCCGAGATGTTTGGCAGCTTGATGACGTTGGCGCCCGGCGTCTTCACCAGTTCACCCAGTTCCGCGAGATCGTCGGCGATCCGCTGGTTGTCGGACAGCAGGTCCGGGAACTGCGCCAGGATGCGGCCGGCGAGCGAGATGTCCTTGGTGCCGACGGAAATCCCGGCCGCCTTGGTGAATGTGCGGATGATGGGCAGGAACGACCCGCTCGCCAGTTCCGGCGCCTCGTCGACCTGGGTGTAGATGATATCTGCGTTGTCGGACATGTCCCTGGGATCCTCTTGTTCGAAATTTTGCCGCATAATCTTACCCGGACCGGGATTTGGCAAGGTCTGCGAGAGGCCCTAGTCGCACCTCGCCGTCATGCCGCCGTCGACGACGATCTCGGTGCCGGTGATGAAGCGCGCCTCGTCGGAACAGAGAAACAGCGCCGCGTTGGCGATGTCACGCCCGTCGCCCATGAAGCCGAGCGGAATGCGTGCCTGGCGCTTTTTCAACAACCCCTCGACGTCGCCATCGGCGTGCTGCCCCGCCAGCCGCGCCGCGACCATCGGCGTGTGCATCTGCCCCGGCACCACGGTGCAGACGCGGATGCCCTTGGGCGCGTATTGCACGGCGAGCACCTTCGAGAACTGAATGATCCCGGCCTTGGCCGCCGCGTAGGCCGTCTGCGGCACGCCGGTCCAGCGCAGCCCCGCCGACGACGACGTGTTGATGATCACGCCCGAACCCTGTTCCTCCATCGATGGCAGCACCGCCTTGCAGCACAGGTAGACGGATTTGAGGTTGTAATCCATCTGCCCGTCCCACGTTTCCTCGTCCATCTCGACCGGGCCGCCGCGCGCCGAGCCACCGACGTTGTTGATCAGGATGTCGACGCGCCCGAAGCGGTCGATGCAGGCGGCGACCATGGCATCCACCTGCGCCTTGTCGGTGACGTCGCAAAGGTGCGTTTCGACCTCGCCGCCGACGGCCGCGATCTTCTCCAGCGTTTCCTGCATTGGGTCAGCGGTCAGATCGACAGCGAAGATCTTCGCGCCCTCCTCGGCGAAGCGGGCGCATTCCGCGCGCCCGTTACCCCAGCCCGGCCCGACGCATCCCGCCCCCGTGATGATCGCGACTTTACCTTCCAGTCTGCCTGTCATTGATATGCTCCCCAAGTGATGCGTTTTTGTGGGGGCATATTGGCGGATGTTCCGACACAGTCCAAGCTCACCTATCCGTCATCCTCGCGCAGGCGGGGATCCAAACAAACACCGAAACACTTGGATTCCCGCCTGCGCGGGAATGACGGGTCGATAGAGAACGGACGAAAGCCTCAGCCCTTGTCCATCTCGGCCTTGAGGTTGTCGTCAAGCTTGGCGAGGAACTGCTGCGTCGTCATCCAGCCCTGATCGGGGCCGACGAGGAGCGCCAGGTCCTTGGTCATGGCGCCACGCTCGACGCTGTCGATGCAAACCTTCTCGAGCGTTTCCGCGAATTGCGTCACCTCAGGGGTGTCGTCGAACTTGCCGCGGTAGCTGAGCGCGCGGGTCCAGGCGAAGATCGAGGCGATCGGGTTGGTCGAGGTTTCCTTGCCCTGCTGGTGCTGACGGTAGTGCCGCGTGACGGTGCCGTGCGCGGCCTCGGCCTCGACCGTCTTGCCGTCCGGCGTCAGCAGCACCGACGTCATCAGGCCCAGCGAGCCGAAGCCCTGCGCCACGGTGTCGGACTGCACGTCGCCGTCGTAGTTCTTGCAGGCCCAGACGAAACCGCCCTCCCACTTGAGCGCGCAGGCCACCATGTCGTCGATCAGGCGGTGCTCGTAGGAAATCCCGGCCTTTTTGAACGCGTCCTTGAACTCGCTCTCGTAGACCTCCTCGAACAGGTCCTTGAAGCGCCCGTCGTAGGCCTTGAGGATCGTGTTCTTGGTCGAGAGATAGAGCGGCCAGTTCAGCCCCAGCGCATAGTTCATGCAGGCCCGCGCGAAGCCGCGGATCGACTCGTCCAGGTTATACATGCCCATGGCGACGCCCGACGACGGCGCGTCGAACACCTCGCGTTCGATGGCGTCCGAGCCGTCTTCCGGCTCGAAGCGCATGATCAGCTTGCCCTTGCCCGGGAACAGGAAGTCGGTAGCCCGGTACTGGTCGCCGAAGGCATGACGGCCGATGACGATCGGCTTGGTCCAGCCCGGCACCAGACGCGGCACGTTCTTGCAGATGATGGGCTGGCGGAACACGGTGCCGCCGAGGATGTTGCGGATGGTGCCGTTGGGCGAGCGCCACATTTTCTTGAGGCCGAATTCCTCGACCCTGCCCTCGTCGGGCGTGATGGTCGCGCACTTGACGCCGACGCCGAATTCCTTGATCGCGTTGGCGGCGTCGACGGTGATCTGGTCTTCGGTTTCGTCGCGCTTCTGGACCGAGAGGTCGTAGTACTTCAGGTCGATGTGCAGGTAAGGGAGGATCAGCTTGTCCTTGATGAACTCCCAGATGATCCGCGTCATTTCGTCGCCGTCGAGCTCGACGACCGGATTTTTGACCTCGATCTTCGACATGGTCTCTACCTCCTGAGCGCGCGCTTATTGCGGCGCAACATACGGGCCGGGCCCTTGGCTGGCAAGCGCTTCGCCCGCCTTGTCGCGGTAGGAAAAGGTATCATCGAAACGGCTCTGCAGGAACACCCCGGCCGATACCGGCGGCGCGTCCGCGCCGGCCAAGTGCCGGCACGTCGGTACGGTTTCGACCATGGCGTCGACGTTGGGGTCGAGGAAGAACGGGATCGAATAGCGGTCCCGGTCCTGCGTCCCCGCGACCCGGTGCCGCCGCGCGCGGTAGGCCCCGGCGGTCCAGCGCGTCAGCAGGTCGCCCAGGTTGACGACGAAGGCGCCTTCCACAGGCGGCACGTAAATCCAGCCGCCGCCGTCGCCTTCGATTTCCAGACCGCCGACGTGGTCCTGCGCGAGGATCGTCAGGAAGCCGTAGTCGGTGTGCGACCCGCAGCCGACGAGGTCCGCTGGCCGCGCCCGCGGCGGATAGTGAAGCAAACGCAGGTTCGCGACCGGGTCCCGCATGGCATAATCGAAATAGCCCGGATCGAGGCCGAGGCCGATCGCCGTCAGGCGCACGAGGTCGTCGCCGAGGCGGATCATCTCCGCATGGTATGCCTCGACCGTGTCGCGGAAGCCCGGCATGTCCGGCCACACATTCGGTGCGGCGAAGGGTTTGCCGGCCTGCACGTCCGGATGGTCCGGCGCCCGGTCGACGCCGAGATCGAAGCTTTCCTTGAAATCCGGGGACGCGTCGTCGCCCAGGTGCTCCTCGTAAAGCGGCACGTAGCCGCGCTGGTGCGGATGCGAGTGGCGGATGTGGTAACGTTCCTTGAAATCCTTCGCGGCGCCGAAGAACGCGCGCATCGCCTCGAACATGCCGTCCTCCAGCGCGGGGTCTACCCCGTGCCCGGCGACATAGAAAAAGCCCGCGTCCCGGCACGCCGCATCGACGGCCGCCGCCGCCTCCGCCGCGCTCATCCGGGCCAGGTCGATGGTCGGGATCGGGCACGTCACAGCTTGTCCTCCGAACCGCCGCCGGTCCCCGGCATGGTGCCCTCCAGCGCACGGAACGCGCCGGCGACGCTGGTCACGACGTCGAACAGGGCGGCATCGCTGGCGTAGGCGAATCCGGCTTTGGTGAAGTTGCGCGTCGCGTCCTTGAGGAAATCCCAGTGGCCGTCGACGCTGATCACGACAATCGGCTTCGAATGCAGGCGAAGCTGTTTCCAGGTGATGACCTCGACCGTTTCGTCGAGCGTGCCGAGCCCGCCCGCCAGCGTGACAAAGGCGTCGGCCAGTTCGAACATGCGCTGCTTGCGGCTGTGCATGCTGTCGGTGACCTCGAGGGCGTCGATCCCGTCGTTGCCGAGTTCCCGCTTCATCAGGAATTCCGGGATCACGCCCGTCACCTTGCCGCCTGCTTCCTGCGCTGCGTCGGCGACCGCACCCATCAGGCCGACGCGCCCGCCGCCGTAGACAAGGCGGATGCCGCGCTCCGCCATGCCGCGGCCGAGCGCGCGGGCGGTCTCCATCTGCACGGGATCGTTACCCGGCTTGGAGCCGCAGAACACGGCGATGGAAGATGGCATGGGCATGGCGCGAAACCTGCTCCCTTACACTCACTCACAATAGTGTGATACGTGGAATCCTCTATCAGCGGATATATTGCTCCGCTCATGGCGGCCCCATACTTAGCGCAATCGGCCGAGCGCCGCCAGTCGAGAGAACACTGATTGCCAAGATACCGATTGCCCAAGGAGTGAGAGACGATGAAGTTCAAAAAGATTTTCCTTCCGGTGATTGCCGCGGGTGTGCTGGCCGTCAGCGCCGGGTCCGCCTTCGCCGGCGAAGCCGACATCAAGTACCGCAAGTCGGTCATGAAGGCCGTCGGCGGTCACATGACCGCGATGTCGCTGATCCTCAAGGGCGAGGCCGGCGACATGAAGAACATTTCCGCGCACGCCGATGCCATGGCGGGTCTCGCGCAGGCCGCGTTGTCGGCGTTCCCCAAGGATTCCAGCAAGATGGACGGCGAGACAGAGGCGACCATGGACATCTGGGACAAGCCCGACGAGTTCAAGAAGGTGGCGATGGCGTTCGTCGATCACTCGAACAAGCTGGCCGACGCCGCCAAGTCGGGTGACAAGGGCGCCATCGGCGAAGCGCTCGGCGCGCTCGGCAAGAATGCCTGCAAGACCTGCCACGACGGCTTCCGCGAGAAGAAGTAAGTCCTTTGAGCCTCCCCTCATCCTTCGAGACGGCCTGCGGCCTCCTCAGGATGAGGGGTTCAGTTCAGCCCAGCTAACACTCAATGCCTCATGCTGAGGAGCCCCGGACATGATCCGGGGCGTCTCGAAGCATGAATGATCACGCTCAGTAATTCATCACCGCATACGCGATCCCCGCCGCGACCGCGGCGATGGTGATGGCCGTGGTCAGGGACCCTTCGGCCTCGCTTTCCGGCGGCGCCCCGTCCGCGTCGATGTCCCGCAAGCGTCCGGTGATCATGGCGCCGACGATGCCGTGGCCCTTGATCCAGTAGAACGCGACCGCCGCCAGGTGCAGCGCGATCAGCGCGTAGACGGCATTCGACGACAGGTGATGGATGTAGGTCAGGAAATCGCTCGTCGACTTGGTGACCGTGCCCGCCAGTGGCCCCTCGGTCAGGATGTCGTCGTTGGCGAACAGACCGGTCCCGGCCTGCACCGCGAGCGCCAGCAGCATCGCCACGACCGACCAGCCGCCCATCGGGTTGTGGCCCAGGTGCGGACCGGCGCCGCCGGAAAACAGCTTCTTCACGTAGCCGATGACCCGCGCCGGGCCTGCCACGAAACTGGCGAAGCGCGCGTGACGGCCGCCCATGACCCCCCAGGCGATGCGGAAGATCAGCAGCGCCAGCACCACGTGGCCGGAAATCAGATGGATATCCATCGGCCCGAACTCGGCGGTCCAGAGCGACGTCGCGACTGCGCCCAGGAACGCCCAGTGAAACAGCCGCGTCGGCAGATCCCAGACGTAGGCGCCCTTTCGGGGGGCGCCCGGTTTCGTTTTGTCCGCCATCGTTCACCTCACCCGTCGTTCATTCACACCGGCAAGCTTGCCTGAAACGCATCGACCGTCCAATCAAGATAACGTCAGCTCAAGATGCTTGAAACCCGCCGCAACGCATCTATTTCTTTCACGTCACGCGTAAATGTGGCAATCAAATGTCGATGTCCAGAACACCGATCCTGCTTGTCCTGTTGGGTCTCGCCGCCATCGCCGCCGCGATCGGGCTGAACGAGTTCGCGTGGCGCGAGGAAATCACCGCCGAGGAACCCACAGCCCAGGCCGAGGACGCCGGTAAAACCGAACAGGGTAAAGCCCCGGCGGCCGCCGGGAGCACCGGGAGCACGGAACAGGCGGCACGGCCCGAGGCGTCGGCAGCGGATGCCGGGGCCGCCGGAAAAGCCCCCCGCGCCCCCGCCTTCGACGTCATCCGCGTCAATCCGGAGGGCGATACCGTCATCGCCGGCACCGCGCCGCCGAAAAGCGAGGTCCGCATCCTCGACGGCGACACCGTAATCGGCAAGGTCAAGGCGGACGAACGCGGCGAGTGGGTATTCGTCCCTGAGAATCCGCTCGAACCCGGCTCGCGCAAACTGTCGCTCAAGGCGATCGTCGACGGCAAGGAGATCGCCGCCGCCGAGGATGTGGTCATCGCGGTACCGGAGCGCGACACCGGCACCGGCGAACCGAAACAGCGCCAGGCGATGGTGCTGAAGTTCCCGAAGAGCGCCGACAAGCCGACCAAGGTCCTGCAGAATCCGGCCGGCCCGGTCGACCGCACCGAGTTCCCGCTCACCATCGACACCCTGGATTACGATTCCAAGGGCCGTGTCATCGTCTCGGGCGGCGCGCCCAAGGGCGCGACGATCCAGCTTTACCTGGACGGCGAACTGCTGAGCCGCGTCATCGCCGGCGACGACGGGCAGTGGGTGGCGAGGCCGGACCAACTGATCCCGCCCGGGCTTTATACGCTGCGCGCCGACCAGGTCGGCGACGGCGGCAAGGTGATCGCGCGCGTCGAATATCCGTTCTCGCGCGCCGAGGACCTGAAAACCATGGCCGAGGGAACCTACGTTCTGGTGCAGCCCGGCAATTCCCTGTGGCGGATCGCCCGGCGCCTGTACGGGTCCGGGTTCGCCTACACGCAGATCTTCGAGGCCAACAAGGGTCGGATTATCGATCCGGATTTGATATACCCGGGTCAGGTCTTCGAGATTCCGAGCGTCAACTGACGCCGGACGCCGTCGACACGTCAACCGAGGAGCCGGGTTTTGCTGAAAATCGTTCTCGTCCCGATCAACAAGGCGGGATATCCCTTCATCGCGATCTTCGCGGCGGCGACGCTCGCGCTCTACCTCTTCTGGGAGCCGCTGGGCGTCATCGGCATGGTGCTGACGGCCTGGTGCGCGTATTTCTTCCGCGATCCGGACCGCATCACGCCCGATGACGACAACCTGGTGATCTGTCCCGCCGACGGCGTCGTGCAGTCGGTGATCAAGGCCGCACCGCCGCCGGAACTGGAGATGGGGTCCGAGCCCATGACCCGGGTCGCGGTGTTCATGAACGTCTTCAACGTGCACGTGAACCGCTCGCCGGTGACCGGCACGGTCAGCGCCAAGCACTACCGGCCCGGCCGCTTTTTCAACGCGTCGCTGGACAAGGCGAGCGAGTTCAACGAGCGCATGTCCCTCAAGGTCAAGAAGGACGACGGCACCGAGATCGCCTTCGTGCAAATTGCCGGCCTCGTGGCGCGGCGTATCCTGTGCTACGTTGAGACCGGCGCGCCGCTAAAGGCGGGCGAACGGTTCGGCCTGATCCGCTTCGGTTCCCGGGTCGATATCTACCTGCCCGACGGCGTGCAACCGCTGGTGATCGAGGGCCAGACCACGATTGCCGGCGAAACGGTCATCGCCGATCTGACGCGCAAGGGAGACCCGCTCACGGGCGCGGTCCGCTAAAGGGCACTGGGATGGACGAAACACCGAAAGGGACGACGCAGACGGCGCCGAAGAAACGCGGCATCCGCGTCATGAGCCTGAACAAGCTGATCCCCAACATCCTGACGTTGATGGGGCTGGCGGCGGGACTGACGTCGGTCCGCTTCGCGCTGCAGGAACAGTGGGAATTCGCCGGCATTGCGGTCACCGTGGCCGCCGTGCTGGACGCACTCGACGGCCGCGTCGCACGCATGCTCAAGGGCGCCAGCAAGTTCGGCGCCGAGCTGGACTCGCTTTCCGACTTCGTCTGCTTCGGCGTCTGCCCGGCGCTGATTCTTTACCTGTGGGCGATGCAGGATGCCGGCCGCTGGGGCTGGATCGTCTGCATGCTATTCGCCATGTGCTGCGGATTGCGCCTGGCGCGCTTCAACGTCGCGCTCGAGGATCCGGACAAGCCCAACTGGGCCGGGCAGTTCTTCACCGGCGTCCCGGCACCGGCCGGCGCCGGCGTGGTACTGCTGCCGATGATCCTGTCGTTCATCGCCGGCGACGATTTCTTCCGCAATCCGGGCACGGTGGCGATCTGGATGCTGGCGTCGGGGGCGCTGCTGATCTCGACGATCCCGACGTTCTCGTTCAAGACGTCGCGCATCCCGCGCGCCTGGTTCCTGCCGGTGATGATCACCATCGCCGTCACCGCGACGTTCATCGTGTCGGCGCCGTGGTGGACGCTGGCCGCGGTGCTGCTCCTCTATATCGGGCTGATCCCGGTCTCGATCCGGCGCTACCGGCGCCTCAAGGCGCGCGGCGCCGCCGGCTTGCCGCCGGACGACGAGGAAGAGGTCGAGATCGAGGACGACGATGACGACGACGGCGAGAACGCAGTCAGTCAACCGCGAGCGTGAGGGTCACAATCGCCAATATTTAAATGGCCGTCATCCCGGACACGGATTTCCTCCGAGCGCAAGCGAGGACAGGAAAGCCAGTGATCCGGGACCCACAGGAATATCGCACCAAGCTCAGGAATAGGTCCCGGATCATAAGGCCCACTTCCGGACGCGTATCGCGTCCGGGCGGCACCTAACGCCCGGGATGACAAAGTTTAAAAACTCTTCACGCTGCCGGCGCCGCCGCCTTCTTCTCGCGCCGGCGTTCGCGCCACGCCGCCAGGTTGCCGCGCAGCATCAGCGCCGAGGGCGTGACGATCAGGGTCAGCACGGTGGCGAAGGCGAGGCCGAAGACGATGGCCGTCGAGAGCTGGGTCCACCACTGCGTCGACGGTGCGCCGATGTTGACGGTGCGGTTGACGAAATCAATGTTGACCCGGAGCACCATCGGCATCAGGCCGAGGATCGTCGTCACCGTCGTCAGCAGCACCGGGCGCAGGCGCTGCGCGCCGGTCTTGAGGATGGCGTCGCGGACCGAGGCGGATTCCTTTTTCAACCGGTCGAAGGTGTCGATCAGCACGATGTTGTTGTTGACGACGATGCCGGCCAGCGCGATCACGCCGATGCCGCTCATCACCACGCCGAACGGCTGGCCGGTGATCAAGAGCCCGATGAACACGCCGATGGTCGACATGACGACGGCGGAGAGAATCAGGAACGCCGAATAGAAGCTGTTGAACTGGGTCACCAGGATCAGCGCCATCAGGAACAGCGCCACGCCGAACGCCTTGACCAGGAAGTCCTGCGCCTTCCGCTGTTCCTCGTCCTCGCCCTTGAAGCGGATCGTGATGCGCGGGTCGAACCCGGCCCCGGCGATCCACTTCTGCACTTCCTTGACCTTGTCGTCGACCAGCACGCCGTCGACCACGTCCGCCTTGACCGTCATCACGCGGCGCGTGTCGGTGCGCCTGAGGGTGCCGGTCTTGGGCTTCGGGCTGACCGTCACGAAATTGTTGATCGGCACCGACTGGCCCTCGACATCGATTCGCAGGCTGCCGAGCTGGTCGAGGGTGCGGAACCGTTCCGGATAGCGCGCGCGCACGTCGATTTCGTCGTCGGCGTCGTCGGGGCGGTATTCGCCGAGCTTGAGGCCGTTGGTCGCGAGTTGCACGGCGCGGCCGACGGTTTCGATGTCGGTGCCGAACTTGGCCGCCTGGGCACGGTCGACGTCGATCTCGAAATCGATGCCCGGCAACGGCCGGCTGTCCTCGACGTTCTGATACTGGCCGTCCTTGTCGATGTAGTCGCGGAGCCTGGCCGCCGCCTGTGCCAGCAGTTCGGGGTTGCGGCTCGAGAACTCGACCTGGATGTCCTTGCCGACGGGCGGCCCGGCCTCGACCGTGCGGCGGTCGATATAGATGCCGGCGATGTCACCGGTCTTTTGTTTGGCTTCGGCGAGGATCACGGAGGCCTTGCGGCGCAGGTTCCATTCCTCGAATTCCAGTGTCACCTCGCCGATGATGTCCTCGGCGTCGTCCGACTGTTCGCTCTTGCCGACGCGGGTATAGAGGTCGCGGATGCCCTCGACGTCGAGAAGTCGGCTCTCGACCTGCTTCATCAGGTCGTTCTTCTCCCACACCGAGAGGTTGCCGCGGGCGCGCACCTGCAACTTGGCCAGTTCCGGCTCGACCTCAGGGAAGAACTCGACGCCCTTGCCGAAGGTGTCGTAGGCCATCTGCACGCCGACCAGCAGCGCCAGCGCCGCCAGCAGGATCTTCACCGGATGCCGGAGCGCGCCGTCCAGCACGCGCACGTACGCACCGGTGATGCCCGACAGGTGGTCGGTGCGGAACGTCGACGACGCGGCGAGCTCGCGCATCAGCTTGGCGTCGACGGCGCCGCCGGGCTTGCCGACTTGCGCGCCGAGCGTCGGCACGAAGATCAACGCCATCGCCAGCGACGCAGTCAGCGTCATCAACAGCGTGATCGGCAGGAACTTCATGAACTCGCCGACGACGCCGGGCCAGAACACCAGCGGCAGGAACGCCGCCAGCGTCGTCGCCGTCGAGGCGATGATCGGCCACGCCATGCGCTTCGCCGCCAGCACGTAGGCGACGCGCTTCGGTTCGCCCTCGGTCATCTTGCGGTCGGCGTATTCGGTGACGACGATGGCGCCGTCGACCAGCATGCCGACCGCCAGGATCAGGCTGAACAGGACGACGATGTTGACCGTCATGCCGACCGAATAGAGCACCAGGATCGCGGTCAGGAACGAGCCCGGAATGGCGATGCCGACGAGCCCCGCGGTCCGGAGCCCGAGTGCGGCGACGACGATCACCATCACCAGCACGATGGCCGACAGCACGTTGTTCTGGAGGTCCGTCAGCATCAGGCGGATGTCGTCGGACTTGTCCTGCAGGTACTCGACGTGAACCGCGCCGCGCATGGCCTCGGTCCATGCCGCGCGTTCCTCCTCGACGACGCGGCGCACCGCCTCGACGGTCTCGATGATGTTCTCGCCGGTGCGCTTGGAAATCTCCAGCGCCACCGCCGGGTGGCCGTCGACGCGGGCGAACGTTTCCGGGTCCTTGAAGCCGCGGCGAATTTCCGCGATGTCGCCCAAGACAATGGCGCTGTCGCCGTCGACCTTGACCGGCATCGAGGCGATGTCGTCGACGGTCTCGAACAGACCCGGCACCTTGATCGCGAAACGGCCCTGGCCGGTATCCTGGGCGCCGGCGGCGACCAGCAGGTTGGAACTGGCGACCCGGGCGACCGTCGTCGTCGGCGACAGGCCGTAGCTCTCGATGGCGACCGGGTCGATCACGACCTCGACCAGTTCCTCGCGGTCGCCGGCGATCTCGACCTTGAGGACCTGGGAAATCCCCTCGATCTCGTCGCGCAGGCTGCGCGCCAGCGTCTGCAGGGTGCGCTCGGGCACGTTCCCCGAAAGCGTCACCACGAGCACCGGGAACAGCGAGAAGTTGACCTCGTGCACCTCCGGCTCGTCGGTTTCCTGCGGCAGTTCGGGCTTGGCCAGGTCGACCTTCTCGCGCACGTCGGTCAGCGCGTCGTCGGCGTCGAAGCCGGCATCGAACTCGAGGGTCACGTTGGCGCCGCCCTCGTAGGCCGAGGCGCGCATCTCCTTCACCCCTTCGATGGCGCGCAGTTCCTGCTCCATGGGGCGGATCAGCAAACGCTCGGCGTCCTCGGGCGAGATGCCCTCGTGCGTCATCGAGACGTAGATGATCGGGATGTTGACGTCCGGATCCGCCTCCTTGGCGATGTCGTTGAAGGCGAACGTGCCGGCGATCAGGATCAGCACCAGCCCGCCCAGCACCGTGCGGCTATGGCTGACGGCGGCTTCGATAAGCGCGTTCATTTAAGACCCCCCGACAGCCTTCGGCGTGATCTCTTCTCCGCCCGGCCTGGGCAGCACCGGATCGCCCGCCCCCGCGTCCGTGCCGTCGGGGCCGACCGGCTTACCCCTGGACACCTGCACGTCCTGGCCGTCGACGACGAATTCCTGACCAACGGTGATCACCGTGACCTGGTTCGGCAGCCCGGTGACCCAGGCGCCGTCGGGCTGATCGTCGAGCAGCGTCACCGGCATGAACCGGACGGTGTTGCCGCCTGAGACCGTGCGCACGCCGAGTTGACCCCGGTCGTTGAGGGTCAGCGCCGAGGTCGGGATCTGGTGCGCCATGCGCGTGCCGCCATTGAGCCGCACCTCCGCGGTCATGCCCGCCGGGATGGTGCCGTCCGGATTGTCGAACCAGACGTCGACGCGGAACGCGCGCGTGGTGTCGTTGGCGACGCGCGAGATGTAATGCATGGTGCCGCCGATCTGGCGTCCGCTCGGCAGTTCGATGGTCGCGAGGTCGTCGACCTTGAGAAACTCGACCTCGCGTTCGGTGACGTAGGCGATGACCCGCATCGGGTCGAGATCGACCACCACCGCCACCTGCTCACCGGCCTCGACGTAATCGCCCGGGCCCGGCAGAAGCTCGTCGATGAAGCCGCCGATCGGCGCGCGGATACTGGTGCGCGCGATGTCGAGCTTGATCGCCGCGAGTTCGGCCTCCGCCTCGGCCAGCGCGGCATTGCTCTCGGCCAGCTTGACCTGGGATTCGAACTGCTTGCGCTGCAGGTCCTTGGAGGCTTCGTAGACGATCCTGGCGGCGCCGACGCGGGCCTCGGCATCGCGCAGCCGGGCCTGGCGGTCGTCCATGGCGAGTTCCAGCAGCACCGTACCCTTGTCGACGACGGCACCCTTGCGGGCCGGGCGCGCGACCACCTGGCCGGCGGTCTCGGCCTTGATCTCGGCATCCTTGATGGCGTTGGTGCGGCCGGTGACGATCAGCGTGCGCGGATGATCGACGGCGCTGAAATCGCGGACCTGCACCCTGATCGTTTCGGTTTCCTGAGCGTTGCGCTCGGCGACGGTTTCCTGGTCGACGGGCGGCTTGTCGCCGATCATGCCCGACGCAACCCACAGCACCGCAGCGACGGCGAGGATCGCCGCCAGGATGAACGATTGTTTCATGCGCGGCTTCGCCGGCGCGTCTCCGGGCGTGTGGTCTTGCTCGGCCGAGGTGTCGGAATGAATGTTGTTCATCGTGCACTCCGCCCGCACGGGGGATTATATGTCTGCGTTATAAAATGCACGCGGTTGATAGCATTTCCGGCGCCGTAAACCACTGAAAATTTTGCAATGCAGCAATGCCTTACGCTTGAAATCGCACGTTATTTCGATTTTTGCGTGCCGGAACGCAAAAAGTCTGACAGGCCGTCTCATTAATTGAAAACCGACGGCTCCCCGCCGCCGGTCACTCGTTGTCACGCTCCCACGGCGGAATCGGCGTGAACGCCTCGACCAGCGTATCGACGAAGGCGCGCACCTTGGCCGACAGGTTGCGGTTATGCGGCCACACCGCAAAGATCCCCGGATCGCCGGTGATCTCGAATGCCTGCAGCACGGGCACCAGCCGGCCGGCCTTGATGTCGTCGCCGACGACGAAGCTGGCGGCGCGAAACAGGCCGATCCCGGCCAGCGCCGCCTCGTGCAGCGCGATCGCGTTGTCGGCCTCGAAGCGGCCCGACACCTCGACCGTCGAGGGGCCGCCGTCGGTGTTGAATTCCCATTTGTTGAGCGACGTCGGAATGCTCAGCTTGAGACACTCGTGATCCTTCAGGTCGTGCGGGCACTGCGGCGTGCCGCGCCGTTTCAGGTAGTCCGGCGACGCCACCAGTACCCGGTGCGCGGTGCCCAGCTTACGCGCGATCAGCGACGAGTCGGTGAGCGTGCCGATACGGATCGAGACGTCGAAGCCTTCCTCGACCAGGTTGACGATGCTGTCGGTCATGGTGAGTTGCACCTGCAGGCTCGGGTACTTCGCCAGCATTTTCGGGATCAGCGGCACGATCTGGTACTGCCCGAACGCGGTCGAGGCGTTGACGCGCAACACGCCGCGCGCCTCTGCGGTCGACAGCGAGACGGTTTCCTCCGCCTCCTCGACCTCGGCCAGGATCGGCGTCACGCGCTGATAGAACGCACGCCCCTCCTCGGTCAGGCTGAGCTTGCGCGTGGTGCGGCTGAGCAAGCGCACGCCCAAACGGTCCTCGAGCCGCCCGATCATCTTCGAAACCGCCGACGGCGTCATGTGCAGATCGCGCGCGGCGCGGGAAAAGCTGCCGCTTTCCACCACCCGGGCGAAGGTTTCCATTTCTCCGAACCTGTCCATGCCGGGATATTAATGAATATCTTTCACGAAACATAGTCTTTTTTTGAGCATTATATTATTTTCGGAATTCTATTAGGTTTCTTTCAACAGCGCGGGGCAAGAAACACCGCCCCGCCCATGAATTGAAAGGACGCTAGATATGTACAGCGATCGCAACACCGGGTCCGCCAGGACCGACAGCATTTTCGCCAACGGCGAGGTGGAACACGCCATCCGCGAAGGCCGCCGGTTGCGGGCCGAGGCCGTCCGCAACGCCTTTTCGAAGCTGCGCCCCGCCCTCGGGTCCAACGGCTAAACCAAGATGCCCGGCTTCATCCTTCGAGATGCCCCGGACAAGCCCGGGGCTCCTCAGGATGAGGCGGTCAGAACACGAACCTCATCCTGAGGAACGAGCTTCAGCGAGTGTCTCGAAGGATGGGGACGACGAACCGGACCTTGCCGTTAAACGGCCACCCGTCTCCTACGTCCCCCTGTAGTGAGTCTACCCTGAACTGAGCTCCGCCCCCGGGCGGGGCTCATTTTTTTACCGAGGAAGCGGCCACACAGTCCCGGTGCCGCCACATGACCTACTCGCGGGTCTGCCTCAACCGATGCACGACGCCCGCCGCGAGTAGTTCCGCCTGGGTCGGATACCATATGGCGTCGTGCGGTGCGTCAAAAACCTTGTCCAGGAATGGCGATGCGACGCCGCGCGACGCAAAATAGGCCCGGTCCAGTTCCTGTTCGTTTCCGAGGTCGGCAAGCGGGGTCGGATATTTCGCCGCGTCACCGTATTGGTGGAAGCCGATCTTGCCGCCGGGACCGAGCACCCGTTCCCGTCCGCCCATGAAAGCGGTGACGCAGGCTGATTCGCAGGCACCGGCGACGAAGGTATCCAGGCCGTGCTGCTCAATCAGCTTTGCCACGGCTCGCCCCTCGTAGATATGCCCGCCCGGGCTCTCGAGCGATACGACGCGGATATCCTGGCGCTCGGCGAACACCCGGCGCAGCGCCTTCGCCATCCCGAGTTCGATCTCGCCGACAATCGATAGCGTGTGGCCGTTCGCATCGAGCGTGATGTCGTACTTGTTGGCGCGTTCGCGCTCCCACACCTTGTGCAGGGGTTCGCCCGGCGGGTCCAGCAGCATCGGCTGCACGGAAACGATGACGCTGACGATGCTCGCGCCGACGGCGAGCACAATCCCCAACTGCGTGCCCCAAACCGCGTACATGGCGCCCCGGTCGCGCTCGAAGGCGTCCAGCGACCGCACCGTGCCGATCAGTTGCCATGTCAACAGGATGACGTGGGACAATATTGCAATCGGGATATAGAGGGTGAGCGTCCGTTCCGGGTCCTTCCGGGCGAGCGGTTCGAGCAGGGATTCGAGCCAGATCGCCACGGCACGGACTGCCACCAGGTTGATCCAGAACGCCCGCGCCAGGGGATGCCGACCGTTCCAGTGGTCGCGGAGATACCTCATCGGGCTATGGAGGCAGGTCGTAGCGGCGCGGTCAAGGCGGTGACGGAGACAGCCCGGCACCGTGCCCTTCTTGTAGTGCGTCTACCCTGAACCGAGTTCCGCCCGCCGCACCGGAAGGAGTCGATTTTTGGTATGAGGACGCGCCCGCCCGCAAAAACCTAGCTGATCGGCTTCGGCTGCGAGCAGCCGCCCAGGTAGTCGTCGAGAGGCGTTGACGAGGTTTCGGGCGTCGAACTCGAGGCCGGCTGGCTGCTCGTCTTGCCGTCGGCAACGGCGCCGGCGGCGAACGAGACACCCAGCATGAGAGAAAAAACGAAGGCAGTGAGTAGTCGCATGACATCTTACTCCTGAACGTTTGCCGTCCGCGATTATATGCCGAGGCGGGCTGCCGGTCCTAGCGCTATCTGTCCGCCCCGCTCAAGGCCGCCTCCGGGCCCGCATCGAAAAGCGCGCCGCTCGGCGTTTTCAGGAACGCGTCGAGCGGAACTTCCTCCTGCTTGAGGAACCCCCTCTGCGGCAGCGTGCCGTTGCCGACCATTTCGATGACCGCTGCGGCCGATGCCGACGTGGTCCAGGCGATCGCCGTGCGGCGCGCCCCGGCGATCACCTGCGGATAGAGAGCGCGCACGAATTCCCGGCGCGTGAGCCCGCCGTCCAGCATACCCTCCACGGACGCATGGATGTAGACCACGTCGTCGTCGACCGGCGGCTTGGCAGCGGTCAGTATCCGGCCGGCCTGCTCGCGGTCGTCGCGCATCAGCAGCTCGTGAAAAAAGAAATTCATCAGGCTGGCGTGACCCGGATAGCGCATGCTCTTGTAGTCCAGGTTGGCGGCGCGCCCCTCATAGGTTTCGCACATGGTGCCGAGCCCGCCCGACGTGGTGAACGCCTCGAGACGGCGCCCGTCGATGTAGATCTGCTCGATCCATTCCATCGACGAGACCGTCTTGCGCACGCCGTCCTCGATCACCTCGCAGTCGTTCAGGTACTCGTTGACGACGCCTTCCGGCGACCAGTTGAAGGCGTAGCCCAGCAGCCCGGTCGGGTGCTGCGGCAGGGCACCGACCCGGAGCCGGATGTTGCGGACGGTGTCGAACCGTTCGGCGAGGTGCGCGCCGACGATGCCGATGAAGCCGGGCGCAAGACCGCACTGCGGCGCCATGACGCCGGCGGACGTCTCGGCGAGCTTGCGGATCGCCTTTGTCGTCGGCACGTCCTCGGTCAGGTCGAAATAGTGGATGCCGAGCTTGGCCGCGATGGCGGCGACCCGCGCGTTGAACCGGTAGGGCAGGCACGAAAGAACGGCATCGGCATCCGCGAGCGCGCCAACCACGGCATCGGACGACGCGGCGTCGAGCCCGCGGACGGGAAACGGCAGCGGCGCGGACGGCGCGCGGCTGTCATGGCCGGTGACGCGCAACCCGGCCTCGGCCAGCAGCGCCGCCGCCAGGGCCCCGACCTTGCCAAGGCCGAGCACGGCAATGCGATCCAACGGCATCGCGGGAATCCTTCGAAACAGAGAAAAAAGCTTCCGCCGGCGGCGCACCGCCCGGATGGAAGCATGCGTATTATATCACCGGATCGATTTCCGGCGCAGCGGTTTTTGCAGGGGACAGTGAGCCATTACGTCACAACCTTACCATTATACGACTTGCCCGGCTTTGCCTTGGCCACGATTGCACCAAGCTGTCGACTACCTCTGCCCCCGAGGCGCCAAAGCGACCACCGAGATGCTTCGAGGTGGTTTCGGGCGCGGTGGTAGTCGCGAGCTTGCTGCTCTTCTTTTCGAAAGTTTCAGCACCCGCGGCTAAGAGTCCCCTGGAATGAGAAAAATAAAGAAGACAGAGAGACGTCTCATGACGCCTGCTATCTGAACGTTGCTACTTGTTAAGTGCAAACCCGGTTCCCGCGATTGTCCTAATGCAAATCGGCCGGGCCATCCCTGCCTCCTTGCCCCGGTGGCCCCGGCGCACGCCCGGATATATCCGCTTCGTGCGTCTGTCAGGCTTTCTTGACAGCGCAGTAGTTTCTCGACAGAATAGAATTTAATAAAATTCACAATTTTTAAGATACCATTTCACGGCGCCGAAGAATGTAACCGGAAATGGTGGCTTGAGTGATCGCACAGGGAGGTGGGGTAATGTGCATAATCAGATCGCAGCATGTCTTTCGACCCGTCTTTTTAGCTAATGCCTCCCTAGCATGCGTCCTTTTTCCGAGCACCGCGCGTGCCGACGACGGCGTCTCCGTCGGGCCATTCTCGCAACTCATACAAGGCAACCTCGGCACGATAGATGTCATTGTGCTCGTAGGCGCGTCGATTATGGCGGTCAGCGTCGCGTTCTACGAGTTTGCCAAGGGGGAGGTCAGCGTCATCGACGTGCCGACCATGCCGAAGTACACCACCCCGCAGCTGACCTATAACTGTTTCAAGTGCCTTTACGCGGCGATCATCTTCCTACTGTTCATGGTGATCGTCGAAAAATACGGTGTCCTGCGGGGTTTGCTCGTTGACGCCAATGCCGAGACGTTCGGATTTCTGCCCGAAGGCACCGATATCATCGCCGTTTCGATCGGTGCGATCGCATTAGTCTTGATATTCCACTATGTGCGGCTGCCCAATTCCGAGTTCGGACCATCATGGTTCCTGCTTAGGTTGCGCACCGCGCTGCATAACCGGGCACGGATCCCCGTTGAAGCGCAAATTCTCGCGGATCGGATTTTCAGCGACAACCCCAGCATCTTTTCCGTTCCCTTGACACGATTTAACGCGATGAAGGAACGCTTGGCGAAGCAAGACGTGACAGCCGCGGACTTCTCGTCAAACCGGGAAACGATCGACTATCAGTGGGCCGTGGTCAGCTATCTCTATCTGATCGGCGAGGATTTCAAGACGAAAACGCCATATTCCAGTTTTGTCCGCAACGAACCCTCGATGTGGCCTGAGATCGAGCGCGAATACAGGGACCTCAAACCGAATGTCCGCTCCATAAAGATCGGCGGTACGAACCAGGAATTCCAAAACACGCTGCGCGAGAAGCTCTCCAGTCTGCGCAAGAAGCTCAGTGCTTTTCATGCCTGCGCGCACTTGTTCGCCATCAACGACGATGCGGAGCGGACTGCCGTTTTGCGAAAGATCGGGGTATTGGGCTTCGCATCTCGCCGTTCGTTTTTCATCATCGATCGAAGCGAGGTGGCGAAATTCTCTGCCTTTATTTTCCTGGGAATCGCATTACCGCCATTGGCGTTTGGCGGCTACGGGCTGGCGGCAGAAGACGAGACGTTTAGGGTGTTCGCGAAGCCCGGGGTCATCGCCCAATGGGTCGGATACGGGTTGCCGATGTACTTCCTGCCGATCTTGATGGTCTTGCTTCTTAAACGGAACATGGCGCTGTTGTGGCCGATCCGCGTCGTCAAGGATGGGGACGATAATGACCCCAGCGCGCGCAACGCGAAGCAGTTCAAGTACGAAGTCTACATCCTCATTTTCATCTTGTCGTTTGTGATCGCCAGCGCGCCACTCCTGGTTTACGAGATTTTGGAAGGACCGGTTTCGCTTTACTTCGCATTGACGCCGGCCGCGACGGCGGTTTGTCTCGCCGTCCTGATCGATATGGACGTCGTGGATGGCAAACAGTCGCCGGCCCCTTCCCGGGTGCGGCATTGGGTCGACCGGGGCATGCGCGGCATCCTGTTTGCCGCCGTACTCGGCGGTCTCTTCAGCTGGTTATTGGGCAGCTTGAATCCCGATATTCCCACGTCGCAATTCGTCATTTATGCGGTGACCGCCGCGTGCATGGGGTTGTCGATCGGATCCTTTAGCAAATTCGACGATGGCGATAATGTACGGGTCGTAGACAACGCAGTCGAATAACGTCCACTCCCTCACGGACACGGAATAAGCCCACCGAGGCTGCCGCCGCCGATCGACAGCACCGTCGGCACCGGGAGGAGGCTGTTGATCACCGTCAGCGTGCCGCCCGCCACCGTGACCGCGGTGCCGCCGATCTGCGGCAGGATCGTCGGCGCGCCGGACGGGTTGCCGCCCGACGCGGTCTCGAACTCGTTCAACTCGTCCCAGTTGGTGGTGCCGTCGCGCCGGGTTTCGACAACGATGTCGACGCCGATCATGCGCAGCCTGGGCACCGCCATGTCGCCCTGCAACAGCGGGATAAGATCGACCTCGGCGACGACCCGGTCGGCGGTCAGCATGTCGGGCTTCGTCCCCCACTTGGCGTTCTTGATCCTGACCCCCTCGATCGAGACGCTGGGCGGGAACGCCATGTTGAGCGAGACGTCGCCGTCGACGGCGATGCGCCCGGCATAGGAATTCATGATCTTGTCGAGCAGCGCCTTGCGCATGTCGCCGAACTCGCTCAGGCGCGCGTACGAAATCACCACCGCGATGCCGGCGACGACAATCGCCGCCTTGATGGCGAATTTGCAAATCCTGATCAGAAAATTGAGCATTTATCCGTCCGTTTCTCTTATCCAGCTATTGCTGCAACGTTTTCAGGAGATCTTCCGCTTCCTTCGCGTCCTTGTCGGAGACGGTGTCCGGCTGCGGCGCCGCGGGAATATCCGGGGCCGGGGCCGTGTCCGGCGCGGTTTCGGCGTTGCGGGCCGGCGAAGCGTCCGCGTCCGGCACCGTCTCGGGCGGCCGCTTGGGCTGGAACGCCGCCGCCCGCCGCTTGCCCTCGGCGCGCTGGCGTTCGGTCAGCGTGCGGCCCAGCCGCTTGGCGTTCTCGAGCGCCCCCTCGGCGCCGAGCGCACCGGCGATGCGGAACCAGGCGTAAGCCCCGGCCGGGTCCTTGCCGACGCCGGGCCCGCCCGCTGCCAGCAGGTGCGCGAGCCGGACCTGCGCCGGGACCGCACCCATCTCGGCGGCCTCGGTCAGGTTGGTCGCGGCAAGCTCGGGGTCTGGCGGCCCGCCTTCGCCCGCGAACTGCATCTGCGCCAGGTTGTAATAGCCAAACGGATCGCCGTTCTCGGCCGCGCGTTCGAACCACATGCGCGCCGCCGGTTTATCGGCGCCCGTATAGGTGCCGTTATAGAGAAGCGTGCCGAGGTCGTACTGCGCGCGCGCCAGCCCCGCCTCCGCCGCCGCCGTCATCAGTTCCATGCCGCGCGCGGTGTCACCGGCGCCGCCGATCCCCTTCAGATGCGCCAGCGCCAGGTTGTACATCGACGGCGGATGGTCGAGGTCCGACGCCGCCTTGAAATACCGCACCGCCTCGCCCGCATCCGGCGACACCCCCGCGCCCCTGAGGCTGAGGACACCCAGCGCGTGCAGCGACTGCGGCACCTTGTTCTGCCCGGCGTCGCGGAACAGTTCCAGCGCTTCCGATTGCTCGCGCGGCCCGCCCTGCCCGCGCCACTTGAGGACCGCCAGATTGTGCATGCTGAGGCCGTGCCCGGCGTCGGTGAGATCGCTCCACTTGTCACGCGCCGTCACGTAGTCACGCCCGCGGTAGGCGTCGAGCGCGCTTTCGAAATCCCGGTCGAGGGGATTGGTCTCCGTCTTCGGCTGGGCGTTCGGGCCGGCGTTGGGATCCGACCAGTTCGATGACGGCACCTCCTTGATGATATCCAGGTCCATACCCCCCGCGTCCTGCGCGGACACGGAAAGGACGACGGCAAGCAACATCGCCACGCCGGCGCACAGGCCGGAGAGCACACGTAAAGAGCACATGCGCGCACATTATCTGGTGGCGCCAGCCAAGGGAACGACAATATGTCGTCGAAAGCGGGGCGCCGCACCCGCCCGCGCAAATCCGCCTTGCGGCCATGGTCGTAAAAACGGGGAAGGGCGTCGCAAAGCGGACAGACGGCGCGCCTTGACGATGGGAAAGGAGGGCATCTAGCGTGATCTTCGGGACCGCGCAGGTGGGGCGCGACCGGGACGGTCGGCCGGGGCTGTGAGACAGGGACTCATATGACCAAATATTCGATCTTCAGTCTGCTTCGCAACGCGATGGGCTACCACCGCGACTGGCAGGAAGCGTGGCGCTCGCCCGACCCGAAACCGGAATACGACGTCGTCATCGTCGGCGGCGGCGGGCACGGGCTGGCGACCGCCTACTACCTCGCCAAGGAACACGGCATCACCAACGTCGCGGTGCTGGAAAAGGGCTGGCTCGGCGGCGGCAACACCGGCCGCAACACGACGATCATCCGCTCCAATTATCTCTGGGACGAGAGCGCGCATCTCTACGAAAAATCCCTGCAGCTTTACGAGGGCCTGAGCCAGGAGATCAACTACAACATCATGCTGAGCCAGCGCGGCGTCTTGAACCTCGCGCATTCCTTAAGCGACGTCCGCGCCACCAAGCGCCGGGTCTACGCCAACAAGCTCAACGGCATCGACGGCGAATACCTGGAACCGGCCGAGATCAGGAAACTGGTGCCGATCATCAACCTCGACCCGGCGATCCGCTATCCGGTGCTGGGCTCCAGCTTTCAGCCGCGCGGCGGCACCGCGCGCCACGACGCGGTCGCCTGGGGGCTCGCCCGCGCGTCCGATGCCCGCGGCGTCGATATCATCCAGAATTGCGAGGTCACCGGCTTCGATATATCGGGCGGCAAGATCACCGGCGTGCAGACCTCGCGCGGCCAGATCAAGGCCAAGAAGGTCGGCGTCGTCGTTGCCGGGCACTGCACGGTAATGTCCGACATGGCCGGGTTCCGCATGCCGATCGAGAGCCACCCGCTGCAGGCCATGGTCTCCGACCCGGTCAAACCGATCATCGACGTCGTCGTGATGTCGGGCGCGGTGCACTGCTACATCTCGCAGTCCGACAAGGGCGAACTGGTGATGGGTGCGGGCATCGACGCGCACAACAGCTATTCGCAGCGCGGCAGCCTGCACATCATCGAGGATCAGATCGCCGCCGTCTGCGAGCTGTTCCCGCTGTTCAGCCGCATGCGCCTGATGCGCCAGTGGGGCGGCATCGTCGACACCTGCCCCGACGCCAGCCCGATCGTCTCCAAGACACCGGTCGACGGGCTTTATTTCAACTGCGGCTGGGGCACCGGCGGTTTCAAGGCAACGCCGGGGTCGGGCTGGGTGTTCGCGCACACCATCGCGCGGGACGAGCCGCACGAACTGAACGCGGCGTTCTCGCTGGACCGGTTCGTCAACGGCTACCTGATCGACGAGCACGGCGCCGCCGGCGTCGCGCACTGAGGAAGGGAGCGACACAGATATGTTCATTATCCCCTGCCCCTTCTGCGGCGAACGCGAGGAAACCGAGTTCTCCTACGGCCACGAGGCGCACATCGCGCGCCCCGAGAACCCGGAGAAGCTTTCCGACCAGGAATGGGCCGATTACCTGTTCATGCGCAAGAACCCCAAGGGGCCGCACCTGGAACGCTGGGTGCACACGGCCGGCTGCCGGCGCTGGTTCAACGTCGCGCGCAACACGCATACCAACGAGATCCTGGCGGTCTATAAAATGGGCGAGCAACCGCCCAAGGAGATCAAGGACCTGATGGATAAGGCGAAGTCATCATGAGCCAGACCCATCGCCTCATGGACGGCGGCCGCATCGACCGTTCGCAGCAGATCGATTTCTATTTCAACGGCCGCCTGATGAGCGGCTACGCGGGCGACACGCTGGCCTCGGCGCTGCTGGCCAACGGCGTCATGCTGGTCGGGCGCAGTTTCAAGTACCACCGCCCGCGCGGCATCGTCTCGACCGGCACCGAGGAACCGAACGCGCTGGTGCAGCTCGAGCGCGGCGCGCGCACCATCTCCAACATGCTGGCAACGCGCATCCCGCTCTACGACGGCCTCGACGCGTCGAGCGTCAACTGCTGGCCGTCGCCGTCGTGGGACGTGATGGCGATCAACGGGCTGTTTCACCGCATCCTGCCGGCCGGCTTCTATTACAAGACCTTCATGTGGCCGGTGTCGGGCTGGAAGCTCTACGAGCATTTCATCCGCCGCGCCGCCGGCCTCGGCCGTTCGCCGGAAGTGCCGGACGCCGACACCTACGACAAGATGAACGCGCACGCCGACGTGGTCGTCGTCGGCGCCGGGCCGTCCGGCCTCAGTGCCGCGCGCGCTGCCGCCGCGACCGGGGCGCGCGTGATCCTCGTCGACGAGCAGCCGGAGCTGGGCGGGCAGTTGCTGAACGAGAAATTCGACATCGACGGCAAGCCGGCCCTCGAATGGGTCGCCGACGTCGAGGCCGAGTTGATGGCCAACCCGGACGTTACCGTGCTCCGGCACACCACCGCGTTCGGCTACTACGACCACAACTTCCTCGGCCTGATCCAGAACCGCGACACCAACGTCGCCTTCGGCCAGGACGGCCGCACCCGCCAGCGCGTCTGGCGCGTCCGCGCCAAGCGCGTGATCCTCGCCACCGGCGCCATCGAACGGCCGCTGATCTATAGCGACAACGACCGCCCCGGCTGCATGCTGGCGGGCGCGCTCCGCGCCTACGTCAACCGCTACGGCGTCACGCCCGGCAAACGCCACGTGATCTTCACCAACAACGACGACGCGTACCGCTCGGCGCTCGATCTCAAGGCCGCGGGCGCGGTCGTGGCCTGCGTCGTCGACGTGCGCAACGACCCGGCGGGCGAGCTGGTGACCCGCGCCATCGAGGCCGGGATCGAGGTCATCGAGGGCTCGGCGATCACCGCGGTGCTCGGCACCAAGCGCGTACGCGGCGTCGAGGTGATGAAGCTCAACGACGCGGGCGACGGCGTCACGGGCGCGGCGCGCACGATTTCCTGCGACACGGTCGGGTCCTCGGGCGGCTGGAACCCAGTCGTGCACCTGCACAGCCACTCCGCCGGACGGAACGTCTGGCGCGACGCGGACGGCGTGTTCGTGCCCGGCGAGACCCTGCAGGCCGAGGCCGCGTGCGGCGCCGCGAACGGCAGCTTCTCGCTGCAGCAGGCGCTCAACGAAGGCGACTTCGCCGGCATCGACGCCGGCTCGCAGCTCGGCCTCACCGCCGATAAACGCCCGGCCCCGGCCAAGACGTCTTCCGATTTCGACGAGGCGCCGTGGCGCATCCTCTGGTACGTGCCGACGACGAAACCAGCCGGCGAACGCGGCAAGCACTTCCTCGACCCGCAGAACGACGTCACCGTCGCCGACGTGCAACTGGCGGCGCGCGAGGGCTACCGCTCGGTCGAGCACGCCAAGCGCTACACCACGCTCGGCATGGCCACCGACCAGGGCAAGACCGGCAACATTCCGGGCCACGCGATCCTTTCGGCCGCGCTTGGCCAGTCGGTGCCGGAAACCGGCACCACCACGTTCCGTCCGCCGTATTCGCCCGTGACCATGGGCGCGCTCGCGGGCCGTTCCGTCGGCGAGTTCTTCGATCCGATCCGCCGCACGCCGATGCACGACTGGCACGAGCAACAGGGCTGCACGTGGGAGGACGTCGGCCAGTGGCGGCGCCCGTGGTATTACCCGCGTGACGGCGAGACGATGCAGGACGCGGTCAGCCGCGAATGCCTCGCGGTTCGCAACGCCGTCGGCATGCTCGACGCGACGACGCTCGGCAAGATCGACATCCAGGGCCCGGACGCGGCCGAGTTCCTCAACCGCGTCTATACCAACGCCTGGCTCAAGCTGGCGCCGGGCAAGTGCCGCTACGGCCTGATGCTGGGCGAGGACGGCATGGTGATGGACGACGGCGTGACGTCCTGCCTCGGCGAAAATCATTACCTGATGACCACCACGTCGGGCGGCGCGCCGCGCGTCATGGCGTGGCTAGAGGAATGGCTGCAGACCGAATGGCCGGACCTCAAGGTCTATCTGACCTCGGTCACCGAGCAGTTCGCGACCCTGCAACTCGCCGGGCCGAACGCCCGCGACCTGCTCGCCGAGTTCACCGCCGACATCGACCTTTCGGCGGACGCGTTCCCGTTCATGTCGTGGCGCGACGGCACCGTCGGCGGCATCCCGGCGCGCGTCTACCGCATCAGCTTCACCGGCGAGCTTTCGTTCGAGATCAACGTGCCGGCGTCGGCGGGCCTCGCGCTCTGGACCGACATCATGAACGCCGGCGAGAAGTACGGCATCACGCCGTTCGGCACCGAGACCATGCACGTGCTGCGCGCCGAGAAGGGCTTCATCATCGTCGGCCAGGAAACCGACGGCACAGTGACGCCGATCGACCTCGGCATGAACTGGATCGTCTCCAAGAAGAAACCCGACTTCATCGGCAAGCGTTCGCTCTCGCGCGCCGACACCATCCGCGACGACCGCAAGCACATGGTCGGGCTCAAGACCACCGATGGGCAAGAAGTGCTGCCGGAGGGCGGGCAGATCGTCGCCCAGACCAGACCCCAGCCGCCCATGGACATGATCGGGCACGTCACGTCGAGCTACTGGTCCGCCGCGCTCGGCCACTCGATCGCGCTGGCGCTGGTCGAAAACGGCCGGGGCCGCAAGGGCGACACGGTCTACGTGCCGCTGGAAAACGGCAAGACCATCGCCTGCGAGGTCGCCGATCCCGTGTTCTACGATCCGGAAGGGAGCCGCCTCGATGGTTGACGCCTATCGCCTCCGAAGCCCCCTCGCCCACCTCGGTCTCGAGGCGCGCGCGCACGCCGACGCGGACATCAGCGGCACCGGCGTGGTGATGAAGGAAATCCCCTATCGCGGGCTGATCAACATCCGCGGCGACGCCGCCGACAGCACGTTCGTCGATGCCGTGCAAAAAGCGGTCAAGCTGTCGCCGCCGGTGGACGCCAACACCGTCGCCGGCAAGGCCAGCACCACGCGCATCATGTGGCTGGGCCCGGACGAGTGGCTGGTGATCACGTCTGGGAAGGGCGCCGAGCGTGCCCTGAAGGCGCTCTGGAAAAACCTCAAGGTGGACGGCCTGCACGCGGCGGTGACGGACAGTACGCACGCCCGCACGTGCATCGAGATTTCAGGCCCGCGCGCCCGCGAAGTGCTGCAGAAGGGCTGCTCCCTCGACCTGCACCCGCGCGTCTTCGGCCCCGGCCGGTCAGCGCAATGCATCGTCGCCAAGACCGGCGTCATGCTGACGCAGACGGCAACGGCACGGAACGGCGATCCGACGTATGAACTCTACCCGCTCCGCAGCTTCGCCACGTATCTATGGACCTGGCTCGAGGACGCCTCGGCGGAATACGGCCTCAAGGTGGGCTGACTCCGCATCTCAAGCCTCGGGACGCCCCGGACGCAACCCTGCGTTCTTTGGCATGAGTGATTTCGTCCCCCCCCCCCTCATCCTGAGGAGGCCCTCATATCCCTATGAGGGCCGTCTCGAAGGACAAATCCTGACTCATAATTCGCTTAAACAATTTATCGAGAATTCTGCATAGATTGCTTACAATAAGACGATGATGGCAATCGACTCCAATAGGTTATTGGCTGTCTCAATTCTGATAGCGGGCACGATGTTCGTGTCTGCCACTATCGCCCAAACCGCCGACGACGGTTATCGCGCGTTTAAGAACGGCGAATATCACCGGGCAATAGAAATATTTGCCCCGCTGGCGCGGAGTGGTGATGCAGTCTCGCAGTTCCATCTTGCTGAAATCTATGCCGATGGCCTAGGCACCACACGGAACACCGCCGAAGCAATGCGGCTGTATGAAAGTGCAGCCGCAAAGGGTTATGCTCCAGCGCAAGGCCGGCTGGGTCGAATGTATCTTCAAGGTGACCGTGTCGACATGGACTTTGAACGCGCCCGTACCTTGCTCGAAGCAGCGGCCAAGAAGAATGATGCTACAGCGCTCGGCTACCTCGGTACTATTTACTTGGATGGACTTGGGGTCGAGGCGGACCATCAAAGGGCATTCGACTATCTCATGGAAGCAGCGGAATCGGACGTACCCCATGCTCAGTCGAATCTGGGCCGAATGTATATGCTTGGATATGTGGTTCCTCGCGATATCGAAAAAGCCAACGGCTGGCTCGAAAAAGCGGCGCAAGGCGGGGATATCAATGCTGGCGCACTTTTGGGCAGAAACCTTTTGTTCGGCAGGAGCGGGAAGAAGAACGAAGTTAGAGCATTACGCCTTCTTGAGCGAAGCGCCGCGGCAGGGAGCGTGCTGGCCGAGTATACGTTAGGCGGTGCCTATCATGCCGGTATTGGAGTAGAGAAAAATCCGACGAAAGCAGTGAAGTGGTATCGGTCAGCCGCCAATAAGAACTTCAGATACGCTCAATATCAGCTGGCCGTCATGCATTGGAATGGAGAAGGCGTAATTGAAGACCGCGGACTTGCAGAGCATTGGTACAGACAAGCCGCAATTCAGGATGTCCCAGAAGCACAATATGCCCTAGCTTATTTTTCTCTTGTCGAAAAATCTGTCGACCGCCCCTTGGACGTAGCAGTATCGCTACTGAACCGGGCCGTGGATCAGCGCTACGAACCTGCGCTGATTCTCGCAGGCCAACTCAAAATCGAAGGTGATGTTGTGCCAATGGACGAGATCGGGGGCTATGCCTGCATCCTGTTGGCTGAAATCGCAGCGCCGGAAAGCGATATTGTACAAGAGCGTAAAATCTATTTTGGCAATAAACTCACCAAGTACCTTATAGAACAGGCCGCGACGCTCGCTCAAAGCGGCACATGTCGAATTCGGCTCTAGCTTCACAGGAATACGGCCTCAAGGTGGGCTGACCTTGGCTTTTTATTGATCCTCATTCCGGCCCCCGCTTTCGCGGGCGCAGGCTTCGGCCGGAATCCAGACCGTCCGTTTTTCTGGGCCCCGGCCTTCGCCGGGGTAACGGCCTTGTTTGTTTTGATGCCTCTGGTCCTACCCCGCGAAAGCATGAATGAGGGGGGCGCACACCCGATCATTGCGTGGCGCGGGTACCGGGAAACGTGCTAGATTGCATCGCATCGACGATGCTTTCACCCGAGCGCTGGACAGACCGCCGCATTCCATGATCGATCGCATTCGAACATCGCTGTTCCGCTTTCTTTTCGTCGCGGCCATTGCCGTCACGACCGCCGCGCCGGCGGACGCCGAGACGCCGCGCGAGATCACCTGGGACGACCTGGTGCCGTGGAGCGAACCGGTCCCCGACCCGTTCGACGCGCTCGAGACCGACGACGCCATCGAACTCGGCATCATCGCCGATACCCGCGCCCAGCTCGAACGCGGCTTTATCGAGGAATCCAACTCGAACGTCGCCTTCGCCCGGGAACTGACCGAAAAACTGACGGCCAAGGGCATCGATGTCGACGCCATGCTGGCCAGGGACAAGGCGTTCCGTGACAAGGTCGCGGCGCAGGGCCGCGAGATCGTCACCGGCCTCGACGGGCAGACGGTGCGGATGCCGGGCTACGCCCTGCCGCTCGAATTTTCCGACAAGGCGGTCCACAAGTTCCTGCTGGTCCCCTACGTCGGCGCCTGCATCCACAGCCCGCCGCCACCGCCCAACCAATTGATCGTCGTCAACCTTGAGACGCCGCACAAGGTCGAGAACATCTACGACCCGGTGTGGATCGAGGGCGAACTGGCGGCGAAACCGGCGACCGAGGAACTGAGCCTCGTCGACGGCACGGCGGAAATCGAGACCGGCTACACCATGAAAGGCATGAGGATCACCCCCTATGAGCAATAACCCCCTGACGACCGGCGCGGCATTGCTCGCCGTCACCCTGTGCGTCGCCGGCCCGGCCGGGGCCAGCGGCGAGCACGATGCGCACGTCCACGGCGCCGGCGAGATCAACGTCGTCGTCGAGGGCAACGACGTGCTGATGGAACTCACCCTGCCGGGCGCCGACGTGGTCGGCTTCGAGCACAGGGCCGAAACCGACACGGACGTCGCCGCCGTCCAGGATGCGCTCGAAACCCTGGAGAACGCCGGCGCGATCTTCGCGCTGCCCGCCGGCGCCGGCTGCGAACTGGCCGCGGCGCACGCCGAGAGCAGCCTGCTCGAGGAGATCGAGAGCCACGGCCACAAGGACGATCCCAAGGACGGAAACAGGCACGAGGACGGCCATGACGCCGGACACGGCGATTTCGGCGCGTTCTACGAGTTCACCTGCGCCGCGCCGGACGCGCTCAAGGACATCGAGGTCCGGCTGTTCGCCCTGTTCCCGAGCCTGAAAGAGGTCGAGGTGCAGGCGGTGACGGCCAAGGGCCAGTGGGCCAAGGAACTGACGCCCACCGACAATCGTCTCATGCTGGTGTTCTGAGACCCGGCCTCGTGGCGGTCCGGATCGATAACCTGCAATTCCGCTGGGCACCGGCGGGGCCACTCGTTCTCGACATTCCCGAACTCGCCATCGACGACGGCGCGCAGGTCCTGATCACCGGGCCGAGCGGCAGCGGCAAGACGTCGCTGCTCAACATCCTGAGCGGAATCGCCGTGCCCGATACCGGCCGCGTCGAAATCCTCGGCCGGGACATAGGCGCCCTCGCCGCGCCGGCACGGGACAGGTTCCGCGCCGACCGCATCGGCGTCGTCTTCCAGATGTTCAACCTGGTGCCGTACCTGAGCGTTCTCGAGAACGTCATGCTGGCGGGTACGTTCTCGGCCCCCCGCCGCGACCGGGCGCGCGCCGCCGGCGGGCTCGAGGCACAGGCGCGTGGCCTGCTGGACGCCCTCGGCCTCGCTCCCGGCGCATTCGCCGGACGCCGCGTCGACGCGCTGAGCATCGGCCAGCAACAGCGCGTGGCGGCGGCCCGCGCGCTGGCCGGCGATCCGGGGCTGGTCATCGCCGACGAGCCGACCTCGGCGCTCGATGCCGCCAACCGCGACGCCTTCATCGACCTCGTTGCCGGGGCGTGCCGCGCGCGCGGCGCGACGCTCGCCGTGGTCAGTCACGACGAGGCCCTGTTCCCGCTGTTCGACACCCGCATCGACATGACCGAGCTGAACCGGGCCACGGCGGTGGAGGCGGCGTCATGAACCTCGCCACGTTGACACTCAAGAGCCTCGCCAGCCGGCGCTGGACCGTGATCCTGACGGTGTTCTCGATCGCCGTCAGCGTGCTGCTGGTGCTGGGCGTCGAACGGCTCCGGCATGACGCCCGGTCGAGCTTCGCCAGCACCGTTTCCGGCACCGACCTGATCGTCGGCGCGCGGACCGGCCAGGTGCAGCTTCTACTCTACAGCGTCTTCCGCATCGGCAATCCGACCGCCAACATAAGCTGGAAAAGCCACGCCGACTTCGCCCGCGACCCGCGCGTCCGGTGGACCGTGCCGCTGGCGCTCGGCGACTCGCACCAGGGTTACCGGGTCGTCGGCACAAGCGCTGGTTACTTCGATCATTACCGCTACGCCGGCGGCCGGAAACTGGAGATCGAGGACGGCAAGCGATTTACGGAGCTGTTCGACGTGGTGATCGGTGCCGAGGTCGCCGACGCCCTCGGCTATCGCGTCGGTTCGGCCGTGGTGATCGAGCACGGCCTCGGCGGCGGCATCAACAAGCACGAGCGGCTGCCGTTCGTCGTCGCGGGCGTGCTGGCGCCGACCGGCACGCCGGTCGACCGGACGCTGCACGTGAGCCTCGAAGGGCTGGAGGCCGTCCACGTCGACTTCGGCCCGGCGCGCCGCGCTCCCGGTCGCGAACTGGACGCCGACGCGCTCCGCGGGCTCGATCTGCAGCCGCGTTCAATCACCGCGTTCCTGGTCGGGCTCAAGTCGAAGACCGCGATCTTCGGCCTGCAGCGCGACATCGGCAACTACCGGGGCGAACCGCTGATGGCGATCCTGCCCGGCGTCGCCATGCACGAGCTGTGGTCGACCGTCGCCGTCGCCGAAACCGCGCTCGGCGCCGTCGCGCTGTGCGTGCTGGTCAGCGCGTTTCTCGGCATGACGACGATGCTGCTGGCCGGCCTCAACGAACGCCGCCGCGAGATGGCGGTCCTGCGCGCCGTCGGCGCCGGGCCGCGCCACATCGCGGCGTTGCTGGTGCTGGAGGCGGCGATGCTCTCGGCCGCCGGCGCCGTCGCCGGACTGGCGGCGATCACCGTCTTTTACGCGCTGTTCGCCGAGCAGGTCGGCCAGGCCTACGGGCTCTACCTGAACCGCACCTGGCCGGCCCCGGACGAGCTTGCGCTGGCCGCCGGCGCCGTCGCCGCGGGAGCGCTGGCGGGTCTCGTCCCGGCGCTGCGCGCCGCCCGGCAGTCACTCGCCGACGGGCTCAAGGCGGGGTGACGCGCGGGGCTCAATTCCCCCGCCAGATCATGCCACGGACCCGGTTGAGGATCGCGTAGTCGGGCGAGACCTCGTAGCGGGGTGCGATCTCCCACAGCCATTCGTCGCCGTCGCGCGCCGGCAGCACGCCCCGCAGCGGATCCTCGGCCTCGATCAGCCGGTCGCCGTCGCGCAACTGGCGCTCGACGTCGGTGACCAGGCACACCGTGCCGGGGCAGGTTTCCAGCAGCGCGACGTGGTTGCGGATCAGGGCCGCGGCGAACCCGTCGAGCGCCGCGGCGTCCAGGTCCGGCCGGGTCTTCTTCAGATACGCCAGCGGCACCAGCGGCAACTGCGACAGCACGTTGGCCGACACCACGAGATCGGCATCGCCGAGGGCGAGGCCGTCGGGCAGGCCGGGCGCCGGCACGACACCTTTCGCCAGCGCCGCCAGCGTACCGGTGGCGTCACGGGTCACGCGCTCGATGTTCGGGTTGCGCCAGACGTTGCGCCGCGTCTGCTTGGCGAAACAGAGGTCGACCAGCTCGACCGTCCGGAACGTGCCGGCGAGCACGTCGAGCGGCACGTCGGCGACCATCCCGGCGCCGATGACCACGGCCCTGTTCGTCCCCGTCGCCATCCGGGCGGCGCGGGTGATGACGGCGCGGGTGCGCTCCAGGTGCGGCTGCCACGCGGCGCGGCAGCGACGGTAACGCGCTTCGGTGGCGATCAGTTCCCGCAAATACCCCATGCGCCGGTAGGGCTGCGGGCACGGCGTCGTCAGGTAGGCGAGGGCTTCGAGGATCATGGGAGACAGTCTAGCACTCTATGACGATCCCCTCATCCTGTCCTTCTCCCGAGGGAGAAGGGACTCTCGCATCTCCAGCCCCTCTCCCCGGGGAGAGGGTGGTGCGCGCCAGCGCACCGGGTGAGGGGCGCCGTCCCTACCCCTCCTGCACCACAGGGTTCGAGAGCACGCCGATGCCCTCGATCTCGACCTCGACGGTGTCGCCGGGCGTCATCCAGCCGGGCGGGGTCATGGCGTGGGCGACACCGGACGGCGTGCCGGTGGCGATGACGTCGCCGGGTTCCAGCGTCATGAACTCGGACACGATGGCGATGATCCGGGCCACCGGAAAGATCATGTCCGCGGTGTTGGAATCCTGGCGCGTCCCGCCGTTGACGCGGCTGGTGATGCGCAGCCCGGCCGCGCCCGGCGGCAGGTCGTCCGGCGTCACCACCCACGGCCCGAACGGCCCGGTGCCGTCGAAGTTCTTGCCCGGCGTCCACTGCCTGGTCTTGCGCTGGTAATCGCGTACCGAGACGTCGTTGAAGATCGTATAGCCGAACACGTGCCCGAGCGCGTCGGCCTCGGCGATGTGGCGTCCGCCCCTGCCGATGACGACGGCGAGCTCGGCCTCGTAGTCGAACTGTTCGGACACATGCGGCCGCACCACCGGCTGGCCGGCCGCGACCAGCGACGACGGAAAGCGCACGAACAGCGACGGATAATCGGGCGGCTCGTGCCCGCCCTCACGCGCATGCGCGGCGTAGTTGAGGCCGACGCAGACGAACTTGCCGGGCCGCGCGATGGGCAGCGCCGGGACCACATCGCCGCGTGCCAGCAGCGCGGTTTCGGGCGCGTCTGCCGCCGCCTCGGCGACCGCGTCCTGCACCCCCGGCCCGCCGTTGGCCAGTGCCAGGATGGTCGACGGCAGCGCCGGATCGCAGGCGGCGACATCGATCACCGTCTCTCCCTGCACGACGCCGAGACGCGCCGCGCCGTCCGCTTCGAACATCATCAGTTTCATCGGATTCCCCCAGTTCGTCCGTGTTCCGGCACGCGCCGGTCTTCGATAACCCGACAGGTATAGGGTCAAGACGCCGACCGACCAACCGAAAACGGCGCCGCCCGGCGGCATGTAAAAAGGGCGCCGCCCGGCGGCGACGCCCTCTCCAATCTGAATATTTAGCTATTCAGCCCGGTCAGCAGCCCATTTCATAGACGGTGCCGCCGAACGTCGCCTTGTATTTCTTCTTGCCGGCCTTCTCGAGGGTCGAGCACTGCTCGGTGCCGAAATCGACGCAGAGCTGGTTGCCCTTGAGCGCCCACGTGCCCTGCACGGTGTCGCCGCCGATGTTGCGGTCGGCCTCGCCCATCGACTTGGACGTGGTCGAGTAATAGAAATCCTCGCCCTCGGTACCGCCGGCGGTCCACGCGCAGGCGCCCCCGCCCCGTTTGAAGACGCCCTGCAGGGCCTTCGCGTCGAGCACGTTTTCGGATTTCGTGGTGTCTTCCCCGGTCGCGCATGCGCCGAGCGCAAGCGAAACCAGCGCGGCGAGCGCTATCGTTTTTGTGTTCATTGTCGTCCTTTTTTGTTGGTCGGTTTTTTAGGTGCCTGCGTGAAATCTCCCCCGCGCGGGGACAGGCATTCCTCAGTATGGAGACGATCGGCGGTTTGTCCAGCAAACCGGGCCTGAATTGGTTAACAACTGTCGCGCAAACGGGAATCGAGACAGGTTTATGCAGCTATATGCAGGTTCAGGCGCTGCCGGCGGCTTTGCTCTGCGGGGCCTTTTTGGGCTTGGCTTTCTTCTTCGCGGGCTTGCCCTCGGCGGCGCGGGCCTGTTCTTTAGCGCTCCGCTGCATCTCGCCGAGTCCCGCCGCGACGGCCTTCAGCACCGCCGCCGAGGTGCGCTCTGCGGCCTGCTTTTCCGCGGTTTTCGGGTCTTCCGGCAGACGTTTCAGGAGATCGTCGAGCTTGCCCGACATGTCGGCGAGCGCCCTGGCGTCGGCCGCCGACAGACCGCCGGAACCCTTGCCCAGCCTGCCGTCGGCGGCGGCATTGAGGGTCCTGTCGACCCACGCGCGGATGGTCATGCCCTCCGCCGCCGCGGCCTTTTTCACCTTGTCGCGGGTTTCCGCCGACGCCCCGGTGATGGTCCAGCTTGTCTCGGCGGTCTTGGTCGGCTGTGTCGCCATGTCGCTCCTCCGTCGCACGCGCTCGAGCCGACCTTAGCGTCCGCCGGCCCGCCCGGAAAGGCAGCGGACATCAATTTTCGGTGTCGGGTTCCGGATTATCGCCGTCGCTTTCGTCGCGGCGGTCCCTCTTCGCCCGACGGTCGCCCTTGCGGCGATCCGTGACCTGGCGCCGGTCGCCGCCCGCGCGGCGTTCACCCGAGGCCGGCGGACCGTCCTGACGCTGGCGCCGTTCGACGCCGGCGCGCCGGTCCTTCCTGGCCTTGCGGCGTTCGCGGCGGCGGCGCTCGCGCCGAGCCTTGGCGACCTGGTAACCGACGTAGCTGCCGACCACCATCATCACGCCGGCGATGCCCAGCAGCGCCAGCGCCGTTTCGACAAGCCCCGGCGCCTGCTTGCGCGCGCCCGCCGGCGCGCCGGGGAACGTCTTCGGCGCTTCCGGGAGATCGGCCAGCAGTTCCGCCTCGGCACGCGCCAATTGTTCCTCGCTCAAGGGCGAGGGCACATCGCCGGTCGGCATGATCTCGGGCGTCGGGATGCCGGCCCCTTCCGGTTCGGCGGCAGTGTCCGCGTCCGGCGCCGGACGTTGCGGCGCCGCCTCTTGCTCAGCCGCCGCCACGGGCACGCTGGCGGTCCACGGCAAATATTTGACCGGCGTGCATTCGCGCGTCGCGCCGTCGAGGAAATAGGCCTCCGTCCCCTCGCCCCGGGTCTTGGAACCGCGCACCAGGTAGAACGCCTTGAAGACCCCGGTACCGACCGAGGTATCCGCAAGCGACTTGAACATGTCCTGGCGCGCCGCGATGTCGAGCCCGACGTCGCCGAGCTGCACCGGCCTTTCCTCGAGCGCGACGAGGAACGCGTCCATCAGCCGGGGCAGCCGCCCGCACAGCCGTTCGACCGCGGCGGCGCTCTGCACCTCGATATAGGGCGTGAAGGTGGTCCGCCCCTGGTAGCCTTTCTCGGTAATGGCGGGCATGGCCACCGGCTTGAGTTGCACCGCCACGGGTTCGGCGCGCGCCGACATCGGCAGCAGCACCGCCGCCACGAACACCCAGAAAAGAAACGCGCGCGCGCCTGTCGTCATGCGGCCTCCCCGCCAATCGCCACGCCCGGTACCCACAGGTAACCGGCCGGCGAGATCAGGAAACATTCCCGGAGACCATGCGGTTTATCCATGGACCCGGCAAGCACGGTCATGCCGAGGGCCCGCGCCTGCGCCTCCGCGTCGTCCGGATCGCGGCCGTAAAGCCGGATCTCGGCGCCGATACCGCGCGCGAGGTCGTCGGTCAGCGAACCCTTGAGCGGGTGGTCGGCATAGGCGTGATCCGCGTGCAGCATCCATTCCGCGCCATAGCCCCGGTAGACCGCAAAATCCGGGTCCGCATAGACCTCTTCCGCAGCCAGCACGCTTACCTGGAATTCCCGCTCGGCCGCGATCGACGGCACCAAAAGGTTGACGCCGAGGCCGCTCAGGCTCCTGCCGTACTGGTCGGCGGGCATCCACGGTTCACCGGTTCTGAGTTTCATCGTTACCCCCGCTACGTGTTTTAGCTTAACCGGGTGCCAGTCCCGGGCGTATGACGTAGATCACGCGGCGGAGCCGGGGAACAGAACCACTTCGGGGAAACCCGCCGGCCATTCGCCGGTGGCGGTCAGTCGTCCAGCGCCGCCCCGGTCATCAAGCGCCAGAGCCGGCCGAACTGTTCCCGCGCTTCGTCGCGATGGGTCCGGTAGCGGACATGCACCGCGGCGTCGGCGCCCGGCGTCAGTTCGATCGAGAACAGCGCGCCGATCTCGTTGGGAACGAAGGAATAGCGGACATCGATAATCCGGTTCGGATTCCCGGGATCGACCGCGGCGTAGCCGTCGCTGAAACCGGAGAATCTCTCGATGTCCCGCGCCTGCTGACTATCGGGCGCAAGCCATGGATAATCCCGCCCCGCATCCAGTTTGGCGACGGACGTGCCCGTGTACACACGCGGCGCGACGCCGACGCGGACGGCGTCGACATGAAACCGGCCGCCGGCCTCGTAGACGCTTTTCCAGACAAGGATGTTGCCGAAGCTGGGCTTGATCTCGAACCGGGCCGGCGCATGGCCGCGCGACGCCGCCAGGTCCGCCGCCATGTCGCGCGCGCCCTGGTGCTGCCACCACCCGGCACCGAGATAGAGCAACGCCCAGACGAGACCGACCCGGGCAAACCGGGGGTTGTTACACATCGCAGACAGCACGACGCCCAGCACCAGCGGCAGCGTGAACAGCGGATCGACGATGGAAATGATGCTCCACGAAAACCGTGTGTCCGCGAACGGCCACAGCAGCATCGTGCCATAGGACGTCGCCGTATCCAGCAGCGCGTGCGTCGCATACCCGAGCATGCAGATCACCGCGGTCTGCCGGAACGTCAGTTGCCAGCGGCGGCCCAGAACGACGTGCAACACCGCTGCCACAATCAAGCCGCCGATGGGAATGAAGACAAGGGAATGCGTGAACTGCCGGTGATACGCCAGGAACAGGAGCGGATCGGTATCCGACGCGATCAGCACGTCCAGATCCGGGGCCATCCCGCCCAGCATGCCCAGCAGACCCGCGATGGCGAGCTGGTATTTCCGGCGGTCCGGCCCGTTCGCGTACGTGGCTTGCGGCAATGCGGCACCCAGCGCGCCCTGCGTCAGAGGATCCATTTCATCCCTTTGTCAGGCGCCACCGTCAGCCGTCCACATCGCCAACACGGCGGAAATTGCACCGATACCTCGAACTATCCGGCGCGTGCCGGACGATTTGAACGGATTATCGGAGTTGAAAAAGCGGAAATCAATCGTTCCCGCCGGACACAGGTCGGTATGAGGCCGCGCCTTTTCCCCGCGTCCATGCGGATGACGGGCGGACAAAAAGCCGGCCGGAAACGGTGCCGTTCAGGCCGCCGCCGGCTTGCGGGCCAGCCCGCCGAAGGAAATCAGACGCTGCGTGGTTTCGTCCCACAGCGCGAGGCGCAGGCACGACAGACTGTCCCACAACCCGATTCGGTTGATCGTTTTCAGGGCCGGAAGATCGTCGAGGCAGGCGTTCAGCCGGTAATTCGGGATGCGGCACGACAGATGATGGATATGATGCAGGCCGATGTGCCCGGTCAGCCATTCCAGCGGTTTCGGCAGGTCGTAGTAGCTGCTGGCGGCCACCGAGGCCTCGTGGAAATCCCAGTCTTCGTCGTCCGTCCAGGAGGTTTGTTCGAACTGGTGCTGGACATAGAACATCCAGACACCGGCGGCGGACGACAGGACGACGATCGGTGCGTGAACCATCAGCACATTGGCAAAACCGAACGCCGCGCCGAGACCGGCCAGGACGGCGGCGATGGCGACGTTGGTGCCCATGACGCTGAGCAGGAGCCATGGATGGCGGCGGATCAGGTCCAGCGGCAGCCGGTATTTGACGACGAACAGGTACAGCGGCCCGATCCCCATCATGATGGCGGGATTGCGATAGACCCGATAGGCCAGCCGTTTCCACGCCGGAAGGCCCCGGTACTCCGCCACGGTGAGGACGCTGACGTCGCCGATTCCGCGCTTTTGCAGATTGCCGCACGTCGCGTGATGGACGTTGTGGGCCCGGCGCCAGTACGCATGCGGGGTCAGGGTAACGACGCCGATCAGCGTGCCGAGCACGTCGTTGAGACGGCGCGAGCGGAAGAACGAGCGATGGCCGCAATCGTGCTGGATAATGAACAGCCGCACCGTGAAGGCGGCCGCCGGAACCGACAGCATCAGCGTCAGCCAGTAGGCGTCGTTGACGGCCGTCATCATGACCGTCCACAGCAGGACCAGCGGGACCGCCGTGGTGAGAATCTGAAGCACGCTGCGGACCGGCTCCGGCCGGGCGTGATGTTTGGCGATTTGCGCCCATTCGCGGGCGCGGCGGGGCGTCGTCGCCGTTTCGGCGGACTCGGTGCCGGCGAAAGGCGCGTCTGCGCCTCGCTGGATATCGGTGGAAATGATCTGACTCCTGTCTCGTTCGATGGGCCCGCGCTTATCGAATCATCGTGGCGGAATTATGACACGGTTTCTTGCCGGCCGGTTTCAATGCCTCGTCGTGTGAGGGCGAGGGGCGGCGGTTGACGGCGACGTCACCCCCGCGGCGGCGGGGGTCCAAAGCAACCAGATTTTTGGATTCCCGCCGAAGCCTGTGCCCGTGAAAGCGGGTGCGGGAAAGACGGCAAGCGCTCAAACCGGCGCGCGCTGTGCCGCGCCGCCCGCCCTAATAAACCGCGTTTTCCGGCAGCGGCGCGACGGCAAGCTCGGCGCCCGTCTTTTCCAGCCACGCGGCGCGGTATTCGCGCACTTCCGCGGCGTGGTGACGGGCTTTCTTGCCGGTCGGCTCCAGGGCCTCGTCGTAGAAGAAATCGGGCAGTTCGTCGTCGTCGGTGTCGAAGCCGGCGTCGCGGTTGAAGGCCTCCTCGAACCGCAGAGTCTCGACACCGATCTGCTTATAGAAATCGACGGACAGATCGGCACCGATGGCGTTATTGACCGCGCCCATCACCAGATCGAGATTGATGTTGGTGACCGTGCGCCCAAACAGGCACAGACCGACGCTGTCCGCCGCCGCGCACAAGACCTGCACGTTCATACTCTCGGCGACGAGCTGTTCCGTCGTCTGGCCGTCGCATTCGTGGGTCGGGATGTTGCCGGTCGTGTGGTCGGCGCCCTGCGCCGTCGACATCATGGAAATGCCGGTCACCTCGATCACACGCGGGTCGTAGGCGCTGATCGCCTGTTTCTTGATCACCGGCGCGCGGCGTACCCCATAATGCCCGGCGACCCGCGCCGTGCCCTGCGCCAGCAGCCGACCGCGTTCGGTGCCGGTGCGGATGTCCTCCAGAGCGCGCTCCATGAACGGCACGTCGCCGAACTCGGCCTCGCCCGCGTCCATCAGCACGGCGAGCGTCGCACCGAGTTCGATGGTGTCGATACCGAGGTCGTTGGCGGTCATGTTGAGGCGCGCCACGTCGTCCGGGTCGGTGATGCCGCAGTTGGTGCCGAGAAGGCCGATGGTCTCGTATTCCAGCGGCGAGACGATTTCCTCGCCGTCCTTGCCGGCATAGATGTTCGAGCACTTGATCATGCAGCCCGGCATGCAGGCGTGCGTCGGCACGCCGCCGCGTTCCATGTTCTGTTCGCGGATGAAGTCGCCGCCCATGCGCATGCGTTCCTTGGACGCGTCGACGATCCGCCCCGACGAGAAGTTGCGCGTCGGCAGCCCGCCCATGCCGTTCATGACGTCGGCGACCAGCGCCGTGCCGTACTCGCCCATGGAGATGACCTTTTCGTCGACGCGAAGCTTGGCGGTGTATTCCTTCACGCCCTGCATCACGCCCTTGCGGTCGTGGAACGTCGGCATCTTGTGCTTGTCGCAGACCAGTGCTTTGACCTTTTTTTGGCCCATCACGGCACCGACGCCGCCGCGCGCGGCGATGCGCACCGGGCGGCCTTCGGGGTCGGAGAACGAGATGCCGGCCATCAGCCCGCCGTATTCGCCGACCGGGCCGCAGATGCCGAGGCTCACTTTCTCGCCGAAATCGTCGTGCAGCAGCGCCGCCGTTTCGATGACGCCACGGCCCATGTACTTGGCGGCGTCATGGAAGATTACCTCACCGTCCTTGGTGATATAGATGACGACCCAGTCGTCGGACGCGTTCTCGAGATTGATGCCGCAGATTTCCGACTGGCCCATGGCGAAGCCGAAGGTGCCGCCGGCGTTGGCTTCCTTGATGCCGCCCGTCAGCGGGCTCTTGCAGCCGACACTGATCCGGTTGGCGTTCGACATGTTGGAGCCGGCGAACGGACCGACCGAGAAGATCAGCGGGTTCTCGGGCGACAGCGGATCGACGGTGGCGAGACCGCGCTCGTAGAGCGTTCTGGCGATGTGATAGCGGCCGGCACGCGCCAACTGCTCGCCCTCCCAGGTTTCGCGGCTGATATCGCGGGTGGCGAGGTCGATCGACAGGTACGTACGCATGGCGCGTCTCCGGGCGTATGGGGCGGGATTGGTTTCTAAGTAGTCGTTGCCGCCCGCACGATCAAGGTAGAAGGCTGCGGCGCCGCTTTCCATGCTTCGAGACGGCCTTTCAGGCCTCCTCAGCATGAGGGTATTTTTTAACCTCATCCTGAGGAGCGCATAGCGCGTCTCGAAGGATGACAATCACACGTTCGAATCCGGGAAGCTCGCCTTGCGCTCGGTGATGAACGCCTGCAGCGCCTCGTCGACGCCGGGATCGAGCGCCGGCTCCTGGTACGCCGCGAGCCACTTCTTCCACAGCGTGTTGGCGCGCTGCGCCATGTCCTGTGCGCCTTCGGCTTCCCATTGCTCGTAGGAATTGTTGTCGGCAAGGTTCGAGCGGATAAACGCGGTTTCGAAATTGGCCTGGGTGTGCGCACAGCCAAGATAGTGCGAGCCCGGTCCGACTTCGCGGATCGCGTCCAGCCCCTGCCCGTTCTCGGTCAGGTCGTAGCCTTCGGTCAGGCGCTGCATCATGGCGAGCTGGTCACAGTCCATGACGAACTTCTCGTAGCCGGACGACAGCCCGCCCTCAAGCCAACCCGCCGAATGCAGCGCGAAGTTGACGCCGGACAGCACCGTGGCGTTCAGGGTGTTGGCGCTTTCGTAGGCGGCCTGCGCATCGGCGACCTTGGAGGCGCAGAGCGAGCCGCCGGAGCGGAACGGCAGGTTCAGCCGCCGGGCAAGCTGTGCCGCTGCGGAAATCACCAGCGTCGGTTCCGGCGTGCCGAAGGTCGGCGCCCCCGACTGCATCGAAATGGCGCTGACGAACGCACCATAGATCAGCGGCGCGCCCGGGCGGCAGAGCTGCGTCAACGCGCCGCCGGCGAGCACCTCGGCCTGCACCTGGGCCAGCGTACCGAGCGCCGTCACCGGGCTCATGGCGCCGGCGAGAATAAACGGCGAGACGATACACGCCTGGTTGGCGCGGGCATAGACCTTGAGCGCGCCCAGCATGGTGCCGTCGAACACCATCGGCGAGTTGGCGTTGATCAGGCTGGTCATGACCGCGTTCTGGTCGACGAAGTCCTTGCCGAACAGGATTTCGCACATGGCGACGCTGTCGGCGGCGCGCTCGGGATGGGTGACCGAGCCCATGAACGGCTTGTCGGAATACTTCATGTGCGCATAGAGCATGTCGTAGTGCCGCTTGTTGACCGGCAGGTCGACGGGCTCGCACACGGTGCCGCCCGAATGGTGCATGGCGGGCGCCATGTAGGCGAGCTTCACGAAGTTGCGGAAATCCTCGATGGTGCCGTAGCGGCGCCCGTTGTCCAGGTCGCGCACGAACGGCGGGCCATAGACCGGCGCGAATACCGTGTGGTTGCCGCCGATCTCGACGTTGCGGGCCGGATTGCGGGCGTGCTGCGTGTACTGCGCCGGTGCCGTCTTGAGCAGGTTCCGGCAGAGCCCCTTGGGGAAGTGTACACGCACGCCCTGCACGTCGGCGCCGGCGTCCTTGAACAGCTTGAGCGCTTCCTCGTCGTCGCGGAACTCGATACCGATCTCTTCGAGGATCAGATCGGCGTTAGCCTCGATCATCTCGAGCGCCTCGGTCGAGGCGAGTTCCAAGAGCGGGATGTTGCGGATGATGTAGGGTTTGGTGACGGCGCCCGCTTTTCCACGGGCTTCACGGCGGGCATCGCGGCCCCGGCGGGCGGCTCTTTCGGACATGGGCGCGCACTCACTCCAAAGGAACGGACCGGTCCTGGGTTCAGGCAAAGACCAACCGTTCGGGTCAGGTTTTCAAACTGGTATTTTGATAACGCCGGGCGGGGTTTGGGACTAATCCAGCGCCGTCATTTTGTAGTCCAAAGCCGCCTTCCCGATCGTCATTCCTGCACCCGGCCTCCGTCTCGTCATGCTGAACATAACGTAATTCTGGCGGCCACTCTCCGGAGCCTACGATACGGGGTCATTATGAAAACGCCCCAAGGGGCTCATATGAGGAGAGTGACCATGACGGAGTTTATCGGATTGGACGTTTCGAA
>JBNPEI010000005.1:0-160723 GCA_051117645.1 Rhodospirillales bacterium
ATGCTCCAGCACCATCCGCACGGCTCGCGCGCGCACTTCCGGTGAATAATGTCCGCGTGTTCCCTGGTTTTCCATCGCTCCATCCTCTCAAGTGTTGGAGCCTCCGGCAATCCCGGCGCGGTTCAGTGCGCCAAGTGACGGGATCAAGGCAGTGGTCTCAGCTCTAGAAGGTGCGGGAAGAGACATAGTTTCACAACTTGTTCGCACCGTTCCAATGACACAAAAGAGAAAGAAGCGCGCAAATGAAATACGGTTTCACGAGTTTGATCGCTTCAATCGAGAACTCGCCGATATATTCGACATAAACGTAAGTCAGAATTTTTCAGACGAGGAAAAATCGTTCATATCTCGAATGTTTTTACGTAGGCACGTATACGAACATCTCGGTGGAATTGTAGATGAGCGTTATGTCCAAAAATCTGCTGACTCAAATGTCCGCGTTGGGCAACTCTTGCGCGATTCAAAGGTAAATACGCTCAGATTCGCGGATAAGATTATAGAAATTATGGTGCGCCTACAGGAAGGATTTCATGAAATCCTTCCTGTAAACGGCACAGCAATTCAAATTCTAGCGCCCAAGAAAGTTAAACGGCAAGTTTAGGTGATCCCCTAATCCAGCGCGCCGACGATGTCTTCCGTCATCACCTTGGCGTCGCCGAACAACATGATCGTGTTGTCGGCATAAAACAGCGGGTTGTCGACCCCGGCGTAGCCCGGGCTCAGCGACCGCTTCACGAACAGCACCGTGCCCGCCTTCTCGACATCCAGGATCGGCATGCCGGCGATCGGCGACGTCGGGTCGGTCTTGGCGACCGGGTTCGTCACGTCGTTGGCGCCGATGACGTAGGCGACGTCGCAGGTCGAGAACTCGTGGTTGATCTCTTCCAGTTCGAAGACCTCGTCATAGGGGACGTTGGCTTCCGCCAGCAGCACGTTCATGTGCCCCGGCATACGGCCCGCCACCGGGTGGATGGCGTATTTGACCTCGATCCCCTCTTCCTTGAGCTTGTCGGCCATTTCGCGGACCGCGTGCTGTGCCTGGCCGACCGCCATGCCGTAGCCCGGCACGATGATGACCTTGGACGCGTTGCCCATGATGAACGCCGCATCCGCCGCGGCACCGGCCTTTGCTTGCTTGTTGGGATCGTCCGTCACGCCCGGGCCGCCGCCGCTGTCGCCGCCGAAGCCGCCGAGCAGCACGTTGACGATGGAGCGGTTCATGCCCTTGCACATGATGTAGCTGAGGATCGCACCCGAGGAACCGACCAGCGCACCGGTGATGATCAGCGCCGGGTTGGCCAGCGTGAAGCCGATACCGGCCGCCGCCCAGCCCGAATACGAGTTCAGCATCGACACCACCACCGGCATGTCGGCGCCGCCGATCGGGATGATGATCAGGAACCCGATGGCGAACGACAGGATCAGCAGCAGCCAGAACGCGGCGTAGCTCTCTGACTGGCAGAAGTAGACCAGCAGCCCCAGCATCGACAAGCCGATCACCAGATTCAGCAGGTGCTGGCCCGGGAACGTGATCGGATTTCCGGACATGATGCCGCGCAGCTTGGCAAAGGCGATCACCGAGCCCGAGAACGTGATGGCGCCGATGGCCATGCCGAGGCCCATCTCGATCAGGCTGCCGGCGGGCAGCGACCCCGCCGAGCCGATGCCGTAGGCTTCCGGGTGATAGAGCGCCGCCAGGGCCACGAACACCGCCGCCATGCCGACCAGCGAGTGGAACGCCGCGACCAGTTCCGGCAGCGCCGTCATCTCGATCTTCTTGGCGACCACGGTACCGACACCGCCGCCGATCAGGATCGCGACCGCGATCCAGCCGTAGGACTCCACGTCCGGGTGCGCAATCGTCGTGACGATGGCGATGGCCATACCGATGATCCCGAACATGTTGCCGCGACGCGACGTTTCGGGATGCGACAGCCCCTTCAGCGCGAGGATGAAGAGGATCGCGGAGATAAGGTAGAGATATCCGACTGTTGTACCGCTCATGTTCCGGCCCCCTTATTTCTGCTTCTTTTTGAACATGGCGAGCATGCGCTGGGTCACGATGAAGCCGCCGAAGATATTGACCGACGCCAGCATCACCGCGAAGAAGCCCATGATCTTGGAAAAGTCCATGATGTCGGGCCCGACGGCCAGCAGGCCGCCGACGATGATCACCGACGAAATGGCGTTGGTGACGCCCATCAGCGGCGAGTGCAGCGCCGGCGTCACGTTCCAGACCACGTGGTAGCCGACGAAACACGCCATTACGAAGATGGTGAACAGCGACAGGAACTCGGCCCCGCCGCCCGATGCCGCCGCCGCGTCGCCGGTGGCGACGACGACCTGGGTCGCCGAATGGGCAAGATCGCCGGCCTGCTGCGCCAGCCGTTCCAGACCGGTGGCCAGTTCGGCCGCTTTATCCGCAAGGGTCGCTTTATCCATGATCAGGCCCCTTTCCCGTCTTCGGTTTTCTCGTCATCGTCCTTCTTCGCCGTCTTGGTCTTGGCCGCCGGTTTCTTGGCGCCACCGCTTGCTTTCAGCGCTTCCTCGACCCGCTCGGAGACGATTTTGCCGTCCTTGCAGACCATGGTGCCCTTGACCGTATCGTCCTCCTCGTCGAAGACGAACCCGCCCTTTTCCTTGTCGAAATGCGGCGAAACGAAATTGAACATGTTCTTGGCGAACAGCGCCGACGCGGTCTCCGCGAGGCGGCTCGGCAGGTTCATGCGGCCGTCGATGATGACGCCGTTCTTGGTGGTCGTGACCTCGCCCGGCTTGGTCAGTTCGCAGTTGCCGCCGGCTTCGGCGGCCATGTCGACGATGACGGCACCGGCCTTCATGCCCTCGACCATGTCCTTGGAGATCAGTTTCGGCGCCGGCCGCCCCGGGATCAGCGCCGTGGTGACGACGATGTCCTGCTTGGGCAGATGCTCGCGCACCTTCTGTTTCTGCTTCTCGAAATACTCCGGCGGCATTTCCTTGGCGTAGCCGCCCTCGGTCTCCGCCTCTTTCTCCATCTCCGGATCGACTTCGAGGAACTTGCCGCCCAGTGACGCCACCTGCTCCTTGGTCGCCGGGCGCACGTCGGTGGCGGAAACCGCACAGCCGAGGCGCTTGGCGGTGGCGATGGCCTGCAGGCCGGCGACGCCGACCCCCATGATGAAGGCGCGCGCCGGCGGCACCGTGCCCGCCGCCGTCATCATCATCGGCATGCCGCGGCCGTAAAGCTCGCCGGCGTTCAGGACCGCCTTGTAGCCCGCCAGGTTGGCCTGCGACGACAGGATATCCATGGACTGCGCCCGGGAAATCCGGGGCATCAGCTCCATCGCGAACCCGGTCGCGCCGGACTTGGCGAGAACGTCGATCCCTTCCGGGTCGGTCAATGCCGAGAGGTGTGCACAAACCGCCTGCCCCTTGGACAGCTTGCCGCTTTCGGTCTTGTTGGGCGCGGTGATCTTCCAGACCATCCCGGCGTCCTTGACGGTCGCCGCGAAATCCTTGGCCACGCTTGCGCCCGCGTCCTTGAACGCATCGTCGGAGATCGACGCACCGTCTCCGGCGCCGGACTCGACGACGACCTCGCAACCGAGATTGATCAGCTTTCCGATGACCTCGATGGACGCGGCGACACGGTCCTCGCCCGGCGCGCGCTCCTTGGGTATCGCAATTTTCATGGCATCCTCTCTCAGACCCGTTCTTTCTTGTTCTCGCAACCGCTTTTCCGTCGATGCGGCGACGGTCATACGCAGTTATGACGGTTGCGGGATATATGCGCAAGTGGCGGCCCGGCCCCGGTTTTTCAAGAGGCGGCGGGCAAATCGGTTGCCCGGGCCGGGTTCCGGCCCTAGAACGGGTGATCCGCCCGCAAACCGAGGGAGAGCACCGTGAACGAGCTTGAGGACGTCATCGTCATCCGCAACGGGGAACCGGTCGAAAACACCTTTCCAAAGGAAGAATTCGAGCGCCGCCTGGCCGCGCTCAGGACGCACATGGCGGCCGAGAGCATCGACGCCGCGCTGTTCACCTCCTATCACAACATCGACTATTATTCGGACTTCCTCTACTGCCAGTTCGGCCGCGCTTACGGGCTGGTTGTCGATCACGACAACCAGACCAGCATCAGCGCCAACATCGACGGCGGCCAGCCGTGGCGGCGCACCGTCGGCGACAACCTGATCTACACCGACTGGGCACGGGACAACTACTTCCGGGCGTTGCAGAAACTCATCCCGGACGGCGGCCGCGTCGGCATCGAGTTCGACCACGTGAGCCTGCAAACAATGGAAAAGCTGGAAACGGCTTTTCCGGAAACCGAATTCGTGGATATCGCGGCGGCCTGCATGCGTATGCGGATGATCAAGTCGGCAGCCGAGATCGCGCTGATCAGGCACGGCGCCAACGTCGCCGATATCGGCGGGGCGGCATGTGTTGCGGCGATCCGGCCCGGCGTCGCCGAGCACGAGGTGGCACTGGCGTCGACCGACGCCATGGTCCGCGAGATCGCCAGGCGCTTCCCCCATTCCGAAATCCGCGACACCTGGACCTGGTTCCAGAGCGGCATCAACACCGATGGCGCGCACAATCCCGTCACCACGCGCAAGGTCGAACGCGGCGACATTCTCTCGCTCAACTGTTTTCCGATGATCGCCGGGTACTATACGGCGCTGGAACGGACGCTGTTCTGCGAGGACGTTTCGGACGCGCACCTGAAGTACTGGCAGATCAACGTCGCCGTGCACGAACGCGGGCTCGGCCTGATCGAACCCGGCGCGCGCTGCTGCGACATCGCCCGGGAACTCAACGAGATCTATCGTTCATACGGCATCCTGCACCGGCGCACCTTCGGCTACGGCCATTCATTCGGCGTGCTGTCGCACTACTACGGCCGCGAGGCGGGTCTGGAACTCAGGGAAGACATCGAGACCGTGCTGGAACCGGGCATGGTGGTTTCCATGGAACCGATGATCATGATCCCGGACGGCGAACCCGGCGCCGGCGGCTACCGCGAGCATGACATCCTCGTGGTAACCGAAGACGGCGCCGAGAACATCACCGGTTTCCCGTACGGACCGGCGCACAATGTGATCCGGAGCTAGTCGGGCCGCCGAGCGATCATGTCGATCTCGACCAGCGCGCCACGGGCGAGGCCGGTGACGCCGACGCAGGTCCGGGCCGGCAGACGGTCGGGCGGGAAATAGCTCCGGTAGGCCTCGTTCATTTCGTCGTAATCGCGCTCGAAATGCGTGATGAAGACGCGGGCCGACAGGACATGCTCGAGCCCGAGGCCGAGCTCGCCCAGCACGATGATCAGGTTGTCCATGACCCGCCGTGTCTGCGCGCCGACGCCTTCCGGCAACGGCTTGCCGTCGTCGTCCGGGTCGGTCGGCATCTGGCCCGTAAGCTGCACCCAGCCGTCGCACTCGACGGCGTGCGAGAACGGCGCCACATGCGTCGGCGCGGCGTCGAAGTTGTGAAAGATCGGTCCTGACATTCTGGCCCCCTTGGATGTTCCGCCCGGCAGTATCCTGCTCGAACCTAGCGGTCGACGTCGTCTTCGCGCAGCACGTTGTTGCGCTTGTCGGGATGGGTTTTGAAATCGTGCCGAAGTTCCTCGACCAGCTTGTCGATCTGCTCCAGTTTCTGTAGTCCGGCCTTGGTCATCTCGTCCTCGTCGAGGCGCGTCAGGTACAGCCGGAATCCCTGGATATGGTACTGGATGGCGTTCATGTAGTCGGTCAGCGAGCGCGCACGGCGCATATACGCCTGGTGCACGCTGCGCAGGCTGTTGACCAGAATTTTCATGATCGCGCGCAGGAACGGATCGGATTTGGCCAGCTTTGCTTCCAGCGTCTTGGCCGGGATCTCGACGACCACGGTCTGTTCCTTGGCGACCGCGTTGGCCATGCGCCGGGACCCATCGATGATCGCCATTTCGCCGAACAGTTCGCCGGGATTGAGGGTCGCAAGTTCGACCTCTTCGCCGTCGACCAACTTGAAGATGCCGACACAGCCGCTTTCGACGATGAACGCGGCATTACCCGGTTCACCGTCCTTGAACAGAATTTCCCCTTCCTGAAGGAATTTTTTCTTGGTGCCGCCACCTTCGACGAACATCGGTTATCCCTCACTCAAGCACTGAAGCGAAATGTAACCACAGCGCCTGCCCGCCAACAAGCACGCGCGCGTCAGTCCGGTTCGGGAATGCCAACCTCTTTCAGCGCCGTCGACTGCCGCTCGGCGAGCTGATCGGCGTCGAATCCCTCGATCAGTTCGTGGAAGGTCCGGTGCCAGTTGATCTCGGCGGCCAGGTGCGTGAACACGCTGCCGAGCCCAATCGCGGCCCGGTCCATGAGCACGAACTCGCGGGGCGGCGTGACCCCGCCGACCTCCTTGAGTTGCGCATGCACCTTGGCGGCGACACCGGCGCCGTACTGGACCCCGCTTTTCTCCTGAATGGTCTGCACCTTGTCCACCAGCAACGGCCCGTACAGGAACTCCGCCCACTGGTTGAGGATGCCGATCACGTTCCGGTCCAGGTTCCTGAAGCCCCAGGTCTCGTAGGCATGGACGGCCAGTTCCTCGTCGTCGTTCAAGAGCGCGAAGTAGAGGTCGATCACCGCGCGGACGAAGGGCGCCGGGAAAATCCGGATACAGCCGTAATCCAGCAGGTTGATCGAGCCGTCCGCGCGCGAACTGTAGTTACCGAGATGCGGGTCGCCATGGATGACGCCGTACTTGTAAAACGGTACGTACCACGCCCGGAACATGCTGAGCGCCAGCTTGTTGCGCATCTCCAGCGGCGCCTCGCGGCTTTCCAGCAACGGCTCGCCGTCAAGCCACGTCATCGACAGCAGACGTTTGGTGGAGACATCCAAAAGCGGTTCCGGCACGCGCACGCAATCCTCGGCCGCCAGCATGTGACGGTAGAGCAGCATGTTCCTGGCCTCGCGGTCGTAGTCCAGTTCCTCGCGCAGGCGCTCGGACAATTCCATGTGGATTTCGCTCGGATCGATGGATTTGTCGTAGCGGCGGTAGATGGAAAACACGATCTTGAGCTGGTGCAGGTCGGCTTCGACCGCCGACGACATGTCTGGATACTGAATCTTGCAGGCAAGGTCGCGGCCGTCGAGGGACCGGGCGCGGTGCACCTGGCCCAGCGAGGCCGCCTTGCAGGCTTCGCGCTCGAAATTCTCGAAGCGTTTCTGCCAGCCCGCCCCCAGTTCCGCCGTCATGCGCCGCTTGACGAACGCCCAGCCCATGGGCGGCGCGTTGGTCTGCAGCTTGATCAGTTCCTTGGTGTATTCCTCGGGCAGCACGTCCGGCACGGTCGACAGGATCTGCGCAACCTTCATCAGCGGCCCCTTGAGGCCGCCCAGCGCCGCCTGGATTTCGCGGGCGTGTTCCGCCTTGTCGAGCTTGATGCCGAACACCCGGCCGCCGACGGCCTTGGCCGCGACACCGCTGACGGCGCCGCCGACCCGGGCATAACGGCGGAACCGGCCGCCGAAACTGTTGTTTTCGCTCATAGGGCGCGTCGCACTCCGTTTATCCGGGGCTCAGCCGTCCCCGCCGAGCCCTTGTTCGGCCAGCCAGCGGGCGATATCCCCGGCCACTGTCTGCCAGCCGTTTTCCAGCATCATCCCGTGCCCCATACCCTGATATATATGGGCTGTCCTGCCGCAAATGGAACCCGTCCAGTGCACGTGCGCGGGAGGAATCAACGGATCGCTACCGGCGCCGACAACCTTGATCGGCGTCCCCCAGACCGCCATCACGTTGGGCATGAAGGGCGCGTAGAGCCCGGCCACCGCAAGCCGGCTTTCCGCCTGAAAACGGTCGATATAGCGCTCGGCCACCGAGACCGGGACGGCATCCGAGAACAGTGCCGCGTGCAGGGTATCCGCGTTCGCGACCTTGCCCGCGTGCACGGCGGCGACATCGATCGCCAGCGACGGATTGGCCATGAGAAGCTGCATCGCCGGCGCGGCCAGTCCGGTCGGCGGCACCGGCGCCATCAGGACGAGCGCCGAAATCCTCCTGGTCTCGGCGGCGCGCCACGCCAAATGGCCGCCCATGGAATGGCCGACCAGGATCGGCGGCGCGTCGAAACTGTCGACGGCGGCATGGACCGCGTCCAGGTAATCGCCGAGGGTGAATTCCTGCAATTTGTCGTAGTCCGGCCTGCCGCGCCGGCCCGGCAGGTCGATCGCGGAAACATGGAACCCCTGCGCCGCGAACCAGGGCATGAAATGCTCGTCCCAGCACCACGCGCCGGCGAACGCGCCGTGAATGAACAGGATCGGCGGCGCCCCGTTGGGGCTTTTCGGAACGCGGGAAACGATGTGAACGTCCATGCCGTCCGCGCTCAAGCCGGCAGGTCTTTCTCAAGCTCGTCAATGAACCCGGAAATGACGTCGAGCCCCAGGTTCCAGAACGCCGGGTCGGAAGCGTCGAGCCCGAACGGCGCCAACAGATCCCTGTGCCGCAGCGTGCCGCCGGCGGCCAGCATCTCGAAGTATTTGTCCTGAAACTTCGGATGGCCGTCCTGGTAGAGGCCGTAGAGCGCGTTCACCAAACTGTCGCCGAACGCATAGGCATAGACATAGAACGGCGTGTGCACGAAATGCGGGATGTAGGCCCAGAGCGTCCGGTAGCCGTCATCGAGTTCGATGGCATCGCCCAGGCTCTCCGCCTGCGTCTTCATCCAGATATCGCCGAGCTGATCGGCGGTCAGTTCGCCCGACTTGCGCCGGTCGTGCACTTCGGTCTCGAAACAGTGAAAGGCGATCTGGCGGACCACCGTATTGAGCATGTCCTCGACCTTGCCGGCCAGCAAAACGCGGCGCTTGGCGGCGTCCGATTCGGCATCGAGGATGGCACGAAAGGTCAGCATCTCGCCGAACACGGACGCGGTCTCGGCCAGGGTCAGCGGCGTGTCGGCAAGCAGCGTGCCCTGCGGCGCCGCCAGCACCTGATGCACGCCGTGGCCCAGTTCGTGCGCCAGCGTCATCACGTCGCGCGGCTTGCCGTAGAAATTCATCAGGACATAGGGATGCGCGGACGGCACCACCGGATGCGCGAACGCGCCCGAATTCTTGCCAGGCCGGGGTTCGGCATCGATCCAGCGCTTGTCGAAGAAACTGGCCGCGGTTTCGGCCATCTTCGGCGCGAACCCGGCGTAGGCACCGAGCACGGTTTCCCGCGCCTGATCCCACGAGAAGTTGCGCTCTTCCGTTTTCGGGAACGGCGCGTTCCTGTCCCACCAGTTCAGCTTGCCGGCCCCGAACCAGCGCGCCTTGAGCGTGTAATAACGGTGGCTCAGGCGGCCGTAACTCGACGTCACCGCACCGGCCAGGGCATCGACAACCTCGTCCTCGACCTGGTTGGCGAGATTGCGGCTCGAGAACGGACGCGGGAACTTGCGCTTGGTGTCCTCGATCTCCTTGTCCTTGGCGATGGTGTTGGTGACCAGCGAGAACAGCCGGATGCGCGATTTCAGCCCCGCCGAAAGGCTGCGGCCGGCCTTTTCGCGCTCGCCCGGGTCGCTGTCGGTCAGGCGGTTCAGCACCTCGCCCAGGGTCAGTTCCTCACCGTCGAAATCGAAGCGCAGTTCGGCCATGGTCTCATCGAACAGCCGCGCCCAGGCCGAGCGTCCGGTGACAGACTTATCATGCAGAAGCTGCTCCAGGTCGTCGCCAAGCTGATAGGGCCGCATCAGGCGCTCGGCCTCGATCCACGGTCTGTACCGGCCGAGCACCGGGTCATCGAGCTTTTCCGCCATCGCCCGGTCGTCGATCCGGTTCAGTTCCAGCGTGAAAAACAGCGTCGCGCCGGTGATGTCGTTGACCCGTTCCTGGCAGGACTGATGAAACCGGGCGATTTCCGGATCGGCGGTATCGGCGGCATGCAGAAGCTGCGCATAGCTGATGACCTTGAAAGCGTGCTCCAGAATCGCCTCATAAGCCTGAACGGCGGCGCCCAGTTCGGCGCCGTCGAGGCCCGCCAACTTGCCGGCATAGGCTTCCCGGAATACCCGGGCATCGGCATCGGCGGCGCCCAGGTCGGCCTCAAGCGCCGGGTCGTCCGGACCGGCATAGAGGTCGGCGAGGTTCCACACCGGCAAGCCGGCGCTGGTATCGGGTTTCTGCGCAGTCGTCATCTTGTTTGGATACCTGTCATAATGAATTTATAAAGGCTATCGGCGCTGTCCCGCCATCATCAAGAAACACCGATGTCGGGACGACCGCAAGGGAGGACAAGGAAAAAATGAACGTCGACGCGTGGCCCAATCTTGCCACCATGTTTTTCGAACAGGCTGCGACGTACCGGGAGCAGCCGTTTCTCTGGAAGAAGCGGGACGGTGTCTACGAGAGCCTGACCTGGTCGGATGCCAACGCCCGCGCCATCGCGCTGGCCCGCGGACTGCTGTCGCTCGGCATCGAAAGCGGTGACCGGATCGTACTCGTGTCCGAGAACCGTCCGGCGTGGCCGATCGCGGACATCGCCATCATGGCCGCGGGCGGGATCACGACACCGGCCTACATCACCAATACCCCGGCCGATCACCGGCACATCCTGACCGACAGCGGCGCAAAGGGCGTCATCGTCTCGACCACCAAGCTCGCCGAGAAGGTCATCGCCGGCGCCAGGGGGCTCGACCATATCGAATTCATCATCGTAATGGAGGAGCCGCCCGCCGACACTGCAGGCCTCAGGGCGTTGCGCATGGCGGATGTGCTGGATACCGGCCAGGCGCGGCACGAAAATATTTCGAAGATGGCCGAGGACATCGACCGCACCGATACCGCGTGCATCATTTACACGTCCGGGACCGGCGGCACGCCGAAGGGGGTCATGCTGCATCACGGCGCGATCCTCCATAACTGTGCCGGCGCCGTCGACGCGCTGACGGACCTGGGCCTGGAGCGCGAGGTCTTTCTTTCGTTCCTGCCGCTCAGCCATTCCTACGAACACATGGCCGGACAATTCTTTCCGATCGCCATCGGCGGCGAAATCTACTACGCCGAGGGCGTCGAAAGCCTGTCGGCAAACATGCTGGAAGCGCGGCCGACGATCATGACGGCGGTGCCGCGGCTCTACGAAGCGCTGTATCAGAGGATTACCCTCGGCGTGCAAAAAGCCGGCGGCCTCAAGGAAACGATGTTCAACCGCACGCTGGCACTCGGTAAAAAGCGTTACGAGCAGGGCCGGCTCGGCCCCGTGGAATGTCTTCAGGATGCGGTCCTCGACAAGCTGGTCCGCGACAAGGTGCGCGAACGGTTCGGCGGGCGGCTCAAGGCACTGGTATCGGGCGGCGCGCCGCTTAATCCCGACATCGGCCTGTTTTTCACGGCACTCGGGCTTCGTATCCTGCAGGGCTACGGCCAGACGGAATCCGCACCCGTAATTTCCGTCAACCGGGCCCCCGACATGCGGCTGCATACCGTCGGCCCGCCGATCATCAACACCGAGGTCCGGATCGCCGACGACGGCGAAATCTGCGTGCGCGGCGAACTGGTCATGCAGGGCTACTGGAACGACGACGAAGCCACGAAAGAAGCGATCAAGGACGGTTGGCTGCACACGGGCGACGTCGGCATGTTCGACGAAGCTGGCCGGCTGATGATCACCGACCGCAAGAAGGACATCATCGTCAATTCCGGTGGCGATAACATCGCGCCGCAGCGGGTCGAGGGCATTCTGGTCGCCGAGCCGGAACTGTCGCAGGCGATGGTCTACGGCGACAAGCGGCCGCATCTGGTGGCGGTGGTTGTGCCCGACGCCGACTGGCTGACGCAATGGAAACGCACCAACAAGAAGAAAGGCGAACTGGCCGACCTCGCGAACGACAAGGATTTGCACACCGCTCTCGCCCCCGCGTTCGGCCGCGTCAACAAGTCGCTCAGCAATATCGAGAAGGTACGACGCTTCATCATCGCGTCCGAACCGTTCACCGTCGAGAACGAACAGATGACGCCGACCATGAAGGTGCGCCGGCACATCGTACGCGGCGTCTACGGCGACAGGCTCGAAACGCTTTACAAGTCGTGATGCCTAGCCCTGCGGGCCGGCGGGCGCACGCAGCGCCTGCTTGCGCTTGCGTTCGCGGAGCGAGATGTAAATGCCGGTCGAGACGATGACGGCGATGCCGAGCCATGTGAACTCATCGGGAAAGTCGCCGAACCACAGGAACCCGAGAATCACGGCCGAGACCATCTCGAAATATCCGAACGGCGCCAGCAACGACGCCGGCGCCTGTTCATAGGCCTTGATCAGCAACCAGTGCCCGATGACGGCGGCCGACACCATCAAGGCGACGAGCCCGAGCGCGCGCGTGTCCGGCCACTGCCAATGCGCGAACACGAACGGCGTCAGCACCGCGGCGCCGACGATCGACTGATAGAACACCGTCAACCAGGGGTCGTTGAGCCCCGTCAGCCGCCGGGTCAGCAGGTTGAACATCGCAAAGCACACCGCCGCCGCGAGCACGTAATAGACGCCGACCGGCACCTCCTGAAAACCGGGGCGGATAATCAGCAACGATCCCGAAAAGCCGATCAGGACCGCCATAAAACGGCGGAGGCCCACCTGCTCGCTCAGCACCAGCGGCGCCAGCAGCGTGATCAGGAACGGATAGACGAAATAGACCGCGAGCGCGTCGGCGATCGGCATCGTCACCAGCGCCGAGAAAAACAGCACCGTCGCCGTGGTCAGCATCACGGCGCGGACGATCTGCATTTTCCAGCCGGGACCGGCCATCTGCCGGACTGTGCCCTGCTTGAGGAGCACCGGCGACAGCACCACGGCGGAAACCGCGAATCGCGCCCACGCCACCAGCACCGGCGCATATCCCTGCCCGCCCAGGTCCTTGGCGCCGACGTCCATCAGCGGGATCACCATGAACCCGGCGACGAGAAACGCCGCGCCCTTGAGAAGGTCGCCTTCGGTCGATTTCCGGTTCACTCAGACGTTTCCGTTCAGGAACGTACTGGCCCAGCGGATCACGTCGTCGGGCGCTTCCTCGGGCAGGAAATGACCGCTCGTGGCGACGCCTTCGCCCTCGACCGTCGCCGCGCCCCAGTTGCGCCAGATGTCGAGCGGGCTTTTCGACTTCGGCCCGCCCTTGGCCCTGGCGGCACCCCACAGACACGTAATCGGGCACTGAATCTTGCGCCCGGCGTTGAAATCCGCCGCGTCGTCCTCGTCGTCGCAGGTGGCGCCGGCGCGGTAGTCCTCGCAGGTAGCACGGATCACATCGGGGTTGCGGAAGGCGCGCTTGTACTCCGCCATCGCATCGGCCTCGAACGTGAAGCCGGGCGCGGCCCAGGACGCATGCAGCCAATCGAGCCAGCCGTCCGGGTCGAAGCCGATCATGGTTTCCGGCTGCGGCGCGGGCTGCGCCAGGAACGGCCAGTGAAAACCGCCCATGGCGCTGTTCTTGTCGATGGCTATCCACATTTCATGGGTCGGCACCACGTCGAGGGACATGTAATGCGTCACCCGATCCGGATGATCGAGCGCGAGCCGATAGCCGACGCGCGCGCCCCGGTCGTGGCTGATCACCGAGAAGGTGTCGTGGCCGAGCGCGTGCATCAGCGCCGCCACGTCGTTGGCCATGGTGCGCTTCGAATAATTACGGTGATCCGGGTCCGATGGCGGGCAGTCGCTGTCGCCATAGCCGCGCGTGTCCGGCACGACGACGGTGTGCGTGCGTGAAAGCGCCGGCGCGATATGACGCCAGATGATATGCGTCTGCGGATAACCGTGCAGCAGCACGACGCCCGGCCCCTCGCCCGCGTAACGCACGTTGAGGCCGACGCCCTCGACCGATATCCGGGTTTGCTCGAACCCCTCGAACATACTCCTGCTCCCCACCTGTCCAACGGCATTCATAGCCGACATGTGCGGCCCGTGTCAGGGCCAATTCCCGGTTTGTCTCGTTATCTGCGCCGGAGATTGGCGACATAGATCCCGACGAGGATCAGGCACAGCGACGCAACCGCCTGCAGGTTCACCTCCTCGCCCAGCAGCAACGCCCCCCAGAAGACGCCGAATACCGGCACAAGGTAGTTCTGGAACGCCACGAACGACGCCTCGCGCTCGCTCAGCAGCTTGAACAGGATCAGCGTCGCCAGTGCCGTCGACAAAAGCCCCAGGTAAACCGGCGGCCACAGGCTCTCAAACGTCATCACCGGCATCTGCCAGCCGGAAAGCCAGAACGCCAGCGGCGCCGTCTGGATCGCCGCGAACACCAGCGTAAGCGCGGCGCGGCCCATCAGCGGCGCGGGCGGCATGCGCTGCACGATGATTACCGAGACCGCGTAGCAGATTGCGCCGGACGCCACCGCCAACTGATGCAGCAGGCTGCCACCCAGCCCCTTCAGCGCCGCCGGCCCGACCAGCACCACGACGCCCGCGAAGCCGAACACGATACCGACCAGCTTTCGGGGTTTCAGCCGGTCGCCGGGCGTAAAGAAGTGCGCCAGCACTAGCGTCGCCAGCGGCATGACCGCCATCAGGATCGCGGCGCGCCCGCTGTCGATCCCGTCGACGCCCCAACTGATCATGAAGAACGGCAGGCTGTTGCCGAAGAAGGCCAGCACGAAGCAATAGGCCCAGATCTCCCGGCCCCACGGATAACGGCTGCCCGCAATTGCCACGACGACGATCATCGTGCCCGCCGCGGCGATCAGGCGAACCGCGGTCAGCGGCAACGGCGGCATGTGCTGCACACCGATCTTGTTGACCAGAAAGGACGTGCCCCAGATCATCGCCAGCGAAAACAGCAGGATGACGTGGCGCGGGAGGATCGGGCCGAATTCCCGCGGCGCCGGCCGGTCAGCCACTCCGGTTTCCATGATACTCCCGGTACCACTCGACGAAGCGCGGGATGCCGTCGCGGATCGAGGTGGTGGGCTCGAAACCGAGGTCGCGGCGGCTCGCCTCGATATCGGCGAATGTCTCCTTGACGTCGCCCTGCTGCATCGGCTTCAGGATGACGTCGGCCTTCTTGCCGAGCGCGTCCTCCAGCACGGCAATGAAATCCGTCAGCTTCTCGGCCCGGTGATTGCCCAGGTTATAGACCCGTTCCGGCACGTCTGCGTCCGGCACGTGGCCAAGGACCGCCGTCACGCCCTGGACGATGTCGTCGATGTAGGTGAAGTCACGGCGCATGTCGCCTTGGTTGAAGACCTCGATCGGCTCACCGGCGAGAATCTTGCGGGTGAATATCCAGGCCGCCATGTCGGGCCGGCCCCAGGGCCCGTAGACGGTGAAGAACCGGAGCCCGGTCGCGGGAATGCCGTAGAGCCTCGCATAGCAGTGCGACATCAGCTCGCCGGCGCGCTTGGTCGCGGCATACAGCGATACCGGCTGGTCGACCCGTTCCTCGACCGAGAACGGCAGGTCCTCGTTGGCACCGTAGACCGACGACGACGAGGCATAGACGAAGTGCTCGCAGTTCTTGAGATGCCGCGCCATCTCCAGCATCACCAGATGCCCCTCGACGTTGGAGCGGGTATAGGCGAACGGATTGACCAGCGAATACCTGACACCGGCCTGCGCGGCCAGGTTGACGATTCGCGTGATATCCGGGTGTTTCGCCGCGACTGCCTGCATGGCGTCGTTGTCGGCGATATCGGCCTCGACGAACGTGAAACCCTCGAGCTTGTCGAGCTCGGCCAAACGCGCGCGCTTCAGCGCCGGGTCGTAGTAATCGTTGATGTTGTCGACACCGACGATCCGCTCGCCCTGTCTGGCGAGCGCCCGGCAGGTATGAAATCCGATGAAGCCGGCGGCACCGGTGACGAGGACAGACATCGACAAACCACTCTTCGAATCCTTAAGGCCCGACCGGTATAGCCGCTGAGGCCGGTGAAATCACCCGGAATTATGTTCCGCGGACAATCGGGCGGGACGCAAACTTGCATGCCGCCGCGCCCGTCCGGATGCACGATTATTGCGTTCTATAGGTCAGCACCTGTGACCTATTGTTCTAAGGGCGCAAGAGCACTACCTTTTCCCTAACGGGAGGTAAGGGTCAAAACCCATGGTGCAAACATGTCGCTGATACGTGCGACCCTTGAGGACAAATACACGCTCGAAACCGGCCGCGTCTTCCTGACCGGCACGCAGGCGCTTGTCCGCCTGACGCTGATGCAGAAGGCGCTGGACAAGGCACACGGCCGCGACACCGCAGGTTACGTGACCGGCTACCGCGGCTCGCCGCTGGGCGCGCTCGACCAGGAATTCGGCCAGGCCGGACATCTGCTGAACGCCAGCGACATCAAGTTCCAGCCCGCCGTCAACGAGGACCTTGCCGCGACCGCGCTCTGGGGCTCGCAACAGGTCAACCTGTTCGAGGGCGCCAAGTACGACGGCGTGTTCGGTATCTGGTACGGCAAGGGGCCCGGCGTCGACCGCACCGGCGACGTGTTTCGTCACGCCAACATGGCCGGCACCGCGCCGTTCGGCGGTGTGCTGGCACTCGCCGGCGACGATCCGGCGTGCAAGTCGTCCACCGTGCCGAGCCAGAGTGAATACGCCTTCATGGACGTGATGATCCCGTTCCTGCATCCGGCCAATGTCGAGGAAATTCTGCAGCTCGGTCTGATCGGCCTGCAGATGTCGCGCTATTCGGGGCTCTGGGTCGGGCTCAAGTGCATCACCGACAACATCGACACATCGGCGTCCGTCGACATCGGCCCGCATCTTTACGATTTCGCCATGCCCGAGGACTACGAGATACCCGAAGGCGGGCTGCATATCCGCTGGCCCGACGCGCCGCTCGACCAAGAGCGCCGGCTGCACAAGCACAAGATCTACGCCGCCCTCGCCTTCGCGCGGGCCAACAAGCTCAACCGCGTCACCATCGACAACCCGAAGGCGCGGCTCGGCATCTGCGCCACCGGCAAGGCCTACATGGACGTGCTGCAGGCACTGGAAGACCTGGGCATCGACGAGGAACACGCGGCCGAGATCGGCATCCGCCTTTTCAAGATCACCATGCCGTGGCCCCTGGAACGCGAATCCGCCCGTCACTTCGCCGAGGGGCTGGAGGAAATCCTCGTCGTCGAGGAAAAGCGCGCCGTCATCGAGAACCAGCTCAAGGAACAGCTCTACAACTGGCGCGAGGACGTGCGCCCGCGCGTGGTCGGCAAGTTCGACGAGCACGGCGAGTGGATACTGCCCTCCGCCGGCGAACTGACACCGGCGATGATCGCGCGCGCCATCGCCAAGCGGATCGAGAAGTTCCACACCTCGGACCGCATCAAAGACCGGCTCGACTTCCTGACCCGCAAGGAACAGTCGCTGGCGTCCGGCAAGCCGGACATGAAACGCATTCCCTACTTCTGCGCCGGCTGCCCGCACAACACCTCGACCAGGGTGCCCGAAGGCTCGCGCGCCGCCGCCGGGATCGGCTGCCACTACATGGCGATCTGGATGGACCGGGAAACGTCCACCTTCACGCACATGGGCGGCGAAGGCGCCAACTGGATCGGCCAGGCACCGTTCACGGAAACCCAGCATATCTTCACCAACCTGGGCGACGGGACGTATTTCCATTCCGGCCTGCTGGCGATCCGCGCCGCGGTGTCATCGGGCGCCAACATCACCTACAAGATCCTCTATAACGACGCCGTCGCCATGACCGGCGGACAGACCCACGACGGCACGCTCAACCCGGCCATCATCGCCCAGCAGATCCGCGCCGAGGGTGTCGAGCGGATCGTCGTCGTCACCGACGAGCCCGACAAGTATCCGGTCAACTACGGCTTCCCGGCCGGCGTCGACATCCATCACCGCGACGAACTCGACCACGTGCAGCGCGAACTGCGCACGATCAAGGGCGTGTCGGCGCTGATCTACGACCAGACCTGCGCCGCCGAAAAGCGCCGCCGCCGCAAGCGCGGGCTATATCCGGACCCCGCAAAGCGGGTCTTCATCAACGAGGCGGTGTGCGAGGGCTGCGGCGATTGCGGCATCGCCTCCAACTGCGTCGCCGTGACGCCCAAGGAAACCGAACTCGGCCGCAAGCGCGCCATCGACCAGTCGGCGTGCAACAAGGATTATTCGTGCCTGGACGGCTTCTGCCCGAGCTTCGTCACCGTCGAGGACACCCAGGTCAGGAAACCCGGGGCGGTCGGCGACGTGCCGTTCCCGGCGCTGCCGGAACCCGGTACGGTCGACCTTAGCGATCCCTACAACGTGGTCGTCACCGGCATCGGCGGCACCGGGGTGGTCACCATCGGCGCCATCCTCGGCATGGCAGCTCACCTGGAACGGAAAGGCGTCTCGGTGCTCGACGTCGCCGGCCTCGCCCAGAAGAACGGCATGGTCTACTCGCACCTGCGTTTCGCCGCCGAGCCGCACGACATCCACGCGGTCCGCATCTCCGCCGGCGGCGCCGACCTGCTGATCGGCTGCGACATGGTCTCGGCCGCCGACCCGGAGACGCTGGGCAAGCTTCGCGCCGGCAACTCGAAAGCCGTCGTCAACGAACACCAGACCATGACCGCCGACTTCACACGGCACCCGGACATGATGTTCCCGGAGGAAGGCTTCAAGCGCACGCTCCGCGAGGAAACGGGCGAGAACGCCGTCGACTTCATCGAGGCCACCGCGCTGGCCCGCAAGCTGCTGGGCGACACCATCGCCGCCAACATGATGGTCGTCGGTTTCGCCTACCAGAAGGGCCTGCTGCCGGTGTCCGAGGAGGCCATCGAACGCGCCATCGAGCTCAACGGCGTTGCCGTCGACTTCAACAAGCAGGCGTTCCTGTGGGGCCGACGTGCCGCGCACGACATCGCCGCGGTCGAGGCCATCATCGGCCGCTACGACGAAAAGCCGCAACCGTTCGAGCTCGAGGGTTTCATCGAACGCCGCGTCGCCGACCTCACCGCCTACCAGAACAGGGCCTATGCCGACCGCTACGCGGACTGGGTTGAACGCATCCGCGCCGCCGAAAAATCGGCCATGCCGGGCTCCACCGCGCTCACCGAGGCCGTGGCGCGGGGGCTCTATAAGCTGATGGCTTACAAGGACGAATACGAGGTGGCGCGGCTATACACCGACGGCCGTTTCGAACAGGCGGTCCGCGATACCTTCGCCGACGGCGGCCGCATCAGGTTCCACCTCGCGCCGCCGCTGCTGGCCGAGCGTGATCCGGACACCGGGCATCTCAAGAAAAAGGAATACGGCGCCTGGATCATGCCGGTGTTCCGTTTCCTGGCCGGCCTCAAGGGGCTGCGCGGCACCGCCCTCGATCCGTTCGGCTACACCGCCGAGCGCAAAATGGAGCGGCAACTGATTTCCGATTACGAGAAGCAACTGGCCGAGATCGCCGACAACCTGTCCGCCGGCAACCACGCCGCCGCCTTGCAGCTTGCCGGCCTGCCGATGCGCATGCGCGGCTTCGGCCACGTCAAGGAAGCCAACGTCGAGGCGGCGAAGGCCTGCGAAGCCGACCTGCTGGCGACGTTCCGCGATCCGGGCCGGGCCCCGCAAGCCGCCGAGTAAATCTAACTACTCTCCCATGCTTCGAGACGCCCGCTTCGCGCCCTCCTCAGCATGAGGTGGATTATCTGATCCCTCATCCTGAGGAGGCCTTCAGGCCGTCTCGAAGGATGAGAGCACCCGCTTAGCCCATCAATACCCACAACAGGCCCGGCATGATGGCGAACGACGCCAGCGTCGAGATGATCACGGCGCCCGCGACGGCTTTCCCGTCGGCGCCGTAGTTCTCGGCGAACAGGAACGTGATGACCGCGACCGGCATCGAGCACATCAGCACCAGCGTGCCGTAGGCGGCGCCCGAGAATCCGAACAGCACCGCCGAGCCGAACCCGACGGGAATACCGATTCCGAGCCGGCAGAACGAGATGAACGCGGCGCGCTTGATACTGACGATCTGCAGCGTCGCCAGCGAATAGCCAAGCGTGATCAGCATCAGCGGGATCGAGAAATCGCCGAGCAGCTTGGTCGTCGACAGGATCGCCTTCGGCACCTCGGCGTCGGCGGCGTGAAAGGCCGTCGCCGCCAGAACGGCATAAATGAAAGGCCGCTTGATCACGTCCTTGAAATTGTATTCGTTGGACGCGACGGCGATGCCGACGGTCAGCAGCAGGATCACGTTGACCACGAAGTAGGCGATGCCGAGCGCCAACCCCTCCTCGCCGAACGCCAGAAGGCACAGCGGCAGGCCCATATTGCCGGTGTTGGCGAAAGCGATCGGGTTCAGGTACGTGCGGACCGACATCCCCGTCGCCTTCAGGATAGCCCAGCCGATCACGAAAAAGAACACGCTGGTCACGAACGCGGCCAGCGCCATCTCCAGGAACAATCCGCCGCCGAGGTCCACATTGACCAGCGTCGTAAACACCAGTGACGGCACACCGACGTTGGAGACCAGCCGTGTCACCATCTGGCTGTCGAAGGGCTGCTTCATCCGCGCCCAGCCGAAGCCGATGGCGGCGCAGATCGCGACCGGCGTCACGACGTCGAGCAGAATACGGGCGAGATCGGCGATCATGCCGCCAGCGCCCCGGTCGTGGCATAACGCATGAAACCGCCTATTCGACCCAGGCGATACGCAGGATGTTGGTGGCGCCGGGGGTCCCGAACGGCACGCCCGCGGTGATGACGATGGGATCGCCGGGCTCCGCGAAACCCTCCGACTTGGCGGCGTGGATCGCCTTGGTGACCATTTCGCGGAACGTATGGCAGTCCTGGGTCTGCACCGAATGCACGCCCCAGATCAGGGCGCTGCGGCGCGCCGTGTCGATGCGCGGCGTCAGGCCGAGGATCGGCACCACCGGGCGTTCGCGGGCGGCGCGGATGGTCGTCGACCCGGTCGTCGAGAAGGTGACCACCGCCGCCGCCGAGATCGTGTCCGCGACCTGGCGCGCCGCCGCGGTGATCGCATCCGCCGCCGTCGCCTCCGGCGCGCGGCGTTCGTTCTCGCGCATCTCGCGGTAAACGGTATCCTGTTCGACGCGCTTGATGATGCGGTCCATCATGGCAACGCTTTCTTTCGAGTATTCTCCGACCGCCGTTTCCGCTGATAGCATGACCGCGTCGGCACCGTCGTAGATGGCGGTCGCCACGTCGGAAGCCTCGGCCCGGGTCGGCGTCGGCGCATGGATCATGCTGTCCAGCATCTGCGTCGCCACGATCACCGGTTTGCCGGCACGGCGGCAGGCGCGAATCATGCGTTTCTGCAACAACGGCACGTCTTCCGGCGGCACTTCGACGCCGAGATCGCCGCGCGCCACCATGATCGCGTCCGAAAGATCGACAATCTCGTCAAGGCGATGCAGCGCCTGGGGCTTTTCCAGCTTGGAAATGACGTGCGCGCGGCCGGCGATCATCTTCTTGGCTTCGGCGATGTCCTCCGGGCGCTGCACGAAGCTGAGCCCCACGAAATCAACGCCGAGATCGAGACCGAAACGCATGTCCTCGATGTCCTTGGGCGTCAGCGGTGTGACGTCGAGGATCACGCTCGGCACGTTCAGGCCCTTGTGGTTCGACAGTTCACCGCCGATCACCACTTCGGTATCCGCCCAGTCGTGGCCGTGGTCGAGCACCTTGAGACGCAACCGCCCGTCGTCCAGCAACAGGTCGGTGCCCGGCTCGAGCGCGTCGAACACCTCCGGGTGCGGCAGGCAGGCGACGTCCGTATTGCCGACCTGTTCCTTTGCTTCCAGGCGGTACTTCTGGCCGCTTTTCAGTTCGACGCCGCCGCCCTCGAAATCGCCAACGCGCAGCTTCGGCCCCTGCAGATCGAGCAGGATGCCGACGGCGCGGCCGTATTTCTTTTCCAGACCGCGCACGATGTTGTAGCGCTCGCGATGGCCTTCATGCTCACCGTGCGAGAAATTCATGCGGAATACGTCGACACCCGCCTCGAACAGGTCGGAAATCTGGGCTTCGGTACTGCTCGCGGGACCCAGGGTCGCGACGATCTTGGCGTCTCTGTTGCGTCTCATGCGACACACTTTATGCCCCGGCGGCGTGGCTTGGCCAGCGGAGATCGGCGTTTACAAGGAAAATTCACGGACTTACCGTTAACGGATCGATTCGCGGGCGCCGCACGGAGGTTTCAGGTGCCCGTTATGTACCGGGGTCCGACGGCATGGCCGGAAACTTCTTCAAACGCGCGCTGCTCTCGATCTTCATCGACAAGAGCGCGCGTCAAAAACTGGATGCGATCGAGGCCGCGAAGCGGGGGAACCGCGCGCCCGAACCCGCCGCGCCGCCGCCGGCCACGGACGATCCCGGCGATGCGGACGATGTCCTGCCGGAGACCCTGGTCCGACAAGCCATCGACAGCGCCTCCGCCGAGCTTGCGCGCAAGAAGAACCTGCCGCCGGACCGCGCCGCCTTGATCGAACAGGCGCTGGCCATCCACGACGACAAATCGAAGCTCCTGAGCGACCTGCCCGAGGAGCAGCGCGAGAAGCTGATCGTCATGGCGATGCACACGTTCGGTTCGTCCTTCGATGAGAAAAAGGCCGCCGACGCCAAACAGACCAAGAAGAAACGGAAGAAGACGTGAGCGACACGGACGAACTCGTCAGCGGTGTGCTCGAGGGCAATCGCCGGGCCCTGGCCCGCCTGATCACACGGATCGAATCGACGCGGCCGGACCACCGCGCCGACGCGGCGGGCGCCATCGAAAGGCTGCTGCCCGAGACCGGCAAATCGATCCGTATCGGCATCTCGGGCGTGCCGGGCGTCGGCAAGTCATCGTTCATCGAAACCTTCGGGCTGCACGTGGTCGAACAGGGCCACAGGGTCGCGGTGCTGGCGGTCGATCCGTCGAGCCCCAGGCACGGCGGCTCGATCCTCGGCGACAAGACGCGGATGGAGAAACTCGCCCGGCATCCCGGCGCCTACGTCCGGCCGTCGCCGTCCGCAGGCTCGGTCGGCGGTGTCGCCCGGCGCACGCGCGAAACCATTATGGCGGTGGAAGCCGCCGGGTTCGATGTGGTGCTGGTGGAAACCGTCGGCGTCGGCCAGTCGGAATATGCCGTCGCCGGCCTCGTCGACATGTTCGTGCTGCTGGTCGCGCCGGGCGGCGGCGACGATCTTCAGGGTATCAAGAAGGGCATCGTCGAGATGGCCGACCTGCTGGTCGTCACCAAGAACGACGGTGACCTGCAGAAGGCCGCCAACCGTGCCTATCAGGACTACTGGTCGGCACTCCGCATGCTGGGCGGCGGCAGCAAGGTGTGGCGGCCCGAGGTAATGCGCTGTTCGGCGCATACCGGAAACGGCATCCCGGAGGTCTGGGAGAAGATCGAGGCGTTCCGGGACTCCATGCAGGACGCCGGTCTGATCGAGGAGTGCCGCGCCGAACAGGCGGCAAGCTGGATGTGGGACGAGGTCACGTCGACGCTGTTGGCGGAAGTCCGCAAAAAAGGCGGTCTCGGCGAGAAAATGGAGGCCGATGTCCGCACCGGCAAACGCACGCCGGCGGACGCGGCGCGGGAAATCCTCAGGCAGTTCGACCTCGGCGAGTCCTGAACCCGCCCGGTCTTGACGGCCTGCGCCCGGTCGGGCAGAAAACCTGCGGACAGTTGAACCGGGCTCCGCCCCCAGAGAGATCAGGAGAGATGAAATGCGCCGCCTTCTGGGCACTGCCGTCCTCGCGCTCTTCACCATTTTCGCCATGACCGAACCGTCTTCCGCCGCCGACCCCGAGAACACGCTTTATCTCGAACTCAAGACCGGGCGCGTGGTGATCGAAATGCGGCCCGACATCGCGCCCCGGCACGTCGCGCGCATCAAGGAACTGGTCCGTGAAGGGTTCTACGACGGCCTGACCTGGCACCGCGTCCTCGACGGCTTCATGGCGCAGACCGGCGATCCCAAGGGCGACGGTACCGGCGGTTCCGGCGAGAACATCCCGGCAGAGTTTTCGGATTTCGAGCGGTTCTACCGCGGCACCGTCGGCATGGCCCGGGCGCAGAACCCGAACAGCGCCGACAGCCAGTTTTTCATCATGTACGCGCCGAGCGAATGGCTCGACGGCAAGTACACCATCTGGGGCGAGGTCATCGACGGCATGGAGCACGTCGACGCGATCAAGAAGGGTGACGATTCGCGAAACGGAATCGTCGACGACCCGGACAAGATCGTCAAGATGCGGGTCGCCGCGGACGTTCAGTAACTACAACTACCGCGACAGTTCCCGCATCGCGCCTTCGAGGCCCTCGAGAGTCAGCGAATACATCCGGTCTTCCATCAGGTCGCGCACCATGCCGACCGACTGGGTGTGATCCCACCACTGGCGCCGGACCGGATTGATCCACACCGTCTGCGGGTAGACCTGCAGCAGCCGCTGCAGCCAGACCGCCCCCGCCTCCTCGTTCCAGTGCTCGACGCTGCCGCCCGGCATGACGATCTCGTAGGGGCTCATGGACGCATCCCCGACGATGATCACCTTGTAGTCGTGCGGATAGGTACGCAGCACGTCCCAGGTCGGGATGGTGTTTGAATGGCGGCGCCGGTTGTCGCGCCAGACGCGCTCGTAGAGGAAGTTGTGGAAGTAGAAGTACTCCATGTGCTTAAACTCGCCGCGCGCCGCCGAGAACAACTCCTCCATGACGCGGATGTGCGGGTTCATCGAGCCGCCGACGTCGAAGAACAGCAGCACCTTGACCGCGTTGTGGCGTTCCGGGCGCATGTGCAGGTCGAGGTATCCCTTCTTGGCGGTACCCTTGATCGTGCCGTCGAGGTCGAGTTCGCTCGGCGCGCCCTCGCGGGCGAACTTGCGCAGCCTTCTCAGGGCCACCTTGATGTTGCGGGTCCCCAACTCCAGCGTGTCGTCGAGGTTCTTGAACTCGCGCTTGTCCCAGACCTTGACGGCGCGGAAGTTGCGGTTGCCGTCCTGACCGATGCGCACGCCTTCGGGATTGTAGCCGTAGGCCCCGAACGGGGACGTGCCGGCGGTGCCGATCCATTTCGAGCCGCCCTGGTGGCGTTTTTTCTGTTCCTCGAGACGTTTCTTCAGCGTCTCCATCAATTTATCCCAGCCGCCGAGCGCTTCGATCTGCTTCTTCTCGTCCTCGCTCAGCAGCTTTTCGGCCAATTTCCGGAGCCATTCCTCGGGAATCTCGTGCGCGTTCCCGTCCTCGCCCTCGACCGTCTCCAGCCCCTTGAACACCTCGCCGAACACACGGTCGAACTTGTCCAGGTTGCGCTCGTCCTTGACCATCGCCGAGCGGCTCAAATAGTAGAACCCCTCGATATCGAACTCGGCGTAACCGCCCTCGACCGCCTCGACCAGCGTCAGGTATTCCCGGAGCGAGCACGGCACGCCGGTGTCGCGGAGTTTGAGAAAGAAATCGATGAACATCAGGCCTCGCCGCTATCCGGGTTCTTCCCGTCGACCAGTTGCACGCTGAGCGGCACGGCCGACTTGATGTGAAGGTCGCGCTGCGAGAACGGGAATTCAACCCCGTGCTCGTGATAGAGGTTCCAGACATTGAGCAGCACCTCGGACTGCACGTTGGCGACCCCTTTTTGCGGATCGGATATCCAGATGCGGAGCTCCAGGTTCACGCTGTCGCTGCCGAACTCCATCAGGCGGCACACCGGCACCGGGCTTTCCAGCACGCGTTCGACAGAATCGGCGGCCTCGACGGCAAGCTTCATGGCCAGCGGCACGTCGGATTCGTAGGCGACCCCGATCGGCAGCTTGAGCCGGATCAGGCTGTCGGAATAGGACCAGTTCTCGACCCGCTGGCTGATCAGGTCCTCGTTCGGGATCAGGTGCTCGGTGCCGTCGCGGGTGATCAGGGAGACGTAGCGCGCGCTGAGCCTGTTGATCCAGCCGAAGGTATCGTCGATGGCGATGACATCGCCCGGCTTCACCGACTTGTCCATCAGCAGGATCACCCCCGAGATCAGGTTGGAGATCACCTTCTGCAGGCCGAAACCGATACCGAGACCGACGGCGCCGCCGAACACCGCCAGTGCGGTCAGGTCGACGCCGATGCTTTCCAGCGCCGCCAGGATGGCGATGACGATCAGGATGACCTTGATGAACTTGCCGAGCAGCACGCGCGCCGACGGCGATAGTGTCGCCGAGCTTTCCAGACGGTGCTCGATCAGCCGCGAGACCGCGCCCGCGACCCAGAGCAGGACGGCGAGCACAAGGCCCGCCTTGATGATTCCCAGCACCGAGAGCCGGACCTCGCCCAGGCTAAGGCCCATGCTGTCGAGCGTGCGGATCGTCGGGTCGAGGAGCCCGACGAGGTTGAGCGCGGCGACCGACCAGGCGACGACGGCAAGCGTGCGTGCCCAGCCCGGATCGCGGATGAAGCCGGAGGCGAAGCGGATCACGACCCACGCCGTCAGCAGCGAAACCACGCTTTCCATCAGCCGGTGCGGCCATTCGGCGCCGATCGCGGCGAACACCGTGAACCACTGGATCACCAGCCAGACGAAGGCGAAGCTGAGCGGCGCCTGGGCACGGACCTTGCTCCGGAGCCAGCCCGGACAGCGCGGGTGATCGGCGGCCTTCTCGATCAGGCGCGCGAGATGCGGCGCCAGGATCTTCGCCAACAGCATGGCGGCGACGACGATCGCCGCCTGCACCGCCGTTTGCCAGATGAAGACGTGCGCGAGCAACCAGTCCCACGCGGTGTGCGCAAGGCGGTCAATCTCGGCGGGATCGAGATATTTTTCCATACCTGCCTATGAAAGCACGGCTGACCACAAACGCCAATCGTCGTCCTTGTTTGTCTGAGGCGCGGGCTATTCGCCGTCGGCGGGCGCGAGCTTCGCCGTCGCCTCGTCGACCAGCAGGACGATCCAGATGACCGAGCCCAGGACAACCAGCTTGCCGCCCGTCGTCAGGCTGAATTGCGACTGCGCATACCCGAAGGCGAACAGCCCGGCAAGCGCCAGCACCAGCGGCATCAGCTTGTTCGTGCGCTTCAGGACAGCGCCGCAGCCGCGGCATGCGATGACGGTAAACGGCGACAGCCTCAACGACGAATAACGGGCGAATTCATACCCGCAACAGGGACAGAGCATCCGCGGGAGGCGTATTGCCACGTCCTACCGGCCCTCGCGGCGGTTGAGGAACGCCAGGCGCTCCAGCATGTGCACGTCCTGCTCGTTCTTGAGGAGTGCGCCGTAGAGCGGCGGGATCAGGTCCTTCTGGTCGCCGGACTTGAGAACTTCCGGCGGGATTTCCTCGATCATCAGTAGTTTGATCCAGTCCAGGAGCTCCGACGTCGACGGCCGTTTCTTGAGGCCCGGCACGTCGCGCAGTTCGTAGAACACCTCCAGCGCCTGCTTGACGAGACGCTTTTGGACGTCCGGAAAGTGCACGTCGATGATGGCGCGCATCGTATCCTCGTCCGGAAACTTGATGTAGTGGAAGAAACAGCGGCGCAGGAACGCGTCCGGCAGGTCCTTTTCGTTGTTGGACGTAATCACCACGATGGGCCGGTTGCGGGCGCGGACGGTCTGCTTGGTTTCGTAGACGTGGAACTCCATGCGGTCGAGTTCCAGCAAGAGGTCGTTCGGGAACTCGATGTCCGCCTTGTCGACCTCGTCGATCAGCAGGACGGGGCGCTTTTCGCTCTCGAACGCTTCCCACAGCTTGCCCTGCACAATGTAGTTGGAAATGTCGTGCACCCGCGCGTCACCGAGCTGGCTGTCGCGGAGCCGCGCCACGGCGTCGTATTCGTAGAGCCCCTGCTGCGCCTTGGTGGTGGACTTTATGTGCCACGGGATCAGCGGCGCTTCGAGCGCGGCCGCGATCTCCTCTGCCAGCACGGTCTTGCCGGTGCCGGGTTCGCCCTTGATCAGGAGCGGACGCTCGAGCCCGACCGCGGCGTTGACCGCAACCTTCAGGTCATCCGTCGCGACGTATGTCTTGGTGCCTTCGAAACGTTTCGTCATCTGTCTTCCGTTGTGCCGGTGGCGTCATTCCGCCGGTTGAGGTTTCGGCATGACACGGAAGATCATGGACTCGTTACCGGGTTCCGGGTCGCGGGGGACCATCAGGGCCAGAACGAGCGAGACCGCCGCCATCGCCGTTCCCGACAGGAAAACATACGCGGGCGAGGTTAGCCAGAGGAACCCGAACGCGGCCGGAATGACGATCGCGACAATATGCGAAATGGTGAAGCTGACGCCCGAAGACGACGCGATGTCCGCCGGGTCTGCGATCTTCTGGAAATAGGTCTTGATGGCGATGGCCATGGCGAAGAACACGTGATCGACGATGTAGAGCGCGATACCCATCCAGGCCTCGCTGGCGAAGGCGTATCCGGTGAACACCGCGATCAGCCCGACGTATTCGATAATCAGCATGCGGCGCTCGCCGATGCGCCCGATCAGGCGCCCGATCTTGGGCGCGAGGTAGATCGTCATCGCCATGTTGGCGAGGAACATCAGGCTCATTTCGCCGGCGGAAAAGCCGAACTTCTGCACCATCAGGAATCCCGCGAAGACGACGAAGATCTGCCGCCGGGCGCCCGACATGAATACCAGCGCGTACCAGAGCCAGTAGCGCTTGCGGATGACGATCTGTTTGGACTGCTCCACCGTGGCCTTGAATTCCGGAAAGCCGAACCAGGCGTAAAGCCCGATCGCCACCGTCACGCCGCCGCCGATCAGATAGACCCACTTGAGATCGAAGCCCGCCGTGTCGAGCATCAGCCAGATCAGCCCGAACGAGATCAGCGCCGCGAACGATCGCGCACTGACGATCCGGCCCATCACCTCGGGCGCGGATTTCTTGTCGATCCACTGCAGGGTCAGGGACTGGTGCAGGCTTTCGAAATAATGGAAGCCAATCGACATCACGAAGGTCGTCATCATCAGACCCCAGAACGACGGATAGAACCCGGTGATCATGGTGCCGATGCCGAGCAACACCAGGGACGCCAGCGTGAAACGCTGCTCGCGGAAGAACAGCAACAGCATGATGACGGTGAAACTCAGGAACCCCGGCACTTCCCGGAACGACTGGATGAAGCCGACGCCGTCACCCTGAAGGCCGGCAATATCGTGCGCGAAGTTGTTGAACAGCGCCTGCCACGTGGAGAACGAGATCGGCATGGCGACCGCCGTCAGAACGAGAAAAACCTCGCGGCTGCGCCAGCCGTTTCTCAAAAATCCGCCTTCGGTCATTGCCGTGTGGTCCTTATGCGTGCCGGAACATTCTGTCCATTTCCGGGGACTTTACCAGCGCACAGGAACGGCTAATATGGGGCATAATGACAATAAATACTCGGAAACGGACAGTTCAATGACCCCGCACGACCGCATCCTGCCGCCGATCGCGGACATCGACCAGGGCCACGGCATCGTCCTCGCCCGCGCGCGGGAGTGCCCGGCCGATCACATCATCGACTGGCACACGCACCAGCGCGCGCAGCTTCTCTATGCGGTCAAGGGCGTGATGCGGGTGACGACGGAGAACGGCGTCTGGGTGGTCCCGCCACAGCGCGCGGTATGGATCCCGCCCGGCATCTCGCACCACGTGCAGGCGCAGGGCACGCCGCTCTCGATCCGCTCGCTCTATATCCGCGAGGACGCGCTCGACGGCCTGCCCGACATCTGCTGCGTCGTCACCGTGTCGCCATTGCTGAGGGAACTGATCGTCGAGGCCATGCACCTCGCCGACGACCCGCCCGCGGACAGTCCCGACGCGCGGCTGATCCGCGTGCTGCTGGACCGGATCGAAGGCCTGCCGGTGGCGCCGCTGCACCTGCCGATGGTGAACGATCCGCGCGCACGCAAGATTACCGACGCGTTGCTGGCGGACCCCGCGGACACCCGCACGCTACAGGACTGGGCCGTGGATCTCGGCGCCAGCGAACGGACCCTGGCGCGGCTTTTCACCCGCGAGACCGGGATCACCTTCGGGCAATGGCGCCAACAGGCAAAGCTTCTTGCAGCGCTGGCGCGGCTGGCGCGCGGCGAAAGCGTCACCGCCGTCGCCTTCGACCTCGGCTATGCGTCGCAAAGCGCCTTCATCGCCATGTTCCGCCGCGCGCTCGGGCGCACACCGGGGCGGTATTTTTCGGAGTAAGGGGCGATCATACTCAACATGTCACCGCAAACTCGATTTGGGATGACGCGTGGCTATGGTGAAACAGCCGCCTTGATCGCCGCGAGCGCGTCCGCCGCCCTGGTGCCGTCGGGACCGCCGGCCTGCGCCATGTCGGGACGGCCGCCGCCGCCCTTGCCGCCGACCGCTTCCGAGCCGGCACGCACCAGCGCCACCGCGTCCATCTTATCGGTCAGGTCGTCAGTCACGCCGACCACCAGCGATGCCTTGCCGTCGGTGTTGGAGACCACCGCGACGACGCCGGAGCCGATCTGCTTCTTGATGTCGTCGACGAAACCCTTGAGTTCCTTGGCCGGCACGCCGTCGAGTACGCGGCCCGAGAACCTGACGCCGTTGATCTCCTCAACCTGGGCGCCTGAATCGTTGGCGGCCTCGCCACCGCCGCCCATGGCGAGCTTCTTGCGGGCGTCGGCCAGTTCGCGCTCCAGCTTGCGGCGTTCCTCCAGCAGCGACTTGACCCGGGCCGGCACGTCGACGGGCTGGGTGCGGAGTTCCTTGGCGGCCTGGTTGAGCGCCTTTTCGGTTTCCGCGAAATAGGCTCGCGCGCCGGCGCCGGTGACGGCCTCGATGCGGCGCACGCCGGAACCGACGGCGGCCTCGGAGAGAATCTTGAAGACGCCGATATCCCCGGTGCGCTTGACGTGGGTGCCGCCGCAAAGTTCGGTCGAGAAGAAGTCCTTGTCGGTATCGTCACCCATGGAAACAACGCGGACCTCGTCGCCGTACTTCTCGCCGAACAGCGCCATGGCGCCGGCCTCGACGGCCGCTTCCGGTTCCATCAGGCGGGTCGTGACGTCGGTGTTGGCGGCGATCTGCGCATTCACGTCGGTTTCGACGGCGAATAGTTCGTCGCCCGCGACCGCCTTCGGGTGCGAAATGTCGAAGCGCAGCCGTTCCGGCGCGACCAGCGAGCCTTTCTGCGTCACGTGGTCGCCGAGATGGCGGCGCAGCGCCTCGTGCAACAAGTGCGTCGCCGAGTGGTTGGCGCGGAGCCGCGAACGGCGCTCGTGATCGACATCAAGACGGGCCTCGTCACCGACCCAGACGGTACCCTTTTCGACCTTGCCGATATGCACGTGCAGGTCCTCGACCCGCTTTTGCGTGTCGGTCACCGAGATGACCGCGTCCTCGGTGGTGATGGTGCCCCGGTCGCCCATCTGGCCGCCACTTTCGCCGTAGAACGGCGACTGGTTGAGGACCACGGAAACCTCCGCGCCCGCACCGGCCTCGCCGGCGGGCTTGCCGTCGACGACGATGGCGGCGATGCGGCCCTCGGCGCTTTCGGTATCGTAGCCCAGGAAATCGGTGGCGCCGACCTCGTCGCGGACCGAGAACCAGACCGCGTCGGTGGCGGCGTCGCCGGACCCGGCCCAGGCCTTGCGCGCCTCTTCCTTCTGGCGCTGCATGGCGGCGTTGAAGCCGTCCTCGTCGACCGCGATCTCGCGCGCCTTGAGGGCATCCTGCGTGAGATCGAGCGGAAAACCGTAGGTATCGTAAAGCTTGAACGCGGTCTCGCCGTCGAGCGTGGCTCCGGCCGCCATCTCGCCGGTTGCCTCGTCCAGGAGCTTGAGACCGCGGTCGAGCAACTGCTTGAAGCGCGTTTCCTCAAGTTTGAGGGTTTCCGTGACCAGCGGCTCGGACCGCTTGAGGTCAGGGTACGCATCGCCCATCTCGCGGACCAGCGTCGGCACGAGCCGGTGCATCAGCGGCTCGGTGCAGCCCAGCATGTGCGCGTGGCGCATGGCGCGGCGCATGATCCGCCGGAGAACATAGCCGCGGCCCTCGTTGGAGGGCAGCACGCCGTCGGTGATCAGGAACGAGGTGGCGCGCAGGTGATCGGCGATGACCCGGTGCGAGACGCTGGCGGCGTCGGTGCCGGAAGCCTCCGCCGAGGCGGCGATCAGCGTCCGGAACATGTCGGTTTCGTAGTTGTCGTGGGTGCCCTGCATGACGGCGGAGATGCGCTCGAGGCCCATGCCGGTGTCGATCGAGGGTTTTGGCAGGTCGACGCGCTCGTCCAGCGTCACCTGTTCGAACTGCATGAACACCAGGTTCCAGATCTCGATGAAGCGGTCGCCGTCCTCGTCCGGCGAGCCCGGCGGACCGCCCGGGATGTGATCGCCGTGATCGTAAAATATCTCCGAGCACGGGCCACACGGGCCGGTGTCGCCCATGGCCCAGAAGTTGTCCGAGGTCGGAATGCGGATGACCTTCTCGTCCGGGAGCCCGGCGATCTTCTTCCAGAGTTCGGCGGCGTCCTCGTCGGACGAGTGCACGGTGACCAGCAGCTTGTCTTCCGGCAGCCCGAATTCCTTGGTCACCAGGTTCCAGGCCAGTTCGATGGCGACGTCCTTGAAGTAATCGCCGAACGAGAAGTTGCCGAGCATCTCGAAGAACGTGTGGTGGCGTGCGGTGTGGCCGACGTTTTCAAGGTCGTTGTGCTTGCCGCCGGCGCGGACGCACTTCTGCGACGTGACGGCGCGGTTGTAGGGTCGCGTCTCGTTACCGGTGAAAACGTTCTTGAATTGCACCATGCCGGCGTTGGTGAACATCAGCGTCGGGTCGTTCCGGGGCACGAGCGGTGACGACGCCACGATCTCGTGACCGTTGGCGGCGAAATAGTCGAGAAACGCGCGGCGGATGTCGTTGACTGTCTGCATGCTCTTTAAACCAGGTTCAGGGTCAGGTGTTCCCTACTCCCAGAAATGGTGATTTCCGGGGCGGACGCAAGGTTTTAGCGGCTGGGGCGGCGCCTGTCGAGGGATCGTCGGCGGATACAAAAAACCCCTCACCCGGCGCCGGTCCGGATAGGGGTCCGGGCCGGGCGCGCCTCTCTCCCCAGGGCGACAGGGAGAGAGATCGGGGTGGGGGGTCAACCGGGGGTGGTTGGAGATTACTCGACCGCCGCTTCCTCGCCGCCCTCTTCGGCGGCTTCGGCGTCTTCCGGGCTGTCCGGCCCGGTCATCATCTCTTCCGACAGGAGACCGGCGTTCTGGCGGATCATCTTTTCGATTTTCCCGGCGATTTCCGGGTTCTCGCGCAGGAACGTCTTCGAGTTCTCGCGGCCCTGGCCGAGGCGCTCGCTCTCGAACGAGAACCAGGCGCCGGACTTCTCGACGATCCCGGCGGTGACCCCGAGATCGAGCAGTTCGCCCATCTTGGAGATGCCCTCGCCGTACATGATGTCGAATTCGACCTGCTTGAACGGCGGCGCGACCTTGTTCTTGACGACCTTGACGCGGGTCTGGTTGCCGACCACCTCATCGCGGTCCTTGATGGCACCGATGCGGCGGATATCGAGACGCACCGAGGCGTAGAACTTGAGGGCGTTGCCGCCGGTCGTGGTTTCCGGGCTGCCGAACATGACGCCGATCTTCATGCGGATCTGGTTGATGAAGATGATCAGCGTGTTGGAACGCGCCACCGACGAGGTCAGCTTGCGCAGCGCCTGGCTCATCAGGCGCGCCTGCAGGCCGACATGGGCGTCGCCCATTTCGCCTTCCAGTTCGGCACGCGGCACCAGCGCGGCGACACTGTCGACGACGAGAACATTGATGGCGCCGGAGCGGACCAGCGTATCGGCGATCTCGAGCGCCTGTTCGCCGGCGTCCGGCTGCGAGATCAGCAGGTCGTCGACGTTGACGCCGAGTTTCCTGGCGTAAACCGGGTCGAGTGCGTGCTCGGCGTCGATAAAGGCGCAGGTGCCGCCGGTTTTCTGGGATTCGGCGACCACATGCAGCGCCAGGGTGGTCTTCCCGGAGCTTTCCGGGCCGTACACCTCGACAATGCGGCCTTGCGGCACGCCGCCGATGCCGAGCGCGATATCGAGGCCGATGGAACCGGTCGAGATACTCGCCACTTCCATCACCTCGCGCTGGCCGAGGCGCATGATCGAGCCTTTGCCGAAGGCGCGTTCGATCTGGCTGACGGCGGCGTCCAGAGCTTTGTTTTTATCCACGTCGCTATCCTTGTCCACGACACGTAAGGCGGGGCTGCTCATGTTTCGTCTCCGTTCATTACATACACGTTGGGGCGAATCAATTGCGTCATTTGTACCAGTTTTGTTCTCATTGTCCAGAGTTATTTCAACACACTGAAATAACGCATTAATTCTTGACTTCGTTCTAACTGTGTTCCGGGTGTCCGGGCAAACCGCCCGTGCGTCCGGCGGGACCGCTGCCGCGTCCGATCGGGGACTCGGGCACGCCGTCCATAACCATGAAGCTAGACCACATGAGTGACAGATTCGGTCACATATAAAATCCGTGTGCCCGGCTTCATGTAACCGCTATGAAAAGACCGTTAGGATTTTTCCTGAACCCGAGCACGTCATCCCTGTCTGTCTGAACCTGATTCAGTATCCATCCTTCGAGACGCCCCTTCGGGGCTCCTCAGGATGAGGCCAAGAGCATCCTCATGCTGAGGAAGATGCGCAGCATCCGTCTCGAAGCATGTCGTGGGCCCTGAACCCAAGTTCAGGGCGGCGCGTTGATATTGCATAACGCTGATGCCGGCCGGGAAACAACGGCGGGACCGGAAACCGGCTCCCCTACCCCTCGAGCACTTCCTTGACCTTGGCGGCGAGGCTCTTGAGGGTGAACGGCTTGCCGAGAAAGGCGATGTCCGGGTCCATGTCGGGACCGTTCCTGAACACGTCCTCGGAGTAGCCCGACATGAGGATCGTCTTGACCCCGTCCAGTTCCTGGCGCGCCAGGTTGACCAGCGTGTGTCCGTCCATACCCGGCATGACCACGTCGGAAACGATGAGGTCGATCTTCTTGTCGGCGTTGGCGATGACGTCGAGGGCGGTTTCGCCGTCGGTCGCCTCCAGCACCTCGTAGCCCTTGTTGCGGAGCGCGCGGGCGCCGAACAGCCGCACCGCATCCTCGTCCTCGACCAGCAGGATGACGCCCTGGCCGGTGAGGTCGCTTTCCGTTTCCATCGTCCGCGCGGCCTGCACCATCTTCGCCCTGGCTTCGGTGTCCGTCTTGTAGACCGGCAGGTAGATCGTGAAGGCCGTCCCCTTGCCGACGGCGCTGTCGACGAAGATGAAGCCCTCCGCCTGATGTACGATGCCATAGACGGTTGAAAGCCCGAGCCCGGTCCCCGCGCCCACGTCCTTGGTCGAGAAGAACGGCTCGAAGATGCGCTCCAGGTTCTCCTTGGCGATGCCGGTGCCGCTGTCGGCGACGGCGATGGTGACGTATTCGCCGGCCGGCAGGATCTCGTGGCCCTTGGGCGTCGGCTGTTTCAGGTTCTCGGCCTTGGTCGAGATGGTAATGCTGCCGCCGCCCGGCATGGCGTCGCGCGCGTTGACGCAGAGATTGATGACGACCTGGTCGAACTGGCCCTTGTCGAACAGCACCGGGCCCAGGTTGCGGCCGTGGTTCATGTTGAGTTCGACGCGCTCGCCGATCAGCCGGCCCAGAAGGTTGGAGAGATCGCCCAGCGCCTCGGTCACGTCCATGACCTCGGGTTCCAGCTTCTGCTTGCGGGAGAACGCCAGCAACTGCCGCACCAGGTTGGTGGCGCGGTTGGCGTTCTGCTTGATCTGCATGATATCGGCGAAGTCCGGATCGTCCGGCCCGTGCCGCGTCAAAAGCAGGTCGGAGAAGCCGATCATCGCCGTCAGCAGGTTGTTGAAGTCGTGCGCAACGCCGCCCGCCAATTGACCGACCGCCTGCATCTTCTGCGACTGGGTGAACTGCACCTCCAGATTGCGGTGCTCGGTGGTGTCGATGAAGTGCAGCACCAGCCCGACCGTTTCGCCGGCGGCATCGGTGACCCGCGAGATCGACAGGCTGACCGAGAGATCCTTGCCGTCGGCGCGGTCGAGGCGGGCCTCCATGTGCGCGCCCTGGCCGACGCCCATCACCGCCTTGGAGAGCGCGCCCGCGACCTCGTCCCGGTCCTCGCGGGCGATCATGTCGGCGAACGGACGCTCGACCTCGTCGTTTGCCTTGAGCCCGAGAAGGCGCCGGAACGCCGTGTTGCAGTGGTTGATGTTGCCGTCCAGGTCGACGAAGGCGATCCCTACCGGCGCGTCGTGATAGAGCCAGCGCAGCCGTTCGGTAAGCATGTCCGCTTCGGCGATGTCCGTGTCGGCGACCGTGCCTGCACCCGACGGCACGGCAACGTCGTCATCATCGAAATCGGCAGCGTCGGTGCCGGCGAGGTCGAGCGCCACGTCGCGGATGATCAGCGAGCGGGTATAGAGCGGCGCGGTGCCGTCCTTGTTCATCTTCGCCGTCTGCATCAGCGTCGCGACGAAAGGCTCGCCGTCATCCGACGGCTGCAGGGTCAGCACTCCCATGCTGATACCGCCGAGCTCGCCCGAGTCCTGCGCGTCGGCAACGAACTCGCCGAGCGAACGGCCGATCAGGTCGGCCGGCGCTTCGCCGAGCCAGCCGGCCAGCGTCACGTTGCAGCGGTCGATGAGCCCGTCCGCATCGGCCGACAGGAAGCCGAGCGGCATTAGGTCGAAGATGTCCTGAAGCTGCGACATGTCGCGCTGCAACTCGGCGTGCCCCTTGATGATTTCGGTGACGTCGTCGAGCTGCCAGACGCGCCCCGGCATCGGCGCCAGCCGGCGCGTGCGCCAGCGCAGCACACGGCCCGAGAGCTTGGCGAAACCGGCATCCTCGTCCGGATTGGCGGACAGGCCCAGCGCTTCCAGCGCGCGCCCGGCACGGGTCGATATCTGGAAATCCTTGAACACCTGCGCGGCGGCGCGGTTCATGTTGGTGATGCGGCCGTCGTCGTCGGTCATCAGGACCGCCGCCGATGTCTGTTCGAACCCCCAGGCCCGCAAATCGGCACCGGTCTCGGGCTTACGGCCGCGGCGGCCGAAGCACCAGGCAGCGATCAGTGCGAACAGCCCCGCGGCACCCGCCAGCAGCGGCGCCGCGACCTCGCGCTGCGCCGGCACCTCGTACCACAGATACGCCGCGCTCCCCAATGCCGCCGCCGCGAACACGACGAACAGCATGCCGGGCGGGGCGCCGTTTGCGCCCGCGTCTTCCGAATACACCTGGTCTGAGCCGCCGTCCTGAGCCGTCACCCTGTCCCCGCCATCAATGCAGCGTTTTCCCCTTCATACGCATAACGTAACCGATAACTTCGGCCACGGCGACAAAGTGTTCGGGCGGAATTTCCTCGTCCAGTTCGACGCTGGCATGAAGCGCGCGGGCAAGCGGCGGGTTCTCGACGATTGGAATGTCGTGCTCCTCGGCGACTTCGCGGATCCGGAAGGCGAGCGTATCGACCCCCTTTGCGATCAGCTTGGGCGCCGGCATCTCTTCGATGTCGTATTGCAGCGCGACGGCGTAGTGGGTCGGGTTGGTAATGACGACATCCGCCTGGGGAACCGCGGCCATCATGCGTTCGCGGGCGCGCTGCTGGCGCAATGCGCGAATCCGCGCCTTGACCTGCGGATCGCCTTCCGACTGCTTGTGTTCGTCCTTTACCTCCTGCTTCGACATCCGCATCTGCTTGGTGAACTGATACTTCTGAAACATGAAGTCGAGCGCCGCGATCACCGTCATGACGGCGATCGTGCCGGCGGAGATGAGGATGGCGATGTTGAGGATCTTGTCGAGGATCGCCGCCATCGAATACGCCGGGAACAGCGTGATATCGTGCAGCAGCGGCAGGGTAATCCCAAGTGCCACCGCGGTCACGATCACCAGTTTCAGAATGCCCTTGCCGAATTCGACCAGCGAGCGGAGCGAGAACATCTTCTTCAAACCGCTCATCGGAGAGACCTTCGACAGTTCCGGTTTGATCTTCTCGGGCGCGAACAGCAGGCCGAACTGCATCAGGTTGCCGCCGATCGCGAAGATCACGATCAGCAGAAACAGCGGAGCGATTGCGAACCCGGCGTCGATGAACGAGTCCGCCATGACCGCGCGCATGCCCTCGAAATCGGCAGGGATGGCATGTGCGTTCTCCAGGTACGGGATACCGATGACGCGCACCTGATTGGCGATCATCGGCGACATGAAGATGATACCGAAGGTGCCGGCCAGCAGGACGACCCAGCTCTTGACCTCCTGCGACGAGGCGACCTGCCCCTTTTCGCGGGCACGCGACAGTTTTTTGTCTGTCGGTTCCTCTGTTTTCTGTGAGTCGTCTTCTTCAGCCATATCGCTTCACCGTCTGTCCGGTCACGGCGCCAGAAACGGCGTGTACGCGCCCGAATAGGCCTGCAGGAACACCATCATCATACTCGAGAAACAGATCATCAGCACCCAGATCTGCATACTGATCTGGAACGGCAGGCCAAAGAAGAAAACCTGCAGCGTCGGCATCAGGCGACCGAGGATACCGAGCGAAAGATAATAGACAAGCGCCGCCAGGAGCATCGGCGATGCGAGCTTGAGACCGAGGGTAAAGGCCTCCGACAGCGTCACCGCCAGGGTCTGCGACATGTCGCCGATTGCAATGGGCTGGCCCGGCTGGAACAGTGAAAAACTGTCGACCATGGCACGAATGACCACGTGGTGCAGGTCGGACGCGAAGATGGCGACCAGCGCCGCCGTCGAGAGAAAACCGGAAATGACCGAGCTCTGCTGGCTGGAAACCGGATCCTGAATGAGCGCATTTGCCATGGACGAAAAGTACGCGATGAACGTCCCGGCGGCCTGCAGCGCGGAGATCATGAACATACCGATGGACGCGAGGAAGGCACCGATGATGACTTCGCCGGCGAGCACCAGAAACATCGCCGCCGCGCTCGCCGGCAGCGGCGGCACATATGCATCGAGAACCGGCAACAGCAGAAACGTCACGGACAGCGCGATCGCCAGGCGGTACCGGGTCGGGATGTACCCGGCGGAGAACCCGGGCATCAGCGAGAAGAACGTGCCGACGCGGGCCATAATCACGATCAGTGCCCAGATGTTGGCTTCCAGAAATTGTTCGAGCACGCCGTTCCCCCGCTCAGTTGATCCCGAGGCCGATCATCCGGTCGAACAGCGTGCGTGCGAATTCAACCACCTCGGTCATCATGAACGGCAGGAAAATCATAATCGCCAGAAAGATAACGATGATCTTCGGCACGAACGTCAGCGTCATTTCCTGGATTGTCGTCAGCGCCTGGAACAGTGCCACGACAAGACCGATGAGCAAGCCGGCCATCATGATCGGACCGGCGGTCATCAGCACCACCCAGAGTGCTTCCCGTCCGATTTCCGTGACTGCGGTTGCATTCATCTTCGATCCCCGCAAAAAGCCCGGCCGAAGCTTCGCCCGACCGGTCCGCGAAAGCGTCAGATCGGCATACGGAGGATTTCTTTATATGCTTCGATCACCTTGTCGCGAACCGCAACCACAGTCTGCAACGTGACTTCGGCTTCCGCAACAGCGGTCACCACCTGATTAAGGTCGGCGCGGTCGTTCACGCCCTGGATCGAAAGTTGCTCGCTTTTTTCGCCGATCTTGATGGCTTCGTCGATGGCGCTTCGCACCAGCGAGGCGAACTCGTCGCCGTTCTGTTCCTGTGCCGGTTTCGCCGCGCGGCCGCCGAACGCCTCGCCGTTGGCGACATCGGAATACGCCTTGACGGCGTTAGCAAAACCCATTCCTGGATTACTCATTATTCAGTTCCCGTTCCAGGTTCGCCTGGCAGCTTCTCAGCCGGCGCCCGATTTTGCAGACCCGTTCTCGGGCCCCGTTTCGTTATCGCAGCACGTCGATCGTACTCATCAGCATTGAGCGCGATGATTTGATGACGTTCAGATTCGCTTCGTACGACCGCTGCGCTTCGCGCATATCGGTCATTTCGACCAGCCGGTTGACGTTCGGCGTCAGCACGTAGCCGTCGGCGTCGGCGGCCGGGTGGCTGGGTTCGTAGCGGCGGCCGAATTCCGACATGTCCGGGCGGACCTTGTTGACGCGCACCGTATCCAGCCCGACCGCGCGATCGAGCTCGTTGCGGAAGGTGATCGTCTGCCGCCGGTAGGGCTTGCCATTCGGGTCCTGCGGCAGCGAATCGGCGTTGGCGATATTCTGCGATATAACCCGCAGCCGCGCGCCCTGCACGCGCATGCCGGCACCGGAGATCGCGAATGTCTTGAGAAGATCGTCCATTTTTCCCCTCGTTTCGGTCAGCGTGCCCTGACGGCCGTGGCAATCATCGACAGGTGCTTCTTGTACAGTTGTGTGACCAGTTTGTGCTTGGTGTGCGTTTCGTTGACCTTCGCCATCTGCTCTTCCAGCACCACCGAGTTCCCGGTCGGCGAGGTCTCGAACGGCTGACGCTGCGGTTGCTCGGCAAAATCGCGGATGCGCTTGCGCCGCCCCGGCTGGTGCGACGCGTCGGTAACGTTCATGTTCAGTTGAATCTTTTCCTGACGCAGGACTTCCCGAAATTCGAAGGATTTCAGGTCTTTCGCGCGATATCGCGGGGTATCCGCGTTGGCGATATTCTGGGCCAGGACTTCCTGGCGCTCCGTCAACCAGCCAAGCCGGCTCTTAACGGCTGCAAACAGGGTCGTTTTGTTCAGATCCATACCCGTCGTCCCTTCAACCGCGTCCCGGGTCTAAAGCGGGATTTCCCGCCGATTTCCTGATGGGCATTATCTGCCGGGTTTCGTTAACAAGTCGTGAATCCCCGTTGACGATCTTGGCCGCCGGCCCCGGAACGCCGGGGAAATTTATGATTTATGATTTGTTAAACCGGATCGGCGAAGGTTAGCCTTGCCGTAGGCGCGGGCTTTGCATGCGCGGGATGGGGAGGCGCGGTTGGGACGCACCGACAATCTGACGCAGAATAACATGAAGCCGCCGCCGGAAACGGAACGGGCGGTTTCCGTCGCCCTCAAAGAACAGAATGACGGACGTGCGCCCAAGGTGGTCGCGGCCGGCCGCGGCACCGTGGCGGAACAGATTCTCGCGCTGGCCTTTGCGCACGGCATCAAGGTGCGTGAGGACGCCGATCTCGCGGAACTGCTGTCGGCCATCGACATCGACAGCGAAATTCCGGTCGAGGCGTTTACGGCGGTCGCCGAAATACTAAGGTACGTGTATCTTGCCAATGCGGAAGCGGGCAGCGGCGAGGCGCCCCCGTCACCAGAATGGGCGAAAGGCAATCATTAGGATTGCCCCCTGACCACGAAGGAACGAAATCATGAGTGACACCCCGGAAAGCGGCGCGGCTCCGGATTACATGAAAGAGATCGAGGACCTGACCAAGCTCGTCGAGAGCGGTCATGAATTGGTCAACGAAGGGAACCAGATCGATCTCACCAATCTGGAGGAACCGATCGCCGACCTGTGCCGCCGGCTTGCCGAAACCCCGCCCGAGGATCCGCAAGCGGTGACCATGGCCATACAGCATCTGGTGCAGCGCCTGGGCGCACTGAGCGAGGCGCTCCAGGCGCAGGCGCGCACCGAAAACTAGGCCGAACACGCACATGGGCATGGATGGTTATCTTCGCTTCGTTCTGGCGCTGATCTTCGTCATCGCGCTGATCGGCGTGTTTGCCGTCATTTTTCGGCGTCTCGGGTTCGGGTTTCCCGCGAACGCCATGCGGCCCGCCGGCGAACGCCGTATCGGCGTCGTCGAGGTGGCGCCGCTGGATTCCCGGCGCAAGCTGGTCCTGGTGCGGCGCGACGACGTCGAACATCTTCTGGTCATCAGCCCGACGGCGGAGGTGGTGGTCGAACGCAATATCCGTGACGGCATCGACTTCAGAACGGCGCTCGAAGAAAGCACCGACGACGGCGCCCCGCCGGCAAGCGGAGCGGACAGCCAATGAAGTTGAAGACGTTCCTGGTCTCATACGGAATCAGCGCCGCCGTGCTGACGGCGGCCGCGGTGTTCGGCGCCGGCGACGCCCTGGCGCAGACGTTCAGTCTCGATCTCGGCCCCGGCGGCGGCGACGCCACGGCACGAATCGTGCAACTCGTTGCACTGATCACGATCCTTTCGCTGGCGCCGGCGATCCTGATCATGGTGACGTCGTTCGTACGCATCATCGTCGTGCTTTCGTTCCTGCGCACGGCGATGGGCACCCAGCAGACACCGCCCAACCAGGTGCTGGTCAGCCTCGCGATCTTCGTCACCTTTTTCGTCATGATGCCGACCTTCGAACAGGCTTACGACAACGGGATCGAGCCGCTGATCGCCGGCCAGATCGACGAGTTCGACGCCTTCGAGCGCTCGGTTCAGCCGTTCCGCTTGTTCATGCTGCGCCACGTCCGGGAACAGGACCTGGAACTGTTCGTCGACATCAGCGGCACGCCTGTCGAACAGGCCCGCGAACAGATGCCGATGCGGGTCCTGATCCCCGCGTTCATGATCTCGGAACTCCGGCGCGCCTTCGAGATCGGCTTCCTGATCTTCGTGCCGTTCCTGATCATCGACATGGTGGTGGCATCGGTGCTGATGGCCATGGGCATGATGATGCTGCCGCCGATCATCATCGCCCTGCCGTTCAAGATCATCTTCTTCGTGCTGGTCGACGGCTGGTACATGATCGTCGGCTCGCTGGTGCAGAGCTTCGGCGGATAGCGCCGGTCCCGTCCGTCAATTCAGCGACGACAGCGGCACCCCGTCCTTGAGCTTGTCGCGGTAGGCCGTCAGGAAGGTCTCGGCCTCCTGCACCTTGGCCGTCACCCGTTCCGGCGCGATGGTGCCGATCGAGGCCGGCGCCGTCACCAGTTCGAACGCTTCCGCGAACTTGGTCTGCATCATGGCCGGGCCGTACTCGCGTTTGATCAGGCTGACCGCCCGCTCGCCGCCGGCATTGGTCAGCGCGATCGCATAATTGATAAGCCGCGTCGCCTGGACGTCGTTCAGCGGCTCGCCGGCCTTGGCCCCCGATTGTTTGACCAAGAGCCTGAGCGACTTCGCCGCATCGCGCCAGTTGGCGTTGTTCCAGTAGACTTCCGTGCGTAGCAACTCGGCGTTCTCGCTTTCGTCGTCGGCAAGCAATGCCAGTGCATCCCCGGTGCGGCCGAGCCCTGTCAGGATCTGCGCCCGCAGGTGGCGCCGCTGCGCCGCCAGGTCCTGGGGCATGTTGGGAATCTGTGTGCCTTCCAGTACCTCTATTGCCGGCTGGAACTCTTCGGCGAGGGTATAGATCAGCGCCAATCGCGCTCCGACCCGGGCTTTCTGTTCGCCGTCGAGGCGGAACTGGACCTGCGCCTTCAGAAGCTCGGCGGCACGGTCGAGCAGATCGACCTCGACCAGCTTGTCGGCGAGATTTCGGATCATCTCGTCGCCGCGCGCACCGGCCGGCGTCAGTTCCTTGAACTCGTTATAAATGGCGATTGCCTTCACCGGGTCGATGGCATCGGCCTCGTTACCCAGGAACAGCGCGTTGAAGGTGTCGCTCATCTGTTTGGTGATCTCGGGCGCTTCCTCGAAATCGCGGAAGTGCGTCGCCGCTTCCTTCAAAGTCGACAAACCTTCGCGGTAGAAGCCCTCGTCGAGGTAGAGGGAGCCGAGGCGCCTGAGGTTATTGAACTCGACCCTGTCACCGCGCCACGCGAAGCGAAGTTTCTCGTATTCCTCGATCGCATCGCGCAAGTCTATGCGGCGGAGTTTCAGTAACATCTCGGTGCGCGCCACGCGGGCCCTGGCGCGGGACGGCCGGTGATCGCCCTCCAGCACCTCTTCCCAAAACGTGATGGCGCCGTCGAAGTTCCCGTCCAGTTCCATAAGCTTGCCTTCGGCGAACTTGAGCATCGCTTGCTCGCCCCGCCTCGGGTTTTCCAGATTGAGGGCGTCAAGGAACAGCCGCGCCCCCTGTCCGTCCCCGGTTTCCGCGGCGACCTCGGCGATCAGGATGCCGAGCGGCATCTTCAGCGCGCGCGGATAATCGCGGGCGATGGAGCCGGTGAAGCGGAGATCGCGGGCCGAACCGATACGGTCGCCGAGCATGGCGCGCGTCGCCGCGGCCCAGAGCCGGCCCTCGTCGTTTTCGGCGAGGCTTTCGTGATTGAAATCCTCGAGCGCCTGCTGGTAGCGGCCGAGCAGGAACTGCGCGCCGCCGCGCATCACCCGCACCGATGGGTCGTCTTCCAGGAGCGGGATGTCATCGATGGCGACCCGCAACACGCCCAGCGTTTCCGGTGCATAGGCGTTGGCGAAGAAGAACTTGGCCAGCTCCAGACGCGCCGCGGCCTTGTCGCGATTCGGGGCATCGGCGACGGCGGCTTCGAGGCTGCGGCGGCGGACACGGAACTGCTCCGTCGTCACACCGTATTTTTCGAGTTCCGGCAGCGCCTTGACCATGGTCCGGGATGCAGCGAGTTGCGCGTGCGCGGCGGCGTCATCGGAGACGTTGGTGATCGCCAGTTGCACGCCCGACGCGCCGATTTCGACGCCCTGACGCAGCGAGCGCACACGCAGGTCGTCGATGACCGGATTGATGACGATCCCCTGCGCCGCGACCTGGATGTGGAACTGCGGGAACCGGAACGGGCGCCCGACCGCCTGGCCGAGCGGAATTACCGGGACGACGACGAAGTTGTCGCCGATATTCGGGTCGGCGATGGCAATCGGCCGGCCGGGTTCGGGGACCGGGACGAACACGCGCGCGCCGACCGGCGAGTCGGGCTGTGCCTTGACCTCGAGGCCTGTCTGCGGCGCCATCTGACGCGGCGCGAAGTCGATGATCCACGCAAGTCCGTCGCGCTTGACCGCCGGATTGTAACGCTGCGACGTGCGGATTCTGAGAACCGTCGCGTTTTCATTGGGAATTTGCAGGATCTCGAACGCGCCCTCGCCGGCCTGCACCTGCAGCGCCGCGGTGTCGACGCTCATCGGCTTGTCGAACACGATCCAGATCGCACCGCCGCGCCGGAACGTCGCCGCCGCGACCGGTTCGTCGAAGTCGAAACGGAAGGCAAGCTGGTCCTCGCCCGGGGTCGCCGAGGCCTGGGCCGGGGTCGGTGCCCCGCCCGCCGGTGCCTGGGCGCGCGGTGAAAGCTCCTGAGAAATTTCCTGTTCGGCGGTTTCGCCGGCCGGGGCTTCGGGCGTTTGCGCCGCCTGCGCGGTCTCGGGCCGGTTACCGTCCGGTGTCAGGGCGCGCGGTTGCCCGTCCCCGGCAGAATCCTGTGTCCGCTCGGCCTCAAGCCGGGTCGGCGCGCCCGTGTTCCCGGCGGGCGTTTCGTTTGCGGTATCGACCGGTGCCGGGGGTGGCGTGGATTCCGCCGTCTCTACCGGCGCCACGGGCTGCGCCGGCGGTGCGTCCCCACTCGCCGCCGTCTCGTTCGACGGCGCGGCTGCCGCGGGAGCGTCCGTCTGCGCCGTTGCCGCCGGGAGCGCGACCGGGGCCGCGCTGCCGCTCGGCTCGCGGACGTCGATGACGACCTTGGCGCCGGACAGGAAATCGCGGATTTCGGATGTCGCCGGCACCGCCAGCGTCACCGTCGTCACCCCGCCCTCGACCTGTGTCCGGGCACCGCCGATCAGCCGCGCACCGCCGTCGGCGAGCGCACCGAGTTGAAGCCGCGCCGGACGCTGGAAACGGACGGTGACGACGCCGTTATCGACCGCAGTCTGATACGGCACCTGTTCCTCGAAATCGAAAACGACGCGGGTGTAATCGGGATGCTCGCCGGTGCGGACCCGGATTTCGGGTGCATCGCCGGCTGTCGCCTGGGCGCTCGCCAGCGTGCGGGCCCGGGTCACCGGTTCGACGGGCACATCGACCGCGCCGGGACTGGTTTCAGCACTCACCGCCGGCGTTTCCGCCTCGGCCTTTTCCTCGGCCAGCAGTTCCACCGTCACGCCGGTGCCGGTATAGAACGCGAACACCTCGACCGGACGTTCGAGCCGGAAACTGACCGAGCGGCCGTCGGCGCCGGGCCGGGGATCGGCGATCAGGTCAGGCAACCGGCGGGCAAGCGCGTCGAAGTCGCCCTCGATCGGCCGCGAGAAACGTACCGTCAGGCGTCCGTCCTCGACGTTGTGCTGGTGCGCGACCGGCACCTGCCAGGCGAACGTGATCAGTGACGATTTACCCGACTGCTCGACCCGCACCGGCACCCGTTCGGCAAACGCCGCGGTGGCGCCGAGTGCGAGCACACCCACGACGACCACCGCCAGCAATCTGACTGTCCAGCGCGCCATCAGAACGCCCTCGCCGTCGGCATGATGATGATATCGACGCGACGCGCCAGTCGGCGTTTGGCGGCATCGTCGAGTTTGGGCAAACGATTGTACTGGGTTGCCGCGTAACCGAAGGCAACGATCTTTTCCTCGTACCCGCCGCGGCGGATCGCGTTGGCGACCGACGCCGCGCGGGCGACCGAAAGTTCCCAGTTGGAAGCATAGCTGCTACCGTCCGGCGCTTCCGGATCGGTGTGGCCGGTGACGGCGATGGTATTGCCGACGTTGTCGAACATCGCGCCCAGCGTCAGCATCGCGCCCTGCGCGCGTTCGCTGATGACGGCGGCACCCGGCTCGAACAGCAGGTCGCCCGGCAAGGCCACCAGAAGCCGGTCCTCGAGACGGACGATCAGCACGTCCCTGAGCAGCGGATCGTTGGACAGGTTCTCCTCGATCACGGAGGCCAGGTAATCCAGGTTGACGGCGCGTCGGTAGAACAGTGTACCGATGTTTAACTGCGCGGTCGGCTTGCGGATTGTCTCCTCCGGCGCCGGGTTGAGCGTCTGCGACAGGGAGTCGATGATCTTGTCCCATTCGTCGATCTTCACGTTCGACATGGCGAACAGCATCACGAAGAACGTCAGCAGTAGCGACACGAGGTCCGTGAACGTCAGCATCCACATTTTGGTGTTGCGGTGTTCCGGTTCCTCGACGTGATCGAGGTTGACGGTGACGTCGCGTCTCATGGCTGCCCTCCCGACGCATCGGGGAGGGTGCGTTTACGCATTTCCTCAAGGGCTTCCTCGAAGCGGACCTCGGTTTCCTCGATCGCGCGCACCCAGAACCAGATCTTGATGTTGCCCTGATCGCCGCTGCTGACGCCGACGGAAATACTGTCCGGCGGCGCGCCGCGGCCCGTCAGCACACGCGCCAGTTCGCCGACACGCGCCACCTCCAGCGTTTGCTGCAGCGGCAGATAGTAGTTACCCGTGGGCGGCGTGCCGATTACCACCTCCATATCCTGGCGCAGGCCCGGCGGCCGGTTCGACAGCGCCGCGACGACACGGTCCAGAAGCGGGAGTTGATCCTCGCGCACCGTCGCCTCGCCCTCCTTGAACAGCACGCTCGCCGGCATGTGCAGACGCATCAGGCGGCCCGGCTGCACGACCTCAATCTTTTCGATCTGCACGGCCGTCGTGAAGATCGAGGTGATCTGCTCCTGGAACGCCTCGCCGGCGATGATGTCGCCGTCCTTGGCGTTGAACTCGGTCGGGTCGCTGGTCGGCGGCAGCACCGTCGTGAACGTCGAAGACAGGCTGTCCATGACCGCCGTCGACTTGACCTGTTCGAACGTCGAGATCGACACCAGCATGATGAAAAACGCGAGCACCAGCAGGAACAGACCGAGGAAGACCGGCACCACGTCCGGTGCCTGTTCGGGTTCCTGTTGCGGCAGTTCGAGGTCGAGATCGCGCATCATACGTTCCCCGGCCCGCTCAGAATTCGCCCAGCACGCTGACCAGCTTGGTCTTCAGCGTGGCCGCCGTATACGGCTTGATGATGTAGTTGGAGACACCGGCCTGCTTGGCGGCGATGACCCGGTCGGTGGTGCTTTCCGCAGTCACCAGAATGAACGGCAGGTCCTTCAGGGCCGCATCGGCGCGGACCGCCTGCAGCAGTTCGAACCCGCTCATCGGCTCCATGTTCCAGTCCGAGATGACCAGGCCGTAGCCGCCTTCGCGCAGCATCGCCAGCGCGTCCTTGGCGTTGGACGCCTCGGAGATATCGGTGAACTTCAGTTGCCTGAGCAATGACCTCAGAACCTTGAGCATGGTCGGATAGTCGTCCACGATCAGGACCTTCATGCCCACGTCCACGGCCATTTCCGCTCCCAATATACCGATAAGTCCGCTTCGGAATGTGCATCCCGAAACCCCATCGTTCCCGGTGTCCCAATCGGATTTTCGACCGAAAACCCGATAATTCCGGGCGGCATCCCTGCCGCCCACGCATTCCCGATACCCGTTACTGCAGCGTACCCGGGGTGCGCGGCAGTTCGCGCAGCGCCCGCAACTCGACGGTAACCTCGCGTGCACGCTCCGGGTTCATCTGTGCCATCACCGGCGCCAGCTTGCGTTCCTTCATGCGCTCCGCGACCTCGAGCAATGTCACCATCTCCAGATCCTCGAAGATGCGCGCCGCGTCCTTGGGCTTCATGTTCTCGTAGATCTTGACCAGGCTGCCGAGCTTCTTCTCCTGCTGCTCGTCGAACACCTTGATGCGTTCCTCGATCACACCACGCAGGTCTTCGAGCTCGGCGACGCGGCGTTCGATCCGGATTTCCGCGGCCCTGAGAAGACCCTCGCGGGCGTCCAGTTCGCGGGCCTTGGCCGCCAGTTCGTCACGGCGCTCGGCAAGCCGCATCAGGATCTCGATCTCCGCCGGCGTCAGCAACGTCGGATCATCGGTAATCAGCTTGGTCGGATCCTGGCGCACCGTCGTCGCCTCGCCCGGCGCCGGTTCGGCCGCCGGCGCCGTTGCCGCCTGCTCGGTCGCCTGTCCCACCGCCTGGGCCTCTGCCGGGGCCGCCTGCTGTTCGGCCGGCTGCTCTGTCTGAGCCCGCGCCTCGGAAATATTGATCGTGCCGTCCATCAGGTTGTCGATACCTTCCCAGATATCGCCGACCCGGATCGTCAGCATCAGCGTCGCCGCGAAGATCGTCAGCGGCAGAAACCGGATTTTCGAAATCAGCTTCTTCATGCTTTTTCTCGCACTTCAGTTTCAGCCGGCGTCGCGCAGCGCACGCAGCAATTCGCGTTCGGCCTCGGAGCGCGGCTCGATGCCGCCGTCCTCTTCGGCCTTTCTACCGCCGCCAGTGGCGTCACGTTGTTCGACCTTGGGCGCCTTGCGCGGCTGCACCTCGGTCACGTTCGCGGAGGCGGGCTTGGGCACCACGCCGAGGCCATCGCGCGCCTCGCGCACCAGTTCCTCGAGGCGGTCGGCGGTCGAGCCGCCGCGGTCGGCGAGGAACGCGATATCGTCGCGCAGCGTCTGCGCGCGCTCCATCTGGATATCGAGCGCCTTGGCGACGGTGCGCAACTCGTTCAGGTTCTCCTCCGCACGTTGCGTCGACTCGCCGAAGGTCCGGGCCAGGTTCTCGAGATCCTTCTTGTCCTTGCGGAGCCGGTTCAGACGCTTGTTCAGCGTCATGGCGTAGGCGATGGTCACCACCAGAAGCACGGCGACGGCGATATCGATAATCAGGGTATAAGGCATCGCTTTTTTCCTTCGTCCGTTATCCGTGCATCAGGTGTTGCGCGGCGTCTTTTCGATCCGGTCGCCGATCCTCACGGCGATGCGGCTGCCCTTGCGGCCCATGCGCCCGGTGTACATGGGCACATCGCCGCAGACCAGATGCACGGGGCTGTCCTGCGTGGCGCTCAGCATGATCTGCGAGCCGACCTTGAGGTCGAACACGTCACGCAGTTTCATGACCTGGGTGTCGATCACGGCTTCCAGGTCGACGTCGGTAACCCAGAGTTCCTCGGCCAGATGGGTTTCCCAGATCGTATCGCGGCCGAATTTCTCGCCCATGAACATCTGCAGCAGCAGTTCGCGGACAGGTTCCAGGGTGGCGTACGGCAGCAACAGTTCGAGCCGGCCGCCGCGGTCTTCCATGTCGATCCTGAGCCTGGCCACGATGGCCGCGTTCGACGGCCGGGAAATGGTCGCGAAGCGCGGGTTCGTTTCCAGCCGGTCGAAGCGGAAAGTCACCGGGCTCAGTGGCTCGAACGCCGCCGACAGGTCGCCCAGCATCACGTGCACCATCCGCTCCACCAGCGAGCGTTCGATGGTCGTATAGGGCCGGCCCTCGATGCGCATCGCCGCCGTGCCGCGGCGCCCGCCGAGCAGCACGTCGACGATCGAGTAGATCAGCGAACTGTCGACCGTGATCAGGCCGTAGTTGTCCCATTCCTCGGCCTTGAACACGGAAAGCATGGCCGGCAACGGAATCGAATTCAGGTAATCGCCGAAGCGGATCGAGGCGATATTGTCGAGCGACACCTCGACGTTGTCGGATGTGAAATTACGAAGCGACGTCGACATCAGCCGCACCAGGCGGTCGAAGACGACTTCGAGCATCGGCAGGCGTTCATAGGAGACCAGCGCCGACGACAGGATCGCCTGGATGCCGGCGCGCTCACCCGCCTCGTCGCCTTCCTCATCGAAGCCGAGCAACGAGTCGATTTCGTCCTGGTTGAGAACGCGCGTCGCCTCGCGGGCCGGCGCTTCGCCATCACCGTCACCGTCGCCGTCGTCGCCGCCTTCCATCATGGCTTCCCACTCGGCGGCAAGCTCGTCGGAATCACCGCCTTCTCCGCCGTCGCCCTCGCTTTCCTCGAGGGCCGCGTCCCATTCGGCTGCTAATGCGTCGTCGTCGTCACCGGGCGCCATAAGGTGCCGTCTCCTTCGTCCCGGGCCGGGCCCACGCCGGCCTCATTGAATCAACATCTCCTTGAACAGGATATCCCGGACCTTGACCGGGGCGACCGCCGCGCGGATGCGGGCCAGGAGCTCCTCGCGGAGCCGGTACATACCGGCCGACCCGTCCAGGTCCTCGATCCTGAGTTCGCGCAGATAGACGTTGAAGTTGTCCATCACCCGCGCGATCACCGCCTCGACTTTCGGTTTATCCTCCTCAGCTTCCAGTTCCAGGCTGACCTGGATCTTGATGAACCTCGCTTTGCGGCCGGCGGTATTCAGGTTCACCGTCAACGCCGGCAATTCGTAAAACACGGACGGTCCCGTTTCGCCCTCCACCGTTTCCGTCGCGTTATCGGATCCGCCGACGATCATCTTGATGACCGGATCCAGAAGCCCGGTGAAGTAAGCGCCGGCCAAACCGCCGAGGACGAGCAGGATGACGATGATGATGATGATCAGAAGTTTCTTCTTGCCGCCGGATGACGGCGACGGAGCTTCCTCGCCTCCGCCTTCTTCCATATCGTCGTCTTCGTCTTCCTCGGCCATGCGCCCTCTGCTCCGGATCAACGACGGTGAAGCCGAACTGCCCCTGACCGTCTGTAAAATATAGTCCCGGTTTGGTTAACAAGTTATTGCCAACGGCGGCTCGGGCCTCGTCAAAAAATCCTGCCGCGGCGCCGCCAAAGTTTTGCTGAGCGCGGCATTGCAGCGAATCGCAGGATACCAAATAGGCTGTTCCCGGGGCAACCACGCTACGACATATGCCGTTTTCGCCGAATCCGCCCCCAAGGCGGCATTTCCTGCCCGGTAAAGGGTGCACGCCATGCCGGGACTTGCCGACCTAGGAGGCCGCGAGACCGCCCCCAACATATTGAATTCAAAGCGTTTTGTAAATTGGCACGGCGTCTGCATATGAACCGGCAAAAGCACGCGGCCCCGGGCCGGACAGATGCTTGAGAACGGGAAAAAGGATAGTGGACAATGGAAAATACCACGTACGTGGCCCTTTCCAGGCAGGCGACACTCCGTCGGCAGATGGATGTGGTGGCCAACAACCTCGCGAACATGAGCACGCACGGCTACAAGTCCGGGCAAATGATGTTCGTCGAGCATCTCACCAAATCGAAGGGCGGCGAAAGCCTGCTGACCCCGAAACTGGCTTACGTCCGAGATATCGCGACCATGACGGACACCAAGCCGGGCGCGATCGAAAGCACGGGCAACCCGCTCGATATCGCGATCCAGGGCGAAGGCTATTTCGTCGTCCAGACGCCGGAGGGCGAGCATTACACCCGCAACGGCCGGCTGCAGCTCGACAACACCGGGCAACTGGTCAACCAGCTTGGACAGCCGGTGCTTGCAGACGGCGGCGCGCCGCTCATCTTCGCGCCGGAAGACACCGAGATCGTGATCTCCAAGGACGGTACGGTTTCCACCAACAACGGCGAACTGGGCAAGTTGCGGGTCGTGCGTTTCGACAACGACCAGCTTCTCGACCGCACGTCCGGCGCGCAGTTCACCACCACCGAAGATAATCCCGCCCAGGACGTGGAGGACCCCACTGTCCTGCAGGGCGCGGTCGAGGGCTCCAACGTCGAGCCGATCCTCGAGATGGCGAACATGATCAGCGTGCACCGGGCATACGACTCGGTGAAATCGTTCATCGAACGCGAGGACGAACGTCAGCGTTCGATGATCCGGGAGATGGCCGGAACCTCATAACCGAAACGAGAGACCTCCGGGACGGAAGCAGCCCGGAGCGCATTAAAAGAACGGGAAAGGACTGAACAATGAGATCACTGGATATCGCATCGACGGGCATGCTGGCACAGCAGCGCAACGTCGAGGTTATTTCGAACAACCTGGCGAACATGAACACGACCGCGTTCCAGCGCCGGCGTACAGAGTTCCACGACCTGATCTACCAGGATCTGCGCCGCGTCGGTTCGACGTCGTCGGACGCCGGCAACGTAGTGCCGACGGGCGTGCAACTCGGCCTCGGCGTGAAGATGGCGGCGGTCTACCGGATTCACGAACAGGGCAACCTGACGGCGACCGACAACACCTTCGACATGGCCGTTCAGGGCAAGGGCTTCTTCCAGGTGCTGCAGCCGACCGGCGAAACCGCCTATACCCGGGACGGCACGTTCCAGCTCAACCAGGACGGCGAGATCGTGACGCACGACGGCTATCCGCTGCAGCCCGGCATCACCGTGCCGCAGCAGGCCATCGACGTGACCATAAACGGGTCCGGCGAAGTGCTCGCCAAGATCGAGGGACAGGTCGCACTGCAGAACCTGGGCCAGATCCAGATCGCCACATTCCAGAACGAGCCCGGTCTGCAGGCCATCGGTGACAACCTGCTGCTGGAGACCCCGGCATCGGGCCCCGCCGTGACCGGCAACCCGGCGACCGTCGGCTTCGGTTCGCTGCTGCAGGGCTTCCTCGAGACCTCGAACGTCAACGCGGTCGAGGAGATTTCGCATCTGATTTCCGCGCAACGCGCCTACGAAATGAACTCGAAGGTCATCCAGACCTCCGACGAAATGATGGGCACGCTGACGACGCTCAGGTAATCCAGGCCAAGGGTAAGGAGTAATACCATGCGTAGACTGCTTGTTCCCGTGATCGCCATGATCGTCGCCGGCACCCAGCCGGCGATGGCCGGCAACGGCAAAGCCGACGACGCCCTGCCGGAGCTTGCCAACATCGAAACCGGGCCGACGGTGCTCAACGACCATGTCGTGGTCGATACCCGGGTAGTCCGGCTCGGCGACCTGTTCACCAACGCCGGCGAGAAGGCCGAGGTCTCGGTCGCCTACGCGCCGGCGCCGGGCGAACGCTCGGTCCTGGACGCGCGCTGGCTGTACCGGGTGGCGCACGCCTACAAACTCGACTGGCGCCCGCTCAGCGCGATGACCCAGGCCATCGTCGAACGGGCGTCGATCACCATCCCGCTGGAAGAGGTGAAGTCGCAGATCCTCTTCGCCCTCGCCGATCAGGGCGTCACCGAGGAGATGGACGTTGAATTCGCGTCGCGCTTCGGTGAAATCCACCTGCCGGCCGGCGCGGCGCCGACGGTCAGTATCGAGAACATGATGTACCAGGAGCGCACGGGACGGTTTTCCGCCGATATCGTCGCCGGCGACGGCGCCGACATGTCGCGCATCCGCGCCACAGGCCGCGCGTTCCGCACCGTCGAGGTGCCGGTGCTCAAGAACCGCGTGCTGCGCGGCGACGTGATCACCGAGAACGACCTGGAATGGATCCGGATGAAAGCCGAGCGCGTGCAGCCCAACGTCGTGGTCGACATGTCGGACCTGGTCGGCAAGACGCCCAGACGCGGCATCCGCGCCGGCCATCCGATCCGCGGCAACGACGTGGCGCGCCCGCTGCTGGTCCAGAAGAACAGCCTGGTCACGATCATTCACCACGTGCCCAACATGATGCTGACGGCCCAGGGCAAGGCCCTGCAGAACGGCGCCGACGGCGACGTCGTGCAGATTCAGAACGGACGCTCGAACCAGATCGTCGAGGCCGAGGTGATCGGTCCGGGACGGGTCACCGTCCGGACGCTGGCACAACAGGTCTCGATGAGCCTCAACTAGGGAAAGCCGGGGACGAACCGAAACCGTCCCCTAAAGGAACCATGAAATGAATACCGCACACAGAAAAACCCGCCGTTTGCCGATCATTGCCGCGGTCGTCGCCGCGATCAGCCTGAGCGGCTGCAACCTGGCGACCCGGCTCTCCGAAGTCGGCAGCGGTCCGGCACTGACGAACATCGAAAACCCGACCGCGAAACCGGAGTACCGGCCGGTCAGCCTGCCGATGCCGGCGCCGCAGGTGGCGGAAGAGAATCCGAGCTCGCTCTGGCGCAACGGGGCGCGCGCGTTCTTCAAGGATCACCGCGCCAAGGAAATCGGCGACATCGTCACCGTGAAACTGGAGCTTTCCGACAGTGCCACGCTCGAGAACTCGACCGAACGCGACCGCAACGACGGCGAAGACACGAACGTCTCCAGTTTCCTCGGTCAGGAGCGTCGTTTCGCGGAGATCCTGCCGCTCGCCGCGGAAGGTGTCGACCCCACGTCGCTGTTCAGCTTCAACAGCGTTCACCAAACCAACGGCGAGGGCGATATCGAGCGGTCGGAGGACATCAACCTGACGTTCGCCGCCGTGGTCACGCAGATCCTGCCGAACGGCTCGCTGGTCGTCATGGGCCGCCAGGAGATCATGGTCAACGCCGAGTTGCGCGAACTGATGGTGACCGGCGTCGTGCGCCCCGAGGACATCGAGAGCGACAACACCATCAGCCACGAGAAAATCGCCGAAATGCGCGTCGCCTACGGCGGCCGCGGCACGCTTAGCGGATTGCAGCAGCCGCGCTGGGGCACGCAGGTCTGGGATATCATCTTCCCATTCTGAGTTTAACGGTTCCCGTTCTGGGTTCATCTAGGAACCTGGTAACTCTCAGCCGGCGCAGAACGCGCCGGCTTTTTTCTCGCTCCGGCATGGCGCGGAAGCCGAATGCGCCGGCATGGCGCGGGAACCGGATGCGCTCGAGGCACGGGATGGCACAAGCCCGCCGGCAGTCAGGCATAAAAAAAGACGCCCGCGGCGCCCAGCATCGAGAACATCATCCATGGGGGTTATACTGAAACGTTCACCTTCGTGCCGACCGCGTCAGCCTTGGGCGCGGCGTCCGGTTCCGGCCCTGTGCTCTCAGACTCGTTCGCTTCGAGGATCTTGTCGTTGTTTATTTCAACGACATCTTCTTTCCGCTCGGCTTTGCGGAGTTCTTCCTTGACGGCTTCGGTCTGCTTTTCGTTGACGCGCTCAAGAGTCTCCTCAAACTGCTTTTGTTGCACGACAGCAACCTGAAAAGCAGCAGAAGCCGCACTCGGTGCGACGACTGGAGAAACTTGTGTGCCTTCGGTACGCATTCTGCTATCAATCCCTTCGGAGTAAATTTTGTTCTAAATTACTCCTCTACACAACCATGATACACAATATTCGGCATCAAGCGCAACAAAAAAATAGCATAAATGTTAAAAAATGTAACACGCACCTAATCTATTGATTCCAAATAGATATTAAGGATGCGCCCAGGCTGGCGCCGACGCGCGCGGGCGACAAAATTAGCCATCGATTTTCGGATTTTTCGGTCCGGCGATTCTACGCCCCGGGCACGCTGGATTTCAAGCGCCAACGGCGGTTACCGACCAATACGCGAAGGCGTTTTAAGTTGCAACCCGGATTGCCGCACGTCGCAGCGTCCCGGATCAGTCGTCGCGATGGGTCCGTTCCATGCGCTCGTGGCGCTCCTGCGCCTCCAGCGACAGGGTCGCGATCGGCCGCGCCTCGAGACGCGCCAGCGTGATCGGCTCGTCGGTTTCCTCGCAATAGCCGTAGGAACCGTCCTCGATGCGCTCCAGCGCCTGATCGATCTTGCTGATCAGCTTGCGTGCCCGGTCGCGGGTCCGCAATTCCAGCGAGCGATCGGTTTCGATCGCCGCACGGTCGGCGATATCGGGCTCGACGATCCCGCCCTCCTGGAGGGTTTGCAGGGTTTCGTTGGATTCCTTGACCAACTCCGCGCGCCAACTCAGAAGCTTTTGCCGGAAGTACTCGCGCATGCGCGGGTTCATGAACGGCTCTTTGGCGGTCGGCTTGTAATCGGGCGACAGCGTAACACTCATCTGGCGAATAGCTCCTGAAACAGAGGTGGCTAAGCGCGCGGAATATAATTGCGTCGGGCATCGCCTGCAAGCACGTATTTTGCCGCCGTTATCCACGTTAACATGTTGATTCAAATGGATGATCAAGTGGTATGGTTAATGCCCGAGTGGGCTTATCGGGTAAATTTTGCGATTTCCACTTCGACTCTGAGCTCAATCTCGGCGATCAGGTCGTTCAGTTTCGGATCGTCGCTTTTCGACTTCCGTTCGCGCAGCCGCCGCGCCAGATCCTGAAGCCGGTCCTTGGAAATCGTGCCCGCAAGGACCGCGACGCGGATCTGTTCGAGCCGGTCCAGGAGGTCGTTACCGTAATCCATCATCAGACCGCGCGAGCGATGATCCGTGGCGTCCGCCGTCTGCTGCACGGCGAGGATCGAGTCGACCGCCCCCACCCCGCCCGTGGCCTGGGCATGTTCCGTGGCGTCGCCGCCCGAAACGCCCCGCAGCGTCTCGGCGAACGCACCGTCCTCCGAAGAAGACTTCTTGGTCTTCTTGGCGGTATCCGGGCCTTTGGCCGCGCCTGTCTTGCTGACTTTCATCGTCGTTAAGCCCCTGAAGCGACGCGATAACGGCACGATTGGAATGCCGCATCCGCGACGCGAAACATACCAGCCGCCACAGGCATGCGTAAACAACTGACATATATCCGGAGCGTTCCGGTATATCCGGGCGTTCCGGGGGGCGACATTCCTTAGTCATCACTCACGCCTTAGGCTTCACTCACGATTTTGTGAGGTCGCTGCAATTAATTATCATTGTCAGTGCTTGCGTGGGCATATGAGAATAAGTATGAGTTTCAGTCGCAAGATTTTGCAAAAACCAACTTTTCAGGTGAGGAATCAAGCAAATGTTGAAATCCAAACTTATCCACGCCGGCGCGGCCGCGGTCTCGATCGCGCTGCTCGCCGGCCCGGCTATTGCCGACGACATGGTCTACGGTCCGTTCCCAGTCACGACGAAGGGGTACAAGGGCGACAAGACCAACTCCGTCTCCTACACCGGCCAGGCCGCGCGGCACACGCTGCACGACTCGCTCAAGGTGCTGGCCGGCAAGGGCAACGGTAAGGCCAATCCGGACCTCAAGGCGCAGATGATGTCGTACTTCGAGGGCAAGGACGCCGGCCGCGAAATCATCGCGCCGCAGTCCAAGGGCAAGTTCGTCATCAAGCAGGCCAAGGTCGACGAGATCAGCACCAAGAAGAACCTGGCCGGCAAGACCTACGGCGGCGCCATCACCGGCATGCCGAACGCGCGTACCGGCGCCGAGCTGGTCAGCTTCTGGATCGACAAGGCATCCGCGGCCGACGGCGGCCAGGACACCGCAAACGGCTACGACTATCCGCAACTGATCTCGAAGTTCATCATGGGCGCGGTGTTCTATAACCAGGTCGTCGACGGCTATCTGGACGAGAACCTGGAAGCCGACAAGAAGCCCAACGACAAGCCCTACGGCGAAGGCGACGCCTATACCGGCAAGGAGCATTCCTGGGACGAGGGCTTCGGCTATTTCGGCGCCCCGGCGCACGCGCTGACGCTGAGCCCGGCGGAAGTCTACGCCATCGCCAAGCGCAAGGACGAAGCCATGGCCTGGGCCGACTACAACAAGGACGGCATGGTCGATCTCAAGTCCGAAATGGTGTTCGGGCCCGCCTATTACGCCGCCGGTTCCGACAAGGGCGGCAAAACCAACTACCTGCACACCATCACCAAGGCGTTCATCGACGGCCGCAAGCTGCTGGCCGACGCCAAGGGCGAAAAACTCTCCGACGCACAGCGCGCCGAGCTCAAGGGCTATGCCAAGGTCATCGCCGACAATTGGGAACGCGTGCTGGCCGAGGCGACGTTCAAGTACGCCGGCTCCGTCTACAAGGACCTGGCCAAGCTCAAGATCATCGTCGAAGCCAACGGCGAGCTCGACAAGCCGCTCAAGACCTACATCAAGCACTGGGGCGAGCTGAAGGGCTTCGCGCTGGCGCTGCAGACCGGCAAGAACAATCTCGGCGAAAAGGCGACGAGGCTCAACCGCCTGATCGGGTTCGGCCCGCTGTTGCCGAACAACAGCCAGGTCACGGACATCGACAGCGACGGCAATTACCTTCGCGACCAGGGGCCGGCCTGGGGTGAGTACATGCTGCACATGGCCAAGGTGCAGAAACTCATGATCGACGAATTCGGGGTCAAGGCCCGCGCCAACGACGTGACGGGCGACATGAAGGACCTCGCCGGCAAGCTCGGCGGCAAGTCGACTGCCGAAAACGATTGATCCGAACGCCGCGGGAGCCTAGCAATGCCGCGCGGGCTCCCGCGGCACCTTCTTTCCGGCCAGGTTCCACATGGACGTCTCTTTCGACGCATATCTCGAGCAACTGATCGGACCGCTTTTCGATCCGCAAAAGCGGATTTTCGTCGGATACCTGCTCAGCGCATTCCTGATCGCGCTCCTGGTGCAAATGATCGCCAGCCGCGGCAAACTCGCCGGGGCGCTCAGGTCGATCCTCTCCGGCGACATCTGGTGGTCGCGCTCGGCGCGCACCGACTACGTCATTACCGCCCTCAACCAGGTTTTCATGATGGGCGCGGCGCCGAGGCTGCTCGGCAAGCTTACCGTCGCCACGTTCCTGTTCGAATGGCTGCATATCGTCTTCGACGGACGCCCGCTGATGTGGACGGGCGCGCCCGCGTGGGCGGTCGCCGCCGCCTTCACGGTCACGCTGTTCCTGATGGACGACGTCTCGAAGTATCTCGTGCACCGGCTGATGCACCGCTGGCCCGTGCTGTGGAGCTTTCACAAGGTGCATCACACGGCGGAGACGCTGACACCGTTCACGGTATTCCGCACGCACCCGGTCGAGGGCATTCTGTTCGCGCTCCGCTCTGCACTGGTACAGGCGGCCGCGCTTGCCGCGTTCTTCTTTTTCCTGGGCGACCGGGTCGAACTGGTCAGCGTATTCGGCGCCAACGTGATCCTGTTCGTGTTCAACGTGGCGGGCTCCAACCTGCGCCACTCGCACGTCTGGATATCCTATGGCCGCATCGTCGAGCATATCCTTATTTCCCCGGCGCAGCACCAGATTCACCATTCCGCCGCCGCCGAACACCACGACCGCAATTTCGGCGTAACGCTGGCGGTCTGGGACTGGCTCGGCGGCAGCCTTTGCCTCGCCGGCAAGCGCCGCGACATCCGCTTCGGCGTCGCCGGCGACGCCCATGACCACCATACCCTTTCCGCCGTTTACGTTCGCCCGCTCATCGAGGCGGCCGCGAGTGTCCGGCAACTCTTGAACTGGAGACCGAAGACCATGCTTATCACCGCCAAAGCCAAAACCGCAGGCCTCGCGGCCGCCATCGGCGGCGCAATGCTGGTTCTCGCCCTCGGCGCATCGACCGCCGGGGCCGCCGACAAGGTGCTCAATATCTATTCGCACCGCCAGCCGTTCCTGATCGAACCGTTCATCGAGGCCTACAAGGAACAGACCGGCACCGACGTCAACATCGTCTATGCCTCGAAGGGCCTGGCACAGCGGCTGCTTGCCGAAGGGGAACGCAGCCCCGCCGACGTGATCCTGACCGTCGACATCGCGCGGCTGCATGTCTACGCCGACAAGGACCTGCTGGCGTCGGTCGATTCCGAGGTCCTGAAGAAGAACATCCCGCCGCACATGCGCGCCCCCGACAACCGGTGGTTCGCCCTTTCCAAACGTGCGCGGGTCATCGCCGTCGCCCGCGAGGCAAAGGACACGCACGCGATCGAAACCTACGAAGAGCTGGCCGATCCCAAATGGAAAGGCCGCATATGCGTGCGCCCGGGCAGCCACGTCTACAACCGCGCGCTGGTCGCCTCGATGATCGACGCGCACGGCATGGAAGAAACCGAGAAATGGGCCCAGGGACTGGTCGACAACCTGGCGCGGCGCCCGCAGGCCAACGACCGCGCCCAGGTCAAGGCGGTCTTCGAGGGCGTCTGCGACATTGCCATCATCAACAACTACTATTACGGCAAGCTGCTCGATTCCGATAACCCGGTGCAGCGCGAATGGGCGGCATCGGTGCAGCTCATTTTCCCGAACAAGAACGGCCGCGGCACGCACGTCAACATTTCCGGCGGCGGCGTTGCCAAGCATTCCAAGCACAAGGACGAAGCCGTCCGGTTCCTGGAGTTCTTGACGTCCGAGACCGCACAGGACTTATATGGAAAAATCAACTTCGAGTACCCGGTCAATCCGGCCGTGGAAGCGTCCGAAACGTTGAAATCCTGGGGCGAGTTTAAAGAGGACGACATGCCGATCGCACGTATCGCCGACCTGGCACCCGAAGCCCAGCGGGTTATCGACCGCGTTGGATGGTAGGCCTCGCCGGCACCGCCGGCATCGGTAAGTTCCGGTTGCGGATTTCGTCCTGGGCCGTCACGTCGCTCGCGCTGACGCTGGTTTTCCTGGCCCCGATCCTGTCCGTGTTCGTCGCCGCCGCGGGCGACACCGGCGATCTCTGGCCACATCTGTTCGAAACGGTACTGCCGCGCTACATCGCCAACACCCTGGTGCTGATGGCGGGGGTCGCCTGCGTCAGCCTGCTGTTCGGCGTTACCACGGCGTGGTTGGTGACGCGATACGCCTTTCCGGGACGGCGCGTACTTGAATGGATGCTGCTCCTGCCGGCCGCCGTACCGACTTACCTGATCGCCTATACCTACACCGATTTCCTCGAATACGCCGGTCCGGTGCAGCAGATAATGCGCGAGGTCTTCGGCTGGGAAAGCGCGCGCGATTACTGGTTTCCGGAAATCCGCTCCATGGGGGGCGCCACGCTGGTGCTGGGCGCGGTGTTGTACCCCTATGTCTACATGATGGCGCGCGCCGCGTTCATGCTGACCCCGGCGTCGCTCTACGAGGTCGGCATGCTGGCCCGCCGCAGCGTGTTCCTGACCGTCGGCCTGCCGCTGGCCCGGCCAGCCATCGTCGCCGGGCTGGCGCTGGTTATGATGGAAACGATCTCCGAGTTCGGCGTCGTCGAGTATTTCGCCATCGAGACCATCACGCTCGGCATTTTCAACGTCTGGCTCGGCATGAACAGCCTGCCCGCCGCCGCCAAGATCGCGTCGGTCTGCTTCCTGTTCATCATTGCCCTGCTGGCCATCGAGATCCTCGCCCGATCCCGGCGGCGTTTCATCAACACCAGCCGCAAGTCGGCGCCGCTGCCGTTGCAGCACCTGCCGCACGGCCGCGCGTACCTGTGCCTCGTCATCTGCCTGGCGCCGATTGTCATCGGCTTCGTGGTGCCGGTCGGCGTGCTGCTGAACTTCGTGCTCAGGGGCTATTCCCTCGACTTCGACGCGGCACAGCTCTCGGCGGCCTGGCATTCGATTTCTCTCGCCGCCTCGGTGGCGATCCTGATCGTCACCACGGCGTCGTTCCTGGGGTTCGTCGCACAATACCAGGCGGGCCCCTGGCTGCGGCGCATCACCGCCGTCGCCTCCATGGGCTACGCCTTTCCCGGCACCATCCTGGCGATCGGCGTGATCACCGCCGCCGGCACCATCGACGACGGCGTCGCCTGGATACTGGAGGGGCTGTTCGGCATGTCCTACCAGGGCTGGCTCACGAGCGGCGTCGGCCTCGTCGCCGTGGCCTGCGCGATCCGCTTCCAGGCCATCGGCTACGGTGCGGTGACGACCGGATTGCAAAGGCTGCCGCCCAACATGATGAACGCCAGCCGGGTGCTCGGCCGCACCTTCGCCGGCGGCATATTCGAGACGATCCTGCCGCTGATGCGCCTGCCGCTGATTACCGGCGGGCTTCTGGTGTTCGTCGACGTGATGAAGGAGCTGCCGATGACGTTGTTGCTTCGCCCGTTCAACTATGAAACTTTGGCCACCTACGTTTACCAGTTCGCCAAGGACGAGTTGTTGGAGCAAGCGGCGATGCCGGCACTTTTCATCGTCGTCGTCGGAATCGTGCCGGTGGTACTGATGAATGCGACCCTGCGCAGATGACTTGTTCTTTCCCGTCATGTTCTGACGTCCCGGCCCGACCCGCCGCCGGAGGACGCATCCGATGAGAGGCGACACCGCGGCCGGTCTCAGTCTCAGCGGCATTTCGCATACCTTCGGGCCCAAACGCGTGCTCAACGACGTCAGCGTCGACGTCGCGCCGGGCGAACTGGTTTGCCTGCTGGGTCCCAGCGGCTGCGGCAAGACGACGCTGCTGCGTATCGCTGCCGGGCTCGAACCCTTGCAAACCGGACGTGTCGCCATCGACGGCGTTCCCATCGCCGAGGGCGGCAACGCGGACGCCCTGCCCCCGGATCGCCGTGGCATCGGCCTGATGTTCCAGGACTACGCCCTGTTCCCGCACCGCAACGTCCGCGACAACATCGCCTTCGGCATCGACCGCGCCAAAGGCGGCCGGCGCTCGGCGTGGATCGGCGAAGCGCTCGCCGCCATGGGCCTGACCGATTTCGCGGACGCCTACCCGCACACCCTGTCGGGCGGACAACAGCAACGCGTCGCCCTGATCCGCGCGCTGGCGCCGGGGCCGCGCATTCTGTTGCTGGACGAGCCGTTCTCTGGGCTCGACGTGACCCGGCGCGCGCAAATCCGCGCCGACACCCTGGCGTTCGTCAAGAAAACCGGCGTCGCCACGCTTATGGTCACGCACGACCCGGAAGAGGCCATGTTCATGGCCGACCGCATTTTCGTCATGGACGAGGGCGTGGTCGTTCAGGCCGGCTCACCCGTCGATCTCTATTTCCAGCCCACGAGCACCTTCGTCGCCGAACTGTTCGGCCCGGTCAACCGCTACGCCGGCACGGTCCGGAACGGCAGCGTCGACACCCCGCTCGGCGGCTTCGACGCCGCGGACCTTGCCGACGGCAGCACGGCCGAGGTGATGATCCGCCCCGAGGCCTTCAGGCTGGCGGCGGCGGACCAAAGCCCGCAACCGCTGCCGGGCGACCCGGAAGCACTGGTCACGGCGCCCGCGCCGCTCGAGGTCGTCACGGCGCGCCCGCTCGGGCGCTCGTCGTTCGTCCTGCTCCGGCTCGACGACGGAACCACGCTCGAAACCCGGGTCCCCGGCGCGTTCCTGCCCGGTCCCGGCTCAAAGGTGAACGTCGGCGTCAATCCCAGGCTGGCGCACGTGTTCGCGGCCGTCCCGAACCGGTAAAGATTGCCGGGCGCGGATGCTTTTTACCGTCCCCGCCGAGGTTCAACCCAATCGGCAGAAATTATTTATCAAATATTTCAATGCTTTATAGCAACATCGAAACTGGCATCGAGTTTGCTTTGTAAACGGCAAGGACAAGTGTGCCCGACGCGGGCACAACGGCTTTGACAACAGCGAGCACGATCCATGAGCGGATACGGTCTTTTCCAGCCTTCGACACTCGGCATGAAGTCGCAGTCGCACCGGTTGAACACGATCGGCCACAACATTGCCAACGTGAACACCGGCGGCTTCAAGCGCACCGACACCGAGTTCGAAACGGTGCTGAGCAAGCGCTTCTTCTCGCAGAGCGACACCGGCGGCGTAAAACCGTACGCCCGCGCCACCAACGACGTTCAAGGGCTGGTGACACCGACCAACAACAGCAAGGATCTGGCCATCGTCGGCGACGGGTTCTTCGCGCTTCAGCCGGACCTGACCGGCACCAACCAGATCTATTTCACCCGTGACGGCTCGTTCGGGATCAACACCGTCGACGGCGAAACCAGCTCCGTGACCGCCGACGACGGCTCGACGATCACCGTCGCGAACGGCTATCTCGTCGACAAGAACGGCTATTTCGTGCTCGGTTCGCCGGTTAACGAGGACGGCACGTTCACGTCCTCCGCGGCGGCCCCGATGCGCGTCGACCAGTACGCTTTCCTCGACCAGGGACAGCCGACATCCACGGCGCTACTCGATTTCAATCTGCCGTCGACATCGGAGTTCGGCGACGATACCGAAACCCACTCCCTGACCACGTACGATTCCGTGGCCGCGTCGCGGCAGATATCCTTCGATTTCGTGCCGATGCAGGCCGACAACCAGTGGCGCATCAACGTGCGCGCTGACAACCTGACGTCCTATACGCTCGGACCGTCGTCGGCGTTCTCGCGCAGTATCGGTGAAATCGCCGACACTGGCGGCGTCGTCGACACGCAACTCGTATTCGATCCCGGAGACAATTCCGTCAGGCTGGAGAATGCGAACACCAACGTCGGCATCACCGATGCTTTCAGTTCCTTCGTCGTCGGCGACGAGATCACGTTCGGCGGGACCGCCTCCAACAACGGGACGTACACGATCTCGGACATTACCAACAACGGCTCCACCCTGGTGCTTGAGGAAACGGTGGCGACCGAAGCGACCGGCGCCAACCTCGTCACTGCGGCGTCGGCCGGCAATCTCACCGACGCGATGACCTTCGACAGCCTCGGCCAGCTCTCGTCCACGGGCGATCTGACGTTCACCGCCACCTGGGACAACGGCGAAACGTCGGACTTCACCATCGACGTCAGCTCGATGACCCAGTTCGCCGGCAATTTCACGCCGAATCGGACCTCGCAGAACGGCCTCGGGGCCGCCAATCTCTCGGACATTTCGTTCGACAACGCCGGCCATGTGATCGGCACGTTCAGCGACGGCACGCAGCGGGCCATCTACAAGATTCCGCTCTACGATTTCACCAACCCGAACGGGCTGGACACCTCGAACGGCATGCTTTTCCAGCAGACGGAAGCGTCCGGCGAACCGGCCGAGTTTTTCGCCGATCAATCGGGCAAGGCGGACTTCATGCCGAGCGCGATCGAGATTTCCAACGTCGACATCGCGCAGGAGTTCGCGCGCATGATCCAGACTCAGAACGCCTACAACATGAGCGCGACGACGTTCAAAACCATCGACGAGATGACCACCGTCGCCCGCGACCTGAAGGCCTGATCGGCCAATTCAAAATCTGCCTAAATGTGCGCAATTACACAGTCACCGCATGTTTGCGGCGGTATTGTGTACCATACCGGTAAGCCGTCGCGGACCGACCGGCAAAAGTTACCCAGCGTGACGCAGCACGGCAGAAAACACCCGGACATACTGCGGACGAAAGCCGGTAACACGCTGTAATTAAACGATTTTGGTTATCAAAAATCTGGCACGATATTGGCATAGATAAAGGGCAAACGAGACAGCCGTACCGACGGCAGGCGACGATAACGGGAAAACGACGATGAAAACTCCGAACAACCGCTTCCGCAAAGGCCTGATCAGCGCCGTTCTGCGTGCCACGCTGGCCCTGGCGCTGCTCGCCCAGGCAGCGGCGCCGGCAGCCGCCGCGTCGCGGATCAAGGACATCATCGATTTCGAAGGCGTCCGCGACAACCAACTGGTCGGATACGGCCTGGTGGTCGGCCTCAACAACACCGGCGACACCCTGGCCGACGGTCATTTCACCAAACAGAGCCTGCAGGCCATGCTCAACCGGCTCGGCGTCAAGCCGACCGACGCCGGCCTCGATTCCGAAAACGTCGCCGCCGTGATGATCACCGCCAACCTGCCGCCGTTCGCCCGTCAGGGCTCGCGCATCGACGTTACAGTCAGCGCGCTCGGCGACAGTTCCAGCCTGCTCGGCGGCACGCTTCTGGTGACGCCGCTGCTGGGCGCCGACGGCGAGGTCTACGCCGTCGCCCAGGGCCAGGTCGCAGTCGGCGGGTTCCAGACCCAGGGCGACGCGGAAACGGTCACCAAGGGCGTGCCGACATCGGGCCGCATCGCCAACGGGGCGATCGTCGAGCGCGAGGTCAAGTTCAACCTCGGCGGTATGACCAAGGTCAAGCTGACGCTCCGCAACCCCGACTTCACCACGGCGCGCCGCGTGGCGCAGGCCGTGAACGCATTCCTCGGCACCTCGGCAGCGATCCCGAGCGATCCCACGACCATCAACGTGACCGTGCCGGACAGTTATCGCGACAACGTCGTCAACCTGCTGACCGACATCGAGCAGCTTCGCATCGAGCCCGACCAACTGGCGCGGGTCGTGATCGACGAGCAGACCGGCACCATCGTCATGGGCGAGAACGTGCGGATTTCCAGTGTCGCCATCGCGCAGGGATCGCTGACGATCCGCGTTACGGAAACTGAACAGGTATCGCAGCCGGGCCCGTTCGCCGAAGTCGGCACGACGACCACCGTCGACCGCACCAACATCGAGGTCGACGAGGGCGAGGACAAGCGCCTGACCGTTCTGCAGGAGGGTGTCAGCCTTCAGGAACTGGTCAACGGATTGAATGCACTGGGCATCGGGCCGCGCGACATGATCACCATTCTCCAGGCGATCAAGACCGCCGGCGCGCTGCAGGCCGAAATCGAGGTGATGTGATGAGCGATTTCGCTTCCCCCGATATCGGCATGCAGATGAGCGCCGCGCGCTATGCCCAGACCGCCAAGCCGGCGGCCTACAGCAGCGGCGCCATGAGCCTCCAACGGATGAAGGAAACCGCACAGGACTTCGAAGCGGTGTTCCTTTCCGAGATGCTGCGGCCGATGTTCGCCAACATCGAGGCCGAGGCGCCGTTCGGCGGCGGTGCCGGCGAGAAGATTTACCGTGACATGCAGGTCGACGAGTACGGCAAGGCGATCGCCAAGGCCGGCGGCATCGGCCTTGCCGACAATATTCTACGCGAGATGATCAAGATGCAGGAGGGCAAGTGATGGATGTTGCCAAACGAATGGCCGACCTGGTCAATGTGACGACGCGGCTTATCGACGTCCTCGAGCGCGAAAACGAGATCCTGCGCGAGCGGCGCCATGGCGAGCTCAACCTGATCCTGGACGAGAAGGAAACCATCGCCAGGGTCTATCAGGCACGCATCATGGGCCTCGAGGAGAACCCCGACGTACTCGACGATGCCAGCGACGAGGACCGCGAACATCTGCGCGAACTGGCGCACAGGGTCGACACCCTGATGGCGCAGAACGCCCGCATGCTGGAAGTCGCGATGACAGTCTCCAAACGGATCGTCGATCTGGTTGCGGAAGCGGTCAAGGAAGCGCAGCCCTCCAGCGGCGCATATTCGGCCAAGGGAAGCACCGTCGGCGCAGCGACGAAAGGCGGCTCGATGTCGCTGTCGCTCAATGAAACGCTGTAGAACGCAGTCTAACCGCCACGAAAGGCGACGCACATGGGTACGCTTACGCTTGCACTGAGAACCGCACAAAGCGGGTTGCTGGCCAACCAGCAGGCTCTGGACGTTACGTCGAGAAACATCTCCAACGTCAACACGCCGGGATATTCGCGGAAGGTCGTCAACTTCGAGAATCAGTCGCTGGTCGGCGCCGGGTCGGGCGTCAAGATCTCCGAGATCATGCGTACCATCGACGAGGGACTTTTGAAGAGCTTCCGGCTGGAAAGCTCGGAATACAATGAACTCGCGTCACAGAACACGTTCTGGGACCGGTTGCAGGATCTGTTCGGCACGCCCGATGCGAATACCTCGCTAAGCCATACCATCACGGATTTCGCCGATGCCATCGAATCCCTCGTGGTGTCGCCGAACAATGCACTCGAACACACCGAAGTCGTCCGCCGCGCCGAGGACGTGGTCGCGCAAATGCAGCAGATGTCGATCGCAATCCAGGAACTGCGCCTGCAGGCGGACCAGAAACTGAGCGACGTCGCCGTCGAGATCAATTCTCTGGTCGGCGAGATCGATACCCTGAACGACGATATTATCGCGTCCGGCTCGGTCAGCCGCGAGACGTCCGACCTCAAGGATCAGCGCGACCTGAAAATTTCCCGGCTGTCCGAGTTGATCGACATTCGCTATTTCTCGCGCACCGATGGCGACGTCGTTATCTTTACGTCCAGTGGCCGCACCCTGGTCGACACAGTACCGCCGGAAGTCACGCACGAATCGGCGTCCGCCGTGACTCCGACCACGACCCATGCCGAAGGCGACTTCGGCGGCTTCTTCATCGGCTCAAGGGCAAATCCCGCGAACGACGCAACCGGAGATATCCGCGATGGCCAGGCCAAGGGCCTGATCGACATGCGCGACACGGTGCTGCCGAATTTGCAGGCGCAACTCGACGAAATGGCCTCGAGTCTCCGCGACGTGATTAACCAGGTACACAACCGCGGCGTCTCGTTCCCGGGCGCCCAGGAATACAACGGCACACGAAACTTCATCGACCCGACGGTGCAGAAGATCTATCTCGACCCGGACAACTCGGCCGACGACGTGACGATCGCACTATTCGATTCTTCGGGCAACGAGAGCGAGCACACGACGCTCAACACGATCATGACTAACGCCGGCTTCTCGGATCGCGGCAGCGGCGATGACTGGGTCATCTCCGACATCGCCGCAACGATGCAAAGCTGGCTCCGCAACAATGGTGCCGCCGGCGCCACGGTCGACACCACGTCGGGGCAGTTCAACATCGCGCTGAACACGACATCCCTGAACCTGGCGTTTCGCGACCAGACAGCCAGCGCGGACGGGTCCTCTAGCGGCGATGTCGCCATTTCGTTCGATGCCAACGGTGACGACGTGACCGACGAAACCGCTTCCGGGTTCTCCAACTTCTTCGGGCTCAACGATTTCTTTGTCGACAACCAGGCCGACAACATCTGGGAGTCGGATGTGTTGTCGAGTTCCTACGCCGTAACCAACGCGACGTCCTCCACCCTTACGTTCCGCGATGCGGCGAACGGCGTGATCGACACCCTTACGGTCTCCACCGGCGACACGCTTGCCGATATCGCAACGGCCATTTCGAATAACTCGACGCTGAGCGCGCTGGTTACCGCCGACGTCATCCCGGACGGCTCCGGCGTCAGGCTGCGCATTTCGCACAACAACGGATCGAGTCTGCAAATCACCCAGGCGAGCGGCAATACGTTCCTGACGGATACAGGGATGGATGTTGCCGATGTCCGCGCCGCCTCGACGCTGGACGTCCGCGAAGACATCCGCACCACACCGTCCAATATGTCCGTCGGCGCCATGCAGTGGGATTCGTCGATCGGGGTTTCCGGCCAATACCTCATGAGCATTGCCGACGACGCCGTCGCCATCGACCTTGCCGAAGCGATGAACAGCACGACCTCGTTCGACGTGTCGGGCGGCATGCCATCGGGTGACCTGACTTTTGCCGAACGCGTGTCCGCGATCATCGCAACCAACGCGACACTGGCCAGCACGCATGAACGGAATTCGGACGCGCAACGCTCGCTGACGGAATCGCTCGAACTGCAGTTCGAGTCCGAGCGCGGCGTGAACCTTGACGAAGAGATGGCGAACCTTATCGTATTCGAGCAGGCGTTCGCCTCGTCGGCGCGGATCATCACGACGATCCAGCGCATGTTCGACGCCCTTGAACGCGTCATCTAAACGGCCGGGGATCGAATCATGTCACGTATTTCCAGCTACGCCTCCAATACCACGCTGATCAACCAGATTCTGCGGACCCAGGAACGCCTGTTCGATCTTGAGGCACAGGTCACCAGCGAAAAGAAATCCCAGGACTACCGGGGTATTTCCATCAATTCCCAGCGTCTCGTGAACCTCGAGAATACCAAGGCGCAACTCGAGCGGTTCATCGACAACAACACCCAGCAGGAAGTCCGCCTTAACATTCAAGACACGGTTGTCGAAGGCATTCGCGAAACCGTGCGCGAGTTTCAGATCGACCTGAACAACTTCGCCACCAGCGACACGACGGATCAGGAGAAGGTGGAAGCCATTCAAGCTTCGGCGTACCGCGGACTGGTGAGCATGCAGAACCTGCTGAACACCGACGTTGCCGGGCGCTTCATCTTTTCCGGCTCGCGTGTCGGCAGCGAGCCCGTGGAGCTCGGCATCTCGTCGATCTCGTCATTCCAGCAGAAATACGACGGCTACAACGTCACCATCCCGACGACACGCGACGCCAATCTTGAAGATTTTTCGTACAGCGAGGACAAGAACAACGCCAAAAGCCAGTTCATCGACCCGTCGAATTTCCTGATCTTCGAACAGGATGCAGACGGCGACACGACGACCGGCGGGAATAGTTCCATTACCGCGACGTCGGCGCTGTTCTCCAACGTCGCCGCGGGCTCGACGATCGAAATCACGGATACCGCGTCCAACAACGGCACTTACACGGTGTCCAGCGTCACCAACGGCGGCAGAACCATCGAAATAACCACGACGATGCTCACCGACGAGTTGAACGTGAACGGCACGACGATCTCCTACCGCAATCCGAACAATGATGCCGAGGAAATAGAACTGAGCGACGCGGAATACGGCGATCTGACCTTCAACCGGGCGGGAGACACGATCACGGCGGCGACGGCGGACGGCTTCGACGGCATTCCGGTCGGGGCGCGGATCACCGTTGCCGGCTCAGCCGACAACGACCGCACCTATACCGTGGCCAGCAACGACGGCACGACGATCACGGTGGAAGCGAACAAGCTGACCGATGAAGGTCTCGGGGCCGGCAATACCTTCTTCGATTTCCATGCCGGCTCGCAGGCGGTGTTCACTGCCAACGGCGGCACCAATGACGACACCATCGCCATCGAACAGTTCGGCGGTGGCGGCGCGGTGCCAGACGTCTTCAACGGCCTCGCGGTCGGCGACACGGTTACCTTCGCGGGCACGGCGTCGAACAACGCGACTTACACAATCAACGCCATTTCCGCCGACGGTTCGACCATCACCGTGAACGAAACCGTCACCAACGAAACCGATACCGCGGCCACGGTCACCGGCTCCAACAGTTTCGCCTATACCATGGGCACGCAACTCGAATTCACGAACGGCACCAGCACCATCGAACTCCAGGATTCAACCAACGCCCCCGTGCCCGGCGCGTTTTCGGATCTGCAGGTCGGCATGTCGATCACGGTCAGCGGCACGGCCGGCAATAACGGTACGTTCACGATCGCCACGATCGCCGGCGACGGCTCATCAATCACCGTTAATGAGGCCGTGGCCGACGAAACCGACAACACCGGCGCCCGTGTTCAGTCGTTCGCGGCGGCAGGCACCATTGCCGCTGATCGCTGGTACTCCGGCGACAGCGTTACGACGACGCACCGCACCAGTGATCTCAGGAGCTTCGAGAACGACCTCACAGCCATCGACCCGGCGTTCGAAAAGGCGATCCGCGGCATGATGCTCATTCTTCAGGGCGAGTACGGCTCGTCCGGCGGTCTGGATGGAAATCAGGACCGGATCAGCGAAGCCAAGTACCTGATCGAAGCGTCTCTGGAATTCACCGTCAGCGGCACGCCGCCCTTCGGCGCCGAACTCGAGGGCAGTATTGCGCAGGTGCAGCAGGACATCGGCTTCAATCAGGTCCTCATCAACACCCAGAATCAGCTACATACCGATTTCATCGGTTTTATCGATACATCGGTCGCGGACATCGAAAACGCGGATCCGCTGGAAACGATCACGCGGCTGCTGGACGACACCAGGGCGCTCGAGGCGTCGTACCAAACCTTCGCCCGGGTACGCCAGCTCAGCCTGACTAATTTCCTGTAAAACAAAGAATAATTAGGTCTAACGCAAGCCCGAAATAGGAAGACAATACCCTGTTCCTCGCCACCAAAGATGTTATGATAACGGAAGGCCTGTAAGATGGATGGTTTCGAGATGAGTTCTCAGCAGAGCAAAGTAAAAAATTACGAACGGGTGCCCCAAGGCGGCGAGCCAGCACAGACTGAAGGCTGGGCGCTCCTGGAAGCCGCAAGCCGCATGGCGTCTGCCATCGTCAGCGGCGACCCGGCGGAAAAGGAAACCAAGGAGCGCATGAAGACGGCACTTCGCCTGAACTGGCGCCTTTGGACAATTTTCCAGGCCGAACTTCTTAACGAGGATTGTCCGGTCCCCGAAGAAATCCGCATCAACATGCTGACCCTATGTCAGTTCGTCGATAAACAGACCGTCAAGATTCTGGCGGACCCCAATCCGGAAACCATGGTTCCGCTGATCGACATCAACCGCAATATCGCGGCCGGGCTGATGAACCTGCCGGAACGTGACGCCGGCGCCGCCCCATCTCCGGAGCCTTCGCCCGAAGCAGAGCAGCCCAAGATCAACATCGATACGGAAGTTTGACCGCGTTACGGTGCATGCCATTGTCGCCGCCGCACGGCTCGGAACTTCGTCCCGCGACCACCCCCAAAACATAGGCGCATCATCTTCAAGACCGGGTCCGACGATAGATGACCGACAATTCTACCGATGAAGATTATCTCGATCTCGTTCAGGAGATCATCGGTAATCTTAGGGCGCATGATATTCCCGAAGCGTTGACGCTGATTCAGAAAGGGATCGCCGAATACCCGGAAGGTGCCGAGATCTACCTGCTGACGTCGGTTTGCAGTTATCTGCAGAACGATATCGGGCGGGCGATCGAATTGTGCGAGATCGGGCACAAGCTCTCACCGGATTGCCAGGAAATCGTCGACAGCCTTGCCGTTCTGCATGTCGCAAACAGCAACCTCAACGAGGGAATCTATTACGCGAAGCTCGCGACGACACTCGCGCCGCACCCCGACATCCCCGATTTGTTGCCGCTGGAATTCTCGGACTTCTTCGCGGCGATGCAAAACGCGACGCCGTCGCGCCACTATCTCGACGGACTGTATCGCTATAACTTCCAGGTCTTCGATGAAGCCGCCATCGAGTTCGAGAAGGAACTTCGCCGCAATCCCGGGCATACCGATGCACTCATGAAGCTGGCGCAGACGTACATCAAACTGAACCGCCCCCAGGACAGCCTGAAAATCATCAACACCTACCGCGAGCAGGTCGAAGACTCGGCCGAATTGCTTGTCGCCGAAGCGCAGGCCTACTGTCATCTGGCGCAATTCGACGAGGCGGCACGCTTTTGCCGCCAGGCCCTTGCAGCCGACCCGGACTCGACTGAGATCGCCGTACTCGTTCTGGAAACGTCGCTTTACTTCGATGGCGACTTGCACGACGAGCATTTGCAGTGCGTCGAAGAGCTGAACCGGCGCATTGCCGCCGCCGCACCGGGCGAGGACGAGGGCGAGCCGCACATCCCGCCGGCAGCGAATGAACGGCGGATCAACGTCGCCATCGTTTCGAACCAGCTTTTCGACGGCGAAGTCGCCACATACCTGATGCCTTACCTGCAACACCACGACAAACAAAGGTTCAACGTCACCGTCTACCAGGAATCGGCGGCCGGCGACACGACGTTCAATGCCCTGAAAGCCGTGGCGCCGAACTGGCGGCGGATCATCGATGTCGAGGACGATGTCGTCGAGCTGATCATGGCGCGGGAAAACACGGATGTCGTTCTCGATCTGTGCGGCTTCTCCGAGAACGGCCGGCCGACGCTGATGGCTATGCTCGGCAACCGGATCACCGCGAACATGTTCTGCCAGCCGTTCGGCGACGGCAGCACACCCGGCGCCAATCTCATACTGTCCGACGGCGCAACGGCGGAAACCGACCGTAACCACCTCGGCGACGGGCAGACGACCGCAGCATGCGCCGGCGGCCTCTTCGCCATCGAGGAACCGCAAATCATGGGCGAAGTCGGCGAGCTTCCGGCGTCGAAGAACGGCCACCTGACGATCGGCGGCACGGCAACCCTGACGCATTTTTCCGAGCACACGGTGCAACTCTGGACCGGCGCTCTCAACGCCCTGCCCAGCGCGCGCCTTCACCTCGGCTACGTCGAGAACATTTCCGCCGAGGTAAAGACCCGCATCCTCGAATTGTTCACCGAGCAGGGTCTCGCGGACCGGGTATCGGTCTGGGACACGGATCTCGATCACCGTGCCAACCCCGCCTATTTCGGCGCGGTCGATATCTACCTAGACACGTCACCGGTCAATGGCACGCTGGCACTCTGCCATGCGTTGTGGATGGGCGTGCCGGTCGTCACCAGGAAAGGCCCGCGACGGGCGTCGGTCCTCGGGGCGAGTATCCTGCAGTCCGCGGGAAAACCGGAGTGGATTGCCGAAGACGACCAAACCTTCGTTTCGATTGCCAAATCGCTAGGCGACAATATTCCCGCCCTGGCGGATATCCGCGCCGAACTGCGGGACGACGTCAAATCGTCCAGGCTTCTGGATACGCGGCAATACGTCCGCGGGATTGAACAGGCCCTGACCGCGGCAATCGACGCCCGCCGGGATGAAAGCTAGGCGTTCCCGCCTTCCTCTTCCAGTTCGTCCTCGAGCTCGTGGCTGAAGTTCTCGAATATCTTGATCTCGTGGCCGATCAATTTCTGCGTCAGTTTCAGTCCGCTGTAGACCCGGCCCTTGTCGATCTGCGCCAGGATTTCGTCGCCGATTTCCTTGGCGCTGGGCGCGGCGGTCACGTAGTCGTTGAGCAGTTGACGAAACGCTGAAATGTAATGGTCCTTGTTTTCGGGAAACATATACGCGCACTGCAGCGCGAAGTAGACCCGCGCCGCCGGTGTAACGGTCTCCGCTTCCGACAGGATTTCTTTCTCGCGCAAGATGGCGGCTTCGTTGTGGATCAGCAGACTGGCGTTGTGACCGATGTTTTCAACGACGGCGCCGTTGATGACCATCTTGTTGCCGGCCTTGAAGTCTAGTTTCAAAGGCATGGATTTCTTCCTTCCTACATGTATTCACGGGTTAACATCCTTGGATGTTTTTGCCTGCGCTAAACATACGCGTGTTTTATCGCGATTCAACTGCCTTTGACGCCACGAGTTCACGGATTTCGTCTTCAAGAATCGCGAATACGGAATCCCAGCGCCCGAGTGCCGGCTGGCGAAACATGCGCATTGACGAATACCAGGGCGTTCGCTCGCCTTCCCGGCCCCACCGCCAATCCGCATTGGCCGGCAGCAGCAACCACACCGGCTTGCCGAGCGCGCCGGCGAGATGCGCGACCGACGTATCCACCGCAATGACCAGGTCCAGTTTGGCAATTACCGCGGCAGTATCGGCGTAGTCCTGAAAACCATCGCCAAGGGGGATCAGATCGTCGCGCCAGTCTATCGCCTCGATCTGTTCCGTGCCGGGCCCGACCTGAAGACTGTATAGCTGGACGCCGTCAACACCGGCCAGCGGCCCGAACATCGCGAGCGGCACGCTCCGGTTTGCATCGTTCTTGAGGACCGGATTGCCCTGCCAGACGATACCCGCGGATACCGCACCGGCCGGCTCGAACTCCATATCCGGCGCCTTCAGGTAACCGTCGCTCAGCGGGATTGGCCCGGCGCCGGCATCGAGCACCCGCGGCAGTTCCATGATCGATATCTGAAAGTCCGGCACATCCAGTTCCTCGCCGGGTGCCAGCACCTGGTCGAGGGCTTCGCAGGTCTTGAGCAGGCGCAGCAGCGACCCCGGGCTCAGGCACAGGACGCGCGCGCCCCTGTCCCGGGCAAGGGCGGCGTAGCGGATAAAATTGATGGTGTCGCCCATGCCCTGCTCCGGATAGACCAGCAAGGACTTACCCTCCAATGGCTCGCCCTGCCAGAGCGGTGCGCTCAACGGCGGGCGATAGTCCTTGTATGCGCCGGTTCTGATCCGCCACGCGTATTCATCCCAGCCGCGCACGTAGTCGCCCAGCGTCATCAAGGTCAGTCCCAGGTTGAAATGCGCCTCCGCGTGATCGGGGGCCAGCGAGACCGCGCGCTCAAAAAATTCCAGCGCTTCCTCCATTCGGCCCAGGGACTGCAACGATTCACCGGCGGTGATCAACGCCGGCACGTCGTCCGGGTTTCGTTGCAGCGTCTCTTCCATCAGCGGCAACGCCTCGTCAAACCGGCTGGCCGTGTTCAGCGTCACCGCCAGATGATACCTGAGATCGTTATTGTCCGGGGCGAGGCCGGCGGCCTTCCGGTAGGTTTCACAGGCCTCGTCAAGCCGCGACAGATCCATCAGGCAAACGCCGATATTACGAAGGACCCTGGTGTCGCCGGGCCGGAGACGCTCAAGCGTGCGATAGGTTCCGAGCGCGGCCTCGACCTTGCCCAGACTCCGTTGCGCGGATGCCAGCGACGCCAGTGCGTCCTCGAACTCAGGCGTGATCTCAAGCGCCCGCTCGGCCTTCTCGACGGCCTCGGCATACATCCCGGCGCTCGCGTAAAACCTGCTCAGGTTGGAAAGCGCCGGCGGAAAATCCGGCCGCAACGCCAGCGACTGGCCGACATAGCCGATCGCTTTTTGCGTATCGCCCAGCATATGTGTGACGACACCAAGAAGATGCAGGGCGTCGGGATCGTTCCGGTTCGCGCGCAATGCCGCCCGGCACGACGCCCGCGCCGCTTCGAAGCGTCCGCCCTTGTGGTGTTCGGCAGCGACGCGCAAATGCTGCTTCGCTTCGCGGTCTTTTTGCTGTGGCTGTCCGTCGTCTGTCATGTTTGAATGCAGGAATCCTTCGAAGGCCGTCCTCCCACCAACATACCCGTTGCGCCAGGAAATTGCAGTCATGTTAACACACCGTATCGGAATTACCTGGCAGCTAACGGACGTCCACGGCTGGGGCGTTTTCGGCACGAATGTCGCGGTGAACCTGATACAGAACGGTCCGGTGCCGCCGCTGATCCTGTCCCCCCCGTACTTCGTGGCACCCGATGCACGGCAACAGCAATTGTTGGAACCGTTTCTGCAGGAAGGCCAGAATATCATGGCGCAGATCGAGGCGGCGGGACGTCAGGCGACGCTCAATGAAGTCCTCATGCTGCACAGTCTCGGTAATGCATTCATGCATCAGCCGATAACCGATCAGGTACGCGGCCACACCAACATTGGGTTCATTTTTTTCGAGTCGCCGCAGATGGACGATCAGGCACTGGCCCGGGCCCGGCAGTTCGACAAGATTATCGCCGGTTCGAGCTGGAACCGCGACCTGATCCGGGATCACGGCATCGAAAACGCGGCGTTCGTCGCCCAGGGCGTCGATCTTTTTCGCTTCCGGCCGAGGCGGAAAACCGGCAAGTACGGCGGCCGGTTCGTCGTCTTCTCAGGCGGCAAGCTCGAACTTCGCAAGGGCCAGGACATCGTCCTCGCCGCTTTCAAGCGCTTTCATGAACGTCATCCGGACGCTTTGCTCGTCACCAACTGGCACAATGCCTGGGCCGAAACGGCCAAGAACATGGCGCTGTCACCCCATTTCAGTCACGAACCCCAAATCGACGGCAACGGCCTCATCGGGTTCCCGCGCTGGGCCGCGGACGCGGGAATTCCGGAAGACGCTTACCTGGATGTCGGCGTGGTTCCGAACGACCGCGTGCCCTCGATCATCGCCGAGGCGGACATCGCCCTGTTTCCCAACCGCTGCGAAGGCGGCACGAACCTGGTGGCGATGGAGACCATGGCATCCGGCATTCCGTGCATCCTGTCCGCGAATACCGGACACCTCGACATCATCGGCACCGGTAACTGCTATCCGCTTCGGAACCAGAAACCGTCGCCGCCGGAAATCGACACATCGGGGGTGTGGGGCGAGTCCGACATCGACGAAATCGTCGCCTGTCTCGAAAACGCCTACGAGAACCGGGACGAGGCCGTGCAGATCGGCAGGGCCGGCGCCGCCTTCATGAAGAGTTTGTCGTGGAAGAACCAGACTGCAGCGCTCGTCGATGCTGTGAGCGAGTTCATGGCGTAACCGGCCGCCCCTGGGCCTTCTCCGCCACCATGTGCATCAGCCGGCGCCGCGCTTCGGCCACGGGATGCGACCAGTCGTAACGTTCCTTGCACCTGAAAATCCGGGATTCCGGGTACCAGGGACTGAATTCCACATCCATCATGAAGCGCCAGTCGGGGCACTTCGGGACGAAAATCCACAGCGGCAGGCCGAGCGCGCCGGCCAGATGGACGACCGCCGTATCGACGGATATGACCAGATCCATACAACTCGCCAGCGCCGCCGTATCGATCATCTTGCCGGTTTCGGCGTCGACGCTTTCGGAAATTTTCCGGTGCACGACCAGTTGCAGGGTATCGGGCAAGTCGTCGATCTCTTGCAGGGCATCGCCGACCTGAAGGCAATGGAACACCGCGCCGGTATCGAGCAACGGACGGAAATCGGCCAGCCGGGCCGACCTTTCGGCGTCCCGCATATGGTTCGGATTGCCGCGCCAGCACAAGCCGACGTTCAATCGCGACGGGTCCAACCCGGCGCGCCATGCATCTATGTGCGACGGATCGATGCTCAGGCATTTCGGCGACGGCAACGTTTCCGGCAAGACGTCCAGCAACGCCGGCACACTGAAGAGATCGGCGTGCACGTCGAAAGCGGGCAACGGGTCTCCGAACTCGATCACCTCGATCTCCGGCGGCAGCGACGACAAGAGCGCACGGAACCCCGGGTACACCATGAACACCGTTTTCTCGAACCTCGCTGCCACAGCCGGCAGAAACCGGGCGCACATCAGCATGTCGCCGAGGCCCTGGTCGGCGTAGATCAGGATCGTCTGGCCGGCTTCCGCGTCCGGGTCCCGGGCGTCCCAGTACGGCTTGCTCAACCGGGCCGCCGAGCGTTCCTTGTAAACAGTATCCTCGACCCTTTTCAGGAAATGCGGCCACGCGGCACGGTACTCGCCCTTCCGCAACAGGAACTGCGCATACATGTAATGCAGCATTTCGATGTTCGCGTTCTGGCGCAGCAGTTGCTGGTAGATCTGTTCGGCCTCGAAGAAAGCGCCGTCGTTTTCCAGACCGACGGCACGGTGCAACGCGACCTTGAACCGATCGTTCGTCATCTACCTGTTCCACTCCTCCATTCGCGCACCGGCAAAGGCGAGCTTAGGCGTCACCGGTCCGTGACGGCAACCGGAAGAGATGTCCAATATTCAGGTGAAGAGATTTAGAACCGAGCCTTTTTCAGGCAGCGGCTGCTGCAAGCTGTTGGTCAGGACGTTTGCAAACTCGTTCGAGGTCTCGAACGACAATGAAATCGCCCTCAGCGTATTGCCGAGGTCGACCTTCAGGTCTTCGATTTCCTGGTTGCGGCGCTCCTGCTCTTCGAACGTCAGTTCCAGCAATTCGCTGTCCACCGTCGCAAATTTCTTCTGTACGCTGGTTTCCAGATGCAGGACCGACGAAATCGTGTTCGATGTCGTCGAAATGGCATTGGCAATCTTGTTGTCGAGTTCGGTCAGAAATCCCGTCAGGTCGGCATTGTCGCCATCCAATGTCCCGACAACCGGAGTCAGTGACTCCAATTCATCCAGCGACTTCTTCAACTTCTGAACGACGTCGCCGTCGTTGAAATCGGGGTGCGTCAGGACATAGAGATTGTTGAGCCGCGTGGCCGCCTTGTCGCGCAATTCGATGAACTCGTCGACTTCATCCGCGGTCACGTTGTTGTCGTCGCCGATCGACGCACGGAGATCGAACAACTCCTGCTGAAGCGCTTCCAATTGGCCGTAATTGTTGCGGTTGGCCTCGCGGTACCCCTCGAGCAGGGGTAGCGACGCGACTAGTTTTTGCGATTCCTTTTGAAGTGACTTGATCTCGCGCGTCGCCGAATTCTTCGATTGGCTGATGTCCTCAGCCTGCTCGTTAAAGCGGTTGATCAGCGTCCGTTGCAGATTGTTGAATTGGACCTCGAAACCAGTGCGCGCATTCGCCTGCCCGACAGCGGCAAACGTGCTGGCAATAGAGGAATCGGCCATTCTTCTAACTCCTGATAAAGGGCATTCTACCCGTAGAAAATATAGCATTTCCGCAGGTAAAAATCTATCTTTTCCTGACCATGCGCGGCAATTTGAACTTATAGGGCGATATTCGTTAACGCTCGGTTCAAACTGTGCGTGATAGGCTCCAGGAACAATTCGCCCGCCCTTAAAAAGTGTGAAGAAGTCAACCGGTATGACAGATCAAGAGCCCTTATCTCAGGAAGAACGTGACGCGCTTCGGGAAAAGAACCTGGAAGCGTTCGCACGTCACGACTCCAAGTTGGCCAGGCGTCTCAAAAAACACGTGCCGGTTTCAAAGCTTGTTTTCGGCGACAACGGCCAGCCGGACATCGAATTCGAGGGGCATCTGTTCTACGAGGGTGAATACGAAAAGTTCATCGACGATCAGGTCGAGGCCTACAAGAAAAATCCTTTCCGGTTCCATCTCAAAGCGCCCGAGCCGGACCGCTTCGATACCATCGGCGGGGATTTCCTGGAGCGGATACTGTCCCGCGCCGCTGCCGACGAAAAGATCGCGTTTTCCCAGCACCGCGAGGGGCTGGAATCCTTCTTCGTCTGCGTTCTCGGTATCGGTCTCGGCGGACACATCGACAGGATCATCGAATTCTCAAACTGCAAGACACTGATCATCGTCGATCCGAACATCGAGACGCTTTACCATTCCCTCGAGGTTTACGATTGGGCCGAAATGATGGACGGGCAGACCGCAAAGGGCGGCGCCGTGCATTTCCTGATCCGGACCAGCGCGCACGACGTGTTCGAGGGGCTCAAGTTCTACGTCCGCACCGGTAACGTCCCCGCCGTCGATGCCTTGCACACATATCAGCACTACAACAATCCGCTGTTCACATCGACGATTCAGGCAATCCGCAAGAACGGCGCCCTTTTTCTCGCCGGTCTCGGATTCTTCGACGACGAAATCAAGATGATGGAGAACACGCACCGGAATCTGAGCACCGGCAAGGCGCACATCTATCATCAGCAATCGGCGCAACTGGTGAAGGCGCCGTGTTTCATCGTCGGCTGCGGACCGTCTCTGGACCGCGACCTGGAGCACATCCGGCGCAATGCCGACAGGGCCATCGTATTGTCGTGCGGCTCGGCGCTTGGCCCCCTGCTCAATGCCGGCGTCATCCCCGACTTTCAGATCGAGGTCGAGAACGAGGGCGTGCTGCCGATCATGAAATACGTATCCAGCCAGCATGACATCAGGGATATCTGCCTCGTCACGTCGACCACCGTCGAGCCGGATATCGAACAGTACTTCAACAACATCATCTACCACTTCAGGCCGGCGCTCAGCCCGTTCGGAATCTTTTCCAATGACCTCAAGAACACCATACCCTTCCACGACCCGTCGGTCGTCAATTCGGGTGTCGGCCTCGCGCAGGACCTGGGATTCCGAACCTGTTACTTTTTCGGCACCGACATGGGGACCTACGACTCGGGGCTTCACCACGCCAAGAATTCCTATCACTTCAGCGAAAACGCCGTGCTGCCCGACAACGACTTCTGCATTCCGCTGCCGGCGAACTTCGGCGGCGAAATCCACACCAGCGAGGGGCTGAACTGGGTCAAGGTGCAGATCGAAAAAGCCATTCACGCGAAACGCGAGGGGCGCCGGTATTACAATTGCTCGGACGGCGCCCTGATCGTCGGCACCAACGCGATGTTCTCGAAGCGGATCGACCTGCCCGAACCGGAGAATCCGAACTTCAAGACGGACTTCGTCGCTTCGACCGTCGAGCATTGCCCGGTCATGGAGCGCGGCCGGTTCGACGAGTTGTGGCAACCTGAAAAAATACAAGGCACCGTCGACGAGATGTTCGGCGACCTCGAACGGATTATAGAATTCGCGGATCTGATCAACGACGATTCCCACCTTGTCGAAATCAACGAAATTCTCGTCAAAGCGAAATCCCGTCTGCATCTGAGTATCGCCATCCTGATCCGCGGCACGCTGCAGATGATGTTTATCGCGACGTACTATTACCGCGCCCGGGTCACGCCGGAAGACAAGCAGACCGCGTTCGAGGAGATTATGCGGGAAGAATTGCTCGGCACCCTGCATGCGTTGCGCGAGCGCGCCACCGATCTTGTCCAGCGGTTGTCCGGGGGCGAATAAGTTCAGGCGGGCTCAGCGCCGTTTCAGGCCGGCCAGTGCCGCCGTCATACCATCGATAGCGGCGGCCCAGTTGCCCGGTTCCGGCTGCCGGAACAGACGCATGGTCGGATACCATGGCGTGTCGTTGCGGCCCAGCATCCAGCGCCAGTCCGGAAAATAGCTGATCAGCGTCCACACCGGCACGCCAAGGGCCCCGGCGAGATGCGCAAGCGCCGTATCGACCGAAACGATCAGGTCGAGCTTGGTCATCGCCGCCGCCACCTCGGTAAGCGGACGCTGCACCGTAAAAACCGGCACCGGGCGTATGTTCTCGGGGATATCCGCCAGTTCATCGGCCGGCGGACCGGCCTGGAAACTGTAGAACGCCACATCGGGAATACGGAGAAGCGGCAGAAGCTGTGACAGTTTCAGGGACCGTTTCCAGTCTGATTTGTGCTTCGGGTTGCCGGCCCACACCAACCCGACCCGCAGCCTCTCACCGTCCGCGTGGAGGGATGCGTCGGCGCTTTCCGGCAGCGCGTCGTCGGCGAACAGGTATGGCGACACGGACGGCACCGTGTCCGGTGTCGTGCCGCACAGCCGGGGCAAACTCAGCAGCGACTCGCTGAATTCGGCACCGACTGCGGCCGCATCGTCCGTCACCACGTCGATGCCGTCATCCAGGGTCGAGAGGATATCTGCCAATGCCGCGCCGCAGCGGATCGTCACCTTCTTGGCGCCCTCGGCCTTCAGCAGCAGCGCGTAACGGGCGAACTGGATGGTATCGCCCAGCCCCTGTTCGTCGTACAGAACGATGCTGCGGCCGGCAATGGGCTCGCCCCGCCACGCGTCCGCCCCCGGGAACGATTTCGCCGCGTATCCCATGACCTCCCGCCGCAACTCGAACCCCTCCCAGCCGGGTTCGAACTCGCCTTTGAGAAGATGCAGCAATCCAAGATTGTAGCGTGCCTGAATACTCTCTGGATTACGCCTGAGCGTGGTCCGGAACATGCGCTCGGCCTCGTCGAACCGGCCGAGTTCGTTGAGCGACGAACCGAGGTTGCTGAGGGTTTGCTCGTCGCCGCCGCCGAACCGCAACAGCTTGCGGAAGCAGGTTTCCGCCTCGGCGAAACGCCCGGTCTGCCCATATGCGAAACCGAGCATGTTGAGCACCCGCGTATCCGTCGGCGCCACCGACAGCGCGGTTTCCAGGTATCCGCGGGCATCCTCGAATTTCCCGAGATCCAGGTACGACTGACCGAGACCGGTACAGACGTCCGCGTTGCCGGGATCGATATCGTGGGCTTTGCGGAATAGCGCGGCCGCACGCTCGGCGTTCCCGGCCGCATAGGCCGCGCCGGCGGCGGCAAACAGTTCATCGATGTCGCTCTCGTCGGACAACCGCCCCCTCCCGTCGTCGTACGCCGCGACCGCGCGCTTTCAATTGTCGCGCGCCGTGAACGCGCGCTTTCAATTTATGCCAGACACGCAAAGAAAACGACCGCCGCTTTGCAGCGACGGTCGAATTTCTTGTCCTCATCGGCGATCGGCGGATACCGACCGGCTTTGAGAAACCTAGGCTTAACGGAACAGACCCAGGATACCCTGTTCGGCCTGACCGGCGAAGGCCAGGGCGGAGATACCCAACTGCTGGCGGGTTTGCAGGGCCAGCAGGTTGGCGCCTTCCTCGTTGAGGTCGGCCAGGGTCAGCTTGCCTGAACCCGTTTCGAGGGTATTCACGTACTGTTCCGTGAAGTCGAGACGAGTCTGCAGCAGAGCCACGTTCGAACCCAGCGTCTGCGTCCGCGCACGAAGCGTGGTCAGCGCAGCGTCCAGTTCGGAGACAATCGGGTCGATCGTCGTGGTGTCGCCTTCGGCGATGTAGTTCGTTGCGTTGGCATCGACGTCGATGGTGTTCGGGCTCGAACCCGTTTCGACACCGACCGCGACGAATTCACCGGCACCGCCGACACCCGACTGAACCGCCGAGTACAGGGTGACCGTGAGGATCTGACCGCTGGTCAGGGTCACGTTTTCGTCCGCCGTCGTATCGGCGTTCGCCACGAACACGTCGAAGGAAGCCGTACCGAAGGCAACCGAGAACGCGGTCAAATCGTCGACAACCGCACCGCCGGTACCCTGGTAGGTAACGGTGAACACGCCGGTATCGGTAAGGTCGGCGGCGGTACGCGCGGCGACGTTGAACGCGGTATCGGTCGCGAGTTCGACCTCATTGAGGCCCAGCCCCGTTTCGTTGGAGTTGTTGGCGGCAATCGCGAGTTGGCTCGACGTCTGATCGGAGAACGAAACCGTCAGGCTTTCCGACGTGTTGTCGATCAGGTTGGTCCCCTGATACGACGCGTCGGTGGCCAATTCGCCGATCTGCGTCCGCAGCGTCTGGAACTGCGTCAGAAGGTCGGTGAACTGCGTGCCGGTGGCCGACTTCAGGGAAGTCGCAACACCCTTGAGCTGGCGAACGATGGATTCGATGCTTTCGAGACCTTCGATCGCGGCCGAAACCGTGCTGATGCCCTGGTCGATACCGTCTTTCTTTTCGTTGAAGTCGAAAGCACGGTCGCTCAGGGATTTCGCCTGGAAGAACGACACCGGATCGTCGATGGCGCTCGCCACTTCAAGACCCGTCGACAAGCGCCCTTGGGTACGCTCGACAAGCGAAGTCGTGTTCTGGAGAGAGAGAAGGCTGCTACGTACGGCAGCTGAAAGAGTAACATCACTCATAAGTAAACTCCTTTCTAGAGCTCTACAAATTGCTGCGGGATATTTTATCCCACCAACCAGAGGACACATTTGCCCCATTGGTTGAGAAAGGTCTTACCGCATCCAAATGGGCTTGTCAAAAAAAATCGACTCGGGTTTTCGCCGGCATCGCAACCGGGGCTTCCGGAGGAATCTTACCGGACGTTAACCATGGGATTTGACACGAAACCCATTCGCATCCATAAAATTAGGAGAGGTTTAAGTGCTTGCGCGTAGAATTCGCGTGGTTTCGATCGAGAAACGCACCTGAACCCGTGTCTCAAGAATCGGGACAATTAAAGGATCAGAACGATGGCTGACAGAAACAAAGTCGAACACATTCAATCCGTTATCTATACCGATGTCGAGCAGGTCCTCGGCGAGGAATTCGGTGCGCGGTTCGCGGATTACCGCGTCAATTACCGGAAAAGCCTGAATTACGACACCAACGGCTATATTCCGCCGTTCCCGCTGACCGTGTCTCTGGAATTCGTGAACCGCTGCAACCTGAATTGCCAGATGTGTTACACGATCAACCATTCGGACAAGAAGGCGACCCTCGACCTTTCCGACATCAAAACCATCATGGACGAATGCGCCGCGCATGAACTGCCGGCCGCCGTCGTCGGCATGGGATCGGAAGCGCTCATATACAAAGGTGCCCGCGACGCGATCGAGGCCATTCGCGAGGCCGGCGTGATGGATCTGTTTCTCGGCACCAACGGTGTCCTGCTGACGGAAGAGCTTTGCGAGTTCCTGGTCGAACAGCGCGTGGCCCGGATCGAGGTGTCGCTGGATGCCGCGACCCCGGAAACCTATCGGAAAATCCGCGGAAAAGACGAGTTGCTCCGGATCGAGGACAATCTCGAGCGCCTGATTCAGGCGAGAGAACGTGCCGGATCCAAATTGCCGGTGATCCGTCTTTGTTTCTGCGTGCAGGAGGACAACCTGCATGAACAGCGCGCCTTCCTGGATAAATGGAAGGGCCGCGTCGACTACATCGATTTCCAGGAAATGGTGGATTTCGGCCAGGTCGACGAGTTTCGCGCCATGGGCGACGACGCCGCCGTCCCCGCCGATCTGCCGGCCCCGTCCAGCACCTACTGCGCCTATCCGTTCAACAGCCTGCATGTCTGGTCGAACGGCGACGTGACGCCCTGCTGCACGTTTTTCGGCAAGGCCCTGGTCATCGGCAACGCCAAGGACAGCACCCTCAAGGAGATATGGGACGGCCCGGAAATGGCGGAAATCCGCCGCCAGTTGCAGGAGGGCGACCTCAACAAGGTCTGCCACGCCTGCCTGACCTGCCGTGACAAGGAATCATTCGGCGCCGCCAGCGAGGTCGCCGAATCCGAAACCGCCAAAACGCATTAGGCGGACAAGCGATATCGTCATGGACGACGCGCTCACCCTCTTCTGGCGGCAATGTGACAGCGTCGGCGGGCGGCTGGCGGTGCACGACGCCGCCGGAAAGCATACCTACGGTGATGTCGCCCGGCTGGTGGAACGTATCGCCAAGCCTCTCGCCGGGGCCGCCGAACACCCGAAAGTCCTGATCTATCTGCCGCAATGCGCCGGCGCTTACGCGGCGATGCTGGCGGCCCAGCACGCCGGCGGGTACTACGCCGCAGCCAATCTGGAATGGCCGGTGGCGCGCCAGCAAAGCGTTTTCGACCAGTTCGAGCCCGACGCCGTCGTCTTCGACAGCCGCGCCGTTTCGCCGCCCAAAGGCATGGAAGCGGCGCTCAATGTCGATCTGTCCGACCTGCCCGCTACCGGTTTGATGTCGCCGCGTCCGGCGCACGATCTTGCCTACGTGATGTTCACGTCAGGTTCCACGGGCGTTCCCAAGGGCGTCATGATCCCGCGCGAGGGGCTTGCCAACTACGCCGACTGGGCAGTCCGCGAAATGGCCGTGACCCCCGACGACCGCTGGTCGCAACACCCCAACATCGCCTTCGACCTGAGCGTTCTCGATATCTACGGCGCGCTTTGCGGCGGCGCGTCCCTCCATCCGCTGACGGGGGAAACGGATCGCATGTTTCCGGGCCGCTTTATCCGCGAGCGCGCGCTGACGATCTGGGATTCCGTGCCCAGCATCATCGACATGATGCGTGCCGCCGGCGAAGTGACGCCGGCGCATTTCGCCTCGCTCAGGCTGCTGACGTTTTGCGGCGAGCCGCTTTTCCGCGAACATGTGCAGGCGATCTTCGATGCCCGCCCCGACGTCGATGTGCATAACACCTACGGTCCGACGGAAGCCACCGTGTCGTTCACGCTGCTACAGCTTTACAAGGACATGTTTGAGGCCGCCAGCAGGACCAGCATGGCGTTCGGCGAACCGATCCAGAACATGGGCCTGCACCTTGTGGGCGGGCCGACGCCGGACGAGGGCGAGATCGTCATCTCCGGCCCGCAACTGGCACGCGGTTACTGGAATCTTCCCGACGAAACCGCCGCGGCCTTCGTCACGCTGGACATCGACGGCGTGCCGACGCCGGTCTACCGGACCGGCGACTGGGCGGTGCGCGAGAACGGCCACAACTATTTCGTCACCCGGATCGACCGGCAGATCAAAATCCGCGGCAACCGGGTCGAGCTCGACGAGATCGACAAGGCCGGCCGCGATGCCGGTATACGCTCGGTGTGCACGGTGATCGTCGAAAACGCCCTTTACTGCTTCGTCGAGCACGACACGCCGGTCGATTTCAAAGCGTTACGCTCGGCAATGGAGGGTTCGCTGCCGCCCTACGCCCTGCCGTCGAGTTTCGAGCAACTCGACCGCCTGCCGCGGAACGCCAACGAGAAAATCGACGCCAAAGCCCTGATGGAAAGAGTCAAAAATGGATAGTTCTCAACTCATCGCGCCGGACATGCTGATCGGCGAAGCCCTGAAATGCGCGCCGGACGACCTCAACGACGGCGCCGGCCTCGGTTTGCACCCGAAATGGGACAGCCTCGCGCATATCCGCGTCATGATGTTGCTGGAACAGCATTACGGCGTGGAGATCGACGATGACAGTATCAAGAAATTCGGCAGCCGCGATGCGATCCATGCCCGCTTCCGGGAAATTTCCGGCGGCTGAAAAGCCTACTTCTTTACCGCGACGAGGTTCCAGTATGCTTCCTGGACTTCATTCGCCGGAATCTCATGGACAATGGTCTCGTGCGCGAGCTGTGTGACCTCGAACGCACTGAACAGATCCTCGATATGCGGGCGGTCGAAGAAATGCGCCCGACCGACATGCGCCAGCGAACCTTCGGTAATGTTCTTGCGGGTGAACCGATCCTCCGCCTCCTCGCCGAAACCGTACTCGGCGTACTCGGTCGAAAACCAGTCGATGGCGATATACTTGCCGCCGGGCTTGAGTGCCTTGTGCGCCAGGGCGATCGTGGCGCGCAGCCCCTCGGTATGATTGTGGCAGCCGCTACCCCGGTCGACGACAAGGTCGAACGGTCCGTCGAAGTGCAGGTCCTGGGTAAAGTCGGCGACCGCGAACCGGTCGGCCCAGTCCGGATACGCTTCTTTCAGCATGGCGATCGCCGATGCGCTGCCGTCCACGGCATTGTAGTCGACGTTCATGAACTTGAAGAACGGCACGTTGGCGCCGGCGCCGCAGCCAAGCTCCAGCACCCGGTAATCGGGACCGGTCGGACGCGCGTAGCGCATGACATAAGTGACCAGATCGGACCACGGCCAGCGGCTGATCTGATTGCTGGCGGGATCACTGAACAGCTTTTCCCATTCGGTCGAAAAGGTCATCGTCGGTCTCCTCGCATCGCGTCCGCTGAAATTACACCGGTGCAATATCACGTTCAGCGGGTTAATAAAGGTTTAGTACGGTCGCACGCGTTCCGGGAGTCCGCATGCCGAAACTGACGCTCGACGACGCCGCCAAGGCGCTCAACGACATCATCGCCCCCGACGACGGGATCGTCGTCATTCATTCCGGCATCTGGAGCTTCGCGCTCAAGTTCGGCATCACGACGCCGGAAGACGTGGATGGCTTCATCGACCTGATCGCCTCGGTCGTGGGCGAGCGCACCCTGCTGATGCCGGCGTACAACTTCGAATTTCCGCGCACCAAGGTTTTCGATCTCACGCTCAGCCCGCCGCAGGTCGGCATCCTTCCGGAACGGGCGTGGACACGCCTCGGCATGAAACGGACGCGCCAGCCCATGAACAGCTATTTCGTGTGCGGACCGGATACCGATGCGGTCCTGGCGCTGCCGTGCACGACGGCGTGGGGCGACGACGGGGTCATGGGCTGGATGGGCCGGCACAACGCGCGCCTTTGCTCGCTCGGCCTGCCCTGGGAGAAAAGCATCAGTTACGTTCACCGCTGCGAACAGCTTGCCGGCGTGCCGTACCGGTATTTCAAGAAATTCACGGGCCGGCTTTGCGACAACGGCGAGAACCTTGGGCCGTGTACGGAGGTGTTCTTCACGCGCCCGATGCATCACCATATCGACGAGGACTGGTCGGCACCGTTCGATCTTCTGGAACGGCAGGGACGCGTGTTACGCGCCACATCCCCGGAAATTCCTTTCGCATCGGTGCTGGCACGCGATATCGAAGAGGCCTGCATGCGCTTGCTCGCCGACGATCCCTACGCCCTCGTCAAGGACCCGGCGCATCTGAAGGAATGGGTAAGCTCGGAGCGTGACGCGGAACTCGCCGCCATCGACCCGTCGCAACGCTGGCCCTGAAGCGCTCGGCTCAGTGGACGCCGACCCGGTCCAGCATTTCCATGATCGCGGCATAGCCCAGCACCATCGGATCGGTGATGATGACCCGGGACGATAATTTCTCGATCTCCGCGGCCACGGTTTGCGACACATCGGCGAAACCGATCTTTTCATGCTTGTAACTGACGGGCGTTTTCTGGACGTACGTATCGAGCGGCGCGTCCCCCTTCACCATGCCCAGCGTGCGCGCTTCCGCCCACACCTGGGCGCTGAACGCCTCCGGCGTTTCCCATAGCTCTGAACCCATCGGGGTGACGACCTCCGAACAGACATAGGTGTTGCCGTCCGGCAGTATCTGGTTCGAGTATACGCCGGCGCGCGACACCCGGAACGTCAGGTGATCTATGTCGTAATCCTGGATGTAGCTGAGCGGCCCGATTTCTTCCGCCGGGGTCAGGAAATAGTAAAGCGCCATCGGCGATTTATGAACCTTGGCGGAAACCAGATCCTCGCCCAGCGCTACCTGGCTGAGCGGCCCCATATCCAACGCCCACACCATGTAATCGAAGTCGCGCTCGTCGTCGTCGATCTTCACCGACACACCGCGGCCGTCGGCGCGGAACGCCTCGATCGACGTGCCCAGGCGAATGTCGCATCCGGCGCTTTCCAGATAAGCCTGCGCCGCCCTGGGCAGGGCGCCGGTGCCGCCCTTCTTGGGATAGAAATGCCGGTGCGGCAGCTTCGGGTTGCTGGTCTCCAGGTATTTGTAGGGGTCATGGACATTGCTGGCGGCAATCCGGTCATCCAGCGGCCCCAGTTGCTTCAGCATGTTGGCGATGTCGTCGTCGGTGATTTTCACGCGCTGGCCGAGCGTCGTCGACAACGCGCCGGGCGCAAGCTCCCCGGACCTGGCCGCGGTCATCTTGTCGCAGACCGGCCCGAGCGCCGCCGCCGCCGTGGGACCGAAGCGCACCGACAGGTATTCCGCCAATGTCGCCGCACCGGCCGCGTCAGGGTTGCGGGCCGCGGCCTCTATCGTTTCCCGCAGCACCCGCGCCGGCTGATCCCCGGGCAATCGGGTCAGGTCGGGCACCACCGTGTCGGGCGTGGTGCCGCCGTTGAAGGCGGCCGCCACCTTCAGTTCGTGGGATTCGAAGTTATCGCCCAGGAAATCGAGCATGACATCGTCGTTCACCGGATCGCCGCTGCCGAAAAGATGGCATCCCTTGTCGAGGATAAGACCGTATTCTTTCCATTCCAGCGGCCACAGCACGGCCCCCAGAAACGGCGCACGCTCGACGAGGGTTACGTTGCACCCGCGCTTGCGCAGGAAATACGCGCTGATGATCCCGCGAAATCCACCCCCGGCAACCAATACGTTCAGTGTCATTTCAATGTTCCCATCGGCTCGGTTGAGTCTTCCCTTACGATAGAACGCACATCCGGCGGCTTCATTGATCTATGTCTATTGCCCGGAAATATCCTCGATCAGGCCCGCCTTCATGAAATTCTCGACCGCGTCGTCGTACGCCTCGATCGGCAGCGCCGAGCCGTCGGCGATGGCCAGCAGGTCTTTCTCGCCGTCGGCGTCGATCATGAGTTGGTAATACGCCAGACCGCCGAATGTCGACTTGGTCGCCGTAGTGCCGGTCCCCAGCCCGTGCTGATAGGGATAGACACCGTGCTTTGAGAGGAACGGCGTGCCGGTGAATGTCGCCTTGTAGGTGCGGGCCCGTTCGATGGTCTGGATCGCGTCCCAAGTGATCTCGAGAATATCGGACAGGTTCTCCGGCTTGATAAGGTCGAGATCGTCGGCGGAGCTGTGATACTCGGCATAGCCGATCTGCTTCTTGCCCGGAATTTCCGGCGTGATGTGACCGCCCCGGATCGGGTGGCCGAACGGCACGCGGAGCCCGATGGCATTGAAGTGCGCCTGGTCCGAGCCGTTGCAGACCCCATCGTATTCGAGGATTTCGTGCTCGAGACCGCTGTTGCGGAGCGCGTGCGCGAAAGCCCGGTCAACGAGCGCATCGCCGAAGTAGCTCTGCACGTAGCGGATCGGCGCGTCGTCGCCGCAGATTGCGACCTCGTAGCCGCCGACGATGTTATTCAGGTTGGCGCGGTTGGCGTCGATCCAGGTCAGCGCGCCGATCGTTTCGGGCCAGATGCAGAGCCGGTAGGAATAGCGCCGGTTCTTCATCTCCGACAGGCGCCGAAACAGCTCGGTGGCGACGGAAACACCGCTCAAGTTGTCGTTGGCGCCGTAGGGGTGGCACAGGTACGTGCACACCATGATTTCCTTCTTGCTCTCGCCGGGCAGATAGTATTCACCGACCCGGAGCGCGCCGTCATTGAGCTCGGTGTCAATGTGAACTTTGTAGGTGCCCGGCTTCCACGTCTTGACCTGATTCTGGGATGCACAAAGTCCCCAGTCGTAGCGGTAATATGATTGCCTGAGTGGGATGGCGTCCGGCAGATCGGGATGCGTCGACACCCGCTCCAGCAGGTCATCCAGTTCCATCTCGCCGTCGAACGCGCCGGAATAGATATGTACGTGATAGGGATGCTCGTTGAAATCGATGACCCGTTTGCCGTCGGGGCCTTCGACCCAGGCTTCGTTGACGACGAATTCGGGCGGGATCGTCCAGTCGCCGACCTCGGCGCCGGTCGAAAACTCCTTGATCTCGAAATCGAGATATTTTTGCAGGATATGCAGTGAATCGCGAAAATCCGGGCCGCACAGCGCGCGGTAACGCGGGAACAGTTCTTCGACGATCTGCCAGATCGTCTCCCTGCTCGCCTTGACGAAATTGGATGAAGGGCCGTGATCGATATAAGCCATGTTAACCGCCTGCTTTCTGCTTGCGTCTATATGGGACGCAAATGTTAGCCCAAGACCCATATCCGCGAAAGGTAAACATATCGCCAACGGCGGCAGGTCACGTCAGGCATTGGCTGCGATTTCGAACGTGAATGGTTCCGACGCTCCGTTTTCGTTTTTGGCGACGCAAGTAGCCGTATAGAAAACATCTGGCTTCAAACCGGCGATGCGGATAGCGGTGTCGGCTGGCACGTGCCACTTGCCGATCCGCACCGGCGGCACGGTCACGTCCTCTCCATCGTCGGACATCAGCGTCATCGCGAGTGTGCCTTCCTCGCCCATGGCGATGGCGCGGATGGATACGTTGGCCGTCCCATTACCGCGCCCGGTCACTGCCACCGATAGGATGAACGGCGTTTCCGCCGCTGGCCGCGCGATCTTGACCACATCCCCTTCGAAAATGCCATCGTCGTTTTCAGCGACCAATTGAGTGTAGATAGGCCCCGTCTCCTTAAGTCCGGTAACCGCCTCCGAAAACGAAAACTCATCCGCCGACGGGATGAACGGCAAGCCGTCGCCAAAAACCTCGAACGCATCCAGGCCGGCAGCACCCGGCCGCTGCCCCGACATAATCCGGAGACGGACAAACCGGGCGCAGACCGGCGTATCCGGAACAACGACGTGGATAACCACGTCCGACCCCGCGTCGCCGCCCCAAAGAAGTGGATCTTCGGGAACGTCGGCCATGGTACCGATCCAAACATCGGTGAACATCTCCTCGTCGCCGGAAATGGCTATCTCGATACCGGCCGCAGGCGCCAGCACGTTCTGATGCACCTTGAAGCAGCTAAGGTTGGCGGGGCCGCGCAGCCGCCAGACGAATTCCAGCGGCGCATCTTCATCGACCGGCGCCTGCCAGAGATGCTCGACATCGCCGAGGGTCCCGTCCGTCAGGCACCCGGCATCGCCGGGGCCGTGCACAAGTTCAGCCTCCTGCCCGGGCCCCAGCAGGGACCGGGATCGATACGCAAGTTCCAGTTCGGCAAGTTCCAGTTCGCCTTCCGGAGTATCCAGTTCGTCGCCGCCGACGAAGGTAAGACATAGATTCCCGCCGACGTTCGCACGCTGTAGGTTCTGGATCGGCGCATAGGTATAGCGCAGCATCCCGTCGCCCATTTCCTCGACGTTGCTGCCGCAGAACGTCCAGTCCGTTGACAAGCCTGGCATGTTGAAGGTGATGGCGTGCCATGCGCCATCAACGGTGAACGTCTGCGCGCATGAAAGCGCCGTCACAGCCCAAGCGGAAAGGTCGTCGCAATAATCCGGCTGCACGGCCGTGCCGGTGCGGCCGTGCAGCCAGATCACCGGTCTGAACGCCTTCATGTCGAGCTCGCTGGTGCGGCACCTGATCGTCACTCGCGAATCGCGCAGATCAACCGCCTCGCCCGGGTACTCCGGCGTAGGAAACGTGGCCGGTGTATCCACACCTTCGATCCGGCCACGCCTCTGGACCAAGTTGTTCCATCCCAGAAACAGATCGATGACACCGATGCCGTCGCGGTGATTTCGGTCTTTACCGAACGGCCATTCTGATTTCATTGAAACCATTGGAAAACGCTGCGGCGGCGCTGGCGCTTTGATCTCTCCGGCGACCAGCATGCAGGTGTTGAAACTGATTCGCCGGAACAGGTTCTCCGCAGTATCGCGAGCGTGGCCATGTACCCCCGCCGGCATATCGCGTATCGGCGTGGTCTCCGTCAGCCGGTCTGGCGCAAAGCCGTACCTAAAGTAATACCGGGTAGGCTGAGTATACCCGGCAAGCCGGCCGTTCAGGGCGACGCCGTACATACCGATCGGCTCACCATGTGTGGTTTCCGCGCTGACTGTACCGCTATCCTCGATGGATGCTGGCGCCCGCGCAGCGGCAGGTTCTTGCTTCAGTTCTTTCAGCGCTCCCATGACCTTGGCACCCAAGCCGGTCCCGCGCAGTTTCGAAAAAGGCTGCCCATGCTCGACATCGAAAATGGTTGGTCCGATGGACGGCTGAAAATGATATCCCTTAACTACTTTCTGGCAGGCGTCGCACCAGGTTTTGCGCACCATTTCGAACTGCCGTCTGAAATAGTACCCGTGCGCTAGCATCATGTATCCGCTCGGATCGTCGTCGAATTCGCGTACGTATGTCGTCATGAGGTACATCACATCGCGCGCGGAAGCGCCTTGGAAACTGAATTGCCTGTAAACGTCGAAATGAAAGTGCTGGTTCTGATATATCATGCGCAGATAACCGGCCGCGCGCGGGAAATTACGTTCCCGCAGAGCCTTCGTCATCGCGCTGTAATATTCGTTGATCATAGGGACAGGTATAACCGAGAGGGAACGAGGACACGGCTGCACGTTATCACATGCGTGCCGAGTTTGTTGCACACTCTCCGACTAATACGTTGACACAATTAATACGCTGGGCTTGTTATCCTTATTATCCTTAGATTTAAATTACCGAGCAGACCAAAAGCGGGATCGATAAGAATAACCGATGCACGACCATATGTCATTTTTTGGCGACGGCGTGTTCATCATCGCCGAGGTGGGCAACAACCACGAAGGCGATTTCGCCCTCGCCCAGGATCTGGTCGGCCTCGCCGCCGAGACGGGCGCCGACGCGGTCAAGTTCCAGACCATCGTGCCCGAACGCCTGGTCAGCAAGAGCGACGAGCCCCGGTTCTCGACGCTGAAGAAGTTCCAGCTTTCCTACGACCAGTTTACCGAGCTCTCCAAGCAGGCGGGCGCCGCCGGGCTCAAGTTCCTGTCGACGCCGTTCGATCTCGAGAGCGCGGCTTTTCTCGGCACCATCTGCGACGCCATCAAGATCGCATCCAGCGACAACACCTATTACGCCCTGATCGAGGAAGCGGCGAAAACGGGATTGCCGCTGATCATCTCGACCGGGCTCGCCGGCGAGACCGACATCCGCCCCGGCGTCCGCATCATCGACGACGTCTGGGACGGCAAGCGGCTGCCGGGCGACGTCGGGCTGCTGCACTGCGTCAGCAACTATCCGACCGAACCCGGGAACGCCAACATCGGTGCCGTCGCCACCATCGCGAGAACGTTCCCGCGCAGGACCCCCGGCTATTCCGACCACACCATCGGCATCGAGGCGGCCAAGCTCGCCGTCGGCGCCGGGGCGCGCATCATCGAGAAGCACTTCACCATCGCCAACGACCATTCCGAATTCCGCGACCACCAGCTTTCCGCCGATCCGGCGACCATGAAACGGCTGGTCGAGGAGGTGCGCGCCGCCGACACCATGATGGGCACCGGCGCCTTCGAGATGGCGGAAACGGAAAAAGAGATCGCGCCGCAGATCAGGCGTTCCATCGTCGCCGCGCGGCACCTCGACAGCGGCCACAAGATCACCCGCGACGATCTCAACTGGACCCGGCCCGGCACCGGCATGGCGCCCGGCGACGAGCACGAGATCATCGGCAAGCGGCTCAAGGCGCCGATGGCCGAGGGCGATCCGTTCTCCCCCAGGAACCTGAGCTGAGGGCGGCGGCCGATGTGCGGAATCGCCGGCGCGCTCGGTCCCGGCCCGGTCCCGGAAGACCGCATCCGGGCGGCGCTCGCCACCATGCGGCACCGCGGCCCGGACGCGAACGGCAGCGCGACCTACCGCATCGGCGAAACGCACGTCACGTTCCTGCATACCCGGCTCGCGATCATCGATCTCGACCCGCGCGCCAACCAGCCGTTCGAGCGGGACGGCCTCTCGCTCACCTATAACGGCGAGATCTACAACTACATCGAGATCCGCGACGAGCTATCGAAGCTGGGGCACGCGTTCACCACCCAATCGGATACCGAGGTACTGCTCGCCGCCTACAAGGAATGGGGCGCGGCGTGCCTGGACCGGCTCGACGGCATGTGGGCGTTCGCGCTGCTGGACACCAGACACGGCGAGGTACTGCTCAGCCGCGACCGCTTCGGCGAGAAACCGCTCTACACCTGGAAAGTCGACGGCACGCTCTACTTCGCCTCCGAGGTCAAGACGTTGTCGGCGCTCGCCGGGCGCGCGCCCGAGGTCAACACGACGCAACTGCGCCGCTTCCTGGTCAACGGCTACAAGTGCCTGGGCAAGAGCGGCGAGACCTATTTCAGGGACGTGGACGCCTTCCCGGCCGGAAGCTGCGCGATCCTGAAGAACGCCGAACGGCCCGCCGCCGCCCCTTACTGGACGTTGCCGACAACGATCCGCGAAACGTCGTTCGACGACGCCGTGGCGCATACCCGGCAGTTGCTGACCCGCGCCGTCGAGACCCGCATGCGCGCCGACGTGCCGCTCGCGTTCTGTCTTTCGGGCGGCGTCGATTCCACCGTGCTGGCGGCCATCGCAGCGAAGGGCATGGGCCGCGACATTCACTGCTTTTCGATCATCGACAGCGACGAACGCTACGACGAGAGCGCCAACATCGACGTCATGGCCAAGCACCTGGGCTGCAAGCACCACCGGGTACATACGTCGACCGAGGGGTTCTTCGACCGCCTGTCGAAGCTTGTCCGCCAGCACGACGCCCCGGTGGTCACCATCAGCTATTACATGCACGCGTTCCTGTCGGAAGCCATATCCGACGCCGGCTACAAGATCGCCGTTTCCGGCACCGCGGCGGATGAGATCTTCACCGGCTACTACGATCACTATTCGATGTGGCTCGCCGCCATGCACAACGACCCCGGCGCGGATTTCGATCGGCTGGTCGCGGACTGGAAAGCCGGCATGGGGGCGCACGTACAGAACCCGGGCCTGCAGGACCCGCTCTGCTTCGTCCGCAACCCCGGTCAGCGCGACCACATCACGCTGGACCGCGACCTGTTCTCGTCGTTCCTGACCGAGCCGTTCGCCGAAGCCTGGACCGAGGACACCTATACGGCGGAACTGCTCCGCAACCGCATGGCGAACGAGCTGTTCACCGAGGCGGTGCCGGTGATCCTGAACGAGGACGACCTGAATTCGATGATGTTCTCGATCGAGAACCGCTCCCCCTATCTCGACCGGGCGCTGGTCGAGTACCTCTACAGCGTGCCGGCGCGGCATCTGATCGGTGCGGGCTACGCGAAGCGCATCCTGCGCGAGGCCGCCGCCGGCATCGTCCCCGATCCGGTGCGCCTCGATACCCGCAAACGCGGCTTCAACGCCTCGATCAACTCGCTGATCGACCGCAGCGATCCCGACACCCGCGACATCCTGCTCGCCGACAGCCCGGTGTTCGACATCGTCAAACGCAGCGCCGTCGAAGCGTTCCTGAAGGACGACATGGCGTCGAACAGTTTCTCCAAGTTCCTGTTCAGCTTCATCTCCACCAAGCTGTTCCTGGAACAGCAGGCGGCATGACGACCGTCGCCGTCATCCAGGCGCGCCACACCTCGACCCGGCTGCCGGGCAAGATGATCCTGCCGCTGGCGGGCTTGCCCGTGATCGCACATCCGGTGCGTCGCGCGCAGGCGGCCCCCGGCGTCGATAAGGTGTGCGTGACGATCCCCGAAGGCGACGCCCAGGCACCGCTGGCGGGAGCCGTCGAAAGGCTCGACGGCGTGCATCTCTCGCGCGGGCCCGAAGAACATTTGCTGACCCGCTTCGTCATCGCCGCCCGCGAAACCGGCGCCGACATCGTCATCCGGCTGTGGGGCGACTGCCCGGCGGTGGACCCGGCACTCGTCGGGCTGGCGCTGGACAGCTTCCGCGCGGAAAAACCGGACTGGGCGTACCTGAACGACAAGAGCGGCTGGCCGCTCGGCAGCGAATGCCAGGTCCTGGCGCGGGGGCTGCTGGAAACGGCGGACGCCGAGGTCACGGACGAAAAGGACCTGGAATACGTGCATTCCTGGTTCGACCGGCAGCCGGAACGATTCCGCAAGCTCGAGATCACCAGACCCGGCGGCGCCGGGCAGCATCCGCTGGAAGTTCTACTGGACACCGAGGCGGATTACGCAAGATTGGGCAAAATCTTCGAGAGGCTTTATCCTCTCAACCCGTTGTTCGGGATGGCGGACGTCGAGACCTTGGCGACGGAAGCACCGGAATTATTTCAGGACCGGGTTTAATCATCGATCAATATTCGTCTGATTTAGTCGTTTCGGATCGAGAAAGACGCCGGGAGGCAAAAATTGAAGAAACTCTACTTCCACATCGGCAGTGGGCGCTGCGGATCGACGCTCATTCAGTCGCTGTTCAACGACAAGATGATGCACCAGATATTCGCCCAGCATGCGCGCCAGTACGATCCCCTTATCTACCGCGACACCGGCGTTGCCGCGTACGAGGATACGTTCATAGAGGATCACTGGCGCCCGATACGGGAGAAGTATTTCGAGCCGATGAAGGAATCCGAGTTCGATGGTTTCATCATTACCCAGGAGAATTTGCTGGGGATGCGGCCGGGCCTGGATGAAAAGAACGTCTGCGACGTATCGTGCGAAAAGATCTCGTATCTCTCGGAAGGTTACGACCCGCATATCATCATCATCATCAGACGCCAGGATACCTATATCGAATCGCTCTATAACCAGTGCCTGAAACGCCGCGAAGTTCGCGACTTCCGGACATTCGTCGACGAGTTTCCGCTCGACAACTGGCACTGGATGGAAAACATCGACGTGTATTCGCAACATTTCGGCCGCGACAAGGTTACCGTCGTGCCATTCGAAACCAAGGTATATGCGGATTCCGGACGCACCGGATTTATCGACGCGGTGCTGATGGCCGCGGGGATCACACAACGCCTGGAATTCAGGGACCTGCCCGTGGTCAACCCCAGCATCGCGCCGCGGGCCATCGAGGTTCAGCGCGTCGCCAACCAGTTCCTCGAAGAGGAGGAGTCCCGCGCGCTCGCAAACTGGTTCGAAGCGCACGTCAAGAAGAAGCCCGACGACCCCCATACGCTGATGAGCGACGAGTTACGCGCACAGATCGTCGAACACTTCCGCGAGTCGAACGCCCGGCTTTGCGACGAATATTTGACCGACTATCCGGCAGCCAAGCCGTACTACACCGGCGAGGAGGCGGCGTGACCGCATCCGTCCTCGGCGTCGCCGTGGCCGGACTCGGGGTCGGCGAACAGCACGCGCTCGCCTACCGGGACGACCCGCGCACAGAGGTGCGTTGGCTGATCGACCTGGACAAGGACGTCGCCGCCACGGTCCGCGGCCGGATCGGCAGCGGCGAAACGGCGACGGTGCTGGATACCGCCCTCGACGACCCCGCCGTCGACATCGTTTCCATCGCCACTTTCGATCACCTGCACGCCGAACAGGTGATCGCTTGCCTGAACGCGGGCAAGCACGTGTTCGTCGAAAAACCGCTGGCCCGCACCGCCGGCGAACTGTCCGCGGTCATCGACGCCTGGCACGCCGCGGCAAAGCCGCACATCGCGTCCAACCTGGTGCTGCGCGATGCCGAGCTTTACCGCTGGCTATCCTACGAAGTGCAGAGCGGCAACATGGGCCGTATCTACGCCATCGACGGCGATTATCTTTACGGCAGGCTCGATAAAATCACCGAAGGCTGGCGCAGGGACGTGCCGGACTATTCGGCCATGGAAGGCGGCGGCATCCACCTGATCGACCTGATGCTGATGCTGGCCGGCGAGCGCCCGGCGGAAGTGAATTGCATCGGCAACCGCATCGCCACGGCGGATTCCGGTTTTCGCTACGACGATTTCATGGCCGCGACCTACGCCTTCCCGTCGGGCCTGATCGGGCGCATCACCGCGAACTTCGGCTGCGTGCACCGGCACCACCATGTACTCCGCGTGTTCGGGACCGAGGCGACGTTCATCTACGACGACGCCGGGCCGCGCCTGCACCTGAGCCGCGACGAGGACAAGAAGGCATCCCCCTTGCGCCACGCCCCCCTGCCTGCGTCCAAGGGCGCGCTGATCCCGGCCTTCATCGACGGCATCGCGTCAGACGCCGACCCGACCGCGGCGGCCATGCGTGAGTTCGACCTGATCCGCGTCATCGCCGCCACCGACGCGGCGCACCAGCAGAAAACAACCCTGAGCATCGAGTACGACACATGAGCAGTGAAACCAAATACGACATTCCCTTCGGCCGCCCGTGGATCGACGACGACGACCGGGCCGCGGTGATGAAGGTCCTCGAGGGCCACATCCTGACGCACGGCCCCGAGTGCAAGGGCTTCGAAGACGACTGGGTTTCCATGATGGGGGGCGGATACGCGGCGTCCACCTCATCGTGCATGGCGTCGCTGCACCTGGCGTGGCTCGACATCGGCGTCGGTCCGGGTGACGAGGTCATCGTACCGGCCATGACCCACGCCGCGACGGTGCACGCCGTCGCGCTGTGCGGTGCGACGCCGGTGTTCGTGGACTGCGAAAAAGACAGCGGCAACATGACCGCCGAGGCCATCGAGGCCGCGATCACGCCGAAGACCAAGGGCATCGGCATCGTGCACTATGTCGGCATCCCCTGCGACATGCCGGCGATCATGAAGGTCGCCGACGACGCCGGGCTACCGGTGGTCGAGGACTGCGCCATCGCCGTCGGATCGCGGATCGACGGCACGCACGTCGGTCTGTTCGGCCACGTTGGCTGCTATTCGTTCTATCCGGTCAAGCACATCACCACCTGCGAGGGCGGGATGATCGTCTCGAAGGACGAGGAAATCGTTGCCCGCATTGCAAAGTTCCGAGCCTTCAGCGTCGACCGCACCCATTCCGAGCGCAAGGTGCCGGGCATCTACGACGTCGCCGACGTCGGCATGAATTACCGGATGAGCGAGATGCAGGGCGCACTCGGCCGAACGCAACTGAAGAAACTCCCGGAAATCCTCGAACGCCGCGCCGAGAACTTCGCCGCCCTCAAGGCCGGGTTATCGGAGATTCCCGATATCCGCGTCATCGACGACGCCGATCCGCGTTACACCAACACGCATTACTGCCTGGTGGCGGTGCTGGAAGGGGCGTTGGGCGAACGCCGCGACGACATCATCCTGACCCTCCAGGGCATGGGCGTCGGCACCAGCGTCTATTACCCCCACCCTGTGCGCAGGCTCACAGCCTACAGGAAGCACTACGGCTACGATCAGGGCGCATACCCGAATGCGGAAGCGATCAGTGACCGCGGGATTGCGCTGCCGGTGGGGCCGCATCTCGGCCCCGGCGACATGCGCGATATCGCAAATGCCATGCGGCACGCCATAGCCGGTTAAGTGATGATTAAACAACGCATGGTAAATACAGAGTGATTTCTGCAAGCGTTTCTGTTAGGGTAGTGTGCTTGACTGTGGTTAACGCCCGGTTGGGTTAGGCGTCACTTCCCAGAAACGGGAAGTCATTACTCAGAATGAGAGGTCTATTATGGCTCAGAAACTAACTCCCGATCTCATCAAGAAGCGCATGGCGGGCGAGCGCGTTTCGCTTGTCGGCGGCGCTGGTTTCATCGGTCACAACCTGGCACTCGCACTTCGCCAGGTCGGCGTCGAAGTGCAGATCGTCGACAACCTGATGCAGAACAACATGCTCGCCAACGTCAGCGAGATGGATATCGACGACTTCCGGCGGCAACTCAACCACAACTTTTTGGTCCAGCGCTTCGAGATGATGCGCAATTCCGGCGTCGTCTTGGACAACGCCGACGCGCGTTCGATGACCGACCTTGCGGAAAGCCTGAAACGATTCCAGCCGACCAAGATCGTGCATCTGTCGGCGATTTCCAGCGCGGTCGACGCCAGAAAGGTTCCGGGGCACTGCTTCGACCTGCAACTGGTCACACTCCGGAACGTGCTCGAGTTCACGCGCCTGTTCCCGAACGAGGTCAACGAGGTCGTGTTCATGTCGTCGTCGACCGTCTATGGCGACTTCGAAACCGAAACCGTCGACGAGAGCGTGCGGCCGCGTCCCTACGGCATCTACGCCAACGCCAAGTTCATGGGCGAGCGCCTGATCCGGACCTATCACGACCAGTACGGTCTCGGCGTCACCATCATCCGCCCGAGCGCGCTTTACGGCGAACGCTGCATCAGCCGCCGGGTCAGCCAGGTCTTCATCGAGAACGCGCTGATGGGCAAACCGCTGTTCCTCGAAGGCGGCGGCGACGGGCGCCTCGACTTCACGTATATCGAGGATCTGGTGGACGGCATCGTCCGCTCGATGGCCGCAGCCGGCGGCACCGGTTCGTCCAACACCTTCAACATCACCTTCGGCAACGCGCGTACCATTCTCGATCTTGCCAACGTGGTGAAGTCGGTGGTCCCGAACGCGATCCTCGAGGAGCGTCCACGCGATCAGATCAAGCCGATCCGCGGCACGCTGTCGACGAAACGCGCCCGGGAATACCTGAACTTCGAACCGCAGTGGCCGCTCGAAGTCGGCTACAAGCGCTATTGCGAATGGTACGTCGATCAGTGGGAACGTACCCGCCACCGCATGGAATACAACTGAGCTTTCGTTCGCCGGCGCTTGCCGCCGCCAGTCTTGACGGCAGCGCCTGCGACCGGGTTCGGTTTCCGGTGCGGAAAATCTCATGATCGGTATCATCGATTACGGGCTGGGCAACCTGCGCTCCGTAGTGGGCGCCGTGGAGAAGCTCGGCCACCAGGGCACGATCAGCGCCGACGCGGCCGACCTTGCCGGCTGCGACAAGCTGATCCTGCCGGGCGTCGGTGCCTTCGGCGACGGCATGGGGAACCTTCGGGCGCGCGGCCTGGTCGAGCCGCTGACCGAGATGGTACGCCTCGGGCGCAAGCCGATCCTCGGCATCTGCCTCGGCTTCCAGTTGCTCGCCGAGACCAGCGAGGAGTTCGGCACGCACGAGGGGCTCGGCTGGATCCCGGGCCACGTCAAACGCATCCGCCCGGGCGACGCCGATCTGCGCGTACCGCACGTGGGCTGGAACGATTTCGAGCGCATCGGCGACTGCATCCTGTTCGACGAGGTGCCCGACCCGGCGCTGTTCTATTTCGTGCACAGCTATCACCTGGAAACGGACACGGCGATCACCATGGGCACCTGCACCTACGGCCGCCCGCTGTGCGCGGCGGTTCAATCGGGCAACGTGTTCGGCACCCAGTTCCATCCCGAGAAAAGCCAGCAACACGGCCTTCGTGTGCTGCAGAATTTCGTGGAGCGCGCCTGATGCTGAGAAAGCGGATCATCACGGTGCTGACGCTCAACGACGGGACCCTGTTCAGGACCAAGCTGTTCAAACCCGATTACCGCTATACCCTCAATTTCGTCGACGCCTGGTCCGTCGACGAGATCGCGATTCTCGACGTGACGCGCGGTGACAGCCCGGACCGCGACAGGTTCTTCAAGGCGGTGTCTGAGTTCGCGCGCACGTGCTTCGTGCCGATCTCGGTGGGCGGCGGCATCCGCAGCGTCGACGACGTGGCGAGGTACATGGACGCCGGCGCCGACAAGGTCGTCGTCAATACGGGCGCGGTCGAGAACCCGCACCTGATCGAGGACATCGCCAATGCCTACGGCCAGCAGTGCGTGGTGCTTTCCATCGACGCCACCCGCCGCAACGAGGGCTACGAGGTGATGTCGCATTTCGCCGTCAGGCCGACCGGCCACGACCCGGCGACCTGGGCCAAGTACGGCGAGTCGCTGGGCGCCGGAGAAATCCTGATCACCGCCGTCGAACGCGACGGCGCGCTGCAGGGCTACGATCTCGATCTCTGCCGCGAGGTCGCCGACGCCATCTCGATCCCCGTGCAGGTGCTGGGCGGCTGCGGCAACTGGCAGCACATGGCGGCGGCCTTCGAGGTCCCGGGCGTCTCCGCCGCCTGCACCCAGAACATCTATCACTTCACCGAACAGAGCATCGCCAGCGCCAAGAAATTCCTTTCCGGCAAAGGCGTGGCTGTCAGGGCATAGGCGGGGCGGGTATAATCGCCCGCGAATCCGAGAGAACGGGGGCCACGTTGATCGCGTATTGCAAAACCTGCCTGATGCCGAATACCCGGCCCAGGATCGAGTTCGACGACGGCGGCGTCTGCAACGCCTGCCACACGGCGGCGCGCAAGGCGTCTATCGACTGGGACGCGCGCCGCAAGGAATTCCAGGAACTGATCGAGGAGCACCGCGCCCACGACGGTCCCTACGACTGCATCGTGCCGTGGTCGGGCGGCAAGGATTCGTCGGCCATCGCGTACCGCATCAAGTTCGAGTTCGGCCTCAATCCCCTGCTCGTCACCTTCTCGCCGCTGATGCCCGACCCGGTGGCGCAGCACAACCGCGAGGAAATGATCAGGCTCGGCTTCGACCAGGTCATGGTGCGGCCCAACCAGAAGGTGTCGCGACGGCTCTCGAAGCGCTTCTTCACCGAACGCGGCGACCCCAAGATCCACTGGAACGCCGGCGTCAACGCGGTGCCGGTGCAGGTCGCGGTCAACTACGGCATTCCGCTGATCTTCTATGCCGAGCACGGCGAGAGCGAATACGGCGGCCGCGTGCTGTCCGACGACCACATGAAGATGCGCGACTTCACGGAGGTGCTGGAGCACCAGATCGGCGACGACCCGTTCAACTGGATGGACGACGAAATCGGCGACAAGGACCTCGCCCCCTATCTCTATCCCGATCTCGACCGGGTCGAGGACGTCGGCGTCAAGGCGCTCTATTTCGGTTACTTCTTCCGCTGGTCGATGCTGGAGAACTGGAACTTCATCAGGGACAAGATCGACTTCATGACCGCCGAAAACGGCCGCACCGACGGCACGTTCACCAATTTCGACAGCCTGGATGACAAGATCGACAACCTTTACTACTACATGCAGTTCATCAAGTTCGGCTTCGGGCGCTGTGTACGCGACGCGTGCCGCATGATACAGAACGGCCAGATGAGCCGCGACGAGGGTCTTGAACTGGTCCGCAAGTACGACGCGGAGTTTCCGAAGACGTACCACGGCGAGCATCTGGAATACCTCGGCCTCGACGAGGCCGCGTTCACGGAGATCGTCGACAAGCACCGCGACCCGGAAATCTGGGAGATGCGCGGCAATGCCTGGGAACTGAAACATCCGCCGGCATAGGATCGCACAGGTTTTCTTAACGCCGCGAAGGCACGATGATATGACCATGAGCACGGCACGCAAAGAGACGGAGACGCCCGTTACCACGCCCGACGCGTTTCTCACGGCGGCGTTCCACGCGCCTTGCCGGTCGCTCGGACTGCCCTGCGACATGAATACGCTCTCGGCGGAGCTGTCGGGCGCCGATGCGCCGGCCTTCGTCTGGACCAAGATCGCCGGCCCGGACGATCCGGCGTTCGCACCGCTGACGGAGATGGGCTTCCGTGCCGCGGTCGAGGAGATCGTCTACGAACGCCCCGGCGATGCGCCGCCGTCCCCCACCGCCGCCGATCCCGGCTTCACGGTCCGCAAAATCACGCAGGACACCGCGGCGCGCGAGGCCGCCATCGCCGAGGAACTGGGCGATCTCGCCTGCGACAACCTGACCACGTCACGGTTTCACCAGGACCCCCTGGTCCCCCACGCCGTCGCCTGCGAGATCAAGAAGCGCTGGGCCATGAATTTCTTCACCGGCAAGCGCGGTCAGGAGATGTACGTCGCCTGCGCCGCCGACGGCAACGCGGTCGGCTTCAATCAGGTGCTGGTGACGCCGGAATACAAGATCATCGACCTGATCTGTACCGCCACCAATTACCGCCGCCGCGGCGTCGCCCGCGCCGTCGTCGAGGCGATGTTCGAACCGGGGCTCAAGACCCGCGTCGGCAGCCAGGCCAACAATGCCGCCGCCGACGCGTTCTACAAGAGCCTCGGCTTCGACCCCGTGGGCACGTCGCTGTGCCTGCACTGGCACGCCGGAGACGGCGCATGAGCGAGGACACCTTCACGCTCTACCCGTGCGATCTCTGCGGTGCGGCGGACCTCGCCGAGATTCCCTGCGCGCCGCATTACATGGCCGGCCGGCCGCTGCACGTCTGCGCCGCCTGCGGTTTCGTGCAGGCCGCCTACCGCCGCACCCCCGAGGCATTGCAGAAGATGTGGGCCGAGGAGATCTACCGCGCCGACGACGCCAAGGTCAGCGACAAAACGTACACCGCGCGCATCCCCGCCGTGGTGGCGCGCCAGACATTCGCCGCCGAGTTCCTGGCCGACACCGTCGACGTGAAGGGCAAGACGCTTTGCGACATCGGCGCCGGCGAGGGCCAGTTCCTAGAGATGCTGCGCGCACCGCGCTTCGGCATGGACGTATTCGGCATCGAACCGTCGGCGGAGAACTGCGCCATCCTCGACGAACTGGGCATCCCGAATTTCACGGGCACCATGGAGGATTACGCGGCGAAATCGGACGGCCGCACCTTCGACGTCGCCAGCCTGACCTGGACGCTGGAAAACTGCCAGTCGGCGTCGGGCGTGCTCGCCGCCGTGCACGACGCGGTCAAACCCGGCGGGCACCTGATCGTCGCCACCGGATCGCGCATCCTGATGCCGTTCAAGAAACCGCTGCAGTACTACCTGGGCCCCAACGTCGACGCGCACCCGTTCCATTTCAGCGCCAACGCGCTGACCAGCCTGATGCACAAGGCGGGCTTCAGGGTCATCGCCCACAACCGCTTCATCGACAGCGACTACCTGACGCTGGTCGGCGAACGGGTCGCGAGCAGCGACGGCCTCGCGCTCCCTACCGACGATTGCCACGACGTGGTCGAGTTCTTCGAGCGCTGGCACCGGGAAACGCAGACCCACTACGCGGACTGGTGAGCGGCACGCGCGATGCACATTCCGGCCCTGATCTTCACCCGCATGGACTCCCGGCGCCTGCCCGGCAAGGCGATGATGCGCCTCGGCGACGCGCCGGTGCTGGCGTGGGTCGTGCAACGCCTGTTCCGGTCCCGCGAACTGGACGGCATCGTCGTCTGCACCTCCGACCGCGCCGTCGACGACCCGCTGACCGAGGTTTCGGAAAAGCTCCGGACCGGGCTCTTTCGCGGGGCCGACGACGACGTGCTGGGCCGGGCGCTGGCCGCCGCCAGATACCTGAATGCCGACGCCGTGGTCCGCATCTCCGGCGACAGTCCGTTCATGGATGCGGGCCTCGTCGACAAGGTGGTGCGCCGGTTCCGTGACGCGACGCCCGACATCGCCACCAACGTGCATCCGCGCACCTACCCGGCGGGCATGAGCGTCGAGGTCATCGCGACGGCGACGCTCGAACGTCTCGACCGCGCGGTCACCGACATGGCGGACCGGGAACACGTCACAAAGCATCTTTACGAACATCCGGACGGCTACCGGATCGAGAACGTCGCCGCGCCGGAAAGCCTCCGCGACGTCGATCTGGCGCTGGATACCGAGGCCGACTTCGCGTTCGCCACATGGCTCGCCGGCGAGGTTGCCGTCGATGCCGACCTGGATACAATTGTCGACGCCGCGCGCCGTTATGCGCCGGCAGCGGGAGCGAACGCATCATGAGCAGCCCGGAACGACTGGCCCTGCTGGGCGGCAGCCCGGTCATCGGCGACCCCTTCGCGGACTACATGTCCATGGGCGAAGCGGAGGAGGACGCGGTCCGGCGCGTCGTCCAGTCCGGTTGCCTGTCCGGCTTCTTCGGCAGCCCCGGCCCCGAATTCGGCGGCGGGCCGGAAGTGCAGGCGTTCGAAGCCGAATGGTCGGCCCGTTTCGGCATCGAACACACGGTCAGCGTCAATTCGGCGACCAGCGGGCTCTATGCCGCCTGCGGCGCGATCGGCCTTTCGCCGGGCGACGAGGTGATCGTGCCGCCCTGGACCATGTCGGCAAGTGTCGCCGCGCCGATTTTCTATGGCGGCATTCCCGTGTTCGCGGACATCGAGGACGAGACTTTCTGCATCGACCCGGCCGAGGTCGAGAAACGGATCACGGACAAAACCAAAGCCATCATGTGCGTGAACCTTTTCGGCCATCCGGCACGCCTGCACGACCTGCGCGCGCTTGCCGACAGGCACGGCATCCACCTGATCGAGGACAACGCGCAGTCGCCCCTCGGGTCCGAAAACGGCAAGCCGACCGGCTGCATCGGCCACATCGGCATCTACAGCCTGAATTTTCACAAGCACATCCACACCGGCGAGGGCGGCATGTGCGTCACCGCCGACGACGACCTGGCGACGCGCCTCAGGCTGATCAGGAACCACGGCGAAAACTGCACCGACATGCTGGATGGCGGGCCGATCACCAACATGGTCGGCATGAACCTCCGCATGACCGAGATGAGCGCCGCCGTCGGCCGCGTCCAACTCGCGAACGCCGACGCCCACGTGGAAGCCCGCGAACGCATCGCCAAACGGTTGACGGACGGGCTGCAGGGTTTGGATGGCCTCACCCCGCCCGTCACCCGCGACGGCTGCCGGCACAATTTCTATGTCTGGATGATGAAGGTCGACGAGGCGGCGCTCGGCGTCAGCCGGTCGCTGTTCAGCGAGGCGCTGGCGGCGGAGGGCTTCCCGCACGCGACCGGCTATGTAGCGCCCTTGTACCGCTTGCCGATGTTCCGGCAACGCATCGCCCTCGGCCGCGATGGCTGGCCGTTCACGCTGACCGAGCGCACCTACGATGACGTCCACTGCCCGGTGACCGAGGACATGCACGAGAACAGGGCGCTGCTGTTCGAACCCTGCGCCTACGATCTGTCGGACGACGACGTCGACCGCATGATCGAGGCGGTCCGCAAGGTACACGCCGGACGCGGCCAGTTGAACGCCCAGGGGCCGAACAAGGCAAGCATCGGCACATGACCCGTACCGTCGCCAGCATCGAGGCACGCATGGGCTCGACCCGCCTGCCCGGCAAGATGATGATGATGCTGGACGGCACACCGGCGATCGCGCACCTGACTGGGCGCATGCAGCAGTGCAAGTACCTGGACGGCCTGATCGTCGCCACCACGGAAAACCCCGACGACGACGCCATCGCCGAATGGGCCGCGCAGAACAATGTCGACTGCTTCCGGGGCAGCGAGGACGACGTGCTGGCGCGCGTGCTGGCGGCGCAGGAAAGCATGAACGCCGACGTGGTGGTCGAGCTTTGCGGCGACACGCCGTTCCTCAACCCGCAGGTGGTCAACCTCGCGGTCAGCGCCTTTCACGCGTCGGGCTGCGACCTGCTGACGACGGCCCGCGATCGCATGCTGCCGGACGGCCAGGACGTGGAAATCTTCACCATCCAGTCGCTCCGCGACATCGACGCGCGCTGCACCGATGCTTATACGCGTGAGCACGTGTCGGCACCGTTCTATACCGAACCGCGCTGGCAGGTGCAGGACTTTCGCCCGCCCGGCAAGTGGAAGCGCCCGGACCTGCGCCTCGTCCTCGACACCCCAGCGGACGCCAACTTCTTGGGCGTGCTCGCCGCCGCCACGGCTGTCCGGCACGGGCCGCTGTTCGGCCTCGACGCGCTTCTCGAAACCTATGACGCATCGGACGCGTTGCAGGCGCTGCAGACGGCGTGCCTGGAGGCAGCGGCATGAGCGGCCTCAAGACCGTCATCGCCGGCTTCGGCGCGGTTGCGCGCGGTCTCGCCACGGACGCGAAAATGGCCGCGTGGTTCCCCATCGCCACCCATGCGCAGGCGCTCAAGGCCGACAGCCGTTTCGACTGGGTCGGCGTCGTCGATCCGGATCCGGCGGCGCGCCAAGCCGCCGAAGACGACTGGAGCGTCCCCGCGTTCGAAACGGCCGCCGCCGCCGCGCATCTGGCGCCCGACATCCTCGTCCTCGCGTCGCCGCCGGGGGCACGGGCGGACGCCCTCAGGGCGCTGCCGGGCGTGCGCGGTGTGCTGGCGGAAAAACCGCTCGGGGACAAGGACGGCACGGCACTCATCGAAGAAGCCACCCGGTGCGGCATCCCCGTGCAGGTCAACTACTGGCGGCGCGGCGACGCGACGCTGAATGCGCTCGCCCACGGCGGGCTCAGGGACCGGATCGGCGACGTGCAGGCGGCGACGGGCGTTTACGGCAACGGGCTCGCCAACAACGGCTCGCACCTGACCGACATGATCCGCATGCTGCTGGGCGAACCGGCATGGGTGCAGGCGATCGGCGATGCGGCGTCCTGCAGGGCGAGCCCGGTCCCCGACGACATCCACGTCGCCTTCGCGCTTGGTATGGCGTCCGGCGCCGCCGTTTCCGTGCACCCGCTCGACTTCAGGCATTACCGGGAGGTGGCGCTGGATATCTGGGGCACGGCGGGCCGCCTCGCGTTCGAGCAGGAGACCCTCCTCATCCGCGCGATACCGCGCACCGCCAACCGCGGCCTCGCCGATGAATTCGAGATCGCCGCCGACCGAAGCGTATCCCTGCCGTGCACCGTCGCGGAGACGCTGCCGAACCTCTACGCCAACCTCGCCGACGCGGTCGCCGGCGGCACGGCGCTCAAGTCGTCCGGCGACAGCGCGCTCAAAACCGAACGCATCATCTCCCTGATCCGCGCCTCCGCCGAGACCGGGGGAAGCCGCCTTGCGGTGGAAGACGGTTGAGCATGCATATCGCCGCCGTCATCGAGGATCCGGGCGCCGCCAACGGCCTGATCGGCCTCGCCGACGCGCTGGCGGAGAAGCGCATCGACCTCAGGATCTACGCCACCGGCACGGCCAAGGCCTACGCGCCGACGATCGAACTCGACGTCACCGAGCTCGCCGACCTCGACCTGCCGTTCGGCGGCCGCGACCGCCCCGCCGCCGTGCTCACGGGCACGTCCGAGAACCCGGAAAGCCCGGTCTTCGACGTCACCGCCGCGGCCCTTGCCGCCGGCATCCCGTGCTTCGGCTTCGTCGACGGCCCGGCCAACGCCGGACGCCGGTTCCGGGGCACGACCAACAATCCCCTCGCCCACGTGCCGGAATACCTGCTGGTCAGCGACCCGGCGGCCAAGGACGCGTTCATCGCGCTCGGCTTCGGCGCCGGGCGCATCGACATCGTCGGCCATCCGGCCATGGACCGGGTCCGGGCGCGCCGGGTCTGGCTCGACTTCCAGGGCCGCGACGCGGTCCGGCAGCGCGTGTTCCCCGAAATCGACCCCGTGCTTCCGCTGGTGCTGTTCGTCGCGGAAACCTCGGACGGCCTCGATTCCCGGGAGTTCCGGCGCTCGGCGGACTACACGCTGGAAGGACGCGGCGCCAGCGACGGGCGCACCGAGATCTGCCTCGAGGAGACCATCGACGCGCTCGAGGGCGCCGCGCCGGAGGCGGCGCTGGCGCTCCGGCTGCATCCCAAGAACGTGCGCGAGACCTTCCAGCCTTACGCCCGCGATCTCGCCGCGATCAGCACCGGCGGCGACCCACTGGAAGCGGTCTACGCCGCCGACCTGGTGATCGGCATGACGTCGGTCCTGTTGTTCGAGGCCGCAGTGATGGGGCGCCCGACCATCGCCGTGACACCGCGTGCACTCGAGGCCGACTGGCTTTCCAGCATCGGCCTCGGCCTGACACGGCACGTTTGCCGCGCCGAGGACCTGCGCGCTAGCATCCCGGACGCGCTCAAGGGCGGGATCACGGGGCTCCGCAGTCCGGACGATATGGTCCCGGCCGGTGCCGCGGCGCGCATGGCCAACGCCATCTGCCGCCGGATCGAGGTTTGAGAGACACCATGACCGACGCCGCGACCGATCCCGTGACCCTGACCACCGAACGGCTGACGCTCCGGCCCTTCGATACCGCCCGGCACCTGACGGAGAGCTATGTCGCATGGCTCAACGACCCCGACGTCGTGCGCTATTCGGAGCAGCGCCACAGGACGCACACGCTGGCGACCTGCCGCGCCTTCGCGGAGGGCTTTCAAACAGGGCCCAGCCGCCTCTGGACCATAGAAATGCGCGAAGACGGCAGCCACATCGGCAACATCCACGCCGACATCGACGCCGCCAACGGTTTGGCCGACGTGGCGATCCTGATCGGCGCCCGGCAGGCCTGGGGCAAGGGCATCGGGCTCGAGGCGTGGAACGCGGTACTGGACTGGCTGCTCACCGACGGCGGCATCCGCAAGGCGGTTGCCGGGTGTATGGCATCCAACGCCGCCATGGTCCGGATCATGGAAAAAAGCGGCATGGTGCCCGACGGCACGCGCAACGCGCACTATGTCCTCGACGGCAAGCCGGAAGATATCGTCTTCCGTGCCCGGTTCCGGGACGGCTGAACCGGCGAAACCCCGGAAATCCGCCGCTTTCCGCCCTAAAACCGGTGAGAGCGGACGAAATTGCCCCCGAAACCCGGCAAGTTCTGCCCGCAGGCGCGGGTTTTCCGCGCGCCGGGGCCAAGCTTAGATCATTAAATTCAATTAAATCAGCACGTTAAACACTGCACCCAAAACTGGCCCGCGGTTTGCTTCTAATCCGGCAACGAAATTTCGTTCATGGAGAAGTTTAATGGCGAACCTGGCAATCGAGCAGAAGCTTAACGAACACGGGCACGCAGGCGGCGCACAGCCGGCGGCGGCCCCGAACTACGTCAATCTGGGCGGGTTCGCGGTGTCGTTCGGGGATCTGCTGCAGCGCGTCGGCGCCCGTCTCGACCAGGCTTTCTCTGTCGCCGACAAGTCGGGCGGGATTCCCGAGGCCGCCAAGAGCACCCAGAGCAACGCCGACAGCCGCGACTACGCCGACGCCCGCGAAGCGTCCGGCGGCGACGACCGCCGTCGCGACGATGGCGCCGCCGAACGTGGCCGTTCGACCGCTTCCGACGCCCGCGACAACGGCACCGCGCGCGCCGACGACGCGCCGCGCAGCGACAAGGGCACCGATAACGCCGCCGAACGCGACGGCAACAACGACCGCGACGCCCAGGGCGCCGGCGAGAAATCCGAAAAGGCCGACAACGGCGGCAACGACAAGACCAAGGACGACGGCGCGAACGAAACCGCCGCCGACGGCAACAACGACGACAAGGGCGGCGAGAAATCCGCCGACACCGGCGACGGCAAGGCCGCCGCCGACGGCAAGGGCAGCCAGAGCGCCGTCGAGACCGCCGCCAACGCCACCCAGGCCGCCGCCGTCTACGCCGCCGGGCTGATCAAGGGCAAGGGCCAGCAAAACCCCAACGCCGGCAAGGCGGACCCGCAGGCGCAGGCACAGAAGGGCGCCGATATTACCGACAACGCCGCGCTCCAGGCCGCCGCCGGCAAGACCGCCAAGAACGGCCAGGGCGACCACAAACTCGGCCAGTCGAACCCGCAGGCACAGGTTAAGACCGCCGGCGCCGAACAGAAGGCGCAGGGCGCGGAACTGAAGACCCAGAACACCAGCACGCAGAACCAGGCTCAGCAGCTCGCCCGTGCCATCGGGTCGGACAGCCGTGCCAATTTCAACGTGAACGTGACCAAGGAACAGGCGCCGATCACCTCGAAACCGACATTCACCGTCGCCAACGCCTCGGTGCTGACCGCCGACGGTGCCGCCGCCAAGAACAACGCCCAGCAGGGCCAGACCGGCCAGCAGCAAGGTCAGAACCCGAACCTGACGCAGCAGGCACAGCTCGCAGCCCAGCAACAGGCACAGGCGGCGCAGCAGGCGAACGTGCAGAACGCCCAGCAGGGCGTCCAGCCCGGCACCGGCCAGGGCGGCACCACGACGACGAGCGCCGTGCAGACCTCCGGCGGCGGTGCGCAGCATGCGGGCGGCGGCGAGTCCCTGAACAACACCACGCAGACCGCGAACACCGGCCAGCAGACGCAACAAACCCAGCAGACGCGCGAGTCCCAGCCGCAGCAGCAGGCACAGCAGGCGCAGCGCACGAACCTGCCGGGCAGCGCCGTCACCGAACAGATTTCGATCAAGATCACCAAGGCCCTGCAGACCGGCATCGACCGTATTTCGATCCAACTCAAGCCGGCCGAGCTCGGCCGCGTCGACGTGAAACTGGAAATGACCCACGACGGCCGTGTCATGACCGTGGTCACGGCGGAAAAGCAGGACACTCTCGACATGCTGCGCCGCGACTCTTCAGAACTGCAGAAGGCGCTCGCCGACGCGGGACTCGAGAGCGGCGACATGGAATTCAACCTGAAAGGCCAAGAACAGCAGAACGCGGAAGCGGAAGGCGACGGCACCCCGGACTCGGGTAATGCCGACGCCGAAGCTGCCGAGGAAGGCGAAACCGATGTCAACGATGGCGTCATGTCCGCTTGGGAAAGCGGTATCTTCGTAAACGGGCGATTGGATATGCGCGCCTGACGGCGCGACTGGATATGCGCGCCTGACGGCGCGACCGGATATGCGCACCCAAGCGCAAGTGAAGGCGAATAAGGAGCGGGAATAATGTTTATCAGCGGTGCGACAGGCACGGAAACGACGGATGGCACCAAGTCCTCCAACTCTGCGGCCTCGCTGCAGGAGGACCTGAACCGGTTCCTCAACCTGCTGACCACGCAGTTGAAGAACCAGGATCCGCTGGATCCGATGGACAGCAACGAGTTCACCTCGCAGCTCGTGCAGTTCGCCAGCGTCGAGCAGCAGATCTACCAGAACTCCAACCTGGAGAAGCTGGTCGGTCTCGGTCAGAACAACCAGGTGTCGTCGTTGGTCGGCTTCATCGACCGCCAGATCGAGGTCCAGGGCACCAAGTTCCCGCTCGAGAACAGCCAGGGAGAATTCACGTACACCATGCCCGCGGGCGCCAAGTCGGCGAGCATCGTCATCCGCGACGCCAACGGCCTCACGGTTTACGAACAGGACGCAAACCTCGACCAGGGCCAGCATACGTTCGAATGGGACGGCCGCGACCGTAACGGCAACACCGCCCCGGACGGCGCCTATTCGGTGCTGGTCAGCGGCCTCGACCATCAGGGCGAGTTGCTGGACATCCCGACGACGGTCTTCGGCCGCGTCACCGGCATCGGCGTCGAAGGCAGCGAAACGACCATGTTCATGGGCGACATCGAAGTCCCGCAATCACTTGTGCTTTCCGTCAAGGAAGCAGCTTCGGCATCTGAGCAGAACTGACCAGATAGAAAGGGTTTCACGCGGGCCGGAAGGCCGCTGAACGAAGGAGACGAGAAATGACACTCTTTGGCGCACTTACTTCCGGTGTTTCCGGCCTGACCGCACAATCGAGCGCGATCGGCGCGATCTCGGACAACATCACCAACGTCAACACGATCGGCTACAAGGGCACCCAGGTCGACTTCCAGACCCTGGTCACGGTGCAGACCTCCAGCACCTTCTACTCTGCCGGCGGCGTGCAGTCGCGGCCACGCCAGGACACCGGCGTTCAGGGCCTTTTGCAGTCCTCGACCTCGCAGACCGACATCGCCATCTCCGGCAGCGGCTTCTTCGTCGTCAACGAGGCGAGCCAGCCGACACTCTCGAACGAGTTCCTGTTCACCCGTGCGGGCTCCTTCTTCCAGGATGACGAGGGCTTCCTCCGCAACACGTCAGGGTATTACCTGCAGGCCTGGCCGACGACCGCCGACGGTACCGTCACCACCAACAACACGGCACTGACGATCCCCAACCAGAACGTCATCTCGACCGACTTCCTGGCGACGGTGAACCTGAACCGGGTCGGCGGCACGGCGACGGCGACGACAGAGATCGGCATCGGCGCCAACCTGCCGTCGACGGCGTCGCAGGGCGACACCCACAAGACCGACGTGCAGTTCTTCGACACGCTGGGCAATGCCAACACCACCAGCTTCCTCTACACGCGCGGCAACCGCGACAACGAGTGGGACGTCCAGGTGACGCCGCCGTCCGGCGTCAATGTGGCGACGCTCTATTCCGATACTGCCGGTGCTTCGGTCTACGAAAGCCGCGGCCAGCTCGAATTCACGGCGGTGCCCGCAGACGGCGCAACCGTCATTATCGACGGTGTCACGTACGAGTTCGACTCCAACGCATCCGTCGTTGAAACCGCAACCCTGAAGCCGGTAACGATCTCCACCACGGCGACCGTCGCGCAAGCGGTCGACGCGCTGGTCAGCGCGGTGAAAGCCGACGACTCGGATTTCGCAGATCACGGCGGCTTCACCAACAACCGTATCCAGGTCAATCCGGGCCAGTCGACGGCGCTCTACTTCACCGAGGACGGGACCGGCGACATCACGGTCGACCCGACGGGTCTTCTGGACTCCTCCGGCGCCCGAGCGACAATCCAGGAGTCGTCATTCACGGTCCAGGAAACCGCATTCGCCAACCGCGATTACCATCAGTTCACTTTCTCCGTCGGCGACACGCTAACGGACGACACGGTCATCAGCATCAACGGCATCCTCTATGAAATCGATGGCGACGCATCCGGCGCCACCGTTGCCAGCGCCGTTGCCGTGACGGCGACCACCGGTGCGGCACTGACGGCGGCGCAGTTGAACACATTTCTCAGCAACCTGGAAACGGCGATCGAGACCAACGACGCGGCGTTCGCCTCCGGCGCGGCGAGCGTGCGGGTCCGCAATGTCGGCGACACCACGGCGGGCGGTCCGAGCGCCAACGCCGACACGCTCGTACTGTCGACCCTGACCAGCGGCTCGTTCAACGTCCAGTTCGACGACGGCACCATCGGTGGTGCGGCATTCACGGGCATTCCGTCCGACCCGTCGGGTACCACGACATACACAGCCGGCACCGACTTCGCCGTCGACAAAAACCAGGCGATGGTATTCGACTCCGACGGTCTGCCCGCAGAGTTCAATGTTGCTGAATTGCAGATCGACGGCTTCGCCAACGGCGCCGCCGATATGGACGACGATGCCAACAATTCGGAACGACTGACACTCGACTTCGGGCGGGTCGGCGAAGCCAACGGCTTCACCCAGTTCGGTGCCGAATTCACGCCGGGCTTTATCACGCAGAACGGGTCCCAGTTCGGGACCCTGGCCGGTGTTACCATCGACGAAAGCGGCCTGATGACGGCGTTGTTCGACAACGGCGAAACGCGCCCGATCTACAAGATTCCGATCGCCACCTTCGTCAACGTCAATGGCCTCAACGCCCGGACCGGTAACGTCTGGAACCAGACGCAAGCGTCGGGCGACAATACGCTCCGCGAAGCCAACAACGGCGTCGCCGGCGCGATCACCCAGGCCGCCCTGGAATCCTCCACGGTCGATATCGGTGAGGAATTCACCAAGATGATCGTCGTGCAGCGGGCCTATTCCGCCTCAACCCGGATCATCTCGACGGCCGACGAAATGCTCGAGGAGCTGGTGCGGATCAAACGATAAGCACTAGCGCCATAACCTGACCCCGGGACCACGGGAAACCCTTCCACAACCCACCGTCCCAACCCAAGGCCCCGGCAGCGGACTGAAAATCCGCTGTCGGGGTCGTCCCATTAGGGACGCGATAAACCGTCCCATTAGGGACGCGGAAAACGATCCCATTCCGGGGCCGGACAATGCATATGTTATGTGAACCGCCGCCACCCGATGTTAGAAGTATGCGATGAGCGATTCCAAGGCCAACCTCCGAAAACGAAATCTCGATTTCTTCGAAAAGGCTGCGCCCGATGTCCATGCCCGGCTAACCGCCACGGACCTTCGGGAGGAGGCGCGAAACTTTACCCCGTCCGCCGGCGGCAAGATTCCCAGCCGCCGCTTCACGATCCCCAAGCCGGGGCCGGCCGAACTGGACCGTTACACCTTCGATACCGTCGACGAGATGCTGACGGCGGCCGGCAACGAGAAGATCCCGGTCATCGACTGGCCGCGTTCGGAACAGTCCTATTTCCTGATCGTACTCGGCGTGCATCACCAGGCGTTGCTCGAGCGTATGCTTGAGCACACCGGCTGCATGACGGTTCTGTTCATCGAGCCGGACCCGGCGGCGCTTTCATGGTCGCTCGATCATGTCGACTGGCCGTCCCTGATCGGCCGCGTTCAGAAGCGTGGCGGCACCGTCGATTTCGTCTTCGACGCCGCCCCGGAAGCCATCAGCGCCACGGTCTGGCGCACCATGCGTTACGTCAACCCGGTCTGCACGGACGGCGCCACATTCGTCGCGTTCGGCCATCCGGAACTGGCGAACGACCTGATGCGCAGGCTCGGCAACGATCTGGCGCTCAGCTACACGTCGTTGGGGCATTTCTACGATGAATCCCTGATGCTCTGGAACACCTACCGCAACGTGACCCGCGAAGACACGCGCATCTTCCAGCGCCGGCATGAGCAAGACCCCGGATGCCCGGTGTTCGTCGCCGCCAGCGGGCCGTCACTGGACGACAGCATCGATGCGATCAAAAAACATGCCGGAGACGCGGTCGTCATTTCCTGCGGCTCGGCGCTCAGGCCGCTCCTCGTCAACGGGATCATGCCGGATTTCCAGATCGAGACGGAAAACGCGCAGGTCTCGCCGCTGACCCGGCAGATGGCGGACGAACACGACCTGTCCGCCGCGACCCTCGTCGCCTCGACGACCATCGACCCGGATGTCCTGCCGTCGTTCCGCGATGTGGTCTTCTATTTCCGCTCGTCGCTTTCTCCCTACCCGCTGTTCGCACCGTCGCACGCGGCGTCGTTGTTCATGCCCGACCCGACTGTCGGCAATGCCGGGCTGAGCTTCGCGCTCGAGCTCGGGTTCCGGAATATCTTCATGTTCGGCATGGATTGCGGATCGCGCGCACAGGACCGGCACCATTCGAAGGACACCTACCATTACACCGCGGACGCCGGCGACATCGACATCCGCTACGACATGCAAGTGGCAGCCAATTTCGGCGGCACGTCGTGGACCGATTACGGCCTGTTCCTGTCGATCGGTAATTTCGCCGAGCTACTCAAGATTTTCGGCGCCGGACGCACGGTCCGGAATTGCTCGGACGGCGCCCTGATCCCGGGCGCCGAACCGCTCGCGCCACCGGACCTTACGCTGCCGCGGCACAGCGGCGGCAAGCAGGCGACCGTTCGCGGGATCATCGACGGCATGCCGCCCTTCGCCGGAACCATCGGTAACGCCGGCTGGGAAGGCGCCGTGTTCGCCGAAGCCGTGCATGCTTACTGCGCCCGCGTGCGTAAGGCCCTGCAGGGGATCAAGGACTATAACGACAAAAGCTACCAGCTCAGGCTGATGGACCTGTTCCAGCCGCCGGCAGGATATTTCGCACCGCCGCCCAAGGGCGTCGCTCACAGCGTCAACATCCTGATGCGCGGAACGCTGTTCTGCATGCTGATGTTCTTCGAACGCTATCTTGCCCGCGTCGCCTATGAAGACGACCTCAGGCGCTTCGGCGACATCGGCGTGGCGGCACTGATGAACGGGCTGGCCCGGCTGGAACGGGACGCCATCGAGCGGTTCGGCGGGACCGAACCAACAACTCCACCGCCGCTGGACACCGTCAAGCCGGCGCCGAACAGCCGTCTGGCCGTGCCGCCGCAACCGTCGCGGAATAGCCCGTGCCCGTGCGGGTCGGGCAAGAAATTCAAGCACTGTCACGGCGTCGCCGCATGAGCGACGACATCCAGGCCATCCTGGACCGGGCCTCAAGCGATTTCGCCCGGGGCGCGTTCGCCGAGGCGGCGGCCGGCTTTCGCGCCGTGATCGCGGCGCATCCGGACGTCGGCGAGCTTTATATCAACCTCGGCGCGGCGCTCAGGGCGGCGGGCGATGCCGAAGGCGCCGAGCGCGCCTACCGGGACGCCATCGAACGCCTGCCGGAAAACCCGCTGGCGTGGTTCAACCTCGCCAACCTGCTGCGCGAGATGAAACGGCCGGTTGACGCCCTCGACGCCTACACGCGCGCCGACACCCTCAAGCCCGGCACGCCGGAATTCCTCAATAACCTGGGTGTGCAGCTCTACGAGACCGGCGCGGTCGAGGACGCGCTCGCGAAATACGACGCTGCCCTCGCCGCCCAGCCGGACTTTGCCGACGCCCTCACCAACCGCGGCAACGCGCTGCAACGGCTTTGCCGCATGGACGAAGCGGCACGGGCCATCGACGCGGCGTTGGCGGCAAATCCGGCACATCCGGTCTACCGCCTCAACAAGGCGTCGTTCCTGGCGGCGAACGGCAAACACGTGGACGCCCTCGAATGGGCCGACAAGGCCATCGACGCCGATCCGTCTTACACCGAGGCACGTCTCAAGAAAGCGTCGCTCCTGATCCAGGCTGGCGAACTCGAAGCCGGGTTCCGGGACTACGAAGCGCGCTTGAATGTACCCAACTGGCACCCGCTGCCGGCGAAGCTGCCGATGCCGGCGTGGGGCGGTGAGGACCCGACCGGCAAACGGCTCCTGCTGTGGAACGAGCAGGGCTATGGCGATGCACTGCTCTATGCTCGCTATATCCCGGTGCTGCTGGAGAAGGGCGCGTCGCTGGCGCTGATGTGCGAAAAGCCCCTCGCCCGCCTGTTCGATATCGGTTTCGGCGACGGCCTGAGCATACATCCGCTCGACGGGCCGGTGCCGGATGCCGATGTCCATGCCTCGGTCATGAGCCTGCCCTATCTGATGGGTACGGCGATCGAGACGATCCCGGCGGAGGTACCGTACCTGGCGGCCGACCCGATTGAGACCGCGCGCTGGCGGGCCGAGATCGCCGGCGATACGCCCGCCGTCGGCATCGTCTGGGCCGGCAATCCGGGTCAGGCGCACGATTACAGCCGCTCGATGACGCCGGAAACCGTCCGCCCGCTACTGGACCGGACGGACGTGCGTTTCTTCAACCTGCTGATCGGCCCACGTGGCGACGAGCTCGATCACCCGCGCGTCACCGACGTCCGCCACCGCCTGAGTGACTTCGCGGCGACGGCGGCGCTGATGCAGACGCTCGACCTGGTGATCAGCGTCGACAGTGCGCCGGCGCACCTGGCCGGCGCACTCGGCCGGCCGGTGTGGGTGCTGCTGGCGTTCGATCCGGACAGCCGCTATTTCCTCGGCCGCGACGATAGCCCGTGGTATCCGAGCGCCACCCTGATGCGCCAAACCGCCCCCGGCGACTGGGCGTCGGCTATTGGCGCCGCAGGGTCGTCCCTGGATCGCTTTCTCTCCGCGAACGCAAAGCGTTAACGCCTGTTTACCGTAAGGTTTAGGCCTTTTTTAAGGCCCTTCTGCTTTTCTATACCTCCCAAGATTCTCAGGGACAGAAAACAACGAAGCCAACATCGGAAAGCAGAACGCAATGACCGAACTGAAACACTATCGCGAGGAAAACCGGCCGTACCGTTCGGAAGCACTGAGCCCGAGCGGCCCGCCGATGACCATGGCCGACCTGCCGTCGACCGACACCACGCGCTGGGTGCCGCGCCGCAAGGCCGAGGTCGTCGCCGGCGTCAGATGCGGCCTGATCACGCTCGAGGAAGCGTGCCGCATGTACCACCTGTCAATCGACGAATTCCGCTCCTGGGAGCGGCTTCTGGAACGGCACGGGGTGCGCGGTCTCCGCACCACGCGCATCAAGTCCTACCGCAATACCTGACCCGATCCGGCGCCCGGTCCCGCGTGACCGGTGCCGCTGGTAGGCAATTTTTGCCGGTCATTAACTTCTTATTCACTAAACCGCCCCTAGCATCCCAACAGGGTTAACGGTGGAAACGCGCCCGCGCGGAAAACCACCAGGGATGACCGGCGATCGTTCGCCAGGGAAATTAGGGGACGCACGTGGAAACCTTCGTTCAGGCTATTAGAAATCTGGGCCCGATGCGGCTCGCCATTATGGGCGGTGTCGTTCTGGGCATGATCGGCTTTCTGGTCTTCTTCGCGACCAAGCTTTCGACGCCGTCTCTGACGACACTCTACGGCGAACTCAGCCAGTCCGACGCCGCCGGCATCGTGCAGGAGCTCGAGAGCCGTGCCATACCGTTCGAAATCAGGCAGAACGGCACGCAGATCCTGGTGCCGCAGGACCGGGTCATGCAGTTACGCCTGGAACTGGCGCAGCAGGGCCTGCCGTCAGGCGGTTCGGTCGGTTACGAACTGTTCGACGACACCGACAGCCTGGGCTCGACGAACTTCATGCAGAACGTCAACCTGGTGCGCGCGCTCGAGGGCGAACTGGCGCGTACCATCTCCTCCATCGGCACGGTCAAGAACGCACGGGTCCACCTGGTGATGCCGAAACGCGAGCTTTTCAGCCGCGAGAAACAGGAGCCGAGCGCGTCCGTCATCCTGCAGATGCGCGGTCCCGTCCGTCTCACCAACGAACAGGTCGCCGCCGTGCAGCACCTGGTCGCCTCGGCCGTGCCGCAACTGACGCCGAACCGCATCTCCATCGTCGACAACAAGGGCTCGCTGCTGTCATCCGGTTTCGAAAGCGCCGATCCGACGAGCGGGCTCACCGCCAAGGTCGACGAGCGCCGCCGCCGCATCGAGTCCGAATACGCCCGCACCATCGAGGAACTGCTCGAGAAAACCGTCGGCTTCGGCCGGGTGCGCGCCGAAGTCAGCATCGACATGAACTTCGACCGGATCTCGACCCAGACCGAGGAATACAATCCGGACGGCCAGGTTGTGCGTTCGACCAACGCCGTCGAGGAAACCGCCAGCGCGCGCGACACCGAGGGCGAACCGCCGATCACGGTCGGCCAGAACCTGCCCGACGCCAATCTGGGTGCCGGCGACACCGCGAGCCGCACCGAGAACACGTCGCGCACCGAGGAAACCACCAACTTCGAGATTTCCAAGACCGTCACCAATCACATCAAGGAGGGCGGCGAGATCGAGAAGCTCTCCGTCGCCGTGCTGATCGACGAGAAACAGGCCGTCAACGAGGAAGGCGACAAGGTTTCCGAAAAACGCACCGAAGAGGAAATGAACCTGATTTCGACGCTGGTCCGCGGCGCCATCGGCTTCGACGAGGACCGCGGCGACAAGGTCGAGATCATCCAGATGAAGTTCGCCGAGTTCGAGGCCCCGGAAGAGGAACTCGAGCTGTTTTTCGGTATGGGTAAAAATGATATCCTGAGGGTCGTGGAGATTCTCGTCCTCAGCATCGTCGCGATCCTCGTGATCCTGCTGGTGGTGAGGCCGCTGCTGTCGCGTGCCTTCGAGGCGCTGCCGTCAGCCCAGGAAGCCGCCGAGCGGCTGCTCGCCGACCAGGGCCGCGCCCCGGCGCTGACCGGCCCGTCGGCGGCCCGGGTCCCGGCGGAGACCGAGGAGGACGAGGAGCAGTTCGAGGAGCTCATCGACATCGACCGGGTCGAGGGCCGGGTCAAGGCGTCTTCCGTCAAGAAGGTCGGCGAAATCGTCGAGAAACACCCGGAAGAAGCGCTGGCGATCCTGCGTTCCTGGATGTATCAGGAAAGCTGAGGCCGAAACCCGGGGGGAGCATAGAAAACAATGGCGAAGTCACTCGATTACCGGACACTCACGGGGCCCCAGAAAGCGGCGGTCTTCATGCTCGCCGTCGGCCGCGAGCATTCGTCGAGAATCTTCGAACGGATGGACGACGAGGAAATCCGCGAGTTGTCCCACGCCATGTCGACACTGGGCTCCGTGAATGCCGGTGTCGTCGAGCGCCTGTTCGTCGAGTTCGCCGACCAGCTCTCCACCGCGGGCGGCCTCGTCGGTTCCTACGACAGCACGGAACGGCTGCTGATGAGCTCCCTTCCCGAGGATCGCGTCAAGCAGATCATGGAGGAAATGCGCGGTCCCGCCGGCCGCACCATGTGGGACAAGCTCGGCAACGTGAACGAGGCCGTGCTCGCCAACTACCTCAAGAACGAATATCCGCAGACCGTCGCCGTCGTGCTGTCCAAGATCAAGACCGACCACGCGGCCCGGGTGCTGGCGCTGCTGCCCGAAAACTTCTCGATGGAAGTCATCATGCGGATGCTGCGCATGGAAGCCGTACAAAAGGAAATCCTCGACCACGTCGAGCGCACGCTCAGGACCGAGTTCATGACCAACCTGGCGCGCACCGCGCGCCGCGACAGCCACGAGCTGATGGCCGACATCTTCAACAACCTCGACCGCAACACCGAGAACCGCTTCATGACCGCCCTCGAGGAGCGCAACCGCGAATCGGCGGAACGCATCAAGCAGCTGATGTTCACCTTCGACGACCTCGTCCGCGTCGACGCCAGCGGCATCCAGCTCCTGCTGCGTCAGGTCGAAAAGGACCAGCTCGCGATCGCCCTCAAGGGCTCGTCGGAAGAGGTCAAGGAACTGTTCTTCGCCAACATGTCCGAACGCGCCGGCAAGATGATGAAGGAAGACATGGACGCCATGGGCGCGGTCCGCCTCAAGGACGTCGACGAGGCACAGTCCGGCATCGTCCAGACCGCCAAGGCGCTGTCCGACGCCGGCGAGATCGTCATCGCCGGCTCCGACGAGGACAGCGAGCTGGTCTATTGATCACCGTCACATTCCGCTTCGCGGCACCGCGGCTGACTTCGAGACATTACGGCAGATAGGCTTTTTATGGGCACGGTCAGAAAATTCACCTTCGATCTGGACTTCGACGCCCCGGAGGAACCGGAAAAGCCGGAACCCGAGGTCGAGGAAGACGAGCCGGAAGAAGAGATTCCCACTTTTTCCGAGGAGGAAGTGGAGCAAGCCCGTTCGGAAGGCTTCGACGCCGGCAAGGAAGAAGGCCGCCGCGAGGCCGCCGACGCCACCGAGCAGAAGCTGCTGGAAACCGTCGAGGCGGCGTGTGGAAAACTGGGCGAGATCTACAATACCCAGACCGAGGCCAATCGCGAGATCGGCCGCGAGATGATCTCGGTGGCGACCGCCATAGCCAAGAAGATGTTCCCCGACCTCAACGCCCGCAACGCGCTGGGCGAGGTCGAACGCGTGGTGCAGGAAACCCTCAAGGCGGTGACCGAGGAACCGCGCATCCAGATCATGGTCAATCCGGAATTGCGCGAGCCGCTGACCGAACGGCTCGGCACCATGACCCACCGCGCCGGTTTCGAAGGCAAGGTGTTCGTCAACCCGGACCCGGCAATGCAGTTGGGCGACTGCCGCATCGAATGGTCGAACGGCGCCGCCGTGCGCGATGTCGAGGAAATGTGGCAGATGATCGACAAGATCATCAACGAGAACCTGCACGACGCGCTCGAGGACGACGACACGGACGAGACCGGCGAAGCGGCGTCCGCACCCGCCGAGGACACGACGCCCGAGCCCGAGCCGGCCCCTGAACCGGAAACCGAACAGGAACCGCTGACGGACGAGACCGCGCGCGGCGAACCCGAAGCGCCCGAGCCCGAAACGGCAGACGTACCCGCCGCCGAAGCGGTGCCGGACGACACCGACGCGGTCGCCGACGCCTCGCCGGCCGAGGACATGGCGCCGGATACGCTTCCGGATACCGAACCCGAAACCGGCAACGCGCAAGCGCCCATCGAGGAAGAACCGGCAACAGCCCCGGAAAGCGCCGAACCGACGGCACCGGATAGCGACGCCGGAACGCCCGACCCCGGCAACGCGGCGGATGCCGAAGCGCCCTCCCTCACCGGGGAACTGCAGACGCCGCCCGAGGCCGGCGACGAGACGAACCCGTCCGGCCCGGGCGCAGATACCGAGGAAGTGGATGCCTTCGAAACGCCGAGCTGGCAGGACGCGGTCGGCGAATCGACGGGCCTGAACGCACCCATCGAACCGGCGCCGGAACCCGAACCGGAACCGGCGCCCGCCGCCGAGACGCCCGACGACACGCCCGAAGCCCCCGGCCCCGGCGCGCACGGCCCCTCGTTCGCCCCCAGCATCGACGACGGCGAGATCCCGGCGCAAACCGAAAATAACGAAGTGTCTCAAGATGTTAGCATGGAAAACCGGGCGGCTCCGATCCCGCATTTGGATGGCGAGCCGGGCGCCGCCGGCGAAGCCGGTGGCGACGCGGCGGACGGCGAACCGGCATCGCCGCCCTACAGCGACCCCGATCCTGTGTCGTCGACAACCCAAGCCGCTATACTCGACGCGCAAGGTGCGCTGGATGACGACGACGAGAATCCCTCTGGTGGATGAACCGGAATAGGAGACGATAAATGGCTGAAGAAGACGAAGGCGGCGGACTGAACCTCGACGACCTCGACGAAACCGAGGACGCGCCCCAGCCGGCGCCCAAGAACGACGAGGATGACGATGGCGCTTCCATCGGCGACGCCATGGACATGGACCTGCCGCGCAGCGCCAAGGACCTGGAAGCGGTCTACGATATTCCCGTCCAGGTCTCGGCCGTGCTCGGCAAGACGACGATGCCCGTCAGCAGCCTCCTGAAGCTCGGCCGCGGCGCCGTCGTCGAACTGGACCGCAAGGTTGGCGAAGCCATCGACATCTACGTCAATAACCGCCTCGTCGCCCGCGGCGAAGTTGTCGTCGTCGAAGACCGCCTCGGCGTGACGATGACGGAAATCATCAAGACCGAGCGGGCGAACTAGACACCTCCATGGCGGAAGAACGCATCCATAGCGCAGGCGGTTCGTCGCTCGATCTGGCGACCGTCGTCGGCCTGGTCTCCGGGTTCGCGATGATCACCGCGGCCATCATGCTGGGCGGCGCGCCGGAAAGCTTCATCAATCCGCCATCGATCCTGATCGTGATCGGCGGCACCCTAGCCATTACCACGGTCTGCTTCAGTTTCTCCGACATGGCGAAGATGTTGTCGGTCGCCGGACGCACCCTGGTGCACAGCCGGCAAGAACCGTTCGACGCTGCCTACCGCGCGCTGCAGGTCGCCGAGATCGCCCGCAAGCAGGGCGTGCTGGCGTTGCAGAACGTCGTCGACGACATCCGCGACGAGCCGTTCTTCCACCAGGGAATCCTGATGGTCATCGACGGCACCCCCGGCGAGGAGGTCGAGTACATCCTGCGCCGCGACCTGCAATCGATGGTGCAGCGGCACCGCCAGAGCGCCAGCATCCTGCGCAAGATGGCCGAGTTTTCGCCGGCGATGGGCCTGATCGGTACCCTGATCGGCCTCGTGCAGATGCTCGGCAACCTGCAGGACCCGACGACCATCGGCCCGGCCATGGCGGTGGCGCTGCTGACCACCTTCTACGGCGCGGTGCTGGCCAACATGGTGTTTCTGCCGCTGTCATCCAAGCTCGAGAAGAATTCCAACGAAGAAGCCCTGATCCTGCAGGTGTTTCTTCTGACCGCGGCCTCGATTGGCCGCCAGGAAAACCCGCGCCGGCTGGAGATGCTGCTGAACAGCATCCTGCCGCCGTCGCAGCGGGTCACGTATTTCGACTAACGAAGAACCCTGGGACACAAACAAGACATGCAACTCCTCATAGTCGGAACCCTGAACGGACAGATCGGCGCGGCGAGCCAGATCGCCATCAAGCGCGGTGCCAAGGTGCAGCAGGCGGATACGCTGGAGGAAGGCCTCGATCTCCTGCGGCGGAGCGGCGCCGACCTGGTCATGATCGACGTAAGCCTGGAGGTCGCGGATTTCATGTCAGCGATCGAGGCGGAACGGATCAACGTCCCCGTGGTCGCCTGCGGCGTCTCCAACGATACCCAGGCGGCGGTCCGCGCGGTCCGCGCCGGGGCCAAGGAATACGTGCCCCTGCCCCCGGACCCGGAGCTGATCGCCGCCGTCCTCGAAGCGGTCACGGAGGATCAGCACGCGCTGATCTACAAGGACCCGAAGATGGCCGAAACGGTCAAGATGGCGGCGCAGATCGCGCCGTCCGAGGCCAGCGTGCTGATCACCGGCCCGTCCGGCACCGGCAAGGAAGTGCTGGCGCATTACCTGCACTCGAAATCCAAGCGCAAGGATCACCGTTTCGTCGCCGTCAACTGCGCGGCGATCCCGGAGAACCTGCTGGAATCGGAACTGTTCGGCCACGAGAAAGGCGCCTTCACCGGTGCCGTGGCGCGGCGTATCGGCAAGTTCGAGGAAGCCGACGGCGGTACGCTTTTGCTGGACGAAATCTCGGAGATGGACGTCAAGCTTCAGTCCAAGCTGCTGCGCGTCATCCAGGAGCGCGAGGTCGACCGCATCGGCTCCAACAAACCGGTCCAGGTCAACGTGCGCATCATTGCGACGTCGAACCGCAACATGGAGCAGACCGTCAAGGACGGACATTTCCGGGAAGACCTCTATTTCCGCCTCAACGTCGTCAACCTGCGGCTGCCGCCGCTTTCGGAGCGTCCGGGCGACGTGATGCCGCTGGCCGAGCATTTCGCTGTCCGGTACGCCGACCTCAACGACGTGCCGCGCAAACCCCTGTCCAGCGAGGCGGCGGAGAAGCTCCGGGCCTATAGCTGGCCCGGTAACGTGCGCGAGCTGGAGAACGCCATGCACCGCGCCGTGCTGCTGTCGTCCGGCGACGAGATCGGCGCCGACGCAGTGATGCTCAGCACCGACGAGAGCGGCACCGGCGGCACCCATGCCCAGGAAGGCGGCGACGGCGCGCAGGCGCTGGTCGGGCGCACGGTCGCCGAGGTCGAACGCGAACTGATTATCGATACGCTGCAGCACTGCCTCGGCAACCGTACCCACGCCGCGAACATCCTCGGCATCTCGATCCGCACGCTCAGGAACAAGCTCAAGCAATACAATTCCGAAGGGTTCAACATCCCCTCCCCGGGCGACGCGTCGCAGGCCGGGGCATGAGCGGACGAAAAGCCGACAAGACGAGAGGAACGACGTAAATGGCTGAAGCCGGCGGCGGCGAAGTCACTACATTCGACACCGGAAGTTTCATCCGCGACCGGCTGGCGTCGGCCGCCAAGCGCGGCGATATCATGCTGGCGCTGGGCGTGGTCGCGATCCTCGTCGTCCTGATTCTGCCGATGCCGCGCTGGCTGCTGGATTTCTCGCTGGCGTTCTCGATCACGTTCTCGGTGCTGATCCTGATGACCGCGTTGTTCGTCGAGCGTCCACTGGACTTCAACGCCTTTCCGACGATCCTGCTGCTGGCGACCATGATCCGGCTGTCGCTCAACCTCGCGTCGACGCGCCTGATCCTCGCCGACGGGCACGAGGGAACCCACGCCGCCGGGCAGGTCATCGAGGCTTTCGGCGGCTTCGTCATGGGCGGGAACTACGTGATCGGCGTGATCGTTTTCGCGATCCTGGTGATCGTCAACTTCGTCGTCATCACCAAGGGTTCGGGGCGTATCGCCGAAGTCTCGGCGCGGTTCTCGCTCGACGCCATGCCCGGCAAGCAGATGGCCATCGACGCCGACCTGTCGTCGGGCCTGATCGACGAGGAAACGGCCAAGCAGCGCCGCAAGGATCTGGAGGAGGAAAGCTCGTTCTTCGGCGCCATGGACGGCGCCGCAAAATTCGTGCGCGGCGACGCCGTCGCCGGCCTCTTGATCACCTTCATCAATGTCATCGCCGGCATGATCATCGGCGTTGCGCAACAGGATCTGACATTCGGCCAAGCCGCCGACACATATACGCGGCTGACCGTCGGCGACGGCCTGGTCTCGCAGATTCCGGCCCTGATCGTTTCCACCGCCGCCGGCATGGTGGTCACCAAGGCCGGCGTTGCCGGCACCGCCGAGGTGGCGATCTTCAAGCAGATGGGCGGCCAGCCGAAGGCGCTGGGGCTGGTCTGTTTCCTGCTGTTCGCACTGGCCGTGCTGCCGGGCATCCCGGCGCTACCGTTCCTGACGCTGGCGTTGGTCTGCGGTGGCGGCGCCTACTACGTGCACTGGCGCAACAAGACCGCTGCCGAGGAAGCAGTCAGGAAAGTCGAAGATGAAAAGGTCGATCCCAAAGCGATCGCCGACGAGCCGATTTCGACCGCGCTCAAGATCGACCATATCCGTCTCGAGCTCGGCTACGGCCTGCTGACACTGATCAACGCGCCCAAGGACGGCCAGAAGCTGACCGACCAGATCAAGGCGCTCCGGCGCCAGCTCGCGGCCGAGGTCGGCTTTGTCATGCCGTCGGTGCGCATCCAGGACAACATGCAGTTACCCGCCAACGTCTACGTCATCCGCATCAAGGAGATCGAGGCCGGGCGCGGCGAGTTGCGCCCCAACATGCTGCTGGTCATGGACCCGCGCGGCGAGGAAATCTCGATCCCCGGCGAAAAGACGACCGAGCCGACCTTCGGGCTGCCGGCCATGTGGATCGAGGAATCGAATCGCGAGGAAGCGCTGTTCCGGGGCTACACCGTGGTCGACCCGGCAACGGTCGTGACCACCAACATCACCGAGCTGATCAAGGACAACATGTCGGAGTTGCTGTCCTACGCCGAGACCCAGAAGCTGCTGGACGAGATCGACAAGGATCACCAGAAGCTGGTCGCCGACATCATCCCGTCGCAGATCTCGCTTGGCGGCATTCAGCGCATACTGCAGAACCTGCTGGCCGAGCGCATCTCGATCCGCGACCTGCCGACGATCCTGGAGGGTGTCTACGAGGCCTGCGGCAATACCCGCAACGTGATGATGATCACCGAGCACGTGCGCGCCCGGCTGGCCCGCCAGATTTCCAACATGAACACCAACGACCAGGGCTTCATCCCGCTGGTGACCCTGTCGCCGGGCTGGGAGCAGACCTTCGCCGAAAGCCTGGTCGGCCAGGGCGAGGACCGCCAGCTCTCGATGCCACCGACCAAGCTGCAGGAATTCATCACGCAATTGCGCAACACCTTCGAGCGCCAGGCGATGATGGGCGAACAGCCGGTGCTGCTGACCAGTCCGACGATCCGCCCGTTCGTGCGCTCCATCGTCGACCGCTTCCGCCCGATGACGGTGGTCATGTCGCAAAACGAGATATACCCTAAGGCGAAGATCAAGACGATCGGTCAGATCTGACGCCGGCCATGACGCCGGATTGAAACCATGCGCCTCAAGAACTACACCGCCCCGACGATGTCAGACGCCATGGCCATGGTGCGCGGCGACATGGGCGATGCCGCGATCATCGTCTCCACGCAGGTGGACGACGAAGACGGCCTGTGCTGGGTCACGGCGGCGCTCGAAGACGACGCCGACGTGCCGGCGGAAGCGCCGGAACCCAGCGAGACGGCGCCAATGCCCCCGTCCGAGCGGCGCGGTTTCCTGGCCCAGGTGCTGACCGCGCACGGCCTGCCGCAACACCTGAGCGAACGCGTGCTCCGCGACTGCGATCTCGCCGACGAAACCGCCGATCCGGCGATGGCGCTGGCGGCGGCGATCGACATGGGCATCGGCTTCAAGCCCATCGATTTCGAGGTTCAGGACCGGCCGCTGATGCTGGTCGGCCCGCCGGGCGCCGGCAAGACCATTACGGCGGCCAAGCTGGCCGCGCACGCCCGCTTCGCCGGCAAGCAGGTGTTCATCGCCACCACCGACACCAAGCGCGCCGGCGGTGTCGAACAGTTGCAGGCGTTCACCGACATCCTCGAGATGAACCTGGTGACGGCGCCCGACGTGGACGCCCTTTCCGCGCACCTCGATGCCCTTGCCGCCGCCGACGCGGCGATCATCGACAGCGCCGGCGCCAACCCGTTCGACGACGAACAGATGCAGTCGCTGCGCGCGCTCGCCGGCGCCGCCGGGGCCGAACTGGTGCTGGTGCTGGCGGCCGGCGCCGACGCCATGGAATCCGCCGACACCGCGCGCGCCTTTGCCGAAATCGGCGCCAAGCGCATGGTCGTCAGCCGCCTCGACATGACGCGGCGGCTGGGCGGCATCCTCGCCGCCGCGCTGGCCGGGCGCATCGCCATCGCCAACGTCTCCATCAATCCGCAGGTCGCAGACGGCCTCAGCCGCATCAATCCCGTTTCACTGGCTCAACTGATCGTTCCCGAAGCGGACGACGCGGGCGAGCCGATCCAGAAGAAGGCCGCGCAATGAGCGAAACCTCCCCCGCCAAACCCGACCGCCCCGCCCGCTCCAAGGGCAACATTATCGCCGTCGCCTCCGGCAAGGGCGGTGTCGGCAAGACCTGGTTCTCGATCACCCTGGCGCACGCGCTGGCCATGGTCGACCGCCGCGTTCTGCTGTTCGACGGCGATCTCGGCCTTGCCAACATGGACATCCAGTTGGGGCTCTCGGCGAAGACCGATCTCGGCGCCGTGCTTGCCGGTCGCGCCAGCCTCGCCCAGGCGGTCGATTACTGCGACGACGGCGGCTTCGACGTGATCGCCGGGCGCTCGGGCTCAGGCGCGCTCGCCAATCTCGCCGCCAACCGGCTGCAGTCGCTGGTCGACGAGCTGGCACTGCTGGCGGCGAACTACGATTACGTGATCCTCGACCTCGGCGCCGGGGTCGAGAGCACGGTGCGCCGCCTCGCCTACGCCGCCGACCAGATCGTCGTCGTCGTCACCGACGAGCCGACGTCGCTGACGGACGGCTACGCGTTTATCAAGATCGCCCACAACGAGCGTCCGGAGACGCCGATCAAGGTAGTCACCAACATGGTCAATTCGACGACCGAGGGCGAGCGCACCTACAACACCTTGAACAAGGCATGCCAGGGCTTTCTCAAGTACTCGCCCGAGCACCTCGGCATCGTGCGCCGCGACGACAAGGTGAGGGCGGCGATCCGGGCCCAGGAATCGATCCTCAGCCGGGCACCCGACAGCGCCGCCGCCGAGGACGTGAAACAGATCGCGCGTATCCTCCGGCGCGGTCGCGCCCAGGCCTCATAGGGACGGCATGAGCGAGGTCGCGCCCCCGTCACCGACCCCGCCGCCTGCCGGGCAGGCGTTGCCGCCGCGCCTCGCCGTCGCCCTGACCCAGGCCCAGCTCGCCGACCTGCCGCTGGGCGCCAAGCTCGACGTCATCGTCTCCAGCATCTCCGACGCCGCGGAGTTAAAGGTCACCAGCCGGCTGGGCGAGATCGCCGTCAAGCTGCCGCCGAACGCCGGGACCGCCTTCAAACCGGGCGACGCGCTGTTGCTGCAAATTCTGACCAAGGGCGCGAACCCGAAGGCGCAACTGGCGCTGCCGGACGGCCGCCCGCTGACGTTCACAGCCGGGGGCACGGCGCAACCGGCATCGGCACAAACCGCCACATCCGCCGCCACGGGCCAGCAAGCCGCATCCCCAGCCGTACAGGTCACGCCGGGCGCGCTCGTCACGGCAACGCTGCTCAGGCCGGTCGGCGTCGACGGCGCGGGGGTCCTGCAAGCGCAAACGCAGCCCGCGACGGGCGGCACGGGCACGGCGCAGACCTCGCCGAGCGGCCCCGGCCTCAGCGGCCCGCAGGCGGGGGTACAGGCCGGATCACCCGCTGCAGGCGCGCCATCCGCACAGACCGGAATCCCCGCCCCGCAAACCGGCACCCCAGCGCCGGCGCAAGGGGTCACCACGTTCCCCGCCGGCAGCGGCCTCAAGGTCCGCATCGTCACCGTCAACGTGCCCGCGTCGCCGCCGCAAAGTCTCGTGCCGCCGCCGGTACAGGGGCAGATTTCGCTGGCCCCGGGCGCGCAACTGACCGGCGTCGTCAGCGGCAACCACGGCGTCGGCCAGACGCTGGTGCAAACCCACGCCGGGCCGGTGACCCTGCCGACGCAGCAGCCGCTGCCCCCCGGCACCGAAATCCGCTTCGAGATCGTATCCCTGCAGACGCCAGCCAGCGTGCAGGGCCAGCACGGCCCCCAGCACATGAGCGCGGCGCCGGTGCTGGAAGGCAACTGGTTCGCATTCGAGGACGCGCTGAGCACGCTCCGCGACACCGCGCCGGGCGCGCACCAGCACATCCTGCAGGCGGCGCTGCCGCGCGCCGACGCGCAACTGGCGACCAACGTGCTGTTCTTCCTCTCGGCGCTCCGGGGCGGCGATATCAAGAACTGGCTCGGCGACGGGCCGATGCGCATTCTCGACCGGGTGCGCCCGGACCTCGCCGGACGGCTGCGCACCGATCTCACGCAAATGACCCGCACGGTCGAGGACCCGGCGTCCGGCGACTGGCGCCTGCACGGTGTACCGTTCCTGCACGGCGAGGAACTGGACCGCATCCAGCTCCTGATCCGCGACCGCGACGCCGAGGACGGCGAGGAGGAGGACGGCCGCGGCGGCACCCGGTTCGTGGTCGATCTCAACCTGAGCCAGCTCGGGCACCTGCAGATCGACGGCCTGGTCGGCGAGAACGACAAGCGCCTCGATCTCGTGCTTCGGACCGACGACCCGCTGAAACCGAACATGTGCGAGGACATCCGCCGCCTGTTCCACGACGCGCTGGATCTTACCGGGCTCGACGGATCGGTCGGCTTCAAGGCCAACCCGGGCAACTTCGTCGACATCCCCAGGCGCCAGCCCGGCGCCGCCGGCGACGTGATGGCCTGAGGACGGAGAAGACGCGATGGACGGCACCGACGATATCCGCAAACGCCGCGACGTGCTGGAGACGCTGCCCGCGCCGCAGCCGCGCCACGACGCCGTGGTGGTGCTGGAGAACGACTGCATGGGCGCGAAACTGCGGCTGCGCTACGTGCCCGACCGCGACGTTCTGGTGCCGGAAAGCCTGAGCCGCTACGTCGGCGCGCTGGCCAGGATGCCGTTTACCAGTTTGGAGGAGACCGCGCAGACGATCCTCGAGGACGTCAACGACCAGGTCATCCCCAACTGGATCGAGGTGACGCTCAGCCGCGCCGGCGAGGAGATGCGCCACGAGGTCCGCATCGAGGACCGCCAGCCGAACTGGAAGGAACGCGGGCTGCTCGACCGGCTGGCACCGTGAGCCCTCACCCTCCCACGCGCTGATGCGCGCGGGCCCCTCCCTCTCCCAAGAGAGAGGGGGATCACTTAATCTTCGAAGACTGCCGCCGGTTGTACTGGGTGACGCCGACCTCATCGAGATCGAGCTGTTCGGCCTTGTTGAGCTCGGCCTCGATGCGGGCGACGCGGCGGTCCTCGGAAATTTCGTACTTCTTGAATTCGAGGAAGGCGACGCGCAGTTCCTCGCGCGCGTCCTCGACGGCGCGTTCCTGCCGGACGATGCGCTCCTGGTAATCCTCGCGGCGGCGGATCGCGTGCTCCGCGTAATGCCCGTAGAGCATGCCGCCCTCGGTCGGCATGTTCGCCGCCTGCGCCTGCTCGTGCTTGATCTCGTCCTCGAGCGCTTCCAACAGCCCGATCAGGTTTTCGAGCTGGCGCAACTGTTCGGCGAGGATGCGGCGCTTCTGGTCGACCTCCCAGTCGTTGAGCCTGACCAGCGCCTTGAAATCCTTGGCCATCCGTTACGCCCCGTCAACCGGCGGCCTGCTGCCGGGCATCGGCATCCGCGCCGCCGCCGTCGGCGGGGTCGTCGGTGTCGCCCTCCATGCCGAGCAGGTCGTAAAGCTGCCTGTAGCCCTCCTCGAGGGACGCGTTCTCGGCGATTTCCTGCGCGAGATACCGTTCGAGCGGCTCGTAGTAATGAATCGCCTCGTCGACGGCCGGGTCGGAGCCGCGCCGGTAGGCGCCGAGGCGGATCAGCTCGGCCATGTCCTCGTAGGTCGCGAGCAGCTTGCGGGCGCGGACGATGGCGGCGTTCTGCGCCGCCGTGTTGCAGTTGGGCATGGTCCGGGAAATGCTCCGGAGCACGTTGATCGCCGGGTAGCGGTTGCGCTCGGCGATCTCGCGGTCGAGCACCACGTGCCCGTCCAGGATCCCGCGCACCGCGTCGGCGACCGGCTCGTTGTGGTCGTCGCCCTCGACCAGCACCGTAAACAGCCCGGTGATGTCGCCCTGCCCGCCGTGGCCCGGCCCGGCGCGCTCCAGCAGCTTCGGCAGTTCGGCGAACACCGACGGCGTATAGCCCTTGGACGCCGGCGGCTCGCCCGCCGACAGGCTGATCTCGCGCTGCGCCATGGCGAACCGCGTGATGCTGTCCATCATGCACAAGACGTTCTTGCCCTGGTCGCGGAAGTATTCGGCGACGGCCAGCGTCACGTAGGCGGCCTGGCGGCGCACCAGCGGCGGCTCGTCGGAGGTGGCGAGGATGACGACGGTGTGCTTCATGCCCTCCTCGCCCAGATAATCCTCGATGAATTCCTTGGCCTCGCGGCCGCGCTCGCCGATCAGGCCGACAACGCTGATCTCGGCGTCGGTGTTGCGCGCCATCATGGAAAGCAGCGTCGACTTGCCGACGCCGGACCCGGCGAAGATGCCCATGCGCTGGCCGCGGCATGTGGTCAGGAACGTGTTCATGACGCGCACGCCGAGGTCGACCTTGCCGCCGACCCGGCGCCGCTTGTGCGCCGGCGGCGGGTTGGTGTGAATCTGGTAGGATTTCATGCCGCTGTCGATCGGCCCCATGTCGTCGAGGGGGTGGCCGAAGGCGTCGATGACGCGGCCCAGCCAGGAGGTGTCGGGATAGATCGAGGGTTCGGTCGAGGCCAGTTCCGCCTGGCAGCCGAGGCCGATGCCGTCGAGCGAGCCGAACGGCATGACCAGCGCGCGGCCGTCTCGGAAGCCGATCACCTCGCAGATCACGTAGTGGCCCTTGCGACCATCGACGCGCACGTGGTCGCCGATCGAAAGCGTACCCTGCAGGCCGCCGATCTCGACCATCAGGCCGACGATGTCGGCGACCCGGCCGAAGACCTGATGGTCCGGCAGCCGCGCCACGGCGTTGGCGATGTTGTTGGAGAACACCCGCAAAGGCTATGCCCCGTCCCTTTCCGAAACGCCCCGTCCAAGGGCGCTCAACCCGGCACCAGCATGCCGGTGATTCCTGAATTTTGTGTAAAGGATTTGCATTTGGTTAACCAAAGCAGATGGGGCGGGTGTCAAAAAACCCGGGCGCAAGGCCCGGGTTTTCCGTTACTTGTCGGGCTTGACTATTCAACACCCCGACGTGCACTTGCCCGACCCGTCGAACGACATGGTCTTGCCGCTCAAGGGCAGGTGTACCGGCACGCCGGTCGCCTTGATGAAGGTTTCGGTCTTGGTGCCGGAAATGACCTTGCCGCCCTCGGTGCCGACCTCGTTGGCGTGCGACGCGATGACGCTGGCAGGCTTGATCAGGTCGTTGACCACGTAGGCCGCCTCTTTCGGGCCGGTGGTGTACGTATCGCCGATGTTCATGACCACCAGTTTGGCCTTGTACTGGTCACCGACGACGACCTTCTGTTCCGCCGTCACCCCGGTGTCGCCCGAGAGATAGACGACGAGCCCGTTGGTGAACGTCAGCACGTAACCCGTCGGCGGCCCGGCATAGGCCGTCAGGCCCGACGCGTCCAGCAGCTTGCCGAGATCGCCGCCGACCATCGCGCCGGCGATGCCGTTCGAGTGCACGGCGGGTACGGTGGTGACGGTGACCCCGCCGATCTTTTTCGACGCGCCAAAGCGCACGAGCTGCGCGTTCTTGGGATCGCCGCCGAGCGCCTTGAGCTTAGACGCGAAGAACTTCGGCATCTCGCTGCCGGTCATGATCACGGCGCCGGTCTTGAGCGCGATGTTGACCGAATTGGTGTTGGGCACCGCCTTGACCGTCACGTCGGGCTTGGAGCACGTGCCCGCCCCCGGCGCGGTCAGGTGCCTGTCGCCGACATGATCGCCGTGCATGTGGCTGACGAGGATACCGTCGATCTTGCCCAGGCGCGGGTCGTCGGCCCCGGCGACGGTGCGTCCGGCATCGTACAGCAGCCGCGTACCGTCCGGATCCTCGAAGATCATGGCGCGGTCGAAGCGGCAGAAATCGCCCTCGTGCGAACCCAGCGGCGTCACCTTGACGTCGGCGGTAGCGGCCGTGGCGGTCATTCCGACCAGGGCGGCCGTGGCGGTGGTGACCGCCAACGCGGCCAGAACGGTTGTCTTGATCGTGGTTTTCATGGTGCCTCCCTATTGGCAGTCGCTTAAAGCGTTATCGCCCGGTCTTCGCGCCGGGTCCGAGCTATTTATAAGGGAATTGGCGGCGCGGATGGCAACTTATTTTGCGGAGGTATGCCTGAGATGCGCCGTGCCTTACCGATGCCGTCCGCGTCACGCCCCGGCGGCCGCCTTCTGGGGCTGCTTGCCGCAGTGCATCTCGATCTCGGCGCGGCGGTTGTTCTCGTTCTTAACGCCGTCGTAGGTGTGCACCTTGAGCCGGCGCTCGCCCCACGCCTCGACGCTGTCGACCTCGAGCCCGGCCTTGCGGAGCTTGCCGGCCACGTAATCGGCCCGCGCCCGCGACAGCTTGAGGTTGGCGAGGTCGTTGCCGACCGTGTCGGCGAACCCGGTGACGCCGGTCCGGCACGCACCCTTGGCCAGCATGTCCCTGATCCTGGGCAGCGCCTCGGCGATCTGCGTATCGGCGTTCGAGCCGGACGCCTTGCCGATGCCGAAATAGATCGTCGCCTCGAAATCGGCGGGCGGCGCCTCCTCGGCGGCCGGCGCCTTCGCCTCGGCGATCCCGGTTTCCATCTTCATGACCCTGGAGAGGTTTTCGGAGATGGCCTTCTGTTCGGCGAGGATCTGCTCGGTGACCTGCTTGAGCGCCGTCATGTCGGCGGCGAGCTGCTCGCCCCCGCCGCCCTGCACGTTGCTGAGCGCCTGCTGGGTCTTCTCGGCACCGGCGCGGATTTCCTCGACCGTCGCGGTCTGGATCTCCATCACCACCGAGCGGGTCTCGCTCTGCTGCGCCTTCATGTCCTTGCGGATGAAGTCGAAGGCGACGTAGCCCGCCGGCAACAGGATTGCCGCGACGATCGCCGCGCTCAGGATCGATTTACCGATTGCGCTGCTTTTTTCAGCCATCATTTCACCCATTGGTTCCCAGGACCGCGATTATATACATATTCGGCGGGCCAATGGAATCCCGGGCGGAAAACCGCAGGAATCGCGGGAAACCGAGACTCAGGAGTCGCCGGCCGGCGGTAGTACCCCGGTCCGAATGCCACTAGGGTTCAATTAACTCGTCATCGACGCCGCCGGCCGCCATATAATAGCCTGTTTCCAGGGAGGAAATATGCCCCGCCTGAAGATATTCGCGCTGTTGCTATGCGTCCTTTCGCTGGCCGCAGCACCGGTGAGCGCCGAGAGCGTCAAGGATTCCGCCGGCCGCGACGTGCCGCTGCCGAAGGCCGTCGGCAAAGTGTTCCCGGCCGGCCCGCCGGCGTCGATCTTTCTCTACATGCTGGCGCCGGACCTGATGGCCGGCTGGCCGCGCCTGCCCCGCGCCGACGAACGCGCGCTGATCCCGGCGCCCTACGACGACCTGCCGGAAGTCGGCCGGCTCACCGGCCGCGGCGGCAGCGCCAACCTTGAAACCGTGCTGGCGATCAAGCCCGACGTGATCATCGACTACGGTTCCATGAAGCCGACCTACATCTCGCTCGCCCAGCGGGTGCAGGAACAGACCGGCATTCCCTACGCCCTGGTCGACGGCACGTTCGAGAACATTCCCGCCGCGATCCGCACCGTCGGCACGCTGATCGACCGCGAAAAGGAGCTCGAGCCCAAGGCCCGCGAGGCCGAGCGCATCATGGAGAAGCTCGCCGCCGCCCGCGCCACGGTGCCGCTTTCCAAGGCGCCCCGAGTTTATTACGGGCGCGGCGCCGACGGCCTGCAAACCGGGGTCGGCAATGCCATCAACATCGAACTCCTGAAATACGCGGGCGCCGTCAACGTCGCCGAGGATACCGCCAGCAGCGGCAACCTCGCCTCGGTCTCGCTGGAACAGATCCTGGCCTGGAAACCGGAAGTGATTCTCACCACGGACCCCAATTTCTACGACCTGATCTGGGATCATCCGGTGTGGTCGAACCTCGAAGCGGTCAAGGCCGGGAAGGTGTACCTCTCGCCGACGCTGCCGTTCGGCTGGTTCGACCGCCCGCCGTCGGCGAACCGGCTGATGGGCCTGCACTGGTTGCTGGCGGTCCTTTACCCGGACACCTTCGGCGACGACCTGGAACGGGAAACCCGGCGTTTCTACAAGACCTTCTATCATCTGGACCTGACCGATGCGCAGCTTGAAACCGTCCTCTCGCCCGGCACCCGGCCGGGCACGGGCCGCTCCAGGTGAGCACGGGCGCGCGTATCGCCAGGCGCGGTGCCGGCACATGGTTCGCCGCCGGGCTCTGCGGGCTGGCCGTGCTGTTCTGTATCACCGCAACCATCGGCCAGTACCCGCTGAGCGTCGGCGACGTGGTGACGGCGCTCTGGCAGGGGCTGAGCGGCACCGCGGCAGCGGGCGACACCGCGGCGACCGTGGTTCTCGACATCCGCCTGCCCAGGCTGGCCGCGGCACTGCTGGTCGGGCTCGCCCTCGCCGCGTCGGGCGCCACCTATCAGACCGTGTTCCGCAACCCCCTCGTCGCGCCGGATATTCTGGGCGTTTCCGCCGGTGCCGGGCTGGGCGCGGTGTGCGCCATCTTCCTGTCGCTGCCGGTGCCGATGATCCAGCTCTTCGCCTTCGTGTTCGGGCTGACGGCGGTCGCCATCGTCTATGCCATGGCCAGGCTGGTACGCGGCGCGCACGACCCGATCCTGGTGCTGGTGCTGGCGGGCGTCGTCATCGGCGCGGTCATGGGCGCCGGCATTTCGGTCCTGACCTATCTCGCCGATCCTTATGACCAGTTGCCGGCGATCACGTTCTGGCTGATGGGCAGCCTCGCCGGGATCACCTTCGACGACCTGATGGGGGCCTGGCCCGCGGTGCTGATCGGCATCATACCGCTGTTCCTGCTGCGCTGGCGCGTCAACCTGATGTCGCTGGGCGAGGACGAGGCACGCGCCCTCGGCGTCGATACGGGAAAACTCCGCGTGCTACTGGTCGTTTCGGCGACCCTGATGACGTCGTCCGTGGTGGCGATTTCCGGCACCGTCGGCTGGGTCGGCCTGATCATCCCGCACATGGCGCGGTTCCTGGTCGGCCCGGAGTTCACCCGGCTGCTGCCGGCGACGTTCCTGATCGGCGCCGCGTACGTCCTGATCGTCGATACGCTGGCGCGCAGCCTCGCCGGGATCGAGATCCCGATCGGCATCCTCAACGCGTTCATCGGCGCACCGCTTTTCCTGTGGATCCTGGCCCGGGCGAGGAAATCATGGCAGTAGCGCTGGCGACGCACGGCCTCGGCATCGGCTATCCCGGTAATCCCATCGGCCGCGACCTGGATATCGAGATCGCCGCCGGCAAGGTCACCATGCTGCTGGGCCCGAACGGCTGCGGCAAGACGACGCTGTTCCGCACCATGCTCGGCCTGCTGAGCGCACAGGGCGGCCGCGTCATGCTCGGCGGCGACGAACTCGGCACGCTCTCGCGGAACGAGGTCGCCAGGCGCATCGCCTATGTGCCGCAGGTGGCGCAGGGTTATTTCCCGTTCAGCGTCATCGACGTTGTGCTGATGGGGCGCGCGCCCTACCTGGGTACCTTCGAACGACCCGGTGCCAAGGACTGGGAGGCCGCCGAAGCGGCGCTCGACGAGGTGGGCCTGAGCGAATTCGCGGCCCGCTCCTTTACCGCCATCAGCGGCGGCCAGCGGCAGCTCGTGCTGATCGCCCGGGCACTCGCGCAGGCCGCGCCGGTGCTGGTCATGGACGAGCCCACCGCCAACCTGGATTACGCCAACCAGCACCGGGTGATGTTGCGCGCCCGGGCATTGGCCGACGCCGGACGCACGGTCATTATCTCGTCGCACAACCCGGATCACGCGCTTCGTTTCGCCGACAGGGCGGTCTTGATGGCCGACGGCCAGGTACGCGCCAACGGCCCGAATGAGCAGGTTTTGAACGCCGGAAATCTTTCCGGCGTTTACGGGATTCCCATACGGATCGTCGAGATACCCGCCGAAAACGGCGGAAATCTGAGGATTTCCGTACCCGATTCATAAAGGTTAACAAAAAGACCCGTAAAGGGTTTGGCGCAGACTCCGCAAATGGTAATATGGTTAACAGGTATCGATTCGCAGCGTTTTGGGCGACCCGGAGGGGAAAAATGCGCGTTCTATTGGTTGAAGACGATCCGACGACACAGGCGACGGTCAAGCTGATGCTCGAGACCGCCGGCATGGTCGTGGATGCCACCGATCTCGGCGAGGACGGCCTGGAGATCGGCAAGCTTTACGAGTACGACATCATCATTCTCGATCTGATGCTGCCGGACATGGACGGCCTGGAGGTTCTGCGCAGGCTCCGCGATTCGCGGGTGCAGACACCGGTCCTGATCCTGTCGGGCCTCACGGAATCGGAAATGAAGGTCAAGGGGCTCGGCATCGGCGCCGACGACTACCTGACCAAGCCGTTCGACAAACCGGAACTGATGGCCCGCGTGCAAGCCATCGTCCGGCGTTCCGCCGGTCATTCCCATTCGGTCATCCATACGGGCCAGATGTCGGTCAACCTCGACACCCACATGGTCGAGGTCGACGGCCAGCCCGTTCACCTGACCGGCAAGGAATACGGCATCCTCGAGCTTCTCAGCCTGCGCAAGGGCACGACGCTGACCAAGGAGATGTTCCTGAACCATCTCTACGGCGGCATGGACGAGCCAGAACTGAAGATCATCGATGTCTTCATCTGCAAGCTTCGCAAGAAACTGGCGGACGCCACCGGCGGCGATCACTACATCGAAACGGTGTGGGGCCGGGGCTACGTGCTCCGCGACCCGGAGACCGTGCCGGAAGTACAGACCGCCTCCGCCTGAGCGTTACCGTACAACAAGATCAGGGGCCGGTTCGACCGGCCCTTTTCTTTGTCCGGGTTTTCCTAGACGAGACCCATCTGCGTGAATTTGCCGAGCAGGCTCTCGCCGTCATAGGGCTTCATCAGATAATCGCTGGCGCCGGCGGCGAGCGCTTCATCGATATGCGCGGCGTCTTCGTCAGTCGTGCAAAAGATGATCACCGGCTGATCGCCGCCGCTTTTGCCCCGGACCGCCCTGATGAAATCGATGCCGTTCATGCCCGGCATCTTCCAGTCCAGCAGGATCGCCTCCGGCATGGATTTTTCACACGATTCCAGGGCCTCGTAACCATCGCCCGCTTCTTCGGTATCGAGGCCGATTTCCTGGATGATTTTGCGGGCCACCATACGGATGACCTTGGAATCGTCGACGATCAGACAACGTTTCATCTCTCGTGCATGCCTGCGGTAGGTGTTCAATTCTGGCCCGACAGCGCCGCGAACCGGACCTGGTCGTCGTCCGCGGCGACTTCAAGCTCGCAGCCCGATTCCAGCACCAGAAGCTGGGTCAGGTAGCTGTGGATGGACCGGCTGTCCATGGACGTCACCGTCTTGCCCGGTGTCAGGCCGTTGGCCAGGTCCTCGCGCAGGCCCGCGTCGTCGCCCGCCGCGGCAACGGCGAGGCCGACGCCTCCTTCGACCTCGGCGATCTGCACGCTGACCGTGCCGCCGCGCGGCAGGCATTCGGTCGCGATCAAAATAAGGTTCAGCAACAGTTTGCCCATCACCGGGTCGATCTCGCGGACGCCGTCGCCGAAGTCCGGCCAGTCGAGCGTCGTGCTGGAGCCCTCGAGAAAATCCAGGGCGAGCCCCCGCAGCACCGGCACCTCTGCCCCGCCCTTGCCGGCGCCGCCGGCGCCGAAAGCGACCCGGTAGAACGCCAGCCGGCGGGTCACTTCCTTGCCGCTCTTGACGGCCAGATCCATGGCGCTGTCGTCGAGCGCCCCCATTTCGGCGAGGATTTCGAGCCCGGCGTTGACCGCACCCGCGGCCCCGACGAGATCGTGGCACAGCCTGGAACAAACGAGCTGGCTGAGGCGTAACTGTTCACTCATGGATAATTACTCCGCGTCGCTGACCGTCCGCCGAACCCGTTTCCCGGCGACACGATAGCATGGATAGGAACGAGGCCAAGACCGCAAAAAGGAAGCCCGGGAATGCTAGTCGTCGGCACGTCTGACGATGTCTTCGGCCAGCGACGACACCAGGTTCTTGTTGCCGGTCTCCGCCGATCCGGCGTTGCGGGCGCGGCGTTCCGCCTCGGTGCGGACCTCGGCGACGTTGACCGGGATTTGCCGGAGAATGACGGTCAGCACGGCTTCGATGGCGAGGATATGCGCCGCCAGATTCTCCGTATCGCGGCTCTGGCGCTGGGCGTTGCCGCCGAGAATCTCGATGCCCTCGGCGACCTTCTCAAGCGAGGTCTGCAAATCCGCCATGTGACGGACGAACCCGTCGATGCCGAGCGCATCGACCATTTCGGCGGCGGCTTCGCTGTCGCTGTCTCTCTCGGTCATGAAGGCTCCCCCGGTGTGGCGCGCAAATTCAACCCTAGCGCGGCATTGACGGTGTTGCCAGCCCTGCCTGAAACAGGCATCCGGCGCCGTTCGCGGAGCAACTCCTTGATATCCAACAAATTTCGTTTACATTATCGGGACGCGGCATGGGGAGTGCCGTAAACAGGAAATGGTGATTTTCATGAAGTCAGTACTTATCGGCGGGCTCGCCGCCATCGTCATCGCGATCGCGGCCGGTGCAGTGCTCAACAACATGAACCCGACGGCGGGGGAAAAGTTCTCAACGCCGAACGCACGCCTGCATTAAGTCCGCAGCGACATTCCGGGAATACAGAAACGAAAAAGGGCGGTGCCGCGGCACCGCCCTTTCGCTTGACCGGTATGAAGGTTACTCGGCAGGCTGTTGCTGCCCCGAGCTCCCCTTCTGCATCTCTTCCTCGACCCAGAGCGAATGGTGCTCCTTGGCCCAGTTGAGATCGACCTGGCCGTCGCCGACGGCGTCGAAGGCGCCTTCCATGCCGACCGAGCCGATGTAGATGTGCGCGATGATGACGACGATCATCACCAGCGCCACCGCCGAGTGCCACAGCACCGAAAGCTGGGTTTCCTCGAGCGAGTTCAATTGCGTCGGCAGGTCGAAGCCGAAGACGTTGATGAATGCGAAGGTGCCGGCCCACGGCTGCACCTCGAACGGCCACATCAGGGCGACACCCGACAGCGACAGCGAGAAGCCGCCGAGGATCACCGCCCAGAAGATGATCTTCTGCCCCGCATTGAAGCGTCCGGCTTCCGGATGCACGCCTTTCGAGAACAGGCCGCCGCCGATGGCCAGCCATTTCAGGTCACGCATCTTGGGAATGTTGTAGCGTACCCAGAGCACGAACATCAGCGCGATACCGAGCATGAAGGCGAAAGCGATGTAGTTGTGTGCGAGCTTGCCGTAGTAGGTAATCGCCGCGAACGCGTCGGCGCCGATCACCGGTTTCAGAAAATACCGCCCGTAGAGCACGTTGAGCCCGGTCAGCGCCAGCACGATGAAGCTGGTCGCCGTCAGCCAGTGCACGGCACGTTCGAGCGCATTGAAACGTTCGATGGTGCGGCCCTGCGGGTCGAGGCCGTGTTCGATCTTGATGCGGCCGCGGACCGCAAAAAAGATCACCAGCAGCACGATGATCCCGAGCATGCTCCAGGCCCCGTAGGTGCTGAGCGGGCCGTTCTTGAAGGCGCGCCAGGCGTCGCCGTTGGCCTGCACCATCTGCCCGGCCTTCTGGTCCGGTATCGTTACGGTGCCCGTGATGCCGCCCTTGATGGCGCGCCACATCTGGGCGTCCGACATATTGCCGAGCGCGCCGCCCGGGACCTCGCCCTGTTGTTGCGCCATAGCCGGTTCATCGGCGATCAGTGCGACGCCGGCGTTCATGGTCATGGCCCCGAAACCGATCAGCGCGGCAAACACCACCGCGACGGCCCCGGACCGGAAAAATTGCATCGTCTTCGTCATTTCGATCACTCCGAATTCCGCCCGTGCATGCGCCGGGTCAGTTGCCGCTTTGCAGTTTGTTGCGATCCTGAAGCAGTTTGTCCGCTTCAGTGTCGACGACCGGCGGGCGCACACTGTTGCCTCGGGTCGGCCCGCCGCCGGACGCAGTACCGCCTGCAGGAATCCCCCCCTGCTCCACCGCCCTTTGACGCAGTTGCGCCAGGTCATCCTGGCCCAGGGACGAGGCCGGCTTCTTGCCCGGATAGACGCCCGGTTCGTAGTGCAGCGGTCTGCCCTGCTCTTCCGGGCGGCACCCGGCCAGCACGACAAGCGCAAAACTCACGACGCCTAAGGTTTTCAGAAATCTTTTGTCGAACATCGTCGTTCCTTGTTCTCTCGACTCCGGCACAGCCGGCCGGAATCCATCGGAAACTAAAGGAGGGGCGGCACCCCACCTAAGAGATGCCGCCGCCTTCCCTTTAGTCAGACCGATAGGTCAGGAGCCGGCCTTCAGCTCGTAGGCCGTACCCCAACCCCACGCGCCCGAGCCGAAGCCACGGGACACGATCCGCTCGCGATAGATGTTGGAGATTACGTTGCCATCCCCACCGAGCAGTGCCTTGGTCGAGCACATCTCGGCGCAGATCGGCAGCTTGCCCTCCGCGAGACGGTTGCGGCCGTATTTCTGGAATTCGGCCGTGGAGTTGTTGTCCTCCGGACCACCGGCGCAGAAGGTACATTTGTCCATCTTGCCCCGTGAGCCGAAGTTGCCGGCCTGCGGATACTGCGGCGCGCCGAACGGGCACGCGTAGAAGCAATAACCACAGCCGATGCACAAGTCCTTGGAGTGGAGCACCACACCTTCTTCGGTTTCGTAGATGCAGTCCACCGGGCACACCGCGATACACGGCGCATCCGAGCAATGCATGCACGCCACCGAGATGGAGCGCTCGCCCGGCTTGCCGTCGTTGATCGTGACGACGCGCCGGCGGTTAATACCCCAGGGAACCTCGTGCTCGTTTTTGCACGCGGTGACGCAGGCGTTGCACTCAATGCAGCGTTCTGCGTCACACAGGAACTTCATTCTAGCCATTTCTGTGTCTCCCTATCTCGCTCAGGCCGTTTTCACGCGGCAGAGCGTGACTTTGGTTTCCTGCATGTTGGTCACCGAGTCATAGCCGTAGGTGCCGCACATGTTGGACGCTTCGCCCAGCACATACGGATCGGCGCCTTCCGGATACTTGTTCCGGAGCGACTCACCCATCCAGTGCCCACCGAAGTGGAACGGCATGAACACAACCCCAGGCGCAACACGCTCGGTCACGAGCGCCTTGACCTTGGCACGGCCGCCTTCGGGGCTTTCGACCCACATCATGGCACCGTCCTTGATGCCGTTGTTATTGGCATCGATCGGGTTGATTTCGCAGAACATGTCCTGCTGCAGTTCAGCCAGCCACGGGTTGGCCCGGGACTCGTCACCGCCACCTTCATACTCCACGAGACGGCCCGACGTCAGAATGGTCGGGAAGTCCTTGGAGAAGTCCTGCTTCTGGATCGACGCGTACTTGGTCGGCAGACGGTACATCTGACGGTCCGAATACGTTTCGTACTTCGGCAGGAGGTCGCGACGCGGCGTGTACAACGGCTCGCGGTGCAGCGGCACCGGATCCGGGAACGTCCACACCACGGTACGCGCCTTGGCGTTACCGAACGGCGCACAACCGTGCTTGATGGCGACGCGCTGGATACCGCCGGAAAGGTCGGTCTTCCAGTTCGTCTTGTCGCCGGCGATCTTTTCGATCGTCGCACGCTCGTCGTCGGTCAGGTCCTTGTCCCAGCCAAGCTTCTTGAGCATGGCCATGGTGAACTCGGGGTGACCGTCCTTGAGCTCGTTCCCCACCGGGTAGGAGCCCTCGGCAAGCAGGTTGGAGCCATTGCGTTCCACACCGAAACGGGCGCGGAAGTTGAGGCCGCCTTCGGCAACCGGCTTCGACGGATCGTAGAGAACCGGCGTCCCCGGGTGGTTCAGTTCGGCGGTGCCCCAGCACGGCCACGGCAGACCGTAATAGTCGCCGTTTGCCGGACCACCATTCGCACGAAGGGTCGTGCGGTCGAAGGTCGCCTGGTTCGCCATGTGCTTCTTCAGACGCTCCGGCGACTGACCGGTGTAGCCGATGGTCCACATACCCTTGTTGTATTCGCGGGTGGTGTCTTCCATGTTCGGCTCTTCGCGGCCTTCGGCGATCTTGTCCATTTTGATGTTCTTGAAGAACTTGTCGGCCCAGCCGAACTTCTTCGCGAACATCGCCATGATTTCCTGATCGGTGCGGGCTTCGAACACCGGTTCGATGACCTTGTCGCGCCACTGCAGCGAGCGGTTCGACGCCGTCACGGAGCCGCGGGTTTCGAACTGCGTCGCCGCCGGCAGGACATAGATGCCGTCCTGACGATCCGGAATGACCGAAGCGAACGTCGGCACCGGATCGATGACGACCATCAGATCCAGTTTCTCCATCGCTTTCTTCATTTCCGGCAGGCGGGTCTGCGAGTTGACCGCGTGGCCCCAGTAGACCATGGCCCGAAGGTTGTCCTTCTGGTCCATATTGGCCTTGTCTTCGAGGACGCCGTCGATCCAGCGCGACACCGGAATGCCCTTCGAGTTCATCATCTTTTCTTCGTCGAATTGACCGGCGAGGAACTCGTAGTCGACATCCCAGACACGGGCCCAGTGCTTCCACGATCCCTTGGCGAGACCGTAGTAACCCGGCAGCGAGTGCGACAGAATGCAGAAATCGGTCGCACCCTGCACGTTGTCGTGACCGCGGAAGATGTTCGCACCGCCACCCTGGGTCCCAATGTTGCCCAGCGCGAGCTGCAGGACGCAGTAGGCGCGGGTGTTGTTGTTACCGTTGGTGTGCTGCGTGCCACCCATGCACCAGACAAGCGTGCCCGGACGGTTGTTGGCCATGGTCCGCGCGACGCGACGGAGCTGCGCACCGGGAACCCCAGTCACACGCTCGGTCTCTTCGGGCGTCCACTTCTTCACCTCTTCGCGGATCTGCTCCATGCCCCAGACACGCTGCTTGATGTATTCCTTGTCTTCCCATCCGTTTTCGAAGATGTGGTACAGGATACCCCAGATCAGCGCGACATCGGTGCCCGGGCGGAACCGGACGAACTCGTCGGCATGGGCCGCCGTCCGCGTGAAACGCGGGTCGCACACGATCAGCGAGGCATTGTTCTGCTCTTTCGCCTTCAGAATGTGCTGCACGGCGACCGGATGCGCCTCGGCCGGGTTGGACCCGATGAGGAACATCAGCTTCGAGTTGTGCATGTCGTTGTAGCTGTTCGTCATCGCACCGTAGCCCCAGGTGTTGGCAACACCGGCGACCGTGGTGGAGTGACAGATACGGGCCTGGTGGTCCCCGTTGTTGGAGCCCCAGAACGCGTAGAACTTACGGAACAGGTACGACTGCTCGTTGTTGAACTTGGCGGAGCCGAGCCAGTACACCGAGTCAGGACCGGAGGTCTTGCGGATCTCCAGCATCTTGTCGCCGATCTCGTTAATGGCGTCGTCCCAGCTGATCTTCTGCCATTTGCCGCCCGACAACTTCATCGGATACTTGAGGCGGCGATCGCCATGCGCGTGGTGACGCACCGAAGCACCCTTGGCGCAATGCGCACCCAGGTTCAGCGGGCTGTCGAAACCAGGCTCCTGGCCGACCCACGCACCGTTCGAAACCTCGGCAATAACCGTGCAGCCGACGGAACAGTGCGTACAGACAGACTTGATTTGTTGGATATTGCCGGCGGCGGATGCCGCTTCGGCTTTCTTGACCATCCCGGCCGGCAGGGCCGAGGCCAGCGCAATACCGCCGGCGGTCACCCCTGAGCGTTTCAGGAAGGTCCGGCGGTCCATCGAACCGCCAATGACGCCGGCTAACGCCTTTGTCAAACGGGGGCGTCCCGCAACCCCGTTGCTCTTCTTGGTGAGCATTTAAATATCTCCCAATTTTGACCTTTGGTTAAACGTCAGTACGTGGCGCAGCCTAGAAACGGCTGAGCTCGTAATACTTCATGACATGTTCGGTTTCCCGATAACCGCTAACCTTGCGGGTCTCAGGCAACGCGGCTTGCGCCTCTTTCCCGGAAAGAGCGGCCGTGGCGATACCGGCTGCACCGGCAACACCTGCTCCTTTCAGAAAATCACGGCGGGCCAGCGTGTCCGATTTTTCGGTCCTTTTCATTGCTGTCTCCCAATTGTTGACACGTACGTGTTGACCATCACTGGTCACTTTGTGTTGGCCACCATGGCCACTTTACTTCTGGACCCGACCCACACTCCCAAACGGCAAGTGCGGAACGTTCCGTCTTACGGCGATCCGGACCTCCGTCTCCCGAAGGTCCGCCCGCCAACTCCCAGGCGGCTCAGGCCGCCATCTCGTAGGCCTCGCGCTCGATCTCCACGAACAAGCGGCCGATGGTGCCCACCGGCATATAAAGCGCAGCGGACTGCGCTCCTTCGAGGTCCTTGAACATCCGCCCGGCCCAGGGGGCCAGGTGCTTGTCGAAAAACATCTTCGCCTCGGCCGGCCCCGCGTCGCCGCCCAGGGCGCCGGTCAGAAGGCCGTGCATCATCTCGCAGAGGCTGGCGATGTGATCTTCCGGCTCGCCCAGACTATCAGCCGCGGCGATTCCCAGCCGCGCCATGTCGCCGCGCAATTCGGCGAGCGGCTTGTCGTAAACGAGCCCGGTGATGTAGAGCGACGCATAGGGCGAAACCTCGCCGCCGGCGCCGACCCCGTAAAACAGTTCGGTGAATTCTTCCTCGGCCTTGGCGCGCGGCGTGCGGGCGCACAGTTTGCCGAACGACGCGATCGCTTCGCCGAGCGGCGAGCTGTCGTCATGCTCGGCCAGCCCGCGCATGGTTTCGAGGGTTTCCTCGTCCATCGGCTTGGCCAGCACCCGCGCCAGCAGCCCATAGAAATTGGCGCGCATCAGGTCGTCCGATGGCGCGTCGGTACCGGTATTCGAAGCAGCTTGATAATCGATGGTCGTGGACTCGGCCACTTTCTCTCCCTCGGTGCTTCCCAATCTCAGCGCTCTTAAAATTCAGAAATCCCGAATTTCGAGGCTTTTCTCGTTTGGTGAAACGCCTGGCAATCGTACGTTTGACGCTGTTAACGCCACTTCACCCTTACCCGTTTATTATCCCGTGGCATGCCAGTTGGTGTCAACCGGATTCTCCGGAATTTCGCATTGTGCACCTGCGAAAAAAGCGCGTAATTTCAGATGCTTATTGCCATAACTTTCGTGTGGTTATAGCTCCGGATCGTCCTCGCCTTCACCCGTATCGTCACTCTCCTGCGCTGCTTCGGAATCAGCGGTTTCCACCGTTTCTTTTGCCTTTTCAGCGTGTTCGGGGGCCTCTTCGGCGGCGTGTTCGGCCGCGTCGCCGGCCTCCTCGTCTTCCCCGTCGCCGAACGCGCGGCGCGCCCCCTCGGGCGTCATGTCGCGCAATTCCTGGTCGCTCAGGTAGCCGCGGCCGACCTTGTAATTTCCCACCAGCTCGTCAATGACCTTGTGGACGATATTGAAATCCTCGTCGTAGTCGTTGAGGCCGTCGCGGAAATTGAAGAACGGATTCACCCGCCACAGCACGCGCAGCGCACGGCGCTTGAGGAACTCCGGCACGCCGTCACGCATGAAGGCCGTGAAATCGGAGTTCTCGTCGAGGGAATCGAGCGGCGGCAGTTCGGCAACGATTTCGCGCTGTTCGTCGGTCAGTTCCTCCTCGTCGATACCGGCGAACAGGTCCTCGTCGTCCTCGGGCAGTTCCGCGAACCCGGCTTGCAGCGCGGCCTCCCGGACTTCCGCCTCGGTCGGGTCCGCTTCAGCGGTCTCGGCGCCGTTGTCTTCGGACTCGGGCTCAGCGTGGCCGACGCCGCGCGTGAAGCGATCGTCGTCGTCCTCCGCCTCGGGCGCAAGCGGCGCCATGGCGGGCACGAAATTGCGCACCTGCCTGCCGCCCGGCAGCGACGCGAACTCGTCGGCCGGCTCGGCGGCGGCCGTTCGGGTACGCGTCTGTTCCTCGGCGACGTATCGCTCCTCGCGGTCGTCGGCACCGCCTTTGCTTTTCAGGCGAGACCAGCGGCTCAGGCGGTTTTCAGCCATAGTCGCCTCCGCGGCGCCGATCCTGACGGAAGTCTCCCTTGCGCGGATCGTAGGACTTGCGTTTGCGTTTCTTGAACGGCACGTCCTTGTGGTGGGTATCGCAGAATTCCTTGATCCAGGCCGCGACTTCCGGCGGCATGACGACCCCTTCGACCATCTGATCGCTGTCCTCGGTATAGCTCTCGGCCTCGAACGGGCACGCCGTCACCAAGTGCACGAGCATCTCCGGATCGTCCGCCTCCTCGCCCGGCGACAGCACGATGTAGATGTGCGGCGGTTCGTTGGAAAGATTAACCCGATAACCTTCCGTCTCGCCCCGGAACAACTCGAGCGGCATCGTCGCGGCATGGAAGTGTGCCCAACCTTCGCCCTCGCGCAGCATCGTCCAATCGGCGTGCGGGTCCTTGGGCGGCGCGCCCTGGAACACGGCGACCGGCTGATACGAATAGTCGGCCCAGCGGTTGTCGCTGTCGCGCCGTTCGATCACGACGCCGAGGTCGATCTTCTCGTGAATGTCGGGGCGCGCGGCCTTCTCCGTCTCGAGCAGGGTTTCCGCTTCCTCCAGGTTTTCCGGGCGGTTGACGTTGAAGAACGGATCGACGGGCTCGGTCTCGAACGGCACGTGGACGATGCCGATGCGCGCGGTCCACGTGTCGATCTTGCGCATCTCTTCCTCAAGCATAGCCCGGCGCAGGTCGTCCCTGAGCGCGACCGGCCAGATGCCGAAGACGGGATGGGTGCGGTCGCCGGTGATGGCACAGGCGAGCGGCACGTCTTCGGTGCTGACCGCCGCCAACAGGCGCGCCACAAGGTCGCGCGGCAGGAACGGCGCGTCGGTCGCGAAACTCACCACATGTTCCGCCTCGGGCACGTTCTCGGCGGCCCAGTCGAGCGCCGTCAGGATCCCGGCGAGGGGCCCCTGGTGCCCGTCGATGACGTCGGCAACGACCGGCAGGCTGTACGTTGCGAAACGTCCCGGATCGCCGTTGGCGTTGAGGATCAGGTGATGCACCTGCGGCTTCGCCCGGTCGATGACGTGCTGCAGGATCGGCTTGCCGCCGAGTTCCCGGAGCGGCTTGTCGCCGCCGCCCATGCGGCGCGCCAGCCCGCCCGCGAGCAGCACGCCGACGATCGGTTTCGCGTCGCTCATTCCGCCGCCGCTCCCTTGCGGTTTACGCCCCGGGGTTCGTCCTCGACCTCGGCCGCGTCGATGTCGAACTCGATGCGGTCCTCGCCGGCCAGCGCCATGAAACGCTTGCCGCGGGCGCGGCCGATCAGCGTCAGGCCGACCTGGCGTGCCAGTTCGACGCCCCAGGCGGTGAAGCCGGAGCGCGAACAGAGGATCGGGATGCCCATCTGCACGGTCTTGATGACCATCTCGGAGGTCAGCCGACCGGTGGTGTAGAAGATCTTGTCCTCGCCCGTGATCCCGTTCAGGAACATGTACCCGGCGATCTTGTCGACGGCGTTGTGGCGGCCGACATCCTCCATGTAAATCAAGGGCTTGTCCTCGTGACAGAGGACGCAGCCGTGGATCGCGCCGGCCTCCAGGTAGAGGCTCGGCGTGGTGTTGATTTTCTTCGTCAAAGCATAGAGCCAGGACGTTTTCAGGATCGCGTTCCTGTTGAGTTCGGCGGTCTCGAACTTTTCCATCACGTCGCCGAAGACGGTGCCCTGGGCGCAGCCGGACGTGAGGGTCTTTTTCTTCAGTTTTTCCTCGTAGTCGGTCTCGCGGGCGGTGCGGACGACGACGGTCTCGATCTCCTCGTCGTAGTCGATTCCGGTCACCTCGTCGTCGTGGTGCAGCATGTTCTGGTTCAGCAGATAACCGACCGCGAGCATCTGCGGATGATCGCAGATGGTCATCATGGTGACCACCTCGCGGCCGTTGAGAAACAGCGTCAGCGGGCGTTCCACGGTGACCGACGTCGCCACGGCGTTGCCGTCCTGGTCGATGCCCGAGACACGCTCGGTCAGCTTCGGATCGGCCGGGTCGGGCCGGATCAGATAGTCGTCCTTAGAGGGGGCGTCGTCACTTGGACGGGTCACCGAAATCTCTCCTCCCGTATGCGCCGGGTTGGCATGCCAAACACCACCATCCGGTTCTTATTTGGTGCCGCGATCATCTTGGGCAAGGGGTCCGATTTCAAGCGATGATTACCGTTACAGAGACACGGTCTCGTGATTGCACCCGATAATCCTGCATATTTATGCATTGATATGCATATTTTCCGGAATTAGACTTCCGCGTTAACGAATTCAGGCGCGAAAAGCACCGATTTTGTCCGGTCGCGCAAACGGCGCGCCGGCACCCCGAAACAGGGGCTTGGGCAGGGACACATGACCGACATTTCCGAAGCCTTCGCGACAGCGCTGCATCTTTTGGTTACGTTCGATCACAACCTGATCGAGATCGTCGGGCTGTCGCTCCGCGTGTCGTTAACCGCCGTCGCGCTTGCCGTCGTCGTCGGCCTGCCCGTCGGCGCCGCGCTGGCGCTGTTCAGGTTTCCCGGACGCAACGCGCTGGTCGTGTTTCTCAACGCGCTGATGGGGCTGCCGCCGGTCGTCGTCGGTCTCGTCGTCTATCTGATGCTGTCGCGTGCCGGCCCGCTCGGCGTGCTCGGCCTGCTGTTCACGCCGACGGCGATGATCGTCGCCCAGGCGATCCTGGTGACGCCGATCGTCGCCGCGCTCACCAGACAGGTCGTCGCCGACCTGTGGGTCGAGTACTCCGAACAGATGCGCTCCATGGGCGCGGGGCCCTTGAGCGCCATCCCCGCACTTTTGTATGACGCGCGCTTCACGCTGGTGACCGCCGTGCTCGCCGGCTTCGGCCGCGCCTCGGCGGAGGTCGGCGCGGTGATGATCGTCGGCGGCAACATCGATCACGTGACCCGTGTCATGACGACGGCGATCGCGCTCGAGGTTTCCAAGGGCGACCTCGCCCTCGCCCTCGGCCTTGGCATCGTGCTGATCTCGCTGTCGCTCGCCATCAACGCCGCCACCTACACCGTCAAGCAGCGCGCCGAGGCGGCGTGGACATGAACGACGCCATGACGAGCACCGCCGCGCCGGACACGGCCGCCCGCATGAGCCCAGCGGCACGCGGGTCGATCCTGCCGCTCCGGGTCGAGAACGCCGCCTTCGACGCCGGCGGCAAGCGCCTCGTCGAGGGTCTCGCCTTCGAGCTTGAGGCCGGTCCGCGCACCGTTATCCTCGGCCCCAACGGCGCCGGCAAGTCGATCACGCTCCGGCTCTGCCACGGCCTCCTGGCGCCGAGCGCCGGCCGCGTGGTGTGGCAGGGCGCGGCGCCGGGCGAGGATCCGCTCAAGCGCCAGGCGATGGTATTCCAGCGCCCCGTACTGCTCAGGCGCACGGTGGCGCAGAACATCGACTATGCCCTGAAGCTGCACGACGTGCCGCGACGCGAACGCCCCGACATCATCGCCGACGTGCTGAGCCGCACCGGCCTCGGCCGCTTCGCCAAATCTCCGGCCCGGCATCTGTCCGGCGGCGAGCAGCAGAAACTGGCGCTGGCCCGTGCCTGGGCGACGAAGCCGCAGGTGCTGTTCCTCGACGAGCCGACGGCAAGCCTCGACCCGGCGGCGACACACGCCATCGAGAACATCATCGACACAATGCACGCAGAGGGCACGCGCATCGTCATGACGACGCACGACCTCGCGCAGGCCAGACGCCTCGCCGACGAGGTGCTGTTCATCTACGCAGGCAGGCTCATGGAAAAGACGCCCGCCGGTGAATTCTTCAACTCACCCCGCAGCGGCGAGGCCGCCGCGTTCCTCAAGGGCGAGTTGAGGTGGTAACCGCCAAAAAACCGAACGACGAACAACCAGGGAGATTTCACATGTTCAAGTTCAAGACACTATTCATCGCCGCCATCCTGGCGCTTTCGCTGGGCACGGCGAACGCCCCAGGCGCGCAAGCTGATGGCAAGTTCATCACCGTCGCCTCGACGACGTCGACGGCCAACTCCGGCCTGTTCGACTTCCTGCTGCCCAAGTTCACCGAGAAGACCGGCATCGAGGTCCGCGTCGTTGCCGTCGGCACCGGCAAGGCCATCAAGCTGGCACAGAACGGCGACGCCGATGTTCTCTTTGTCCACCACAAGCCGTCGGAAGAGAAGTTCGTCGCCGAAGGCTACGGCGTGAAGCGGTCCGACGTGATGTACAACGACTTCGTCATGGTCGGTCCGAAATCCGACCCGGCCGGCATCAAGGGCATGAAGAAAGCGGGCGAGGCGCTCAAGAAGATCGCCGCCAGCGATTCACCGTTCGCATCGCGCGGCGACAACTCGGGCACCAACAAGAAGGAGCTCGAGCTCTGGAAAGGTGCCGGTGTCGATCCGACGGGTGCCGGGAACAAGTGGTACAGCGCCACCGGGTCGGGGATGGGCGCGACGCTGAACGTGGCGTCGGGCATGAACGCCTATTCGCTGACCGATCGCGCCACCTGGCTCAAGTTCAAGAACAAGGGCGATCTGGAAATCCTCGTCGAGGGCGACCCGGTGCTGTTCAACCAGTACGGCATCATCCTGGTGAACCCGAAGAAGCATGAGCACGTGAAGGTCGAGCTCGGCCAGGCCTTCATCGACTGGGTCCTCAGCAAGCAGGGCCAGGGCCTGATCAACGAGTACCAGATTCTCGGCAACCAGGCGTTCTTCGCCAACGCCCAGCCGGGGGCGTAACGGGGCTTACCCCCTACCCGAACAGCGGGTTGCGGAGACGGCGGGCGAGGAACGCGCGGGTGCGCTCCCGGTCCTCGCTGTCGTCGCGGCACCAGACCCTGAGCGTGGCGAGGAAGATCAGTGTCATCGTCACCTCCTCGATCTGGCGGCGGCGGCCCATGGCGGTCATGCCCGCCGCGTCGCGCCACCACTGCACGAGGCGCGACAGATCGAAGATCATCGGCATCCAGTGGTGCGGATGGAAGACCCACATCTTGGCCCCCAGCATCTCGGCGGTGACGGTCCGGTACGGCGCCAGCGCGTCGAACCAGCGCAGCATCAGGACTTCCAGCCGGACGCGGGCCTCCGTGTCATCGAGCCCCTTGGGCAGCGGTTCGAGCATCGCCCGGAGCGCGCGCCCGAACCACGCATCGGCGATCGCGTTCTTGTCGGTGAACACGGCATTGAGTTCGGCGGGCGTGATCTTGAGACGCCCGGCAAGGTCCAGCATGGCCAGCGCGTCCCAGCCGCTTTCATCGGCCATCGCCAGCGCGGTTTCGACGATCCTGTCCGGGGTCGGGGGTGTTTTCGTCTTCTTTGCCATGGGCACATTGTAACACAACACCCCCTCACCCAGCCTCTCCCCCGTTCCGTGGGTGAGGGGTTAGCGTCCCCGCCCCTTCGAGAAGTCGTGATAGGCGAGGTACGACCGCTGAATCGCAATGTGATCCGAGATGTGCTTGGCATCGTGCCACACCCCCCAGATGAACGACGAGCCGCGCTGCGAGAGCCACGGCAAGCCGACGAAATAGACGCCCGGCTCCGCCGCCACGCCGCGCTGATGCTTCGGTCGGCCCATATCGTCAAAAGCGTCGACGTTCATCCAGCTAAAATCGTTCCTGAAGCCGGTCGCCCAGAGAACCGTGGTGACGCCGGCGTCCCTGAGGTTCAGTGCCGGGAGCGGGTTCGCGACGCAGTCCGGGTCGGGCGCGATCTCGCGCGCCCGGGGTTCTTCCGGCAGGTCGAGGTCGTTGCGGGCGATGAAGGCGTCGGCCTCGTCCAGCACGGAAAGATAGTTGGCGTCGCCGTTAGCGATGTTTTCCGCGAGGTCCGGCGCGAACATCACCACGCCGTCCCTGTATCCCTCGGTGCGGCCGACCAGCGTCATGCCGTTCGCCGCCAGACGCCGGAAGTCGACGGTCTCGCCGCCGTGCGCGCCCGAGACGGCGATGGTGACGTGCTCGGTGCCTTGCTTCGGGGTCTCCGCGTCCCACTTTCCCAGCACGCCCAGCCACCAGACGAAGTCGCGGCCGCGGTAGCTGCGCGGCGGCCGGTCGTGCGGCCCGACCGACAGATAGACAGTACGACCCGACCGCGACAGTTCGTCGGCGATCTGCGTCCCCGACGATCCGGCGCCGACCACCAGCACCGCGCCCTCGGGCAGTTGGTTGGGATTCTTGTAGTCGTTGGAATGAAGCTGCGTGACGCCCGCGCCGTCCGGAATCACGTCCGGGATCACCGGGACCTGGAACGGCCCGGTGGCGACGACCACGTAGGCCGCCTCGATCACGCCGTCGGAGGTCTCGGCGCGGAAGCCGGGGCCGTCCGGATTGCGCGTCACCGACGTCACCTCGACGCCCTCGCGCACCGGCGCCTCGATCATGGCGGCGTAGTCGGCGAAGTAATCGGCGACCATCTCCTTGGGCGCGAAACCGTCCGGGTCGATGTCCGCGAATGCCATGTTCGGGAAGCGGTCGTGCCAGGCGGGGCCGTTGGCGACCAGCGAGTCCCAGCGCGCCGAGCGCCAGCGTTCGGCGATCCGGCCACGCTCCAGCACCAGGTGCGGCACGCCTTCGGCGCTGAGGTGTTCGCTGGTGGCGATCCCCGCCTGCCCGGCGCCGATCACCAGCGCCTCGACTTTCTCGACGGTCATGGATGGGTCCTTAATTCGAACATGCCACGCTTTTCCCCCTCACCTGTCCTCTCCCCCACCGTCGTGGTGGAGAGGGACTCACGTTGCAACGCACAGCATACTAATCCCTCTCCCCCTGGAAAGGGGGAGAGGTTAGGTGAGGGGGCGACGATTAAGTGAGGGGGTAACGATTGTCAGGCCGCTTCGAAAGTCAGCGGGATCCGGCCCAGGTCGCCGAAGTCGCACATCACCTCGTCGCCCGGTTTGACCGGCGTGACGCCGGTCATGGTGCCGGTCGAAACGATGTCGCCTTTCTTCAGCGGCATGCCGATGGTGTAGGCCTCGGTCGCCGCCCACTGCAGCGCGAACGCCGGATTGCCGAGCACGGCGTCGCCCTTGCCGGCGTTGCCCTTTCCGCCGTTGACCGTGACCTCGGCGCCGACGGTGGCGAGGTACATGTCCATCCAGCCCGGGATGTCGGGACCGCAGACGAGCCCGGCGTTGAACGAAAAATCCGAGATGCAGACGGAAATCCCCGCGTCCTTGAAACCGCCCTCGAAGCGGCAGCCGACCAGTTCGACGGCGATGAAGGCATCCGCCGTCGCGTCCAGCAGAGCCTCGAACGAGACGATGTGATCGTCCGGCAGGTCGGCGCCCATGCGGAACGCGATCTCGCATTCGATGGCGGACCCGTGTTCGGTGCGCGCCGCCAGCGTGTCGCCGGGCTTGTACAGGTGTTCCTTGAAGACCGGGCCGATCGAGGGGCCGTCCATGCCGAGCAACTCCTGCGCCATTTCGCTGGTCGCGGCGATCTTCCAGCCGACGCGCGTCAGGCCCGACGCCTCGGCGGCAGCGGCCTGCACCTTATAGCTCATGTTGCGTTCGGCGACCTCGGCGACGAGGTCGCGGGAAAGCACCGTGCCGCCCTTGCGGGCGTTCCAGATTTCCTGGCCCAGTTTATCGAGATCAGGCATCGACACCCTCCACGCCGATCAGCACGCTGTCGGCCGACGCCTGGCGCATCTTGAGCGGCATCGCGTATTCCTCGGACGCGTGCCAGCGCTTGATGGCATCGAGATCGGGGAACCGGATGACGACGACGCGCGGATAGGCCATGTCGCCCTCCAGCACCGCCATCTCGCCGCCGCGGACGATATATTCGCCGCCGTACTTTTCCAGCGTGCCGGGCACCAGCGCGCGGTAGGCCTCGAATTTCTCCGGATCGGTCACGTCGACCTGGGCGATCATGTACGCCGTCATCTTTTCCTCCCTGGTATTCTTGTTATCGGCCCCAGTTAAACATTTGTGCGCCGACACCGAAAGACAAGGACACGTTGGGGGGGGGGGGCCGCGGACGGGACATTCCGGGCCGGTGTGCTAGAGTGAAAGAAATGCCAACGTCAGAGAGAGAAAAATGCCCGACGACAAACCCGGAAAAGAGACCGCCAAACTGCACAAGGCCTACGCGGCGAAGAACACCGACGAACTGGCCGAGGCCTACGACGACTGGGCCGACGAGTACGAAGACCACATGAAGAGCATCGGCTACACGCACCCGGCGATGGTGACGTCGCTGGCGTCCCGGCACATCGCCGCCGGTTCGGGGCCGATCCTGGATGCCGGCTGCGGCACCGGCATCATGAGCGAGATCATGCAGGCGCTCGGCCATGACCACATCGTCGGCCTCGACGCGTCGCCCGGCATGCTCAAGATCGCCGCCGAGAAGGCGCATTACGAGGAGCTGCATCACCTGTACCTGGGCGAACCGCTGGGCTTCGAAACCGACAGCTTCGCCGGCGTCGTCAGTTCCGGCGTGTTCACGCAGGGCCACGCGCCGCTTTCCGGACTCGACGAGCTGATCCGCGTCACCAGGCCCGGCGGGCGGCTCTGCTTTTCCGTCGCGCGGACGTACCTGGAGGGACTGTTCGAGCCCAAGCGCAAGGAATTGGAGGCCGCCGGCCTGTGGCGCCATGTCGACGAAACCGGGATCTACAACTCGGCGCCCTTGGGCGATCACCTGCCGTCGCGCGTCTACTGTTTCGAGGTGTGTTAGCCGCAATGCCGTCATTCCCGCGCAGGCGGGAAGGTGGAGTCACGTTTGAAGTGCAACACGGTTGAGGTTTTCCCTGAATACTTCGTTTGGGGTTCTGAAGCCAAGGCACTTCCTTGGGGTGTCGTTGTATCGTTC
>JBNPEI010000009.1:0-151509 GCA_051117645.1 Rhodospirillales bacterium
CTCTTGGAGCCGATCGGAAATATTCCTCCGGCGGAAGCCGAGGCGCGCTACTATGCGCAATCCAGTGAGTTCGCTATGGTGGCGTGACTCACATCAACCAGCCTCCGGCAATCCCGGCGCGGTTCATTTGTCTCATTGGCTGCAGATGTGCATGCATATGGAAAACGAGTTTTAGGAGGAAACGCTAGGCCATCGAGATCGTTTCTGGCAAAATCGAAAAAGATTGGTGTGGCATTATTGCCTTCAACTACACGTATTGCAGCTAAGGTTGGAACATTTGGAATTTTGTCACTTGAAGAAATTGAAGCGGCAGGCGAAGGGCTTTCGGGAGCCGTGCAAGCAATTGCAAATGAGAGCACGAATTCAGTTGAAAAAGTAATCTCGGAGCGAATTAGGAAGCGAAAGGAAGAACTAGCCTCGGTGCTCGGCTTTAAGTCCAGCTTAGAGTCATTGGCGGAGGCGCTGGCTAAGAACCTGAGTTCAAAGGATGCAAACTCCGAAGGTGTAGAGAAACCACTGATCATTGTAGTGGATGAACTTGATAGGTGCAGGCCTACTTACGCATTGAAAGTCATAGAGAGCATTAAGCACCTGTTCTCCGTCAACCGTGTTTGTTTCCTTTTGTCGGGCGACCTGACACAGCTTCAAGCAATAATTGAGGGTGCTTATGGTAATAGCGGTAGTTTTGACTCCACGCGATATTTAGAAAAATTTTTCCAGCTAAAAATATCATTACCGTTGCCACCACCACATACGCCCGGACAAATTAACAGGTACTCGAACTATGTTTTAAACACTTTGGGTTTAGACCGAGATGCTGTGGGGAATCCTAGGGCGCTTAAAGATGTGTTCGCTATTTATGCGAATTGCTGTGATATGTCCTTGCGCACCATAGAGCGGACCGCTTCGCAAGTTGCTCTCTATGTTGCTTCTGGTGGCAACACAGTTGGTTTAGAAACTTTTGTGGTCGGCCTTTGCATATTGCGGAACTTGGACGAGCGTTTGTTTAGAAAAGCAATCAGCAATTCCCTGTCTTATACCGACATCAACAGTGTATTGAAGATCAACGATATTCCTAAACCTAATGTGAGGGATTTCCAGGAACAGCTATGGCACTACGCAATTGGCTCTGGATTGTCCGACCACGTCATTGACAGATTAGACCAGCAATTTTTTCATTCTCATTTGGACCGTGGAGAATTTTTGCCCCACATCGCAGCAAAAATTAGCTGGAGTTCGATGTCATAACTGTTGAGTTAGGCGTTGGACGCCCGAAATAACTAAACCACAGAGACACAGAGGAAGAACAGGGCCGCAGCGCCTCTGTGTCGCTGTGCCTCTGATCTATTCGGATTAACCTAGGTTCCCGCTTTCGCGGGAATGACGATAGAAGAAAAATCGCTCAGCCGTGGTGGCCGGAGATCGGGCCTTCCTTGAACAGGTTGTCCTCGAGTTCCTTGGCGAAGTCGGCGTTGTTGCGGCGCAGCCATTCCAGCACCATGCAGGCGTGTTCCATTTCCTCGCGCATGTTGTGCAGCAGGATTTCCTTCAGTTCCTCGTCCTCGCAATCGTCGGCGCGCTGGCGGTACCAGTCCACCGCTTCCATTTCCTCCATCAGCGAGACGATGGCGTGATGCAGGTGGATGGTTTCCTTGCTCAGGCGTTCGCGCGGGGCATGAAGGCTGTCACTGGCCATGTCGGGTCTCTCCTCGTCGGCAATTCCGGATTCAACACATGGAGTATGGGGATTGCCGACCGCCCGCGCAACTGCCGGTAAGTGCGTTTCCCGGCCGTTCAGGCCGCCGCCGGGACCGGGTGGGGAACCTGCATGTGCCGGTTGCGCCAATCGGCGACGCAGGCGCGCACGTCGTCGAGGCTGAGGCCGTCGTAATCCAGAAGCGTCTTGAGCACCGGATCGGCCAGCAGCTCGGCGAGGTCGGGTTCGATTCCGCTTTCGGCGGGGAACGGATAGAGTTTCGTCATCTTGGCCTCCCAGGTTTTGGCCGGGGCGTCCCCGGATCGGCGCTGTTTTTAGGCTTCAATCGTGGCAACCTCGTGACCTGGACATGACGTCTCGTTGACCATTTCGCCGGCACCCGCGATGGCGTAGGGTGACGGAAAGCGAGAGAGGAAAAATGGACGCAAAATACAAGAAGTACCTGCCGCGTTCCGGCGCCGACCTGCCCCGTTTTGCGGGCATCCCCACCTTCATGCGGCTGCCGCACGTGGACATGGAAACCGCCGGAAACGAGGTCGACATCGGCATCGTCGGCGTGCCCTGGGACGGCGGCACCACCAACCGCGCCGGCGCGCGGCACGGCCCCCGGCAGATGCGCGACCTTTCGACCATGGTGCGGAACGTGCACCACGTCACCGGGACGCAGCCGTTCCGGCTCGCGAGCTGTGCCGACATGGGCGACACGTCCGTCAATCCGGTCGATCTGCTGGATACGCTGGAGCGGGTCGGCGCGTTCTTCACCGACCTGCATGCCGCTGACGGCGGGTGGCGACCACCTGATCACGCTGCCGATCATGCGCGGCATCGCCGAGGGCACGCCGCTCGGCATGGTGCATTTCGACGCGCACACCGATACCTGGGACCGCTATTTCGGCGGCCATCAGTACACGCACGGCACGCCGTTCCGCCGCGCCATCGAGGAGGGGCTCCTGGACCCCAAGCGCACCATCCAGATCGGCATCCGCGGATCGCTCTACACCGCCGAGGACAAGGACTGGGGCCGTGAGCAGGGCATCCGCGTGGTCGAGATCGAGGAGTATTTCGACCTCGGCCCGGAAAAGGTCGCGGCACTGGCGAGGGACGTCGTCGGCGACGGGCCGACGTACGTCAGTTTCGATGTCGACGGGCTCGACCCGGTTTACGCCCCCGGCACCGGCACGCCGGAGATCGGCGGCTATTCGACCTTCGATGCGCAGCAGATGCTGAGGGGGCTCTCCGGCCTGGATATCGTCGGCGGCGACGTGGTCGAGGTCTCGCCGCCGTTCGACCAGAGCGGCAACACGGCGCTGGTCGGCGTCACGATGATGTTCGAGATTCTGTGCCTGATGGCGGAGAAGGTGGCGCGGCAGGGGCGGAAATAGCCGTCAGGTGCCCGGCGTCAGACCGATCTTGGCGGCGCCGAGAATGCGGCCGCTGTCGACCGACTGCACAAGCACGGCGCAGCCGTTGCGGCCACCCAGCTCGACCATCTTGTCGGTGACGGTCAGCGACACCGGCTTGCCGTCCCACGAGCCGACCTCGACCAGATCGCGCACCACGTTATGGTGCGCCAGCGTGCGGCCCGAGTTCTCGCCGCGCGACACGTCGTTCTCGTGCTTGGCGTCGTAGGCGGCGATCAGGATACGGCCGGTCTCGTTCTCAAACGTGCCGCCGGGAATGTCGACCTTGAAGCCGCCGTCCGCCCGGGTCAGCGTCAGGTCGAGGCGCTTGGCACCGCGCAGGTCGCGGATCAGGCGTTCGACCGTGCCGCGGTCGGACCCGGTCGTGTGCGCCATGCCCTGGATCACCATCTGCGGCGTATAGACATACCCCATGCCGAGATTGCGGGCGTAGGCGCGCTGCCGTTCGGTGTTGCCGGGGAGCGCGTAGGGATCCTGCCAGCCGATGTAATCCCAGTAATCGACGTGCAGCGACAGCGCGATGATGTCCGGGCGCTTGGCGAGGACGCCGAGGTACGCGTCCGCCGGCGGGCACGAAGAGCAACCCTGCGAGGTGTAAAGCTCGATCACCGTCAGCTTGTCGCCGGCCTTGGCGTGGGGGGAAAGGCTCAACACCAGCGCCACCAGCAGAGCGGGCAGGAGCGAACGCCACTTGGGTGATGCGGTGCATGCCATGCTCCTGTGATACGCGCATTCGCTCTTCACGCTCAAGTCACAAGCCGGTGAGCCCGGCATTTCCATCATCGCGGGTTTCCGCTATTGATCGGGCGTCGCTTTTCGTCTCGTCCAACCGGGGCCGGTCATGGTCATCGATTTGCTGTTTCTGCTGAAGGCCGCGATCTCGATTTCGATCGTGGTCGCGTTGTCGCTGATCGCCGAACGCGCCGGGCCGCGCGTCGCCGGGCTGCTGACCGGCCTGCCGCTGGGCGCGGGGATGGTGATCATCTTCACCGGTGCCGAGCAGGGTGCCGATTTCGCGGCCCGCTCCGCCCATCACATGGTGCCGGGCTTCGTGACCACGCTGGTCTTTATCTACCTTTACGCCGCCGCTGCGGCGAAGCAGGGGATCGGCGGCGTCCGGGGCGTGATCCTGCCCTCGATCCTCGCCAACGCGGGTTATGCGGCGTCGGCCTGGCTCGTCAGTTTCACCAGCGTTCCCCTCGTCTACTCGGTGCCGATGATCGCCGCCTGTCTCGTGGCCGCGTCGAAACTCATGGCGTACCTGCCGAACACGCCGATCATGGCCCGGGTCAGTTTCGGCTGGCGGGTGATGGCGTTCCGCGCCGGCATGGCGACATCGGCGATCCTGCTGATCACCGGCATCGCCGGGCGCGTCGGCGAACAATGGACCGGCATCCTGACGGCGTTTCCGATCACGCTTTATCCGCTGATCCTGGTCATTCACATCACCTATACGGGGAGCGAGATCGCCGCCGTCCTCAAGCACGTGCCGATGGGGCTCGGCGGCGTGGTGTCGTTCTGCGTCACCGCCGCGTTCAGCCTGCCGGCCATGGGCATGTTCTGGGGCACGTTGATCGCCTACGCCGCGGCGGCGACGTACCTGCTGACGTTTTCGCAACTCAGCCGCCGGTGGGCCGGGCGGCGGATATAAGAGGCGGGCATAGGAGAAGGGCGTCCCGAAGGACGCCCTTTCCGTTCGCGTATGTGTGCCGCCCTTACGCCGCCTTGTTCAGGTTCGTCAGCACGTACTGCAGGATGCCGCCGGCGAGGTAGTAGTCGACCTCGTCCAGGGTATCGATGCGGCACAGCAGGGTGACTTCCTCGGACGATCCGTCTTCGCGGTGGACCGTCAGCGTCACGTCCATGCCCGGCTTGATGCCGTCCTTGATGCCGGTCAGGTCGAAGGTCTCGGTGCCGTCGAGCTTGAGCGTCTCGCGCGTCACGCCGTCCTTGAACTGCAGCGGCAGCACGCCCATGCCGACCAGGTTGGAGCGGTGGATGCGCTCGAAGCTCTCGACGATCACCGCCTTGACGCCCAGCAGGCGTGTACCCTTGGCGGCCCAGTCGCGGCTCGACCCGGTGCCGTACTCGGCGCCGCCGAAGACCACCAGCGGCACGTCTTCTTCCTTGTACCTCATGGCGGCGTGGTAGATCGACATGATCTCGCCGCTTGGGCGGTGCGTGGTCCAGCCGCCTTCGGTGCCCGGCGCCATCTCGTTCTTGATGCGGATGTTGGCGAAGGTGCCGCGCATCATGACCTCGTGGTTGCCGCGGCGGGCGCCGTAGGAGTTGAAGTCCGCCGGGCGCACCTGGTGTTCCAGCAGGAATTCGCCCGCCGGGCTTTCCTTCTTGATGTTGCCGGCCGGCGAGATGTGGTCGGTGGTGACCGAGTTGCCGAGGATGGCGAGCGCGCGCGCGCCGGTGAAGTCCTCCGGCTCGCCGCTGGCCGCGTCGTCCGCCTCGAAGAACGGCGGGTGCTGCACGTAGGTCGAACCCGGCGACCACTTGAAGGTCTGACCGCCGGTGACGGAGATTTTCTGCCAGAGCTCATCGCCCTCGAACACGTTGCCGTAGCGCTCGCGGAACATGCCGGCATTGATCACGCGCGACATGTATTCGTGAATCTCCTCGTTCGAGGGCCAGATGTCCTTGAGATAGACCGGGTTGCCGTCTTTGTCTTCGGCCAGCGGGTCGTTGTAGATGTCGACGTTCATGTTGCCGGCGATGGCGTAGGCGACGACCAGCGGCGGCGATGCCAGGTAATTGGCCGTCGACAGCGGGTGCACGCGGCCTTCGAAGTTGCGGTTGCCCGACAGCACGGCGCCGACGGTGATGCCGTTGTCCGTGATGGCTTCCTCGATCTCCTGCTTGAGGGGGCCGGAGTTGCCGATGCAGGTGGTGCAGCCGAAGCCGACCAAGTTGAAACCGACGGCGTCCATGTATTCGGTCAGGCCGCCCTTGTCCATGTACTCCTGAACCACCTGCGAGCCCGGTGCGAACGACGTCTTGACCCACGGCTTCGGCTTGATGCCGAGCTCGTGCGCCTTCTTGGCGACGAGGCCGGCGCCGACCAGAACCGCCGGGTTGGACGTGTTGGTGCAGCTCGTGATGGCGGCGATCACAACGGCGCCGTCCTCCAGCGTGTAATCGCCGATCTGGGCCGACTTGCCCTGTTCGCGGCCGGTGAGGGTCTTGAAGCCTTCCTTGAAGGCCTTCGACGCCATCGAGAGCTGGATGCGGTCCTGCGGGCGTTTTGGTCCGGCGATCGACGGTTCGACCGACCCGAGATCGAGGTCGAGCGTGTCGGTGAACACCGGGTCGGGGGCGCCGGTTTCGCGCCACATGCCCTGGGCCTTGGCATACTTCTCGACCAGTTCGATGTTTTCGTCCTCGCGGCCGGTCAGTTTCAAATAGTCCAGCGTCGCCGGGCTGACCGGGAAGAAGCCGCAGGTGGCGCCGTATTCCGGCGCCATGTTGGCGATCGTCGCCTGGTCGGCCAGCGACAGGTTGTCGAGGCCGTCGCCGTAGAACTCGACGAACTTGCCGACGACGCCCTGCTTGCGCAGCATCTCGACCGCCGTCAGCACGAGATCGGTGGCCGTCATCCCCTCGGCCAGCTTGCCGGTCATCTTGAAGCCGACCACTTCGGGGATCAGCATGGAAACCGGCTGGCCGAGCATCACCGCCTCGGCCTCGATGCCGCCGACACCCCAGCCCAGCACGGCGAGGCCGTTGATCATGGTGGTGTGGCTGTCGGTGCCGACCAGCGTATCCGGGTAGGCGACCAGGCGGCCGTCGTCGTCCTCGCGGCTCCAGATCACCTTCGCCAGGTATTCCAGGTTGACCTGGTGGCAAATACCGGTGCCCGGCGGCACGACGCGGAAATTCGAGAACGCCTGCTGGCCCCATTTCAGGAACTCGTAACGCTCCATGTTGCGTTCGAACTCGAACTCGACGTTCTTCTGGAACGCTGTCGGGTTGCCGGCCTCGTCGACCATCACCGAGTGGTCGATGACCAGGTCGACCGGCGCCAGCGGGTTGATCTTGTCCGGGTCGCCGCCCATCGAAACCATCGCGTCGCGCATCGACGCCAGATCGACGACGGCGGGAACGCCGGTGAAGTCCTGCATCAGGACGCGCGCCGGCAGATAGGCGATCTCGTGATCCGAGGTGCGCGTTTCCAGCCATTTGCCGACCGCCTTGACGTCGTCGGTGGTCACCGTGCGGCCGTTTTCGCGCCGCAGCAGGTTTTCCAGCACCACCTTCAGCGAGTAGGGCAGTTTCGACACATCGCCGATGCCGGCCGCCTGGGCCGCCTCGAGGCTGAAGTAGTCGTAAGTTTTCCCTGCCACATCAAGGGTTTTGCGGGTTCCAAGACTGTCTGTTCCGGTGATAGACACGGTGCTGCCCTCCTAGGTCATGCGCACGTTGAGCGATTGATGTGGAATCTCCACATTTTCGCGGTTTTGTCCATGCCACTGATGTAATGTTCCCGGCGCCGGAACGCCATGCCATTGACCCCCCGCATCTTGGACGCAACGGTTTGCATCCGGTCCCGATTGTTGCGTTGCGCGTCCGAATTCGATCGGGAGCCGGGATCAGATAAAAAGGGTTTCCGAAATACCCCTTGATATACCTTTCATATCGGCATTAGGGTGCTTTACCATTTACGTTTACGTAAAGGTAATCGATGCGTTCGGCGAATGGATTTCGCACAGCGATACGGAGTTTAGCTACACGATCTTTTGACTTGTCGATGAGTATTTGTTTTGCAAACCTCTTTCGACAATAAAGCATGACACCGGCGTCAAGACCGGGGATGCGCAGGGAGAAAACACGATGGGTGACGTCGAACCGGCGGTCGGGGCCGCCGATACGTTTCCGAAACTTTTGATCGAGAACGCGCGGCGCTTCGGCGACCGCCCGGCCATGCGCGAAAAGGATCTGGGCATCTGGCAGTCCTGGAACTGGCGCCAGGTCAAGGACGAGGTCGCGGCGATGGCCGCCGGCCTCAAGGCGTACGGCTTCGAACGCGGCGACAGCCTCGCCATCGTCGGCGACAACCGGCCGCAGCTTTACTGGGCGATGACCGCGGCACAGGCGCTCGGCGGCACGCCGGTGCCGATGTACCAGGATTCGGTCGCCGACGAGATGCAGTTCGTGCTCGAACACGCCGAGGCGAGTTTCGCCGTGGTCGAGAACCAGGAGCAGACCGACAAGCTGCTCGAAGTCATGGACCGCTGCCCCAAGCTCAAGGAAATCGTCTACGAGGAGCAGCGCGGCATGCGGCACTACGATCAGCCGTTCGTGCGCTCGCTGGACAGCCTGATGGAGGCGGGCCGCAAGGCCCTCGCCGAGAACCCTAACTGGTTCGAGGAGGAGGCCGCCAAGGGAAAAGGGTCCGACATCGCCATCATGCTCTATACGTCGGGCACCACCGGTCGTCCGAAAGGCGTGATGCTCAGCTTCGACAACCTGGTGATCACGGCGCGCAACGGGGTCGCGTGGGACAATCTGAGTGAGCGCGACGAGGTTCTGGCCTATCTGCCCATGGCCTGGGTCGGCGACAATATCTTTTCCTACGGTCAGTCATACGTGGCTGGCTTTTGTGTTTCGTGCCCGGAAAGCTCGGACACGGTGATGCAGGACCTGAAGGAAATCGGCCCGACCTATTTCTTCGCGCCGCCGCGGATCTTCGAGACCATCCTGACCCAGGTTTCGATCCGGATGGAGGATGCGACCAGGATCAACCAGTGGCTCTACAGGAAGTTCATGGACGTGGCGCTACGCGTCGGTCCGGACCTGCTGGACGGCAAGCCGGTGTCGTTCATCGACCGGTTTCTTTACGCCATGGGCGAACTGCTGGTTTACGGGCCGCTCAAGAACGAACTCGGTTTCTCGCGCTTCCGCCTCGCTTACACGGCGGGCGAGGCGATCGGCCCCGACATCTTCGATTTCTTCCGCTCGCTCGGCGTCAACATCAAGCAGCTTTACGGTTCGACCGAGGCGTCGGTGTTCATCTGTATGCAGAAGGACGGCGACATCAAGCCGGATACCGTCGGCCCGCCGGCAACCGGCGTCGAACTCAAGATCGCCGACAACGGCGAGGTGCTGTTCAGGAGCCCGGGCGTTTTCGTCGCCTATTACAAGAACGACGAAGCGACGCGCGATGCCAAAACCGAGGACGGCTGGGTGATGACTGGCGACGCCGGCTTTTTCGACTCCGACGGGCATCTTAAGATCATCGACCGCGCCAAGGACGTCGGCAAACTCAACAACGGCACGATGTTCGCGCCCAAGTATCTCGAGAACAAGCTGAAGTTCTTCCCGTTCATCACAGAAGCGGTCGCCTTCGGTCACGGAAAGGATCACGCGGCGGCGTTCATCAACATCGACCTGGAAGCGGTCGGCAACTGGGCCGAACGGCGCGGCCTCGCTTATTCCGGCTATACCGACCTGGCGATGCGGCCCGAAGTTTACGACCTGGTCGCCGAATGCGTCGACAAGGTCAACAAGGATCTGTCCGAGGACGAGGTTCTGGCCGGTTCGCAGATCAAGCGGTTCCTGATTCTGCACAAGCTGCTCGATGCCGACGACGGTGAACTGACGCGGACCCGCAAGGTGCGCCGCAATACCGTCTCCGAACGGTACGGTCAGCTCATCGACGCGCTCTATTCCGGCGTCGACGTTTTCCCGGTTGAGGCGACCGTCACCTTCGAGGACGGCCGTACCGGCACCATCAAGGCCGACGTCAAGATCCGCGAAGCGCAGGTCTATCCCACCCAACAGGCACAAGCAGCGGAATAAGCGGCGGCATCCATGACGTATGAAAGAAAAATCGGGGATACGATCCTCGCGGTGGACCGGATTTCGCTGTCGTTCGGCGGTGTGAAGGCGCTCTCCAACGTCTCGTTCGATGTCAAGGAACACGAGGTCTTCGCGATCATCGGCCCGAACGGCGCCGGCAAGAGCTCGATGCTGAACTGCATCAACGGCTTCTATCACCCGCAGGAAGGCACGATCACGTTCAAGGGCAACACGCGACGCCAGGTGCGCCCGTCGGAAGCGGCGCGCCAGGGTATCGCGCGGACGTTCCAGAACATCGCGCTGTTTAACGGCATGACGACGCTCGACAACATCATGACCGGGCGCAATACAAAGATGAACAAGGGTGTGTTCTGGCAGGCGATCCGCTTCGGTCCGGCCGAAAAAGAAGAGATGGAGCATCGCGCCGTCGTCGAGCGCGTGATCGACTTCCTGGAGATCGAGGCGATACGCAAGACAGCCGTCGGCACGCTTCCCTACGGTCTGCAGAAGCGTGTCGAACTGGGCCGCGCGCTCGCTGCCGAACCGGATCTGCTTTTGCTGGACGAGCCGATGGCCGGCATGAACCTGGAAGAGAAGCAGGACATGTGCCGCTTCATCCTCGACGTGAACGACGAGTTCGGCACCACCATCGTGCTGATCGAGCACGATATGGGCGTCGTCATGGATATCTCCGACCGGGTCGTGGTGCTCGATTACGGCAAGAAGCTGGCCGAGGGAACGCCGGACAAGGTGCGCACGAACCAGGACGTGATCGACGCCTATCTTGGCGTCGCGCACGACGACGAAGAACAAGGCGAGTAGATTATGCTGTTTTTTCTCGAGACGGTGATCAGCGGCCTGATGGCGGGGGTGATGTATTCACTCATCGCGCTCGGCTTCGTGCTGATCTTCAAGGCCTCCGGCATCTTCAACTTCGCGCAGGGCGTGTTCGCGCTGTTTGCCGGTCTGGCGCTATACGACTTCATTTCCGAGGACGGCTGGTTCTACGAGTTGTTCGGGTTCGCGTTGCCGGTGTGGCTCGGCATCATCGCCACCATGGGCGTGATGGTGATCGTCGCCTGGCTGGTGGAGCGCCTCGTGCTGCGCCATCTCGTCAACCAGGAACCGATCATCCTCTTCATGTCGACGATCGGGCTCGCCTATTTCCTGGAAGGTCTGGGCGTTACGCTGTTCGGCTCCGACGTGAAACCGCTCGATATCGGCCTGCCGCAGGGGGCATGGGATTACCTGCTCGACACGCACAACCTTTACATTGAAAAGCTGGAGATCGTCGCCGCCGGGGTTGCCGCGGTGCTGGTGATCGTGCTGGCGATCTTCTTCCAGAAAACACGCATCGGCCGTGCGCTCCGCGCCGTTGCCGACGACCACCAGGCGGCGCTTAGCGTCGGTATCTCGCTCAGGACCATCTGGGTCATCGTGTGGTCGGTGTCGGGTTTCGTGGCGCTGGTTGCCGGGATCATGTGGGGGTCGAAATCGGGCATCCAGTTCTCGCTGTCGCTGATCGCGCTCAAGGCGCTGCCGGTCTTGATCCTGGGCGGTTTCACGTCGGTGCCGGGGGCCATCATCGGCGGGCTGATCATCGGTGTCGGCGAGAAGCTGGCCGAGATCTACGTCGGTCCGTTCGTCGGCGGTGCCATCGAGAACTGGTTCGCCTTCATGCTGGCGCTTGTGTTCCTGCTGGTCCGGCCGCAGGGCCTGTTCGGCGAAAAAATCATCGAGAGGGTGTAGACGGCCATGTTTTACCGCGAAGCCGGTCAATTCAAGACGAGCTACCGGGCCGATCAGGCGATCTTGACGATTCCGCAGGACAAGATATTCATTGGTCTTCTGCTCGTGGTGGCGTTCGGCGTGGTGCCGTTTCTCATCAACGACTACTGGGCCAACGCCATCCTCATTCACGTCCTGGTCTATGCGCTGGCGGGGCTGGGCCTTAACATCCTGACCGGCTACTGCGGGCAGGTTTCGCTCGGTACCGGCGGTTTCATGGCGGTTGGTGCCTATGCGTCCTACAAGCTGACGACATCGTTCCCGGAGCTGAACTTCATCGTCGCGATCCTGCTGTCTGGCGGGATCACGGCCTGTGTCGGCGTCTTCTTCGGATTGCCGTCGCTCAGGATCAAGGGCTTCTATCTGGCGGTCGCGACGCTGGCGGCGCAGTTCTTCCTGGTGTGGCTGTTCAATAAGGTCGGCTGGTTCTTCAACTATTCGCCGACCGGCATGATCGTCGCGCCGCCGCGCGAGGTGTTCGGGTTCCTGGTCACCGGGCCCGAGGCGAGCCCCGCCGTCAGGTATCTGTTCACATTGTCTGTCGTCGCCATATTCGCATTGGCCGCCAAGAACATCGTGCGCGGGCGCGTCGGCCGGAGCTGGATGGCGATCCGCGACATGGATATCGCCGCCGAACTGATCGGCATCCGCCCGTTCGAAGCGAAAATGACGGCGTTCGCGGTCAGTTCCTTCTATGTCGGCGTCGCCGGCGCGCTTTATTTCAATGTGTGGCTGGGCTCCGCCGAACCGACCGAGGCGTTCGATATCTTCCAGTCGTTCTTCGTGCTCTTCATCGTCATCATCGGCGGTCTCGGCAGCATTCTCGGGTCGTTCCTGGGCGCCGCGTTCATGGTGCTGATCCCGATTACGCTCAAGGTCATCATGGTCGACGGCATGGGCTTTGCCGTCGGCGCCGCGAAGCATGCCGAGGTCATGCTGCTCGGTTCGCTGATCATCTTCTTCCTGATCGTAGAGCCGCACGGCCTCGCCCGGCTATGGCAGATTCTGAAAGAGAAACTGAGGAAGTGGCCGTTCCCGTATTGACTGGGACCCCCTATCCAACCGGAGAAACTCGGGTTAGCATATTGACATCCAAGGAATTAACCGGCGGCGAAGCCGCCAAAACAACCTCAAAAGGGAGGCACACATGAGACTGAAACTTCTGACGAAAGCATTGGCGGTTGCCGCGGTTGCCATGCCGCTGACGACCGCCGTTGCGGACGCCTATGAGCTGGTCATTCCGGCCACGGTGTATCGTACCGGGCCTTATGCGCCGAACGGCATCCCGTTCGCCAACGGCTACGGCGACTACTGGAAGATGCTCAATGCGCGCGATGGCGGCATTGAAGGCGTCAAGATCAAGTACATCGAGTGCGAAACCGCCTACAACACCAAGCAGGGTGTCGAGTGCTACGAAAACACCAAGGGCACCCCGCCATCGGGCGGTCTGGTCTACCAGCCGCTTTCGACCGGTATCACGTATCAGCTCATTCCGAAGGCCACCGAGGACAAGATCCCGGTGTTCTCGATGGGCTACGGCCGCACCTCGGCCGCCAACGGTAAGGTGTTCCCATACATCTTCAACCCGCCGGCCACCTACTGGGATCAGGCCTCGGTCTTCGTCAAGTACATCGGCGAAAAAGAAGGCGGCATGGACAAGCTGAAGGGCAAGAAGATCGCACTGGTCTATCACAACTCGGCGTACGGCAAGGAGCCGATCCGGACCCTCGAGGAACTGTCCAAGAAGCACGGCTTCGAGCTGATGCTTCTGGCCGTCGACCACCCGGGTCAGGAACAGAAGGCGACGTGGCTGCAGATCCGCCGCGAACGGCCCGACTGGACCATGATGTGGGGCTGGGGCGTGATGAACCAGGTTGCCATCAAGGAAGCCGCTTCGATCCGCTATCCGATGGATCGCTTCATCGGCGTGTGGTGGTCGGGTTCCGAGAACGACGTGCTGCCGGCCGGTGAAGACGCCGACGGTTACCTCTCGGGCGCCTTCCATGCCGCGGGCGACAACTTCCGTGCCCATGACGACATCAAGAAGTTCGTCTATGATGCCGGCAACGGTGGCGGCGACCGTGACCGGATCGGCGAGGTCCTCTACAACCGCGGTCTTGTGGCCGCGATGTGGACGTCCGAAGCGATCCGCAACGCCATGCGCATTCACAACACCAAGGAAGTGACGAGCGAACAGGTTCGTGACGGTTTCGAATCTCTCAACGTCGACGCCAAGCGTCTGGCGGTTCTGGGGCTCGAAGGCTTCACCTACCCGATCCAGCTTACCTGTGAAAATCACCAGGGGCCGGGCAAGGTCGCGCTCCAGCAGTGGGATGCGAAGGCGAAGAAGTGGAGCTTCGCTTCCGAGTTCTACACGCCGGACCGTGAAGTTATCGACGCGTTGATCGAGGAAGATTCCAGGAACTACGCGAAGGAAAACAACATCACGCCAAGGACCTGCAATTAATATGAGCAGTTCCGCCCAATTGGCGGAGGAAACCGCCGGCGCCCGTGAGGGCGCCGGCATTCTCCTCTCCGTGAATAATATCGAGGTCATCTACAACCACGTGATCCTCGTCCTGAAGGGTGTCTCGCTCGAGGTGCCGACGGGACAGGTCGTCGCCATCCTCGGCGCCAACGGTGCCGGCAAGACGACGACGCTGAAGGCGATTTCCAATCTCCTGCACGCGGAACGCGGCGAGGTGACCAAAGGCTCCATCGTCTATGACGGCGAAAAGGTCGAGGCGTCGTCGCCCAATGACCTGGTCAAGCGCGGCGTCATCCAGGTGATGGAAGGCCGCCATTGTTTTGAACATTTGACGATCGAGGAAAACCTGCTGACCGGGGCCTATACGCGCACCGATGGTAAGGCCGCCATTCAGGAATCGCTGGAGAAGGTCTACAATTATTTTCCGCGTCTCAGGGATCGCCGCACCTCGCAGGCCGGCTATACGTCCGGCGGCGAACAGCAGATGTGCGCCATTGGCCGTGCGCTGATGTCGAACCCCAAAATGATGTTGCTGGATGAACCGTCCATGGGGCTCGCGCCGCAGCTTGTCGAAGAAATCTTCGAGATTGTGGACGACCTGAACAAGAAGGAAGGCGTCAGCATGCTGCTGGCCGAGCAGAACACCAACATCGCGCTCCGCTACGCCGATTACGGCTATATTCTCGAGAACGGGCGCGTGGTGATGGACGGTCCCGCGGCCAACCTGCGCGAGAATGAGGACGTGAAGGAATTCTACCTCGGGCTTTCCAGCGGCGAGCGCAAGAGTTTCCGCGACGTCAAACACTACCGGCGCCGTAAACGCTGGCTCGGCTGACCATGGCTGACGGCCGCTACTACGATGATCTCGAAGTCCGGGATCCGGATGAACGCGACGCCGCGTTGTTCGATGCGTTGCCGGATCACATCCGGAATGCGCAGGAAAACGCCCCCTATTACGCGAAGCTGTTGACGGGTGTCGATGCGGCATCCGTCACCAACCGGGCGGCGCTCGCCACGCTTCCCGTGACCCGGAAATCCGACCTGGTCAACATCCAGTCGGCGGGCGACCCGCTCGGCGGCATGACGACGCTGGCGGTCGGTCAGCTTGCCAGGATTTTCCAGTCACCGGGGCCGACCTACGACCCGGAAGGACATGGCACGGACTGGTGGGGTACGGCGCGGGCACTTTACGCCAGCGGCTTCCGCGCCGGCGACATCATGCATAACACGTTCGCCTACCACTTCACCCCGGCCGGTATCATGTTGGAAGCGGGCGCGCACGCGCTGGGGTGCGCCGTTTTCCCGGCCGGCGTCGGCAACACCGAACTGCAGGTGCAGGCGATCAACGACATCAAGCCGACCGGATATGCGGGCACGCCCAGCTATCTCAAGCAGCTTCTCGAAAAAGCGGACGAGATGGGCTGCGACGCCACGAGCCTGAAGAAGGCGTGCGTCGCGGGTGAGGGATTGCCGCCGGCATTGCGCAGTGAAATCGAGGGCCGCGGCATTCATTGCGGTCAGGTCTACGCGACCGCCGATATCGGCAATATCGCCTACGAATCCGAAGCCCGCGAAGGCCTGATCGTCGACGAACGCCACATCGTCGAGGTCGTCCGTCCCGGCACCGGCGACCCGGTCGCCGATGACGAGGTGGGCGAGGTGGTGGTCACGGTGCTGCGCACGGACTACCCGCTGATCCGCTTCGCGACCGGCGATCTGTCGAAAACGCTGTCCGGCCCGAGCCCGTGCGGGCGGACCAACATGCGCCTTGCGGGCTGGATGGGTCGCGCCGACCAGACCACCAAGGTCAAGGGGATGTTCGTGCATCCGGCCCAGGTCGCGGAGATCGTGCGCCGTCACCCGGAAATCAGGCGCGCGCGCGTGGTCGTCACGCACGACGGCAAGACCGACGTGATGACCGTCAAATGTGAGGTCGCGGCGGGCGGCGACGCGCTCGTCGACGGCATCAACGAAACGATCCAGAACGTCTGCAAGCTCAAGGGGCACGCGGAATGTGTCGCCGAAGGCACGCTGCCGAACGACGGCAAGGTTATCGAAGACGCCCGTGAAAACTGATTCCTGACCGTGAATCAAGGGCTTGTCCCGGACACCGCGAACCTAACAAATTTGTAATGTTTGGTGCCATAATCGCGCCACATTCAAAGCCTATTTTCATGATCATAGACCTCCTCGTCTATACACCAGAGACCCCCCTCTCTGGTCCCCTATCGGCGCTAGACGCCGAAACTAATCGGCCGGATCATTTTCCCCCAGGGAGCGATCCGGCCGTTTTATTTTTGCCCGGCCGGTTGCCCCATCCGCTTTCCTTGACGCCCCCCATGGGCTAGGTTCTCCCGGCTTTTTGCGAGGGTGAGCATGGCGGTCTTCAGCGGTCAGGGTATCGATTGCGTGCGCGGCGAACGGCAGGTGCTCGGGGCCGTGTCGTTCTCGCTCGAAAGCGGTGCGGCGCTGATGCTGCGGGGTGCCAACGGTGCCGGCAAATCGACGCTGCTGCGCCTGATGGCGGGGCTGATGCGGCCGGTGGCGGGCCGCATCGCCTGGAATGGCGCCGATATCGCCGACGAGCCGCAGGACCACAATGCGCGCCTCGCCTATATAGGTCATTCGGACGCGGTCAAACCGGCCTTGAGCGTGCTCGAGAACGTTTCGTTCTGGACCGAACTTTCCGGCTCCAATGGTATTTCGGCGATGGATGCGCTTGCCGCTCTCGGTATCGGCCATCTCGCCGATTTGCCGGCGCGCTATCTTTCGGCCGGACAGCGCCGCCGCGTGACGCTGACCCGGATGCTGACGTCGGGGGCCGCGCTCTGGCTGCTGGACGAGCCGACGACGGCGCTTGATGCGGAAGCCTCGGACACCCTCCGGACCCTGATCGGCAAGCACCTCAGTGGCGGCGGCATGGCGGCGGTCTCGACGCATACCGATCTGGGACTGGACGCATCCGGCACCCTGACGCTGGGGAACGTATCGTGAGCGCGCTCGCGGTCCTGTTCCGGCGCGAGATGCGCCTCGCGCTCCGTCAGAGCGCCGACAGCGTCATGGTGATCGCGTTCTTCGTTGTCGCCGTCGTGCTGTTTCCGTTCGGCGTCGGCCCCGAGCCCAACATGCTGGCGCGGATCGGCCCCGGCGTGATCTGGGTCGCGGCGCTGCTGGCGGCGATGCTTTCCATGGACCGGATGTTCATGGGAGATTACGAGGACGGCTCGCTTGAACTGCTGGTGCTGGCGCCCGTGCCGCTTGAGGTCGTGGTGCTGACCAAGGTGCTGGCGCACTGGCTGACCACCGGCCTGCCGCTGATCGTTACCGCGCCGCTGTTGTTCGTGATGATGAACGTGCCCGAGGATATCTGGTTGGTGCTGTTGCTGACGCTCCTGCTCGGGACGCCAATCCTGAGCCTGATCGGCAGTGTCGGCGCGGCGTTGGTGCTGGGCGCCCGCCGCGGCGGCGTGCTGCTGTCGCTGCTGGTTTTACCGCTGGCCATACCGGTTCTGATCTTCGCCGCCGGCGCTGGCGATGCGGTGCTTTACGGGGCGGGTGCGAAGGCCAACCTGATGCTGCTGGGCGGCATGTTTCTGGGGGCGCTGGCTCTGACGCCGTGGGCGGCGGCCTATGCGCTTCGTGATGCCGTGGCCTAGACGGTTTCAGGTGTTTTAAACCCCAAGATAATTGCGTAGAAAAGACCCGATGCTGCATTACTTCGCCAACCCGACCCGTTTCCAGCGCCTGAGCCGCCGCGTCGAGCCGTGGCTGCTGGCAGCAATGGTCGTGTGCTTTGCGTCGGGGCTTTACTTTGCGTTGTTTTCGTCGCCCGTCGACTACCAGCAGGGTCACACGGTGCGCATCATGTACATCCACGTGCCGGCGGCGTGGATGGCGTTGTTCTGCTATTCCGCGATGGCGGTCGCCGCCGCCGTGGCGCTGATCTGGAAGCACGCGTTGGCCGACGTGGCGGCCAAGGCGACGGCCCCCATCGGTGCCGCGTTCACGTTCCTGGCGCTGATTACCGGCTCGCTCTGGGGCAAGCCGATGTGGGGCACATGGTGGGTGTGGGACGCGCGGCTCACCTCGGTGCTGGTGCTGTTCTTCCTCTATCTCGGCTACATGGCGCTCCGCGACGCCTTCGACGAACCCGGCCGCGGTGCGCGGGCGTCGGCGATTCTGGTGCTCGTCGGGTTCGTCAACGTGCCGATTATCAAGTTCTCCGTCGATTGGTGGAACACCCTGCATCAGCCGTCCAGCGTGCTGCGCATGGACGGCCCGACGATCCATGCCGATATGCTCACGCCATTGTTCCTTATGGCGGCGGCGTTTCAGTTTTACTATTTCTGGCTCGTGCTGGTGCGTATCCGCCGCGAACTGATGGTGAACCGGACCCGGGCGCTCAGGCACCGTCAGGCGGCGGCATAGAAAGGTTTCGACGTGAACAACGCAGACAGTATCCTTTCGATGACCAAGCACGCGAGCTACGTATGGCCGAGCTACGCCATCGCCGCCGTCGTGCTGGTGGGGTTGGTGGTGCTGAGCCTGGCGGCGTTGAAACGTACGCGCGCCGAACTGGACCGGATCGAAGCGCAGATGCCCAGGGAATCGGATGAAACGTAAACACAAACGACTGACTTTTGTACTGGTTGCGCTGGCGCTGCTGGGCGCCGCCGCGGCGCTGGTGCTGAACGCGTTCGAGGAGAACATCGTCTTCTTCATGAGCCCGAGCGACATCGCCGCCGGCAAGGTCTCCGACGACCGCCGCTTCCGTCTGGGCGGCCTGGTCGAGGACGGCAGCGTCGACAGGTCGGGTGGCGAGACGGTCCTGTTTCGTGTCACCGATACGGCCAACACCGTAAATGTCAGCTACACCGGCATCCTGCCCGACCTGTTCCGCGAGGGCCAAGGCGTCGTCGCCGAGGGCCGTATCGTCGACGGTGCGTTCGTCGCCGACGAGGTGCTGGCCAAACACGACGAGAATTACATGCCGCCCGAGGTCGCCGACGCCATCAAGAAGTCCGGCCAGTGGCAGGGGAGTGAAAATTGATTGCCGAACTCGGTCACTTTGCGCTGATCCTGGCCCTGATGGTGGCGTGCGTGCAGGGGGTTATTCCACTGATCGGCGCCCAGCGCGAACACGCCGGCTGGATGGGCTTCGCCGACCAGTCCGCGGTGGTTCAGTTCCTGCTGGTTGCGGTCAGCTTCGGTTGCCTGACCCACGCTTACGTGACCTCCGATTTCTCGCTGGTCAACGTGGTACAGAATTCCCATTCCGCGAAGCCGATGCTCTACAAGGTCTCCGGCGTCTGGGGTAATCACGAGGGCTCGATGCTGCTCTGGGTCCTGATCCTGGCTGTGTTCGGTGCCGCCGTCGCCTTGTTCGGCCGCTACCTGCCACCAGGGCTCAAGGCGCGCGCACTGGCAATCCAGGCGCTGATCGCGGCCGGTTTCTATCTCTTTATCCTGCTCACCTCCAATCCGTTCGAGCGCATGTTCCCGCCGGCCGCCGACGGGCAGGACCTGAACCCGTTGCTGCAGGATCCGGGCCTCGCGTTCCATCCGCCTATGCTCTATCTCGGCTACGTCGGTTTCTCGATGGCGTTCTCGTTCGCTATCGCGGCGCTGATCGAGGGCCGGGTCGACGCCACCTGGGCGCGCTGGGTACGGCCGTGGACGCTGGCGGCATGGTGTTTCCTCACCGGCGGCATCGCGCTCGGCTCGTGGTGGGCCTATTATGAACTCGGCTGGGGCGGCTTCTGGTTCTGGGATCCGGTCGAGAACGCGTCCTTCATGCCGTGGCTGATCGGTACGGCACTGCTGCATTCCTGCGTCGTCGTCGAAAAGCGCGACACTATGAAGGCGTGGACCATCTTCCTCGCCATCCTCGCGTTTTCGTTCTCGCTGCTGGGGACGTTCCTGGTGCGCTCCGGCGTGCTGACGTCGGTCCACGCGTTTGCGACCGATCCCGAGCGTGGCGTGTTCATCCTCGTGCTGTTACTGATCGTCATCGGCGGGTCGTTCGCACTCTATGCGTGGCGCGCGCCGCAACTGAAAAGCACGGGCCTGTTTCAGCCGGTATCCCGCGAGGGCGCGTTGCTGCTCAACAACCTCCTGATGGGAACGGCGGCGGGCGTGGTGCTGCTGGGGACGCTCTATCCGCTGATGATCGATGCGGTCTCCGGCGGGCAGGACAAGATTTCCGTCGGCGCGCCGTTCTTCAACGCCGTCTTCATTCCGCTGATGACGCCGATGGTCGCGGCGATGGCGGTTGGGCCGCTGCTGGCGTGGAAGCGCGGCGACGTGATGCGTGCGCTCCGGACGCTGTGGTTCGCGTTCGCCGTGGCGCTTGTCCTCGCCGTCGCCACGTGGGCGTGGCAGTCGGACCAGTCGCCGTGGGGCATCGTCGGCGTCGCCATCGGTTCGTGGCTCGCCGTCGGCACGCTGATCGAATTGGCCGAGCGTATCCGCCTGTTCCGGGTGCCGGTACGTCAGTCGCTGCGCCGCCTCGCGACCATGCCGCGCGCCAACTGGGGAATGACGCTGGCACACTTCGGATTGGCGCTCGCCGTCTTCGGCGTGACCGGCGCCGGTGCCTGGAAGGTCGAGAGCATACAGAGCATGCGCCCGGGCGAGACGGTGACCGTATCGGGATACGAGTTCCGCTTCGACGGGGCGCAGGAAAAACAGGGTCCCAACTACATGACCACCGAGGCGCGTTTCACCGTCAGCCGTGACGGCGAAGTGGTCACGCAACTGTTCCCGGAAAAGCGGGTCTATACCGTGCGCCAGATGCCGACCACCGAGGCCGGCATTCATACGCTGCTCTCGGGCGATCTTTATGCGGTCGTCGGTGACAGCAAGTCCGACGGGTCCTACGTGACGCGGCTTTATTTCAACCCGCTGGTGGTGTGGATGTGGATCGGCGCGCTGACCATGGTCGCGGGCGGGGTTTTGTCGCTTTCCGACCGCCGCTTCCGTGTCGGTGCGCCAAGACGCACCGCGGCGCCCGCCGCCGCCCAGCCGGCCGAGTGACGGAACGGGTATGCGGCGACTTTTCTATATCCTGCCGCTGGCGGCGTTCCTGGTGATCGGCGGCTATCTCGCGATCGGCCTCACCCTCGATCCGCAGAAGCTGCCGAACATGCTGGAGGGCGAGCCGGTGCCTGCCTTCGACCTGCCCGGGCTCGAGGGGCGCGACGACAAGGGTTTCGCCAGCACGGACCTCAAGGGCGAGGTGTCGCTGGTTAACATTTTCGGATCGTGGTGCGTGGCCTGCCGGGTCGAGCATCCGTTCCTTATGAAGATCAAGGAAAACGGATGGGTGCCGATCCACGGCATCGATTGGCGCGAACCGGACCGCGACGCGGGGCCGAAATGGCTGCGCCGTCACGGCGACCCCTATACGCTCGCGGGCGACGACCCGAAATCCAGGGCGGCGATCGCTTTCGGCGTCACCGGCGCGCCCGAGACCTTCGTCGTCGATAAGCAGGGCGTGATCCGTTACAAGCATGTCGGACCCATCGACGAGAAGGTCTGGTCGGAAACGCTGAAACCCCTCATCGATCATTTGCGGGAGCAGGGATGATGCGCTGGCTCTTTCTCGCCCTGATGCTGGTTGGCGCATTGCCGGCACATGCCGTGCAGCCCGACGAGATTCTCGACGACCCCAAGCTGGAGGCGCGTGCCCGGGACGTCGGCAAGGAGCTTCGTTGCCTCGTCTGCCAGAACCAGTCCATCGACGATTCCGATGCGGATCTGGCGCGTGATTTGCGCCTCCTCGTGCGTGAACGGATCGTCGCCGGCGACACGAACGAGGAAGTGATCGATTACGTGGTCTCGCGCTACGGCGACTTCGTGCTCCTGAACCCGCCGTTCAAGCTCAAGACCTACGCACTCTGGTTCGGACCCGCGGCGCTGATTCTGTTTGGGCTCGGCACCGTCTATCTGTTCTTCCGCCGCCGGCGTACGGCTGACGCGCCGGACGCCGGGCCGCAATCCCTGAGCGACGCAGAGCGGAAAAAACTCAAGCGTCTGCTGGACGAGGAAGATATCTGATGTTCTGGGTGTTCGCCGGTGTCATGGCCCTTGTCGTTGCCGGCGTGCTCGTGCTGCCGCAGTTGCGCGCCCGAAAGACCGTGGCACGCCGCGCCGAATATGACATCAACGTCTACAAGGATCAGCTTGTCGAGTTGGACCGCGATCAGGCCGAGGGCCGCATCGCCGATACCGAAGCCGCGGCCGCGCGCATCGAAATCCAGCGCCGCTTGCTGGCAGCCGCCGAGGATCAGGAAGCCGGAAAGACGCCCAAAGGCTCGCCGCGCACGGGTCTCGCGGTAATTGTCGTCGCCGCCCTCGCCGTGCCCGCGGCGTCGGTTGTTTTCTATCTGCAGACCGGCACGCCGGCCATGCCCGACTTCCCGCTTGCCGAGCGGACCGACGTTAAGCGGGCGCCGGAAGCGGCCGGCTTCGAAGGCAAGACCATGCGTGAAATGGCCGGGCGCCTCGAGGAACGGTTACGCGACAACCCTGACGACGCCCGTGGCTGGACACTCCTGGGCCGTACCTACGCCAACATCGGCGAACCGCGCCCCGCGGCGGCGGCGTATCAGCGCGCCGTGGAACTCACGGGCCGCGACCCGGAGCTTTTAGCGGACTGGGCCGAGGCACGTCTGATGGTAAGGGACGGATCCTTCACACCGGAGATCTTCGCCGACTTCCTGGAGGCCAGGGACAAGAACCCGTTGCTGCCCAAGCCCTGGTTCTACATCGGCCTCGACAAGGCCATGGGCGGCGATCTGGAAGGGGCGGCGCAGACCTGGACCGACCTGTTGGCAATCCAGCCAGAAGATGCACCGTTTGTGGCACCCGTCCGTGAACAGATCGCCCGCGCCGCGGAGGAGGGCGGCTTCGACGTATCGCAGATCGAGCCCAGCGAGACGGCAAAACGGCTGGCCGAAGGGACGGCGACGTCGATGCCTCAGGAAGCCCCCGCTGTCGGCGCCGGCACGGCATCGCCGGTCGCGCCCGGTCCGACCCGCGAACAGGTCGAGGCGGCGCAGGACATGACCGCCGAGGAGCGTGCCGCTTTCATCCGCTCGATGGTGACCCGTCTCGCCGAGAAGCTGGAGGAAAACCCTAACGATCCGGCGGGCTGGGAACGCCTGATCCGTGCCTACGAGGTGCTCGGCGAAACCGACAAGGCAGCCGAAGCCCGCAAGCGGCTGGACGCCCTCAGGGAAAATTGACCCCGTCATATTGCCCGCCCGTCGCCACCGGGCTATAAGCCGGGCGCATTTCTGACTATCCACCTCGCGAGGAAAACATGCCGCTCAAGACCCTTGATGATCTCGATGTCGCCGGCAAGCGGGTTCTTGTCCGCGTCGATTTCAACGTTCCCATGCGTGACGGCAAGATCACCGACACCACGCGTATCGACCGCGCACTGGAAACGCTCAACGAACTGGCGGACAAGGGGGCCAAGGTCGTGATCCTGTCTCACTTCGGCCGCCCCAAGGGCCAGGAGGTGCCGGAGATGAGCCTGCGGCCGGTGGCCGAGGGACTGGCTAAAATCGCTGGTAAAGAGGTGATGTTCGCCGCCGATTGTATCGGCGACCGGGCGCGTGAAGTCATCGACGCCGCGCCGTCCGGCGGTTTCGTGATGCTGGAGAACCTGCGTTTTCACGCCGGCGAGGAAAAGAACGACCCGGCTTTCGCGCACGCGCTCGCCGCCAACGGCGATGCGTTCGTGTCGGATGCGTTCTCGGTCGCGCACCGCGCGCACGCTTCGACCGAGGGCATCACGCATCTGTTGCCGTCCGTAGCAGGGCGGTTGATGCAGGCCGAGATCGAGGCACTCACGAACGCACTCGAAACGCCGGCGCACCCGGTGATCGCGGTTGTCGGGGGCGCCAAGGTCTCCACCAAGATGGCTGTGCTCGGACACCTGTCCGAGAAAGTCGATCAGATCGTCATCGGCGGCGGCATGGCCAACACGTTTCTTTATGCCGACGGTGTCGGTATCGGCAAATCGCTCTGCGAAAAGGAGATGGCGGACGAGGCGCGCGCCATCGTCGACGCGGCGGCCAACGCCGGCTGCGAGATCGTCCTGCCGCTGGATGCGGTCGTCGCCGATAAATTCGGGGAAGGAGCAACATCGGAAACTGTTTCGCTTTCCGATGTGCCGGACGACATGATGATTCTCGACATCGGTCCTAAAAGCATCGCCGATCTGCAGGAACGGCTGAAGTCGGCGAAGACGGTTCTGTGGAACGGGCCGCTCGGCGCATTCGAGGTCAAGCCGTTCGATACCGGCACCAACGCCGTGGCCAAGACCGTTGCCGAATTGACCAGGCAGGGCAGCCTGCTGTCCGTCGCCGGCGGCGGCGATACGGTCGCCGCGCTGGCGGGTGCCGGCGCGGAAGAGGGGTTTTCCTACGTCTCCGCCGCGGGCGGGGCATTCCTGGAATGGATCGAAGGCAAGCCGCTGCCGGGTGTCGCCGCGCTTATGGACTAGGCGAACGGGTCGTCGTTCGGTTTTTACGCGAACGGGTCGTCGTTCGACCTGCGCGGTTCGCGTTTTTCCGACAGCGCGCCCGGTTTCGCCGGATGCACCCGGTTCAGGATATCATCCAGCATGTTCTGCAGGTATTCGGATTGATTGAGCAGCCGGTGCGTTGCGTCGAGCGCCTGGTGTGACGCTGTTTCCGCGATCTCGCGGGCGATGGTGCTGACGTTCTCGAGGGTGTTCTTGATGCGATGCGCCGTGCGTTCGGTCTGGTCGGTGGCCTCGCGCAGATGGTCGAAGCGCTGCGCGTAGACCCGGTCGGCTTCCGTCGCACGCCGGTCCGAAGAGAACGCCACGAGGTTGTCGTCGCCGTCCCGTTCCGCGTCGCGCGCCGCTTCCTTGCCCGGCGAACGGAAGGCCAGCAGGTTGCTCTGGTCCCGGATCGTCATGACGAGTTCGGAGATATCGTCGACCAGTACCGTCATCTGGTCGATTCCCTTGATCAGCGCTTCGGTCCGCTCGACGTCGTTGGCGGCGGCGGTGACGTACTGGGTGAAGTTCTGCAGTTGCTGGCTGACCGACGAGATCGGCCCGCCCTGGCTCACATCGCCGATATCGAGCGCCGGGATCGGCCGTTGCCGTTGGCGTCGTGGCTGCGGTTCTTCCGCCATTTCCGGTTCGGGCGCGGGTTCCGGTTCGGGCGGCGGCTCCGGGGCCGGCAGGGCCTTGGGGACCTCCTCCAGCTTGCGCTCGGCGCGGTCGGCGCGCTGTTCGGCGGCGTGCGCGCGGGTGGCTGCCTCGTCGGCGTCGCCGATCGTCTGGTTGAGGCGGTCGCGGGTCCGCTCCAGGTCGTTCCTGAGCTGATCGGCCTCGATGATGGTGTCGGCCCAACCGTCCAGCATGCGGGCGATACGTCCGAAATCGTCCTTGTTGCCCTGCGCCGGCACGCTGACGTGGCTGGCGCCCCGTGCGATCCGTTCGGTGGCGTCGGCGATCCGTTTCGCCGGCCCGCTCAAACTCTTGATCAGCAGCAAGCCGAAGAAGAAAAGCCATAGCACGATCGCCATCGACCCGCCGACGATGGTGTAGCGTGCGAACAATTGCATGTTGCGCACCTCGGCGGCGGCCTGGATACGCAGCCGCTCCGAGAATCCGGCGAGGCCGGTCAGGCTCGGCACGAAGTAATCGAACAGTTCCTCGAAGCGGCGTGTCTGATCCGCCAGTTCGAAGCGTGCATTGATGATCGAGAGCATCTGCGTCTCGTGCCGCTTGAGGAGATCGTCGATCCGCGCCTTCTGCTGATCGTCCAGGTTCGCCGCGTCGACGAACGCATGTAATGCCTCGTAGCGCTTGCGGATCTCCTCGACGCCTTTCTTGGAGCCCGACAGGATCGTCTCCTCGCCCTGCTGGTCGATACGCTCGACCTGGTTGATCAGGTTGGCGTTGCCACTGTCGCGGAAGGCGGCCCTGAGGTTAGCCGAGGTGCGGCGCAACTGCGCGCTGAGTCCGTCGTCCGTGCCGGCGCCGATTTCGCGTTCGGCATTGAGGAACGTCTGGAACTGCTGGTCATATTGCACCAGTCCGTCGCGGATGGTGGTGACGTGCTGTGCCAGCGGCTGCGCTTCGGGGTAGCTGAACAGTTCGTCGAGCGCCGCCGATACATCGGCGAGGTCGGCCGAAAAACCGGCCGCGATCTCGGTATCCCGGGTCAGCAAAAACTTGCGCTGGCGTGCCTGCAGGCTGTAGGTGCCGCGTTCCACGGTGTTGGCCAACTCGTCGATCCTGGCCGCGCGCTGCAGGTTCTGGAGCGCCTGATCGAGGCGCTGATCGACATGGTAGTAAAGCGCGCCGAAAGCCGCCGCGGCGATCAGGCAGGCGAGGAAATACAGCCACGAACGTGCGCCGAGGCTCAGTCCGCCCAGAAACGTCTTGTCGCCGAAGCCGGTGCTTGCGGTATCGTATTCGTCCTCGTCGTCGCGCGCTACGTGGATCGCCATATCTTTCCCTTAGAACCCCGGGAATCGTTTATACCACCCCGGAGCCGCTTTCGCAGCCGCATTTGCAGCCCGATGCCAATCCTGACACTATGCGGCGGAACGATGGCTGGTTTCGATCAGGGATCGGAAATTCCGCAGGAAAATGAGCGACAAGACCGAGAACGTTGCCAACACTCAAGCCCAGGGACCCGTGGTTCGCACGGTCCCCGAAGGCGATGACCGCGAGCGCATGGTGTGCGTCGACTGCGGGTTCATTCATTACGACAATCCACGCATCGTCGCCGGCGCCGTCTGCACGTGGCAGGACAAGATCCTGCTGTGCCGCCGCGCCATCCAGCCGCGCATCGGTTATTGGACGATTCCCGCAGGCTACCTGGAACTCAACGAGACCATCGACGAGGGCGCCAGGCGCGAGGTCATCGAGGAATCCGGCGCCAGCGTCGAGATGGGTGCGTTCCTCGGCATGTTCGAGATTCCCAGGATTTCGCAGATCTACATGATCTACGAGGCGGCGATGACCGGACCCGAACTGGACCCGGGCCCCGAAAGCTCGGATGCGGCGCTTTTCGACTGGTCGGACATTCCCTGGAACGACCTCGCGTTTCCGAGCGTGACCTGGGCGCTCGAGGTTTATCGCGCGGGCAACGGTCCGAGGTTCGAGATTTTCCGCCATCCCTGAGTTATCCACAGCCTGATCTCGGCAAACCGGAGACGGTTTACCGCCCGTTAACCCTTTCCCCGCTAGCGTTCGATGCAGGAAGGGACGGGGTATTCCTATGACGGACGGGGTCAATGTCACAATTGGCGGCGCAGGCGCGGCGAAGCCGGTCCGCAGCCAGTATCAGTCGGAAAGCGTGCGCGAGGTTCGCTCGCGGGCGCAATTTCTCGAACATGAACAGTCGCCGCAGGAGCAGGCCGGTGTGAAACGTCTGCGCAGCCTGCTGAATCAGGGCCAGCCGCTCGACCAGAACGCACCGCGTGGTTTTTACCTGAATATCAACGTATAACGGGTGCCGTCATGGGACGGCATTTTGTTTTCCGGGTTTTCCTGCTTCTGGGACTGCTGTGGCCGGGTGCGGCCACCGCGGCGACGCTCGAGGTCGAGATCGTCGGCCTCGCCAGCGACAAGGGCGATGTCCATGTCGCGCTCTATGACAACCCGGATACGTTCCCGGATTCGGACGGCATGCGGACCAAAACCGAAGTGTTGCCGGAAGGCCGCATCGCCCGCGCCACCTTCCGTGACCTGCCGCCCGGCCGTTACGCGATCGCCGTCTATCACGATGAAAACGGCAACGACGAATTCGACCAGGGCTTTCTCGGTATCCCGCTCGAGGACTACGGGTTCTCCAACGACGCCGCCGTTTTCCTGGGGCCGCCGTCGTTCGGTGACGCCGCTTTCGACGTCACCGAACCGTCGGTCTCGATCAGAATAAACCTCGGAACCTGACGTTCGGTCGGAGTCAGCAGTTGCCGCAACCCTCACCGTCGATGTCGGTGATGACCCGCGCAATCAGCAGCGGGAACGACGGCAGTCCGGCGATGCCCCCGCCGCCACCGTCCTGCGCCAGCACCAGATATTTCCGCTGCTCTTCCTTGGGCGGCGGCGGAGCGTCATCTTTTTTCATTTCATAGACGGTTTCGATCCGCTGCGGCACGGTCACGCCGCGAATCTGCATCGACTGCATGAATGCCTGTGCGTCGTTGGGCCCGAAGGACGTTCCCTTGGGGGCGCAATGATAGCCGAACATGGCTTTTCTCGGCCGCAACTGGCGGTCCTTGGGATGGGTATCCCATGTTCCCGAGAAACCGGCACATTCGCGGCCCGCTTCGACCTGCTTGTAGGGCTGAACCCAGAACTCGGCGACATCGTTCTTGACCAGGAAGGTTTCCCCGAAGTCCAGGGTCTGTCCCTGATTGAAGCGCCACATACGGCTGGAATCGACGATGAGTCTGGCGAAGTCCAGCACGGTGTTGTAGCCGAACTCGCGCGTCGGACGGGCGTAAAACATCTCTGCCTGGCCCTGATCCGAGCGGTACAGGGTATATTCCTCGAGCACGCGCCGGTCGTTGTAGGTCACGCGCGTCGGCGTCGTATTCTTGTATTGCGGGGCTTCCAGCAGGACGAGGTTGCGTTCCTCCGCGAGCTGGCGGAACGTGCCCGTGTTGATCTTGTCCGCGTTCATGACCGAGGCGCAACCGCCGAGCGTGCCGGCCACGAGCATTAGCGTGAAGAATATTCCGATCGATTTGATTTGAGACATGTCCTCAGTTTCCTTGCTACCAGCCGGCCCCCGGTCGGCTCAGATATTCTTCCTCGTCCGGCGTCGATGTGCGCCCCAATACCCCGTTCCGGTGTGGAAATCGTCCGTACGCCTCGATCACGTCACGGTGCGCTATGGCATATTTCGTGAAGTCATCATACCCCATTTCCCCGAACAGCCGAACCGACTCGTTCTGGTCGTCCATGCTCTCCGCGTGCTCGAACGGCAGGTAAAGGAACATGCGGCGATGCGGCGGCGGCTGCCGTTTGTCTATGCCTGCGGCGACCGCTTTTTTCGCCCATTTCAATGCCAGCGGATCGGCGGCGTAGGCATCCGGCGTGCCGCGATGGATGTTGCGCGGAAACTGGTCGAGAACGATGACGATCGCCAAAAAGTCGTCTGACGTCCTGACGTCTTCGTCGAACGCGCCACGTTTCGCCCGGTCGAGTACATCGCCGAAGCGATCCCGGATTTCGGCGTCCGTTTCCGGCGTCGACTTGAACCAGAACGGTTGCTGAACCTCGGCGCTTTTCGCGTCCAGTCCGCCGAACCAGAATTCCAGAACGGCCGCCGTCACGTCCTGCATGGTGGAGAGTTCATTCATGCCTCCATATATGGCAATGGAACAGCGACAGCGGAAGGGCCTTCCGCTTGACCGCCCGTAAACTTGGCGTGAGCATGCAGCCATGAGGACATCCGCCCTGGCCCTGATCTTCGTGGCCGTCGCCGCCGCAGCCGTGGGTGGGGCATATCTTGCGATTCCCTGGGTCGGCGCCTGGGCGCTGAGCAATTTTCTTTCCGCGCGGGGGTTCCCCGACGCCACATTCCGCATCGACAGCATAGGCCTGACGCAGGTGACGGTGACGGAAATAGACCTCGGTGCCGGCAGCAACGTCCGCGTCCGGGAACTCGGCGTCAGCTATTCACCCGGGCGGCTTGCAAACGGGGTCATTGACGGCATCCGGATCGAGCAGCCGGAGGTGCCGCTTGCGATCGGTGCCAGCGGTGTCGACCCCGGGCCGCTCGGAAAGTTGCTGAGCGCGCCGGGCAACGATACGTCGGCACGCGCCGTGCGTCTGATCGGCCCGATTACGGTCTCCGCCGGACTGCTCAGGATCACCACGCCGCTGGGCGACGTGGAAGCCGCGGTCGAGGGTGTTGTACTGCTGACCGACGGGATCGGCACCGATGCGAACCTGCAGTTCGCGCTGCAGCACCCGAAAGCGCGGCTCAGCGGTCGCGCGCGCGGGATTCTCGATTCTCAGGATCGGCTGCAGTTTGCCGTCGACATTCAGAACGCGGCGAGCGACGCGCGCGTGGCGTTCACCGAGATGAAGGGTGCGGTGAACATTTCCGGCACGTTATCCGGCGCCATGCAGGGCGGCGGATCGCTGACGCTGCAGGACGTGGCCGTTGACGGTATCGCACTCGGTAACGTCGATCTGGCGGGGGACGTCGACGGCAAGGCGGCAACGGCGGAACTCCTGCTGGGCGGTGCCGGGACCGGTCTCTCCATGCAGGTGCGTGCCGAAACGGACGACATCTTCGATCCGGCGGCGCAACTGCGGCTTACCGGGGAAGCAGCGACGGACGGTCTCAAGGGACCGTTCGCCCTGCCGGTGCCGCTGGACGCGGTCGGCGCGCTCGATTTCGACATCGCCGGGTCGCGGCGCGATCTGCAGGCGCTGCCGGCCGGGGTCGCAGCAAACGCCGTGCGCGCGGCAGACGGCATCACCGGCACGGTCTCGATGATGCATCTCGGCCTGACCGCGGCGACCGGTGCCAATGCCACCGTGAACGGTACGCTCGAGCTTGCCGTCGACAGCCGCGGCTGGCGGCTGCGGCCGTCCGGCGGTCTCGATCTCGACCTGGGACTGCCCGGTTCCGGACAACGCTTCGATCTGTCGCTGGCCGGCGCCGGCGATGTGCCGTTTATGGCCGGCGGGCCGACGGCGGCCGATCCGCTGCGCATCGCCATGGATTACCGGGGCGTATTCAACGGCCGGTTCCCGTTCTCCGGCGACGCCGGCGGCACGTTGTGGCCGGCGACCACGGACGGCCTGATGTTCGAAAACGTGGCGCTGCGCTTCGATCCGTGGGAGGTGAAGGCAGGCGGCATGGAGATTGTCGCCGAACGCGTGGGCGTTCGCCTTTCCGGCCCGCTCCGGCAACTGGACCTGGATGTTACGGCGGATGTGCGCCTGTCCGGATCGCCATGGCCCGGCGTTTCCGTCAGCGGCGGGCGGACCTCGTTCAGCGCCGACGTTGCGTACGGCCCCGAAGGGATCAGGATTTTCCCGCAAGGCTGCACGGTCCTTCGCGCCACCGGTATCGCTTTCGGTCAGGGAACTCTCAGGCCGGGGCCACTATCGGTTTGCCCGCGCACGGACGCCGTTCCCCTCGTGCATGCGGTTACGGGGGCGCAAGGCCTGAAACGGATCGACCTCGCGCTGGTGCTCAACAGCGCCGAGATCGCGCTCGACGGAGTTGGCCCCTATCCGTTGAACGGCACGCTGCCGCGTTTCGAGGGCACCGCCAGCTACGATTCCCGCCGCGGCACATGGTGGGCGAAGTTCGATGCCGATGGCGGCAACCTCAAGGCGGCCGGTCTCGATTTGGCCGTCACCGGCCTGGACGGTGGGGTCAGTCTGGAGGGGAAGGACACGCTGCTAGGCGCCCGCGCCGACCTCAAGGCGGTCGATATCGCCGACACCCGGCGGCCCGTGCGTGTCCAGCCTGTTCGAGTTGCCGGCAAGGGAAAGTACCGGCCGTCCGCGGCCGGCTTTACGGGGGAAGCTGGATTCCAGGACGGCCCGCGTGCGGAGATCGACGTTCAGTACGATGTTCCCGAGAGCCGGGGCACCGTGAAAATCGATCTGCCGGCGTGGACGTTCGCCGCCGGCGGTCCGCAACCGCAGGATTTTTTCCCCGTCTTGAAGGGGGTAGTCACCGACGTCTCGGGCCGTCTCGGGGCGGCGGCGCAGCTTGCGTGGACCGGTGACGACATTTCCTCGACAGCGACGGTTTCGTTGACGGACGTTGCCTTCGGCACGACGCCCGCCGAGGTCAAGGGCGTCAACGGCGTGATCGAGATCGCGGATCTGGTGAACCTGAAAACCGCCACGCCGCAGACCTTGACTGTCGGTCTGCTCGACGCCGGGATGCCGCTTTCGGACGGCAGGGTGACGTTCGAACTGCCGGGCGGCAACCGCGCACATATCGTCAATGCAAGCTGGCCGGTGTCCGGCGGGGTGCTGGAAATCAACGATCTCGATGTGTCGTTCGACCGGCCGCCGGACGTGATCGTTGCCGATCTCAAGAACCTGAATGCCGCGCACATCGCCCGTAACATGGAGATCGACGGCCTCGAGGCCGAGGGGCGCCTTGCCGGACGCATACCCGTACGTATTACCGAGGACGGCCCCGTGATCGACGACGCGCGCATCTGGTCCCTGCACAAGGGGGCGCTCCGGTTCCGCTCGCAAGTGGCGCTGGAAAGCCTCAGGCAAAGCGGCGAAATGGCGGACCTGCTGGCAAACGCGCTCTCGGATTTCCGCTATACCGATCTTCAGATGTCGTTGAACGGGCCGCTCTCCGGAGACATCACCGCGAAGGCGAAGATAAACGGGGCGAACCCGGCTCTTTACGGCGGCAAGCCCATCGAGCTCAACGTCGCGCTGCAAGGAGCCTTGCGGGACCTGCTGCAAAGCGCTAGCGTTATTCAAGACCTTCCGGGGAACATCCGGGACCAGATGCAGGGTCCTTCCGGAAAGCCGTAGGAGGAGTAAACAGACGGAGCGCGACCGATGTCGTACCGTAACATTTGGTCTGTACTCGCCGCGGTGGCCCTGACCATTCCGATCATCGCCTGTGAACCCCGGGTCAAAGTCGAAGCCCCGGATAAACCCATCGTGATCAACCTGAACGTCAAGATCGAGCACGAGGTCCGGGTCCGCGTAGAAAAGGACCTGGATCAGGCGCTTTCGAACAACCCGGCCCTGTTCTAGGACGAGACTCCGATGACCGAACTTTTCCGCCTGATCGCCGTTGCCGTATTGACGCTGGGCCTTTTCGCCATGCAGCCGGCGGCCGCGCAGTCGCTGTCGCTGCAGCAGGCGCAGGCGCAGGGCCTGGTCGGTGAAAAACGCGACGGTTACGTGGGGATCGTCGAGAACGCGCCCGGTGTCGCGCAACTGGTCGATCAGGTGAATTTACAGCGCCGTCAGCTCTACCGGGATATCGCGCGCAAGAACAACATTCCCTTGAATACCGTGGAGCGCCTCGCCGCGGAAAAGGCGATCAGCAAAGCGGCGAGCGGAGAATACGTGCAGGATGCCGGCGGCAATTGGATCCGCAAACAATGACGTCTGACGAGCACTTCCGTCACTGGATGAAGAACGTCCAGGCCGTCGATCTGGGCGAACGTGAGATCATGGACCCTGCGCGCTCGGGCAAACCGGTCGGCCGGATCGTCGCGGACGCCGGCGGCGGGCTCGATTTCGATACCGAACCGGCACGCTATTACAAGCTGCTGCGCGAACTGGCGCCGGGCAGGGACGGAACGTGACTTCGTGAGTGATCTGCCTGCCAATCCCTGCGATGCATCGCTGACCGAAATAGCCGCCGCCATCAAGGCCGGGAAGGTCTCGTCGGCGGAAGTGACGGAAGCCGCCGTCGCGCGCCTCAAGGCCTACAACGGTGCGCTGAACCTCGTCGCCGGTATCGACGAAGGCGATGCCATGCGCCAGGCCAAGGAAGCCGACGCCAACCCGGGGAACCAGCCGCTCGCCGGCGTGCCGTTGGCGCACAAGGACATGTTCTACCGGCCGGGCCGGCTCAGTGAGTGCGGCTCCAGGATCCGCGAGGGCTTCATGCCCGACACCCTGTCCGGCGCGCTCGAACGTCTCGACGAGGCCGGTGCGCTCGATATCGCCCGGCTCAACATGGTCGAGTTCGCGCTCGGCGTCACCGGCCACAACGAGATCACCGGCAACGTCCGCAATCCGTGGAACCCGGCGCACATTACCGGGGGCTCCTCCAGCGGGTCCGGCGCGGCGGTGGCTTCGCGGGCGACGTTCGCCGCGCTCGGTTCCGACACCGGCGGCTCGGTGCGCCTGCCGGCCGCGTGCTGCGGCGTCGTCGGCATGAAGGTAACGATGGGCCGCGTCAGCCGTTTCGGCGCCATGCCGCTGTCGCACACCCTCGACACCGTCGGCCCGCTGACGCGCACGGTCACCGACAACGCGCTGATGCTCTCGGTCATCGCCGGATATGACGCCGACGACGCGTCGTCAGCCGACGTGCCGGTCCCGGATTACCTGGGCGGGATCGAGGACGGCGCGAAGGGTCTTCGGATCGGCCTCGCGACCAGCCATTTCATGGACGGCATCGCGGACGAATTGGCCGGTCGGTTCGCCGACGCGGTCGAGGTAATGAAGAAGGCCGGCGCCGAGATCGTCGACGTCGACCTGCCTGACGCCATCGCGTCGACCAACGCGCTGACCAGCCTGATCACGGCGACCGAGGGGGCAGCGCTGCATCAGCACTGGATGGAGACGCGTGGCGACGACTACGGCAAGCAGACCTTCGCGCGCTTCGCCGGCGGTTTCGCGACCCCGGCGACGCGCTATATCCAGGCGCTCAACCTGCGGACCGAGGTGCTCACCCAGTTCAACGACATGGTGTTCGGCAAGGTCGACGCCCTGATGACGCCGATGATGATCATGGACGTGCCGACCATCGCCGAGACCGACGTCCGCGACGGGCCGGACGCGGCAGCCATGCTGCAACGCGTCGGCCATTGTTCGCGGCCGGTCAACTACCTGGGGCTGCCGGGACTGAGCGTGCCGAGCGGCTTCACGAAAGCGGGGCTGCCGTCGTCGATCCAGTTCGTCGGGCGTCCTTTCGACGAGCAGACGCTCTATCGTCTCGGCCGCGCCTATGAACGGGAAACCGAATGGTTTAAAACGGCCCCGGATCCTGCCGGCTGGGAGACGACGGCGTGACGCAATCGTTTATCGAGATTTCCGGACTGACCAAGAGCTTCGGCAGCAAGCACGTGCTCAGGGGCGTCGACCTCAGCGTCGAGGAAGGGGAATCGCTGGTGCTGATCGGCACCTCCGGTTCCGGCAAGACCTTGCTCCTAAAATGCATCCTCGGGCTGATTCCCGTCGACAGGGGCAAGGTGATCGTCAGCGGCAACGACACGGCGAAATACCGTGGCGACAAGCGTGACGCTTTCATTGCCCGGACCGGGATGCTGTTTCAGCGCTCCGGCCTCTTCGACAGTCTCAAGACGTGGGAGAACGTGGGGTTCCGCGCCATCCAGTCGGGCGAAAGCGACCGTGACCAGGTGCGCGAAGCCGCGATCGACAAGCTGGTCATGGTCGGGCTCGACCCGCACGTCGCCGATCTCTCGCCGGCGGAACTGTCAGGGGGCATGCAGAAGCGCGTCGGCATCGCCCGCGCCATCTTCGGCGATCCGGAGATTTTGTTGCTGGACGAGCCGACGGCCGGGCTCGACCCGATCATGTCGAACGTCATCAACGACCTGATCCTCGACCTCGTGCGGCAGCTCGGCTGCACGGCGATCTCGATTGACAGCGACATGGCCGGCGCCGAGCGTCTCGGCGACCGGGTGGCGATGCTGCACGACGGCAAGATCATCTGGCACGGTCCCTCGGACCGGATGACCGGCAGCGGCAACGACTACGTCGATCAGTTCGTGCACAGCCGGGCCGAAGGCCCCATCGACATGCCGGTGACCGCCCCCTGATGGCCGACGTGTTGGCGAGGTTCCCGCGCGTGCCGCTGGCGTTCGCGCCGACGCCGCTGGAACCGCTGCCGAATTTTTCCGAAGTCCTTGGCGGCCAGGAAATCTGGGTCAAGCGCGACGACTGCACCGGCTTCGCGCTGGGCGGCAACAAGGTCCGCAAGCTCGAATTCCTGATGGCGGAAGCACAGGCGAAGGATGCCACGGTCATCGTCACCGCTGGCGGGACGCAATCCAACCATGTACGCCAGACGGCCGCCGCCGCGGCACGGCTCGGCATGAAATGCCACACCGTGCTGGAGCGTGTGCGTACCGGCGACCTTTACGAAACCAACGGGAACGCGTTGTTGGATCAGCTGTTCGGCGCGGTGCCGCGCTTTGTCGACAAGGATGCCGACATGGACGTGGCACTGGCGGCGCTGGCCGACGAACTGACCGCGGCCGGGGAAACCGTCTACGTGGTGCCGGTCGGCGGCTCCAACGCGCTGGGGGCGCTCGGCTATGTCGCCTGCGCCTTCGAACTGGCGACGCAGCTTCGTGAGGCGGAAACCCATCCGGGCCTGATCGTGCACGCGTCCGGCAGCGCCGGGACGCAGGCGGGGCTGCTGGTGGGGCTCGCGCTTACCGGTCTCGAGATCGCCGTGATGGGCATGTGCGTCAGCCGCCCGGGCGACGAACAGCAAAAGAAAGTCGAGGCACTGGTGGCCGGCGTCTGCGATGTCATCGGCCGTCCCGATCTCGCCGACGTGATCGAGGTCAACTGCGACGGCGCCTATGTCGGGCCCGGGTACGGCATCGAGACGCCGGAGATGGCCGACGCCGTCCGCACGCTGGCGCGGACGGAGGGGATATTCCTCGACCCGGTCTATACCGGCAAGGCGATGGCGGGACTTGTCGACTACGCGAAAACCGGCAGGCTCGCCGGTGCCGGCCCGGTGCTGTTTCTGCACACGGGCGGCACGCCGGCGCTGTTCGTCTATCCGGAAATCGCGGACGGGTAGGCGTTACTGTATCGACGAGAACGCCGTCGGCTTCAGGATGTGATTGGAAATGCCTTTCAGGATCGGGCCGTCCTTTTCGCTGTCGGCGCGCGCCTTGATCCATTCCGGGTCGGCCTGGAAGGCGTTCCATTTTTCCTCGCGCTCGGCGAGGGATTCCCACTGCAGCATGTAATAGAGGTCATGGTTGTCGGCGCCGATTTCGGTGACCCAGAACCCGGCCTGGCGGATGCCGTGTTGTTCCCACTTCTTGAGGGTGACGTCCTCGAAGCGTTTCAGCAGTGCCGGCATGCGGCCGGGGGCGCAGTGATAGATACGAAGCTCGTAAAGCATGGTGTCGTTTCTCCCTAAGATACGCGGGCCGATTCGACCCGATGGATGTGCCGGAGAGCTTAGTCCGTCGTCCGACGCTGACCAAGACCGCTCAACCGGAAAGCTGAATGACGATCACGCCGGTGACAATCAGGACCGCCGCCAGCCAGCGCTGCCAGCCGAATTTCTCGCCGAGGAACAGGGCGCCGATAATCGCGGCGAACAGCACCGACGTCTCCCGGAGCGCGGTGACGGACGCCAGCGCACCCTCGACGAAGGCATAAAGTACAAGAGCATACGCGACCTTGCCGAGGACGCCGGCCGTGACCGCGGGCTTCCAGTTGACGGCGACGAAATCGACAAAGTCCCAGCGCCGGAAGGCGAAAACCCAGATGAAGAATGGAAACCCCTCAAGCGCATGCAGCCAGACGATATAGGCGAAGGCATCGCCCTTGCGGATGCCGATCCCGTCGACCACGGAATAGGCGGCGATGTGCAGTCCGACCAGCAATGCCAGTGCAAACGGCAGGATATTACCCCGATGCCGGAGCGCCTTTTCGAAGCCCATCGACATGATGCCGATGGAGACCAGCGCGATTCCGAACATGGCGACGCCGTTCGGGAATTCGGATGCCCAGATGGCCGCCCCGACCGCGATCATCAGTGGTGCCGCACCGCGCGCCAGCGGATAGACGAACGACAGATCGCCGACCCGGTAGGCGTTGATGAGCGTCAGATGATAGGTCGTATGAATGATCACGCTGGCCGCTATGAACGGCCACGCTTCCGCCGATGGCAGCGGCACGAACCACACGAGCACGCTGCCCAGCACCACGCCCATACCCTGTATGCAGGTCGCCATCAGCAGCCGGTCGCCGGAGAACTTCACGAGCGCGTTCCACGATGCGTGCGTGATGGCCGCCACCAGGACGATGGCGATCAGGAACGGATCAAGTTGCATGAGAGGCCCCGGCCGCCGCTCCGGCCGCCGGCAATCCCATCAGGGCGCGGGCGAAGGCACGGGCCTCGAACGGGCGCAGGTCGTCGATCCCCTCGCCGACGCCGACGGCGTGGACCGGGATCGCGAACTTCTCGGCCAGGCCGATGACCACGCCGCCCCGGGCCGAGCCGTCGAGCTTGGTCATGACGAGTCCGGACACGTGCACCATTTCCTTGAAGGTTTCGACCTGGCTGTGCGCGTTCTGGCCGATGGTGCTGTCCATGACCAGCAGCGTCGTGTGCGGCGCGGTCTCGTCGAGCTTCTTGATGACGCGGATGATCTTTTCCAGTTCCGCCATCAGATCCTTGCGGTTCTGCAGGCGCCCGGCCGTGTCGATCATGACGACGTCGATCTCCTGATCCCTGGCCTGTTCGAGCGCGCCGTAGGCGAGACCGGCGGCGTCCGCGCCGTGCGCGCCGGAAACGACCGGACAGCCGGCCCGTTCGCCCCAGACCTGCAACTGTTCGACGGCGGCGGCCCGGAACGTATCGCCGGCGACCAGCATCACCGACTTGCCTTCGGATTTGAAGCGGTTGGCGAGCTTGCCGATGGTCGTCGTCTTGCCGGACCCGTTGACGCCGCAGACCAGGATCACGTGCGGCTTGTGCGTGCCGTCGATCTCAAGCGGTTGCGCAACGGGATCCAGCACCGTGGCCATCTCGTCGGCCAGGGCTTCCCGCACTTCCTCGTCGGTGACGTCCTTGTCGAACTTGGATTTCGCCAGCGCGTTCACCAGCCTGGCCGACGTGGTCACGCCGATGTCGGATGTGATCAGCACTTCTTCCAGTTCGTCGAGCGCCGCCTGGTCGAGCTTGCGGCCCCGGAACAGCGACCCGATGGAGCCCGTGATCTTGTCTGACGATTTGCCGAGGCCCCGGCGCAGCCGCCCGAGCCAGCCTGTCTGTTCGCCGTCGCTCATGAGAGGCGTTGCACCTGCAACGTGTCGCCGGCGATACCCGTCACGCGGCCGGTGACGATGTCGCCGGCCTCGGCGCCGCCGGTGATCTCCGCCGCCACGTAGTGTTCCGTCAGGCCCCGGCCTTCCTTTTCCACGAGCACGCGGACGTCGCGGCCTGACTGCGCCGCCATGAAATTTCTCAGTGCCGCGTCGCCGGTCTTGCGCAGCCGTTCGGCGCGGGCTTTCCGCTCCGATCTGTCGACGGCCGGCATCTTCGCCGCCGGGGTGCCGTCGCGCTCGGAATAGGGAAAGACATGCAGATGCGTGAGGCCCATTTCGCTGACGGCCGAGAGCGTGTTCTCGAACATCGCGTCCGTTTCCGTCGGGAAGCCGGCGATCAGGTCGGCGCCCAGCACCGCATCGGGCCGTGCGGCACGGGCGCGTTCGGCGACCCGGAACGCGTCATCCCTCAGATGCCGGCGTTTCATCCGTTTCAGCACCATGTCGTCCATGGCCTGCAGGCTCAGGTGCAGATGTGGCATCAGGCGCGGCTCGTGCGCCAGCACCTCGAACAGCGTGTCGTCCATGGCGGCGGGGTCGAGGGAGCTGAGCCGCAGGCGTTCGAGCGCCGGCACCTGCACCAGAAGCCTTTTGACGATCTCCCCCAGGCGCGGTTGCCCCGGCAGGTCGGAACCATAAGAGCAGATATCGACACCGGTCAGCACGATTTCCCGGTAGCCTTCGCGGACCAGAGTCCGGGTCTGTTCCACGATCGCGCCCAGCGGCACGGAGCGGTTGTTTCCGCGTGCGAACGGGATGATGCAGAACGTGCAGCGGTGGTCGCAGCCCTGCTGGATCTGCACGAAAGCGCGGGCGCGGCCGTCGAAGCCCTTGACCAGATGCGATGCGGTCTCGCGTACCGTCATGATGTCGGCGACCAGAACCTCCGCGTGTCCGTTGAGGTTGGCGAAGGTCTCGGCCTTCATCTTTTCCTCGTTGCCGATGACGTGATCGACCTCGGGCATGTCGGCGAACCCGGTCGGGTTCAGTTGTGCCGCGCAGCCGGTGACGATGATGCGTTTACCCGGGTTCCTGCGGCGCGCGCGGCGGATGGTCTGGCGCGCCTGGCGTTCGGCTTCGGCGGTGACGGCGCAGGTGTTGACGATGATCGCGTCGTCGAGATGCGCGCGCCCGGCGTGGTCTCGGATGACCTCGCTCTCGAAGGCGTTGAGGCGGCAGCCCATGGTGATGACTTCCGGCGCGCTCATTGCGGCGCCCCCATCAGGTCGGGGGTGATGACACCCTCGAAACTGGTGGCGAAGGGGCCGGTTTGAGTGACGCGGCCTTCCGGCGTGTGCTCGACAATCAATATGCCGCCCAGCAGTTCGACCTCGACCTTCGGTCCCGTGAGCCCGCGCCGGTGTGCGTTGACGGCGGTGGCACAGGCACTGGAGCCACTCGCCAGCGTGATCCCCGCGCCGCGCTCCCAGACCCGGACGCGGATGCGACTTTCCGAAAGCACCTGCACCGCCTGCACGTTGGTGCGTTCCGGGAACAGGGGGTGATTTTCGATCTCGGGGCCGAGCGTCGCGAGGTCGACGGCGTCGGCGTCGTCGACGAAAAAGCTGGTGTGCGGATTGCCGACGTTGACGCAGGCCGGATTACCAAGGGGGCCGACCGTCAGGTCGACGTGCAGGGTATTCATCTCGCGCGCCAGCGGGATCGCCTGCCAGTCCGTGCGGACGGGGCCCATGTCGACGGTGACAAGGCCGCTATCGGCACGCCAGGTTTCCAGATTGCCGGCCAGTGTCTCGATCACGGCGCGGTCGGTCCCCATTTCGTTCATCAACTGATCGGCGATGCAGCGGGTCGCGTTGCCGCAGGCGCCGACCTCGCCGCCGTCATGGTTGCGGATGCGCATGAAGACGTCGGCGGCGCCGTTGGTCGGCGCTTCGAGCACGATGAACTGGTCGCAGCCGACGCCGGTGTGGCGGTCGGCGATGCGCTTGGCTTGCGCGTCGTCGAACGACACCGGACGCGTGCGCGCATCGATCACGACGAAGTCGTTGCCGAGCCCGTGCATCTTCCGAAATGGCAAACCGTTGTTCATGGCGCACGATATAGGTCCGGGAGGGCCCGGAAGTCCATAGCGAAGGTGAAAACCCGCCTAATCAGCGTGCAGAAAATGATGCATGTGAAAGGCGGCCTGCGGCGTCTTGTAAATGTATTCCCGCCCGACCGGACAGGCGCGCCGGGCCAGGCATCCGCCCGTCAGGCAGTCCTCGCCGGCGGTGCTGCCGATGTGCGCGCGGCAGGCCGGCACGTCGTAGCCGTCGCCAGAGAATGCGCCGACGGGGCATGTCGTCAGGCACGGCTTTTCAGGGCACGAAGCGCAGGGTGACGGCGATTTTTCGCCGGTTTCAGGGATTTCCAGGCGTTCTTTGAACATGAAAGCGGCGCGGTATGCGTGCCACATGCCGTATTCCGGATGGATCAGCGGCCCGATGGGTGAGGGCGTGACGTCGTCGGCGGCCTGCGCCCAGCGCTGGAACGGGTAATAGGGCGGACCGTCGAAGGGAAATACCGCTTCGGCCCCGAAATCGGCGGCAATCGGCGTCAAAACGGTGCGTGTCCAGTCGTCGAGCGGGTGTGGCACATTCGCCATGGCGGTTGAAAAAACACGCCACATTTCGTGTCCTTTGTTGCCGATAAGCACGATTGTGCCCATATTCAGTGTCACTGAATCGCCCGGCGCGGGGTGATACGCGCCACGTGTCGAAAGGCCGAAACGGGCGAGTGTGCTATCCAGGTCCGCGGTGATCATGTGAACACCGTGCGACGAAGCCGTTCAGGGGTCAAACGGTTACAGGGGGCGGAGAGCATGAGCAATTGATCATCAGTTTTTTCTAATATACTTTTTGCGGCTTATCACTAGCTGCCTTCCACCTTTCCCTCCGGAGCTTCCGTTTAGTGCCGACGATAAGATTCAAAAAGCTGTCTCTGCATGACCACAACTTTCAGGACATTATTGACACTTATCACTACTGGAACGAGAAGAAGGTGCAATCAGGAGGTGTCGGCCCGTCGTGGACGGACATTAACCTTCTCGACCTGCCGGCGGAACTGCTGCCTCAGGTTTGTGTCGTCGACGTAAGCGATGCGCCGGCGGACCTAACGTACCGGTACTGGGGAACCGCGATCACGAGCATGCATCACTACGACCTTTCCGGGCGGTCCGTCATGGACCTGACGCCGCCGGATTATGCGCAGTGTATCTGGGACCAGTACAACGAGGTTCTGACGACCCGCGAACCGCAGACGTTCCTGACGGAAGTACCCTTGGATTCCGGGTTCTACACGTTCTATATCGCGCTTCGCCTGCCGCTTTCGTCGGACGGCGAGACCATCGACAAGATCCTTGCCGCCGAAGAATACGGCAAGGAACGCGATCAGCTTAAAAACCTGTTCAACGAACTGGCCTGAGCCGGTATTCCGGGACATCCCGTAAGGCTTGACTTCCGGGTCGTCTGAACATAATTTGCCGCCGATTTCAGGGTAATCCGAAACCCACGCCTCGAGGGGCGCCGCCAATCTGCGAGTTTCGCACGTTGGCGCGAAACGCGTTGTGTGTGTTCGGCCACCCGCAGATACGGGACTAGGCGATGTTTGAAGGCCTGCAGAACAAGCTCGGCGATATCCTTGACGGCCTCAAGAAGCGGGGCGCGCTGAAGGAAGCCGATGTCGACGCCGCGCTGCGCGATATCCGTGTCGCGCTGCTGGAGGCCGACGTCGCACTGCCGGTCGTCAAGACCTTCATCGACGGCGTCCGCGAAAAGGCGGTCGGCCAGGAAGTGCTGCGCTCCGTGCAGCCGGGCCAGCAGGTCGTCAAGGTCGTCAACGATCACCTGGTCGAGATGCTCGGCGGTACAGAGCCGGAAAGCCTCAACACCGAAGTCAGCCCGCCGGCCTGCATCCTGATGGTCGGCCTGCAGGGTTCCGGTAAGACGACGACTTCGGCCAAGATCGGTCTTCGCCTCAAGAACCGGGACAAGAAGAAAGTCCTGATGGCGTCGCTCGACATTTATCGCCCGGCGGCGCAGCAACAGTTGCAGCAGCTCGGCCAGCAGACCGATGTCCAGGTATTGGCACCAATCTTCGGCGAACAGCCGGTGGCCATCGCCAAGCGCGCCATGCACACGGGCCGCACCGAGGGCTACGACGCGGTGATTCTGGATACCGCGGGCCGGCTCCACATCGATCAGGAACTGATGGGCGAGGTGGCGCAGGTTCGCGATGTCGCCAATCCGTCGGAAACCCTGCTGGTGGTCGACGCCATGACCGGTCAGGACGCGGTCAACCTGGCGCGTGAATTCGACGAGAAGGTGGGCATCACCGGTATCGTGCTGACCCGTGTCGACGGCGATGCGCGCGGCGGTGCGGCGCTTTCGATGCGCTCGGTCACCGGCAAGCCGATCAAGTTGCTGGGCACCGGCGAAAAGATGGACGCGCTTGACGCCTTCGACGCCAATCGGATCGCCGGCTCGATTCTCGGCATGGGCGACGTGGTCGGCCTGGTCGAAAAGGCGCAGCAGGTCGTCGAGGAGGAAGAGGCCGAAAAACTCGCCAAGAAAATGATGAAGGGCGAGTTCACGCTCGAGGACATGGTCGATCAGTTCCGCAAGATCCGCCAGATGGGCAGCCTCGACGGTATCCTCGGCATGCTGCCGGGCGCACAGAAGGCCAAGCAGCAGATGGCGGGCGCCAACATCGACGACAGGATGCTGTCGCACCAGGAGGCGATTATCCTTGCGATGACGCCGAAGGAGCGCCGCAACCCGAAAATTCTCAACGGTTCGCGCCGCCGCCGCATCGCGGCCGGTTCCGGCACCACGGTGCAGGAAGTGAACCGCGTGCTGAAACAGCACAAGCAGATGTCACAGATGATGAAGAAAGTCGGCAAAAAAGGGATGGCGGGCATGATGCGCGGCATGCCCGGTGGCGGCTTTCCTCCGATGGGAGGCGGCATGCCTCCCGGCATGAGATAACGGCGCGGCCACGTTCGGCCGTGGCGTTGAAACTTTAACCGACGATTTAACGACGATTACTGAGAAGGACCAAAAAGCACATGTCATTGACTATTCGACTTTCCCGCGGCGGGGCCAAGAAGCGCCCTTACTACCGCATCGTTGTCGCCGACTCGCGCCGCGCGCGTGACGGCCGCTTCATCGAACGCGTCGGCTCCTACAACCCGATGGTTGCCAAGGACAGCCTGGACCGCGTCAAGTTCGATGCCGATCGCATCAAGTACTGGCTCGGCGTCGGCGCCAAGCCGTCCGACCGCGTTGCCCGGTTCCTGGCCGACGCCGACATGGGCGAGCGTCCGGTGATTCACGAACAGACCAAGAAGCACCTGCCGAAAGCCAAGGCGCAGGAGCGCATGGCCGAGGCCGAAGAGCGCAAGAAGGCCGCTGCCGAAGCCGCCGCCGCCGCCGAGGCGCCGACCGAAGCGGAAGCCGCCGAGGAAGCCGCTGCTGAAGAGGCGCCGGCCGAAGTAGCCGCTGCCGAGGAAGCGCCGGCTGAAGAAGCTGCCGCCGAGGAAGCCGCTGCCGAAGAGGCGCCGGCGGAGGACGAAGAGAAGAAAGAGGAGGCCTGATCACGGGATCGGTCCAAAGGTCCGCCCATGCCCAAGCGCCTGGAAAATCCCGTCCGCCTCGGCGTCATCGTCGGGGTCCGGGGCATCAAGGGCGAAGTTCGCATCAAGAGCTTCACCGATGATCCGGCCGCGATCGGGGATTACGGTCCCCTCTTCGACAAGACGGGCGAGCGGCGGTTCGATCTGAAGGTCACGGGCACGCAAAAGGGCGTGGTCCTGGCGAGGATCGAGGGGACCAGCGACCGCACGGCGGCGGAAGCGCTCAAGAAGACGGAACTCTTCATCGAGCGCGATCAGTTGCCAGCACCCGAAGAGGACGAGTTCTACCACTCGGATCTCGAAGGGCTGGATGCGGTGACGGTCTCGGGCGAAAGGATCGGTAAAGTGATCGGTGTCTTCGATTTCGGCGCCGGTCCGGTGGTCGAGATTTCCGGTAACGTCATGGTCCCGTTCACGCGGGCGGCGGTGCCGGAAGTGGACATCGAAGGGGCGAAACTGGTGATCGATCCGCCCGACGGGCTGTTCGATCCGCCGGATCGGGAACAAGAAGACGAGAGTGTAGAGGACGAGACGACGTGAACGACCAACAGGCAGACAAGATGTGGCGCGCCCGCGTGCTGACCATCTTCCCGGACATGTTTCCGGGGCCGCTCGGCGTGTCCCTGACGGGACAGGCGCTGACGCGCGGTCTGTGGTCGCTGGACGCCGTCGACATCCGCGGCTTTGCCGAGGACAGGCACGCCAGCGTCGATGACGTGCCGTTCGGCGGCGGGCCGGGCATGGTGATGCGGGCCGACGTGCTGGGCCGCGCCATCGAGGCCGCCCGCGACGGCGCGGAAGACCTGCCCCTCGTCTACCTGACCCCGCGCGGCAAGCCGCTGACCCAGGAGCGGGTCCGCGAACTCGCCGACGGGCCGGGCCTGATTGCCGTCGCCGGGCGCTTCGAGGGGATCGACGCGCGGGTCATGGAAGCCTATCCGGGCGAGGAAATCTCGCTTGGCGACTTCGTATTGTCGGGCGGCGAGTTGCCGGCCATGACCCTGATCGATGCCTGCGTCCGTCTGCTGCCGGGCGTGATCGGCGCCGAGGAATCTCTTCAGGAGGAAAGTTTCGAGAGCGGCCTGCTGGAATACCCGCACTACACCCGCCCGCGCCAGTGGCACGGGCTGGATGTGCCGGACGTTCTGCTGTCCGGTCATCACGAGAAGGTTCGCGCCTGGCGCCATGCCCGGGCCGAGGAAATTACGCGCGAGCGGCGTCCCGACTTGTGGGAACGCTACGAGCGCGGCAATATTTAAGCCAAGAAGGAAACAAAGCTATGAACATCATCGAACAACTCGAGAAGGAGCAGCAGGAACGCCTTGCCGCCGAGCGGCAGGTTCCGGACTTCGCCCCCGGCGATACGCTCCGTGTCAACGTGAAGGTCGTCGAAGGGACGCGTGAACGTGTCCAGGCGTTCGAGGGCATCTGCATTGGACGCAACGGCACCGGCATCAACGAATCGTTCACGGTTCGCAAGATCTCGTACGGCGAAGGCGTGGAGCGCGTGTTCCCGGTCTTTTCGCCGAGCATCGACAGCATCGACGTGATCCGCCGTGGCGACGTCCGCCGGGCCAAGCTTTACTACCTGCGCGGCCGCCAGGGTAAGTCGGCGCGTATCGCGGAAAAGACCCACGGTTATTCCGCCAAGCTGACCGCCGAGGAAAAGCGTATCGCGCAGGAAGAGAAGCGCGCCCGCGACGCCCAGGCCCGCGAGATCAAGAAGGCCAAGGAAGCCGAAGCCGAGGCGCCTGCGGACGGCAAGGCTACCGACGAATAAGGAACCGGGACCGGACGGTCCCCCAGAACGTTGCCGCCGGGATGGGCCCGGCGGCGGCAACAACGATGTGGAGGAAATGATGGCGCAGCCGAAAACGCTGTTCGACAAGATTTGGGACAGTCACCTGGTCAACGTGCAGGACGACGGAACGTGCCTGCTGTACATCGACCGGCACCTCACCCACGAGGTGACCAGCCCGCAGGCGTTCGAAGGGCTGCGGATGGCCGGACGCAAGGTACGCCGCCCGGACCTGACCCTGGCCGTGCCGGATCACAACGTGTCGACGACGGAACGCGGCGGCTTCATCGCCGATGATGAAAGCCGCATCCAGATCGAGACCCTGCAGAAGAACTGCAAGGAATTCGGGGTGCAATTGTTCGACGTCACCGACGTGCGCCAGGGCATCGTTCACATCATCGGCCCGGAACAGGGCTTCACGCTGCCCGGCACCACGGTCGTCTGCGGCGACAGCCACACCGCGACGCACGGCGCCTTCGGGGCGCTGGCGTTCGGCATCGGCACATCCGAGGTCGAACACGTGCTGGCGACGCAGACGCTGCTGCAGAGCCCGCTCAAGAACATGCGCATCTACGTCAACGGCGCGCTGCCCGAGGGCTGCACGGCGAAGGACCTGATTCTCGCCATCATCGGCAAGATCGGCACCGCCGGCGGCACCGGCCACGTGATCGAGTACGCCGGCCAGGCGTTCAAGGACCTGTCGATGGAAGGCCGCATGACGGTCTGCAACATGACCATCGAGGGCGGTGCCCGTGCCGGCCTGATCGCGCCGGACGAGACCACGTTCGAATATCTCAAGGGCCGCCCGATGTCGCCGAAGGGCGCCGCCTGGGAAGCCGCCGTCGAATACTGGAAGACGCTGCCGTCCGACGAGGGCGCCACCTACGACAAGGAAGTCACCCTCGACGTTTCCGAGATCGTGCCGCAGGTCACCTGGGGCACCAGCCCGGAAGACGTATCGCCGGTTACCGGCACGGTGCCGCGCCCGGAGGATTTCGAGAACCCGGCCAAGCAGGAATCCGCCAAGATGGCGCTCGACTACATGGGCCTCACCGGCGGCATGAAGATCACCGACATCAAGGTCGACAAGGTGTTCGTCGGGTCCTGCACCAACGGCCGGATCGAGGACATCCGTGCCGTCGCGTCGATCGTCAAGGGCCGCAAGGTTGCCGACGGCGTGACCGCGCTGATGGTGCCGGGTTCGGGGCTGGTCAAGGAACAGGCGGAATCCGAAGGCCTCGACAAGATCCTGATCGAGGCCGGCTGGGAATGGCGCGAGCCGGGCTGCTCGATGTGCCTGGCGATGAACGCCGACCGGCTCGAGCCGGGCGAGCGCTGCGCGTCCACGTCGAACCGCAACTTCAAGGGCCGTCAGGGACCGAAGGGCCGCACCCATCTGGTAAGCCCCGGCATGGCCGCGGCGGCCGCCGTCACCGGCCACATCGCCGACGTCCGCGATCTGGACTGACCGCGCGGCAAGCAAACACGGAGGATTTGAGAAATGGAAAAATTCGAGAAGCTGACCAGTGCCGCCGCGCCGATGGACATGATCAACATCGATACCGACATGATCATTCCGAAGCAGTTCCTGAAAACCATCAAGCGCGCCGGCCTCGGTGTGCATGCGTTCCATGAATACCGCTACGACGACGACGGCAACGAGATCGAGGATTTCGTCCTCAACCAGCCGGCCTACCGCGATGCCAAGATCCTGGTTGCCGGCGACAACTTCGGCTGCGGTTCGTCGCGTGAGCACGCGCCGTGGGCGCTGCTGGACTTCGGGATCAAGTGCGTCATCTCGACGTCGTTCGCCGACATCTTCTACAACAACTGCTTCAAGAACGGCATTCTGCCGATCAAGGTCACGCCGGAGCAGCTCGAGGACCTGATGGACGACGCCAAGCGCGGTGCCAACGCGACGCTGACCGTCGACCTGGAAAGCCAGACCATTGCCGGTCCGGACGGTGGCGAGATCAAGTTCGAGATCGATCCGTTCAAGAAGAAATGCCTGCTCGAAGGCCTGGATGACGTCGGCCTGACGCTGCAGAACAAGGACAAGATCGACAGCTTCGAAAAGGACAAGGACACCAGCCAGGCGTGGCTCAACAGCGCGATGAGCGTGGCTGGGTAATCGCAGCCTTCATCCTTCGAGACGCAGCTTCGCTGCTCCTCAGGACGAGGGACCAACAACTACACGACCTCATCCTGAGGAGGCCGAAGGCCGTCCCGAAGGATGGGATGAAGAAGCGATAGGGGAGAAGAACAAGAATGGCCGCCAACAAGAAGCTGCTGATGCTACCCGGCGACGGGATCGGTCCGGAAGTGATGGGCGAGGTTCGCCGCGTCGTCGAGTGGATGGACAAGCGCCGCCACGTCTCGTTCGACATCGAGGAAGACCTGGTCGGCGGCGCGGCGTACGACGCGCACAAGACTTCGCTGGCCGACGCGACCATGGACAAGGCGATGAACGTCGACGCCGTGATGCTGGGTGCCGTCGGCGGCCCGAAGTGGGACAACGTCGAACGCGACGCGCGCCCGGAAGCGGGCCTGCTGCGTCTCCGGAAGGAAATGGACCTGTTCGCCAACCTGCGCCCCGCCACCTGCATGCCCGCACTCGCCGATGCCTCAAGCCTCAAGAACGACGTGGTTTCCGGTCTCGACATCATGATCGTCCGCGAGCTGACCGCCGGCACGTATTTCGGCCAGCCCAAGGGCATGCAGACGTACGAGGGCCAGGAACGCTGCGTCGACACCACGGCCTATACCCGGGACGAGATCGAGCGCGTCGTCCGCGCCGCCTTCGAGCTGGCGCAGAAGCGCGGCAAGAAGCTGCATTCGGTCGAGAAGGCCAACGTCATGGAAGTCGGCGTGTTCTGGCGCCAGATCGCGAGCGAGCTCGCCAAGGACTATCCGGACGTGACGCTCGAGCACATGTACGCCGACAACTGCGCCATGCAGCTCGTCCGCTGGCCCAAGCAGTTCGACGTCATCGTCACCGACAACCTGTTCGGCGACGTGCTCTCCGACTGTGCCGCGATGTGCACGGGCTCGCTCGGCATGCTGCCGTCGGCCTCGCTGGGCGCCGCCGACGAGAGCGGCCGCCGCCGCGCGCTTTACGAGCCGGTGCACGGCTCGGCGCCCGACATCGCCGGCGAGAGCAAGGCCAACCCGCTGGCCACCGTGCTGTCGTTCGCCATGTGCCTGCGTTATTCGTTCGACATGGGCGAGGACGCCGACATGCTGGAAAAGGCCTGCGCCAACGTGCTGGAGGCGGGCTACCGCACCGGCGACATCATGCAGGACGGCATGACGCTGATCTCGACCCAGGAAATGGGCGAGAAGATCTGCGAAGAGCTGGACAAGCAGGCGGCCTGATCTCAGGCAGCATTCTCGATCGGGGAAACTGGGGCCGCCGCGCTCCGGTTTTTCTTTGCGTATTTTCCGCGCTCCGGAACGGCTGTATAATCCATGCTCTCTTCCAGGGAGTGACGGAGATGATGCTGCGTCTTTTGTTCGGCGTGCTGTGTGCCGCCGTGCTCGTATTCGCGACGCGGGCGTCGGCGGCCGACCGCAAGATGCCGGACGCGATCGACCCGGCCAAGCGCTACATGTTCTATATGCACGGGATCTACGTGGAGCGGCAGGGGCCGTTCGAGGCCTATGAGTATTACCCCATCCTCGACGCCATCGAGGCCGAAGGCTTCGTCGTCATCGGCGAAGCCCGCGGCCTGACCAATATCGGCCGCTATGCCACGGTTGTGGCCAGGCAGGTGCAGACGCTCCTGGATGCCGGCGTGCCGACCTATCAGATTACCGTTGCCGGACATTCCAAGGGCGGCATGATCGCGCTCACCGTGGCGGCAATGATCGCCAAACCGGGTGTCAACTACGTGGCGTTCTCGGCCTGCGGCAAGGCGGGCACCGAATACCGCGGTCCCGTCAACAAGCTCATCAAGCAGGATGCGGCGAGGATCGACGGCACGGTCCTGGTTGCCTGGGCCGAAGACGACGTGACGGCGGGGAACTGCGACGACGCGCTCCGGCCCGGCAAGGCGCAGTGGACCAACAAGCTGTTGCCGGCCGGGCGGGGCGGCAACAGGTTCTTCTACAAGCCGGACCCGGAATGGATGACGCTCCTGTTCGCGCACGCCCGCGGTGAATAGAGGGCCGTCGCATCGTCATTACGGCGCGTTATCAATGGAATAGCGTATCCAGCTTGCGTATTTCCGAGCTTCGCGTTATGGTCCGCGCGATTTTGGCCGGGATCAACCGCGATTTCCGGCGGATCGAAGGAAATTTGGATGCTGTTTGCGACAACCACCGCGAAAACGACGACCACCCTGCAATAGCGGGCGGCTTTTTCGCGATTTGATGAAACGGCCCGCTGAGATGCTCGCGGGCCGAAGTCGTATGCAGCCGACGCCCACAGCAATATCGGCGGGTCATGGACGATCCCCAAAGGAGATAACAAGAGATGGGTTATAAAGTTGCAGTTGTCGGTGCTACGGGGAACGTAGGCCGTGAAATGTTGCAGATCATGGCGGAGCGCCGCTTCCCGGCCGACGAGGTCGTGGCGCTGGCGTCCGAACGCTCGGTCGGCATGGAAATCAGCTTCGGCGAAGACGAAATCCTGAAGTGCCAGGATCTCGCCAAGTTCGACTTCAAGGGCGTCGATATCGTGCTGTCCTCACCGGGCGCATCGGTGTCGGAGATCTACAGCCCCAAGGCCGCCGCCGCGGGCGCCGTGGTCATCGACAATACGTCGTTCTGGCGCATGGACCCGGACGTGCCGCTGGTGGTGCCGGAAGTGAACCCGGATGCCATCGCCGGATATACCCGCAAGGGCATCATCGCCAACCCGAACTGTTCGACCATCCAGATGGTCGTGGCGATGAAGCCGTTGCACGATCTGGTGCCGATCAACCGCTGCGTGGTGTCCACGTATCAGTCGGTTTCGGGCGCCGGCAAGGAAGGGATGGACGAGTTGTTCGCCCAGACCAAGGGTATCTACATGAACCAGCCGACGGAGGAGCACCGCAGCAAGTTCACCAAGCAGATCGCCTTCAACTGCATTCCGCACATCGACAAGTTCATGGACGACGGGTCGACCAAGGAAGAATGGAAGATGGTCGTCGAGACCAAGAAGATCCTCGATCCGGGCATCAAGGTGCACGCGACCTGCGTGCGGGTGCCGGTTTTCGTCGGTCACGGCGAGGCGGTGAACCTGGAATTCGACGGCCCGATCGAAGAGGACGAGGCGCGCCGCGCGCTGCAGAACGCGCCGGGAATCACGGTTCTGGACGATCGTGCCGACGGCGGTTACGTGACGCAGAAGGAATGCGCCGGCGAGGACGACGTCTATGTCAGCCGCCTCCGCTCCGACCCGACGGTCGAGCACGGCCTGTCGATGTGGGTGGTGTCCGACAACCTGCGCAAGGGTGCCGCGCTCAACACGGTGCAGATCGCCGAAACACTGGTCGGCCGGTATATGGAAGACGCGGCCTGATTATCCGCCGCCGATTTCGATCATGATGAAACGCCTGCCGCATCCCGCGGCGGGCGTTTCCCTTTTCTACTTGGTCTTGACCCGGTCGACGTCATCCGGATTGAAGGTGGTGTTGATCTCGTCCTGTTCCATATCCTGCTTCCGGGCGGCCGCGGCCGTCTTCGGATCAGGCTTCTTGACGGGAGCCCCTTGGCCGCGCCGGTCCGGGCCCTTGAATTCGCTGCGATGGCGGCGCCGGTCGGGGCCGAAGAACTCGCCGACGCGGACGAAGCGCCTGGGCCGTTCGATCACGGCCTCGATCCGGCTGAACAGGCCCTTGGGCGATACCGGCTTGATGACGTATTCGGTGACGCCGGCGTCGCGGGCCTTGAACACGTGCTCGCGTTCGCGAAATGCGGTCACCATGATGATGGGCACGAACGTATTCGGGCTTTCGGGGCTCTTGCGGATCAGTTGCGTCAGCTTGATGCCGTTGACCGGCGACATCTGCCAGTCGGTGATGACCAGGTCGACGGCGTTGTTCTGATAGTAATTCCAGGCGTCTTCACCGTTGTCGAATATATGGACATCGGTGGCGCCGAGGACCCGGAGCATCTTCCGCAGCAAGCTCGCGGTGAAACTCTGATCCTCCACGACCATGATGGAGATATCGCGCAGATAATCGGACACGGTTGACCCGCCGCTGGTTCAGACCTCAAGAGGCGTTATGCTTTCATTTTGGCGGTTGCTGTTCAAGCAATTCGGTATACGTACTTTCCGCCGGATCTTTCCTTTTAAAATTCAATGAAATCAATGTTTTATTTGGATCGAGTTCAACCAGATCGCGGTCGCTGGCGTCCCGGACCGCCGCGTCGACGGCAGCTACCGCAGATTGTGCCGCCGCCACGGCTGGATAACCCCTGGCGCGCAGGCCGGTAAACGCCGCGCTCAGCATGTCGCCGGTGCCCTTGGCGCGTAGCGGGCGTTTGGGGACCGAAATGCCCCAGGCCGCCTGTGCCGTCACGAGGACGTTGGCAAGGCTACCGCCGGCCGCCGGCACGGAAGACGCCAAAACCGTTTCCGGGCCCAGGGATATCAGAATCCGGGCGGCGGCGACCGCGTCTTCGACGGTATCGACACGGGCTCCGCTCAGAATCCCCAGTTCATACCGGTTCGGCAGGACACACGTGCAGGCGGGCAGTGCCGCCTCGCGGAAAAAGTCGACAAGTGCGGCGTCGACGTACGTGCCTTCCGGGTCGTCGCCGAACACCGGATCAAGATACCACGCCGAGATGCGCCCGGAGGCACGGGCGTCCGTGATGAAATCCAGTAGGGCGCGCCCCTGTGCGGCATTCGCCAGGTATCCGCTGAGGACGTACGCTGGATCGGCGCATGCATCCATCGTGGCGGCGAGGGCGTTTGCAAGCGCATCAGTGGGTGTCACCTGCGGGGTAACCGGCCCGTGCCCGGGGTGATGTGGAAAGGTCACGCTGTCGACGGGATGCGGCGTCACGCCCGCCCACGCCAGTGTCGGCACGGCGACGGCGTTGCCGACGTAACCCGTTTTCACGCGGGATTGCAGGGAGATCACGTCCATCCGCTGACCTTGCCACAGCGGCATTGAGTTTTATAGTTGCGACAATCGTAGCTTATTGCGCCGCACAAAAATGAGACTGGAGACAACCGTGACGAACCCCGCTGCCCGCCCCCGACGCTCCGTCCTGTACATGCCCGGGTCCAACACTCGCGCCATGCAGAAAGGCCGAGAACTGCCCGCCGACGGTCTGATTCTGGACCTCGAGGATTCGGTGGCGCCGGAAGCCAAGGTCGAGGCCCGCGGCCTGATCAAGGCGGCGCTCGACGAGGGCGGGTACGGATCGCGCGAGATTGCCGTCCGTACCAACGGTTTCGATACCGAATGGGGCCGGGACGATGTTGCCGCCGTCGCGGCTATGCAATGTCATGCCGTTGTGCTGCCGAAGGTCGAAACCGCACAGATGGTTCTGGACGCCGTCGCGATCATGGAGAATGCCGGCGCACCGGACGGCATGCAGGTCTGGTGCATGATGGAAACGCCGCTCGGCATCCTGAATGCCAAGGAAATCGCTTTCGCGCATGCGCGCGTCGGCTGTCTCGTGATGGGAACGTCCGATCTGCAGAAGGATCTGCGTTGCCGCCACACGGCGGACCGGCTGCCGTTCCTCTATGCGCTGGAGCACTGCATCCTCGCCGCGCGGGCGGCGGGGATCGGCGTGCTCGACGGCGTGCATCTCGATCTTTCCGACGACCAGGGATTCCGGGCGTCCTGCGTCCAGGGCCGTGAACTCGGCATGGACGGCAAGACCCTGATCCATCCCAAGACGATCGATGTCGCGAACGAGGTGTTCGCGCCGGCGGACGAGGAAGTCGCCTGGGCGCGCAAGATCATCGACGCGCACGCGGAAGCCGCCAAGGCTGGCAAGGGACTGGTCGTCGTTGACGGCAAGCTGATCGAGAACCTTCACGTCGAGGACGCCAAACGCGTGCTGGCGCTGGCCGATGCCATTGCCGCCGGGAGCGCCTGAGATGGCGGGAAAAACGGACCCCGGCAATTATTTCGAGGATTTCGCGCTCGGCCAGGTCTTCCGGCACGCGACGCCACGGACCATCACCGACGGCGACATCGCGCTCTACATCGGGCTCTACGGCGGCCGCTTCGCCGTGCAGTCGTCCGCCGAGTTCGCGAAAAGCGTCGGCTACGTCGGGCAGCCGGTCGATGATCTGCTGGCGTTTCATATCGCGTTCGGCAAGACGGTGCCGGAAGTGTCGCTGAACGCGGTCGCCAACCTCGGTTACGCGGAAGGGATTTTCGGCGTGCCGGTTTATGCCGGCGACACGATTACCACCAGATCCGAGGTCATCGGTCTCAAGGAGAACTCCAACGGCAAGACGGGCGTCGTCTACGTGCGTTCGATTGCGACGAAACAGACCGGCGAGACGGTCGTCGACTACAAGCGCTGGGTGATGGTCAACAAGAAGGATGCCGGAACGCCGCCGCCCGAGGTCAGCGTCCCCGAATTGAAAAGTGCGGTCGATGCGGCGGACCTGATGTTGCCCGAGGGAACTGACTTCGGCGCCTACGACAGCACACTTGCCGGCAGCGGCGATCTCTGGGGCGACTACGAGGTCGGCGAGAAGATCGATCACGTCGACGGTACCACGGTCGAGGATGCCGAGCACATGCTGGCGACGCGCCTTTACCAGAACACCGCCAAGGTGCACTTCAACCAGTTCGCGCAGGCGCAGGGCCGTTTCGGCAAGCGCCTCGTTTACGGCGGGCACGTCATTTCCATCGCCCGCGCCCTCAGCTTCAACGGGCTCGCCAACGCGTTTTGCGTCGCCGCCATCAATGCCGGTTCGCACACCAATCCGATCTTCGCCGGTGACACGGTATTCGCGTGGTCTGAAGTGCTCGACAAGGCCGATTGCACCGGCCGGGACGACCTCGGCGCGCTCCGGCTCCGCACCGTCGCGGCCAAGGACCACCCATGCGCCGACCATCCGCTCAAGGGCGACGACGGCAAGTACCTGCCGCATGTCGTGCTCGATCTCGATTACTGGGTACTAATGCCGCGCTGAAAATGCGCAAAATAAAAGAGGCGTCAGTGGTATCGGTCCTGGGAAACCTCCACCCGGCACTGCTGGATCAGTGCACCTGACGCCTCTTGGAGCCGGCCAGGCTCCGTTCGCCCATGAGACACCGTGTCCTCGCTTCGAGCGGGGCCGCACCCTGGGCAGAGATCGGCGCCGTTCTCCACGCTCGCCGCCCGGATGCCGAAGCATCCCGGCTGCAAACGGACACTCCGTCACCACCTCTGCGCGCCGTCCGCTCACCTGGGCAGCGAGCGGTCGGAGTGGCGGGCCGAAACCCGGCCACAGGCAGCGCGTGGCGTCGAGACCAAGGCGCGGGACCAGATGTTCCCCCGCCCTTGCCGCGACCGGTGCCGCCGGATACCCGGCGACGCCGCGACGATGTACTCGCGTGCCCGAGTACAATGCGACGGAACGCATTTCGCCGCTACGTAGAAAGTTGGGGGTAACGTTACTTTCTTGTGTAAAAACGAGGCCGTTTTCCCCAATTTGTCCACAGCTTGTCCACACCGCGTGGATGAATCGCCCGATTCCCGTCTTTCGCATGCTGGGTGCGGGGTTCAGCTCACCCGATCGTTGCTGCAACGCACCACGAAAAATTGACTTTCCCCAATGCGACGGGTACCACTAACCCACCGGTTAAAAACCTCGAATGCATGCATTGCCCAACGAAAGGCATTCACCATGACCACCCGGAACCGCCCCGTTTCTCCGCATCTTCAAGTCTACAAACCGCAAATCACCTCGATCCTCTCGATTACCCACCGCATCACGGGTGTGGTGCTCTGTTTCGGGGCGGTGCTGCTGACGTACTGGCTGATGGCCGCGACCTACGGGCCCGACGTGTTCGCGACGGCGCAGGCCGTTCTTGGGTCGTGGATCGGCAGGCTGGTGCTGCTGGGGGTCGTGTTCTCGCTCTGGTATCATCTCGCCAACGGCATCCGCCACCTGGCGTGGGATGCCGGCTGGGGCTTCGAACTGACGCAGCTTCGCGCCAGCGGTCTCGCTGTCGTCGCCGTCGCGGTGATCCTGACCGTGCTGACGTTCGTAGCAGCGTACACGGTGGGAGGCTGATCATGGAACTTCGCTCGCAACTGGCTCGCGTCCGCGGTCTCGGCGCGTCGCATGAAGGCGCGCATCACTTCTGGGTGCAGCGCATCAGCGGCATCGCGCTGATACCGCTGGTGCTGTGGTTTGTCTTCGCCGCGACCGGCATCGTCGGCGCCGACCTGGAAACCTTCAAGACCTGGGTCGGCACGCACTACAACCCGGTGCTGCTGATCCTGCTGATCGTCACCATGTTCCACCACGCCTTTCTCGGCCTGCAGGTGATCATCGAGGACTACATTCATGGCGAAGCCGCCAAGCTGACGACGCTGATCCTCGTCAAGTTCGCCGTTTACCTGATCGGTGCCTGCGCCGTGTTCGCCGTTATCCGCCTGACCTTCGGGAGTTGATCCGAATGCCTGAATCCTACGAGATCGTTGATCATAAATACGACGTCATCGTCGTCGGCGCCGGCGGTGCCGGGCTGCGCGCGACGCTGGGCATGGCGGCGGCAGGCCTCAAGACGGCCTGTATTTCCAAGGTGTTCCCGACCCGGTCCCACACCGTCGCCGCGCAGGGCGGCATCGGTGCCTCGCTCGGCAACATGGCCGAGGACAACTGGATCTGGCACATGTACGACACCGTCAAGGGCGCCGACTGGCTCGGCGACCAGGACGCCATCGAATACATGTGCCGCGAAGCGGTGCCGGCGATCTATGAACTCGAGCACTTCGGCGTTCCGTTCTCGCGCACCGAAGACGGCAAGATCTACCAGCGCCCGTTCGGCGGCCACATGGCCAACTTCGGCGAGAAGCCGGTGCAGCGCGCCTGCGCCGCCGCCGACCGTACCGGGCATGCCATCCTGCACACGCTCTATCAGCAGTCGCTCAAGAACGACGCCGAGTTCTTTATCGAGTACTTCGCGATCGACCTGATCATGGACGACGACGGCACCTGCCAGGGCGTCGTCGCGTGGAACCTGGACGACGGCAAGCTGCATCGCTTCCAGGCGCAGATGACGGTGTTCGCGTCGGGCGGCTACGGCCGGGCATACTTCTCGTGCACGTCTGCGCATACCTGCACCGGCGACGGGCACGGCATGATCGCGCGCGCCGGCCTGCCGCTTCAGGATCAGGAGTTCGTGCAGTTCCACCCGACCGGCATTTTCTCCGCGGGCTGCCTGATTACCGAAGGCGCGCGCGGCGAGGGAGGGTACCTCACCAATTCCGAGGGCGAGCGCTTCATGGAACGCTATGCGCCGACTGCGAAGGATCTGGCGTCACGCGATGTCGTCAGCCGCGCCATGACCATGGAAATCCGCGACGGCCGCGGCGTCGGCGACGAGCAGGACCACATTCACCTGCACCTGGAACACCTGGGTGCCGACGTTCTGCACAAACGTTTGCCGGGCATCACGGAAACCGCGCGCATCTTCTCCGGCGTCGACGCCACCAAGGAGCCGATCCCGGTGCTGCCGACGGTGCACTACAACATGGGCGGGATCCCGACCAACCACCGTACCGAGGTGCTGAACCCGACCGAGGACGATCCGGACCGGGTCGCGCCGGGCCTGATGGCCATCGGCGAATGCGCTTCGGCGTCGGTGCATGGGGCCAACCGTCTCGGTACCAACTCGCTCCTCGACCTGGTGGTGTTCGGTCGTGCCGCCGCGATCCGTGCCGCCGAAATCGTCACGCCGGGCGCGGCGCTGCCGCCGCTCAACACAGCCTCTGCCGACAAGGCCATCGCACGGTTCGACAAGATCCGCCATGCCGACGGCGGCACGCCAACGGCACAGGTTCGTGGGGAGCTGCAGCGCGTCATGCAGAACAACGCCGCGGTGTTCCGCACCTCCGAAGTGCTCAAGGAAGGCGTCGAGAAGCTGGACGCGGTGACGGCCAAGATGGACGATATCAAGGTGCATGACCGTTCGCTGATCTGGAACTCCGACCTTGTCGAGACGCTGGAATTGACCAACCTGGTGCCGAACGCCGTCTCGACCATGTACTCCGCCGAGGCGCGTCACGAGAGCCGCGGCGCCCATGCCCACGAGGATCATCCGGACCGTGACGACGAGAACTGGATGAAGCACTCATTGGCGTGGATCGATGAGAATGGCGGCTGCAAACTTGGCTATCGCCCTGTGCACGCCTACACGCTGACCGACGAGGTCGAATACATCGAGCCCAAGGCCCGGGTCTACTGAGGAAGGTTTGACAGATGGTTGAATTCACGCTTCCCGCCAATTCCAAGGTGACCGAAGGCAAGACCTTCAAGGCTTCCGACGGCACCAACATCAAGACTTTCCGTGTTTACCGATGGGACCCGGACGGCAGCGACAACCCGCGCATCGACAGCTACGAGATCGATCTCGACAAGTGCGGCCCGATGGTTCTGGATGCGCTGATCAAGATCAAGAACGAGATCGATCCGACGCTGGCGTTCCGGCGCTCGTGCCGCGAAGGGGTGTGCGGATCGTGCGCTTTCAACATCGACGGTACCAATACGCTGGCGTGCACCAAGTCGATCGACGAGATCGACGGCGACGTGAAGGTCTATCCGCTGCCGCACATGCCGGTGATCAAGGATCTGGTGCCCGACCTGAGCGTGCCTTATGCGCAGTACCGCTCCATCGAGCCCTGGCTGCAGGCGGATACGCAGCCGCCGACCGGCGAGCGGCTACAGAGCCCCGAAGAGCGCGAGAAACTGGACGGCCTTTGGGAATGCATTCTCTGCTTCTGCTGCCAGACCTCGTGCCCGAGCTACTGGTGGAACGGCGACCGTTATCTCGGCCCGGCGATCCTGCTGCAGGCCTACCGCTGGATCGCGGACAGCCGCGACGAGGCGACCGGCAAGCGGCTCGACAACCTGGACGACCCGTACCGGCTGTTCCGCTGCCACACCATCATGAACTGCACCAACACCTGCCCGAAGAACCTGAACCCGGGCAGGGCGATCGCGGAAATCAAGAAAGCGCTCGTGCAGCGCCGCTGACGCCTGGCGGTATCGAGAAGAACAAAAGCCCCCGGTGATCGCCGGGGGCTCTTTGTTTGAATGGCTGAACTGCGTTCAGCATGTTGGCCGCGCCCGTGAGCGTCACTTCAGATCGATCTTGCCGTTCACGTCCGTGGAGACGCCCAGGCTCTCGATAGAGAGCGTTACCTTGGCATCGATGCTCTCGTCGCCGGAAAGCTTGCCTTCGTCGATGGCGGTACGCACGGCGTTTTCGATCTCGCGCTGCGACGTGATGCCGACGTTCTTGAGGAACTTTCTCAAGGTCATGTTGAAAACGTCTTCGTCCATGTCGTTCTCTCCCCGTGTCTGGAAGTGGTTCCCTCCCGGTTCGCGGTAAAGGCTCTGTCGGGAATCTCGGAAATCCCCTAATACCCTGCCGCAACCATGCGCCTTATATAGGCTGCCGTGGTATGCCAGACAATGACCGGGTGGAGTGACGGCGATGTATATCCCGAAGTTTTTCGCGAACGATGATGAAGCGCTGGCGCGCGAGATCGTCGCCGATCATGCGTTCGGCGTGCTGATGACCTTCCCGGGTGTGGAAGATGCGGACGCCGATATCTCGCATTTGCCCATGCTGTGGACCGGGGGGCGCCTCATCGGCCACGTGGCGCGGGCCAATCCGCACGGTGCGCGGTTCGACGGTGCGTCGCCGTCGGTCGCCGTGTTCATGGGACCGCACGCGTATATCTCGCCCAACTGGTACGCGCATGACGGTCTTGTGCCGACCTGGAACTACGCCGCCGTGCACCTGCACGGGAAACCGCACGCCGTCGAGGACGAAGCGGGCGCGGTTGGAATTCTGGATACCCTCGTCGCCGCATTCGAAAACGATGCGACGGGGAACTGGTCGACGGCGGACCTGCCCGACGGTGTGCTGTCCCGGCAGGTGAAGGGTATTGTCGCGTTCGAGATGCCGGTCGAGCGGATCGAGACCAAGGTCAAGATGAGCCAGAACCGCAAGCCGGACGACATCGAAGGCGTGATCTCGGCGCTGGGCGCAAGCCCTTACGAGGACGACCGGGCGACCGCCGATATGATGCGCGATCTCAACGGCCGCTGACGTCCTCGCCGCTTCTGAACGGGATCATCAGGATGCCCAACAGCCCCCGGTTCTCCGCCACCCGGAACCCGTGCAGACCGATGGTCATGCCGTCGTGGCCGTCGCGCGGCTGGGGAGTGTACGTCCGGAACAGCCGGTCCCAGACGGAGAGGCAGAAACCGTAGTTGCTGTCCGTTTCCCGCCAGTGCCATGAATGATGCACCCGGTGCATGTCGGGCGTCACGATTACGGCCCGGAGCGCCCGGTCGAGCCACAACGGCAATCTCAGGTTGGCGTGATTGAACATCGATGATGCGTTCAGCACGATCTCGAAGACGATAACGGCGGCGGCCGGGATGCCGAGCGCCAATATCAGTGCGATCTTGATCAGCAACGACAGGATGATCTCGATCGGGTGAAAGCGGATGCCCGTGGTGACGTCGAACTCGGTATCGGCGTGGTGCATGCGATGCAGCCGCCACAGCATGGGCACCTTGTGGAACACAACGTGCTGGGCATAGATCGCGAGATCCAGGAACAGCACACAGAACGCGATGACCGGCAGTTGCGGCAGGGTCGTGACGTTGAACAGCCCGATGCCGTTTTCCGCCGCCCAGACGGCGGCGGCGACCGGCGGCAGCGGGATCAGCAGCCGGGCAAGGACCGTGTCGACGACGACGATGCTCAGGTTTGCGGGCCAGCGTTCGCCGCGCCCCAGTGTTTGCTTGCGGCGCGGCAGCAGGGCTTCCAGCGTCATCATGGCAAGCAGCACGCCGGCGAATACGCCGACCCGGATGATTCCCTCATGCGATACCAATTGGTTCATCGAACCCGTCCAATCCCGTCCAGGCGTAATTGGCGCGGCGTCGCCGGTGTTTCAAGCTTTGATCAGCGGTGTTAAAGTCGGCGCCCGCAAAGGAGAGCCTATCATGAACCTCAGCCATCTTCTGCAAGAACGCGCCAGTCAGGACCGCCCGCTTCGCGTCGGCGTGATCGGCGCCGGCAAATTCGGCACCATGTTCCTGTCGCAGGTGCGCCGCACGCCGGGGATGCATCTGCTCGCCGTCGCCGACCTGAACGTCAATCGCGCGCTTGCGGCGCTGGCCGAGACCGGCTGGACGGACGAGCAGATTTCCGCGACCTCCGCCGCCAAGGCACTGGCCCAGGGCAGCACCTGGGTGACCGACGATAGTGAGGGGCTGATCAATGCCGGCGGGCTCGATGTCGTGGTCGAGGCGACGGGCGTGCCCGAGGCCGGGATCATGCACGCGCTGGCGGCGTTCGAGCGCGGCCGCCACGTGGTCATGGTCAACGTCGAGGCCGACGTGCTCGCCGGGCCGCTCCTCAAGCGCAAGGCCGACGCCGCCGGCGTTGTCTACTCGCTGGCGTACGGCGACCAGCCGTCTCTGATCGCCGAGCAGGTCGACTGGGCGCGGTCGATCGGTCTCGACGTGGTGTGCGCCGGCAAGGGCACGCTCTACATGCCGGAATTCCATGCCTCGACGCCCGACACGGTCTGGGACTATTACGGTCTGACCGCCGAGCGGGCCGAGAAGAGCGGCATGAACGCGAAGATGTTCAACTCGTTCCTCGACGGCACCAAGTCGGCCATCGAAATGGCCGCCGTCGCCAATGCCTGCGGGCTCGAGGCGCCGGCCGGCGGGCTCACGTTTCCGCCGTGCGCGACGTCGCAACTGGCGTCGAAACTCATTCCGTCCGCCGACGGCGGTGTGCTCGACCGCAAGGGCACCGTCGAAGTGGTGTCCAGCCGCACGCGCGACGGCATCGATATTCCCGACGATCTGCGCTGGGGCGTTTACGTGACGTTCGAGGCGCCGACGGATTATGTCGAGCGCTGCTTTTCCGATTACGGGCTGGTAACGGACGAGAGCGGCAAGTACTCGGCACTGTGGCGGCCTTATCACCTGATCGGGCTGGAACTCGGCGTCAGCGTCGCTTGGGCCGGACTGATGAACATGCCGACCGGAACGGCACGCGATTGGAAAGGCGACGTGGTTGCCGTTGCCAAGCGCGATCTCGAAGCCGGCGAGACCCTGGACGGCGAGGGCGGCTACACGGTCTGGGGGCGGCTGATGACGGCCGCCGATTCCCGCCAGGCGGACGCCGTGCCGATCGGCCTCGCGCACGGTATCACCCTCAAGCACCCGCTGCCCAAGGACGCCGTCATCTGCTGGTCGGATGTCGAGGCGCCGCAGGAAAGCACCGCCTACCGTATCCGCCGCGAGATGGAAAAGGTCTTCGCCAACGCCGTTCCCGCATCTGCTGCCCGCGGCGCCGCCTGAGGACGGCGAGGGAGCCCGCCGCCGATGCCGTCACCGCAAAGCGCTTACGACGACCTCGTGCGATCGGGGAAGATCAATGCCGACCCGGCGCAGGCGCAGGCGATGGAACTTCTCGGTAAACTCGGCGAAGACCTGGTCGCCTACGATTCGCAGATGGGCAAGCAGGGCTGGGCGGCGCGCCTGGGCATCGGCGGCAAGAAGCGGCAGCCGCCCAAGGGGCTCTATCTCTGGGGCGGCGTCGGCCGCGGCAAGTCCATGATCATGGATCTGTTCTTCGATCACGTGCCGGTCGAGAACAAGCAGCGCGTTCACTTTCATGCCTTCATGCAGGAAGTGCACCGGCGTATCCACGCGTTCCGCGAAGCCCAGAAGGCGGGCAAGGTCTCGGAAAGGAAGGACCCGGTGCCGGCGCTGGCGCGGGTCATCCACGAACGCGCGTGGCTGTTGTGCTTCGACGAGTTTCACGTCACCGACATCGCCGATGCGATGATCCTCGGGCGCCTGTTCGAGGCGTTCTTCGATCTCGGGATGGTCGTCGTCTCGACGTCGAACCGCCATCCGAAGGATCTCTACAAGGACGGCCTCCAGCGCGAGCGGTTCCTGCCGTTTATCGACCTGATCCAGGAGAAGATGAACGTCGTCGAAGTCAGCGCCGTTCGCGATTATCGCCTCGAGCGCTTGCAGGGCATGGAGGCATACCTGATGCCGAACGACGGTAGCGCCTCGGAAAAGCTGGAGCAGGATTTCGAGAGCCTGACCATCGGTGCGCAGCCTCGCTCGATGGGGCTCGAAGTCAACGGCCGCGTTGTGGAAATCCCGCGTGCGGCCGAGGGGGTTGCCTTCATGGATTTCGACGACATGTGCGCCAAGCCGCTCGGGCCCGGCGATTATCTGGCGGTGGCCCGGCGGTTTCACACCGTGATCCTCAAGGACATTCCGAAGCTGGGGCCGCATAACCGTGACGTGGCGAAACGCTTCGTGACACTCGTCGACGCGCTTTACGAGGCCAAGACCAATCTGGTCTGTTCCGCCGCCGTTGCACCGAACGAACTGTATACGGAAGGCGACGGCGCGTTCGAATTCGAGCGTACGGTGTCGCGGCTGATGGAAATGCAGTCGTACGATTACATCGCCTTGCCGCACGAGGACGAGGGCGCCCGGGGCGCCGGCTGAGCAGCCGCCGGTCCGTGATATGGCGGCGCTGCCGGTCCATCGCGTTTCCGTCTCGGTCCCGCAGGATTAACCCGACGGTATCGTTTCGCCTATCCTGTCATCGCACCGACTTCAAGATGTGCCAAGATGCCCGGCTGTGGCCGCTTTCAATTATGGACCGAATGGTCCGGAAAGCGGGTGAATCCTTGCCCCCGGTGAGCAAAGGCGTTACGACTCCAAGGAATGGCCGTAACAAGCGGCGTTTTCATCTCTTTTGAAAGCTACGGGAACGAATTTCATGGCAAGAAATAAGATCGCACTCATCGGTGCGGGGAATATCGGCGGCACGCTCGCGCATCTGGTCGGCCTCAAGGAGCTCGGCGACGTCGTCATGTTCGATATCGTCGACGGAATCCCGCAGGGCAAGGCGCTGGACATCGCGGAAAGCGCACCCGTCGAAGGATTCGATTCCAAGATGGTCGGCACCAAGGGTTATTCCGCGATCAAGGGTGCGGACGTGATCATCGTTACGGCCGGCGTCGCTCGCAAGCCGGGCATGAGCCGCGACGACCTGATCGGGATCAACACCAACGTCATGGAACAGGTTGGCGCCGGCATCAAGAAGTATGCGCCGAACGCCTTCGTCATTTGCATCACCAACCCGCTCGACGTCATGGTCGGTATCCTGCGTGACGCGTCGGGGCTGCCGCACAACAAGGTCGTCGGCATGGCCGGCGTCCTCGACAGCGCCCGGTTCCAGTACTTCCTCGCCGAGGCGATGAACGTCTCCGTCGAGGACGTGTCGGCCTTCGTGCTGGGCGGCCACGGCGACACCATGGTGCCGTCGGTGCGGTATTCGACAGTCGCGGGGATTCCGCTGCCGGATCTGGTGAAGATGAAATGGATCACGCAAAAGCAGGTCGACGATATCGTCCAGCGCACCCGTATGGGCGGCGGCGAGATCGTCTCGCTGCTGAAGACCGGCTCCGCGTTCTACGCGCCGGCATCGTCGGCGATCGCGATGGCCGAGAGCTACCTGAAGGACAAGAAGCGCGTACTGCCGTGCGCCGCCTACCTGAAGGGCGAATACGGCGTCAAAGGTCTTTACGTCGGTGTGCCGGTGGTGATCGGCGCCAGGGGCGTCGAGCGCATCGTCGAGATCAACCTCGACGCCAACGAGCGGTCGATGTTCCGCAAATCGGTCAAGGCGGTCGAGGACCTGAACAAGGTCGTCAGGAAGCTGAAGGCCGACGAAAAGAAAAAAGCACCGGCCAGGAAGAAAGCGCCGGCAAAGAAAAAGTCCGCGGCCAAAAAGAAGACGGCAGTGAAAAAATAATCGGACCTGAGGGGTACCGCCGCTCCCGCTGGTCCGGGAGCGGCCCAACCGGGGATAGGCTATGAACATTCACGAATACCAGGGGAAACAACTCCTCTCCAAGTACGGCGTCGCCGTGCCCAAGGGGCATGTGGCGTACACCGTCGACGAGGCGGCCAAGGCCGCCGAGGAACTGGGCGGCGGCATATGCGTCGTCAAATCGCAAATTCACGCCGGCGGCCGCGGCGCCGGACGCTTCCAGGACAACCCGGACGGCAAGGGCGGCGTGCGCGTCTCCAAGTCGGTCGACGAGGTGCGCGAGAACGCCGGCGAAATGCTGGGCCGCGTTCTGGTCACCAAGCAGACCGGCGAAGCGGGCAAGGAAGTCAAACGCCTCTATATCGAGGAAGGCTGCGACATCGCGCGCGAGCTTTACCTCGGCATGCTGCTCGACCGTGAAACCTCGCGCCTGACGATCATGGCGTCGACCGAGGGCGGCATGGAGATCGAGGAAGTCGCCGCAGAGACGCCGGAAAAGATCATCAAGGTGGCAATCGACCCGGTGACCGGGATCATGCCCTACCACACCCGCCGGCTCGCTTTCGGTCTCGGGCTCGAGGGCGATCAGATCAAGTCCGCCGCCAAGTTCATCATGGCGCTCTACAAGGCGTTTACCGAACTCGACATGTCGCTGGTCGAGATCAACCCGCTGGTGGTTACCGGTTCGGGCGACGTCATCGCGCTCGACGCCAAGGTCAACTTCGACGACAACGCGCTCTACCGTCATCCCGATGTCGCCGAGATGCGCGACGAGGACGAAGAGGACCCGGCCGAGATCGAAGCGGCCAAGCACGAACTCAACTACATCAAGCTCGATGGATCCATCGGCTGCATGGTCAACGGCGCCGGTCTGGCGATGGCGACCATGGACATCATCAAGCTGTTCGGCAGCGATCCGGCCAACTTCCTGGATGTCGGCGGCGGCGCGACCAAGGAACGCGTCACCGAAGCCTTCAAGATCATTCTCGGCGATCCCAACGTCGAGGGCATCCTGGTCAACATCTTCGGCGGCATCATGCGTTGCGACGTCATCGCCGAGGGCGTGGTCGCGGCGGCCAAGGAGGTCAACATCGGCGTGCCCCTGGTGGTGCGGCTCGAGGGCACCAACGTTGAAAAGGGCAAGAAGATCCTTGAGGAAAGCGGCCTCGCCATCACGTCCGCGGACAATCTCTCGGATGCCGCGGAAAAGATCGTCAAAGCCGTGAAGGAGGCCCGCTGATGTCCGTTCTCGTCGACAAGAATACCAAGGTCATCTGCCAGGGCTTCACCGGCGCACAGGGGACCTTCCACTCCGAACAGGCGATTGCCTACGGCACCAAGATGGTCGGCGGCGTGACCCCCGGTAAGGGCGGCACCAAGCATCTCGACCTGCCGGTGTTCGACACCGTCGCCGACGCGGTTGCCAGGACCGGCGCCGATGCGTCCGTGATCTACGTGCCGCCGCCGTTCGCCGGCGACGCGATCCTGGAAGCCATCGACGCGGACATCCCCCTGGTCGTCTGCATCACCGAGGGCATCCCGGTGATGGACATGATCAAGGTCAAGCGCGCGCTGCAGAATTCCGGGACCCGCCTGATCGGTCCCAACTGCCCGGGTGTGATCACGCCCGACGAATGCAAGATCGGCATCATGCCGGGGCATATCCACAAGAAGGGCACGGTCGGCATCGTGTCCCGTTCCGGCACGCTGACCTACGAAGCGGTGGCGCAGACCACGGCGGCCGGTCTTGGCCAGACCACCTGCATCGGTATCGGCGGGGACCCGGTCAACGGCACCAACTTCGTCGACTGCCTGGAGATGTTCCTGGCCGACGACGAGACCGAGAGCATCGTCATGATCGGCGAAATCGGCGGTTCTGCCGAGGAAGAGGGTGCGCAGCTTCTCAAGGACAGCAAGACCAAGAAACCGGTGGTCGGTTTCATTGCCGGCCTGACCGCACCGCCGGGCCGACGCATGGGTCACGCGGGGGCGATCATCTCCGGCGGCAAGGGGGGCGCCGGCGACAAGATCGAGGCCATGAAGTCCGCCGGTATCCACGTCACCGACAGCCCCGCCGGCATCGGCGATACGATGCTCAAAGCGCTCGGGAAATGATGTCCGCATGCCGTTGACTGCCGTCGATATCGAAGCGGCGTTTTCGTCGCTGACGGTTCTCAGGAACCGGACCCCGACGTCATCGGGGCCGGACGTCGATGCGGCATTCGACAGACTTGCAGATACGGAAAACGGTGGCGTGTTCGCCGCCAGCTTTCAGGGCACCAGCGCGTGGGAGCGCCATCCGAACGGGGACGAACTGGTCCAGGTTCTGAAGGGCCACGCCACGGTGACGGTTCTCCACGGAAATGACGAAAGTACGCTGGAAATGGGCGCGGGCTCGTTCGTGGTGGTGCCGCGCGGCGCGTGGCACCGGTTCGAGGCGCCCGAAGGCGTGCAGGTAATGACGATGACGCCGCAACCGACGGACCACTGGCGCGAAGACGGTCCGCCGCCGCGGGTCGACAAGGAATAACCAGGGAGCGCCTCCGGGCGAGAATCAGATGGACGGTATGGATCCCACTCAGTTTCTTTATTCCGGCAATCAGGTTTACGTCGCCGAGCTTTACGAGCGTTATCTCGACGATCCGCATTCGGTCGATCACCGCTGGCAGGATTTTTTCGCCAGCCTCGAGGACGATGCCCGCGACCTGATGACCGAACGCCGCGGCGCTTCGTGGGCGCCGTCGGATGCCGGCGTGCTGAACCAGGGCGAACTGGAGACGCTCTCCGAACAGATGAGTGCCGGCCAGCAAATGGCGGTCGGGCAGCCGGTGGCAATGCAGCCGCAGACCAGCGGCCGGCAGGTACGCGAAGCGACCATGGACAGTATCCGCGCGCTGATGCTGATCCGCGCCTATCGTGTGCGCGGTCATCTGCGTGCCAATCTCGACCCGCTCGGGCTGCAGGAACGCGAGGAAAACCCGGAACTCGATCCGATGTCCTATGGCTTCCAGGACAAGGATCTCGACCGCCCGATCTTCATCAACTACGTGCTTGGCCTCGAGCAGGCGACACTGCGCGAGATCATGCGGGTGCTGGAACAGACCTACTGCGGCTCCATCGGCGTCGAGTTCATGCACATCCAGGATCCGGACGAGAAATCCTGGATTCAGGAACGTATCGAGCGTATCCGCAATCAGCCCGAGTTCACGGTCATGGGCAAGAAGGCGATCCTCAACCGCCTGATCGAGACCGAGGGGTTCGAGAAATTCCTCGACAAGAAATTTACCGGTACGAAGCGCTTCGGCCTCGACGGCGGCGAAAGCCTGGTGCCGGCGATGGAGCAGATCTTCAAGCGCGGCTCGCAAATGGGGGTCGAGGAAATCGTCCTCGGCATGGCGCACCGCGGACGCCTGAATGTGCTCGCCAATGTCATGGGCAAGCCGTTCCAGGCGATCTTCCATGAATTCCAGGGCGGTTCGTCGAGTCCCGATGACGTCGGCGGGTCCGGCGACGTGAAGTATCACCTGGGGTCGTCGTCGGACCGTGTGTTCGACGGCCGCTCGGTGCATCTGTCGCTGACCGCCAATCCGTCGCACCTGGAATGCGTCAACACGGTCTGTCTCGGCAAGGTCCGCGCCAAGCAACGCCAGCGGAACGACAGCGAACGCGAAAAGGTGATGGCGCTGCTGCTGCACGGTGACGCCGCGTTCGCCGGCCAGGGACTGGTGCCCGAAGCGTTCGATCTCTCGAACCTGCGCGGCTACAAGACCGGCGGCACGATCCATATCGTCATCAACAACCAGATCGGTTTCACGACCAACCCGAAACACTCGCGCTCGTCGCCATACTGTTCGGACGTCGCCAAGGTCGTCGCGGCGCCGATTTTCCACGTCAACGCCGACGACGTCGAGGCGGTCGTGCACGTGGCGCGGATCGCCACCGAATACCGCCAGAAGTTCAAGAAGGACGCGGTCATCGACATGATTTGTTATCGCCGCCACGGCCATAACGAGGGCGACGAGCCGATGTTCACGCAGCCGCTGATGTACAAGAAGATCGCGGCGCACCCGACGACCCGCGAGATCTATGCGCAGAAGCTGGTGCGCGAGAACGTCATGAGCCAGGAGGAAGTCGACCACGAATGGACCGATTTCCAGAACCATCTCGACGAGGACTTCGAGACGGCGTCGAACTACAAGGCAAACAAGGCGGATTGGCTGGATGGTGCCTGGGCCGGTATGTCGGTGGCCAGCGGCGAGGACCGTCGCGGCGTCACGGGCGTGCCGCTGGAGCGTCTCAAGGAAGTCGGCGAGGCGCTGACCCGCATTCCCGACAACTTCAATCTCAACTCCAAGATCGCGCGGCAGCTCGAAGCCAAGCGCAAGATGGTCGACACCGGTGGGGGCATCGACTGGGCGACCGGTGAGGCGCTGGCGTTCGGCACGCTGCTGCTGGAAGGGCACCCGGTACGGCTTTCGGGCCAGGACAGCGAACGCGGGACGTTCTCGCAGCGCCATTCGGTGCTTGTCGATCAGATGAACGAGGACCGCTACACGCCGCTCAACAACCTGCGGTTCGGCCAGGCGCCGTACGAGGTGCTGAACAGCCCGCTTTCGGAAGCGGGCGTGCTCGGCTTCGAGTACGGCTACTCGTTGGCCGAGCCCGGCATGCTGGTGCTGTGGGAAGCGCAGTTCGGCGACTTCGCCAATGGCGCCCAGGTCATCATCGACCAGTTCATTTCGTCGGGTGAAGCCAAGTGGCTGCGCATGTGCGGCCTCGTCATGCTGCTGCCGCACGGGTACGAAGGGCAGGGGCCCGAGCATTCGTCGGCGCGTCTCGAGCGCTATCTGCAGCTCTGTGCCGAGGACAACATGCAGGTCTGTAACTGCACGACGCCGGCCAACTATTTCCATGTGCTGCGCCGCCAGATCCATCGTGATTTCCGCAAGCCGCTGATCCTGATGACGCCCAAGTCGCTGCTGCGCCACAAGCGCGCCGTTTCCAAACTGGAAGAAATGGGCGAGGGCACGAGCTTCCACCGCGTGCTCTGGGACGAGGGCGAGTTTGTCGCCGACAGCAAGATCAAGCAGGTCGTGCTGTGTTCGGGCAAGGTCTACTACGACCTTGCGGAGGAGCGCGACAAGCGCGGCATCAAGGACATCTATATCCTGCGTGTCGAACAGCTCTATCCGTATCCGGAAAAGGCGCTGGAAAAAGAACTCAGCAGGTTCCCGAATGCGAAGGTCGTGTGGTGCCAGGAAGAGCCGCACAACATGGGAAGCTGGACTTATATCCGTGAGCCGCTCGAGACTCATTTGGAGCGGATGGGCCGTCCCGAACCGACGGTTCGCTACGCCGGGCGCAAGGCGGCGGCTGCACCGGCGACGGGTCTGGCCAAGAAACATATGGCGGAGCAGGCGGCGCTTGTCGATTCCGCGCTGACCGTCGAAAAGGCGGCCGCGAAATCGGCGCCGGCGCGCAAGGTCAAGACGACGGCGGCGCCCGCGGTCAAGAAGTCTTCCGCCAAGAAACCGGCGGCGAAAAAGGCATCAGGCAAGAAGACCGCGGCGAAGAAACCGGCCGCCAAGAAATCGTCCGCCAAGTCGGCGCGCGCCAAGAAGCGCTAAACGGACATCCAGTTTCAGGTATCGAGGAAAAGTCACATGACCGTTGAAATCAAAGTCCCGACGCTCGGCGAATCCGTGAGCGAAGCCACCGTCGCCAAATGGTTCAAGCAGCCGGGCGATGCCGTGGCGCAGGACGAGGCCGTGTGCGAACTGGAGACCGACAAGGTCACGATCGAGGTCAACGCCCCCGCGGCCGGCGCGTTGAAGGAGATCGTCGCTGCCGAGGGATCGGACGTGGGTGTCGGCGCCGTGCTCGGTACCCTGGATGAAGGCGCCGAAGGCGCGGCCGCGCCGCCGCCCGCGGAGGAGAAGAAGGAAGAGGCGCCCAAGGAAACACCCGCGGACGCGCCGAAAGAAAAAGCGGCTGCCGCGTCTCCGCCCCCTCCGCCGCCGCCCGCTGCGGCACCGGCGCCTGGGCAGGCCTCGCGCCCGCCGCTTTCGCCGGCCGTGCGCAAGCTGGTCGACGACAACGATCTCGACGCGAACCTGATCAAGGGCACCGGCCCCGATGGCCGGATCACCAAGGGCGACGTGATGGCCGCGATCAAGGACGGTTCGGCCAAGCGCCGCGCCGCGCCGGCGCCGGGCGGTCCCGCCGCGCCGTCGTCGCAGGGCTTCACGCCGTCCTCCCAAATGCCGCCGCGTCCGGAGGACCCGCGCGAGGAGAGGGTCCGTATGACCAAGCTCCGCAAGGTCATTGCCGGACGTCTCAAGCAGGCGCAGAACACGGCCGCCATGCTCACGACCTGGAACGAGGTCGACATGGGCGCGGCGATGGAACTGCGGGCGGCCTACAAGGACCAGTTCGAAAAGAAGCACGGCGTCCGTCTCGGCTTCATGTCGTTTTTCGTCCGCGCCGCGTGCATCGCGCTCAAGGAATGGCCGGCGATCAACGCCGAGATCTACGGCGAGGACCTGATCTACAAGAACTACTACAACGTCGGGGTCGCCGTCGGTACGCCGCAGGGGCTCGTGGTGCCGGTCCTGAAGGACGCCGATCAGATGCGCTTCGCCGAGATCGAGGGCACGATTTCCGATTTCGGGCATCGTGCGCGCGACGGTAAGCTCGGCATGGACGAGATGATGGGCGGTACGTTCACCATTTCGAACGGCGGCGTGTTCGGTTCGCTGAACTCGATGCCGATCCTCAACGTGCCGCAGTCGGCGATCCTCGGCATGCACAAGATTCAGAAGCGCCCGATGGCGGTCGGCGACAAGGTCGAGATCCGGCCGATGATGTACCTGGCGCTGAGCTACGATCACCGTATCGTCGACGGCCGCGAGGCGGTCTCGTTCCTGGTCCGTATGAAGGACCTTCTGGAAGACCCGCAGCGGATCATGCTGGACGTGTAATTTTTGACCGTCATTCCCGTAAAGACGAGAAGCCAAATTGACGGATGTATGGACCCCAGCCTTCGCGGAGGTGACGGGGAAGGGAGAATAGAGGGATGAGCGATAGCGAGACCTATGACGTCGTTGTGGTCGGCGGCGGCCCGGGCGGGTACGTGGCGGCGATCCGTGCCGCGCAGCTCGGCATGAAAACGGCTGTTGTCGAGAAGCGCGGCAAGCTCGGCGGAACGTGCCTGAACGTCGGCTGCATTCCGTCGAAGGCGCTTCTGCAATCCTCGCATCACTACGACATGGCCGGGCACGAGTTCGCCGCGCACGGTATCAAGGCGCAGGTATCGCTCGACCTCAAGACCATGCTTTCGCGCAAGGACAAGGTCGTCGAGGACCTGACCGGCGGGATCGAGTTCCTGATGAAGAAGAACAAGATCGATTACATCGTCGGTACCGGGGTCATCAACAAGGCCGGCGAGGTCACCGTCACGCCGCAGGCCAAGGGCGGCAAGAAACAGACACTGGCGACGAAAAACATCATCATCGCCACCGGTTCGGAAACGACGCCGCTCAAGGGCGTCGATATCGACGAGAAACAGATCGTCTCGAGCACCGGTGCTCTCGACCTGCAGAAGGTGCCGAAGTCGATGGTCGTCATCGGCGCCGGCGTGATCGGGCTCGAGCTCGGCTCCGTCTGGCGTAGACTCGGCTCGGAAGTGACGGTGGTCGAGTTCCTCGACGTCGCGCTGCCCGGCATGGACGGCGAGGTCTCCAAGCAGATGAAACGGCTTCTCGAAAAGCAGGGTCTCAAGTTCAGGATGAAGACCAAGGTCACCGGCGCCAAGAAGGACAAGTCCGGCGTCACGCTGACCATGGAGCCCGCCGACGGCGGCAAGAAGGAAACCCTCAAGGCCGACGTGGTGCTGGTCGCCATCGGCCGCCGCCCGTATATCGAGGGCCTCGGCCTTGAGGCGGCCGGCGTCGAGGTGTCGGACCGCGGCTTCGTCAAGGTCGACGAGGATTTCCAGACCAATGTGCCGGGCATTTTCGCCATCGGCGACGTCATCGGCGGCGCCATGCTGGCGCACAAGGCCGAGGACGAGGGCGCGGTCTGCGCCGAGATCATGGCCGGCGAGACCGGGCACATCGACTACGATTCCATTCCGGGCATCGTCTACACGCACCCGGAAGTGGCAGCGGTCGGCAAGACCGAGGAGCAGCTCAAGGAGGCCGGCGTCAAGTACAAGGCCGGCAAGTTCCCGTTCTCCGCCAACTCCCGCGCGCGCTGCAATGCCGACGCCGACGGCTTCGTGAAGATTATCGCCGACGCGGAAACGGATCGGGTACTGGGTTGCCACATCATCGGCCCGCAGGGCGGCGACCTGATCCAGGAAGTCGTCAACGTGATGGAGTTCGGCGGCTCCGCCGAGGACATCGCGCGCATCTGCCACGGCCACCCGGGCCTGCCGGAATCGGTCAAGGAAGCGGCCCTCGCGGTCGACGGCCGGGCTATTCATATCTGACGATGAGATGAAATCTCATCGTCATCCCAAACTTGATTTGGGATCCATCTAAAACTCAACGCGTGTGCGGGTGGCTATGGACCCCCCAATCGAGTTCAGGGTGACGCTCTTGCTGGATCAAGTATATCATTTCGATAATTCTAGAAATATCGTTGCGTTGTCGTCCGGGACGGGTTATATGAGTTCAATGACCATGAAAGAGACAATCGCCGCCGACTGTTTTGCCGCCCTCGGCCATCCGACGCGCCTCGCGATCTATCGCGCACTGGTGCGCGCGGGGGACGTCGGCGCGCCGGTCGGCGCGCTGCAGGAGGAACTCGGCGTGCCGGCATCGACGCTGACCCACCACATCAAGACGCTCGCCGGCGCCGGGCTGGTGCGTCAGCAGCGCGACGGCCGTGTCCTCACGACCCGTGCCGATTACGGCCAGATGCGGGACCTGATGAACTTCCTGACCGACGATTGCTGCAAGGGCCTCGGTCTGATGGACAAGGACGACGCGGCATGAACGAGAGCAGTGCGGTCAAGATCGAAGACGCGAAACCGGCGGCATCGTGCTGCGGCCCGACCGCGCCTGAGCCCGATGCCGGCATCATTGAGCGTGCCGTTTCGATGCTCCGCAACCAGATGGCGTGGAGCGTCGCCGGTGTCGCGTTCGTCCTGCTGATGGTGCTGGATCTGGGGCAGGTGCCGGAAACCCTCCGCTTCACCGGCATCAACCTGCTGGAGATCGCGCCGTTCCTCGGGCTCGCCATCGGGCTCGCCGCCTATGCCAAGGCGTCGGGCGCGGACAGCCTGATCGCGCACGTCTTTTCCGGCAACCTCGGCATCATGATTTTCTTCGCCGCGTTGTTCGGCGGCCTGTCGCCTTTCTGTTCCTGTGGCGTCATTCCGCTGATCGCGGCGCTTCTCTCCATGGGCGTGCCGTTGTCCGCGGTGATGGCGTTCTGGCTCGCATCCCCCGTCATGGATCCGTCCATGTTCGTATTGACGGCGGCGACGCTGGGCACGCCGTTCGCTATCGCCAAGACGGTGGCCGCCGTCGGCATAGGCCTGATGGGCGGCTACGTCACGTGGGCGCTGCAAAGCAGGGGTTGGCTTGCCAACCCGTTGCTGCCGGGCGTCGGTGACGGCGGCTGCGGCGCCTCCAGCGTCCGCAACCCGAAAGCCGTCACATGGCGGTTCTGGGAAGAGCAAAAGCGCCGCGAGACCTTCCGCAGGGAAGTGCTCTCGGTCACCCTGTTCCTCGGCAAGTGGCTGACCATCGCGTTCTTTATCGAAAGCCTGATGCTCGCCTACGTGCCCGCCGACATGATCGCGCAGGCATTGGGCACCGGCAGCGCCTGGGCGATTCCGACCGCCGTCCTCGTCGGCGTGCCGGCCTACCTGAACGGTTACGCGGCACTGCCGCTGGTCGACGGCCTGATCGGCATGGGCGTCAGCCCGGGCGCCGGCATGGCGTTCCTCGTTGCCGGCGGCATCACCAGCATCCCCGCCGCAATCGCGGTGTTCGCACTGGTCAAACGGCCGGTTTTCGTCCTTTATATTGCCCTGGCGCTGACCGGCGGTACGCTGGCCGGCGTCGGGTATCAGTTTCTGGTTATCTAATCTAGTTCCCAAACGGAGTGCGCGATGACCGCGCGGCGCGCCATCACATTCCTGGCGATCGGCGAAACCATCTACTGGGCCGGTCTGTATTACATTTTCGCGGCACTGCTGGTGCAGTGGGAGGCCGCCGAGTCGTGGTCGAAGACGGGGATCACCGCCGCCTTCACCGGTGCCATTCTTATGGCTGCGGTGTTCGCGCCGGTCGCGGGCAGGCTCGTCGACCGGGGCCGCGGGCCGCATGTGCTGACCTTCGCGGCGCTGACCGCCGCCGTGCTGGTGGCGCTGTTGCCGTTTTCACCGTCGGTCTGGGTGTTCGGCCTGATCTGGCTCGGCGTCGGCGCGTGTCTCGGCGGTTGCCTCTACGAAACCTGCTTCGCGCTGATCACCCGGACGCGCGGCGACCGGGCGCGCCGCGACATCACGCTGGTGACGCTGGTGGCGGGATTGGCCGGTACCGTTTCGTTCCCGCTCTCCAACACCATCGCCGACACCTTTGGCTGGCATGCGGCGACGTGGACCATGGCAGGCCTGGTAATCTTCGTCGGCGCGCCACTGGTATGGACGGCGGCCAGGTTTCTGGAAAGCGAATACCGGAAGGAAAACGCAGCCGAGATTGCCGACGCGGCGGATTCGTCCAAGCCCGCCTTCAGCGTGCGGACCGTCCTCAAGAAACCGGCGTTCTGGCTGCTTGCCATCGGCTTCGCGATTCTCGGCGGCAACCACGGCGTCATCATCAACCACATCCTGCCGATCCTGACCGACCGCGGTCTTTCCGGCGACGCCGCGGTGCTGGCGGCTTCCATGATCGGGCCGATGCAGGTCGCCGGCCGGCTCGCCATGATGGCGGCGGAGCGGCGTGTCAGCAGCCACGGGATTACCACCGCGTGCTTTGTCGGCGTCGCCTGCGCCGGTACCGCGCTTTATTTCTCGGCCGTCACGCCGGCGCTGGTGGTTGCATTCGTGATCCTGCAGGGGAGCGGCCACGGCGTCACCAGCATCATGCGCCCGGTCATCACGCGGGAGATCCTCGGCTCCACGAACTTCGGCGCTATCAGTGGCGCGGTTGCGGTGCCGTATCTGTTGGCGTGGGCGCTGGCGCCGGTGGCGGGCTCGCTGTTGTGGGAAGCGGGCGGCTACGACCTGGCGATCATGGTGGTGGTCGGGCTGGCGCTGGTGGGGCTCGTTTTCTATCGCGCGGCGGTTCGGCTCGCGCCCTAATCCTGAGCTTTGCGCCGCGCGCGTGGGTGCGCGGCGGCGTGGATATCTAGAAGCCGCTCGCCGTCGACCGCCGTGTAACGCTGCGTCGTCGACAGCGATGCGTGCCCCAGCAGTTCCTGAATGGTCCGAAGGTCGCCGCCACCCGACAACAGATGCGTCGCGAAGCTGTGGCGGAGCGCATGCGGCGTCGCCGTTTCCGTGAGACCGAGCACGGCCCGGACCCCGCGCATGGCGCGCTGCGCCAGTGCCGGGTTGAGCCGCTTGCCGCGCGCGCCGACGAACAGCGCACCGTCAGCGCCGGTATCGAAGGGGCACGCCGCGAGATAGGCTTCGAGTTCCCTCGCCACCATCCTCAACATCGGCACGACGCGCTGCTTGTTCCCTTTGCCGGTAATGACGATCCGCTCCAGCCCGGCGACGTCGCGGCGGTTGAGCGCGATCGCTTCGCCGATGCGCAGCCCGCAGCCGTAAAGGAGCGCGAACAGGGCCCGGTCGCGCTTGCCGTGCCACGGCTCGCGGGCGATATCCTCGGCGGCGTCCAGCGTTTCGAAGGCTTCCTCGACGCTCATCGGTTTCGGCACCGATTTCGGCAGTTTCGGCATCTCGGCGTTGGTGACCGCGACGTTGGTGCAGATGCCGCGCTTGTCGAAAAAAGTGTATAGGCTCTTGAGCGCGCTGAGCCCCCGCGCCATGGAGGTCGGTGTCAGCCCTTCGGCCTGGCGGTCGGCCTGGTAGGCCCAGAGCTCGCTCCGGCTCATGTCGGCGAGATCGTCGATGCCCGGCGCATAACCCAGGTGGCGGTCGAGGAACCGCATGAAGGTGGCGACGTCGTGGCTGTAGCTTTCGACGGTCTTTTCGGACAGGCGGCGTTCGTGACGAAGCCAGGAAATCCAGTCTTCGAGGGCGGAGGCGACGGCAGGCTGGACCGGCAGGCCGATCAAGGCTGCTCGCCGGAAAGGCGCATGACGGAGGCTTCGACGACCCGTGCCAGGAACGAGAACAGCTCCGTTCCCTGGCCGGGGGCGAAAGTGTTGTCGCGCGCGCCCAGCGCGATCAGGCCGTTCGGCATGGCGACGCCCGGCTTGATGCGGGAGATGGCGGCGGACTTCACGAGGCCGGCCGCGCCGCCGAACACGACGCCGTCGTCCCAGAACTCACGGTAGAGCTGGACGTCCTGATCGGCGCCGACGATCTGATCGACGGTGCCGGGCGGCAGGGTGCGCAGATGTTCGCTGAGAATCGTCACGTTGGCGCTGGTGGCCGGTTCAAATCCGACGACGGCGACATCGACGTCGAGCAGGATCGGTAAATCATCGGAGACAATGCGGTAAAGCTGTTCCAGGGTGGTCGCATGCAGAAGCGCAAGGATCGAGGCATGGGTCCGCGTCTGGATCGACATGTTGGAGCGGCTGGTCTCGATCACGTCCTGGGCCGTGGTGCGCAGTTCGTCGATCTCGCTATCGCGTCGCTGAAGCTGGTAACGCTGGAAATCCACCACGCCGCCGGCCTTGAAGCGGTCGGGAAGCTCGACGAAGTCCAGCACGTCCGGGTGATCCGCAAAGAATGTCGGGTTCTGCATCAGGAATACGGCGACGTCTTCGGCACTCAGCGAAATCGCGTCGTGTTCATCCGTATCCAGCGCGTCGGTGATTTCTCCACTCATGGCCTTCTCCCAGTGAAAGCTCTTGTATGCGAATCGTTTCATTATAACGGCTTTCGCCTTAATACATAAGAAATGCACGATGAACGTTTCGCAGAAGTTAATGGAGAGGCGGCACCGTCCCGGTTCGCGGCGGGAAACCGGGTCGCGGTCCTGCTACCGTTGCCGCTGGCCGGACCCTACGACTACCTGGTCGGTGTGGACGGCGAATATGAGATCGGGGAGATCGTCGACGTGCCGCTCGGTAACCGCCGCGCGACCGGCGTTGTCTGGGGGGCGGCGACGGGCGAGGTGGACGCCGGCAAGCTCCGCGAAATTCACGGGCCCCGGGACGTGCCGCCGCTGCCGCCGGCGCTGCTCAGGCTGGTCGACTGGGTGTCGCGCTATACGCTCTATCCGCAGGGTGCTGTCCTCAGGATGGTGCTGAGCGTTCCCGACGCGCTCGATCCGCCGAAGCCGCAGACGGCCTATGCGTTGACCGCCGACCCGCCGGACATTCGCAGCACGAAAGCGCGTGAGAGGGTTATTGCGTTTCTGAAGGATAACCCGCCGCTGCCCGCCGCCGACATCGCGCGCGAGGCGGGTTGTACCGCCTCGGTGGTGAAGGGATTGGCCGATGTCGGCGTACTGGCGTCCGTGAAAATTCAGCCCGATACCGACTGGCCGCAGCCGGACCCGGCGCGTGAAGGCGTCGCGCTTTCGGATGTGCAGCGCACCGCCGCCGAACACCTGTGCGCCGGCGTGGGCAAGGGCTTCGCCGTCACGCTTGTCGACGGCGTGCCGGGGTCGGGCAAGACCGAGGTCTATTTCGAGGCCGTGGCGAAAGCGCTCGCCGACGGCAGGCAGGTGCTGGTGATGCTGCCGGAAATCGCGCTCGGCGCGCAGTGGCTGGCGCGGTTCAGGGACCGTTTCGGCACCGAACCCGCGATGTGGCATTCGGAGCTGACGGGCGCCCGGCGCCGCGATACCTGGCGCGCCGTTGCCGAGGGCAAGGTGCGCGTCGTGGTCGGTGCGCGTTCGGCGCTGTTCCTGCCGTTTCGCGAACTTGGCCTGATCGTCGTCGACGAGGAACACGACGGGTCGTTCAAGCAGGAGGACGGCGTCGTCTACCACGCCCGCGATATGGCGGTGGTGCGCGCGCAGCTCGAGGATATCCCGGCGGTGCTCGTTTCCGCGACTCCGTCGCTGGAAAGTGTCACCAACGTCCGGCGTGGACGCTACGAGGAAGTGACCCTGCCGGCACGGCACGGCGGCGCCGACCTCGCCGGCGTCACCGTGATCGACATGCGCAGGGAAGGCCCGGCGCGCGGTCATTGGCTGTCGCCGAAACTCGCCGAGGCGCTCGCCGAGACGTTCGAGACCGGCGATCAGGCGATGCTGTTTCTGAACCGCCGCGGGTACGCGCCGCTGACGCTTTGCCGGACCTGCGGTCACCGCCTGCAATGCCCGCGCTGCACGGCATGGCTGGTCGAGCACCGGCTGGTCGGACGGCTGCAATGCCACCACTGCGGCTTTCAGACAAAACCGCCGGAACAGTGCCCCAACTGTGAGGACAAAGACTCCATGGTGCCGTGCGGCCCCGGGGTCGAACGGCTCGCCGAGGAGATACAGATTCTGTTTCCGGAAGCCCGCACCGTCATCGCCGCCAGCGACATGGTGCACGGACCGAAACAGGCCGCCGAACTGGTGCGCCTGATCGAGGAGAAGGAGATCGACCTCGTCATCGGCACGCAGATCGTCGCCAAGGGCTATCACTTTCCGGGTCTGACGCTGGTCGGCGTGGTCGATGCCGACCTGGGACTGTCCGGCGGCGAATTCCGGGCCGCCGAGAAAACCTTCCAGCTTCTCTATCAGGTCGCCGGCCGCGCCGGCCGTGGCGACCGGCCGGGGCGGGTGTTCCTGCAGACCTATATGCCGGACCACAGCGTCATGAAGGCGCTCGCCGCCGGCGACAGGGATGCCTTTCTCGACGCCGAAAGCCAGGCCCGCGAACAGGCGTCGATGCCGCCGTTCGGCAGGCTGGTGGCGCTGATCGTGTCAGGGCGGGACGAGGCGGCCGTCGACGGCGTGGCGGCGGGGCTCGCCAGGGCAGCGCCTCGTGGCGACGGAATCCGCGTCCTGGGTCCGGCGCCCGCGCCCATGGCCCTGTTGCGCGGCCGCCACCGCCGGCGACTTTTACTGACCGCGCCGAAGGGCGTCGCGCCACAGCGCGTGGTCCGGGCCTGGATCGAACGGGCGCCGATCGCCAAGAAGGTGCGCGTGCAGGTCGACGTCGATCCCGTCTCGTTCTTTTGAGGGGGATTGCGGGCTTTTTCACAAGGGTCCGTGAGTAATCCGGAACACCTGTGGAATTGAACCGGTAAATCACTGAAATAAATGGGGGTTTTGCGCTGCAAAAAACCGTCTCAAGCCGGGTTGCGCAGCCCTAATCAGTATGATACCTGTTCCCGGCTTTCGCGGGGTAACCCTGCGGGACAGGGATGTCGTGGGATTGGTGCAAGCCGGGCTCATGGCGCGTCAGAAGCACTAAAACAACTGGCCATAAGGCCTAACGAGAGGGATTTCCCAGGTGGCAGCGGATAGTTCGGGCGCGACCGGGTTGGCAGGTCGGTATGCGACGGCGCTCTTTGAGTTGGCCGAGTACGACAAACAACTCGATGAAGTCGCCAATGACCTCCAGCAATTGGGGGCGATGATCGCAGATAGCGAAGATCTCTCCCGTCTCATCAGGTCGCCGGTCATTTCGCGCGACGATCAGGTGAAAGCCATGGACGCCGTTTCCGAAGCGGCCGGCTTCTCTACTCTTACCAGGAATTTTGTCGGCGTGGTGGCGGAGAACCGCCGTCTTTTCGCGCTCGCCGGCATGATCAAGGCGTATCAGACCCTGCTCGCCACGAGCCGGGGCGAAGTGAATGCCGAGGTGGTTTCCGCCAAGGCGCTGAGCGACGAGCAACTCGCCGCTATCGAGGATGCGCTGAAACAGGCGATCGGCTCCAAGGTCCAGGTGGACCAGCGCGTCGACGAAACGCTGCTGGGCGGCCTCGTCGTCCGGGTCGGGTCGCGGATGATCGACAACTCACTGAAAACGAAACTGCAGAAAATGCGCCTCGCCATGAAAGGGATTGGCTGATGGAAATCAAAGCCGCAGAAATTTCCAATATCCTCAAGAAACAGATCAAGGACTTCGGGAACGAAGCCGAGGTCGCCGAAGTCGGCCAGGTGCTGACCGTCGGTGACGGCATTGCCCGCGTCTATGGTCTCGACAAAGTGCAGGCCGGTGAGCTCGTCGAGTTCCCGGGCGGCATCAAGGGGATGGCCCTGAACCTGGAAACCGACAACGTCGGTATCGTTATTTTCGGCGATGACCGGACCATCAAGGAAGGCGACACCGTCAAGCGGACCGGCGACATCGTCGACGTGCCGGTCGGCAAGGAACTGCTGGGCCGCGTCGTCGACGCGCTCGGCAATCCGATTGACGGCAAGGGCGACATCGGCGCCAAGGAACGCGCGCTGGTCGAAGTCAAGGCGCCGGGTATCATCCCGCGCAAGTCGGTGCACGAGCCGATGCAGACCGGTCTCAAGGCCATCGATTCACTGATTCCCGTCGGCCGCGGTCAGCGCGAGCTGATCATCGGTGACCGCCAGACCGGCAAGACCGCTGTCATCATCGACACCATCCTTAACCAGAAGTTCGTCAACGATAACACCGACGACGAATCCAAGAAGCTGTACTGCATCTACGTCGCCGTCGGCCAGAAGCGCTCCACCGTCGCGCAACTGGTCAAGACGCTGGCCGACTACGGTGCGCTCGACTACTCCATCGTCGTGGCGGCTACTGCGTCCGATCCGGCGCCGCTGCAGTTCCTGGCACCCTATGCCGGTTGCGCCATGGGCGAATACTTCCGAGACAACGGCATGCACGCCGTTATCTTCTACGACGACCTTTCCAAGCAGGCGGTCGCCTATCGTCAGATGTCGCTGCTGCTTCGCCGTCCGCCGGGACGTGAAGCCTATCCGGGTGACGTCTTCTATCTTCACTCGCGTCTCTTGGAGCGTGCGGCGAAGATGGGCGATGCGGCCGGCGCCGGTTCGTTGACGGCGCTGCCGGTCATCGAAACCCAGGCCGGTGACGTGTCGGCATACATTCCGACCAACGTCATCTCGATCACCGACGGTCAGATCTTCCTGGAAACCGACCTGTTCTTCAAAGGCATCCGTCCGGCGGTGAACGTCGGTCTCTCGGTGTCGCGCGTCGGTTCCGCGGCGCAGATCAAGGCGATGAAACAGGTCGCCGGCTCGATCAAGCTGGAGCTGGCCCAGTACCGCGAAATGGAAGCCTTCGCGCAGTTCGCCTCCGATCTGGACGCGTCGACGCAGAAGCTGCTGGCCCGCGGTTCGCGCCTGACCGAGCTTCTCAAGCAGGCTCAGTATCAGCCGCTGCCGGTCGAGGAACAGGTGGTGGCGATCTTCGCCGGCGTCGAAGGCTACCTCGATGGCATCAAGCTCAGCCAGGTCACCGACTTCGAGAAGCGTTGGCTCGATGAAGTCCGTGACAAGGGCAAGGATCTTCTCAAGACGATCCGCGAAGAGGGCGCGCTTTCCGACGATACGAAGGAAAAGCTGACCAAGATGCTCGACGAGTTCACGAAGAACTTTTCGTAACGCGCAGGTAAGGACCGGGTAGACGCCACATGGCTAATCTGAAGGACCTGAAAGGCCGGATCTCGAGCGTCAAGAAGACGCAGAAGATCACGAGCGCGATGAAGATGGTCGCGGCGGCCAAGCTGCGCCGGGCGCAGGAGGGGGCCGAACAGGCGCGCCCCTACGCCGAGCGCATGCACCGCATGCTCACCTCCATCGCCAAGAGCGTCGGCGACACCGAAGGCGCGCCGAAAATGCTGGTCGGCACCGGCGGCAACCGCCAGCTCTACGTGGTCTGCGCGTCGGATCGCGGTCTCTGCGGCGGCTTCAATGGAACCATCGTGCGCGAAACGCGCCGCCGTCTACGTGACTGCGCGCAGAAGGGCATCGAGTTCAAGATCGTCACCGTCGGCCGCAAGTCGCGCGATCTGCTGCGACGCGAATTCGGCGACAAGATTATCGCCAGCTTCACGGACATCGGCCGCCGCGGCGTCGCGTTCGAGGAAGCCGTGGAGGTCGCGGAGAAAGTGACGGAACTGTTCGAAAACGACGAGTTCGACGTCTGCACCGTCATCTTCAACAAGTTCCAGTCCGCGATCAGTCAGATCGTGACGCCGCGACAGCTTATCCCGTTCTCCATTGACGACGCCGAGGAAGAGGCGGAAGAGGATAAGCAGCAGGGCGGCGCGCGCGCGGTATACATTTTCGAGCCGGAAGAGGAGGAAATCCTCGAGGACCTGCTGCCGCGTAACGTCGCGACGCAGATCTTCCAGGCGCTGCTCGAGAACTCGGCGTCCGAGCACGGCGCACGTATGACCGCCATGGACAACGCGACGCGGAACGCGGGCGACATGATCGACAACCTGACGATGACCTACAACCGGACCCGTCAGGCCGTTATTACCAAGGAACTGATTGAAATCATCTCGGGCGCGGAAGCGCTCTGATAAACCAGAGGCCGAGAGGCAACGGAGCTGAACGATGGCAAACAACGTCGGTAAAATTTCCCAAGTCATGGGCGCGGTCGTGGACGTGCAGTTCGAAAGCGAACTGCCGGCGATCCTGAACGCGCTTCATGTCCAGAACCAGGACAAGCTGCTGGTTCTCGAGGTTGCGCAGCACCTGGGCGAGAGCGTGGTCCGCACCATCGCCATGGACTCCACCGAAGGTCTCGAACGCGGCCTCGAAGTGACCGATACCGGCGAAGCGATCTCGGTGCCGGTCGGCCCGGAATGCCTCGGCCGCATTATCAACGTCATCGGCGAGCCAATCGACGAGCGCGGCGAAGTGAAAACCAAGAAGCGCGCTCCGATTCATGCTTCTGCACCGCTGTTTGTCGATCAGTCCACGGAAACGGAGATTCTGACGACGGGGATCAAGGTCGTCGACCTGATCGCACCCTACGCCAAGGGCGGCAAGATCGGCCTGTTCGGCGGTGCCGGCGTCGGCAAGACGGTTCTGATCATGGAACTGATCAACAACGTTGCGAAGGGGCACGGCGGGTATTCGGTGTTCGCCGGTGTCGGCGAGCGGACCCGTGAAGGGAACGACCTTTACCACGAAATGATCGAATCCGGCGTTATCGATCTCGAGGGCGACGGCTCCAAGGCGGCGCTGGTGTACGGCCAGATGAACGAACCGCCGGGGGCCCGTGCCCGCGTCGCGCTGACCGGCCTGACCCAGGCCGAATACTTCCGCGATGAAGAAGGCCAGGACGTGCTGTTCTTCGTCGACAATATCTTCCGCTTCACGCAGGCCGGCTCCGAGGTCTCGGCGCTGCTCGGCCGCATCCCGTCGGCGGTCGGTTACCAGCCGACGCTCGCCACCGACATGGGCAACATGCAGGAGCGGATCACCTCGACCAACAAGGGTTCGATCACGTCCGTGCAGGCCATTTACGTGCCGGCCGATGACTTGACCGATCCGGCGCCGGCGACCTCGTTCGCCCACCTCGACGCGACCACAGTTCTCAGCCGCCAGATCGCCGAACTCGGCATCTATCCGGCGGTCGACCCGCTCGACAGTAACTCGCGTATCCTCGATCCGCGGATCATCGGCGAAGAGCACTATAGCGTCGCGACCGAAGTGCAGCAGACGCTGCAGTCGTACAAGAACCTGCAGGACATCATCGCCATTCTGGGTATGGACGAACTGTCCGAAGAGGACAAACTGACCGTTGCCCGTGCCCGCAAGATCCAGCGCTTCATGTCGCAGCCGTTCCACGTGGCGGAAGTGTTCACGGGCACGCCGGGCGTGCTGGTGTCGCTCGAAGACACGATCAAGGGTTTCAAGGGTATCGTCGAAGGCGAATACGACCACCTGCCGGAATCTGCGTTCTACATGGTCGGCACCATCGACGAAGCCGTCGAGAAGGCCAAGAAGCTCGCCGCCGAAGCGGCTTAAGCGGGCGCCGAAGGAGACATAAATGGCCGACACGGTCGAATTCGAACTGGTCTCGCCGGCCCGGCTCCTGAAATCGGAGCCGGTGGAAATGGTCGTCGTGCCGGGGGCCGAGGGTGACGTCGGTATCCTGCCGAACCACTCGCCGCTGATCTGCACGGTGCGTCCGGGCGTCATCAAGGTGATGGAAGGCAACAAGGTGACCGAAGAGATCTTCGTCGCCGGCGGTTTCTGCGAGGTTTCGCCGGAACGCTGCACCGTTCTTGCCGAGGAAGCCCTGATGGTCGGGGACATCGACGCCGGTGAAGCCCGCGAGCGGCTGAGCGCGGCCGAGAAGGCCGTGGCCGAAGCCGACGACGACGGCAAGGGTAAAGCAGAGGACGAACGACGTATCGCCGAAGCGATGGTGGCCGCCGCCGCGTCGGCCTGACCCGTCCTCACGGGAGAATTCTGAAACGCGGCGCTCCGGCGCCGCGTTTTTTGTTTGGATAAGATGATGACCGTGATCGAGATCGATATTTTGCCCTTCTGGGCCGTCACTCAGTCCCGCAACAAGGGTGCCGTGGCGATCCTGCGACGATTGGCCGGTCGCATGACCGGAACCGCGCGCACGGGGTAATCGCACCCGTGCCGCATTGAGGAGATTGATTGCCCGACCCTACATGGGTCGGGACCAGGTTGCAGGATTGAAACGATGACGACGATTACGACGGAGCGGCTGACGCTCCGGCCCTATACCGAGGCGGATTTCGAGGCCTTCGCCAAGATGCACTCGGATCCGCTTCTCAAGGCGAATACCCATGCCAAGGCCATGAACCGGCTGCAGGCGCGCGACCTGTTCGACGGTTACCGCGCCGCCTTCGGCAGGGACGGATTCGGCATGCTGAATATCCGTCTCACGGACGGCGATCTGGACGTGGGTGAATGCGGACTCTGGTATCGCGAGGACGCGGGCGGCTACACACTCCGCTACACCATCCGCAAGGAACACTGGAACCTCGGCTACAGCCTCGAGGCGGTACGCGCCGTGCTCTCGGACGCCTTCGGGAATCGGGAACTGGAGCGCGTCCAGGCCATTGCCATGAGCAACAACGTCCGTTCGGTGAAGGTGCTGGAGCGTGCCGGGTTCATGCAGACGGAGAACCATTTCCGCGGCGTGCAGGGGTTCCTACGGTTCGAACTGACCCGGCAGCGGTGGTTGCACATGGCCGCTTGAAGCGCCGCTTGTTATTCACGCTTGAGACGGTCGATCTCTCGCCGTTCGCGCTTGGTGGGCCGGCCGGCGCCGCGCTCGCGTCTGGCCACCGGAGCGGGCCGGTCCGGGTCGTTCTTTTTCGGGGCGGGCGGCGACAGGTCGTTATAGAGCTCTTGCGCCTCCGTCGCCGGACCGCGACGCGTCGCCAGTGCCACGACTTCGATGACACGGACCTGTTGACCTTTGACGAACGTCAGCACGTCGCCGGGTTTGACGCTGTGGTTCGCCTTCTCGATCCGCTGCCTGTTGACCCGCACGTTGCCGCCGGTGACGAAACCCTGTGCCAATGTCCTGGTCTTGAAGAAGCGTGCGTGCCAGAGCCACTTGTCGATGCGGATCGTATCGCCGGCCAAGCTCAACCCCCGAGAGACAGGTCTTTGAGCTTGGCGAACGGCGAGTGCGGGTCGGCCGGCGCAACCGGTTTTCGCGGCGGCTTGCGGCGCTTGGCGGCTTGCGGCTTGGCTTCCTGCGCGCGCATGGGGCGGTAGCGGTCCTCGGGCGTGCCGTCGGCCGCCTTTTTCCGGATACGTTTAAAGCCGATGGCCCGCATGACACCCGGGAAATCGTCGAGGCTCGCGCCGATCAGCGACAGCAGTTCCGGAGACGGCGGGAACGAACCGCCCTTGGCTGCGAGCCAGGCCTTCGAAGTCAGCCGCTCGGCCATGTCGATCCGAACCGCCAGCGGGCCCAGTGGACGGTAGCCGCAGGCCTCGAGGAAATCCGGGTGGTCGCCTTTGCCGATCGGCACTGAAACCCGGCCCGGTGCCGGCAGGGGCGGTATCGCGTGATACCCGCCGGCGAGCGCCCACAAAAGCGCTCGCCATCGGACGGCCTCGGGCTTCAGAAGCGCCGGCATATAGGCCATGTCGCGGCCGATCCGGACGCCGAGGCCGCGAAGCTGTTTACGGTCGCTTTTGCTGAGCGCGTCGATCTGCTGCGACGCGTTGCCGCGGCGGAGCGACCCGAGTCCCTCCAGCAACTGGAATCCGAGACCGCGCGCCGCGCCCTTCAGTTCGGCGCCCTGCGCCTTGATAAGATCCGCGAATACCCGGTCGACCTGGGTCTCGACCCATTTCCGTACACGCCGCTCTACGGCGGTACGTTCCGGCGCGTCCAGCAGGTCGCCGGCAAGCGCCTGCACCTCCGGCCTGAGTGTCGCTTTCCCCGGAACCATGCGCGCCACTTCGACGTCTTCCCACATGATTCGGGGAAGGCGGTCATCGTCCGGGGTTTCCAGTGCGAACGCCTTGTCGTCCGATGCGGCGATGATGCGGGCCTTGCGCGCGACTTCGTGACGGACGGCGCGGTGCGCGGCATTGGCGACGGCGCGACCGGCGTCACCCTCGACCCCGTGATCGAAATAGAAACGGAGCCCGTGCAGACGGCCGACCGGTTCGCCCTCGATCAGCACCTCGCCGTTGGCGCGCACGGCGGCGGTCAGGTCCGGATTGTCCTTGAGCTTGTTGATCAGGACCGATGTCTTGCGGTCGACGAAGCGGTGCGTCAGCCGCTCATGAAGCGCATCCGACAACCGGTCCTCGATGGCGCGGGTCCGCTCCTGCCAGTGCTCGGCATCCAGGACCCAGTCGTTCCGGAACGACACGTATGTCCAGGTGCGGATGCCGGCGATGCGGCCGATCAGGGTGTCGATGTCGCCGTCTGTGCGGTCCAGTCGCTTGACGTTGGCGGCGACCCAGTCGGGCGCCAGCCGTTCGGCGCCGGAGGTCAGGTGACGGTAGATGGCCATCGCCAGGTTGGCGTGCGCGTCGCTCATCACGCCCCGGAAATCCGGGATCTGGCAGACATCCCACAGAAGCTCGACGCGCTTTTTGCCCTTCGCGGCCGCGCTCACGTCCGGTTCCTTGCGCAACCGCTCGAAGATCATTTCATCGTCGGCGCGCCGGGTACGCTGCAGTCCGGCGACCGGCGGACGCTGGTTGAGGCTGGTCCTGAGCGCCGCCAGCGACGACGTGTCCAGGTCCGTATTTCGCCAGTAGATATGTTCGAGCGCATCGAATCGGTGCTCCTCGATCCGTTCGGCGATCTCGTCCGAGAGCGTGCCGGCCTCGGCCGTGGTGCCGAAGGTGCCGTCGTTCATGTGCCGCCCGGCGCGGCCCGCCGCCTGTGCGAGTTCGGGCGCCGTCAGGTGACGTACTTTGCGGCCGTCGAATTTTCTGAGCGCCGCGAAGGAGACATGATCGACGTCCATGTTGAGTCCCATGCCGATGGCGTCGGTGGCAACGAGGTAGTCCACCTCGCCCGACTGGTACATGGCGACCTGGGCGTTGCGGGTGCGCGGGCTGAGCGCGCCCAGCACCACGGCCGCGCCGCCACGCTGACGCCGGATCAGTTCGGCGATGGCATAGACGTTGGATGCGGTGAACGAGACGATGGCCGAACGCGCCGGCAACCGGTTGATCTTGGCGGGGCCGACATGGGTCAGGACCGAGAACCGGGGCCGCGTCACGATCTCGGCCTCCGGCACCAGCCGTTTCAGCAACGGGCGAATCGTCTCCGCGCCCATGAACATGGTCTCGGCGCGGCCGCGTGCGTGCAGAAGCCGGTCGGTGAAGATATGCCCCCGGTCCGGGTCTGCGCACATCTGGATCTCGTCGATGCCGACGAAGGCGAACGCACGGTCGACGGGCATCGATTCGACCGTACACATGAACCATCGCGCGTCTTTCGGCAGGATCTTCTCCTCGCCGGTGATGAGCGCGACCTGGTCCTTGCCCTTTATGGAGACGGCGCGGTCATAGTTTTCACGGGCCAGAAGCCTGAGCGGAAAGCCGATCATGCCGGACGCGTGGCCCAGCATGCGTTCCATCGCGTAATGGGTTTTCCCGGTATTTGTCGGGCCCAGAACGGCGGTAATCCGTCCCGGTTCATCGAAAGCCGCAGCCATGCCTCGACACTGGCGTGATGCTAAACGGATTTCAAGTCTGTATGTCTGTTGTCAGGTTCGTGAAGCAGCATTGCGGCGAAGCGTGGGACCGCTAAGATGTTCGCGCTCTGGAGGGAATGAACGGCATGCGTATTCTTGTCGTTGACGACGATCATTTTTCGCTGCTGGCCGTGGCCCGGCCTTTGCGCCAGGCCGGTTACGAAGTGGTTGAAGCGATGCGCGCCGAGCAGGTGCTCGCCGCCGCCGAGAAGGGCGATTTCGGCGTCATCGTCATGGATATCTTCATGCCCGGCATGGGCGGGATCGAGGCGATTCAGCAGATTCGCGCCAGGAACCCCGATACGCACATCATTGCGATTTCGGCGGGTATGGGGAACATGCCTGCCGACGATGTGGTCCGCGCCGCGGTCAAGATCGGCGCGGACGAGGGTTACGCCAAACCGATCAATATCGACCGGTTGATTCAGGCTGTCCGCGAAATCGGCGCGCCGCCCCCTGCCAAACAGGCCTGAACCCCGGAATTTCGCCGTTTCAGGGGTTGCGGAGGCGAAAAATTCTCCACATATCCGGCATGGTTATGGTGCCGGCGGGGTCCGTCTGCGCCGTCTGACGACGTATACGGGGTGGAAACGAACATGAGCAAAGAAACCTATTCCTTTCAGGCCGAGGTCGGGAAAATTCTCGATATCGTGGCCCATTCCCTCTATAGCCAGAAGGAAGTTTTCCTGCGCGAATTGATCTCCAACGCGTCCGACGCCTGCGACAAGCTGCGCTATCGGATGCTGACCGAACCGGACCTGGTCGAGGGGTCGGGCGTTTTCGAGATCGGTATCGGCATCGATTCCAAGGCCAAGACGCTGACCGTCACGGACAACGGCATCGGCATGAGCAAGGACGACATGATCGATTCCCTCGGCACCATCGCCAAGTCTGGAACGCAGGCCTTCATGGAGAGCCTGAAGGAAGCCCAGGCCGGCGGCGACGACGCCAAGATGGCGCTGATCGGCCAGTTCGGCGTCGGTTTTTATTCGACGTTCATGGTCGCGGACAAGGTCGAGGTGGTGAGCCGCAAGGCGGGCGAGGACACCGCCTGGCGCTGGATTTCCGACGGCCGCGGTTCGTTCGAGATCGAGGACGCCGAGCGTGCCGGCCACGGCACCGACGTCATCGTGTATCTTAATAAGGACGCCAAGGAGTTCCTGGAAGCGGTCCGCGTCGAGAACGTGGTCAAAACGTACTCCGACCACATCGCCCAGCCGGTGGTGCTGAAGGCGGCCAAGGAAGGCGAGGAGGACAAGACCCTCAACAGCGCCTCTGCGCTCTGGACCCGCGACAAGAAGGACATCACCGACGAGCAGTACAACGAGTTCTATCACCACGTCGGTATGGCCTTCGACGAGCCGTGGATGGTGTTGCACAACAAGGCCGAAGGGGTCGTCAGCTACACCAACCTGTTGTTCATTCCGTCTTCCCGCCCGTTCGACCTGTTCCACCCGGAACGCAAGGGTCACCTGAAGCTCTATGTGAACCGGGTCTATATTACCGACGACTGCGACGCCCTGATCCCGGCCTACCTCCGCTTCGTGAAGGGCATCGTCGACAGTGAGGACATCGACCTCAACGTCAGCCGCGAGATGCTGCAGCACAATCCGGCGGTCGCCAAGATCAGCAAGGCGCTGGTCAAGCGCGTCCTGGGCGAACTCAAGAAAAAAGCCGACAAGAAGCCGGATGAATACGCCGAATTCTGGGACACCTTCGGCATGGTGCTCAAGGAAGGCATCCACGAGGATTTCGAGAACCGCAACCGGATACTGGAACTGGCGCGCTTCAAGTCGTCCGCCGTCGATGGCTGGACGTCGCTCAAGGACTATGTCGAGCGGATGAAGGAAGGCCAGGACGCGATCTACTACATCTCTGCCGAGGACGCCGAGCACGCGGCCAAAAGCCCGCAGCTCGAAGGCTTCCGTGCCAAGGGCATCGAGGTGCTGTTCATGACCGACCCGGTCGACGAGTTCTGGATGCCCGCCGTCGGCCAGTTCGAGGAAATGCCCTTCAAGTCCGCGACCCGCGGCGGCGTGGACCTGTCGAAAATCAAGGATGCGGACAAGAAGGACGATGCGGACGAGGGCAAGGACGAGCCGGCGGCCGGTATCGACGCGCTGACGGCGGCCTTCAAGCTGGCGCTCGGCGACAGGGTCAAGGACGTGCGGGCATCATCGCGCCTGACCGACAGCCCGGTGTGTCTGATCGCCGACGAGGGCGATATGGACATGCACCTGGAGAAGCTGCTGAAGGCGCACAACCAGCTCGACGCGGCGTCACCCCGCGTGCTCGAAGTCAACCCGAAGCATGTGCTGATCAGGCATCTGGCGGGCGTGGCCGAAAAGGATGCGGGCGACGCGGCGATTAACGACGCGGCATTTCTGCTGCTCGATCAGGCGCGTATCGTCGAGGGCGAACCGGTGGACGACCCGCAGGACTTCATCAAGCGGATGACGGCGGTGATGCAGAAGGGGCTGGCGGCGTAACAAAATGCCTCGCCCTTCGAGACGAACCTTCGGTTCTCCTCAGTGTGAGGCGGTTTGATTTTGTCCTCATCCTGAGGGCTCGCGAAGCGGGTGTCTCGAAGGATGAGGCTTGAGATCAGGCAAGCGACGCGCAGAAACGCTGAATGCGCGAGCACGCATCCTCCAGCACGTCCGTCGCCGTGGCATAGGAAATGCGGAAATGCGGGCTGAGGCCAAAAGCCTCGCCGTGCACCGCGGCGACACCCTCCGCGTCCAGCAGTTCGACCACGAAATCCTCGTCGTTTTCGATGACCTTGCCGGCGGGCGTTTTCTTGCCGATGACGCCGGCGCAGGACGGATAGACATAGAACGCGCCTTCCGGCGTCAGGCAGCTTAGCCCCGGTGCCTGGTTGAGCATACTGACGACGAGATCGCGGCGGTCACGGAAGACCTTGTTGTTGTCCTCGATGAATTCGTGCGGGCCGTTCAGCGCCGCCACCGACGCCGCCTGTGAAACGGCGGCGGTGTGCGTGATCGACTGCGACTGCACCATCGTCATGGCCTTGATCAGTTCCTTCGGGCCGCCGGCGAAACCGACGCGCCAGCCGGTCATGCAGTACGCCTTCGACATGCCGTTCATGGTCAGCGTGCGGGATTTCAGTTCCGGCGCGACCTGGGCGATGGTCTTGAATTTGAAGCCGTCGTAGACGAGATGTTCATAGATATCGTCGGTCAGGATCCACACCTGTTCGTGCTTCTTGAGCACGTCGGCGAGCGCCTTCAGGTCGTCCTCGGTATAGCCGCTGCCGGTCGGGTTCGAGGGCGAGTTCAGGATCAGCCACTTGGTTTTCGGCGTGATCGCGGCTTCGAGCTGTTCCGGGGTCAGCTTGAAATCCGCTTCCTTCGGGCAATCGACGATCACCGGCTTGCCGCCGAACAGCACCGCGACGTCCGGATAGCTGACCCAGTAAGGCGCGGGCACGATCACCTCGTCGCCCGGATCGAGCGACGCCATCATGGCATTGAAGATCACCGGCTTGCCGCCGCAACTGACGTGGATTTCGTCGCGGCCATAATCGAGGCCGTTGTCGCGCTTGAACTTGGCGCTGATCGCGTCCAGCAGCTCCGGCGTGCCGTTGACGCCGGTATAGCGGGTCATGCCGTCGTCCAGCGCCTTTTTCGCCGCTTCGATGACGTGCGCCGGGGTGTCGAAATCGGGCTCGCCCGCGCTCAGCGAAATGATGTTGCGGCCCTCGGCGGCGAGATCGCGCGCCTTCTGGGTGATGGCGATGGTGGGGGACGGTTTGATGACGCTCAAACGGTTGGCGACGATGGACATCGATGAACTCCGCGGATTGTATCTGGCTGGGTCGATTTGAACCGGCGGAACTTTACGCCCGGCCTTCCCTTGCGGCAAGCCTTGCCCCGATTTCTTCTCATTTTCCGCCTAATAACGCCAAAATGGCGGTGTCCGATGTGTGCTCCGGTATTCTTCGGGAGCATCGAAGTCATGTACTGCGTCATTTCTCTTTGTCCATTCGGTGCCGGGCGCGCATGAAACGGCCGTCGCCCCGCCGCATGCGCGAGATCACCGGGATCGTTATGATCGCGGCCGGTCTCGTGCTGGCCGGGTACGGATTGTTTATCCCGGCCAAGGCGGCGCTGGCACAGTTGCTGCTGGAACGCGCCTGGGCAGCGGCACCCGCACACGGGACCGCGCCCCGTCCGTGGCCGTGGGCCGATACCCGGCCGGTGGCGCGGATATCTCTGCCCCGGCACCAAGTGTCGGTGATCGTGCTGGCGGGCGCGCACGGCCGTTCCCTGCCGTTCGGCCCCGGGCATGTCGACGGCACCGCCCTGCCGGGCGGGCTGGGGCACAGTGTCGTCGCCGCGCACCGTGACACGCATTTCGCGTTTCTGAAGGACGTCCGCATCGGCGACCGGATCGACGTCGAGCGTCCGGGCGGTCTGGAAACCGGCTACGTGGTGGTCGAGAAGAACGTTCTCGACATCCGCAAGCAGGATATCGTTCTCGATCCCGGCGCCGACGTGCTGACCCTCGTCACCTGCTACCCGTTCACGGACTGGAATCCCGGCGGGCCGCTGCGCTATGTCGTGACGGCGGTGGCGGCGCCTCCCGCCTAGCACCGGGCGCTTCGGTCCCCTATATTCGGGGCATGGATACACGCCCCATCTTCATCCCCGAAGCCCGCCCCGCCTTCAGCGAGGCCGCGGAGTATAAACTGACGTCGCCGTTCGAGCCGTCGGGCGACCAGCCGCAGGCCATCGACGCGCTCACCGAAGGTCTGCACGCCGGCGAGCGCGAGCAGGTTCTGCTGGGCGTTACCGGGTCCGGCAAGACCTTCACCGTCGCGCACTGCCTGCAGAACCTGAAGCGTCCGGCGCTGGTGCTGGCACCCAACAAGACGCTGGCGGCGCAGCTCTATTCGGAAATGAAGGATTTCTTCCCGGATAACGCGGTCGAGTATTTCGTGTCGTATTACGACTACTACCAGCCGGAAGCCTACGTGCCGCGCACGGACACCTATATCGAGAAGGACGCGTCGATCAACGAGCAGATCGACCGCATGCGCCACGCCGCGACCCGCGCGCTGCTGGAGCGGCCGGACACGATCATCGTCGCGTCGGTGTCGTGCATCTACGGTATCGGCGCCGTCGAGACCTATTCCGAGATGACGGTGAAGCTGAAACCGGGCATGACCATCGAGCAGCGCGAACTGATGAAAAACCTGGTGCAACTCCAGTACCAGCGCAACGACCAGAACTTCTATCGCGGCGCGTTCCGGGTCCGGGGCGATTTGATCGAACTGTTCCCGAGCCATATGGAGGACCGGGCGTGGCGGCTGTCGTTCTTCGGCGACGAACTGGAGGGGATCTGGGAGATCGACCCGCTCACCGGGGAAAAAACGGGAACGCTTTCCGAGATCACCGTCTATCCCAACAGCCACTACGTGACGCCGCGCCCGACGCTGATGCAGGCGATTCCGCTGATACAGGCGGAAATGAAGGAGCGGCTGGAGGAACTCCGCGCCCAGGACAAGCTCCTGGAAGCGCAGCGGCTCGAGGAGCGCACCACCTTCGATATCGAGATGCTGGAAACCACCGGCCACTGCGCCGGCATCGAGAACTATTCCCGCTATCTGACCGGGCGCAATCCGGGCGACCCGCCGCCGACGCTGTTCGAATACCTGCCGGAGAACGCGGTGCTGATCGTCGACGAGAGCCACGTCACCGTGCCGCAGATCGGCGGCATGTACCGGGGCGACTACAACCGTAAATCGACGCTCGCCGAGTACGGCTTCCGCCTGCCGAGCTGCGTCGACAACCGGCCCTTGAAGTTCGAGGAATGGGACGCCATGCGCCCGCAGTCCATCTTCGTCTCGGCGACGCCGGGCCCGTGGGAGATGGAACGCACCGGCGGCGTGTTCGTCGAACAGGTGGTGCGCCCGACCGGGCTGATCGACCCGGAATGCATCGTGCGGCCGGTGGAAACCCAGGTCGACGACCTGCTGGGCGAATGCCGCGACGTCGCGGCCAAGGGGATGCGCGTGCTGGTGACGACGCTGACCAAGCGCATGGCCGAGGACCTGACCGAATACCTGCACGAGCATGGGGTCCGGGTGCGTTACATGCACTCCGACATCGACACCCTGGAACGCATCGAGATCATTCGCGATTTACGCCTGGGTGCGTTCGACGTGCTGGTCGGCATCAACCTGCTCAGGGAAGGGCTCGACATCCCCGAATGCGCGCTGGTGGCGATCCTGGATGCCGACAAGGAGGGCTTCCTGCGGTCCAAGACATCGCTGGTGCAGACCATCGGCCGCGCTGCGCGCAACGTCGACGGCCGGGTGATCCTCTATGCCGACAAGATGACGGACAGCCTCGAGTACGCCATCGGCGAGACCAACCGCCGCCGCGAGAAACAGGAGGCCTTCAACAAAGAGCACGGCATCACGCCGGAGAGCATCAAGAAGAACATCTCCAACGCCATCGAAAGCGTCTACGAGAAGGACTACGTCACCGTCGACACCGGCGTTTCCGGCGAGACCCAGCATGTCGGCCACAACATCCAGAAGGTCATTGCGGACTTGAACGACCGCATGCAGGCCGCCGCCGCCAACCTGGAATTCGAGGAGGCAGCCAGGCTCCGCGACGAGATCCGCCGCCTCGAAGCGCACGAACTGGGCCTCGACCGGCCCGGCGTTTCCAACAAGGCCCGCGCCAGTTGGCAGCCGGAAGGGAAGAAAAAGAAGCGTCGGGGGCGGTAGCCCGCAGGCGGCTTGGGGGTGGCAGGGTTGGCCAAGCCGCCGTCGTCGGGCATTCCCGTCACGTCATCCCGGGCGTTAGGTATCGCCCGGACGCGGTACGCGTTCGGGTGCGATCCTTACGACCCGGGACCCATCGATGGGCTCGGTGCGGAATAAGGGTGGGTCCCGGATCGCTGGCTTTCCTGCCCTCGCTTGCACTCGGAGGAAACCCGCGTCCGGGATGACGACGTGGGTGGGTCAGAAGCGGAAGTCGCGATTTTCAAACGGGAGAGCTACCCCGCCACCATCGCCGTCTTCCGATAAACCACCGAAAGGTTGTTGGCCGGCATCTCGACCGTCTCGATCAGGTCGAGCCCGCGGCGCCCGGCTTCCTCGGCAACCACGTCCAGGTCACGGATGCCCCAGGACGGATCGCGCATTCTCAGCGACTGATCGAAAGACGCGTTCGACGGTGCCGTGTGTTGGCCGCCGATCTTGTAGGGGCCGTACATGTAAAGGATGCCGCCCTCGGGCAGCAGGCGCGCCGCGCCGTCGAAAAGGCCGAGACATACCTTCCACGGCGCGATATGGATCATGTTCGCATTGACGATGGCGTCCGCCGCCGCGACGGGCCAGGTGTCGGCGGTCACGTCGAGATGGAGGGGAGCCTTCAGGTTGGAGAGGCCGGCGTCCGCGCGCCATGCCTCGACCGACGCCCGGAGCTCCGGATCGATGTCGCTCGGCTGCCATTCCAGCGCCGGGAGCGCGGTGGCGAAATGCACCGCGTGCTGGCCGGTGCCGCTGGCGATCTCGAGCACCAGTCCGCTCTCCGGCAGGACCCGTTCGAGGACGTCCAGGATCGGTCCCTTGTTGCGTTCCGATGCCGCCGAGAGCTGCTTCATGTATTCGCCCCGTTCCATGGCCCGGAGGGTGCCGCCGACGCCGCCGCCCGGCAAGCTAAAACCGCAGTTTAATCATGGTTGTTACGCTGAAAGCGCTGTGATACCCAACCGCATGCTTGCGAAAATAAAATCCTTTCTGAATGGGGATGAAGCGGCGCCCCAGACCGCCGCCGACGACACCGACGAACTGGCCGCCGCGGCGGTCGCGGTTCTGGTGGAATCGTCGCTGCTCGATGGCGACTTCGATCAGCGCGAGCGCGAAGCGATTCACGGTATACTGGTTGATCGTTTCGGCTTAACGGCGGAAGATGCGGAGCAGTTGATCGATACGGCGGTGGAACAGCACCACGACGCCAACCGGGTCTACGCGGCGACGCGCCTGATCCGCGACGCGTTTTCCGACGCCGAACGTATCGATATGATGGAAATGCTGTGGGAGGTCGCTTATGCGGATGGTGAGCTGCATGACTACGAAGCGAACCTCGTCAGACGGGTCGCCGGATTGCTCTATGTGCGCGACCGGGACAGCGGGATCGCCCGCAAAAGGGTAATAGAGCGCATGGGTTTGGATATTACCGAGTGAGGACACGCGTATGACGTACATCGTTACCGAAAATTGCATCAAGTGTAAGTATCAGGATTGTGTCGAGGTTTGCCCCGTCGACTGTTTTTACGAAGGCGAGAACTTCCTCGTCATTCATCCCGACGAATGTATCGATTGCGGTGTCTGCGAACCCGAATGCCCGGCCGAGGCGATCATTCCCGATACCGAGCCCGGCGTCGAAAAGTGGCTCGAAATCAATACGAAATTCGCTTCCATCTGGCCGAATATCACCCGCAAGGGGGATCCGCTGCCGGACTCAGAAGAATGGGACGGCAAACCGGACAAAGAGGCCATGCTGAGCGAGAATCCCGGCAAGGGTGACTAACGCTCTATAAAATAAAGAGAATTTCTGTGCGGGGCGGCCCATCCGGGTGCGCCCCGCCGCTCTTTTCTGCAGCGCAAAATTGTGGTATTATGTTACTCGAAAATGACCTTACGTGACGGGGCCCGACTGGGCCCCATTTCAACGTCGGGACGAAGGTTTGTATCCCTCATCCGTGCCGTGATCCGGGGCGGGTGAGTTTTGATGAGTGAGAGAAAAAGAAAACCCCATGGCTGAACTGCTTTTCAATCCCGGTGATTTCGTTGTCTATCCGACGCACGGCGTCGGCAAGGTCCTCAGCGTCGAGGAAGAGGAAATCGCCGGTCACAGGCTGGAACTTTTCGTGATCAGCTTCGACCGCGACCGCATGACGTTACGGGTCCCGGTCGCCAAGGCCGCCAACTCCGGCCTGCGCAAGCTTTCGTCCAAGAAGCGCATGGACGAGGCCATCCAGACCCTGAAGGGCCGTCCGCGCGTCAAACGCACCATGTGGAGCCGCCGCGCCGCCGAGTACGATCTCAAGATCAACTCCGGCGACCCGGTCTCGATCGCCGAGGTCGTGCGCGATCTGCACCGTAACGTCGGCCAGCCGGATCAGTCGTTCTCCGAACGGCAGATCTACGAACAGGCCCGCGACCGCCTGGCCTCCGAGCTTGCCGCCGTCGAGAAGACCGACGTCGACAAAGCGACGACCAAGCTCGAACAAATCCTGGAAGCGGCGTAAGTCCCGTGACGGCGCCGTCGGAAACGACGGTGTCCGGGGGCTCCGGCGAGGGGCCCCGCGGTGTCCTGCCCGGGAAGATCGTGTCCGGCGGACAGACCGGCGTCGATCGTGCCGCGCTGGATGCCGCCCTCGAACTCGGTCTCCGATGCGGCGGCTGGGTGCCGCGTGGCCGCCGTGCCGAAGACGGGCCGATTCCGGGCGCGTATCCGATGCAGGAGATGAAAAGCTCGGCCTATGCCGCGCGGACACGGCAGAACGTGATCGACAGCGACGCGACCCTGATCCTGACCCGGGGTGCGCCGGCCGGCGGAACGGCCGAAACCTTGGCCATCGCTCAGGAACTCGGGAAGCCGTACCACATCATCGATCTCAGGCGGACGCATTCGCCGCTGGCGGCGCTGCGCTGGCTCGAGGCGAAAAGGCCGAAAGTGCTCAACGTCGCCGGGCCGCGCGAGAGCGGGGCAGGCGGCATATACGAGGAAGCGCTCTCGGTGCTGACGCACCTGTTGCAACTGGCGGCGGGCTCGAGGCCCTAGGCTAGTTCCCGACCACCTTGACCCGCTCGCCAGTGGCGAGACCGTCCGACACCACGTTCAGGTTGAGCGCGCGGAACCAGGCGTCGTTATATTTACCGAGCGGCATGCTGCTCGAGAACGTTTCAGGCGTGTCCCCGGCGTTGACGGTCCTGAGCCGGATATGCGGCGGGTTGATCTCCTCGCTTTCGCCGGGCGCGAGGGTGCGGAAGCTGTAGGTGGTCTGCCTGAGCGGCAACGACATTCCCGACGTGACGGCAGGTTCGGTCAAAAACGCAAACCGGTAGATCCGGTCGCGTGCGGCGCGGATGGCGATCAGGCGAATGTCCATTTCGCCCTTGTTCGTTTTGACCCGCGCGGTCCCGGTCGCCGCTTCCAGGTTGTTGATGGTCAGACGTTCCAGGTTGGCCGGCTGGAAATTGGCCTTCGGGCCCCAGTGGCGGCCGACGTAGTCGACCAGGTTGGGCATGCCGGTCGCGACCTTCGGGCTTTCCATGTCGAAAATGATCGTCGTCCCTTTGCCGTCGGTGCCGACCACGTCGGATTTACCGTTGTTGACTTTGAAGTTCGGCGGAAATTCGAACTGGAAGCCGAGATCCGGGTGAATGAAGGTGTCGCCCTTCATAAACCCTTCCTTCGGGTCCTTCCCGAACAGCACGCCGTCGACCTGTGACAGGAAGCTTCCGCGTGCACGGACCGCATTGGGCGGCATCTGCTCGGTCGCGAGTTGGCGCGCCTGTTCGATCCGGTCCGTCGTGCGCGGATGGGTCGACATGATGTTGTGGCCGGTCCTGGGCCGGCCTGCCATGTCGGCCTCGATCCCGTTCTGTAGGTCCAGCTTGGCGAAGAAATCGGTGAGCCCGGACGGATTGTAGCCGGCGCGGGTCATGTAGCGGGCGCCGAGCCGGTCTGCTTCCAGTTCCTGCGAACGGGAGTAGCTCTGCAGCGCCGCCTGTGCGCCGAACGAAACGACGTTGCCGAAGCCGCTCGGCGCGCCGAAAACGCTGCCGAGGATGCCGACCGCGGTCAGGCCGAGGTTGGTCGCCACCGCCGAGGAGTATCGCTGCGCCGAATGCCGGGCGGTGACGTGACCGATCTCGTGACCGATGACGCCGGCCAGTTCGGCCTCGTCCTCGCAAAGCGTGACCAGGCCCCGCGAAATATAGACATATCCGCCCGGCAGCGCGAACGCGTTGACGGTGTCGTCATTGAGCACGAAGAACTGGAACTCGGCATTCGGGGTTTCGGATTGCGCGACCAGCTTTTTGCCGAGGGCCGAGACATAGGCCTGTAACTCGGCGTCGCTGTACGTGCCGCCGAAAGCTTCGAGCATCTTCGGGTGCTCTTCGGCGCCGACGCGTTTTTCGTCCTCTTCCGACATGAAGGCGGTGAAGCTCTGTTCGCCGGTGGCGCGATTGGTGGTGCAGCCCGATACCGCGACCGCGGCGACGAGAAGTACACAGAAAATCCAGCCGAAACGTCGGTTCATATCGATTTCAAACTCTCTTTCAGACGGTCCGAGGGGAGCTTACCCTATCAATCGTCTATAGCTCAACGAAGGCGATTTGATGGCGGGTCAACGGCCCAGAAGTTCGATCTGTTCCGGGTGCGTGGCCTTGATCATCGGCCCATTGCGCTTCGAGAGCCAGCCCCTGACGCGGATCGCGCGTCCCGACCAATCGCGCGGATGCGGCGTCATCTCCTCGAACAGTTTCAGGGACTTATAGTCGATGGAGACCGTGAAGTCCTGGCGCCAGTCGGCGCCGAAGTTGAGATAGACCGTGCCCTTGACCTGGGCGGCGTCGAGGATGCGGCCCTCTATCACCTGGAATGTGCCGAGTTCGCCCAGCAGCGCACGTTGGTCCGGATTGCGGACGGCGTAGTAGGGAAGCGTCCAGATGCCGCGGCGCGCGGCGCGCGCCTCCCGCTCCATCGCCAGCATCTCGGTGACGAGACCCCGGTTGTCGGGAAAGCTGTAAACCCGGGCCATGCCGCGTTTGAGCATTTCCCCTTGTACCCAGAGCGGCGCATCCCTGCCGTCCAGGACGTGAAGGTGCGCGAGCCAGCGCGCATAGCGGTCGCGCCGAGCACCGGTAAACGTGAGCGTCACCTGCCTGCCGAGCACCATGTCGGAGAGCGCCTTTTTCGCTTCCGGCGCCAGGGGCCAGGTCGGAAAGTCCTTGCGCCCGAGCGGCAGCTTCGGCGCCTGGATGCCGACGAGCCGGATTTCGCCCCCGTCCTGGTATGGCGGATCGATGAACACCGTGTCGCCGTCGACGATGCCGGTGACGGTCGCCGTGTGGACCGGCTCCGCGCGGACCGGCAGGACGATCAAAATCAACAGGATGAGCAGCAGCCTAGGCATCGACGTAACCGTCCATCATCCGGATGACCTCTTCCGCCGATTTGCCGCTTTCCCGCAACTCACGGAGCGTAAGCGACTTGTCGCGCTTGGCGAAGCGCTTGCCGTCGGCGTCCGTCAGCAGCGGGTGGTGGTGATAGCCGGGCACGTCCAAATCCAGCAACGCTTGCAGCATCCGGTGGACGTCCGTGGCCTCGAACAGGTCGGTGCCGCGGGTCACCAGCGTCACGCCCTGGATGTGATCGTCGAGGGTGACGGCCAGGTGATAGCTGGTGGGCGTGTCCTTGCGGGCCAGCACCACATCGCCGAACCGCGTGGGGTTTGCCGTGACGATGCCCGCCGCTGCATCCGTCCATGTCAGGGGGCCGGTGCGTGCGATCGCGGATGCCATGTCGAGCCGGATGGCGTGCGCTTCGCCGGTGCCGATGCGCTCTTCGCGCGCCGCCCGGCTCAGATGCTTGCATGTGCCCGGATAGACCGGCCCGTCCGGTCCGTGCGGGGCGCCGCCGGCGGCGTCGATTTCCGCCTGTATGTCCCTGCGGGTGCAGAAACAGGGATAGGTCAGCCCGGCATCCGCCAGTTTCCCGAGCGCCGCCGCATAATCCCCGAAATGCGCCGATTGGTGCCGCACCGGCGTCTCCCACGCAAGGCCGAGCCACGTCAGATCCTCATAGATCGCGGTCTCGAATTCGGCGCGGCAGCGACCTTGGTCGATGTCCTCGATCCGGAGCAGGAATCTTCCGCCAACTTCAGCCGCTGCCCGCGCCGCGAAAAGCGCCGAATAGGCGTGGCCCAGATGCAGATATCCGGTCGGACTCGGCGCGAAACGGGTAACGGTGGTCATCTCGGCTCCCGGTCTGAAAACGGCTGCGCGGGGTGACAATAGTGAACGATATGCGCTACCACTTGTGCACCCTTATCTTTGGAGCATGCAAGTATGAGCGACGAAACCCCGGACCTGCCGAAGCTGAGCGGCCCCACCCTGGAGCCGCTTGGCGGCCGCACGCCGAAGCAACTGGTGATCCTGTGCCACGGCGTCGGGTCCGACGGCGACGACCTGATGGGCCTTGCACCGTTCTTCCAGAAGGTTTTGCCGGATGCCCGTTTCGTCTCGCCGCACGCACCGTTTCAGTTCGACGGCGGGCCAGTCGGTTACCAGTGGTTCAGCCTGCAGGATTTCTCCGACGAGGCCCGCACCGAAGGCGTGCGCAAGGCGGCGCCGATCCTGAACGCGTTCATCGACGAGCAACTCGGGCTGCTCGGTCTCGAGGACAAGGATCTGGCGCTGGTCGGGTTCTCGCAGGGCACCATGCTGGCGCTGCATGTCGGGCTTCGCCGGGCGAAGGCCTGCGCCGGGATCCTCGGTTATTCCGGGATGCTGGTCGACGTCGAAAGCCTGCCCGACGAGATCACCGTGAAACCGCCGGTCTTGCTGTGCCACGGGCAGGCGGACGAGGTCGTGCCCTTCGACTTCATGCCAGCGGCGCTCTCGGTGCTGCGGCTGGCCGGCGTGCCGTGCGACGGGCTCGGGCGCCCGGGCCTCGGTCACGGCCTCGACGACGACGCGGTCAAGGCGGGGATGTTCTTCCTTGCCGACGTCTTCGAGGTCGACTTGCAGAACCTCAATCAGGCGTGACCGGGTCACGAAAGATTCATGCGCAAATATTTTGCATTCCTTCAATATCGTGTATTCTTTAACGAACCTGGACAGGAGATTTAGTATTCAATGTCCATAGACGGCTATCCCGCCCTGGCCCTGAACGCGGACTTTCGTCCGCTGAGCTACTTTCCGCTCTCGCTCTGGTCCTGGCAGGAAGCCCTGAAAGCCGTCTTTCTCGACCGTGTTTCCGTCGTTTCCGAATACGATATCAAGGCCCGTTCCCCGTCGCAGGAATTCGCGCTGCCGAGCGTGATCGCGCTCAAGGAATACATTCCCATGAACCGCCGTCCGGCGTTCACGCGGTTCAACGTGTTCCTGCGCGACGGTTTTACCTGCCAGTACTGCGGCAGCCGCATGGCTGCCGAGGAGTTGACCTTCGATCACGTGGTCCCGCGCTGCCGCGGTGGCCGGACGACGTGGGAAAACGTGGTGACGGCATGCTCGCCCTGTAATCTTCACAAAGGGCACAAGCTGCCCAAGCAGGTCAGGATGTTTCCGGTGCGGGAGCCTGCGAGGCCTACCTGCCACACGCTCCAGGAGAACGGTCGATCGTTCCCGCCAAACTTCCTCCACGAAAGTTGGCGGGATTTTCTTTACTGGGACACCGAACTGGAAGCCTGAGCGGTAGACGTCTGGACAGCGACCTTTCGTTGCTGCATATCTTCATATACGAAATTCGAGATGTGAGGAGCGACCATGTTCAGCAAGGAAGGGTTCATCGAAGCGTGCGGTGTGGCCGTCAAGGAAGGCCAGGCTGCCGTCCGCGAGCTGGTTCAGGAAGCGGTCAGTGACCCGAACGGCATCGTCAAGGAACTGGGCGAGCCCAAGAAAGCGGGTATCGACCTGCTGCACCGCTCCGACGACCTGACGGTGATCAATTTCATCTGGTCGCCGTACATGACCCTGATCCCGCACAACCACAACATGTTCGCCGTCATCGGGCTTTATAACGGGCGCGAGGACAACGTGTTCTGGAAATGCACGGAGGACGGTCTCGATGCGGCGGGCGCCGACTCGCTGGGCGCCGGCGACGTCGCGACCCTGGGCCATAGCATCATCCACTCGGTCGCCAATCCGCTCGGCAAGTATTCGGCGGCGATCCACGTCTACGGCGGCGATTTCTTCGAACCCGAGGAACCGCGCAGCGAATGGGACCACGAAACGCTCAAGGAACGTCCGTGGGACGTGCAGACGACGCGCCGCAGTTTCGCCGAGGCCGAGGAACGCTATCTCGCCGGCCTCGCGGCGCACGCGGCCGAGTAATCTCCCGGCACATGCCGCGGAATAACTAGGCCCGCCAGCAGGGTTTCCGGCTTTCCATCTCCGCATCCCGGCCCGAGAGGCCGAGGTAGTCCAGTTGCCACGGCTCCATGAGACGAAGCCGGCGGCGCTGGCGGCGGCGCATGATCCATAGATAGAACGTGCCGATCAGGTTGGGGAACAACATGGCCTTGTTTCCTTATTGCTTTTGGGTGCCGAAGATTTCGGTGAGGTCGCCGTGCGCAATCATGCCGGCCAGATGGTCCATGCGCCCTTCATGGATGCCGGCGACGGCATCGCGCACCAGACCAAGGGTCGCGCACATGACGCTGCCGCCGGTGGAGATGCGGCGCACGCCCATCGTTTCGAGTTCGCCCAAAGGCATATCGAAACCCTTCATGCCGACCAGTACATTGACGGGCTTGTCGACGGTATCCAGCAGCGCGCTGACCTGCTCGCGCGTCCTCAAGCCGGGGATGTAGAGGCAGTCCGCGCCGGCGGCTTCATAGGCCTTTATACGGTTCAGCGCGTCGTTCATGGGGTCGTCATGGGGTGCCAAAAAACACTCCGCCCGTGCCGTGAGGACGAACGGCACGCCGGACTTGTCGATGGCGCCCCGGGCGGCCTGAATCCGTTCGACCGTTTCCTCGATGCTCGCCAGTTGGTCGCCGCCGGTAAGGCGGTGATCCTCGATGCTGCCGCCCATGGCGCCGGCCTCGATCATCATGCGGAAGGTCTCGGCGACGTCATCGGGCGTTTCGCCGTAGCCGTCCTCGCTGTCGACGCTGACCGGAATATCGACTGCCGCGCAGATCGCCTCGACGGCGCGCAGGCATTCATCTCGGCTGAGGTCGCCCTCGTAATCGGGCCGCGCCATCGTATAGACGATGCCGGCACTGGTGGTGCCGATGGCCTCGGCGCCGGTTGCCTCCATGATCCGTGCCGAACCGGCGTCCCAGGCGTTGGGCATGCGGATCATCGGGCCGTCCGTGTGGCGTCTCAGGAAGTCGTTCTTGCGCATGGGGTGTTCCTCTCGTTGGATCGAGGATCACCTTAGACGGACCGGCTCCATTGTCATTCATAAACGCTTCGCTAGTCATCGAAATATGAATGTGTAAACGCTGAGTGCCGCTCAACGGCGCTCTACGAGCCGTTTCAGGGGCGCCGGGCCAACAGCCTGAGCACCCACCCCGTGCCCTGGTGCTTGATGCCTTCATTCAGCCGCACACGGCCATTCAGCACCTCGATCTCCTGCAGCGGACTGAGCGCCGTCAGGATTTCGTCCCGCTCGTAGAGCAGGTCGCTGTCCCCGGGGCCGAGTTCGCCCTCGCCGGTGTTATTGGGGGCGAAGCCCTCGGCGGCGAACCAGCCGCCCGAATTGAGCGCTTTAGCGGCAACGCTTGCCGCGCGGTGCCGCACCTCGGCTTCGCATTGCAGGTACATCATGAACGCCGCGTCCCAGGAGCGGCCCGTCCCGGGTGTCCAGTCGGCCAAATCGGCGGTGATGCGTTCGACGGCAACCCCCATGGCGGCATCGTGCGCGCGTGCTTGTTCGGTCGCCACGGCAGAGATGTCGACGGCGGTGACGGCGAGGCCCTGCGCCGCCAGCCAGGCGCCGTTGCGGCCGTCGCCGTCGCCGATCATCAGTGCCGATGCCGGGGCGACGTCGGAGCGTGCCATGACCTGGCGCAGGTATTCGTTCGGCCGGTCGCCGAACAGCCTCGCCTCGGCTTCCGTATAGCGCTTGTCCCAGTCGGCCATGTCTTCCCCGTGTCTCGACGAACGCCGGTGACGAGGCGGCAATAAGCGCCCTGTTCCACCCGGTAACGCATTTAAATCCCGTTCCTCATGTCGATCCAGTTTTGATTGCCGGCCGAACAACGGTGCATGAGGCGCACAGAAACCCCGCCCGTCCGTGCACGCACGTGCCCATTGTTTTTCATAGACGATTCGTTTATCATCGAAATATGATTGTAGAGGGTATTCCGTATGTTCAATGACGGTTGGGAAAAGCAGGATGCACGTGCCGCGGCGCGCATCGGCGCCGTGATCGGCGTGCCGGCGCGGGCCAACATGCTGGCGGCGCTGGCCGGCGGGCAGGCGCTGACGGCGACGGAACTGGCGCTACACGCCGGGGTGACGGCGCAGACCGCGTCGTCGCACCTGAAGAAGATGAGCGATCTCAACCTGATCGTCGTCGAGAAGCAGGGCCGGCACCGATACTACCGGCTCTCGGACGCCCGGGTCGCCGACGCGCTGGAACCGTTGGCGCATCTGCTGCCGGACCAGCCGGTGGCGCACCGGAAACCCTCCAGGTTGTTGCAGGAACTGCGTGAATCCCGGATGTGCTACGATCACCTCGCCGGGGTGCTGGGCGTCGCCGTTGCCGACGCCTTGAAATCGCGCGGCTACATGACCGAGGACGACAAGGATTTCCACCCGACGGACACCGGTCTCGGGTTTTTCGCTGATCTCGGTATCGATTTCGAGATTCTCAGGGGGAAGCGCCGTCACCTGGCGCGGCGCTGCCTGGACTGGAGCGAGCGGCGCCCGCACGTGGGCGGGGCGCTGGGCGCAGCGATCGCCGACACGTTCCTGGCAAACGGCTGGATCGAGCGCATGCCCGACAGCCGCAAGGTGGTCCTGACCGGACCGGGCCAGGCGGCGCTCGCCGACCGGCTGGGGATACGGTAACAAAATTACGCGAATCCTTTGACATTTCCCCGATTTTCCCTATATTCCGCGCCTTCATGCCCGGGAATGTGGGCTGGCGGCTTCGTTTCGCCATTCCCCGCCGCCGCGATAGCGGGTCGGACTACCGGGCCTATAACATCCGGTTAAACGTTAGAGAGATCGAAAAATGAGCAAACGTCAGTCTTCGAAGTACAAAATCAACCGCCGCCTCGGCGTCAATCTGTGGGGCCGCCCGAAGAGCCCGGTCAACACCCGCGAATACGGCCCGGGCGAGCACGGCCAGCGCCGCAAGAAACCGTCGGATTACGGCCTGCAGTTGATGGCCAAGCAGAAGCTCAAGGGCTACTACGGCAACATCTCGGAAAAGCAGTTCCGTAAATACTACGCAGAAGCCGTGCGCCGCCGCGGCGACACGTCGGAAAACCTGATCGGCATTCTGGAACGCCGGCTCGACGCCGTCGTCTACCGCATGAAATTCGTGCCGACGGTCTTCGCCTCGCGCCAGTTCATCAACCACGGCCATGTCAAGGTGAACGGTCAGAAGGTCAACATCCCGTCCTACATGGTCAAGGAAGGCGACGTCATCGAGGTCAAGGAAAAGTCGCGCCAACTGCCGCTGGTGCTGCTCGCCTCCGAAAGCGCCGAACGCGACGTGCCGGATTACATGGAAGTCAATCACCAGCGCATGACCGGGACCTTTACCCGCCAGCCGAAACTGGAAGACGTGCCGTATCCGGTGCAGATGGAACCGAACCTGGTCATCGAGTTTTACTCGCGCTGATCCGTCGTTCGGAAAGCATTCGCAGGGGCCGGCATCCGATGGATGCCGGCCTTTGTTTTTGCGTTCTTGCGTCCCGGTCATTTGCTAGTCTCGGGGTATGAGCAAGCTTTCCGCCCTCGTCGTCGCCCACAACGAGGAACCGCGCCTCGACGACTGCCTCTCCCGCCTCGCTTTCGCGGACGAGATCGTCGTGGTGCTGGACCGCTGCACCGACGCCAGCAAGGGCATCGCCGAGGGTCATGGCGCGAAGACCGTCGAAGGGGCGTGGCCCATCGAGGGCGAGCGCCGTCACGCCGGAATCACAGCCTGCGCCGGGCCGTGGGTGCTCGAGGTCGATGCCGACGAATGGATCGAGCCGCCCCTTGACGATGAAATCACTGCCGCCGTCCGTGCCGAGGCGGCGGATTTTTACTTCACGCCGATACACAACCACGTCGGCGAACGCTGGGTGCGGCATGGCTGGATGGCGGCGTTGGCGCCCGACCTGCGCGGCAGTTTGTTCCGCAAGGGATACAAGACCTGGGGTATGGAACGGGTGCACCCCGGGGTCTCGTTCACCGGGAGGCGCGGGCCGGATTTTACGAACGGTATCCGCCACAACTTCGTCTCGGACGTCTCGGAATTGATCATGCGCTTCAACCGCAACACGACCCTCAAGGCTGAGGAACTGGCGGAGAACGGTGAGAGGGCGAAGACCCGCACCATGGCCAGAAAAGCGCTGTCCAGGTTCTGGAAATGCTACGCCGCCCGCAAGGGATACAGGGAAGGTGGCGTGGGTCTGGCGATCTCGATCCTGTCGGCGCTCTATCCGCTGGTCGCGCACCTGAAGGCGGAAGAGATCAGAGAGTCCTCAGCAGATCGTTGAAGGCCGGGATCACGCGTGGATCGCCGAACAGCCGGTCCGCCCCTTTGGCGATTTGTGCCGTGACCTCGTCGTGGAATAACTCGTCGGTCATCAGCCGGGTGGCAATCCGGACGTAATCGTCCGCGCCGGTCGCGGCCAACGCGTCCAGTTCCAAGAGCTTCAGCATGGCGTGGGTGTGGCGGCCCCGCATGAAGCGGCCGGGTAGCGTCACCACCGGGGTTTCCATCGCGAACGCCTCCAGCGACGTGTTGCCGCCGGACCAGCCGAAGGTATCGAGGATAACCCGCGCACCCGAGAGATGCTTCAGGAAGGCCGCCCGATCGCAGGGCGGGATGAATTCCAGCGCGGTGTCCGCGTCGATCCCGCGATTACGAAGCACGGCCGCCAGCCGGTCGCGGAATGCCGCCGTAACCTCGGCGATGGGATGGGCGAAAAAGGCGAGTTTCCGGCCCGGAGTCTCCTTCAGGATCGATGCGAACACCGCGTCCTGTTCCGGCATGATCTTGAACAGCGCCTGGGCGCACAGGTAGTCGTGTGCGGCCGGATCGCCCGGGTGAGGCGGCCGGTCGTAAACGATGGAGAGACCGGGCAGGGTCATTAGGCCCTCGCGGTAATGGTCCGCACCCTCGTCGGGCTCCATCAATTCGGATGAGATGAAGGTGTCGACTGCCGGCAGGCCGCTGCTGACCGGATGACCCCAGCCCATCAACTGCCGGGGCGCGAGGGGCAGGGCGGCCAGCACCTGGGTGCGCGGGTCCATGCCGATGTCGGGATAGATCAGGGCATCGCACCCAAGGCCGTGGATGTGACGCGCGAGCTCCGGCACGCCCATCGGCGCGAGGTGCGCGGTATCGACCTTGTCGGAAAGACCGCGTGTGACGCCGTCGCCGGGACCGGCCGTGGAGATCAGGTGCACCTCGAACGCATCCCGGTCGGCGCCGGCAAGCCAGCCTTTGAACAGGTTGCAAATGGTGTGCGCCCGGAAATGCGCGGAAATGAAGCCGATGCGCTTGCGCGTCCGCGCCGGCGGCGTCGGCGGCATAGCAAGGTCCGGCAGCATCCTGGCGGCGATCTTGCTGACGAGCGTGCCCCAGCGGGTCATGGCCGCGCGGTCGTTCTCGCCCTGATAGGCCAGCGCAAACGGCACAATTTCCGAAATTCCGGCGAAGGCTTCTCTGAGGTCCGCTGGGTCCGACGGCACGCCGGCTTCGGCAATCCGCTCCAAGCCCGCGCGCCAAGCCGTACGGGCTGCCGTACGTTCGTCCGCGGAGGCATAAATTTGCGGCAGCGCCAGCGTCGCCGTCCAGTCGGCCTTGATGAACCCGGCGCGCGCGCGCCGCGCCGCAGCCAGGGCGTTCCGTCCGCCCTCGACATCGTTCCTGGTGATACGGATGCAGCCCAGCGAGTAGGCGGCGTCGGCCATTCCCGGATCGGCCTCCAGCGCGCGCCGGAGCAGCCGTTCGGCGTCATCGAGCGCCCCCGCCTGACGCCGGATGTTGGCGAGGTTGTTGAGTGCCGCCGCATCGTCCGGGTTTGGCGCAAGGATCCCCTGCAGAAGCGTCTCGGCACGTTCCAGATTGCCCAGGCCCTGCAGCGCGGCAGCCAGGTTCCGTACGATCTCGGTCTTCTTCGGGGCGAGATCCAGGGCCGTCTCGTAACAGGATGCCGCCGCCGAGAGGCGCCCGTCGGCGAGTCTGAGGTTGCCAAGGTTGAAATGCGCGTCGGCGAACGACGGATGCGATTGTGTCAGTCGTTCGAGCACGGTTTCCGCGTCCGCGGGGCGGCCGGCGCCTTTCAGGGCGACGGCGTAGGCATTGGCAGCCGCCGGGCTGTCCTCCCCCTGTGCGATCAGGGTTTCGAACGTTCTGGCGGCGTTCTCGAAAACCCCCGCCGCGGTTTGCACGAGACCGAGGTTGAAGCGGAACTGCGCCACGGCGGGGGCAAGCAGTACCGCAGCCTCAAGCTCGCCGATCGCATGACCGGAATCGCCGCGTTGATGCAGCAGCAAGCCCAAAAGCTGGCGGACCTCTGCGTGGTCAGGCTCCTGCCGGAGGATGGTCCGGTACGCTGTTTCAGCCTCGGACAGACGGCCGGCCCGCTGCTGCTCGAGCGCGGCATCGATTTGCCGGTCGATATCCCCGTTCAGGTCCGGCATGCCGATATTAAGTGAAGTGAATCAGGCCGAGAAGTCGACGACGGAACCCCGAGGCGGCTCGCCGGGAAATGCGGTCGGATTGGTTTGCAGTTCCTCGACGGAGCGCAACGACCGGGTGAAGTCGCGGTCCTGCGTTTCGACGAACTGGCGGTCCGCCTGGGCGCGCTCGGCAAGTCGGGTGTCTCGATCTTCCAGCAACTGAGCGAACCGGTCCGTGCCGGCGCTCGGGCTCGCGGCTATGTCCTGAACCTCGGGGGCCGGTTGCGGTGCGGTGGGTGTGAGCGCGGGGCGGTCATCGGCCGCTGCGTTCAGGAAGGCGTCACGCGCCTGCTGATCGGCAAAGAATCGGTTGAGGTCGGCCTCTTCCTGGATCAGCCGGTCCTCGGCCCGGCGGTCGAGAACGTCCTCGGCGATCAGATCGTCGATAAGGTTGGCGTCGGTGATGTCGCGCTGGAACTCGCGTTCGAGCCGGGCACGGTCGATGTTGTCCGCCGACCGTTCGGCGCGGCGACGCTCCTCGGCCTGGCGCTCGGCCTCGCGGGCACGTTGAACCGCCTCCTCACGCTGGCGCGCGCGGGCAGCTTCCACACGTTGGTCGCGTTGCGCCTGCAGGCGCTCCGCGCTGGCGATAACGGATACTTCTAACGCCATATCCTAACCCATTGATAACTGGGCAACTTCGGCGTTTTCTACGTCTCACGCACCTTATTAGGTGGCCGCTTCTCGACAACATAATTATAATGATTTCAGGGAAATATGCAAAGTCCAACGCCATTTCGGGGGAAATGCGGATATGGAAGGAATGCCGGAACTGACGCCGCTTCAGGCGCTTGCCGTTGCGGCTGCCTACGTTGTCATGGCGGACAAGAAGGCGCTGCCTGAAGAGCGCGCCTCGCTGGTGAGCCTGTTCGGCAAGCACATCAGCCGACGCGAGCTCAGCTCCACCCAGATTCAACGGATGACGGCCGACGCCTTTGCCTACGTCGCCAAATATCCGTTCGACAAGTTCCTGCTGTCGATCGAGGCGACGCTGTCGCCGGCGCAGGCCATCGCCGTCTTCATGAACATGTACGAAACCATGATCGTCGACGGCAACGTCGTGTCCCGCGAAAAAGAGCTGATCGAGGAATTCTACCGGTTCTTCGACATCGACCGCCGTGTCGTCAATACGGCCCGTGAAATCGTCATGGTCAAGAACGATACGTCGCTCTTCCTGCGTGACGACCATCCCAACAATTCCCGGGATTTCCGCTTCGGATTTCTCGACCGTATGGATCTGGAAGCGTGAGTTGCCGGGTCCAGGACTTGCACCGCGCAACGGGGTCGTTTAAGAGCCGTCCATGAAATTTCCCGACCCCCTGATCCGCGGGCGCCTGATCAAGCGCTACAAACGCTTCCTGACCGACGTCGAACTGGACGACGGCAGCATCGTGGTGGCGCACTGCGCTAATTCGGGTTCGATGGAGAGCGTCAAGGAGCCGGGGTCGGAAGTGTGGCTGTCGCCGGCCCGCAACCCGGACCGCAAGCTGAAATTCACGTGGGAACTGATCCACATCGGCGACACGCTGGTGGGGATCAACACGTCGCTGCCGAACCTGATCGTTTCGGAGGCCATCGAGGACGGCAAGGTCGAAGAGCTGAAAGGCTATGGTTCGCTCAGGCGCGAGGTGAAATACGGCAAGAACTCCCGGATCGATATTCTGCTCGAAGACGATGTGAAGCCGAAATGCTATGTCGAGGTCAAGAACACGACCATGCGGCGTGATCTGGACGACGGCCCGGCCGAGTTTCCGGACGCTGTCACCACGCGCGGCGCCAAGCATCTGGTCGAGCTTTCCGATATGGTCCGGGACGGTCACCGGGCGGTGATGTTCTATCTGGTGCAGCGCGAGGACGCGAAGGTTTTCTCCGTCGCCGACGATATCGACCCGGACTATGCGAAGGAACTGGCGAAGGCGATGAAGGCGGGGGTCGAGGTCGTCTGTTACGCCTGTGCGCTCACGCCCGAGGAAATCACGGTGACGCATGCGCTGCCGGTCGAGCTTTAAAAAATCCCGGCACGGGTATGAAAAAACCGGCTAAAGGCTTACATAAGACGAGATGTTATGGATAAAGACATGAACGAACAGGCAGCAAAAATTGCGGCGCGCGACGGCCGCTACATCAAAATTCACGATGCCGCCGGGTTCGAGGGCATGCGCCGGGCTGGGCAACTGGCGGCGGAATGTCTGGATTTCATCACGCCGTACGTAAAGGCCGGCGTCAGCACGGACGAACTCAACACGCTCTGCCACGACTGGACGCTGGAACGCGGCGCGGTGCCGGCGCCGCTCAACTACCGGGGGTTCCCGAAATCGATCTGCACGTCGATCAACCACGTCGTATGCCACGGCATTCCCGGCGACAAGGTGCTTTCCGACGGCGACATCATCAACATCGACGTCACCGTGATCCTCGACGGCTGGTACGGCGACACCAGCCGCATGTTCTATGCCGGCAAGCCGAGCATCAAGGCGCAGAAGCTGGTCGAGACGACTTTCGAATGCCTGTGGCGCGGCATCGAAATGGTGCGTCCTGGCGCGACCCTCGGCGATATAGGACACGCCATCCAGACCTACGCCGAAGGCAAGCGCTACTCGGTGGTCCGCGATTTCTGCGGCCATGGGCTCGGCCGCGTGTTTCACGACGCGCCCAACGTCATGCACTTCGGCCGTCCGGGCGAGGGGGAGGTACTGCGCGAGGGCATGTTCTTCACCATCGAGCCGATGATCAACGCCGGCAAGCTGGACGTGAAGATTCTCGCCGACGGCTGGACGGCGGTCACCAAGGACCGCTCGCTCTCAGCCCAGTTCGAGCATTCGCTGGGCGTTACCGCCGACGGCTACGAGGTTTTCACGCTGTCCCCGACCGGGCTCGACTGTCCGCCCTACAAGGTCTGACTTCGTGACGGTGGCGCGGCAGAGCGATCACGCCGGCCACCGTCAGCGTCTGCGCAGCCGCTTCCTGACCGGCGGCGGCGAAAACATGCCCGATTACGAGCTGCTCGAGATGGCGCTGTTCGCGGCGATCCCGCGCGGTGACGTGAAGCCGCTGGCCAAGCGTCTCTTGAAACGGTTCGGCGGCTTTGCCGACGTCATCGCCGCGCCGCCTGAAACGCTTGCCGAGGTCGACGGCATGGGCGAGGCCTCCATCGCCGCCCTCAAGGTCATCGAGGCGGCGGCGCAGCGGCTGGGCCGGGCAACGGTGATGGACCGGCCGGTGCTTTCCAACTGGGAACGCCTGATCGAGTACTGCCGGATGCGCCTCGGCCGCGCCGAGCGTGAGCATTTCCGGATCCTGTTCCTGAACCGCAAGAACGTCTTGATTGCCGACGAGGAGCAGCAGCGGGGCACCGTCGATCACACGCCGGTTTATCCGCGCGAAGTGGTCAAGCGCGCGCTGCAGCTCGGCGCCAGCGCGATCATCATGCTGCACAACCATCCGTCCGGCGATCCCGAACCGTCGCGGGGCGATATCGAGATGACCCATGAAATCCGCGACATCGCGGAACGGCTGGGCATTCAGCTCCACGATCATGTCGTCATTTCCAGGGCCGGCCATCGCTCCTTCAAATCCATGGGCTTGCTTTAGACCGCGCCTTCCCCGAGGCTTGGCGGATGACCGCAGACCTCACGCATACTCATATCCTGCCGGAAACCGACGCGCCAACGGGCGCCGACCTGATCGCGCGCGGACGCGAACGTGCGGCCGAAATCGACATGCCGGCGGCCCGGTTCCAGCGCGCGCGCGGCGTGGTTTCCGAAGCCGCCTACAAAATGGGTATGGCGGCCCGGCTCCAGCCGATGTTCCACGCCCAGGCCGGCTGGCGCGACCCGGAAGCGACGGCGCGGAACATGGTCGAGATCTCGTCCCGTGTCGCCGATGCCGGCGGACGCGTCGACCGTTACGGCATCTGTCTGGACTGGAGCATGGGCTATCCGCCAGACGGTCGTGACGGCCGCCCGCAGGGCACCGGACTGGTGCTGCGCAGCGACGACGATTTCCGCCTGCTGGCGGAGGCGACCGACGCCGCGGCGCATTTCGGGGACTTCGTCATCGGCATGCCGGCGGCGGTCGAGAACACGATGGCCGCGCTCCGCGCCGGCTCGACCAGCATCGGTAATCTCGGCCAGTACTTCACGTTCCGGCTGCCGGACTGGGACGACGATGCCGGGATCGCCGCCGCCACGGTCGAGGCGATCGCCATCTGCGCCGCCCAGCCGGTCGACGTCATCGTGCATTCGAACCTGGACGACGGGTTCGCGGCGCGGTTCTCCGACCTTGCCTGCACGCTCGGCGCGGCCTTGATCGAGCGCCATATCGTCGAGAACCTGATCGGCGCCCGCATCGGGCACTGTTACGGGCATACCTTTTCAGGGCTCAGGGAGCGTCAGGCGTTTCATCTGGCGCTTGCCGAAGTGTCGCCGGGACCCGGCACCATGATCTACGGCAACACGACGCGCTTCGGCGCCGACGATGCCGCCAACTTCGCGGTGCTGGGAAGCTACCTGACTGCCGATCTGGCGGCGCTCCGCTGGGCGCCCAGCGGCCACGCCGTGACGCCGATCCCGGTCACCGAAGCCAGGCGTATCCCGAGTGTCGACGAAATCGTCGACGCTCAGGTGTTCGCGGCGACATTGGCCGAACGGCTCGCGGATACGTTGCCGGCCGAGCCGACGGAAGCGGTGCGCGCGCTTGCGGATGAGATCGTCCAGGGCGGCCGCACGTTTTTCGATAACGTCATGAACGGACTCGGCGAGCGTGGTTACGACACCGGCGATGCCTACGAAATGCTGCTGGCGATCCGCCGCATCGGCGCGCCGGCGCTGGAGCGCGCATTCGGTCCCGGCAAGGTGGATGAGCGCGGATATTACGGCCGTGCGCCGCTGGTCGTATCCAGTGTCGTCGGCGAGATCGCGGCCCAGGCCGACGGGATCGTATCGGCGCTCGACTCCCGCCTGATCGAGGGTATAAAGCGCCGCCGGCCGAAGGTCTGCATCGCCACCACCGATGTGCACGAATACGGCAAACGGCTGGTCGAACAAGTGCTCGGCCAACTGCAGGTCGAGACGGTCGACGGCGGTATCGGGGTCGATGCCGACGACCTGCTGAGGACGGCGGAAGCCGCCGGGGCCGACGTGATCGCCATCAGCACATACAACGGCGTCGCCGCCGATTTCGTAGAGCGGCTCGCCGGCGAGATGGCGCCGGAAAGCTACCGGCCGAAGGTGTTCATCGGCGGCCGCCTCAACGCGGTGCCCGACGGCACCAACACCGGCCTGCCGGTGGACGTTGCCGAAAAGATCGGCAAGACAGGCGTCATCCCATGCACAGGGGTCGAGGATATGCTCAAGGTCCTCGCCGGGGACAGCGGAGGAAAATCGTGAAGATCGGGATCATCGGGATCGGTCATCTGGGGTTCGCACTGGCCGAAGGGTACGCTCATGCGGGCCGGGCGGCGGACCTCGTCGTTTCACCGCGGGGCCGCGAGAAAGCCTCCCTGCTGCGGGCCACGCACGGTATCCGCGTTGCCGACGACAATGCCGGCGTGGTGCGCGAATCGGATATCGTGATCATCGCCACCCGACCCGGCGACGTCATCGGCACCGTGCGACTTTTGCCGTGGCGGGACGGGCAGGTATTGATCTCGGCGGCCGCCGGGATCACGGCGGGGGCGCTGCGCGGCGCCGTCGCGCCGGCCGATGCGGTGCGTGCGATGCCGGTGCTGGCGAGCCGCTACGGGGCCAGCGCTATTCCCATCTATCCGGATCACGGATTGGCGGTCGAGGCACTGGCACCGCTCGGCTGGGTGACGGCGATCGACGACGAGGATGCGTTTTCCGCGGCGAGCGCGCTCGGCGGCTGGTTCGGCTGGCTGTTCGCGCTCACCGGCGAAACCGCCGATGTCCTGATCGAAAGCGGAGTTGAAAAGACGGCGGCACGGAAGGTCACCGCCGACATGATGCGGGCGGCCGGCGCCATGATCGCGGAAACGCCCGAGAAGGACCCGCGGGATACCCTGTCGCAACTGGCGACACCCGGCGGCATTACGGAAGCGGGGATCGAAGCGCTGCGCGATGCCGATGCGTTCGAGCCCTGGCGCGATGCCATGGCCGCGGCGGCGGCCAGGCTTCAGGCGCTGGGCCGGTCGGCCGGCTGACCGCGCACCATGCGTTCGGCGTTTCTTTTTGCCGGGTGGGTGGCGTGCTGCTTGATCCGTTTTTCGAGCTTTTTGCGCCGGCGGCGGCGCACGTATTTCAGCGACAGCACGTAACTGAACCACGCCCCGACGATGGCGTAGGGCAGGCAGCCGATGCCCATCGACAGCCCGACTTCCCTGGCGAGCATGGTCATGAGGTCGAGAATCGCCTGCCAGAACCCGGCCCCGTCCACGAACGCTTCTTCCCAGGAATTCAGAAAGGTGTCGTAACCGGTGATATTGTGCCAGTCGCCGCGTATGACCTGGCCCGTGGCGTAGAACACGTAATAGAACGGCAGCATGGTGAAAACGTTCGTAACCCAGGTCCAGGCGAACGAAATGACGAGGCTGAACTCAAGATTCTTGAGCGGCTTGCAGAACAGCCACGTCATGAAACAGAGATACATCTGGATGCCGACCAGCGGCGTCAGGGCCCAGAACATGCCGACGGCGACGCCGCGCGCCGAATACTCCGGCGGGTGCGGGCTGCGGCGCAGCGGAATAAGAAGCTTGAGGCGCGATAGCCGCCCCATGCGTTCCATCCATCCTCTGTCGATCCGAGCCACCGGCGTCTCACCTCTCGCTGCAATCCAGACGCCGCTTGCGGGCGTTGCACCGGATGATGGCAGAAATACCCGCCTTCTCAACACTCTAAATCGTCAACGTGACGCAAATGTCATCAATCCGGAAAATTTCACGGTCCCGGTTTAAAATACTCCCTTAGGCCGGGACCGGCGGTTAGTATGCGTGCTGGTTTGGGGGAAGACATTGCAGGCGATTTTCATCCGCGTATTCGTACCGTTCGCGCTCGGTTATCTGCTTTCTTACCTGCTCAGGGTTGTGAATGCCGTCATCGCGCCCGCGCTGATCGAGGATCTGGGGCTGACCGCGTCCGACCTCGGCCTGTTGACCAGCGCCAACCTGTTCGCCTTCGCCGCGTTCCAGTTGCCGCTCGGCGTGTTGCTCGACCGCTACGGCCCGCGACGCACCGAAGCCGTGCTGCTGCTCGTCGCGGCCGCAGGTACGGCAACGTTCGCGCTCGCGGGCTCGCTCGCGTTGCTGATCCTCGGCCGGGCCATGATCGGGCTCGGCACCTCGGCGTGCCTGATGGCGGCGTTCACGGCCTATGCGCTTTGGCTGCCCAAGGAGAAACTACCCGCCGTCAACGGCTATCAGATGGTCGCCGGCGGCATCGGCGCGCTCATCGGCACCACGCCGATCGAGTACGTTGAGGAACTGCTCGGCTGGCGCGGCGTGTTCTGGGTGCTGACCGCCGTCGCCGTCTGCATGTCGGCGCTCCTTTACACCATGGTGCCACAGCGAAACGAACGGGTGGGCGGCACGGAAACGTTCCGCGAAGCCATTGGCGGCGTGCGGCGGGTTTTTTGGTCGCCTCTGTTCTGGCGCGTGGCGCCGCTCTGCGTCGGCTCGCAGGCCGCGTTTCTGGGAATCCAGAGCCTGTGGCTGGGGCCGTGGTTCCACGACGTGGCGGGGCTCGATAACCGCGGCACCGCGGACGCGCTGTTCTACGTCGCCTGCGCCATGGTCGCCAGTTACATGTGTCTCGCGGTCATTACCGGTTATCTCAGCAAGCGCGGCGTCGGTGCGATCCGGATCTCCGTCATCGGCATGAGCATCTTTATCGTCATGCAACTGGTCGTCGTTTTCGAGGTCGTGCCGGTCACGGTCGTGACATGGATGGTCTGGGCGTTCACGGCGACCTATGGGATCGTCTGTTACGCCGGCCTGACGCAGCGGTTCCCGACCTCGCTCGCGGGCCGGGTGGTGACGGCGATCAATCTCCTGGCGTTCTTCGGCGCTTTTGCCGTGCAGTGGGGTGTCGGCGTGATCATCGATTTCTGGCCGTTGACCGAGAGCGGCGGCTTCCATCCGGAAGGGTATAGATGGGCGTTCGGCATCGTCGCCGCGATCCAGATCGTGGCGTTGGCATGGTTCCTCGTGTTCAGGACGGAACGGGTCGTCGAAAGTCCCGGGTGACGACGCCGTCGCGCTCGTAACCGCGCACCATCAATTTACCCTCCAGCGCATTGGCGACGACGGCGACCCGCGTCGTTTCATTGAGGATCGGCGGCGCGACCCAGTCGAACCCGTCCGCCGCGTCGTCCCGCGTTTCCGCCATCAACGTGCGGCGGCCGATGCTGTCGACCCCCCGGAAGTGCCCCGGCACGTCGCGCGCCATCCAGTGATTGCCACACGCGGTGGGGTTTTCGTGCACGGTCGCGGCATTCTCCTCGCGTTCGATCAGGCAGGCCTGGTCCGGGCTGGTGCCGCTCAGTGTCAGGAATGCCGGGATCGCGAGCGGCGTTTCTATCAGGCGTTCCTTCGCTTCGTCGTAGGTGGCGCAGGAATCGAATATCTCGCGCAGCAGATGCGTCGGCGGCAGTGCGCGGCCTTTCAGCAGCCGCGCCCGGTTGATGCCCCAGTCGACCCAGCAAGACCGGGTCCAGCGACGGAACGGCGGCTGGTTGATCGCCGCGGAAAACCGCCCCGGCGCCATCGCCGTCGCGACGCCGACGAAGCCGGGCCAGGTGACGTTGTAGTACGCGCCGGCCTTGCCCTTGAACTTGGCGACGACGACGGTTTCGCCGAGGCCGTCCAGCGGCCAGTCGAGCGTGCGCAACATGCGGCTGCCCTTGCCGGACGGGTCCGGGCCGGCGCCGGTGGTGCAACTCCATTCATAGGACAGGTTCAGAAGCCAGGCGCCGCTCTTGCCGGCCTCTTCGTCGACGGCGGCGATCTCGTCCATGAACGGGTTGTGCTGGCGTAGGAGCCAGCGCTTCGAGATCACGTCGCCGATACCGATGGCAAGCGCGCCGTAATGCTCGCGCCCGGCGCGGATCACCGCCTGGAAGCGCCCGGCCTCGGCACGGGCGACGTCGAGTGCGCCCCGCTCCGTCGCATCGACGTAGGGAATTTCGACGAGGGTCTCCGGGTCGGCGGCCTGCGAATTCATGCTGCCCCTTTATACGCGAGCGGGGTTGCGTTGTCATGAAACCTCGCCGGATGCGATTGCGGGCTTTAAAATCGGGCGTCGGCGGGTATGATCGCCCCGCCTGAGAGGAGACCCGCATGATCCCGCGTTACAGCCGCCCTGACATGACCGCGATCTGGGAACCGGCCAACAAGTTTCGCATCTGGTTCGAGATCGAGGCGCACGCCTGCGACGCCATGGCCGAACTCGGCGTTATTCCTGAGGAAGCAGCCAGGGAAATCTGGGCCAAGGGCGACAAGCCCTATACGCAGGCGCGGATCGACCGCATCGACGCTATCGAGCTGGAGACCAAGCACGACGTGATCGCCTTCACGACCGAGCTTGCCGAACAGGTCGGTGAGGCGGCGCGCTTCGTGCACCAGGGCATGACCTCGTCGGATGTGCTGGACACGTGCCTCGCGGTGCAGATGAAGCAGGCGGCGGACATCCTGCTGGCGGACGTCGACAAACTGCTGGAGGCGCTCAAGCGCCGCGCCCACGAGACCAAGCTTATGCCGGTGATGGGACGCTCGCACGGCATCCACGCCGAGCCCACGACCATGGGTCTGAAGTTCGCGCGCTTTTACGCCGAATTCGCCCGTAACAGGGCGCGGCTGGAGGCGGCGCGCGGCGACATCGCGACCTGCGCCATTTCCGGCGCGGTCGGCACCTTCGCCAATATCGACCCCCGGGTCGAGGCGCACGTGGCGGAAAAGCTCGGCCTCACGCCGGAGCCGATCTCGACCCAGGTCATTCCGCGCGACCGCCATGCGGCGTATTTCGCGGCACTGGGCGTGACCGCGTCCTCGATCGAAAACGTGTCGATCGAGGTTCGCCACATGCAGCGGACCGAGGTCCGCGAAGCGCAGGAGTACTTCGCGCCCGGCCAGAAGGGCTCGTCGGCGATGCCGCACAAGCGTAACCCGATCCTGACCGAGAACCTGACCGGGCTCGCGCGCATCGTCCGCTCGGCCGTGGTGCCGGCGCTCGAGAACGTGGCGCTCTGGCACGAGCGCGACATCTCGCATTCCTCGGTGGAACGGATGATCGGCCCCGACGCGACGGTGACCCTCGACTTCGCGCTGAGCCGCCTGGCCGGCGTGATCGACAAGCTGGTCGTCTATCCGGACAACATGTTGAACCACATGAACGCCTTCGGCGGCATTCACGATGCGCAGCGTGTGTTGCTCTATCTGACGCAGAACGGCGTCAGCCGCGAGGACGCCTACAAGATCGTGCAGCGCAACGCGATGCGGGTCTGGAAAAGCTTCGGCATCGACCAGGACAATCCCGACACGCCGCCGGTGTTGGACGACGTCGAGAAAGAGGCCGCCAACCACGACAATCGGCTCGCGTTCTTCCTCGAGCACGATGCGGCACTGGCCGACGTGTTGCCGGCCGAGGACCTGAAAAAGCTGCTGGAAAAGGATTCCGTCAGTTACCACACAGCGCGGGTCGACGAGATATTCGCCCGCGTGTTCGGGGAGAATTGACGCTCAGGATTCTTTTCTGACCTGATCGATCGCAACGCTTTCCAGTTCCTGGATCTTGGCGCGGACCTGATCCTCGGTGACCGGCGCGTTCTTCTCGCCGATGTCCTTCATGACCTTGCGCATGACGTCCTCTATACCAGGTTCGTCCATGTCGGCGACGACCACTTCCTTGGCATAGTTATTGGCGTCATCGCCGGTAAGACCGAAGATTTCGGCGAGCCAGAGGCCGAGCAGCTTGTTGCGGCGGCTTTCCGCCTTGAACAGCAACTGCTGGTCCATCTCGTACTTACGCTCTTCGCCTTTTTCGCGTTTGGAAAAGGAATCGGCCATCGGATCGCTCCCTGAAGTGATTCTGTCTGCCCCATAAATAGTCCGGCGGCGTGAATGCCGCAAGCCGCTGTTTAGCTGGTTTCCGGGCGCCATGCATATTATTTTCCGATGATGTGCACCGTTGTCATTCTCCGCCGGCCCGAACAGCCGTGGCCCGTCATCATTGCGGCCAACCGCGACGAGATGGCGTCGCGCCTGTGGCGCCCGCCGGCCCGGCACTGGGAAGATCATCCCCACGTCGTCGCCGGCATCGACGAGGAAGCGGGCGGGACCTGGATGGGGATCAACGATGACGGCCTGTTCGCCGCCGTGCTGAACCGCCCGGGCTCGCTGGGGCCGGCGGTGGACAAACGGTCCCGCGGCGAACTGCCGCTGGAAGCGCTCAGCCACGCCGAGGCGCGCGAGGCTGCGGACGCGCTGGCGAGCCTTAACAGCGCCGCCTACCGCAGTTTCAACATGCTGATCGCCGACGCCAACGACGCGTACTGGCTGCGCTCGACCGGCGAGGGCCCGGTCGAGGCGGCGCCGGTGGCGGCGGGGCTTTCCATGCTGACCGCGAACGACCTCAACGATATCCAGTCGGCACGCATCAGGGCCTACCTGCCCAGGTTCCGGGACGCCGACGCGCCGGACCCGGACACCGGCGACTGGACGGCATGGCAGAAATTGATCGCCAGCCGTGAGCAGGCGGCGTCCGACGGCGAACGCGGCGCCATGAACGTCGGCACCGGCAGCGGTTTCATGACCGTATGCTCGTCGCTGGTGGCGCTGCCGGGGGTGGAACGTTTCGGCGAGACGCCGAAATGGCTGTTCGCCGCCGGACCGCCGGATCAGGCGCCGTTCGAAGAGGTTTCTTTCGCGGATTGAACCGATTTGGCGGCGAAACGGATTACGATGCGCCCATGAAACTGGGCAGCCAGGCTTCGTTCTTCTGCTTAAGGGCCGAGAGCGCCGCGCTTTCACCGCTGGAAAGCGTGAGGGTGTCGCCGCCGGTGGTGCCGATCCGGGCCGCGCTGACGCCGGCGTCCAGCGCCTTGGCCATGACGGCGTCCGGGTCGCTCGTCGCCACCAGGTACCGCGCCTGATCCTCGCCGAACAGCCACGCGTGCGCCGGGACGGTGCCGCTCTGCACCTCGATCTCGGCGCCGATGCCGCCGCTCATGGCCATTTCAGCGGCGGCGACCAGCAGGCCGCCGTCGGCGATGTCGTGGCAGGCGTTGGCGAGCCCGGCCTGAATCAGGTCGCGGACGAGATCGCCGTTCCTGCGCTCCAATGCCAGATCGACCGGCGGCGGCGGCCCGTCCTCGCGCCCCTGCAGTTCCCTGAGATAAAGGCTCTGGCCGAGATGCCCCCGGGTCTCGCCGATCAACACGATGGCGTCGCCCTCGCCCCGGAAGCCGATACCGACGGCTTTCTCGTAATCCGCCAGCAGGCCGACGCCGCCGATGGTCGGTGTCGGCAGGATCGCCTGGCCGTTGGTTTCGTTGTAAAGCGACACGTTGCCGGACACGACCGGGAAGTCGAGCGCCGCGCAGGCTTCGCGCATGCCCTCGATGCAGCCGACGAACTGGCCCATGATCCCGGGTTTTTCCGGGTTGCCGAAGTTCATGTTGTCGGTGATGGCGAGCGGTTTGGCGCCGGTCGCGGTGAGGTTGCGCCACGCTTCGGCGACGACCTGCCGGCCGCCCTCGACCGGGTTCGCTTTGCAGTATCTGGGCGTGCAGTCCGACGTCGCGGCGATCGCCTTTCTCGTACCGTGTACGCGCACCAGCGCCGCGTCGGCGGCGCCGGGGCGGCCGCGCCCGAGGGTGTCGCCCATGACCATGTGATCGTACTGTTCCCAGATCCAGCGCTTCGACGACAGTGCCGGCGTGCTGATCAGGGTCTCGAGCGCCGCCATTGGATCGTTGGGGGCGGGGACGTCGTTGGCGTCCAGCGGTGCCGGAACGGGGGTGCGTTCCCACGGCCGGTCGTATTCCGGGCTGGCCAGAGCCAGCGGATCGATCGGCAGGTCGGCGACGGTCTCGCCCTTGTGCTTGAGGACCATGTGCCCGGTGTCGGTCAGGTGTCCGACCACGGCGAAATCCAGTTCCCACTTCTCGAAGATCTTGCGCGCCTCGTCCTCGCGGCCGGGCTTGAGCACCATCAGCATGCGCTCCTGGCTTTCCGACAGCATCATCTCGTAGGCGGTCATGTTCGCTTCGCGCTGCGGCACATGGTCGAGGTCGAGTTCGACCCCCATGCCGCCCTTGGACGCCATCTCGAACGACGACGACGTCAGGCCCGCCGCGCCCATGTCCTGGATGGCGACGATCATGTCGGTCGCCATCAGTTCCAGGCAGGCCTCGATCAGCAGCTTTTCGGTGAACGGGTCGCCGACCTGCACGGTCGGGCGCTTTTCCTCGGAATCCTCGGAGAACTCGGCCGACGCCATGGTCGCGCCGTGGATGCCGTCGCGGCCGGTCTTGGAGCCGACGTAGACCACCGGATTGCCGACGCCGGCGGCGGCGGAATAGAAAATCTTGTCCTGGTCGGCGATTCCCACCGTCATCGCGTTGACGAGGATGTTGCCGTTATAGCTCGGATGGAACTCGCACTCGCCGCCGACCGTCGGCACGCCGACGCAGTTGCCGTAACCGCCGATCCCGGCGACGACGCCGGAAACCAGATGTTTGGTTTTCGGATGGTCCGGGCTGCCGAACCTGAGCGCGTTCAGGTTGCAGACGGGCCGGGCGCCCATGGTGAACACGTCGCGGAGGATGCCGCCGACGCCGGTCGCTGCGCCCTGGTAGGGTTCGATGTAGGACGGGTGGTTGTGGCTCTCCATCTTGAAGATCACTGCGTGGCCGTCGCCGATGTCGACGACGCCGGCGTTCTCGCCGGGGCCGCAGATGACCTGCGGGCCCTCGGTCGGCAGGGTCTTCAGCCACTTCTTCGAGGACTTGTAGGAACAGTGCTCCGACCACATCACCGAGAAGATACCGAGTTCGGTCAGGTTGGGCGCGCGACCTCCCAGAATCTCCAGGATTTTCTCGTATTCGTCGTCGGAAATGCCGTGTTCGGCGATGATTTCGGGGGTGATCTCGCTCAAGGTCTTGTCCCGTGGCTGGTCGATTGACGTTGCGACGCTTCATAGCAAATGGAACGCCAAGGTGACACACCTTTCCGCGCTTGCCACGGTTTTGCCACCGTTTCGCCACAAACCCCTTGAAGCGAAACAAAAAACATGTGACTTTCATCACAGTTTTCGACGTCTGGGGATAGGTTGAATGCGGGGAAAAGCGCTTGGATTCGCCGTTGCTGCCGCGATTACCGGTCTGACCGCCGGGTCGGCTATTGCGGCGTCATGTGACGACCGTACCGACAAGGCGGCATTTCATGTCCGTTCCCTGCAGACCGACCTGATGGTCGCCGCGCTGACCTGCGAGGCCAAAACCGAATACAACAGCTTCGTGCGCAAATTCCGGACAACGCTGGTCGATCACGGCTCGGCGCTCAAGTCGCTGTTCCGGAACCTGCACGGGGCCCGCGCCGACAAGGCGCTGAATGCCTATGTGACCGCGCTCGCCAACCGCGCCTCGCAGCGTTCGATTTCCAAGCGTGACCATTATTGCGAAACGACGCTTCGCACCTTCAGCGCGTTGAACGGCCTGAACCCGGCGCAACTGGCAAAATTCTCGATGCAGCGTCCGGCGAGCGAGGTCGACGTGCCGAGCACCTGCCGTCCGGAAGTGATCCTGGTCGACACCTCCAAATAGTCTTTTCTGGTACATTGCGGTCCGAATGAAAAAGGCGCGGTATTAACCGCGCCTCGTTCATTTCGATATGGCCGCGCCGGTTACGGGAAGATGATCTCGACGCGCCGGTTCTGCGGTTCGCGCACGCCGTCAGCCGTCGGCACCAGCGGCTCAAGCTCGCCTTTCCAGTCGATGGCGATCTGGTTCGACGCAATCCCAAGCTGGTTGAGCGCGTTCTGGACGGCCCGCGCCCGGCGTTCGGAAAGCTTGATGTTGTAGGCCCTGGTTCCGGACGTGTCGGCGTGGCCGGTCGCCTGGATGCGGCTGATGTTGCCTTTGCGGGCGTTTTCCGCGGCGGTGCGCAGGATGGCCATCGCCTCGTCCGTAATATCCGACCTGTCCCAGTCGAAGAATACGAGGTAATTGCGTGCCACCGGTTCCGGTTCGGGCGGGGCCGGCTTGGGTTCCGGTTTCTTCTCGGCGACCGGTGCGGGCTTCGGCGCCGGGGCCGGCGCGGGGGCCGGTTCGGCCATCGGTTTCTTCTTTTCGGCGCCGAAGGTGTAGCGCAGGCCGACCATGACGGCGTGCGAATCGTAATCCGCGTCGACCTCGGTGCCGGCGCGTGTATTCACGTCCGCGCCCTGTACGTTGAAGTAGCGGTATTCCAGCGTGCCCATCCAGCTTTCGTTCACCGGAACGGCGACGCCGGCGATGCCCTGCAGCGCCAGGCCGGTGCCGGCACTGTTGACGGAGGTGTTGCCGACCGGCGCCGCGTTGACGCTGACCCGGCCGATTCCGATACCGGCGCCGAGGTAAGGGATGAACGACGTACCGGTGGCGAAATCGTAATACCCGTTGATCATGCCGCTGAAGACCGACGTGTTGCCGCCGGTCGAGACGCCGCCGGCGCTGTCCACGTCGTTGGACCGGCGCCCGATCTCGAATTCGCCGCGCAAGCCGTTGGCGTAGGACTGACCCAGCGCCAGCACGCCGGCGATGCCGGTATCGTGGCCGATCTCGGTGCCGCCGACGTCGTTGTCGCCTGCGAAATTAATGCCGGCGCCGCCGCTGATATAGGTCCCGGTGGCGCGATGATCGTCAGCCTGTGCATACGTGGCCGTGGCAAGCGCGACCGCACAAAGGACTGCAATTTTGCCGAACTTTCGCATCTGTTCGAACCCCAGAAATAATTCTCGCACGCAATGCTTCGTGCAGGCATGCGAATCGCTATTAATTAATACATACACCAATATCGGTGTGGATTTAAACTGGTAACACGCTGCCCGCCCAAGATGACGGAATTAAGGCAGTCCCGCCGCTACCCGAGCGCCGCCAGCAACCCTTCGAACATCGGCCGGCCGTCGGTGCCACCGAGCGCCGCGTCGGCGAGGCGTTCCGGATGCGGCATCATGCCGAGCACGTTGCGCTTTTCGTTGAGGATGCCAGCGATGTCGTCCATGGAACCGTTCGGGTTGGCACCGTTGCCGCGCTTGCCGTCGGCGGCGACATAGCGGAACGCGATCCGGTCCTGGTCCTCGAGCGTTTTCATCGTGTCGTCGTCGGCAAAGTAATTGCCGTCGTGATGCGCCACCGGGATGCGGATCACCTGGCCCTTCTTGTACTTGCCGGTGAACACCGACGACGCCGTTTCGACGGCCAAGTGCACGTCCTTGCAGACGAATTTCAGGTTGGCGTTGCGCATCAGGATCCCTGGCAGCAGGCCGACCTCGGTCAGCACCTGGAAGCCGTTGCAGATGCCGATGACCGGCGTGCCCGCCTCGGCGCGTTTCCTGACCTCGCGCATCACCGGTGAGTTGCCGGCGATGGCGCCGCAGCGCAGGTAGTCGCCGTAGGAAAAGCCGCCCGGCACCACGATCAGATCAACGTCGGGCATGTCGGCATCGCCGTGCCATTGCATGACCACGTCGCCGCCGGTGATGTCCTCGAGCGCCACCTTGGCGTCGCGGTCGCAGTTCGATCCGGGAAAGACGATGACGGCGGATTTCATGGCTCAGCCCTCCACGATCTCGACGGCGTAGTTCTCGATCACGGTGTTGGCGAGGAGCTTTTTGCACATCTCCTCGGCCTGCGCTTCGGCTTTCGTGGGGTCGGTCTCGCTCAGTTCCAGTTCGATGAACTTGCCCTGGCGGACATCCTCGACGCCCGAGAACCCGAGGCCGGCCAGCGCGTGCTGCACGGCCTTGCCCTGCGGGTCGAGAACGCCGTTTTTCAGGGTGACGTGGACTTTCGCTTTCACAAGACTTTCTCCAGTTTAGTAATGTGCGTCATTCCCGCGAAGGCGGGAATCCAAACAACCGATGACTGGCCCCCCGCCTTCGCGGGGGTGACGGGGTAATTTGGGTCTTATTGCCCCAGTCCGGGTCGAAATTCAACTGGCCTGAGGTGACAATCTTGAATTGTCCCCTCACGCTCGGCTTTTGCGCGCAGCAGGTCGAAACGTCACTGTATCGCCGTCGGCCCCTGCATGTCGCCCGGGCCCGATTCGGGCAGAATGCCGAGCCGGCGCGCCACTTCCTGGTAGCCTTCTTCGACGTTGCCGAGGTCGCGGTCGAAGCGGTCGCGGTCCAGTTTCTCGCCGGTGTGCAGGTCCCAGAGCCGGCAGTTGTCCGGGCTCAGCTCGTCGGCGAGGATCACGCGCACGTGCTCCTCCTCCCAGAGCCGCCCGAACTCGACCCGGAAGTCGACCAATTTGAGGCCGATGCCGAAAAACAACCCGCTCAGGAAGTCGTTGATGCGGAGCGCCAGCGCCATCATCTCGTCCAGGTCCGGCGGCGCGGCCCAGCCGAACGCGGTGATGTGCTCTTCGGAGACCATCGGATCGCGAAGCTCGTCGGACTTGTAATAATATTCCACGATCGAACGCGGCAGCGGCGTGCCCTCGGGCAGACCGAAGCGGTCGGCGAAGCTGCCGGCGGCGACGTTACGGACGCACAGGATGATCGGGATGATCTCGACCTCGCGCACGAGCTGTTCGCGCATGTTCAGGCGGCGCATGAAATGGGTCGGCACGCCGATTTCGGTCAGCCGCATCATCAGGTATTCGGAAATCCGGTTGTTGAGCACGCCTTTGCCGGTGATGACGCCCTGGCGGCCGTCGCTGACCGCGAGCGCATCGTCCTTGAAATACTGAACCAGTGTACCGGGTTCCGGTCCCTCGAAGAGGACCTTGCCCTTGCCTTCGTAGACCTGTCTGCGTCTGGCCATGCCGCGGTTCCCGCCGGGTGTGGAAATCCGGCGATCCTATATCAGGCTCCCCTCCGGAAAACAACGTAAAGGCGCTAAACCCACAAATTGCCCAGGGTTGACGGAATTATGCTAAAACGCCATATCAGCTTCGTGAGAGGGCAAGGAGAGACGCCGTCATGGCCATGGCCGCGGGTGAAATCGAAAAACTGATCAAGGAAGCGCTGCCCGACGCGCAGGTCACGATCAACGATCTGGCCGGCGACGGCGATCATTACGCGGCGCACGTGGTCTCGTCGGCGTTCGCCGGGAAATCCCGCGTCCAGCAGCACCAGATGGTCTACAGGGCGCTGCAGGGCCGCATGGGCAACGAGCTTCACGCACTGGCGTTGCAGACTTCGGCGCCCGAGTAATCCGATTTTCATAAGATATTCCGGCCCTATGGCGCGGCCGGCAGAGTGAGGACAACGCAATGAGCGACAATCCGACGTTTAGCGAAATTCAGACCGAGATCGACGGTAACGAGGTGGTGCTTTTCATGAAGGGCTCGCCGGTTCAGCCGCAGTGTGGATTCTCCGCCGCGGTGGCGCAGGCGCTGACCATGATGGGCGTCAAGTTCAAGGGCGTCGACGTGCTGCAGGACATGGATATCCGCCAGGGCATCAAGGATTTCTCGAACTGGCCGACGATTCCGCAACTTTACGTGAAAGGCGAGTTCGTCGGGGGTTGCGATATCGTCCGGGAAATGTATGAGTCTGGTGAACTTAAAAAGCTCTTCGATGAGAAGGGCGTGACATACGCCTCGTAAGCCCCGTTTCCCAGGGAGCAATTACGGGGAGCTTTTGAGGGAGGGGCCGTGCAGCGCACGGCCCTTTTCCTATGTGCGGCTCAGCCCCGCTTTGGGTCCGCCTTTTCGCCCAGCGGTACTTCCTCCGAATCCAGCGCGTCCGCCAGCCGGCCCGTCGCGGTGCCGGGCTTGAGCGGTTTCTGCTGTGTCGGCGCCGGCGCCCAGGCGGTCATGGTGATGATCTCGAAGGTCGCCGGAATCCGGCCGTCCGCGTCGGCGTGCCTGTCCACGTAGCGCGCCATCGCATTCATCAGGGTTTCCCGCTTGAGAGGCGCGCGGCGGCGCTCCAGCACGGCGTTGGTCTCGCCCATGCCGCGCAGGTCGGAAAGCAGTTTCATCGGCTCGCCATAGCTGACCGTGACGATGTCGTTATCGATCACCGGCAGCGCGAATCCGGCGCGCTGCAGCAGCGATCCCAGATCGCGGACGTCGGCGAACGGCGAGATACGTGGGCTGAGGCCGCCGTCGACCTCGATCTCGGCTTCGGCCAGGACATCGCGGAGCTCGTGCAGGGTCGTGCCGCCGAACACCTGTGCCACGAACAGGCCGTCGGGCTTCAGGGCCATTCTGATCTGCGACAATGCCCCCGGCAGGTCGTTGACCCAGTGCAGGCTCAGGTTCGAGACCACGACATCGAGGGCGCCGAGGGCGAACGGCAGCGCCTCCTCGTCGCAGACGCAGCACGGTGTTGCGTGCCTTGCACCGGCGCGCCGGACCATGGCCTCCGAAAGATCGGCCTGGATCAGGGTCCCGATCTTGCCCGGCGGCAACGCCGCCGCGACTTCGCCGCCGTGGCAGCCGAGGTCGAGACCGAGCGGGAACGTCCGATTGATATCGAGCAGTCTGTCGCAAAGCCGCGCCGCCCCTTCCATAAACAGGAAATCGTGATCGTCCAGCGCCGCGGCGGCGCGGTTGCGCCGGTCGCGCACGAGCCGCCGGTCGAAGACGTTCATGGTGTCCGGTTGCGGATCGGAAGGTGCGTTCATGGGGGCTATATGACACGTTTGGCGGTAATCCTCAAAAGCGCGATGACCGGGGTGCGCGATCACCTGTGGCCACCGGTGTGCGCCGCTTGCGACGCACCCGTCGCAAGCGCGGCGGGTCTCTGCCCGGATTGCTGGGACGCGGTGACGTTTCTGGGCCGGCCGCAGTGTCATGCCTGCGGTGTGCCGTTACCGTTCGATCCGGGGCCCGGCGCACTTTGTGGCGACTGTATGCGGGCCCAGCCACCCTACGATCGCGCCCGGGCGGCGTTCGTCTACGACGATGCGAGCCGCGGCATGATCCTCGCCTTCAAGCATGCCGACCGGACCGATCTCGGCCCGGCGCTGGTGAACTGGTTGCGGCGGCCGGCGGCGCCGCTGTTGGCGGATGCCGACATCGTCGCGCCGGTGCCGTTACACTGGAGCCGGTTGCTGGCCCGGCGCTACAACCAGTCGGCGCTGCTCGCGAATGCGCTCGCCCGGCAAGCCGGGGTGCGGGCGGTGCCGGATCTGCTGATCCGCAAGCGCAGGACCGGGACGCAAGGCGGCAAGTCGCGCACGGCGCGGCGGCGCAACGTGCAGGGCGCGTTCCGGGTCGCGGGGCGGTATGTGCCGATGCTCCGCGACAAACGCGTGTTGCTGGTCGACGACGTGATGACCACCGGCGCCACGCTTGAGGCCTGCGCGCGCGCCTTGCTCCGCTCCGGCGCCGCGGCCGTCGATGTGGTGACGATTGCCCGGGTGGTGACGGTGGGGCTTTGATCTGCGCTGAGAGCGCCTATATTTCAGGAGAGTGCCACCATGCGTGCCGGAGAGGACCCGATGCCGAAGATCGAGATATACACGACGCCGTTCTGCCCGTTCTGTGCCCGCGCCAAGAATCTGCTCAACGAAAAGGGCGTGGAATTCACCGAATACGACGTGATGATGGACGCGCCGCGCCGCAAGCAGATGGCGGAGATGGCCGGGTCGCGCTCGGTGCCGCAGATATTCGTCGACGGCGAACATATCGGCGATTGCGACGGCATCCACGACCTCGACGCCGAGGGCAAGCTCGATCCGCTGCTGGGGCTTCCCGCGTGACCGGGACTTTCCGGGCGGCGCTGGTGCAGATCACCGCCGGGCCGGACCCGGCCGCCAATGCCGAGACCAATGTCCGGTTGCTGAACGAAGCCGTGGATGCCGGTGCCGACTTCGTCATGTTTCCGGAAGTCTGCAACATGATCGAGCCGGACCGCGCCGCCTGCCGCGCCAAGGCGAAACCGGCGGCGGAAGACGAGACGCTGACGCGCCTGCGGGCCGGGGCCGCCGAGCATGGCGCCTGGGTGCTGGTCGGCTCCATCGTCGCGCAGTCGGAAGATACGCCGGGCAAGCTCGCCAACCGTTCGTTCCTGATCGACGACAAGGGCGGAATCGCCGGGTCATACGACAAGATGCACCTGTTCGACGTCGATGTCGGTACGGGTGACGTCTACCGCGAAAGCGACACCTACCGCGCGGGCTCGGGTGTCACGCTGGTGCCGACACCGTGGGGCGTGTTCGGGATGACGGTCTGTTACGACATGCGGTTTCCGCATCTCTACCGCGATCTGGCGCGCGCCGGTGCGGTGATGCTGAGCGCGCCGTCGGCCTTCACGCGACCGACCGGCGAGGCGCACTGGCACGTGCTTCTGAGGGCGCGGGCCATCGAATGCGGTGCGTTCGTGTTCGCGCCGGCGCAGACCGGCGATCATGCCGGCGGGCGCAAGACCTACGGTCACTCGCTGGCCGTCGGGCCGTGGGGCGAGGTGCTGGCCGACGGCGGCACCGAACCCGGGATAACCTGTGTGGAGATCGACACCGCCAAGGCAGGGGAGGCGCGGGCGCGCATCCCGTCGTTGCAGCACGACCGGGCCTACTCGATTTAGGGCAACGGCCGCGGCGCCGGGTCGCCGTCTTCCCGGTCGGATAGCTGCAGGTTGTTCACGGCGCAGATCATCTGCTTGACGCCGGGGCATTCGTCCCCTTCGACGATGCCGTGCCGGTAGGCGATGACCTGCAGGCGCCCACGCACAAGGTCCAGCAGTTCGCCGCTTTTCAGAAGATGATCCGGATTGCGGGGCTTCGCATAGACCTCGTTCCCCAGCGCAAAGGTTTCATAGAGGAGCACGCCGCCCGGCGCGAGGGCACCGATCAGATCGTCGAACAGCGGCCGGTACAAATAGTTGCAGACGCAGACCGCATCGAACGTGCGGTCCGGCAGCGGCCAGGGCGAACCGTCTTCCAGGTCTGCCTCGATAATTTCTGTGTCATGGGTGTCCGCAAATATCGAAAGAGCCTCGGTATTGCGGTCGACGGCGGTCACATTGTGACCCGCATCGGCAAACAGTTTCACATGCCGCCCGCCGCCCGCCGCGACGTCGAGCACGTTCCCGCCTTCGGCGATGAGGGGCCGGTAGGTCCGGAACCATTCGGCCGGTTCGGTCATGCGCAGGTGCCGGGGCGGATGTTTCTCTGTGGTCATGATTCCGAGTATGGGCGGGCGACCGGGATTTTGTTAACGCTTTTTTTCTGGGAATTCGGCACTATATCCACAAGATATCGCGATCTTTACGGAGTTCGGCGAGCCCATGATCAAATATTCCGTCCGTTGCGAAAACACGCACGAGTTCGAGGCGTGGTTCAAGGACAGCGCGACGTTCGACGCCCAGGCGAAGAGCGGCGATATTGCCTGCCCGCACTGCGGCAACACGGACGTGTTCAAAGCGCCGATGTCGCCGAGTATCGGCAGATCGTCAAGAAGCGCGTCGACGCCGGAACAACGGGCGCGCGAAGTCGCCGAGCGGATCCTCGAGGTCGCCCAGCAAATGCGCAAGGAAGTCGAGGCGAACTGCGATTACGTCGGCGACCAGTTCGCCGACGAGGCGCGCCGCATTCATTATGGTGAAGCGGACGAGCGCGGCATTTATGGCGAGGCCAGCGACGAGGAAACCCGGGAACTCGACGACGAGGGGATCGAGGTCTATCGCCTGCCGACGATCCGCCGCAATTCCTGATCCCGCTTTCTAGTCTTTCTTCTCTTTCTTCGCAAATGCCAGATAGTTGACGTCGAGGCTGCGCCCGGCGCGCCAGCGGTCGGCCAGCGGGTCGTAGTGCATGCCCTGGAGCGCGGTGATCTCCATGCCGGCGGCCCGGAGACCGCGCGCAAGCTCGGACGGCTTGACGAACTTGTGCCATTCGTGAGTGCCGACGGGAAGCCAGCGCAACACGTATTCCGCCATGACCTTGGCGAGCGCCAGCGATTTCAGGGTCCGGTTGATGGTCGAAAGCACCATGCCGCCGCCGGGCCGGACCATGGCGGCGGACGCCGCCATGAATGCATCCAAATCCGCCACGTGTTCGACAACTTCCAGATTGACGACGACGTCGAAACTGGCGCCGGTCGTGGCGAGGTCTTCCGGCTGCATGGCCCGGTAATCGATGTCGAGCCCGCCTTCGGCAGCATGCAGCTTCGCCACCTCGATATTGCGTTCGGCCGCGTCGATGGCCGTAACCTCGGCGCCGAGCCGCGCCAGCGGTTCCGTCACCAGCCCGCCGCCGCAGCCGACATCGAGGAACCTGAGACCCTTGAACGGCGCGTCCGCGTCCGGGTCGAGACCGAACCTTGCCGTTACCTGATCGCGGATGAAGGCGAGCCGGACCGGGGCCAACTGGTGCAGCGGCCGGAACTTGCCGTTCGGGTCCCACCACTCCTCGGCGATGGCCGCGAAACGCGCGACCTCGTCGGCGTCGGCGGTGCCGCTGCTTGCGGCCTTCCGGCTTTTGGCGGTGGCGGTCTCCGAAGACATGCGATTGCGGCCTTTCGACAGGGAATCCGGTGCCCGCGGCGTCTATCAGGGTTGCTTGCGGACAGGTCACAGAGTATGTATGCGCCGCCCGTGCTTCAACCCAAACCATGCGGCTGGCACAGGCTTGGGTATTTCTGAAGTTCCCAGGGCACCGGTCCCTGGGATGGTTCCGGAAAGATACGGAAAGATGGCGCGGATCGTTCAAAAATTCGGTGGGACTTCGGTCGCCAATGTCGATCGCATCAAGGCGGTGGCGCAGCGCGTCAAGGCCGAGGTCGACGCCGGCAACCAGGTCGCGGTCGTTCTCTCCGCGATGTCGGGTGAAACCAACAAGCTGGTCGATCTGGTGACGTCGGTCAGCAAGCTTTACGACGCGCGCGAGTACGACACTGTCGTCGCCACCGGTGAACAGGTGACGGTTGGGCTTCTCGCGCTGGCGCTGCAGGATATAGGTGTCGCTGCACGTTCATGGCTCGGTTGGCAAGCGCCGGTCCACACCAACAGCGTGCACGGCAAGGCGCGGATCGAGAGCATCGAGACCGAGGAAATGGAGAAGCGTCTAGAGCGCGGCGAGGTCTGCGTTGTCGCCGGTTTCCAGGGACTGGGTCCTGACAACCGGATCACGACCCTCGGCCGCGGCGGTTCCGACACCAGCGCGGTCGCGGTAGCGGCGGCGCTCAAGGCCGACCGCTGCGACATCTACACCGACGTCGACGGCGTCTACACGACCGACCCGCGTATCACGCCGAAGGCACGCAAGCTGGACAAGATCACCTACGAGGAAATGCTCGAAATGGCGTCGGTGGGCGCCAAGGTGCTGCAGACCCGGTCGGTCGAACTGGCCATGAAGCACGGCGTTCGGGTGCAGGTGCTTTCCAGCTACACTGACGAACCCGGAACCCTTGTTGTTGATGAGGATGAGATCGTGGAACAGGAATTGGTAAGCGGCATCGCCTACAGCCGCGACGAAGCGAAGATCACGTTGGTTTCGGTTCCGGACCAGCCGGGTATCGCCGCGGCGATTTTCGGGCCGCTGGCGGACAACGGCATCAACGTGGACATGATCGTGCAGAACATTTCGCACGACGACAACGCAACGGATTTGACGTTTACCCTGCCGATGGCCGATCTTGACCGGGCGATTGCAACACTGGAAGGCAATCGCAGCGAGTTGAACTTCGCCGAACTCCGGTCCGACAAGAACGTGGCAAAAATCTCCGTGATCGGCGTCGGTATGCGCTCGCACGCGGGCGTCGCGCAACGCATGTTCACGACGCTTGCGGAAAAGGGAATCAACATCCAGGTCATTTCGACCTCGGAGATCAAGGTCAGTGTCCTGATTGCCGAGGAGTACACGGAACTCGCGGTCCGCGCGCTGCACACGGCCTACGGTCTGGACGCCGACTGACGTTCATCCGCGTATCGCCGGAAGCGCGTTCGCAAGCAGGGAAGCTGGACGCATGTCCGAAAGATCGCCACGCGCAAAGATGACCCCGGCGCCGCGCCGGTTGCTGGCGCGTGTCCGCGATCTGATGGCCGGCACCGGCACCGCCGAACAGCGTCTCGACCAGATCGCCGAGATCGTTGCCGCCGACCTAGTCGCCGAGGTGTGCTCGATCTACGTACGCCGCGCCGGCGACATCCTCGAACTTTTCGCCACCCGCGGCCTGAAACCGTCCGCCGTGCACAACACGCGGCTGCGTGTCGGCGAGGGCATCATCGGTGAGATTGCCGCGCTGGCGCGGCCGTTCGCACTGGCCGATGCGCAGGAGCATCCGAGCTTCGCCTACCGTCCGGAAACCGGGGAAGAGGCGTTCCATTCGATGATGGGCGTGCCGATCCTCAGGAGCGGGCGCGTGATCGGCGTCATGGCGGTACAGAACCGGACCCGGCGCAACTACAACGAGGAAGAGGTCGAAAGCCTGCAGACCGTCGCCATGGTGCTGGCGGAGCTGGTCTCTGGCGGCGAGCTGATCGATCCGCACGAGCTTCTGCCCGCCGACGGTTTGGCCTCGGCCCCGTTGCGCCTCGAGGGCCTGCGCCTCAACGGCGGGATCGGCATCGGCCAGGCGATCGTGCACAGGCCGCATTTCCGTATCGAACGTCTTGTCGCCGAGGACCCCGTGGTCGAAATGGAGCGCCTGGAGCGGGCCTTCGTCGAGATGCACGGCGCCATCGACGACATGATGACGTCCGAGCACATGAAGACCAGCGGCGAACACCGCGACATCATGGAAACGTATTCCATGATTGCCCGCGACCAGGGCTGGCTGAAGCGTATGGAGGAGGCGATCAAGGCCGGCCTCACGGCGGAAGCGGCGGTGCAGCGCGTGCTCGACGACCTGCGCGCCCGCATGGCGCAAGTCAACGACCCATATCTGCGCGAGCGCGTGCATGATTTCGAGGATCTGGCGTACCGGCTGCTGCAGCACCTGTTGGGCGAACCGAGCGGCCCGGATCTCTCGCAGCTCGAGGACGGGGCAATTCTGATCGCCAAGACGCTCGGCCCCGCGCAACTGCTGGATTACGACGCCGATTACCTGTCCGGCGTGATTCTCGAGGAAGGCTCGCCGACCGCGCACGTGGCGATCATCGCCCGGGCACTCGACATTCCCATCATCGGCCGCATCAGGGGCATTATGGACCGGGTCAGCGAGGGCGATCCGGTGATCGTCGACGGCGACCGCGCGCAGGTATTCCTGCGTCCCGGCGAGGATATCCGCCGCAGTTTTCTGGATACCGTCCGCATCCACCGGGAACGCCGGGAATACTACAACGAGCTGATCCCGCTGCCGTCGGTCACCAAGGACGATCAGCACGTATCGCTCCTCGCCAACGCCGGCCTGCTGGTTGACGTCGAACAGATGCGGGATCTGGGAGCCGAGGGTATCGGCCTGTTCCGCACCGAAATCCAGTTCATGATGCGCCAGGAACTGCCGGGGATCGAGGACCAGACGGAGCTCTACCGGCGCATTCTCGAGGCCGCAGACGGCCGGCACGTGACGTTCCGCACGCTCGACGTGGGTTCGGACAAGACGCTGCCGTATCTCGAAAGCGACGAGGAGGAAAACCCGTCCATGGGCTGGCGCGCGATCCGCGTCGGGCTCGACCGGCCGATGCTGCTCAGGCGCCAGATGCGCGCCATGGTCCGTGCCGCGAAGCAGTGCGGGACCGATATCTCGATCATGTTCCCGATGGTCACCGAGGTCGATGAATTCATAACCGCGCGGAAGCTTCTTGACCGCGAGATCGAGAGCGAGGCACCGGGCCGGACAATCCATGCAGGTGCGATGCTGGAAGTGCCCGGACTGCTATTTCAGCTTGAACAGGTTCTCGCCGAGGTCGATTTTCTCTCCGTCGGCTCGAACGATCTGATGCAGTTCCTGTTTGCGACCGACCGGGGTAATCCGCGGCTTTCCGATCGCTACGACACGCTGTCGCCGGCGGCGCTCCGGATGCTCAAGACCGTCGCCGAAGGCTGCGATGCGGCGAATGTGCCGGTCACCGTTTGCGGCGAGATGGCGGGACGTCCGCTGGAGGCGATGACCCTCGTCGGGCTCGGCTACCGGCGGCTCTCGATGGCCAATCCCAGCATCGGCCCGGTCAAGGAGATGACGCGGTCGTTGAATGTCGGCGATTTACAAGGGTTTGTGGCGCCGTTGCTGAGTTCATCGGAACACAGTTTGCGCGGGAAACTTCGCAGTTTCGCCCTCGATCACGGCGTTGCCGTCTGATGCGCCGCCGAACGCCCCGTTACCGGACCGGCGGAATCCCTATTTACCCTTGTAAATCAAAGGCGAATTGTGAGAATAACGACGCAGAGCAAACCCGGGAAAGCGCGGCGAACGTGATCGCGTCCCGCAGTGACGGGTTTTTACGAGCCTTATGAGCGATACAGACCAGAACAAAGAACAGGAACACAAGGACGCCGGCGATCGTTCACCTAAGGTCGGCGCGCTTCTGCGCGCGTCCCGTCTGCGCGTCGGCGAAGACCTGCGCGACATCTCGGACGTCCTCTGTATCCGCTATCTGTATCTCGAGGCGATCGAGGATTGCCGCTACGCGGACCTGCCGGGCAATACCTATGCGGTCGGGTTCATCCGGTCGTATGCGGAACACCTGGGACTCGACGGCGATGAAGTGGTGCGCCGCTACCGTCTTGAGCAGACGGGCCAGAGAAACGCCACCGATCTTGCCTTTCCGACCCCAGTGCCGGACAGCGGCGTGCCGAAGGGGGCAATCGTCTTCATCGGGGTGTTGATCGCGTTGCTGGTTTACGGCGGCTGGTACGTGACGACGACGGACGAGAGCATTCTGTCCGATCTGATTTCGCCGGTGCCGGATCACCTGAAGCATCTGGTGACCGGCGACGATGCCCCGAACGGCACTGCGTCCGGTTCAGGCACCGAAGCACCGGCCGCAACCGGCAAAGCGGCCAAGAAAGTCGAAAAGGTCGTCCGCGAGACCACGGCCGCCGCCGAACAGATGGCCGATGCAGCGGATGAAGCCGCGCAACGTACCGCGGAAGCGGCGGCCGAAGCGGCGGCGACCGCGAGCGACGCCGTAAATCAAGCGGCGGAGACATCTTCCGAAAACGTGAGCGAGAGCGCCGGAAGCGCGGTGCCGACTGAAAGCACCACCGAGAGCGCGGCATCGACTGCCACCGAAAGCACGGCAAACGCCGCGGCGGAGACAAACGACGCTGCCGCGACGGCGACCGGCGTAACCGGTAAGGTGACGCAATCCGCCGAAACCGCCGCGACGCCGGCGGAAACCGAAACGCCTGACCCCACAACGGAGCCGATGGCGCAAAGCGGCGACACCGCGTCCACCGGGGAGAACATGTCGACGTCGACCGAGACTGCGACCGCGCCGGCGGTGGCGGAGAGCGATGCCGCGTCTGCGCCGACAGAGCCGGTTGCTGCATCGGGGTCGACCGGCACCGGCACGGCTGCGACGGAACAATCCGGGACCACGATGGCCTCCGGCACCAGAGATGCTGTGACGTCGGAACCACTGGCGGCGCCGACCCAGGCGCCGGCGGCCGATGCGGCTACGCCGGAAACGGCGCCGACGGAGAGCGAGCCGCCACAGGCGGCATCCACCTCTCCGGAAGTGACCGCCGAAGATCTGAATACGCTGGTGCTGCGTCAGGCCACCGGCAGTTCGGGCGGAACGGGCGATGCCGATACCCCGGCACCGCCGGAAACCGCCTCGCGGACGTCGGGTGATGCCGCGGGCACGTCCGGCATCGTCATCCGCGCGACCTCCAGCAGTTGGGTCGAGATCCGCGATCCGGCCAACAGCACGATCGTCTACACCGGGCTGATGAGTGCCGGGAACAGCTTCAACGTGCCGGACACCGAGGGACTGGTCCTGGATACCGGCAACGCCGGCGCGCTCGACATCAGCGTCGACGGCGAACCGGTGCCGAAGATTGGCGGCGTCGGTGCAGTACGTAAGAATGTCTCGCTGAATGCCAGCCGCCTAAGGGCCGGCACGGCGACGAACCGGTGACCGGGAAACCGTCATGAGCATGCAAACCGCCCCCATCATCCGGCGTCAGAGCGTCCCGGTCATGATCGGCGACGTCTGCATCGGCGGCGGCCCGGTCGTCGTGCAGTCGATGACCAATACCGACACCGCCGACATCAAGGGAACGGCCGAACAGGTCGCGGCGCTGGCGCGTGCGGGTTCGGAAATCGTTCGCATTACCGTCGACCGCGACGAGGCGGCCAGGGCCGTGCCGCATATCCGCGATGCGTTGGACAAGATGGGCTGCAGCGTGCCGCTGGTCGGCGATTTTCACTACATCGGCCACAAGTTGCTGACGGAAAATCCCGCCTGCGCCGAAGCACTCGCCAAGTACCGGATCAACCCGGGTAACGTCGGGTTCCGCGAGAAGCGCGACAAGCAGTTCTCGACCATGATCGAGGTGGCACTAGAATATGACCGCCCGGTCCGCATCGGCGTCAACTGGGGCAGCCTCGACCAGGATCTGGTCGTGGCGCTGATGGACGAGAACGCCAAGTCCAGGAATCCCAAGCCGGCGCAGGACATAACCGAGGAGGCGCTGGTGCTGTCGGCTCTGCAAAGTGCCGAACTGGCGCGCGAGCTGGGCATGGGGGCCGACAAGATCGTGTTGTCGTGCAAGGTTTCCGAAGTACAGAGCCTGATCCGCGTCTACCGGGCGCTGGCCCGGCAGTGCGACTATGCGCTGCACCTGGGATTGACCGAGGCGGGCATGGGCTCCAAGGGGATCGTCGCCTCGACCGCGGCGCTCGCGGTCCTAATGCAGGAAGGGATCGGCGATACGATCCGCGTGTCCCTGACGCCGGAACCGGGCGGCGACCGCACCGAGGAAGTCGTGGTCGCGCAGCAGATCCTGCAGACCATGGGCATCCGCTCGTTCATGCCGCTGGTGACGGCGTGTCCGGGCTGCGGGCGCACCACGTCGACGGTATTCCAGCAGCTTGCCGGCAAGATACAGACATTTCTCCGAACCCGCATGCCGGAGTGGCGTGACGTTTATCCCGGCGTCGAGGAGATGAACGTCGCGGTCATGGGCTGCATCGTCAACGGGCCCGGTGAAAGCAAGCATGCCGACATCGGCATCTCGCTGCCGGGTACGGGCGAAACCCCGTCGGCCCCGGTGTTCATCGATGGCGAGAAGCGCATGACCCTCAAGGGGCCGGGCATCGCCGAGGAATTCCAGGGCATCGTCGAAGATTACGTGAAGACCCGCTACGGTGGCGGTTCGGCGTCCGACGCCGCCGAATAGCTGACAGGGTCCGGAACCATGGCGACGCTGCAACCTGTACGCGGTACACACGACTTGCTGCCCGAGGACATGCGCGCCCAGCGCCATGTCGCCGATACCGCGGCTGCCGTCGCCCTGCGCTACGGTTTCGAGGAAATGACACCGCCGGTGTTCGAGTTTACCGAGGTGTTCAAGCGCACCCTCGGTGACACCTCCGACATCGTCACCAAGGAAATGTACACGTTCGAGGACCGGGGCGGCGACAGCATCACGCTGCGCCCCGAGTTCACGGCGGGGGTTGCGCGTGCCTTCATGTCGAACGGCCTGCAGCAGGCGGTGCCGCTGAAGTTCTTCGCGCGCGGTCCGGTATTCCGTTACGAGCGCCCGCAGAAGGGCCGGCTCAGGCAGTTCCACCAGGTCGACGTCGAAATCCTCGGCGTGCCCGGTCCTCAGGCAGATATCGAGGTCATCGCCGTCGGTGCGCACCTGTTGCGGGAACTTGGCATCGCCGCCGACGTGAAGCTCGAGATCAATACCCTCGGCGATACCGAAAGCCGGCAGAATTACCGCGATACCTTGGTTTCGTACCTGACCGGGCACAAGGACAGGCTTTCGGAAGACAGTCTGACCCGGTTGGAAAAAAATCCGCTCCGCATCTTCGATTCCAAGGACGAAGGCGACCGCGCCGTGATGGCCGAGGCACCGCTCTTGAACGAGCACCTGAACGATCATTCACGGCGGTTCTTCGACGATGTTCTGCAGGGGCTCGCCGATATCGGCATCGAGGCGCACATCAACCCGCGTCTGGTGCGCGGGCTGGACTACTATTCGCACACGGCGTTCGAGTTCGTGACCGAGACGCTGGGGGCGCAGGGCGCCGTGCTGGCCGGTGGCCGGTATGACGGCCTGATGGAACAGATGGGCGGCCGCCCGACACCGGGCATCGGCTGGGCCGCGGGTGTCGAGCGTCTGGCCATGATGGTCGGCGACGTCACCGGCGCGGTGCGTCCCATTGCCGTGGTCCCGGTCGGTGACGATGCCGGCAGGGCGGCGGTTAAAATCGCCCAGACGCTCCGCGAGGCGGGGTATCATGTCGATCTGGGTTACAGCGGTAACATGGGCAAGCGCATGAAACGGGCCGACAAACTGAATGCCATCGCGACGGTCATCCTCGGCGAGGACGAACTGGCGCGCGACGCCGCGACCGTGCGCGACATGCAGAGCGGCGAACAGACCGAGGTGCCCCTCGCCGAACTGGATACGCACCTCGCCAAGTACCGCTAGCTGTCGTGGCCGGGAGTTCCGTCACGTCCCGCATTCCCCTTATTGTCGGCGTCAATCATCGCACCGGCAGTCTGTCCCTCCGTGACCGGCTTTTCGTCGAGGATGCGGCGGTACCGGATTTTCTCGACCGTCTCCGTGAACGCGGCATCGACCAGGCGGTCGTCCTTTCGACCTGCGACCGGGTCGAGGTGATCGCCGCCAGCACCGACGCCGAACGTGATTGTGGCGCCATTGGTGACGCGATGCGCCGGCACGGCGACGTGGCCGCTGAGGAACTCGACGGCGCCATGTTGCGGTTGTCCGGTCCGGAAGCGGTCCGGCACCTGTTCCGGGTGGCGGCGTCGCTCGACAGCGTCATCGTTGGTGAGCCGCAAGTGCTGGGCCAGGTCAAGGCGTGCCACCGGCTGGCCCGCGATCGCGGCATGGTGGCGGATGACCTGGAGCGGCTGATGCAGTCGGCCTATAGCGCGGCCAAGCGCGTCCGCACCGAAACCGCAGTCGGCGAGCGGCCGGTTTCGATTGCGGCTGTCGCCGTCGGTATTGCGCGCGAAGTACATGGCCGGCTCGAGGATTCATCGGCGCTTCTGATGGGCGTGGGTGACATGGGTGAGGTTATCGCCGAGGAGTTGCAGCGCGCGGGGCTGGGCAATCTGACCCTTTGCGACTATGGCAGACCGTCGCAGGATCTGGCGGAACGGTTGGGCGCATATAAGGTCGAACAGGCGGGCCTCCCCGCGGCATTGGCCGGTGCCGACATCGTGATCACGGCGGTCGGCGGGCGCCGCCTGGTATTGACCGGCGACATGGTGCGCCTGGCGCTGAAAACGCGGCGCTCGCGGCCGCAGTTCATCGTCGATGCCAGTCTGCCCCGCGACGTGGAAACGGCGGTCGACCGGCTGGACGATGCGTTCCTTTACGATCTCGCGGACCTGGAGCGTTTGGCGATGGAAGGACAGGCGAGTCGTTCGTTCGAGGCCGAGGCCGCCGAACAGATCGTTGCGGCGGAGGTCGATGAATATCTGAAGGGACGTGTCGATCGGACCGCGACTCCGGCGCTGAACGTGCTCCGCCGGCACGTCATGGCGTTGCGCGAAAGCGCGCTGGAGGAAGCGCGCGGCGATGCGGAGAAAGCGACGCATCTGCTGATGCAAAGGTTGTTGCATACGCCCAGCGAACGCCTGCGCGCGATGGCGCAATCGGGCAAGGATATGGAACAAGCCGAGCGGATGATCCGCGACCTGTTCGACATTTCGGATGATGGAGACAAGATCACGTGAGTATGGAAGAGCATCTTGAACGCGTGACGTCCCGGTTCGAGGAACTGACGCATCTGATGTCGGAAAGCAATGTTTCCGGTGAAGAGTATGCGTCGCTCTCGAAGGAATATGCCGATCTCTCGCCGATCGTCGTCGCGATCAGGGCGTTCCGGGAGGCGCGTCAGCAGTTCATCGACGCCGCCCAGATCGCCGAGGACCCGGAGAGCGATGCCGAGATGCGTGCGCTCGCCGAAGAGGAGTGCGACGAACTGAAAGAGCGGCTGCCGGAATTGGAAAACGCAGTAAAGCTGCTGATGGTGCCGAAGGACGAGGCCGACAGCCGCAACGCCATCCTCGAGGTACGCGCCGGCACCGGCGGCGACGAGGCGGCGCTGTTCGCGGCGGACCTGTTCCGCATGTATCATCGTTATGCCGACCGCATGGGCTGGAAGTTCAACGTAATTCACATGCAGGACACCGGTATCGGCGGCACCAAGGAGGCGATTGCCGAGATTTCCGGCAAGGAGGTGTTTCGCAATCTCAAGTTCGAGAGCGGCGTACACCGGGTGCAGCGTGTGCCGGTCACGGAGTCCGGTGGTCGCATCCATACCTCCGCGGCCACCGTGGCCGTCATGCCCGAGGCCGAGGACGTCGACGTCGATATCCAGGAGAAGGATCTGCGGATCGATACCTTCCGCGCCCAGGGCGCGGGCGGCCAGCACGTCAACACCACCGACAGTGCCGTCCGCATCACGCACATTCCGACAGGCATCGTGGTTTCGCAGCAATCCGAGAAGTCGCAACACAAGAACAAGGCGGCGGCGATGAAGGTGCTGCGGGCGCGTATCTTCGATGTCGAACGCGAACGGCAGGCCAGCGAACGGGCAGAGCAGCGCAAGAGCCAGGTCGGCTCCGGCGATCGTTCGGAGCGTATCCGCACCTATAATTTCCCCGAACGCCGGGTGACGGACCACCGCATCGGCCTGACGCTGCACAACCTCGACAGTTTCATCGACGGCGACATGGAAGACGTGATCGACGCGCTTCTGGCCGAGGACAATGCGCGCCGCCTGGCGAGCATGGAATGACGTCCATCGGCGCGGCACTGACGGAGGGGGCGGCGGCGCTCTCCGAAGCCGGTGTCGAGAATCCACGTGCCGAGGCGCGTCTGCTCTTGGGTCATATCATGACGTTGACCCCGGCACAGGTCTTTGCACGCACGGAGGATGTTGTCGGCGGTGATCGGCTCGCGGCCTACTATGCCTGCCTCGGCGAACGTTGCCGGGGCAAGCCGCTCGCGCACATCACGGGGCGGCGCGAGTTCTGGAGTCTCGATCTAGAGGTCTCGCCCGAGACCCTGATTCCGCGTCCCGATACGGAAGCAGTGATCGACCTGGCCCGGGACGTGTTCCGGGATCGTCCGGCGCCGACGTCGATTCTCGATCTGGGGACCGGCAGCGGCTGCATCCTTCTGGCCTTGCTGACCGAATTCGAGGACGCGCGGGGGCGTGGCATGGATTCGTCGCCGGGCGCATGCCGGGTCGCCACCGCGAATGCCGAATCGCTCGGCCTCGCGGCACGCGCCGAGATCGTCGAGGCGTCATGGTCGAACGGGCTGGACGGCACGTTCGATCTGATCGTTTCGAACCCGCCCTATATCCCGAGTGCCGACATCGCCGGGCTCGATGCTGGGGTCCGAGACCACGAACCCGTCGCGGCGCTCGACGGGGGTACGGACGGGCTCGATGCCTACCGGTCCCTTATCCCCGCCGCGGTATCGGCGCTTGCCGCGGACGGTGCGTTGATACTCGAAATCGGCATCGGTCAATCGGCCGCTGTCTCGGAAATTGCAATGGCGCACGATTTGACCGAAGGGCCGTGGCGCGCCGATTTGGCGGGTGTCGAACGGGCGATTTCTTTTTACAAAAAAGGTATTGGAATCCCGGGGGGTACGGGCTAACTTCCTCACGGTTCAGCCTTTAAGGGGTTGAGGGGGGAACGCCCAACGGCGTCCAAAAACCCACAGTATCACGCCAAGTTACCTTTTTTCGGGGGAGCTTACTCAACCGAGCCGGGGCTTGGTGCGGCGTGGATGCTCCCTTGTACAGATAAGCTTCTGAGACGATGAAACACGGTCAAAATAATAACAGACGTCAGCGGTCGCGCGGCAATGCGCGCCGGTACCCGAATCAAAAAGGCGGCTCTTTCGAGAGCAGCGGTCCCGAGGCGAAAGTCCGGGGCACGGCGCAGCAGATCCTGGAGAAGTACCAGGCGCTGGCCCGCGATGCTTATTCCGCCGGCGACCGCATTCTCGCCGAAGGGTATCTGCAGCACGCCGAGCACTATTATCGAATCCTGAATTCCGATAACGACGGCCAGGGCCGCGACAACAACCGCAATCGGCAGCAGAACGCGAACCGTAACGACGATACGGATAACGACGATCAAAATGCCGAATCGGACGCCCAGGACAATGATGACGAGCAGCAGGACAACGGCCTGCAGCGGACCGTCTCCCGGGGCCGCAACGGCGGGTCTGACTCCGATGACGGCGACAACGACGGTTCGGAGAATCAGGCGTCCGAGAACGAAGCCTCCGATGAGGCGCCGCGCAAACCGCGCCAGCGCCGTTCGCGCAAGTCGGAACAGCAACCTGTCGAGAACACCGACCAGTCGGCAGCCGACTGAACTTTCTCAGATAACCTTGAACTCGTCGCCGACCTTGACGTCGCCGGCCTGAACGACGCGCGCGAACACGCCGCAATCGATGTGGCCGAGGCCGCGCTGCATGTTTTTCGGAATGTTCAGGTCGCGCTCGGCAGTCTCCGGGTTAACGTTGGTCGCGGCGCAACGGTCGATGGGCATGAGGACCTCCAGAAGGGCGTCCCCCGCCGCGATTTGTTTGCCGCATAGATCGAACTCGGCCCAGGGCTGGAGGCCGTCGACCATGAAGTTGCCGCGAAACCGCTGCGGGTCGAGCGCCGTGCCGACGATGCGTTCCAGATCTTTCACCGAACCGAGATTGATGATCGACACCACGGGGCTATCGTGGTCCGACAGGACATGATTGTCAGCGGCTTCGACGAGTTTCGGCCGCCCCCGTGCCTCGTCCTTCATGAAGGCGGCGAAGAAGTCCTCGATCATGGTGCGACCGATCTTCTGCTTCAGTTGCCCGCGCGCCACCTGATTGCCGCCCCGGTGCACGGTCAGTGTCTGGTTTGTGTCGTCGAAACCGGTCCTGAGTTGCGCCAGTTTCTGGTTTCGCATCAGGCACAGGAAACTGGACTTCGGCATCCACTCGGAGATCGCCCCGGACACCGGTGTCGAGCCGAGTGCCAGCGCGTACCGCCGGTCGTACGGCAATGCTTCGCCCGGCCGCAGGGACACCGCCTCAAGGTGTTCCGGGCTCAGCCCCTTGACCGGGTAACGGCAGATATCTCTCAGCGTGATCGCCATGGCCAGAGATTGGCGAGCGGCCGGTGGTGTGTCAAACGTTCAGGCAGCGCCACGTTAAACGGCTAGTTTTCGGGCGCCGCGAAGCGTTCTCGCCAGTACCGGTGAGCGTTTGTGAGAGCATGAATTTATTCCCGCCGTCACACTTGCGACCCTCGCCCGGCAGGCCATATTTGCAGTAAGATATCCATACACCGCGAGGGGTTATCGCTGCCCGATCGGGGGCGTTCGCCGCCAGCGCATTGAAAGGAAATGGACATGGACTTTGAAAATTTCACCGACCGCGCGCGGGGCTTCATACAGTCCGCGCAGACACTGGCGCTCAGGACCAATCATCAGCAGTTGACGCCGCTGCACGTCCTCAAGGTGCTTCTCGAGGACAAGGAAGGCCTGGCGGCCAACCTGATTGACGCCGCGGGCGGCGACCGGGGCCGCGCCATCGAGGGCGTCAATCGCGAGTTCTACAAGATTCCCAAGGTCGAGGGCGAGGGCGCGAAGCAGCTTTACCTGGCGCCGGAATCGGCACGGCTGTTCGATCAGGCCGAGCAGCTTGCCGAGAAGGCCGGCGACAGCGTCGTCACCGCCGAGCGTCTTTTGCTGGCGATTGCGATGGCCAAGGATACCGTGGCGTCGAAGCTGCTCGGCGATGCCGGGGTGACGCCGCAGAGCCTCAACAGCGCCATCAACGAATTCCGCAAGGGCCGCGCCGCACACAGCGCCAACGCCGAGGACAATTACGACGCCCTCAACAAGTACGCGCGAGACCTGACCAGCGAGGCGATGGACGGCAAGCTCGACCCGGTTATCGGCCGTGACGAGGAGATCCGCCGGACCATCCAGGTGCTGTCGCGCCGGACCAAGAACAACCCGGTGCTGATCGGCGAGCCCGGCGTCGGCAAGACCGCTATCGTCGAGGGGCTGGCGCAACGGATCGTCAACGGCGACGTGCCGGAGAACCTGAAACAGAAGACGCTGATGGTCCTCGACCTCGGCGCGCTGGTTGCCGGTGCCAAATTCCGCGGCGAGTTCGAGGAGCGCCTGAAGGCCGTGCTCAACGAGGTGCAGGCGGGCGCCGGCCAGATCATCATGTTCATCGACGAGATGCACACGCTCGTCGGTGCCGGCGCGGGCGAGGGCTCGATGGATGCCTCCAACCTTCTGAAGCCGGCGCTGGCGCGCGGCGAACTGCACTGCGTGGGCGCGACGACGCTGAATGAATACCGCAAGTACGTCGAGAAAGACGCGGCGCTGGCACGGCGTTTTCAACCGGTGTTCGTCTCCGAGCCGACGGTCGAGGACACGATCTCGATCCTGCGCGGCATCAAGGAAAAGTACGAACTGCACCACGGCGTCCGCATCACGGACGCGTCGCTGGTGGCGGCGGCGACGCTCAGCGCGCGCTATATCACCGACCGGTTCCTGCCGGACAAGGCGATCGACCTCGTCGACGAGTCGGCGAGCCGCCTTAAGATGCAGATCGACAGCAAGCCCGAGGAAATCGATGAGTTAGACCGCCGCATCATCCAGCTCAAGATCGAGCGCGAAGCCCTGAAGAAGGAAACCGACAAGGCCTCCCAGGACAGGTTGGCGCGGATCGAAGACGAGCTGGACAAACTCGAAGAGGAATCGGAAGAACTCACCAGCCGCTGGGAAGCGGACAAGGCGTCGCTCGCCGACACGACCAAACTCAAGGAAGAACTGGATGCGGCGCGCATGGCGGCCGACCGAGCGATCCGCGAAGGTCGCCTCGACGAGGCCGGGCAGTTGACCTACAGCGAAATTCCGCGCTTGCAGGAAGCGCTCGAGAAGGCGGAAAGCGGCAACGAGGCGCACATCGTCGACGAATCCGTGACCGCTGAACATGTGGCGCAGGTGGTGTCGCGCTGGACCGGCATTCCGGTCGACAAGATGCTGGAAGGCGAGCGCGAGAAGCTGTTGCGCATGGAAGATGCGCTCAGGGGCCGCGTGATCGGCCAGGACGAGGCGCTGGTTGCGGTCTCGAACGCCGTGCGGCGCGCACGCGCCGGGCTCGGCGACCCGAATCGGCCGATCGGTTCGTTCCTGTTTTTGGGACCGACCGGCGTCGGCAAGACGGAGCTGACCAAGACGCTGGCCGCGTTCCTGTTCGACGACGAACAGGCGATGGTGCGCATCGACATGTCGGAGTTCATGGAGAAGCACGCGGTCGCGCGCCTGATCGGCGCGCCGCCCGGCTACGTCGGTTACGACGAGGGCGGCTCGCTCACCGAAGCGGTGCGGCGCCGGCCCTACCAGGTGATCCTGTTCGACGAGGTCGAGAAGGCGCACCCGGACGTCTTCAACGTGCTGTTGCAGGTGCTGGACGACGGCCGCCTGACCGACGGTCAGGGCCGCACGGTCGATTTCCGCAACACGCTGATCATCATGACCTCGAACCTCGGCAGCGATCTGATTGCCGCGCAGGAGCCGGGGCAGGACCTGGAGGAAATCCGGCCGATGGTGATGGAAGTGGTGCGCGCCTCGTTCCGGCCCGAGTTCCTGAACCGGCTCGACGAAACGATTCTGTTCCGCCGCCTCGCGCGCGAGCACATGGACGGCATCGTCGAGATCCAGCTCGACCGGCTGCGGGCAAGGATCGAGGACCGCGGTATCGTCATCAAGCTCGACGGCGCGGCCCGGGCGTGGCTCGCCGATCAGGGGTACGACCCGGTCTACGGTGCCCGGCCCCTCAAGCGGACGATCCAGCGCGCGCTGGAGAACCCGCTGGCGCAGGCGATCCTCGAGGGCCGCATCGACGACGGCGACGAGATCAAGGTGTCGGCCGGCAAGGACGGCCTGCTGATCAACGGCGAGCGGGCGCAGGCGGCTTAACGTACGATTGTGCCAGCCCCGGTGCTACGCAGTCATCAGTTGCTGCGGATCACCGGGGTGCCGCCCTGTAAGTTTCCTTGAGGCGCCGGCGTACCGCGCGGCGATACGGTGATCAGGATTTCCGACCCCCTGAGCGTCGTCGAGGTGATCTGCATCTGCATGATGCGGTCGTCGCGGTCGTAGGTTAGCACGCTGGTCGGCGCGCGCACCGATGTGATCTCGTTCCAGCCGAACTGCGGCAGCCTGCCCCGGTAGAAATCGAAAATCGCGACCGGGCTCTGGCCGACGCTGAGCGCGAGCTGGCCGAACCACTTGTCGGTGCCGACGACGAGTGTCTTGTCGACGATCATGCTGGCGCCGTCCGGGATCGGGATGTCGGGAAATACGCTGGCGCTCGGTTGTGCGCCCTGGCCGTCCGACGCCGATGACGACATGCCGCCGCCCTGCAGCGACGCGGTTTCGGTGCAGGCGCCGAGCGCCAGTACAACCGCGAGTGATATGGCCATGATCGATGTTGCGGACCGCCCGGCTGATCGTTTCTGCAAAATTCTGTCCCCCGCCGCTGAAATGCGGATTTTAGCGCATTTATTTGAAAAGGGTGCTTGCCAAACCCCGTCCACCATCATATACCACCGCCCATCGGCCAAGGCCAAGCGCGAGCGCTGTTTTCCACAGTCTGCGGATTGCCCAAACGGCCGGTTGGGGATATAATCCTCGCCCTCGTCTGAATGGGGTTTGACAAGCCGGTTGCGCGGCCTTAAAAGCGCGCTCCTCCGGTCGGGCTCCTTCGGCCGGTTTCGCGTCTTACGGAAGTGGGGCGCACTGCTGATGACCATTGTGAATACGGAAGAGATGCGTGGGCGGCGGTCAGTTGTCCGTTGGGGTTTCATGGAGCCTGTTTTTCCCACGTATCGGAACTGCTTTTTGGCGTTGTTCATTTTATGGATGGC
>JBNPEI010000017.1:0-147930 GCA_051117645.1 Rhodospirillales bacterium
ATGCTCCAGCACCATCCGCACGGCTCGCGCGCGCACTTCCGGTGAATAATGTCCGCGTGTTCCCTGGTTTTCCATCGCTCCATCCTCTCAAGTGTTGGAGCCTCCGGCAATCCCGGCGCGGTTCAAAACGCGTCATCCTGATAATCACTAGAAAATGCGTCATGATAAATTACCGGGACGTCTTCACTTTTTAGATGCCCGATCCACTGCTTCAGGAAAAAGCTCTTCCCTGATCCCCATGGCCCATCCAATAAAACCACAAGCGGCTCATCTATATTGATGAACAGATTTGTGAGATTTTCACCAAACTCCCGATACCCAAACAAATCGAACTGCGAAGAAAACCCATCGAGTTCTCCAATTTCAGGTTCAGGTACAGTCAGCCGCACCATAACGATTCCTCTCAAGAAAAAACGGCCCCACGTTTGATACTCGAAATTCGATATCAAATGTCATTTGAACAAAGGGCGGGCATTGGCCCGCCCTTTGTCGAGCTGGTCAAAAAAGCTTTGTTATTTCTTCTTCGATGATTGCGATTTCTTGGACGATTCGACGACAGTCGTCCGCGGATTTGAAGCCGCGTACTTCTTCGTCACATATCGTCCAGAGACCGCACTGCGGGCTTTTTTAGCCATGATGCAGCACTCCTCTGTTTGGGGCTCAGTTGACCGAGGAAGCCGCACGCAGATATGGTCTACGTTGGATCGTCTGGGATCCTCGGAGAGAGCCGAGCCCTGGTGGGGTTGGTTTCTCTCTTCCCCCGGACATTCAATGGCCCGGTGTTCACGCACCGGGCCATCTCAATTCAGCCCAAGGTGATCATCGCGACTTTACCATAACCGCACTACGGACAAAACAAGAACACGATATCTGGTGGTTTTAGAGGTGGGTTATCCACAAAATAGTGTGCAAAAGCGCTCGTAAAATGGATTTTCGCTTCGGATTCACCCGAATCGAGCGTTTGCGGGTGCTTGGGAAACCGCCTTACTACTCCAAAATCCGCCTGACCCCCGCGCGGCCGTCGGTGCGGCACCAGGGTTTGTGCCCGCCCAGGCCGCGGTTGATGTATTCCCGCTCGGCGTCAGCCATGGCGCCGACGCGGATGTCCGTCAGCGCATCGTCATCCAGACCCGAGGCGGCCTCCAGGCGCGCGCGTTTCCCGGCATATGCCTCGTGCACCGGCGTGCGGACGAGACCGCAGAAGCTCGCGACCTCGTAGTCGTAGATCAGGTTGTAATAGGGATCATGTGTGTCGGCGGCGGCCAACGGCGCCGAGAGCAATGCGAGCGAGAAAACCGCGGCGTCAGTTCTTGGCAAAGTACTCGCCGATGATTTCTTCCTTGGTGTCCAGCGACACGTCGGCGACTTCCCGGCGCGCCCCCAACTGCTGCCACTGGATCTTCCAGTACAGTTCGTCCTCGCTCCGCAGCAGGCCGACGAACGCGTCGAAGAAACTGATGTCGAAGAACGCCGTGACGTTTTCGTTCTCGTTCTGGCCGAACGGCAGTTCGGCCTCCATCGAGTCGCCATAGTTCTTGAACACCGCCGTCCCGACCATCTTGCCGCCGTCCTCGTAGAGCCGGACGATGATCGACGGCCGCGGCGCCGGTCCGGTGCGCTTGTTCAGCACCTGGATCGCGTAGCGGGAAATCTTCTGGACCGTGGACGGCATGAGCGGGTTCCTCAGTCGGTTAGGCGGCCGCGGCCTGTGCGGCGGCGGCTTCGGTGTCTTTCATGCGCTTCATGGCGGCGCGTTTCTTGGATTCCTCGATAATCGCCTCCTCGCGGCGTTTCTTGATCTCGTAGATCACCGCGCCGAGCAGCGTCAGCCCCATGATGACGACGGCCAGCGCCGAGATCGACGGGTTGACGCCGAAGCGTGCGAGGCCGGCCAGCTCGGTCGTCAGCGTGCCGCGCGCGACCATGGTGAAGACGGTGGTGTTATAGTTCTCGAACGAGGTCAGGAACGCCAGCACGACCGACGACAGGATCGCCGGGCGCAGGAACGGAATCAGCACCTTCCAGAACACCTGCGTATGCGTCGCGCCGAGATCGAGGGCGGCCTCCTCCTGGGTCCGGTCGAAACGCTGCAGCCGGGCGATGAAGACCAGCATGCAATACGCCGATATGAACGTCGACTGGCCGACGATGGTCAGGAAGAACGGGTTGTTGGTGGTCTCGTAGTCGAGCCCGACCAGCGAGCCGAAACGTTCCCAGAAGATAACCGTCGAGATACCGATGATGACGCCGGGCACCAGCACCGGCGAGACGACGATGGTATAGTAGATCGGCCGCACCCGTTCCGAGACCTGCATCAGCATGATCGCGCCCGCGAGCGCGGTCGGCACCGACAGTGCGACGACGCCGGCACCGATCCAGAGCGAATTGATGAACCCCGAAACGAGACGGTCGTTCTCGCCCAGTTCGACAAACCAGTTGAGGGTCGTGCCTTCCCACGGCGTGATCGTCGGATAACTCGACGTGTTGAACGCCGACGCCGACATGATCAGCAACGGCCCGAACAGATACAGGAAGAACAGGAGGATGTACCCCCGAACGACCCAGGCGCGGAGTTGATTACTGCTCATTTTCTCGCGATGTCCCCAAGCCCGACCTTGAACACTCGCATCATGATGCGCACGAAGATGATGCACGAGACCAGCAGCACGAACGCGTACGCCGAACCCTGCGGCCAGTTACCGCCGGTGTTGTACCACTGGTAGATGATCTGCGTGAACCAGAGCGACGACGGCCCGCCCAGGATGTTCGGCGCGGCCAGCGCGCCGGCGGTCAGCATGAACACCATGGTGCAGCCCGACGCGATACCCGGCTTGGCGTGCGGCATGACGACGCGCAGGTGGATCTTCATCCACGACGCGCCCATGTCGCGCGCCGCCTCGACCTGGTTCGGATCAAGGCTCTCGATCGCGTTATAAAGCGGGAAGATCATCAGAAGGATGTAGGCGTATGTCAGGCCCGTATAGAGCGCGACGTTGGCGCCGAGGAAATCGTACGGCTGATCGAGGATGCCGATCGCCATCAGGAAATTGTTGATCAGGCCCAGGTCGGCGAAGATCAGTTTGAAAGCGAAGGCGCGCAGGATCTCGTTGACCCAGAACGGCAGCAGCAGGCACAGGAACAGGAGCCTCTGGCCACGGCCGCGCACCGACTGCGCCATGAAGAATGCCAGCGGATAGCAGAGCAGAAAATTGATCAGCGTAACGATCACGCTGGCGAAAATGGTCTTCGCGAACACCTCAAGGTGCAGCCAGTTGAACATCTCCGAATCGCTCTCGCGCCCGAATATCAGGTATTCGTAATTCTTGAGTGTATAGACGTCGTTCGGCCCGCCGATTTCGTTCGGCGTCAGGTTGAAGCGGAACGAGAAGTCGAGCATGTAAAGCTGCGGCAGGATGATCATGAAGACGATCCAGCCGGCCGTGAAGATCAGCAGATAGGCCGAGATGGCGAGACCGTTCTTCTGCACGAACTGCAGCGCATTCAGGTTCGCCGTCCACTTGCCGGCCTCGCGCTGCACGAACGGCGCGATCAGCATCGCCGCGACGATGGCAATGAAAATCTCGACGAATCCGAGACCGCTGTCGGCCGGGGCCTGCGCGCTCGGGTCCTGGATCACCAGTTTCAGTTCGTGGCTTCCCGCCGGCAACTCCGGCAGTTTGTCGGGGTTGGTGATGGTGATGTTGAGGTTGCTGCCGCCCGTGGCCGGTGCGGATGCCGCAGGGGCCGACGGCGCGGGCGCATCCGAGCCCGGCAACTTCGGCGCGATGCTCGGCGTCTCGGAACCCGGCAGCGACGGCGAAATGCCGAGTCCGCTACCCGACCCCGACGAAGATGCAGGCGGGCTCGCCGGCGCCTCCTTCGGCTCCGCCGGCGTCGGCAGGCTCGGGCTGATCTGAGCCTGCGCCAGAATGACGTCCTGCGTCACAAACGGTGCGGGCACACCCTCATTCATCAGCGAGTTCTCCGACCGGTAACGCGACCGCGCGATCCGGATCGAACGACACCTTCACCGGCGTGCCCGGATCGCGGCGCTGCACACCGGCGTCGTTGACGATGGCCATCTTGAACGGCTTGTGTTCATTGTCGGATTTCAGGAACACATGCAGGAAACTGCCCTCGAACTCTTCCTTGATGGTGACCGTCTCGAACATCGTGTCGCCCTCGGCGTCGCCGTCCCGGAACGGGCGCAGGACTTCCGGGCGAATAAACAGATATGCGTCGTCGCCTTCCTTGAGGCCCCGGTTGTTGATGCCGCGAAGCGGACCGAATTGGGTATCGAGCACGGCGTAATTGCCCTCGGCGCGGCTGACGGTGCCGCTGAAGGCATTGTTTTCGCCGACGAACGAGGCGACGAACGCCGTCGCCGGATCGTTGTAGATATCGGAACCGTTGCCGACCTGCTGCACGATCCCGGCACTCATCACGGCGATGCGGTCCGACATGGTCAGCGCCTCGCCCTGGTCGTGGGTGATATAGATGAAGGTGATGCCGACCCGTTGCTGGATCGAGCGCAGTTCCGTCCGCATGTGCTGGCGCAATTTCAGATCGAGGGCCGACAGCGGCTCGTCGAGCAGCAGCACTTCCGGTTCCACGGCAAGTGCGCGGGCAATGGCGACACGCTGCTTCTGGCCGCCGGAAAGCTCGGAGACCATCTTGTCGCCCTGCCCCGGCAGCGCGATCAGATTGAGCAGTTCCTCGGCGCGGCGGCGGCGCTCGTTGTACTTGATGCCGCTGACCTCGAGCCCGAAGGCGATGTTGTCGGCAACGCTCATCAGGGGAAACAGCGCCAGGTTCTGAAAGATCAGCGCCGTCGGCCTGTTGTTGGGGCCGATACCGCGCATGTCCTTGCCGCCGATGCGCACGCTGCCCTCGGTCGGTTCGTTGAAGCCGGAAACGGCACGGAGAATGGTCGTCTTCCCGCACCCGGACGGGCCCAGGAAGCTGAAGAATTCCCCCGATTCGATGGTCAGGTTACAGTTGTCGACGGCGACGAAATCGCCGAAACGGATCGTTACCTGGTCAAGCTCGACGCTGCTCATCCGTCCCCCTATGGACCTTTTGTTCGGTCCTCCCTCTCATGGACTTTTTATTGGACGGCTTTTGCCGTCTCTTAATATGCATCCGGCGAAGGCCGCCCGGCAGATGCCGGGCGGCCGTTACGCGGATGATCAGGCGGCGACGAACTTGTCGCGGTACTCGGCGCGGATCGACGCGTACCACGCCGGCTCGTCCGGCCACCACCACAGCTTGGAAAGCGCATCGCCCGGGTAGGCGAGGTTGAACGCTTCCTTCGACTTGGCGTCGAGCTTGTCGGCATAGCCTTTGACCGTACCGTTGTAGCCCGTCTTGATCGCCGAATCGGCGGCCGCTTCGACGGTGTAGATGGCGTTGATGAGCTCGTACGTCTCGGCCTTGTTCTTGGCGCCGATCGGCATGCAAAGACCGTCGAGCCACGCGAACGCACCTTCCTTCGGTGCCATGTACTGGACCGGCTTGCCGTCCTTGAACAGCTCGATCGCCGGACCGTCCCAGGTCTGGCCGAGAACCACGCCGTTCTGCATGAAGCCCGTCTTCTGGGTGTCGTGGTCGTTCCAGAACTGCTTGACCCAGGGCTTGTGCTCGACCGCGAACTTGGTGATCTCTTCCCAGATCTTGCGCATGTTCTCTTCGTCCTTGTAGGCCTCGACGAACGGCGGCAGCTTGCCCGCGCCTTCGAGGTAACGCCCGATGCCGGCCATCATCGAGTGCGGACGGCCCTGCACCTTACCCTTCATTTCCGGGATCCAGAGATCGCCGAGCGACAGCTTGCCGTACTCGGTCGACCAGAGATCGGTGCGCCAGGACATGGCTTCCGTGCCCCAGATGTGCGGCAGGTGGTGCTGACCGCCGCCCCAGGTCCAGGCCTCGGACGCCTTGACGAAGGCCGGATCGACGTTCGACAGGTTGGGAATCTTGGAAAGATCCCACGGCTGCAGCAGACCGAGGTCGATCCACTGGCCCTTCCGGTTGAGGGTCGGCGTGATCATGTCGAAGCCGCGGCCCTTGGACGCCTTCATCTTGTTGAGGAGTTCCTCGTTGGAGCCGAGCGGCGTCACATTGACCTTGATGCCGGTGTCCTTTTCGAACTTCGTGATGAAGTCCTCGGTAAGGTAGTTGGTCCAGACGATCGCATTGACGGTGCCGGCGGCGAACGCGTCGCGGATCACGAACGGACCAACGGCGGCGGCGCCGGCGACGGCAGCCGTCCCCTTGAGAACGGTGCGGCGGTTAAATTTCTTGGCCGCCTCGACCGTCTGTTGAGCGCTGGTTTTCGGTTTTGAAGTCATCAACGTAGCTCCCTGAGTCTGAGTGTGTAACCTGAACAACAGGGAGCGACGCCGTTTTTCGTGCGTTCAAGCGATCCCTGTCGATATCTTCCCCGCGTTGGTCCGCAAGGACTTATGAAAATTATGGAACTCTATTTGTTACGTGGTCAACGGCCCCTTCATGACGATTTAATGCAATCCAAAGTCTAGCTTCAGGCGGAATCGAAATTTACCGTTAGTGCCAAATGCCCCGATTTCTTGGAACCAATCGGCCTAAACCCCGGGAATCCAGCGCTCCGCCGCTTGCCATTCAAGCGGACCACCCGTTAACTATCGACAAGAACGAAACGCTGAACTCACGGGAAACGGGGTGGAAACATGAGCACGACCATTCACCATTTCATCGACGGCGCCGTCGTCGAGGGCAAGAGCGGCCGCACCGGCGACGTCTTTAACCCGGCGACGGGCGAGGTCACCAAGCAGGTATCACTGGCCTCATCGGACGAAGTGCGCAAGGCCATTGCCGCCGCCGACGCGGCACTGCCGGGCTGGGCCGCAACACCGCCCGCCAAGCGCGCGCAGGTCATGTTCAAGTTCCGCGACCTATTGATGCAGAACCACGACAGGCTCGCCGAGGCCGTCTCGGCGGAACACGGCAAGACTTTCGAGGACGCCAAGGGCGAGGTCGCGCGCGGCCTCGAGGTCGTGGAATTCGTCTGCGGCATCCCGCACCTTCTGAAGGGCGAGTATTCCGACAGCGTCGCCGGCGGCGTCGACAGCATCGGCATGCGCCAGCCGGTCGGCGTCTGTGCCGGGATCACGCCGTTCAACTTCCCGGCCATGGTGCCGATGTGGATGTTCCCGGTCGCGCTAGCCTGCGGCAATACGTTCGTTCTCAAGCCGTCCGAGCGCGATCCCTCCGCGCCGCTGATACTCGCGGAACTGCTGATAGAGGCAGGTCTGCCCAAGGGCGTGTTCAACGTCGTCAACGGCGACAAGGAAGCCGTCGACACGCTGCTGACCGATCCCACCGTCGGCGCGGTCAGCTTCGTCGGCTCGACCGCCATCGGGCGTTACATCTACGAGACCGGGTGTGCCAACGGCAAGCGGGTGCAAGCGCTGTGCGGCGCCAAGAACCACATGGTGATCATGCCGGACGCCGACATCGACCAGGCCGTCGACGCCGCCGTCGGCGCCGCATTCGGCTCGGCGGGAGAACGCTGCATGGCGGTTTCCGTCGCCGTCGCCGTCGGTGACGACGCGGCCAACAGCTTCGTCGAGAAGATGGCGCCCCGGGTGCGCGGCCTCAAGATCGGTCCCTACACCGACAGCGCCGCCGAGATGGGCCCGGTGATCACGAAAGAGTCCAAGGAAAAGATCGAGCGCTACATCTCCGAAGGCGAAGCCGACGGCGCCGAGGTCGTGGTCGACGGCCGCGGCGTCAGCCTGCAGGGCTACGAGAACGGCTTCTTCGTCGGCGGTACGCTCATCGACAAGGTCACCAAGGACATGTCGGTCTACAGGGACGAGATCTTCGGCCCGGTGCTGTCGGTGGTCCGCGCCAAGAGCTACGAGGAAGCCAAGGGCCTCGTCATCGGTCACGAGTACGGCAACGGCGCCGCGGTCTTCACCCGCGATGGCGACACGGCGCGCGATTTCGTGCGCGACGTCAACATCGGCATGGTCGGCGTCAACGTGCCGATCCCGGTGCCGGTGGCGTACCATTCGTTCGGCGGGTGGAAGGCGTCGCTGTTCGGCGACCATTCGATCCACGGCATGGAAGGGGTGCGGTTCTATACCAAACTCAAGACCGTGACCGCGCGCTGGCCGTCCGGCGTCAAGGAAGGCGCAGTGTTCAATTTCTCCGCCGGGTCGGACGTTTAAGAGCCGACGCGCGCATTCCCGTCACCCCGGCGCAGGCCTGGGTCCGGAATTCGCGCTCGTCTGGCTTTCGGCGTTCCCCGCATCCGCGGGGACACGCGCCGGAATGACCGGATTGTGTTTTCTGGCCCGGCCACGCCACCAACGCTTCAACTCCTCAAGGAACTGTCGCAGGTGCTTGGCCTTGTCGCGGTTATCACACATGACGCCATTCTCCTAGGGTTTGTGGCCGTGTGCAACCGGCGCGTCCTTGTAATGCCGGTGCAGGTCGTCGCGCCCGAAGTCGTTGACCGGGTCGCGCCACAGGCTGTGCACGTGGTTGCCGCCGCCCTGCGTGTTGTCGAACTCGATCAGGATGCGCGGACCGTGAATGCGGTAATAGAACGCGTCGGTTTCGGAGACCGGCCCCGCCCAGGCGAACCGGGTTTCGGCCCAGCCCTCCTCGACGAGTTTCATGTAGGGCGTGCCGATTTCGTTCCGTGCGATGCCGACGTAGGCGAAAATGAGATCCTTCAGCAGCGTCGACTGGTTGCGACCGAGTTCCGACACCGGCAGCCCTTCGGGCGTGTCGAACGCATCGCCGCGTCCCGGCCCGGCGACGATATTGCCGAGCGACCTGTCGCCGATCCTCGCCTTTGCCATCTGTTCCGGTTTCATCGAACGCATCAGACGGAGCGCGAGAATGAACTCGTCGTACTGGATGAACTTGCCCTTGTGCTCGCCGGACGGCACCCGCATCGGATTGGTGCCGAGGAACGTCGGCGTCACCGACACCTCGCCCGCCGCCGGCACGGTGACGTTGATCGAAAGATGATGGCCTTCGAACCGCCAGCCCCAGGGAAACGCCCCCGGCGTGCCGAACACGCTGACGAAATACTTTTCGGGATCACGGAAGCTGAGAGACGAGCCTTCGATTTCGGCAAGGATCGCCTCCAGCGCCATGATGTCCTCTACCTTGAGGATGCCGCGTGCCGACAAGGTCGAGCGCATCAGGGCTTTCAGATCGTCGCGCTGGCGATCGATCAGGTCGCCGATCTTGATGCCGTCGCGGGAGCGCGGCGTGTAGTGCCAGTCGAAGCGTTCGTCGTCGGTGAACGCGAAGCCGGCGTCTCCCGCGCGCGGCGCGAGACCGGCGAGGAACGCCTTTGCCGCCGTCGCCATCTCTCCGGTCGGCGCGTCCACGGCAGCGGCGGGCGGCGCCCACGTCATGCAGGCGAACACAAGTGCGGCGAAGATCGGTTTCAGGCGGGTCACGTCATGCCTCCCTCGTGTCCCTGTACCTCCATTTCATATGGGGATACGGGGCCGTGGTTCAATCGGCGGGTTCACTGCGCGGCGGCGGTGCGGATTTCGGGAAAAGCGCCGGTCTTCAGGAACCGCACCGCATCCTGTAGCGACGGCGCGAAACCGGTGAAGGGGTCCGAAAGCGACAGCACAAGCCGGGCGTGGCCGATACCGTCGTAAAACCGGGCCGCCGCAGCAACGCCGGCGGTGTTGAGCCGGTCGGCCAGCCGCCGGCTGTGTTCCGGGATCACGGTGGTGTCGTCGGCCCCGTGCAGCAACAGTGCCGGCGGCGACATGCCGTCGACGAAGGTGATGGGACGGGCCGCATCCTCATCATCGAGATGCGCGAAGACGGCGCTGACGTAGTCGATCTCGGACGGATAGAAGGCGTACGGTCCCGCCAATCCGACCCAGCGATCGAGCACATCCCGGGAAAGCCCCTCGGCCTTCAGATACGACCCGTCGAGCGCGATCATCGCCGCGATGTGCGCGCCCGCCGAATGACCCATCAGATGGATGCCGTCCGGCCGGCCGCCGTGGGCATCCGCGTTCTGGGTCAGCCAGCGGACGGCCCTGGCGCCATCCTCGACGAACGCCGGGAACGCAAACTCCGGATACACTCGGTAATCGGCAACGGCGACCAGAAACCCGGCCCGGGCCAGCGCACGTCCGGCGAAAGCGTAGTCCTCCTTGTGGCCGCCCTTCCAGCTACCGCCGTAGAAGAACAGGATCGTCGGCAACGGCCCTTCGGCTTTGTCGGGTTTGTAGAGATCGAGCGTCTGACGCGCGTGCGTCCCGTAGGCGAGGCCCGGTGTTTCGCTGACGCCAGCCGCCGGGGCGACGGCGTTGACCATATCGAGCCCGGAGCAGCCCTGCAGCAGCATTGCAACGGCAACCGCCGCGGCGGCTAAGCTGGATCTGATTTTCCCGGGATACATGCTCATCATGCATCTGATACGGGGCGAAGAATGATTTAGATGGGTTCAGCGCACCATCGGCACGATACAGAGCGCCAGCACCACGCCCATGGCGACGTTGAAGATGCGGCGGCGGCCGTCATCGGCGAGGAACCCCCTGAGCGCCGTGCCGAAACCGGCCCAGACGGACACGCTGGGGAAGTTGACCAGCACGAACGCGACGGCGACGAGAAACACCGACAGGAACGGCTGCGCAGGATCCGTGTAGATCGCCATGGCGCTGATGCCCATCATCCATGCCTTTGGGTTGACCCACTGGAACATGGCCGCGGCCATGAACGACATCGGTTCGCGCCGCGATTCCGTGCCGCCGAGCGCACCCGAGGTGGCGATGCGCCAGGCGAGGTAAAGCAGATAAAGCCCGCCCGCGATCTTGAGCGCCGTGTGCACCGCCGGAAACGTGGTCAGTAGCGTGCCGAGCCCGGCGCCGACGCAGATCAGCAGAAGGAAGAACCCACCGGCGATTCCGCACATGTGCGGGATGGTGCGCCGGTAGCCGAAGTTCACGCCGGACGCCAGCAGCATCATGTTGTTCGGCCCCGGCGTGACCGAGGCGACGAACGCGAAAATCACCAGCGCGATGAACGTATCGAGGGCCATGGCGGGAAATTACCCGTCCGCGAAACCTCGCGCCACCCGGGTATTGTCGCCGTGACAATAAAATCGGCTTAAACTCGATTGAAAAAAATTTCATTTGACTGAAATTTATTATCCGGCTTTCATCGCGCCATGAACAGCGTGCCGCAAAACCTCGACAACGATGCCAACGCCCGCAAGATCGGCGCCGAGATCCGCAATCTCCGAAAGGCGCGCGGCCTGACGCTGGAGGAACTGGCATCGCGCATCGGCCGCTCGGTCGGCTACGTCAGTCAGGTCGAACGCGGCCTGTCGCCGCTGACCATCCCCAATCTCAAGGCCATCGCCGGCGAGTTGGGCATCGGCGTCAACTGGTTCTTCCGCAACGAGGGGACGAAGCAATCCTCCGATGAAGACGGCCTTATCGTCCGCCGCGAAAACCGGGGCCGGCTCGATTTTCCCGGCACCGGCGTCACCGAGGAACTGCTGTCGCCAAGCCTCAACGGCATGTTCGAAATGATACTGGGCCGCTTCCAGCCGGGCGCGGAAACGGGCGATGCCAAGTACGCCCAGACCGGCGAGGAAGGCGGCTACGTGGTTTCCGGCGAGCTGGAACTGATCGTCGACGGCAAGGTGCACCGGCTGCGTGCCGGCGACTCGTTCACCTTCCCGCTCTCGGCTCCGCACAAGTCGCGCAACCCGACGGACCGGGAAACGGTCGTCGTCTGGGTCGTCGCGCCGCCCACCTATTAACTCAAAGACCAGGGACCGATAAATCATGGCCAAGGAACTTCCCAAGAAAGCGCGCGTCGTCATCGTCGGTGGCGGCGTCATCGGCTGCTCCATCGCCTATCACCTGACCAAGAAGGGCGTCACCGACGTCGTGTTGCTGGAGCGCAAGCAACTCACCTGCGGCACCACGTGGCACGCGGCGGGCCTGATCGGCCAGTTGCGCGACAACCACCACATGACCGAACTCGCCAAGTACACGGCCGAACTTTACCTGGAGCTCGAGAAGGAAACCGGCCAGGCGACCGGCTACAAGGTCAACGGCTCGCTTTCGACCGCGACCAACGAAGGCCGCATGGAAGACCTCAAGCGCCGCGCCGACATGGCCAAGGTGTTCGGCCTCAAGGTCGACGTGCTGAGCCCCGAAGAATGCAAGGAACATCATCCGCTGATTGAAATCCATGACGTCATCGGCGGCATCTTCATCCCGACCGACGGACAGGCCGACCCGGTCGGCATCACCCAGGCCCTGGCCAGGGGCGCGCGCATGGGCGGCGCCGAGATTTTCGAAAACACCAAGGTCGAGCGCGTGTTGGTCGACGGCGACCGGGTTACCGGCGTCGAAACCGAAACCGGGACCGTCATGGCCGATCACGTGGTGCTTGCCTGCGGCATGTGGACGCGCGAGTTCGCAAAACAGATCGGCGTCACCGTACCGCTGCACGCGTGCGAGCATTTCTATATCCTGACCGAGGCGTTCGAGGGCGTGACCCCGGACCTGCCGGTCTATCGCGATTACGATCACTGCGCGTACTACAAGGAAGACGCCGGCAAGATCCTGCTGGGCGCATTCGAGCCCAAGGCCAAGCCGTGGGGCATGGACGGCATCCGCGAGGATTTCTGTTTCGATCAGTTGCCGGACGACTTCGATCACTTCGCGCCGATCCTGGAAGACGCCATGCGGCGCATGCCGGCGCTCGAGAACGCGGGCATCCAGACCTTTTTCTGCGGCCCGGAAAGCTTCACGCCCGACGACCGCTATCACCTGGGCGCGGCGCCGGAACTGGAAGGGCTGTTCGTCGCCGCCGGCATGAATTCCATCGGCGTGCAGTCGGCGGGCGGCGTCGGCCGGCTGATGGCGGGCTGGATCATCGACGGCCATCCGCCGGGTGATTTCAACGGCGTTGACATCCGCCGCAACCTGCCGTTCATGCGCAATGCCAAGTACCTGCACGACCGGGTCTCGGAAACGCTCGGGCTTCTCTACGCCACGCACTGGCCGTTCTATCAGTACAAGACCAGCCGCAACGTGCGCCGCTCGATCCTGCACGGGCACCTGGAGAACCTGAACGCCTGCTTCGGCGAGACCGCAGGATGGGAGCGCGCCAACTGGTTCGCGCCCACGGGCGTCACGCCGGAATACGAATATTCCTTCAAACGCCAGAACTGGTTCGAACACTCGGCCGCCGAACACCAGAACGTGCGCCAGAACGTCGGCGTCTTCGACCAGTCCTCGTTCTCAAAGTTCCGGGTCCAGGGCCGGGATGCGTGCAGGGTTCTGAACAACATCTGCGCCAACGATATCGACGTCCCGCCGGGCCGCATCGTTTATACGCAGTGGTTGAACGAGCGCGGCGGCATCGAGGCCGATCTGACCGTGACGCGATTGGCCGAAAACGACTACCTCGTCGTCACCGGCGCCGGCGCGCAGACGCGCGACTTCAAGTGGCTGACATCGCACATCCCAGCGGACGCGCACTGCATCGCCACCGACGTCACGTCCGGCTATGCGGTGATCAGCGTCATGGGGCCAAACAGCCGCGCATTGCTGCAATCCGTGAGCCCGGACGATCTTTCGAACGAGGCGTTTCCGTTCGCCCATTCGCGCGAGATCGAACTCGGCATGGGCCTGGTCCGCGCGTCGCGTATCACCTACGTCGGCGAACTGGGCTGGGAACTTTACGTGCCGACCGAGTTCGCACCGCATGTCTTCGAAACGGTCATGGACGCGGGCGCCGATCACGGCCTGCTGCCGGCCGGCCTGCACGCGCTCAACTCCCTCCGGATCGAGAAAGCATACCGGCACTGGGGGCACGACATCTCGGAAGAGGAGAGCCCTGTCGAGGCCGGCCTGATGTTCGCCGTCAAACCGGACAAGGGCGGGTTCATCGGCCGCGATGCGGTGCTCAGGCAAAAAGAACAGGGCGTGAAACAGCGGCTCGTGCAGTTCCAGTTGGAAGACCCGGAGCCGCTACTTTATCACAACGAACCGATCCATCGCGACGGCACGATCGTCGGCTACATCGCGTCCGGCATGTACGGCCATACCCTCGGCGGTGCCATCGGACTCGGCTACGTCAAGAACGCGGACGGCGTCGATGCCGCCTTCGTCAACGAGGGCAGTTACGAGTTGGAGGTCTGCGGCGTGAAGTACCCCGCCAAAGCATCGCTCAAACCGCTGTTCGATCCGAAGAACGAAAAGGTCCGCGTCTGATTGCTGTGACCGCCGTCACACATCCCGTCACAGACAAGGCCTACCCTACGTTTGGCGTCTGTGCCATAGTGGCATGAGAAGCTTTAGGGGAAGACGTTGAGTACCGAGGAGCAGCCACAGCGCGCGGGGACCACGGGCGAACTGCTGGCGTTGTTGAACAATTGGGGCGGGCAACAGCACGAACACAATACGGTGCTGCTGATCTCGCTCGGCGTGCTGGCGACGGACGACGCCGACCCGGCATTCTGGAAGGATTTCGACAAGACCATTTCCTACTTCCGCCGCCGTCACAACACGGCGGACTACACGCTTTCGAAGACCGACCGCGCCTGCCTGGTCAAGATTACGGAGTATAATCAGGTCACGCTGTTCACCGACGTGAAAGTGGAACTGCTGCGCCTGATCCAGCATTACTTCCCCGACCAGTTCGGCCTGATCGACCAGTCGCGCTTGCTGCGGCCGATCGACCTCCGCTTCAAGCTGCCCAACGCCATCCGCTTCGTGGAGCGTTACCAGGAGGCCGAGAAAGGCGAGGACGGCGCACCTGCCCCGGCGCCGGCACCGAAACGCAAGCTGCGCCGTCTCGGCGAGCAGGACATCGACCGTGTCGTCGAGGTCAACCAGCAGATCGGCACCGAATCGTTCGCCAAGGTCTTCGTGCGTCAGCAGAAGATGGTCGAGATCCTGCCGGGCGGCCCGCCGACGAACGTGATGGACGAATACTTCGTCGGCATGGATGCGCTCAAGTCGCACGTCTTCCTCGATGTCGAGCTGCGCGGCAGCGGCAACATCTTCAACCAGCTCACCATCACGCTGGACCGTCTTTTGCTGGACGCGTTCGGCGCCGCCAATCCGGGGCGCGCCGCCTGCTCCATCAACCTCAACGTGGAATCGGTCTTCACCCGCGCTTTCCAGGCGTTCCTGGAAGGCGCCGACGACCACGCCTTCGACAACATGGCGTTCGAGTTCCGCCAGGCCAACGTGCTGCAGCAGTACGACGAATACGAGGTGGCGGCGAACCTAATTGCCTCACGCAAAGGCCGCATCGCCATCGACGCGGTGTTCCCGGAAACCGTCGGCATCGTTAACATGAACCGGCTCAACGCCAACTACGCCAAGATCTTCTGGCGCCAGGGGGCGGAAAGCGTGTTGCAGGACCTGAGCAAGGAAATCGAGGAAATGCAGGAAGGCGGCACCCAGTTCATCCTGGCGCGGGTCGACGACGACCTCGGCATCCAGGTCGGCCACGATCTGGGCATCACGCTGTTTCAGGGTTTCCACATCGACGACATGATGAAGGGCTGACGCCCTGGGCCTCAAGCGACGGCGCGGTAACCTTCGCTGGGTATCCGACCGTCTTTTTCCGCATCGAAGAACACCTTGTCGAGGCGCGCGAAGCAGATCACCCGCATGACGCCGTCGCGCACGCGGGCGAGACGGAAGCTGCGCCCCGACAGGCGCGCCGCCTGCAGGACCTCGACCAGACCGGCAAGCCCGGCGCTGTCGATGCGGTAGACGTCCGACATGTCGACGACGAGGCCGTCGCTTTCCGTGAGGTATTTCAAAAGGAGCTGGCGGGTTTCGTTGACGCGGCGGAAGTCCAGGTCGCCGGAAACGCGGATCGTATGCATGACACCCTCCCATCGGGCCGTGACCGGATGCACCGCATCCGGGTCCGGAATACCGGACGATGGGATCATCGGCCAGGATTGCGGCAAGGCGACGACGCAAAAAAGGTTATTTCGTGGCAGGATCGGACACCATCCGCTCCTTCGGGATGGTGAAGGTAACCGTTGTGCCCTCGCCGAGGCGGCTTTCGATGTCGACGGCGCCGCCGTGCAGTTCCACCATCGACTTGACGAGGCTCAGGCCGAGGCCCGTGCCTTCGCTTTGCAGGCTGGCCGGGCGGCGCAACTGGTTGAACGGCTCCAGGATGTGCCTGAGATCGTTCTCGGGAATGCCGAGACCGGTATCGGTGACGCTGACGACGCCGTTTCCGTTCTCGTCGACGGCCCCCGACACCGTCACTTTGCCGCCGGGCGGCGTGAACTTCACGGCGTTGGAGAGCAGGTTGAGCAGGATCTGGTTGATCGCGCGCTCATCGGCACGGACGCGCAGGCTGCCCTCGACAAAGTCCGTACCGAGCACCAGCTTTTCCGTGTTCGGCCAGGCACGCGCGATGCGGAGTGCATCCGTCACGGCGGTGCTCATGTCGAACTCCTTCTCCTCCAGTTCGAACTTGCCGGCGTCGATCTTGGAGAGATCCAGGATGTCGTTGACCAGCTTCAGGAGATGCGCCGCCGAGAAGTTGATGTCCTTCGAATACTCCAGATACTTGGGATGGTTCATCGACCCCAGATCGCCGCGGATCATCATTTCCGAAAGCCCCTGGATCGCGTTCAGCGGCGTCCTGAGCTCGTGGCTCATGTTGGCGAGAAACGCCGATTTCGCGCTTTCCGCCTGCACCGCGCGGGCGCGTTCAAGGTTGAGATCGAAGTTGCGCTGTCTGAGTTCGATGGTCACGAGCCTGAGCGCCCACAGCGGCACCATCAGCACCAGCAGCGTCAGCCCGGCGATGATGATCCCGAAGATCGCGAAGTCTTCCTTGATCAGCGCCGAGGTGCTGGTTTCGTCGATGTAGACCTCGGAAATGGCGACGATCCTGCCGTTTTTCCGGATCGGCACGTAGGCTTCGATGTAGATATCCGGCCGGTCGGGCTTTCGGGTCCCGTCGTTGACCTCGGCGTAGGGCTTGCCCGTGGTCAGCACCTGCAGCGCCGTGATGTTATGCTCGCCGAGATCCTTGGTGTCGGCACCGGGATTATTCAGGCTATCGGATATCACCATCAGCCGGCCTTCGGCGTCGAACAGCTTGTAACGGAAGATATCGCCGAATTTGCTGAGCCGCTGCAGGAAGTCGCGCTCCGCATCGGTCGGCGTTTCGCCGCCGGCAATGGCCTCGATACGATCGATCGAGGTGCCGATATAGGCGGCCCAGGCGATCGCCTCGCGTTCCGCCTGCTGGCGGATTAGACGTTCGCTGACCCCATTGAGGATCATGATGCTGACGAAAACCAGCACCGACATCGATACGATCGATGCCACGGCCATGGGGCCGATACGAATCCATATACTTTGCGTATCGCGCTGCGGGACCATCATTCTGACCTGATACCGGTAAAAGGCTGAGAAACATGCCTTTTCCGTGCACCCCCCGCATCAGGAATTAGGTCGGGCGCCCGCCTTAATTCAGTGCCGCGCGAACCGGCAATCCGCGGAAATCATCAAAACAAAACATACGCTTACACGGAAAACGAAACAGCGCACCAAGAACGGCCATGTGGAAAACCCTTACGGGCTGCGTTGCACCTATACAACCCCTGATAGATTCAGGCGGCGCTGTCATCCAGCAGCGTCTGACCCGGCTTGATACGCGTGAAATCGACCGGCTCGGTGCCCAGCGTGATGTCGCCGTCCTTGAGACGCACCACGGTGTAGGTCGAATTTTCGAGATCCCGGACATCGGGGAAGTCGGCGCGATAGTGCGCGCCGCGGCTGTCTTCGCGCGCCGTCGCGGCGGCGACCACCGATTTCGACACCAGGATCAGGTTCTTGAGATTGAGCCAGTCGTGCCACGTCAGGTTATAGGCGAGGTTGTCGCCGGCGACGCCGACGGTGTCGAGTTCGGCATCGAGATCGTCGAGCGTATCCTTGGCACGGGCGAGGCTCGCGGCGTCGCGAACGATGCCCGCGTCCTCCCACATCTGATCCCAGAGCCTGGTACGGACCTGATCGATCTGGGCCGCCGGGCGTTCCAACGGCTGCATGCAGAGACGGACCGCGGCCTCGATCGCGTCCCGGTCCGGGTCGGTAAGCGTCGCACCCGGTTGGATATCGTGCGCGATGGTGTCGCCGGCGATGCCGCCGAACACGGTCGAATTGGCGACGCCGTTGCCGCCGAGCCGGTTCGCCCCGTGCACCCCGCCGGTATCCTCGCCGGCCGCATAAAGCCCCGGCACCTCGGTCGTGCAGTCGGGCTCGAACACCACGCCGCCCATCATGTAGTGCGCCGTCGGCACCACCTCGACGTTGCCCGAAACAAGATCGAAACCGCAGTCGGCGCAGCGCTCGACCATGCCCTTGAAGCTCTTTTTCACCATCGCCGGATCGAGGTGTTTCATCGTGATGTAGAGACCGCCGTGCTTGGCAGTTACGCCGTTACGCATTTCCTGAAACATGCCGCGGCTGACGATGTCGCGGGTCGCGCGCTCGCCGCGGTCGTCGTACTTGTGCATGAAGCGCTCGAGGTTGCCGTCCAGCAGATGGCCGCCGGCGCCTCTGAGCCCTTCCTCGATGATCGTCCCGGTGATCCGCGTGTCCTCACCGGCGATCAGGCCGGTCGGGTGGAACTGCACCATCTCCATGTCCCGGAGCGTCAGCCCGAGCCGGAGCGCCATCGCCATGCCGTCGCAGGTCTTGTCGCCCGACGGGGTGTGGAACTTGTACATGGTCGGCCCGCCGCCGGTCGCCAGCAGCACGGCACCGGCGCGGACCATGCGGAACGCGCCGGAACGCATGTCGATCATCAGCACGCCGGCAATGCGCGAGGCATCCTTGGCCGGAATCAGCGCGACGGCGCGGTGATCCTCCATCCGCTTGATGTCGCGCGCCCAGACCTGCTCGGCCAGGCGGTTGATGATCTCGATTCCGGTCAGGTCGCCCTTGTGAACGGTGCGGTCGAAGGTCTGACCGGCGAACGCCTTCTGGTGCACGGTGCCGTCCGGGTTGCGGTCGAAATAGCAGCCGAGTTCGTTCTCCAACTCGCGTATCCTGACCTGCGCCTGCTCGACCAGCGTCCACGCCAGATCCTGGCGGTTGATCCACTTGCCGCCCTCGACAGTGTCCATGAAGTGGCGTTCGGTGCTGTCGCCGGGGGCGAGCGCGACGTTATAACCACCCTGCACCATGCGCGTGCAACCGCACTTGCCGAGCAGGCCCTTGACCGCGACCGTGACTTCCAGGTCCGGGTTGGCGGCCTTGGCGTGCAGCGCACCGAACAGTCCGGCGCCGCCGGAGCCAAGAATCAGCACGTCGGTTTTCATTTCCTCGATTTGAACGTTCGTGGACATGTCAGCGTCCTCCCGGATTGAAAAGCAGCAAGGCACCGGCGCAGATCAGAAGCGCCAGCACGCATTGCCGGAAACGTTTGTCGTCGAAACGGCCGTAGAGGCGGACCCCGATCCAGGCGCCGAGCGCGATGGCCGGCACCGCGACCGCGAAACGGGTGCCGGTTTCCGCCGTTACCAGGCCGCCGGCGGCGAGCCAGCCGAACGCCATCCCGTGCATGGCGAGAATATAGGGTTGGGTCACGCCGCGCGCCCGGTCCCGCGACCAGCCGCGCTGGGTGCACCAGATCGCGGGAATGAACCCGGAAAGCCCGGCAAAGCCGCCGAGGACACCGCCGATCCAGCCGACGGCCCCATCGAGCAAACGGCCGCCCCAGGCGATCACCGGCAGGTTGGCAAGCATCAGCATCACCGTACCGTAGACGACCAGCCCGGCACCGGCGACGAGCTTGAACGTCGCCGGGTCCATGACCTTCAGAAGCTGCGCACCGATCGGCACGCCGATGGCGCCACCGATCAGGAACGGCCACAGATGGCGGAAGTCGAGCTGCTTCTTCATCAACGCCAGCATCACGACGTGCATGGCGAAGAAGCAGGCGACGATCAGCGGCACGGTCTCGCCCGGCGAGAAGAACTGCAGCCAGATCGCGGCGGCGACCAGCGCATCGCCGAACCCCGCGGCGCCTGCGACGAACGACGCCGCGAACGCTCCTGCCAGGATGATGGCGATCTCAGGTCCCATTGAGCAGAAAGATCAGGCCGGTGCAGACCGCAATCCCCGTGCCGACGGCGACGGCGACGCGCGAGCTTTCGCGGCTGCCGATGAACTCCAGCGCCAGCAGCCTGAGTCCGCCGGTGAGGTGCGCGGCGAGCAGGATCACGAGACCGGTCTCGAGCAGTTTCGCGAGCGGCGTCTGCGACCAGCTCAGAAACCCGTCCATTGCCGCGGTGCCTTCGATGGCGAGACCCAGCACATAGAAATGCGCCGGCAGGAACAGCGCCAGCAACAGCCCCGACGTCCGGTGCAGCACGAACGCCCAGTAATGCGGATGATTGCGGTGCGCCCCGGCCCTCATAGCGATGCGCCCGCCTGGTAGAGGCCGATCACGGCGCGAAACCCCATAACCAGAATGACCAGGCACAGCACCGCCATGATCATGTGCGTGGTCTTGGGGCCAAGGCCCGTCATCTCGTTCAGGATCGTGCGCACGCCGATCGGTGCATGGACCGCGACGGCAACGATGAAGACGGCATAAAACGCGAACCAGAGCACGTTGCCGGAGACGCGCCCGATGATTTCGGCGGCGCTCAGACCGTCCTGCACCGCGTAAATGATCATCGCCAGATGCACGAGCACGCAAACGCCGAGCACCGCCGCCGAAAGGCGCTGCCAGACCCAGAGCTTGGTTTCGACGCGCGCGCTCGCCATCAGTCGTCGCCGCCGAGCAAACCCTTGAACGCCGCCTTGGCGGTCTCGCGCTTCAGACCGGCGATGGAATGGGTCGGGCTCAGGTGTTTGGGACAATGCTCGACACAGCCCTGCTGCGAATGGCAGGCATGGCAGCCGGCATCGCCGGCAACGGCGGCGAGGCGTACATCGTTGCCGCCGTCGCGTTCGTCATTGACCAGTGTCCAGGCGCGGTTGAGCGCGGCCGGTCCCAGGTAATCCTTGTTCCAGTCGACGATATCGCACGCCGCGTAACAGACGCCGCAGCCGATGCATTCGATCCCGGCGGATGCCTGCTTGCGCTTCTTGTCGTCCGGTTTGATGAAGTCGAAGTCGTCGTGGCGGGTCTTGGTCGGATGGAACTTGCCCTCGGCCCGGTCCAGCTTGTCGAAGAACTCCGTCATCTCGCAGGCGAGATCCTTGACCACCTGAAAGTTCCGAAGCGGCGCCACCTCCAGCGTGCCGTCGCCCGCGACCTTGTCGACATGGGTGCGGCAGGTCCAGCGCGGGCGTCCGTTGACGGTCATGGCGCAGGAGCCGCAAACGCCGACCCGGCAGGCGAAGCGGTAGCTCAGCGTCGGATCGATGTTGCGCTGGATATAGGTGATGACGTCGAGAACGGTTTGCGACGGCTGGCGGGGCACCTCGAAGGACTGGAACTCGCCCTCTTCCGCACCGCGCCAGACCGAGACGTGAATGGTGTTGCTCATGGCACGGTTATACGCCCCGCGGCCGCATCAAGCCAGCGTAAAACATGAATTTATATTGATTTATCATATATATACATGATTTTTTATCACGTTAAACGGCGGCGATCACGCAACCGCAGGCATCGTCCGGATGCAACCAGGGGCGCCCATCCGTCTCGCGCACCTCGAGGCCGGCGTCGCGCCAAAGCCTGGCGGCGGCATCCGGGTCCGCGGTCTTGACCGCAAACCCGGCGAAGCACGGCGACGTGAGGCCGGTCGGCGCGAACGCGCCCGGGAACCGGGCTTCGAACGCCACCGGCGTATAGACACCCAGCGTGCCACGCGTTGTTCGGATCCGCGCGATGCCCTCGTCGGTCTCAAAATCCGTGGCGTCGGCGAAGGCCGCCAGGAACTGGATCGGTTCGGCCGGTTCGGGCGTCACCACGAACACCTCGTCGACGGTTTCGGCACCGTTGGCATGTTTCTGGTAGTCCGCCTTCCAGAACAGGTCGGGCCGCCACTGCTTGCAGGTGAAAAACGCCATGTCCGGCAGGCTCGCGTCGGCGAGGAACGTCAGCGAGAATCCCACCGTCTGCTCGCTGCCGTCCGGCAGCTTGGCGAGGCGCTGGAACTCGAACGGCGCATACACCCGAAGATCCTTTTCCAGGAACTCGGCGCGGTCGGCTTTTTCGTCGGCGCTGTCGAGCACCAGCATCGACATGCCTTGCCGGCTTTCGAGGTAATCCCGGTTGAACGCCGCGAACGAGAAATTTTCGGCATCGGCTTCCGTGATGTCCTCGGGTCTGGTCACGGCGAGCACCTCGAGGAAACAGCCGTCCAACTGCGCCAGCGTGTTGCCGGTTCCAAACGGGTGCTGGGCCGGGGGCGTCATGGTGAAGCCGAGCTTTTCATAATGCGCCCGCGCCTTTTTCAGGTCTTCAACGCACAAAACGAGATGATCTATTCCTCGGGGCATGACCGCACCTTTCTTCTCCAATATGCTGACGATGGTAGGGAGCCGTCGGGCCGGAAGCAACCGGTCCGGATGACGGGCAAGGGAGAAACCGCACATGCCGACCGACCGTATCCGGGGGATACGCCTTGAGCGTCTGCAGATACCGCTGACGGTGCCCTACAAGCTCGCCTTCGGCCCCGTCACCGCGTTCGACACGGTCATCGCCGAAGTCATCGGCGATGACGGCCGGTCCGGTTTCGGCGAGGCGACGATCCTCACCGGCTACACGCCCGAAACCATCGACGGCTGCTGGCAGGCGGCGCAGCAGGTCGCCGCCACCATGCCCGGCGGCTCGTTCGAAGCGGCGAAAGCCAGCGCGCTCGAACACCATCACGATGCGCCGTTCACGGTTACCGCCCTGGTCACCGCCATCGAAATGCTTGAGAGCCATCAGCTACTGGCGCCGGGCGACGGTATCGATGTGCCGCTGCTGGCGATTCTCAGCGCCGCCGAAGAGGCGGACATCGAAAAGGAAATCGCGGCCCATGCCGCCGCCGGCTACAAGACCATCAAGGTCAAGATCGGCTGGGATGTCGACGACGATCTGAAACGGACCGCGTTCATTCAGTCGTGCCTGCCCGACGGCGTCAGCATCCGCATCGACGGCAACCAGGGATATTCGAAGGAGGACGGCGTGAAGTACGCGTCCAGCGTCGACCCGGCGGCCGTCGAACTGCTGGAGCAACCCTGCCACATGGACGACTGGGACGCCGCCAGGGCCATCGCCGAAGCGACCAACGTGCCGTTCATGCTGGACGAGAGCATCTACGGGCCGCGCGAGATCGAGCGCGCCGCGGACATGGGCGGCGTCAGCTACATCAAGCTCAAGCTGATGAAGGCCGGCAGTCTCGATAACCTGATGGAACAATTGCAGTTGATCCGCGATCTCGAGATGCAGCCGGTGCTCGGCAACGGCGTCGCCAGCGACCTCGGCTGCTGGATGGAATGTTGTGTCGCCCACCAGATGATCGATAATGCGGGCGAAATGAACGGCTTTCTGAAACAGACGCAACCGCTCTTCGCCGATCCCATGCGGGTGGAGAACGGCGCCGTCCGGCTGCCGGCTGCCGCGCCCGCGCTCGCCGAACACGGCCGTTTCGTCAGGGACTCGGTCCTGATCGGCGAGGGCTGACGCGTGTTCGGCCTGCCGACCGACATCGTCACGCTTCTTGCGGCTTCGATTTTCGCGGGCGGTCTCGCCAAGGGCATCAGCGGCGTCGCGCTTCCCATCGTCACGCTTTCCATCGCGCTCAATTTCGTCGAACCGCGGATCGGCCTCACCATGCTGTGCTTCCCCATCGTCGTCACCAACATCTGGCAGATGTTCGGCGCCGGGAACATCCTCAAGCCGGTCAGGCGGTTCTGGCTGATGGGCACCGTGTTTCTGGTGTGCCTCTATATCGGGTCCCTGCTGATCACGGTGGTCGAGACATGGGTCCTGTTCGCCGCCATCGGCGTGACGGCGCTGGTGTTCTCGATCTCACAGTTCTACAAGCCGGACGCCGCGCCGCTCGGTCCGCGCGCGGAAAAGATTCTCGGGCCCATCGCCGGCGCCATCGCCGGTCTGATGGGCGGACTGACGACCGTATGGGGGCCGCCGATCATGATGTTCCTGTTCATGCTGAGGATGGACAAGGACATGTGGGTGGCCTCTATCACCGGGCTTTACCTGCTGGGTGCGGTGCCGCTGGTCATCTTTTACTTCAACAACGGCATGCTGGCCGGCGACCGGCTGTGGCTGTCGATAGCCGCCTGCGTCCCCGCCATGGCCGGCATCCTGATCGGCGAGCGTATCCGCCGCTTCATCAACGAGATCCTGTTCCGCAAGATTCTGTTGATGACGATCTTCGTCGTCGGGCTCAACATGATCCGGCGCGCCGTCCTGGGGATGTGAGGACGCGCCGCCGGACAACGCGAATCCAGCATCTTTATTTTCACCGGTGATTACCCGCATAATGCCTTCCCGGGGGAGGGTATTTCGATTTCGGAGTCCATGCGCATCGTCAACGTCGACGTCGGCGACCTGTCGTCGGGCCTCAAATCCGTTCACGACTATTGGAACGGTTTGAGGAACGGACGCATGGCGCCGACGTGGACGGAATTCGAACTGGTTCGCATTCCGTCGAACCTGCTGCCGACGACGCTGGTCATCGATGTCCACGAACCGCTGGAAAAGAGTATCTTCCGTTACTGGGGCAGCAAGATGACGGAAATCCACGGCGAGGACATGACGTCCAGACATCCGCACGATCTTTCCCCTCCCGGTTTCGGCGACCAGGTCCTCGCCGATCACCGGAAGGTCATCGAACAAAAGACCCCCTTAGCATGGCACTACTCGTTTCTGGCCGCCGGCGGTTACATGCATTCGCACAGTCTGGTCCGGCTGCCGCTCTCGAACGACGGCGAAACCGTCACGCAGATCGTCGTGGTGATCGACTATTCCCGCGAGGCGCTGGATCTGATCCGTGAGAGCCGCGAAAAGTACGCCGAGGCCACCGGCGCTTCGTCGGAACGTCCGGCGAGCTAGAGCCCATTTAAATAGACTCTAACGTTCGCGGTTATTCCGCCGCCCACGGGAACGGGATCAGGGTGTCGAGGTTTTCCGAAAGCTCGTAAACGCTGGACACCGCCAACTCGTGATCGAACGGCAGGTTGTCGCGCTCGGCGCGCTCGCGCAGCCGCTCGTGGTGATAGTCCATGACGTCCTTCGGAATCGGCATCTCGCCGCAGTCGAAGATGCGCAGATACCCGTCGGCATCGCGGGCCGGCATGACCCGGCTTTTCATGAAGTTGCTGGGCGACCAGGGAATGTCCATGACGCCGGCCTCGCAGGCGCGGACCGTGCCGATGGCGACGTCGCCGTCACCCATCTCCAGCACCTTGTCCATGACCGGACGCACTTCGCGCGCGATCATGTCGCATTCCGTCTTGAATTCCGGCATGTCGTCGAGGCGGATGTGCCGCGCCAGATAGATCGCCATGCGGGTCGAGCGCAGCCCCGCCGCGTTGGCTTCGGGCGTCGGGATGCCGAACGCCTCGTGCGACGATTTCGTGGTCACGCTGACAGCCCCGCCGATCGCCGCCAGCGTGCCGCCGTAGGCGACCAGCGCCTCGCACTGCGCGTCGTCGTAGGGCCAGGCGCCCATCCAGTGCAATGACGTCACCGGTGTGAAGATGTCCGTATGGCCGAGCTTTTGCAGGTATTCCTGCGTCAGTTCCCGGGCCATTCTGATGGCCGCCGCGTCCTGCACCAGGTGCAGGGTTTGACCGAGCTCGAGCCCGTAGTTCTTCACCCCCTGCCCGACCGCCAAGAGCGTATCGATGATGCAGGTCAGGATCGCGATGGACGGCGGAATGTTGGTGCCGGTCAGAAACCCGGGCTGGCGCCGGTGCAGTTCGACACCCAGTTCCTGATAGCGCGCCGCGAGCCGGTCCAGGTACTGATAGTTGCGGATGCCCTGCTCGATGGTGACTTCCTTGGTGTAGGACGCAGTATAGGCGAGCCCGGAACCGAGGTATCCGGAATAGCCCGCCGCGAAACCGACCTCCGACGTCAGGCGCGGCATCGACGTCCCGGACAGCACGATGGCCGGTTTGTCGATGGCCTCGATCAGTGCACGCGTCGCCCTGGGCCCGTAGTTGACCATCGGGTAGCCGTTGAGCATCGAACGCCCGGCCTTCTTCGATTCCTCGACACCGTTGGCTGCGTTCTCCCACTGTTCGTTCCGGGTGTAACTGTCGGTCGTCGTCGGGACGATGTCGGCGTGGCCTTCCTTGTCGAGGCAGACCATCAGTTCCTTTTGCAGTTCCAGCGTGCCGAAGCCGCCGCGCGGCTGGGTCAGGCAGCGCCCTTCCTCGTCGGCCTTGCGCATCACCCAGCCGAGTTGCTTGTGCTTCGGCATCGCAAGGTGATAGGCGGCCGCTTCCTCGAGGTCGATCTCGGCCCCCGTGGGCCAGCGCGCGAGGTTCTTCTCGCGCATCGCATCGAACACGTCGTCTGGGATGCGTTCGGCCGAGAATTCGAGACCGTCCGGGTCAGGCTGCGGGTGACCGTCCATGGATACCTTCCTTCCGGGACGCCGTATTACCGGCGATGTTATTGTGCGCGAAACGGAGCGCGGCGTCGGGCGCGACACCGGCCAGCAGGCCGACGGCATAGAGCGCATAGGCGGTATCGATCAGCAGCGCCGGTTTCCTGGGGCGCAGGGACTGCGCGTCTTCCGTGTCGAACAGGCCGGCGCGCAAAATCTCCGCCGGTCCGTCGCCGTGCACCAGCACGCCGCCGGTGCCGATGACGGTCGCGACACCGGTCAGGTCCTTGCCGTACTGAACCGTCACCGGCCCCGTGTATGTCTGCTTGGTTTCGATGCTGCCGGCATGGCGTTTCATGGCGCGGGCGACGGCGCTCCGGGCCAGCGCCGCGTCGAAGCCGCGTTCCGCGTCCGTCTGCGGCAGGCGTTCCACATCCGCCTCGATGGCGTCCAGAAACCCCCCGATATCGTCCGCCGTGAAACCCGTCTCACGGGCGAACGCATCGATACCAGCCGTCTCGACGATAGTGCGCGCGTTGTGCCGCATGCCCAGATCGCCCTCGACCGTGCGTTTGGCATAGGGCTCGGGCAGCCCGTACTGGACGACGCCGCCGTCCGCGGGCGCGCCCGAAGCAATGGAATGCACGTCCGTCGTCGCGCCCCCGACATCGACCACCACGAGATCGCCCCAGCCGGGATAATTCTCGCTGCCCCCGGCCAGCAGCCGCGCCCCGTCCATGACGGCGGCGGGTGTCGGCATCAGCACCGCGTCGAAGCGCGCCTGGGCCTTGTCGATCCCCTTGGCGTGCACGATCCGCTCGATGAACACCTCGCGGATCGCCGCACGCGCCGGTTCAACGTCGAGGACGTTGAACGCCGGCATCACGTTGCCGGCGATGCGTGCGTCGATCCCTGCGCCGTGCAATGTTGCCGCCACATCATCGGCGGCCACGCGGTTGCCGGCGACGATCACCGGGCACGCAAGCCCGGCGGCGGCCAGCTTGTCGGCGTTCCAGCGGATGGTTTCCTCGTTGCCGCCGTCGGTGCCGCCGGCAAGCAACAGAATGTCCGGTTTCTGCGCCGCAATCTCCCGGGCGTCCTTGTCGGTGAGCTTGTAGGCGTGCGCGCCGATCAGCTTGGCGCCGGCGCCGAGCGCCGCCAGCCGCGCCGCCTCGGCGGTTAGTTCCTTGACGAGGCCGACGGTGATCATGGCGAGCCCACCCGCCGCGGACGACGATGCGAGCCGGTGCGTGAAATCCGGCAATTCGCCGAGCCGGCTCTCGAGATCGGCGAGCGCGGCGTCGAGGCCGGCGTTGACGTCGCTGGTCACCGTCGACGGCCCCTGTCCGGCGCCGAGGATGGTGCCGGCGTCGAGGTCAATGGCCCGCAACTTGGTGTAGGTGCTGCCGAAGTCGATCAGAAGCGCGCTCGCGCCCATCATGCCGCGGCACCCCCGGCCTTTTCGCATAGATCCTCGTCCAGCATCCGGACCACGTCCGGCGTGCGGGTGCCGGGCGGAAAGGCGCGGTTGAAGCCCATATCCAGGTAGCGCTGCTCGACGTCCTCCCAGACCTGCTTGCCGACCACAAGATTGCCGCCGACATAGAGCGTAACGTCATCCAGTCCCGCTTCGATGCACATGTCCTTGAAGCCGCGGCAGTCCAGTTCGCCCTGTCCGTAGAGCGACGACACCAGGATCGCGTCGGCCGCCGTTTCGATGGCCGCCTTGATAAAATCCTCGGCCGGCGTCAGCGCCCCCAGCGCCACCACCTTGAAGCCTTCCTTCTCCAGCGCCATCGACAGGATGCGGTTGCCGACGATATGCGTGTCGGCACCGATCACACCCGTCACCAGCGTCAGGTTACCGCGCTGTTCCGGCGTCAGACTCATTCCGCCGCATCCTTTTCCAGGTCCGGCGCTTCCACCAGTTCGCGCATGATCTGTTCGATCTGGCGTGCCGTATCGCGCAGACGGTCGAGCTTGGAAACCGCCATTTGCAGCGACATGCGCGCCGCCGGCGCATGCAGCGAAAGGCCCGCCACGACGCGGTTGCGGGCATCGAACACGGGCACCGCGATGCCGATGATGCCGATGGTGTTTTCCTCGCTGTTGCAGGCGTAGCCCTGGCGCCGGATCATCTTGAACTCGGCTTCGAGCGCCTTGGGATCGGTAATCGAGTATTCGGTGAATTGTTCCAGCGGCGCGGCGCTGACGATACGCCGGCGGCTGCGGGTCGGCAGGTGCGCGACCAGCAATTTTCCCAATGCCGTGGCATGCAGCGACACGTGCGTGCCGACCCCCATCTGCAGCCGGAGCGGCCACGAACATTCGACGCGGTCGATATAGACGACGCTGTCGCGATCCAGCACGCCGAGATTGCAGGTCTCGCCCACCTCGTGAACCAGCCCGGACAGGATGGCGCGCACCGGCGACGCGTGCATGAAGGCCGACATCGCATCCGTCGCCAGCGACAGCAGGTTCGGCCCGACCAGATACTTGTCGCCGTCCGGCGCCCGCGTAATCATCAGGGTCTCTTCCAACTGCCTGACGACGCGGAACACGGTCGGCCGCGGCAGATCGGTGCGCATCGCGATATCGTTCAGGCTTGGCGGCTTTTCCGCCGTCAGGATCGCGGAAAGGACGGTCATGCCCTTGCCGAGCGCCGAACTCGTATCGGGCGGAATGATGTGTGACAACGGTTCCCCGTCAGGCATGTGACCCTCCCCTTCGTTGTAACGACAGGGAAAGCAAAGCAGTTTTGAGTAGTTTTGGCAATTTATCGCAATGAATCGTCTCGTTTTTAAGTTTTATGCAGGAAAATTGGGGATTTGAAGGATCCCGCTCCATGCGACAGCATGGCTGGTCAGAAAAAGGGGCCCGCCATATCCGCTAATGAAAATCAGGAGATTGCCGTCTGGCCGTTGTTCCGTCTCGGACTTCGCGACGGTTTCAGCCTGCCCGCGTTTATGGTCGCCGCCAGCATGGTCGGCTATGGCGCGCTGGTGCATTCGGCGGACATGAGCCTGGCCGTCGCCATCGTCTCCACCCTCGGTATCTGGGGACTGCCGGGCCAGGTCGCGTTCATCGAGTACATGCTGCTGGGCGCCCCGGTCGTTTCGATGCTGATCGGTGTTTCGCTCGCCAATATGCGCTTCCTGCCGATGAGCATTTCGTTGGCGCCGCTGTTCCGCGGCTCGAAAAGCGGCTGGCGGTTGCGCTACCTCTGGGTCCAGTTCATGTCGGTCAACACTTGGGTCGGCCTGATGCGCCGGGTGCCGGAGCTATCGCCCGACGAACGCGGCCCCTTCTATGCCGGGTTCTCGACGCTGTGCCTGATCGCCGGCGCCGGCGGCGTTTCCGTCGGTTACCTGCTGGCGGAAACCCTGCCGTTCTACGTCACAGTGACGCTGGTGTTCCTGAACCCGATCTATTTCGCCTTCGTGTTCGCCGCCATGCGCGCCCGCGCCGGGTTGCTGGCGTTCGCCGCCGGAGCCGTCTGCGGCCCGCCGGTCTATCTGCTGACACCGGACTGGAGCCTGCCCGTCGCCGGCGTCATCGCCGGCAGCGTCGGGTACTTCACCGACCGCTATCTGAGGCAGCGGTCATGAGCGGCGCCGTCACCGATCCCGCCACATGGGGTGTCTGGCCGCTGCTGGTCACGGCCATCGCCGTCACGTACTTGTGGCGCGGCATGGGCACCATGATCGCGGCGCGTATCGATCCGGAAAGCCCGGGCCTGCAGTGGGTCGCGTGCGTCGCCTACGGCCTTCTGTCGGCGCTGATCTCGCGCATCCTGTTCCTGCCGGTCGGCGTCCTGGAGGAAACCGAACTGGTTGACCGGTTGGGCGCGACCGTGTTCGGCTTCGTCATGTTCTTCGCGTTCAAGCGGCACATCGGCATCGGCACCCTCAGCGCCGCCGGCGCCTTCGGGGTTCTTGTCTGGGCGCGCGGCCAGGGTATCCTCTGATCATGCGGCACTCATCGATTACCGGTGTCTTCCTACTCTGGATCGCCCTAGCGGCGCCGGCACACGCGCAGTCGTGCGACGCCCCCGCGCCGGTCTGCAAGGCCGCCGAGAGCGTCGTCATGATCTCGTCGTTCGAACCGGTCGGCAGTGCCGTCGTCATCGGCGACGGCCTGCTCGTCACCAACCGCCACATGGTCGCCGACAATCCGGCGGCGAAAGTGACGCTGGCCGACGGCACGACCGTCGAGGCGAGGGTCGCGCCCACAAGCTATCCGGGCGATCTGGTGGGCCTGGTCGCCGCCGACGTCGCGGCCCCGGTGCTCGCACACAACGTCACGCCGACCATGGAGACCGACCTGTTCGTCATCGGCTTCGACGTCGGACGCCAGGCGATCCGGGTCTATGCACCGGGCCGCCTGATCGTGCCGCGCGCCGATACGCCGCTGGCCAGGCTGCATCACAACGCGCGTTCGCTGCCCGGCAATTCCGGCGGTGCCCTGGTCGATGCCCAGGGCAGACTGGTCGGTATCGTCGCGTCGGGCGGCGAAGGCCGCAACGAGGCGATCGCGGTTGCCGAACTGAACCGGCTACAGGCATCGACCGCGCCCGAAAAGGCCGACGAGTCGCAACGCATCGGCCGCGCCTACGTGCGCTGCGTCGAACGGCTCGACGCCGTACGTGCGTCGACGGGGCGCCTCGACAAGGAGGACGCCATAGAAATCGAGGATGCGTGCCTCGCCACCTCGAACCGGCAACTGATGGATGAAGCGGGTAAACTGTTCGGCACCCGGCGCGATCTGGACCGGGCGCTCCGCATGCTGGAGGCATCGCACCGGCTCGATCCGAACGCACCCAATTCGGTGATCTCGCTGGCCGTGACCTATCACATCGCCGGACGCTTCGCCGACGAAATCCCGATCCTCTATCACGCCCTCGAATTCATGCCGGCCGATCCGCAGATACTGCGCCTCGCGCTACAGGCGGGAATCTGGGGTGGCGATCAGGCCCTGGCCGACCGCGCCATGAAGACCATCGAAACGGAACTGCCGCAGATGGCGCCGCCGGCAAAACGGTTCTACGAGAACCCGCCGCCGCCGCCGAAACTCAACTGAGCATGGTTACGGCCCGTCGAGCGGATCGGGAATCCAGCCGTAGCGTGTCTGCTTGGGACCTGAAAGCGGCCGCGCGCGTTTCAGAATCCAGTCCCGGAGTTCCGGTCCGTGCCAGTCCGGGTTTGCCGCCAGCGCCCTGACCGCGAGCGCGGTGATGCGCGGCACAGCGAAACTGGAGCCGGACGCCTTGCCCGGCGCGCCGCGGTGATCGGTGACGGGAATGCGCTCGCCGGGGGTCATGATGTCGACGCTGCGGGCGCCGAAGTTCGAACCGCGCGCGAGCCGGCCGTCCGGCTCCGACGACGTCACGACGATGGCGTTCGCAAGACCCAGCGCCGCCGGATAGACCGGGTCGCGGTCGATGTCGCGGCCGTCGTTGCCGGCGGAGATGATGAACAGCATGCGCGGATGTTGGCGCGCCGCCTCGTTGAACGCCTGCCACTCTTCGCGGCTGTTGGACCCCATCGCCAGGTTGACGACGCGGACGCCTTTGTCGGCAAGCCAGGCGACGGCATCGGCCATCTTCGCCATGTCCGGGCGCGGGTAGCGGACCGGGATCACACGCACCATCGGCGCCTCCCGGATCAGCACGCTCATCACCGCCGAGCCGTGATGCAGCGGGAAGAACGGCGTCCGCCCGGTATCGATGTCGAACGGCCTGTCGTCGCCGTCCCAGAAGTCGCGGCCGATCAGTTTTCCCTCGTCATCGCGCGCGAGCCGGTTCCTGAACGGTTCGATGGTGTAGTTGACGCCGCTGTCGATCAGGCCGACCGTCACGCCGCCGGGATCGGCGGCATCCGGCACCGCCGGGTTGAGCGCGATCTCATCCGTGACCGTGCCCAGGTCGCCGGCATAGACGCGGATCGACTGTGCCGCCCCGCCCGCGCCGTAGACGACTTCCCGCGCCTGGTTGATGCGGCAGCCGTTGTCGAGGGAAACGCTGAACAGCGGTTTGTCATCGTGCAGTTCGACGTCGATCTTGCGCAGTTGCCCGCCTGGGAACAGCACGCTGACCTCAAGCCGGCGGCCGTCCCTGAGCAGCATCGCCGTCTTTGCCCGGCCGGGCGCGCCACGGAAACTGTCGACGTCGTGTTCGATCAGCCGGACGCCGTCGATAGCGCGGCGAAAGCGCTGCGGGTCGCTGTAAGGTGTTTCGCAGGCGATATCGAGCACGGGGCGAAGCACATCGGCGGCGTCCGTTGCCCGTGCCGGTTCCGGCGCGAATGCGACGGCGAAAATCGCCACGAAGATAGAGCCGAGATTCCGCATCACGCGGAAAGGTGCGCCCGTGCACGCCGTCCGTCAACGTGCGGGGGACAAAGAACCGGAGACGGGTGCACCCATGCCTTTCTGCGGCAACTTACAACGGGGGGATGGCTGCCGCCCGGCCGTTGCGGCCCGTCTCCGGAATCTTCCCGCAAGAGCGGGTCGTGTCTTGATCTTTATCAGGCAATCCTGATGCTCCACTTAAAGGCGGTCGCGATTTCGCCGCAACCGAATCCGCGCGGGAGACACATCTACGATCAGCGCGGGGCGCTTGCGGCTCGGCCGCGGCTACGTTGCAAGGTCAAGAAAATGATCCTGAAACGCGTAAAATGCCGTAAGTTGTTGATCGCAAACGGGGGCGGTATAAAGCGTCAAACGTCGAGGATATCTAGGTGACGCCGACACATTTCGACATCTATGTGCGCCAAGGGGGTCGCTGGCGCCGCTATGAAACCGTCGGGGGCGAGGACAAGGACGCGGCCGTTCTGCGCGCCGCCGATCTGGACAGGAACGGCGGCTTCGACGGCGTCCGCGCCATGTCGGTGGTCGAGTACGGCTCGGGCCGTCCGCCGCTCGAGACCCTTGCCTGGATCAGCCCGCACCTCAACAAGATGGCCAACGTCCAGCGGCAGATGAAAAAGGCCGCCAAGGCGGCGGGTTCCGGCGAGCCGCCCAAGGACCTCGATATCGACGCGCCCGATCCGGGGCTCGTGCAGTCCTATATCGACGAACCGGCGGACGGACCGGCACCGGCGCCCGAGCCCCGGATCGCGCCGCCGCCGAAGGAACCCGTGGAAGCGCCCGATCCGATGCGTACCGCCGCCAGGATCGCCGGCGCGGTGGCGATCGCGTTCGGCATCACGGCGGTCCTGTTCGTCCCGATCTCGGCCGGTATCCGCAGCCTCGGCAGCAACATGGACCTCGGCTCCCAGGCAATCCAGAACGGCATCCTCGGCACGACGCTGCTGGTGTTTCTGTTTTCGGCGGGCGTCCTGATGACCCGCGTCTACCGCGAATACCAGGATATCATGGATCAGGTACCCGATCCCGTGCCGGTCCCGGCAGTACCGTCGGTACCGGCGGCGGTACCCGGGCGCAAACGCGTCTACGACGAGGAACCCGCACTGCCGCGCCGCCCCATAAGCGAAGCGCCTGTGCCGTCGGTGACGGACGAGGACGACGGCACCCAAGACGCCTCCCCCAAGGAAAAGGAAACCACCGAGCCCAAGAACGTCAGCATGTCCGAGCAGATGCGCCGTGCCGTGCTGGAGTTCCTCGCCAACTCGCTCGCCGCCATCAAGGACGAAGTGCCGCGCATGAACCAGCACGTCAGCTTCGGGCTCAACCTGTTCGGCGCCGGCGCGGCGGAACGCTACGGCGAGCACGCCGGGCTCAAGGGCGTGCAGCGGTTCGTGCTGGTGCGTGAGGCAGTCGGCGCACTCGGCAACACCGAGGAACGCGTCGACGCGTTCTGCCGCAACTACGCGGAATACCGCTCCCAGGAGCGTTACCGGATGATGATCAATGCCGGGCGGAATACGATGGGCAAAACCATCGAGGGCGATCCGAAAGCCTTCGACGATTTCGCCGATACGATAAATCTGTGGACGTCCGATTCCGCGGCCCGCGCCCAGTCGCAGGGCATCGTCTGCATCATGTTCACCGACCTCGTCGGCTCGACGCAGATGACGCATGAGCGCGGCGACTACGGCGCCCAGGAAGTGGTGCGCATCCACAATGCCATCGTCCGCACGGCACTGGCGTCGCACTACGGCAAGGAAGTCAAGCACACCGGCGACGGCATCATGGCGAGCTTTACTTCGGCCGCCAACGCCGTGCGCGCGGCGATGCAGATCAGGGAGTCGCTCGCCGAACACAACGCCGACGGCGATGCCCTGCTGGTCCGTGTGCGCATGGGCCTCAACGCCGGCGAGGCGGTGCAGGAAGAGGACGATTTCTTCGGCACCACCGTACAGCTCGCGGCCCGGGTTTGCGACAAGGCCGGAGAGGGCGAGGTCTTCGTCACCGATAACGTCCGTGAACTCTCGAAAGGTCAGGGCATCGAGTTCGAGGACGCGGGCAAGTTCGCCATGAAGGGCGTGCCGGAACCGATGACGCTTTACCGGGTCGGCTGGACCGTCGACTAGGCGTTTACCAACCGCTTCACAGCCAGATCCGAGATCGCGGTGTCCTGCACGCCGCAGCCCGTGAGATCGCAAACGGTGATCTGATCCGTGTCCGTACGGCCCGGGTGCGTTCCGGCCGTCACGTGGCCGAGTTCGACGACGGCACCCTCGAATCCCGCCGCGCGCGCACTGCGAAGCTCGCCGCAGTCGGCGCATTGCTCAGGCGAGTCGCAGATGACCAGATTGGCCATCGTAAAGATCGCCGGATCGAGCTCGTTCTTGCCGGGCGCGTCCGAACCCATGGCGGTAATGTGCGTGCCGGGCTGCACCGCCGCCGCGGAAAACAGCGGCGCCGTGGCGGGCGTCGTGGTAACGACGACGTTGGAGGCACGGATCAGGTCGTCGGCGTCGGCGATGACCTCGACATCAAACGGCACGTCTTTCGCGAATGCGTTCGCCTTGGCCGGATCGCGGCCCCAGACCCGGACTTCGGCGATCCCGCGGACCAGCGACAGGACCTGCAATTGCAGCCGCGCCTGCAGCCCCGTGCCGACGATGCCGGCGCGGACCGGCCCCTCGGGCGCGAGATGCCGGGCGGCGACGGCGCCCGCTGCGGCGGTCCTGATATCGGTCAGGTAGCCGTTATCGAGTAGCACGGCACGGACCTGCCCGGTTCCGGCATCAAGCACCGTCATCATACCGCCGAGCGACGGCAAACCCAGTTTGGCGTTCTCGAAGAACCCGGTGCTCATTTTCACGCAGAAGCCGTCGAAACCCTCGACGTAGGCGGTCTTGATATCGACCTCGCCGTGCTTCTCCGGGATGTCGAGGCGCAGGATCGGCGGCATGATCGCGTTGCCGGCGCTCAAGGCCGTGAACGCGTCGGCGACGCAGTCAATCACGTCGAGGTCGAGTTTGACCGTATCGCGGAGTGCGGTTTCGTCGATGACGGGGGGTATGGTACCGGTCATGCGAGCCTCAATTCACGATCTCCAAAAACCGCTCCATATCGACGTTGCAGCCGCTGACGACGATGGCCGTCGGGCCCGGCGCGAGGCTCAGCTTGCCCGACATCAGGGCGCCGACGCCGACCGCGGCGCTGCCTTCGGCGACGATGCGGTCCTCGCGGAAGAGCGTGCGCATGGCCGCCGCGATTTCGTCTTCCGTCAGCAAAAGCGTCTCGTCGATCAGGCGCCGCGTGATGTCGAACGTGTGTTTGTTTTCGAGCCCGATGCCGCCGCCGAGGCTGTCGGCCAGGCTCTCCACCTCCTCGACCGCGACCGGCTTGCCGGCGGCGAGGCTTTCGATCATCGCCGCGCCCCGGTCCATGGTGATGCCGACCAGATGCGTATCAGGCCTGAGGGTCTTGATGGCGACGGCGATCCCGGCGAACAGGCCGCCGCCGGAAAGCGGCACCAGCACGTTGGCGACATCCGGCATATCCTCGAGGATTTCGAGGCCGATGGTCCCCTGCGCGGCGATCACCGGCGGCGTATCGAACGGATGAAGGTACGTCAGTCCGTCCTTGTCGATCCGGTCCATGGCGGCAACCTCGGCCTCGTCCTGCGAACGGCCGGCGATCACCACCTCGGCGCCCAGCTTGCGGATCGCGTCGACCTTGTTGGCCGGCACCAGTTCCGACATGTAGATCGCGCAGGTGACGCCGAGCGCTTTGGCCGCGAAGGCGACGCCGCGGCCGTGGTTGCCGGTCGAAACCGCGATCACGCCGCGCGCACGTTGCTCGTCCGAAAGCGACAGAAGCGCGTTGGTGGCGCCGCGGATCTTGAACGCGCCGGTGTCCTGCATGGTTTCGAGCTTGAGCTTGACCGTGTGCCCGAAATGCTCGGTCAGGTACGGCGAGAGCCGGAGCGGCGTCCGCGTCACCCGCCCGGCGAGGCGCGCCGCGGCGTCACGGACGTCGGTCAGGGTCACGGGACGCTCGGCGCTCATCGGCCGCGCCCTATCCCGTCCAGGGCTCGGCGATGACGGCGGCGCAATCGCCGCGCTGAATCAGGCCCGGCATGTGACGGCAGACGATCTGGCCGGGAATTTCCGCAACCAGTTCCGTGGGCGTCCGGTCCGGGTCCTCCAGATAGTGCACGCGGGCGATAACGTCGCCTTTCTTGACGTGTTCGCCCAGGTCCTTGCAGATCTCGAACAAACCGTCCGTGCGCGCGCCGATGAAACAGCCGCCCCTGGGCGTGTGGATCAGCTTCGACGGTGCCGGGATGTCCGGTTCGCCCGCGACCACGCCGGTGTGCTTGAGGATGTTCATGATGCCGCGTTCGGCGACGGCGATGGTTTCGACCGTCGCCGTCGCGGCGCCGCCCAGCTCGGTGGAGACGAAGACCTTGCCCGCTTCTTCGACCACCGTGTCGATCATCCCGACCGCGTCCAGCTCGGTCAGGATCATGCCGTAGGGCGCGGCGAAGGCCTTGAGCGCCGCCAGCGTCGCCGACATCTGTTTTTCGTCCGGCAGGTCGTGGATGATGCCCATCGGCAGCAGGTTCATCGACCGTCCGCCGGCGTGGATATCGACGACCACGTCGGCACGCCTGATCAGGCGCGTAGTCACGAAGTGCGCGATCATCTCGGTGATGGTGCCGCGCGCGTCGCCCGGAAACGACCGGTTCATGTTGCCGCCGTCGATCGGCGAGGTGCGCTTGCCGGCGCGGAACGCGGGCAGGTTCAGCGCCGGGACGATGATCACCCGGCCACGGACGTCCCTGGCGTCCAGGCTGGCGCGCAGCTTGGTGAGCGCGATCGCCCCTTCGTATTCGTCGCCGTGGTTGGCGCCGGTAAACAGCACCGTCGGACCGTCGCCGTTGGCGATCACGGTGATCGGCATCGGAATCGATCCCCATGAGGATTCATCCCGGGACCACGGAATGACCATGCAACCGTTCTGCTTACCGTCCCCGTCGAGGTCGATGTCGCAGGATATCTTGGAAAACTCTTCGTCGCTCATGGCCGGAGTTTGGGGGAAGCGGCGCGGGCTTTCAACACTCACTCGTCACCCCACATCCTTCGAGACGGCCTGCGGCCTCCTCAGGATGAGGAAGAAACAAGAAGACCTCGTCCTGAGGAGCGCAAAGCGCGTCTCGAAGGACGAGCAACACGCCGGACCGCAGGAACGTCAGTACCCGACCGCGCAGCCGTCCTTGCGGGGTTCCGAGCCGCCGGTGAGGATGCCGCGTTCCCAGTCGATCCAGATCGCCTGGGATCCGCCGATGGGCTTGGCCGGCTTGATGCGCTTGTGGCCCATCTTCTCGAGCCGGGCGATGGTCTCGGCCGGGATCGTCCCTTCCATCTCGACCTCCATCGAGCCCGAGATCGGGAACACACGCGGCGCGTCCTGCGCTTCCTGGATGTCCATGCCGAAGTCCAAAAGCTTGGTCAGGAACTGCATGTGGCCGAACGACTGGTACTGCCCGCCCATGACGCCGAACGGCATGACCGCCCTGTCGCCGTCGCCGACCATGCCGGGGATGATGGTATGGAGCGGTCGCTTGTTCGGCGCGATGCAGTTGAGGTGCCCCTGTTCCAGCGTGAAACCCTGGCCGCGGTTGGTCAGCATCACACCCGATTTCGGCGCCAGCAGGCCGGTGCCGAAGTTCGAAAACAGCGTGTTGATGAAGCTGCAGGCGTTGCGGTCCTTGTCGACGACAGAGATATAGACCGTGCTCTCGTTGACGGGGGCGGAGACCGGCGGCAGCGGATCGAGGGCCTTGCCCGGATCGAAGTGCGCCGCCAGTTCCTTCGCGTGCGCGTCCGAAAGCAGCCAGTCCGTCGGGACGTCGGCCTTATTCGGGTCGGCGACAAAGATATTCCGGTCCTGGTAGGCGAGACGGCCGAATTCGATCTCCATGTGCAGACGCTCGGCCGAGATCGGGTCGACGCCGTCGGTCGGCACGTCCTTGAGCATATTCAAAAGCAGCAGCGCGATCACGCCCTGGCCGTTCGGCGGACATTCATAGACGTCGTAGCCGCGGTAGCTGGTCGAGATCGGCGTCACGTACTCGCCGGCCGCCGCCTTGAAATCCTCAAGCGTGTGCAGGCCGCCGTGCGATTGCAGGAACGAGACGATATCCTCGGCGACCTCGCCGGTATAGAACGCGTCGCGGCCTTGCTTGACGATCTTTTCGAGGGTCGCCGCCAGTGCCGGCTGGTGATGCATCTCGCCACACTCGGGCAACCGACCCGCCGGCATGAAAACGCGGGTCGCGTTGGGGCATCCCTTCAGCAACGCCTCGTTGCTCTTGAAATCGGTGGAGACCCGGGACGACACCGGATAGCCGTCGCGCGCATATTCGATCGCGGGCTGCAGAAGCTCGGCGAGATCCATCGTGCCGTGGTTCTTCGTCAGCGTTTCCCACGCATCGATGACCCCCGGCACGATGACGGCGTGCGGCGACTGACGCTCGATGGTGGTCATCCCCTTCTCCGCGTACCATTCCGGTGTCGCCGCGGCGGGCGCGCGCCCCGAACCGTTGAAGGCCACCATGTCCTTGATCGAGCCTTCCGGCGCGAAGATACAGAAGTTGTCTCCGCCGATGCCCGTCGATTCCGGTTCCACCACGCACTGCACGGCACAGGCCGCGACGGCCGCGTCCATGGCGTTGCCGCCGCGGCGCAGGATGTCGAGACCGACGGCGGTCGAGATCGCGTGCGATGTCGCCACCATCCCGTGTTTGCCGAATGCCGGCGAGCGGCCGGGTTTCTCAAGATCGCGCATGGGGTTCCCCTCTTATGATTTTTCTGAGGCTATTAAATTGAGGCGAAGGCATCGAATTACAATCCAGAACCGATTTCAAACACATTCGTGCGCGGGTGTGCGATAGGACTAGTGAGATCGAATTTCATGCAGTAGTATTTTTGCAACTGTAGCGGTTCAAGTACCCATCAGGCCGCGCAGGGCGCCTGAAAAAGGCGAACCTTTCTAGGGAGAAAAAAGAATATGAATCGTTCATTCATCGGCCTCGCGGCCGCTGTTACCGCCGGCCTTGCACTGGTTTCGGGTCCGGCCCAGGCGGCCGACATTCCGTGCTCGACCGCCAAGCTGGTCGTGCCATGGAACCCCGGCGGGGATACCGATCTGGTGTTCCAGGTCGTCGCCCGTGCGATCAACGAATCCGGCTTCAAGCCGCAGCTTCAGATCGTTCACATTTCCGGCCAAAGCGGCAACAAGGCCGCCAAGGAAGTCAGGGGCTCGAAGCCCGACGGCTGCACCATGATGGCGATCCACGAGAGCCAGATCACGACCTATCTCGCGGGCCGCGTCGACTTCACGTGGGATGCGTTCGACACGGTGGCGCTTCTGACCTATACGCCTTCGGTGCTGGGCGCCAATGCCAAGGTTCCGTTCGACGACATGCCGAGCCTTGTCGACTACGCCAAGAAGAACCCCGGCAAACTCGGCGTCGGTGTCACCACCGGCTCGACCAGCCAGTTCTTCAATCTGGTGATCGAGGACCAGACCGGCACCGAGTTCAAGTACATCCCCTATGAAGGCACGCGTGAACGCCTGACGGCGATCCTTTCGAACAACGTGGACGTCGGCGAAATGAACATCCTGACCGCCAAGAAGTATATCCAGGAAGGCTCCATGAAGGCGCTGGGCATCGCCACCGAAAAACGCGATCCCCTGATGCCCGAACTGCCGACCATGAAGGAACAGGGCGTTGACGTCGTCTACGGCCTGCACCGCGGCGTCGTCGTTCCGAAAGGGACTCCGGTCGACGTGATCAAGCACTATGAAGCCGCGTTCGAGAAAGCGATGACCGACCCGGCGGTCGTCAAGCATATGGACGCCGCCGGCACCTGGATCGTCTTCAAGAACCACGCCGATTATAAGAAGTTCTTCGAGACGTCCTTCGCACAGCATCTGAAGGTCGCCAAGAAGATCGGCATGTTCAAAGGCTGATCGAGGAAATTCCCCGGTGCCGCCCCCGGGCGGCACCGGGTTTTTCGTCATTCGCCGCAACCCGTTGGTTTTCTAGCCATGAATCGCATTAACGCCGATGTCGTCATCGCGCTGCTGCTCTTGACGATCAGCACCGTACTTTTCGTCGACACTTTTTTTTATGAAACCGTTCCCGGGGCAATCATCGGTGCCAAGATCTGGCCCCGCGTGGTCACCATTTTCCTCGGTTCCTTGTCGTTTCTGTATCTCGTTCAGTCGTTGCGCGGGTCCCACCCGGCTCCGACCGAGGAAGAAGCCGCGGGCGGTCTCTCGGGCTGGCTCCGCCTAAACCGCAACGTGGTCGGCTGTTTCATGCTGTACGGCATCTTCCTGTTTTCGCTGAAGTGGCTCGGCATGCTGCTCGGCGGCATCGCCTTCGTGTTCGCGACGCTCTCGTTCCTGGGCGAGAGCAACCGCCGCAGCTACATCATCAATGGCGTCGTTGCAGTCGTTACCATCGGCTGCATGTGGGCGCTGTTCCAATTCGGCCTCGGGGTCATCCTGCCCCAGGGCGAAATCCTGCCGCGCTGAGGGACCGGTCATGATCATCGAAAATATCGCCGGCGCCTTCGATGCGGTTTTCCATTTCAAGAATCTACTGCTGATGACGCTCGGCGTCGCCGCCGGACTGGTTACGGGTGCCATTCCCGGCTTCACCATCACCATGGCGGTGGTGCTGACGCTGCCGTTTACCTTCGGGATGAGTCCGGTCGAGGGGATTTCGACCATGATCGGCGTGTTCGTCGGCGGCCTTTCCGGCGGCCTGATGGCCGGCGTGCTGACCGGCATCCCGGGCACCCCGAGTTCCGTCGCCACCACCTTCGACGGCTATCCCATGACGCGCAAGGGACGGCCCGGCCTGGCGCTCGGCCTCGGTGTCTGGTCATCGTTCTTCGGCGGCATGATCTCGGCGGTGTTCCTGATGCTGCTGGCGCCGTCGCTGGCCAGGATCGGCCTCGAGTTCGGCCCTTGGGACTATTTCGCCCTGGTGCTGTTCGCGCTGACCATCACCGCCAGCCTTGCCGGCGAGAACCTGGTCAAGGGGGTGATCGCCGGCGCCGTCGGGCTGCTGATCACCGCCATCGGCGAGGACGAGATCAGCGGCGTCGCGCGTTTTACCATGGGCTTCGAGCCACTGGAACAGGGCTTCGATTTCCTGCCGGTGCTGGTCGGCCTGTTCGCGTTCAGCCAACTCCTGAGCGACCTCCGCGACACGGAACGCGCGCGCAAGCCGATGGTCGTCAGCACCGCCAAGATCGCCATCGAGCACCTGCAGGCGATCCGCGAGATATTCCGCCACTACAAGACGCTGATCCGTTCGTCGCTGATCGGCATTTTCGTCGGCATCCTGCCCGGCGCCGGCGGCACCATCGCCAACATTCTTGCCTACGATCAGGCCAAGAAAGCGTCCAACACGCCGGAGAAATTCGGCACCGGCACGCCCGAGGGCGTGATCGCGCCGGAAAGCTCCAACAACGCGGTCGAGGGCGGCGCGCTGATCACCATGATGGCGCTCGGCATCCCCGGCGACATCGTGACGGCGGTGATGCTCGGCGCGCTCCTGATCCACAATATCGCGCCGAGCCCGACGTTCATCTCCACCGAGCCGGTGCTGGCGTACTCGATCATGGTGTCGTTCGCGCTGTCGCTGTTCATCATGCTGGGGCTGCAGGCGATCTGCCTGCGCATTTTCGTCACCGTGACGCGGGTGCCCATGTACCGGCTCGCGACGGTGATCCTCGCCTACTGCGCGATCGGTATCTTCGCGCTCAACAACATCGTCTTCGATCTCTGGGTGCTGCTGATCTTCGGCATCCTGGGCTACGCCATGCGCCGCTACGGCTTTCCACTGGCGCCGATGATCCTGGGCGTGGTGCTGGGCGACAACGCGGAAATCAACCTGATCCGCGCACTGGCCACGGATCCGGATCTGACCATTTTCTTTACCCGGCCCTGGTCATTGTTCTTCATCATGATCGCGACCGCGTCCGTGTTCTTCCCGTGGTTCCAGAAGTACCGCGGCAAGAAAAAATGGACGCTTTTGTTCTCGCCGCTTCTTGCACTTTCACTCTCCGTCCCAATGTTCATGATGGGGGGACAAGTCCGTCCCATTATCGCCGTGGGCCTGATCTGTCTCGGGCTCTACATCATCTACCGGCGCCACCGGGGCGGCTGGGAGCTTAAGCCGGTAAGCGCCGGCGAACATCAGTTGCGGGAAGGTTGAAGACGATCCATGGAGTGGGGAAACGACATCTACAAGGCGATCAAGGAGGCCGGCATCGGCCAGGTCGCCTACGTGCCGGACGCGGGGCACAAAATTCTGATCAATGCGTGCATTGACGACAACGATATCGAGGCGGTCTCGTTGACCACCGAGGAAGAAGGCATCGCGCTTTCCGCGGGTGCCTGGCTCGGCGGCGAAAAGTGCGTGATGCTGATGCAGTCGTCGGGTGTCGGCAACTGCATCAACATGCTGTCGCTGATCGAGACCTGCCGCTTTCCGTTCTGCGCCTTCGTCACCATGCGCGGCCAGTGGCACGAGTTCAATCCGTGGCAGATGCCGATGGGCACCACCACCAAACAAGCGCTGGAAACGGCCGGCTGCCTCGTCGACGAGGTCGAGAACCCGTCCGACGTCGGCGCCAAGGCCGCCGCGACCATCCACAAGGCCTTCGTCGGCCAGCAATCTTCCGTGCTGCTGCTGAGTCAGCGCATGGTCCCGATCAAGACCTTCGGCAAGTGAGGAGGACATCATGAGCAAACGCGCTGAAAGTTTCCCCCTGCACCGCCGCGAGGTCGCCAGGACTCTGCTGCATGCCCGGGGCGACATGCTGGTCGTCACCGGCCTCGGCTCCACCAACTGGGATTTCACCGCCGCCGGCGATGCACCGCGCATCTTTCCGCTGTGGGGCGCCATGGGCGGCGCCGTGCCGATGGGGCTCGGCCTGTCGCTGGCGCAGCCAGCGAAACGCGTGCTGGTCGCGACCGGCGACGGCGAAATGCTGATGGGCATCGGGGCCCTCGCCACCGTCGCCGTCAAGGCGCCCAAGAACCTGGCGATCTGCGTCTTCGACAACGAGCGTTATGGCGAAACCGGGATGCAGACCACGCACACCGCGTCGGTTGCCGATCTCGCGATCACCGCGCAGGGACTCGGCATCAAGAACACCGGCACGATTGCCGACGAGGACGGGCTGAACGCCGATCTCGACACAATCGTGAACGGCGACGGCCCCGTGTTCCGCTCGATCAAGGTCCGCGCCGAACCGCTCGAGTTCATCCTGCCGTCCAAGGACGGGGTGCATCTCAAGAACCGCTTCCGCATGGACCTGCTGGGGCCGGACGCGGTGTGAAATCGACCCCATGCTTCGAGATGGCCTTTCAGGCCTCCTCAGCATGAGGGAGTCATCCAACACCTCATCCTGAGGAGCGACATCGTCGCGTCTCGAAGGATGACGTTTACGGGTGGTGGATTCCCGGCACTTTTGCGCTAGCATGCGCCGTGCCGCGAAGGCGGCCATACGAATGAGATAGCAGGGAGGGCATCATGAACGCTCAGGACATGAGCGCCGTCGAGGCGTGCATCCAGAACTATTTCAAGGCGCTGTACACCGGGGATACGGACCTGCTGATGGGATCTGTCTTTCACCCCAACGCGCATCTCTACGCCGCCGACCTCGGCGGCGGTTTCGTCGACTGGCCGATGGACGAGTTCAAAAAGGTCATCGAAAGCCGCCCGTCGCCCGAGACCACCGGGGCCGAACGGCGCGAGCGCATCGTCTCCATCGACGAAGCCGGGCCGGACACGGTGATGGTCAAGGTCGAGGTGCTGGTCGGCACCCGCGATTTCGTCGACTACCTGTCGCTGCTCAAGCTCGACGGCGAATGGCGGATCATTTCCAAGACCTGCGTGATGGTGAAGGATTACGCCGAGGCCGCGGCCTGAAAACAAGACGCTTAGGGAGCAAGACAAGACATGAGCAATCTTCAGAAATACCAGATGCTGATCGGCGGCCAGTGGGTCGACGCGTCGAACGGCGAGACGTTCGAGAGCATGAACCCCTATACCGGCGAGAACTGGGCCGAATTTCCGCGCGGCACCGCCGACGACGCCGACCGCACCGTGGCGGCCGCCCGCAAGGCGTTCACATCCGGCGACTGGCCGAAGATGACGGCGACGCAGCGCGGGCATTTGCTGAGGAAGCTCGGCGACCTGATCGCGGAAAAGGCCGAGGCGCTGGCGGAAACGGAAGTCCGCGACAACGGCAAGCTGCTCGCCGAAATGGGCATGCAGCTCAAGTATGTGCCGCAGTGGTATCATTACTTCGGCGGCCTCGCCGACAAGATCGAGGGTGCGGTGACGCCGATCGACAAGCCGGAGCATTTCCATTTCACCCGCCACGAGCCGCTGGGCGTCGTTTGTGCGATCACGCCCTGGAATTCGCCGCTGCTGCTGGCAGGCTGGAAACTAGCGCCGGCGCTCGCCGCCGGCAACACGGTGGTGCTCAAGCCGTCGGAGTTCACATCGGCATCGAGCGTCGAGTTCGCGCGCCTGTTCGAGGAAGCGGGCTTCCCGCCCGGCGTCGTCAACGTCGTCACCGGTTACGGCCACGAGATCGGCGCGGCACTGACCGAGCATCCGGGCGTCGACAAGATCACCTTCACCGGCGGGCCGGAAACCGGCCGCCGTGTCTATCAGACCGGTGCGTCCCAGTTCAAGCGGGTGTCGCTGGAACTCGGCGGCAAGTCGCCCAACATCGTCTTCGACGACTGCGACATGGACAATGCCGTCAAGGGTGCGATCTCCGGCATCTTCGCCGCCACCGGCCAGACCTGCATCGCCGGTTCGCGCCTTCTGGTGCAGGAAAGCATCCATGACGAATTCGTCGACAAGCTGATCGACATGGCCAAGACCGCCAAGATGGGCGATCCGATGCTGATGGACACGCAAGTCGGCCCGGTCACGACCGTGCCGCAGTACGAAAAGATCCTGAGCTACCTCGATATCGCCAAGGACGAGGGCGCCGAAGTGCGCATGGGCGGCGGCAAGGCCGACGCCGGCAAGTACTTCGTGCAGCCGACGGTGTTCACCGGCGTCAACAACAAGATGCGGATCGCCCAGGAGGAAGTGTTCGGCCCGGTGTTGTCGGTGATCCCGTTCAAGGACGACGAAGAAGCCATTGAGGTCGGCAACGACGTCGTCTACGGCCTCGCCGCCGGCGTCTGGACGCAATCGATGCGCCGCGCCTTCACCATGTCGCAGCAACTCCGTGCCGGTTCGGTGTGGGTCAACACCTACCGCGCGGTCAGCTACATGGCGCCGTTCGGCGGCTACAAAAGCTCCGGCATCGGCCGTGAGAGCGGCCAGGAGTCAATCAAGGAATTCATGCAGACCAAATCGGTCTGGATTTCCTACGCCGAAGACACGCCGAACCCGTTCATCATGAGATGAGCGCCCCGAAAACGGTTATCGTCACCGGCGGCTCCCGGGGGATCGGTGCCGCCGTGGTGGCGCGGTTCGCCGCCGAGGGCTGGCGCGTGGTCTTTACCTACGTCGCCAACGACGAGGCCGCGGAAAAGGTCGCCGGCGAAACCGGCGCTCGCGCCATCAAGGGTGACGTGGGGGCGGAAGCGGACATCCTGGCGCTGTTCAGGACGCTCGACGACGACGGCATCTATCCGGACGCCGTTGTCAACAACGCCGGCATCACCGGCCCCAAGCGGCGCATGGAAGAGGTCACGTGGGACACGGTGATGGACGTCTACCGCGTCAACGTCGCAGGCTCGGTCGCGATGTGCCGCGAAGCCGTGAAGCGCATGTCGACGCGTCACGGCGGGCGCGGCGGCGCCATCGTCAATCTTTCGTCCACCGCGACGCTGGCCGGCAGCCCGGGCCAGTGGATCGACTACGCGGGGTCCAAGGGCGCCATCGACATCATCACCAAGGGCCTCGCCCGCGAGGTCGGCGAGGAAGGCATCCGCGTCAACGCCGTCGCGCCGGGCTATACGCTGACCGAAATGTCGATCGAGGGGCAGATCGCCACCCGCTTCGACGCGGAATTCCGCCACGAGGTTCCGCTCGGCCGCATCGGCACCGTCGAGGAGGTGGCGGCGGGCGTCTACTGGCTGTGTACCGACGAGGCCGCCTACGTCACCGGCTGCGTGCTGCCAGTCGCCGGCGGAAGGGTTTGAAGCCCATGGGCAAGCGAAGGTTTCATGCAACGCTCACAGGCGGAAATGACGGGCCATGAACCGGCGCTTTCAGGAAACGCAAAGACGCTAAGCTCCGCAAAGTCCGCAAGGTGAGCTTCGCGTCCGTGGCGGTGTTCTTCGCGGTCTTCGCGTTTTCTTCGAAACGTCGGCAGGGGGCGGCGATGCGTACGCCCGCGAAGGCGGGCGGGAATGACGATGTTGTTTGCGACAGCTACGGCCTGAACATCAGCATCGTCTGGATGAAACGCTGCAGGACGGGTTTGATCCCCACCGCGAGATCGTCGCGGTAGCCCCAGGGGTAATCCTCGTCCATGTAGGTCGCCCAGCTCAGTTCGAGCTGCACGGCATGGATGTCGTTGTCCGGATCGCCGTAGTGCCGGGTGATGTAGCCGCCGACATAGCGGCCGTTCATCTTCCACGTGTAGCCGGCGGCTTCCTCGGCCACGGCCTCCAGGTCCTTCTCGAGGCGCGGGCTGCAGGTCTTGCCGTGATTGGTGCCGAGGTTGAGGTCCCAGAGCTTGCCGTCGAAAAAGCGCGGCACCTCGCTCTTGATCGAGTGCGCGTCCCACAACAGCGCGTACCCGTGCTCGGCCTTGATGGCGGCCAGCGTCTCGGCGAGCTTGGCGTGGTAGGGCAGGTGATAGAGGTTGCGCCGTTCGTCGATCTCCACCGCGTCCGGCTCCTCGCCGTCCCTGTAGATTGGCGCGTAGTCCCCGGTCTTGAGCGGTACCAGCCCTTCCGTGTCCTGGCCGGGATAGAGGTTCTCGTCCTCGGGCGGACGGTTGAGATCGACGCAGTAGCGGCTGTGCGTCGCCACCAGCATGTGCGCCCCCATCCCCTGCGCAAAATCGTACAGTTGCGGCACGTGCCAGTCGGTGCCGGGCAATTGCAGGGCATCCTCGGTCATGCGCGGTTTCAGGTCATCGGGAACGTAGGTTCCCGCGTGCGGCACGCTGATCAGCAGCGGCGCCGTGCCGGGCGAGAATTCGAAAATTTCCATTACTCGGCGGCGTCGTCGAAGACCGGCGCCGGCTTGTCGTAGGGCCGGTCGTGGGTCAGCGCCGGAATGCGCGAGCGCGCCTTGGCGACCTCGGCCGGATCGATCTCGGCGATGACGACGGCTTCCTCCTCCTCCGGTCCCTCGGCGAGGATTTCGCCCCAGGGACCGACGACCAGCGAATGGCCGTAGGTGCGGGCCTTGCCGTGGCGGCCGGACTGGCACGTCGCGAACACGAAACACCCGGTTTCGATGGCGCGGGCGCGCAGCAGCACGTGCCAGTGATCCTGTCCTGTCTTGTGCGTGAACGCCGCCGGCACGGTGAGGAAGTCCGCGCCCGCCTTGGCAAGGTCGCGGTAGAGATGCGGAAAACGCACGTCGTAGCAGATCGAAAGCCCCATCCTGCCCCACGGCGTGTCGGTGATGACGGCACGCTCGCCGGGTGCCAGGCTGGCCGATTCCCGGTAACGGTCGTCGTCGCCCAGGTTGACGTCGAACAGGTGGATTTTCTCATACGTCGCCTGCACGATGCCGTCGGCATCGATCACGTACTGCCGGTTATAGGCGCGGCCGTCGGGCGCCGGCACCGTGATCGAACCGAGATTGATCCACACGCCCAGTTCCCGCGCCAGGTCCGCGAACAGCGGCAGCGCCGGATGGGATTCCTCGGGCAGCGGCCCGGTGTGGATACCCTCCGCGTCGATGTCGTAGCACGAAAAGAACTCGGCGAACTGCAGCAGTTGCCCGCCCTGACGCGCCGCATCGCGGGCCATTGCCTCGGCGCGCTCCAGCGTCTCCTGCATGTTTGCGCCGGCGCAGGTCTGCACCAGCGCGCCCTTGAACTTGTCAGCCATGTCACACTCCTGTTTGTCACAGGTTTAACGCGCATCGCCGCCGGGATCACGTATTTTCCGCGATCGATCCCCGGACTTTTGGCTTCACGGTTCGGGTGCTATCACTATGTAAAGAATAACCGAGGGGAGAGGCGCATATGGCCGACGACGCCGGCGGCGGCAACATTTATGAACAGGGTCTCGACAAGACACCGGCCAACTACCGGCCGCTGACGCCGCTCAGCTATCTCGACTGGGCGGCCCGCGTGTTCCCCGGGAAGACCGCCGTCATCCACGGACCGCACAAGACCACCTGGGCCGCGTTCGATGCCCGCTGCAAAAGGCTCGCCAGCGCGCTCCGGAAGCGCGGCATCGGCCCCGGCGACACGGTGTCGGTGATGTCGCCCAACGCGCCGGCGATGCTGGAGGCGCACTACGGCGTACCGATGTCGGGCGGCGTGCTGAACGCGCTCAACTTCCGGCTCGACGCCGAGACCATCGCCTTCATCCTCGGGCACGCCGAAACCAGGGTCCTGATCACCGACCGCGAGTTTTCGGACGTGATGCGCGATGCGGTGGCGATCCTCGACAACCCGGGCCTGCTGATCGTCGACGTCGACGACCCGCTCGCCAAGGGCGGGCGGATGATCGGCAGCATGACATACGAGGATCTACTGGCCGAAGGCGATCCCGAGTACGACTGGCAGCCGCCCGAGGACGAGTGGCAGGCGATCTGCCTCAATTATACGTCGGGCACCACCGGCAACCCGAAAGGCGTCGTCTATCATCACCGCGGCGCCTACCTGAATAGCATGAGCAACGCGCTGGTGTTCCGGCTCGGGCCCGAGAGCGTCTATCTGTGGACGCTGCCGATGTTCCACTGCAACGGCTGGACCTACACCTGGGCGGTGACCGCCGTCGGCGGCACGCACGTGTGTCTCAGGAACGTCGATCCGGCACTGATCTTTCCGCTGATCGAGGAACACCGTGTCACGCACATGTGCGGCGCGCCGATCGTCCTCAACATGCTGGTGCACGCCCCCGCCGACGTGAAGCGCACGTTCGGCCACACCATCGAGGTCGCGACCGGCGGCGCCGCGCCGCCGTCGACGGTCATTTCGCGAATGGAAAGCATGGGCTTCAACGTGACGCATATGTACGGCCTCACCGAGACCTACGGCCCCTCCACCATCTGCGTGTTCCAGGACGAATGGGCAGACCTGCCGCTGGACGAAAAGGCCGCGATGATGGCGCGCCAGGGCGTGCGCACCCCGGCGCCGTTCCAGCAGACGGTGCGCGACCCGGACACCATGGACCTGGTCCCCGAAGACGGCGAGACCATCGGCGAGATCATGTTCCAGTCGAACACGGTGATGCGCGGCTATCTCAAGAACCCGAACGCGACCGCGGACGCGTTCCGGGGCGGCTGGTACCACACCGGCGATCTCGCCGTGCAGCATCCGGACGGCTACATCGAGGTCAAGGACCGCTCCAAGGACATCATCATCTCGGGCGGCGAGAACATCTCGTCGCTGGAAGTCGAGGAATGCCTATACAAGCACCCGGGCGTGATGGAATGCGCCGTCGTCGCCATGGCTTCCGAGAAATGGGGCGAGACGCCGGTCGCCTTCGTGACCCCGACCGCCGAGGCCGAGGGAAAGCTCGACGCCCGTGAACTGATCGATTTCTGCAAGGAGCGGATGGCGCGCTTCAAGGCGCCGACACGGGTCGTGTTCGGGCCGCTGCCCAAGACATCGACCGGCAAGATCCAGAAGTTCGTGTTGCGCGAAAGCGCACGGGACATGGCTGGCGAAAGCGCACGGGATATGGCCGACGAGCAAGTACACGACATCGCGGAAGAAAAGGACGACTAGATGACCACGACTTTGATGGGCGGCAAGACGGTGCTGGTCACCGGTGCCTCGTCCGGCCTCGGCCGGCACTTCGCGCAGGTCCTCGCGGGCGCGGGCGCCAGGGTCGCCGTCGCCGCCCGGCGCGTCGAAAAACTTGAGAAACTTTCCGGCGAGATCGCAGACGCGGGCGGCACCGCCGTCGCCGTCGGCATGGACGTGACCGACCGGTCCAGCGTCACGGCGGCGCTGGACGAGGTCGCGGCCGAACTCGGCACGCCGGACGTTCTGATCAACAACGCCGGCATCGCCACGGGTGCCGCCGCGCTCGACGTCACCGACGCCGATTGGCACAAGGTGTTGGACACCAACCTGGAGGGCGCCTGGATCGTCGCCCAGGAAACGGCAAAACGGATGAAGGACGCGGGCGGCGGCAACATCGTCAACACCGCCTCGATCCTCGGTATCCGCGTGTCGGCGGGCGTCGCGCCCTACGCGATCTCCAAGGCCGGGGTGATCCAGATGACCAAGGTGCTGGCGCTCGAGCTCGCCCGCCACCAGATCCGGGTCAACGCGCTGGCGCCGGGCTACATCGAGACCGACCTGAACCAGGACTTCCTCAATTCCGAACCCGGCCAGGCGATGATCAAGCGCGTGCCCATGCGCCGCTGCGGGAGGGTGCAGGATCTCGACGGGCCGCTGTTGCTACTGGCGTCCGATGCGTCCAGCTACATGACCGGCACGGTCGTGCCGGTCGACGGCGGGCATCTGGTGAATACGCTTTAGGGAACGATGAGGCCCATCCTTCGAGACGCCCCGGATCAGGTCCGGGGCTCCTCAGGATGAGGGAGAATAAAAACGTTGCGCCTCACCCTGAGGAGGCACGCAGTGCCGTCTCGAAGGGCGAGGCGTGGAACATAGAGGAGAAACCATGCCATACGCCGAACGCGACGGGGTGAAGATCTACTACGAGGAAACGGGTTCCGGCACGCCGATCCTGTTCCTGCACGAATACGGCGGCGACAAACGGAGCTGGGAGCCGCAGGTGCGGCATTTCTCGCGCGATCACCGCTGCATCGTCATGTGCGCGCGCGGCTATCCGCCGTCCGACGTGCCCGACGACGAAAGCCTTTACGGCCAGGATCACGCCAACGCCGACGCCATCGCCGTGCTGGACGCCGCGGGCGTCGAGAAAGCCATCGTCGTCGGCCTTTCCATGGGCGGTTATACGGGACTGCGCCTCGCCATTCATCATCCGGACCGGGTCATCGCACTGGTCGCGGCAAGCGCCGGGGCCGGCTCGCTCAGGGAAGGCCTGCAGGTGTTCCGGGACGAAGCCTTCGCGCACTCGGAAAGATATCTCGAGTCCGGAAAAATGTTGGCGGAACCGTTCGCGAACGGCCCGACGCGGACGCAATTGAAGCGTAAGGACATCCGCGGCTGGGAAGAGTTCCGCGACCAGTTGGCCGAGCATCCCGCCGTCGGCGCCGCCTATACGCTGCGCCACGTGCAGGGCGGGCGGCCGTCGCTGTTCGATTTCGAGGCCGAGTTCAACGCCTGCGCGGTGCCGGCGCTGTTGCTGGTCGGCGACGAGGACGACGTGTGTCTCGATGTGAACGTGTGGCTGAAACGCGCCATGCCGACGTCGGGACTGCGCGTGTTCGCCAAGTCCGGGCATCTGATCAACCTCGAGGATCCGGCCGTCTTCAATGCCGAGATCGCCGATTTCCTGAGGGCCGTGGCGCACGGCACCTGGCCGGTGCGCGAACCCTTCGACGGCAGCTACGCCGGCATCGGACCGAGGTAAGCCCCTCAAGCCTTGAGGCCCCCGCCCGCGCGGGTCAAAATCGGGTAACAGATTTCAAGGGATAGACATGGACTTCACATTATCACCCGAGGTCGAGGAAACGCGCCTCGCCATCCGCACGTTCGTCGAAGGCCGTATCATGCCGCTCGAGCAGGACCCGGCGAGCTACGACGATCACGAGAACATCGACATGGCGCTTCTCAAGCAAGTGCAGGCGGAAGCCCGCGAGCGCGGCCTGTGGGCGCTTTCCATGCCCAGGGAACGCGGCGGGCGCGGCTTCGACACGGTCGGCATGGCGGCGTGTTACGAGGAAATGAACCGCTCGATCTTCGGGCCGGTGTGCTTCAATGCGGCGGCGCCGGACGACGGCAACATGTATGTGCTGAACAAGGTCGCGACCGACGAACAGAAGGAAAAGTGGCTGCAGCCGATCATCGACGGCCGTGTCCGGTCCTCGATCGTCATGACCGAACCGGCGCCGGGCGCGGGCTCGGACCCGGGCGGCATGATGCTGACCCGCGCCGAAAAGAAAGGCGACAAGTGGGTCGTGCAGGGCCGCAAGTGGTTCATCACCGGCGCCGGCGTTGCCGAGCATTTCATCCTGCTGGCACGCACGTCGGACGAGCCGCGCCGCAACCTGACGGCGTTCCTGTTCCACAAGGACGATCCCGGCTGGGAGATCGAACGGCGCATCCCGATCATGGGCCCGGAGGAACACGGCGGGCATTGCGAGCTGATCTTCAACGGCCTCGAAATTCCCGACGAGAACCGGCTGATGGGCGTCGGCGAAGGGATGAAGTGCGTGCAGATCAGGCTCGGCACGGCACGGCTGACGCACTGCATGCGCTGGCTCGGCCTCGCCAAGCGCTCGCTCGAGATCGCGAACGAATACATCTCCAACCGGGACGCCTTCGGCTCCAAGCTGTCGAAGCGGGAAAGCGTGCAGCTTCTGCTGGGCGACGCGGCGATGGATATCGAGGTCGGGCGTCTCTTGACCATGAAGGCGGCGTGGGCGCTGGACCAGGGCTCGCGCGCCCGCAAGGAAGTGTCGATGGCCAAGGTCGCCGTCGCCGACGTGCTGTTCAAGGCCGTCGACACGGCGATCCAGCTCAACGGCGCGCGCGGCTATTCCAAGGACACGGTGCTGGAATGGATCTACCGCTATGCCCGCCAGGCCAAGCTGGTCGACGGCGCGTCGGAAGTGCACAAGATGGTTCTCGCCGGTGCGCTCGCCGAGGACGGCATGGATTTCTGGTCATGGGATTCCGGGGGCCAGAAAGGCCCCACGGGCCAACCCACCGACGCCCCCGGCGCCTGATGAGCAGAAACGACGACGCCGTCACCAATATGGACCGGGACGCGATCAAGCGCCTCGAGGTCTGGATCGCGCGCCAGTCCGGCGGCCGGGCGCAGGTCAGCGATCTGCGTCAGCTCTCGGGCGGTGCGATCCAGGAGAACTGGGCGCTGAAGCTCGACCTCGACGGCGGCGACTGGCCGGGCACGCACGATCTCGTCTTGCGCAAGGACGCGCCCTCGAACGTTGCCGTCTCGCACGGCCGCGCCGAGGAATTCGCCATCCTCAGGCACGCCCACAAGGCGGGCGTCGCGGTGCCGGTGCCGTGCGTACTGTGCGAGGACACGGACGTGCTGGGCACGCCGTTTTTCATCATGCACCGGGCCAAAGGCGTCGCCGCCGGCCACAAGCTCGCCAAGATGGACGCCAACGACGCGCTGGCCGAGGACCTCGGCCGCAACCTGGCACGCATCCACGGCATCGAGGACGCGGACGACCTCGCGTTCGTTTCCAGGCCCGACGGGCCGGCGGCAATGGCGTCCGTGGACGAATACCGCCGCCACCTGGACGCCCTACCGGGCGCGCACCCGGCGCTGGAATGGGGCCTCAGATGGCTCGAGGACAACGCGCCGGCGGGCGGCGAGACCGTGTTCTGCCACCGCGACTACCGCACCGGCAACTACATGGTCGATGGCGGCCAACTGACGGCGATCCTGGACTGGGAGTTCGCCGGCTGGTCCGACCCGATGGAGGACATCGGCTGGCTGACCGCCAAGTGCTGGCGCTTCGGCGCCGATGATCGGGCATGCGGCGGGGTCGGCTCGCTCGACGCGCTGATCCGGGGTTACGAGGCGGAAAGCGGGCGCACCGTCGACCGCGACCGGATCGGCTACTGGCAGGTGATGGCGACCATGCGCTGGGCGGTCATCGCGCTGCAACAGGCGGACCGTTTCGTCACCGGCGGCGAGCGCAACCTTGAGCTCGCCCTGACGGCGCATATCGTCCCCGAGCTCGAACTGGAAATCCTGACGGAAACCGCGCCCGCCGAGACCGCGCCCCTGCCCGACGATGCGTCACCCGTGCGTCCGGCGCCGTCGCTGGCGGCGCTGCTGGGGATCGCCAGGGATATCGTCCGGGGCGACCTTGCCAACGTCCTTGACGGCGACCAGCGTTACAAGGCGCTGATGGCGGCCAACGCCCTCGGCATCGTCGGCCGGCAGATCGACGGGCTGGATGCGGGCGGCAATGAGGATTTGAGCGCGCTCGCCGCGAAAATCCGCCGGGGTAACGGCACGCCCGAAGACCACGCATTGTTGCTGGCCCGGGTCCGCGCCACCCTCGAAGAGAGCAATCCGCGCGCGCTCGGCTAAGCGCATTTCACATAAAAAAAACCCCCCGGGGACGAACCCCGGGGGCGAGTTTTAAACAGGGAGGCTTCACGTCTGGGAGACGCGAGGGGCCGGAGACCGGTCCCTCTTTTCCGGACAGGGCGTCCGGAAACTGGGTGGAACCCTTTGGAGATACAGCGTGTTCAGCGCGATCATCCGGTTCCGAATTCGGTGTTCGTTGCTGCGTTGCAACATCGAATGCAGGGTTTATATAGGCAGGTTATGGGCGCACACCAGAGAAAAACACGTAATGCAGGCATGCATTCAGCGCATGGCTGACGGGGCCGCCGCTATCTCTTGATGGGCGCCAGTTTTTCCACGATGAAGTCGCGGAAAGCAATGATTCTGGCGGAATCCCGCAGTTCTTCCGGATAGACGAAATACATGTTCAGTTCCGGCCCCTGCAATTCCGGTAGGACTTCCACCAGATTGCCGATTTCCCGGCCCATGTACTCCGGCAGCGCGCCGATGCCGAGCCCGCTTTGCACCGCACGCAGGATCCCGTAGATCGAATTGACGCGCAGCACCGGCTTGCGGGGGATGCCGTCCTTGGCATGCTCGGTCAGCAGCCAGTTGAGATTGGCCGCCGGCGGGCGGGCGTCGTCGCCGTAGACGACGATGCGATGCTTGTCGAGGTCGCGCGCGTTCTTGGGCATGCCCATCTGCTGCAGGTATTCGGGCGCGGCGTAGATCCGGTAATGCAGGGTCATCAACTGACGCTGTACGAGATCGGGCTGGGTCGGCGGCGTCAGGCGGATCGCCACGTCGGCCTGACGCATGGACAGATCGAGCTCGGTATCCGCCAGCACCAGCGAGACCTCGATGTCCGGGTAACGGTTGACGAACTCCTTCATGCGCGACGCCAGGAACACCGACCCGAAGGCGACGGTCGACGACACCTTCAGGGCCCCCTGCGGACGTTCCTTGTTCTCGGCCAGTTGCGACTGCACGCGGGCCAGTTGCGCGAACACGTTGTGCGCGGTGTCGTAAAGGATCTCGCCCTGCTCGGTCAGGATCAGGCCGCGCGCGTGGCGGTGAAACAGCGGCGTGCCCAGGCTCTGTTCGAGCGCCGACACCTGCCGGCTCACCGCCGACTGGCTCAGGTTGAGGGTCTCGCCCGCGTGCGTGAAGCTGCCGGCCTCGGCGACGGCGTGAAAGACCCTGAGTTTGTCCCAATCGATCGGCACCGCCACCCTCCCCGGCCGGCCAGTGGATATGAACCCCGGCCTATTCGGCGGCCGCGGCTTCCTGGTTCTCGTCGTGTTCGGCCAGGAACTTCTCGGCTTCGAGCGCCGCCATGCAGCCGGTGCCCGCCGCGGTTACCGCCTGGCGGTAGATGCGGTCCTGCACGTCGCCGGCGGCGTAAACGCCCTCGACGCTGGTCTGCGTCGTACCCGGCACGGTCTTGATGTAGTTGTCATCCCACATGTCGAGCTGGCCTAAGAACAGCTTGGTGTTCGGATCGTGGCCGATGGCGATGAAAACGCCGTCGACGGCCAGGTCCCGGGTTTCGCCGGTCCTGGCGTGTTTCAGACGCGCACCGGTCACCCCCTTGCCGCCCTGCTCGCCCAGCACTTCGTCGAGCGTGTGATCCCAAATGACCTTGATCTTCTCGTTCTTGAACAGCCGGTCCTGCAGGATCTTTTCGGCGCGCAGCTCGTCGCGGCGGTGCACCAGGTAGACCTTGGACGCGTGGTTGGTCAGGTAAAGCGCTTCCTCGACCGCGGTGTTGCCGCCGCCGATCACGGCGACCTCCTTGCCGCGATAGAAGAACCCGTCGCAGGTCGCGCACGCGGAAACGCCGAAGCCCATGAATTTCTGCTCGCTTTCGAGGCCGAGCCAGCGGGCGCTGGCGCCGGTGGCGATGATCAGGGTGTCGCCGAAATACTCGGTGCCGCTGTCGCCGACGGCGCGGAACGGACGTTTCGACAGATCGACCTCGACGATGGTGTCCTCGATCATCTCGGTGCCGACGTGCCTGGCCTGCTCGTACATCTGCTCCATCAGCCACGGCCCCTGGATCACCTCGGCGAAGCCCGGATAGTTCTCGACATCGGTGGTGATGGTGAGCTGACCGCCCGGCTGGATACCCCGGACCAGTACCGGTTCCAGGGACGCCCGCGCCGCATAGATCGCCGCCGTGTACCCGGCGGCGCCGGAACCGATGATCAGGACTTTGCTGTGGCGGGGGTCGGACATGGCGTTCTCCTGCGGCGCGTCGGCATATGGTTAATTCGGATGGCTTCCTAAATAAGCCGAACGGCGCGCGGACGCAACGGACGGATGCGGCGCGGACGGGTTTCCGGGCGGTTTCATGAAGGTTTAACGCCGGCCGCGCCGTCGCCCGGCGTGAACGCAATTTTGTTGCGCAACATCATTGCGTGTGCGCGGCAAAAGGTGATACGACATGATTCAAATTCAGGGGGTCCAAGGGAGCACGCCGTTGCAAAAAGTGAAACTCGACGCCATCGATCTCCGGATTCTCCGCGACCTGCAGGACGACGGCCGCATCACCAACGTGGACCTGGCGGCGCGCGCCGGCATCTCGGCCCCGCCGTGCCTCCGGCGCGTGCGCGCGCTCGAGGAAGCCGGCTTCATCCACGGCTACCATGCCGAGGTCGACGGCGGCCTGATGGGCTACAAGGAGATGTTCTTCGCGCTGGTCGGGCTCGACAGCCAGTCGCAGACGGTCCTCAAGGAATTCGAGGACCTGATGGCCGGCTGGCCCGAGGTCCGCGAATGCCACATGATCCGCGGCACCGACGATTTTCTCCTCAAGGTCGTGGCGCGCGACAAGGAACATCGGGACGAACTGACCATGGGCATCACGTCGGCGACGCACGTCACCACGGTGACGACGCTGGAGACCATCCGCACGTCGAAGAACCAGCCCGGCGTGCCGATCGACCCGGACGCCGAGCCGGACGAGGAATAAGGCGTTTTCCCGGACCCTCAGGCCCAGTTGACCTCGCAGATTTCGTAGGATTTGCCGCCGCCGGGCGTCGCCACCTCGACGACGTCGCCGATGGTCTTGCCGATCAGCGCCCGCGCCATCGGCGACGTGACCGAGATCTTGCCCTCGTCGAGGTTGGCTTCCATGGCACCGACGATGCGATACGTGGTTTCCTCGTCGGTGTCGGTGTCGGCGACCAGCACGAAGGCGCCGAATTTCACCGTGTCGCCCGACATGTTGGAGGTGTCGATGGCTTCGGCGCGGCTGGTGACGTCTTCCAGTTCGGCGATGCGGCCTTCGATAAAGCCCTGCTTTTCGCGCGCGGCATGGTATTCCGCGTTCTCGGAAAGATCGCCGTGCTCGCGGGCCTCGGCGATCGCCTTGATCACCGCCGGCCGCTCTTCGGACTTCAGCCGTCTCAGTTCCTGTTCGAGAGCCTGCAGGCCCTCGCGCGTCATCGGCACACGTTCCATGTTTCCCCCGGCCGGGAAACCCGGCCCTCCTCAAAATACTCCCCGATAAATGGCGTCCCGGATCACCGAAAGGCGATCACCGAAGCGACATCATTTAAGGGAAAAGCCTAATACGACGTTTCAAAATACGCCTGCAACGGCGCGACTTCAAGCCCGCCGGCGCCGCCGTCCGCGATAATGGCGGCGATCGCCTCGGCGGCGGCACGGGCCGCGGTCATCGTCGTATAGTGCGGTACCTGGTTGACCAGCGCGGTCCTGCGGATGGAATAACTGTCGGAGATGGAGCGCGCACCCTCGGTGGTGTTGATGACGAGTTGCACGTCCCCGTTGGTGAGCGCATCGACGCAGTGCGGCCGGCCTTCGAGCACCTTGTTGACCTTGCGCGCGGCGACGCCGTTGGCTTCGAGGAACCGTTGCGTGCCGCCGGTGGCCATGATCGAGAAGCCGTTGGCGCTCAGGATCTTCGCGATTTCCAGCGCCTTCTCCTTGTCCGCATCGCGGACCGAAATGAAGACGCCGCCCGACATCGGCAGGCTCATGCCGGCACCGAGCTGCGATTTCGCGAAGGCGCGGTTGAAATCCTTGTCGATGCCCATGACCTCGCCGGTCGATTTCATCTCCGGGCCGAGGATCGTGTCGACGCCGGGGAAGCGCGAGAACGGGAACACCGCTTCCTTGACCGCGACGTGCTTCATGGTGCCGCGTTTCGGCAGATCGAAGCCTGTCAGCTTCTCGCCCGCCATCAGCCGCGCCGCGATCTTGGCGATCGGCACGCCGGTCGCCTTGGCGACGAACGGCACGGTCCGGGACGCGCGCGGGTTGACCTCGAGAATGTAGATTTCCTTGCCCTGCACCGCGAACTGCACGTTCATCAGCCCGACCACGCCCAGGGCCCTGGCGAGCACGATGGCCTGGCGCTCCAGTTCGTCGATGACGTCCGGGCCGAGCGAAAACGGCGGCAACGAGCATGCGCTGTCGCCCGAATGGATGCCCGCTTCCTCGATGTGCTGCATGATGCCGGCGACATAGACGTCCGCGCCGTCGCAAAGCGCGTCGACGTCGACCTCGATCGCGTCCTGCAGGTAGCTGTCGAGCAGCACCGGGCTCTTGCCGGAAACGACCACCGCTTCCTTCATATAACGCTCAAGCGCGATGTCGTCGTGGACGATCTCCATGGCCCGGCCGCCGAGCACATACGAGGGCCGGATCACCAGTGGATAGCCGACCTGCTTGGCGACCTTCATGGCTTCCTCGTGCGAGCGCGCGAGCCCGTTCGCGGGCTGACTCAGGCCGGTCTTGTTCAACAGCGCCTGGAACCGTTCCCGGTCCTCGGCGAGGTCGATGGCGTCCGGCGACGTGCCGAGGATCGGAATGCCCGCCGTTTCCAGCGCGGCGGCCAATTTAAGCGGCGTCTGCCCGCCCAGTTGCACGATCACGCCCTTGAGCGAGCCCTTGCGCTGTTCGACGCGCAGCAGTTCGATCACGTCCTCGGCGGTCAGCGGCTCGAAGTAGAGCCGGTCCGAGGTGTCGTAGTCGGTCGAGACCGTTTCCGGGTTGCAGTTGACCATGATCGCCTCATAGCCCGCGTCCTTGAGCGCGTAGGCCGCATGCACGCAGCAGTAATCGAACTCGATCCCCTGGCCGATGCGGTTGGGCCCGCCGCCGAGGATCGCGATCTTGTCGCGGTCGGTCGGCTCGGCCTCGCATTCCGGCGGGTTGAGGCCGTCGCCCTCGTAACACGAGTACATATAAGACGTCTGCGAGGCGAACTCGGCGGCACAGGTATCGACGCGCTTGTAGACCGGTGTCACGCCCAGCTTGTGGCGCGCCTCGGTAACCGCCTCGAACGCCTGTCCGGTGAGTTCCGCGAGGCGCTCGTCCGAGAAGCCGAGCTTCTTGAGCCGGAGCATGTCCTGTGCGTCGTCGGGGATGCCGTCCTTGCGCACCCGTTCCTCGGCGTCGACGATGTGTTTGATGCGTTCCAGGAACCAGATGTCGTACTTGGATGCGGTCTGGATATCTTCCATGGACATGCCGTGGCGCATGGCCTGGGCGATGTAACGGATGCGGTCGGGACGCGCCTCGGTCAGCACTGCCTTGAGGACGTCCTTGTCGACCTCGCCGTCCGGTTTGACCACGCCCTCGATGGCGATCTCGTTGAGGCCCGTGAGCCCCGTTTCCATCGAGCGCATGCCCTTCTGCAGGCTTTCCTCGAAGGTGCGGCCGATGGCCATCGCCTCGCCGACGGATTTCATCGAGGTCGTCAGCAACGCCTCGGTGCCCGGGAACTTCTCGAACGTGAAGCGCGGGATCTTGGTGACCACGTAGTCGATGGTCGGCTCGAACGACGCCGGCGTGACGCCGGTGATGTCGTTGTCCAGTTCATCCAGCGTGTAGCCGCAGGCGAGCTTGGCCGCGACCTTGGCGATCGGGAAGCCGGTCGCCTTGGACGCCAGCGCCGACGAACGCGAGACGCGCGGGTTCATCTCGATCACCACGAGCCGCCCGTCTTCCGGGTTGACCGCGAACTGCACGTTGGAGCCGCCGGTATCGACGCCGATCTCGCGCAGCACCGCGATCGAGGCGTCGCGCATGATCTGGTACTCTTTATCCGTCAGCGTCAGCGCCGGGGCGACGGTGATGCTGTCGCCGGTGTGCACGCCCATCGGGTCGACGTTCTCGATCGCGCAGATGATGATGCAGTTGTCCGCATGGTCGCGGACCACCTCCATCTCGAATTCCTTCCAGCCGAGCACCGATTCCTCGATCAGCACCTGGTTGATCGGCGAGGCCTGCACGCCGGACGTCACGATCTTCTCGTATTCCTCGGCGGTGAAGGCGATGCCGCCGCCGGTGCCGCCGAGCGTGAACGCGGGCCGGATCACGGCCGGCAGGCCGACGATTTGCAGCGCGTCCATCGCCTTCTGTTTCGATGCCGCCGACAGCATGGTGACTTCCTTCACCTTGCCGTCCTGGTCCGGGATCTCGATCCGGTCGTACTCGCCGGTGAAGATTTCCGAGCGCGGCACGCCAAGACCGATCTTGTCCATGGCGTCGCGGAACAGCAGCCGGTCCTCGGCCTTGGCGATGACATCCGCACGGGCGCCGATCAGCTCGACGCCGTATTTCTCCAGCGTGCCCCGCTCGTCGAGCGCCATGCCGGCGTTGAGACCGGTCTGCCCGCCCATGGTCGGCAGCAGCGCGTCCGGGCGTTCCTTGGCGATGATGTTTTCCAGCACCTCGGGCGTGATCGGCTCGACGTAGGTGGCGTCGGCCATCGAGGGGTCGGTCATGATCGTCGCCGGGTTGGAGTTGACGAGGATGACACGGTAGCCCTCCTCCTTCAGCGCCTTGCAGGCCTGCGCGCCGGAGTAGTCAAACTCGCACGCCTGGCCGATGACGATAGGTCCGGCGCCGATGATCATGATGGATTTGATGTCTGTTCTTTTCGGCATATTAATTTGTCACCTCAAAGACGCGGCGCTTGGGGATGGTTGGGTCGGCCAAGCGCCGCCCCGAACAGATGAAACCACAGAGGCACAGGGGCACAGAGGAAGTGACATTGCCTCGTCCTTCGAGACGGCGCTTCGCGCCTCCTCAGGATGAGGCAATAAAGCCCCAACTCCCGACCTCATCCTGAGGAGCGGCCCATATTCACTTTGGGCCACGTCTCGAAGGATGAACGCTCGCACACCACCGTCATTCCCGCCCCGGGCCTGCGCCCGGGACAGGCTCCGGCGGGAATCCATACCAACCTCAATGCTTCTGTGGGTCATCGCCTGCACGTTACCCCGCCTCGTCCATCAGGTCGGTGAAGCGCTTGAAGAGATAGTGGCTGTCGGTCGGGCCGGGCGACGCCTCCGGGTGGTACTGCACCGAGAAGATCGGCTTGCCCTCGACGCGCACGCCCTCGTTGGAGCCGTCGAACAGCGAGACGTGGCTTTCCACCACGCCCGCGGGCAGGTTCTTGCCGTCGACCGCGAAGCCGTGGTTCTGGCTGGTGATCTCGACCCGGCCGGTGGCAAGGTCCTTGACCGGCTGGTTGCCGCCGCGATGCCCCTGGTGCATCTTCGAGGTCTTGCAACCGAGCGCCAGCGACAGAAGCTGGTGGCCGAGGCAGATGCCGAAGATCGGCTTTTCGCTGGCGATCAGGTCCTTGAGGACCGGCACCGCGTATGCCCCGGTCGCCGCCGGGTCGCCGGGGCCGTTGGAGAGGAAAATCCCGTCCGGCTCGAAGCCCAGGATGTCCTCGGCCGTCGCCGTCGCCGGTACCACGGTCACGTCGCAGCCTGCCGACGCCAGGCAGCGCAGGATGTTGCGCTTGATGCCGTAGTCGACGGCGACGACCTTGTATTTGGGATCGGTGAGCTTGCCGTAGCCCTCGCCGATGACCCACCGGGTCTCGTCCCACGTGTATGTCTGCTTGCAGGTGACCTCGATGGCCAGGTCCATGCCCTCAAGGCCGGGCCAGGCCCTGGCCTTTTCGATCAGGCCGGGGATGTCGAAGTTGCCGTCGGGCGCGTGCACAATCACGCCGTTGGGCGCACCGCCATCCCTGATCTTGCGGGTCAGGCGCCGCGTATCGACGCCCGAGATGCCGGGCAGGTCCATCGACTTGAGCCACTGGTCCAGGTGCTGCGTCGCGCGCCAGTTGGCGGGCTCGGTGATGTCGGCCCTCAAAATACAACCCCGGGCGGCCGGGGTTATGGTCTCGATGTCTTCGGGGTTGGTGCCCACGTTGCCGATGTGCGGGAACGTGAAGGTGATGATCTGACCGGCGTAGCTAGGATCGGTCATGATCTCCTGGTAGCCGGTGAGCGAGGTGTTGAAACAGACCTCGCCGACCGCCTCGCCGGCGGCGCCGACGCCCCGCCCCCAGAACACCGTGCCGTCGGCCAATACAACTGCCGCAGTCGCGCCATCCGGCGCGCGGGATTCAGTGCCATCCGGCGCGCGCAAAGACTCCGCACCCTTGTGATCGGGCGCAGTTGTTTCTACCTGTTGTGTCACGATATATGCCAGCCGGGTCCGGTTTTGACTGGCGAAGTAGATACGCAAAGGCCCTCGCCCAGTCAAGTGCATGCGGAAATTATTTTCATCGTTTAAAATCAATAACTTGGAAAATTTAATCCGGTTGTCAGCGATGCCCCTATAGGATAACGTCCGGGCCGCTCGACCAATGGAGGGAAGATTCCATGCTGCGGCAGCAACTGAACGACATGCTCAAGGACGCCATGCGCGCCAAGGAAGAGCGCAAGGTGTCGACGATCCGCCTGATCAACGCGGCGCTCAAGGACCGCGATATCCAGGCGCGTTCCAAGGGCAACACGGACGGCATCTCCGACGACGAGATCCTCGGCCTGCTGCAGTCGATGGTGAAGCAGCGCCGCGACAGCATCGAGGCTTATTCCAAGGGCGGGCGTCCGGACCTGGCACAGCAGGAATCGGAGGAAATCTCGTGCATCGAGGCGTTCCTGCCGTCGCAACTCTCCAACGACGAGGCGGACGCCGCCATCGACGAGGCGATCGGGAAGTCGGAAGCCGACAGCATCAAGGACATGGGCAAGGTGATGGGCTACCTGAAGGAGCACTACGCCGGCCGCATGGATTTCTCGAAGGCCGCCGGCACCGTCAAGGCCAAGCTGGGCGCGTAAGTCGGAATTGTCATTCCCGCGTACGCGGGAATCCAAAATGACAAATGAAGCCGCTGGGTCCCCGCTTTGACCTAACGGTCCGCTTCGCGCATGCGGGGATGACTGCAGGTTGTGGATGAAAATGGGGGTAACTGAGTGGTTCAGGGCCGTCCAAACCCTTCCACGTTTCCCCCCGCTGGCGTAGATTATCCCGTTCACCTGTGGAGCGCCCATGAGCACATTCAGCCCGGAATTCCTCGACGAGATCAGGCGGCGCGTGTCGATCGCCGACGTCGTCGGGCGCACGGTGCGCCTGAAGGAACGCGCACGGGGCGATTTCTGGGGCCTGTCGCCGTTCACCAAGGAAAAGACGCCGTCCTTCCACGTGCTGGAGGACAAGGGCTTCTACAAGTGCTTCTCGACCCAGAACTCGGGCGACGTGTTCACCTTCCTGATGGAGGTCGAGGGCATGGCGTTCCCCGAAGCGGTCGAGAAACTGGCCTCGGAAGCGGGCCTGGAGATGCCGCGCGACACGCCCGAGGAACGCGAGCGCCACCAGAAGCGCAAGACCCTGGCCGACGTCAACGAGGCCGCCGCCAAATTCTTCGAGAAGATGCTGCGCATGCCGGAAGGGCGCGGCGCGCTCGAATACCTGAAAAAGCGCGGCCTCGACGATGCGTCGATCCGCACCTGGCGCCTCGGCTTCGCGCCCGACGCGCGGGGCGCGCTCAAGGGCGCGCTCGGCCGCGAGGGGATTACGGAAGACCTGATGATCGAGGCCGGTTTGCTGCGGGCACCGGAAGACCGGGAGCCGTATGACTGGTTCCGGGGCCGGGTCATGTTCCCGATCCTGGACCGGCGCGGCGGCGTCATCGGCTTCGGCGGGCGGATCCTCGGCGACGGTGAACCCAAGTACCTGAACAGCCCGGAAACGCCGCTGTTCCAGAAGCGTTACGCGCTCTACGGCCTGCATTCCGCCGCCGCACCGGCGCGCAAGGCCGGGCGCATGATCGTCTGCGAGGGCTACATGGACGTCATCGGCCTTGGCCTCGCCGGTTTCGACAACGCCGTCGCGCCGCTCGGCACGGCGCTGACCGAGGATCAATTGAAAGACCTCTGGCGCGTGGTGCGCGAGCCCGTGATGTGTTTCGACGGCGACGAGGCCGGCCAGCGCGCCGCCTTCCGCGCCGCCGAACGCGCGCTGCCGATCATGCAGGCGGGCCACGCGCTGCGTTTCGCGATCCTGCCGGCGGGCGAGGACCCGGACAGCCTGGTCCGCACGCAGGGCCGGGGCGCGTTCGAGGAAATCCTCGCCGCCGCGCTGCCGCTCTCCGAGATGATCTGGCGCGAGGTCACGCACGGGCGCATGCCCAACACGCCCGAGGACCGCGCCGACGTGCAAAAGAAGCTGGACCAGCGCGCCCGCGACATCGGAGACGCCACGTTCAGACGGCATTTCTCCGACTATTTCTCGCGCAAGCTCTGGGGTGAGCGCGGCCAGGCGCAAGGCCGCGGCGGCGGGCGCGAGAAGTTCACGCCGCGCGGCGGCTTCGGCAAGGTCAAGGTCGAGGGCGCGGTGATGGCCGATGCCCGCGCCGAGACCAGCGGCATCACGCCGGCCGACGTGCTCCGCGAAAGAATATTGCTGACGACCCTGATCAACCATCCCGAAATCTTCGACGAGATCGAGGAACGCCTTGGTATGCTTGAGTTTTCGGCGGCCGAGCTTGACAATTTGCGCCAGCAGGTCTTAAACAGCCTCGCCCGGCATGAAAGCCTTGACTCCGAGGGACTGCGGAACCACCTCTCGGAGGAAGGTTTTGGTGCCGAAATCGGCATGCTTTTGAGCAAAAACGTCTATATGCATGCCCGGTTCGCGAGACCGGACGGCGACGTTAAGGAGGCTCTGGGCGGGTGGCTCGACACCTGGCAGAGACTCACCGCGAAGGCCCAGGACGGGGAGTTGCGTCAGGCCGAAGCGGCGCTGGGGGAAGACACGACGGAACTGACCTTCGGCCGCATGAAGGCGTTGAAGGTCAACTGATATTGGGGTCGCCGGACGCCATGAGGGCACCGGGCGTATAGGGGTTGTTACTATTGGCCAAAGCACAGACTAGCGAAGCCCGCACCACAACGGAAGAAAGCACGGACAGCCCGCTCCTGGACACCCTCGGTGCCGCCGTCAAGAAGATGGTCACCAAGGGCAAGGAACGCGGCTACGTCACCTATGACGAACTGAACACCGCGCTGCCGCCGGAAGACGTCTCCTCCGAACAGATCGAAGACACCATGGCGATGCTCTCCGAAATGGGCATCAACGTGGTCGAGAACGAGGAACAGGAAGAAGCCGCCAACGACGCCGCCGCCGAGGAAGAGGCCGAGGAAGGCGAGAAATCCGCCGCCGGCAACGTCGACGACAGCGATCTCGGCCGCACCGACGACCCGGTGCGCATGTACCTGCGCGAGATGGGCTCGGTCGAACTACTGTCGCGCGAGGGCGAGATCGCCATCGCCAAGCGCATCGAGGCCGGCCGCGACATGATGATCGGCGGCATCTGCGAGAGCCCGCTGACGATCCAGGCCATCGTGCGCTGGCACGACGCGCTGGTGAACGAGGAAATCCTGCTGCGCGAGATCGTCGACCTGGACGCCACCATGGGCGGCGGCCCCGGCCAGCCGCAGCCCGGCGAAAGCGAAGGCGAAGGGGAAGAAGCGGAAGAGGACGTCGCCGAAGCCGCGCCGGGCGCCAAGGAAGAGGAAAAGCCGGAAGAGAAGAAGGCCGACAAGGAAGAGAAAAAGAAGAAGGCCAAGTCCGACGGCGAAGAGGATGAGAAGGAAGGCGAAGACGGCGAGAAAAGCAGCGACGAGGACGATGACGACGACGAGGACGACGAGCAGAACAACCTGTCCCTCGCCGCGCTCGAGGAAAAGCTGAAGCCCGAGGTCATCGAGACCTTCGAGGAAATCGCCAAGACCTACAAGAAATTCCAGCGCCTGCAGGTGATCCGCATGGAAGCCATGCAGGGCACCGGCGAGTTCAAGCCGTCGCAGGAAAAGCGCTATGCCAAGCTGCGCCAGGAACTGATCGAGCTGATGGAGGGCGTGCACCTCAACAACGACCGCATCGAGGCGCTCGTCGACCAGCTCTACGGCCTCAACCAGCGCCTGGTCCGGCTTGAGGGCAAGCTGTTGCGCCTCGCCACCACGTCGCGCATCCGCCGCGAGGACTTCCTCGAGAACTACCGCGGCCACGAGCTCGATCCGGACTGGATCAAGCAGTGCAAGAAGATGCCGACCAAGAACTGGCAGCGCTTCGCCGAACGCTACAAGGACGACGTGATCGCGATCCGCATGGAAGTGTCCGAGGTGTCAGGCGCCGTCGGCCTGCCGATCCAGGAATTCCGCCGCATCGTCGGCATCGTGCAGAAGGGCGAGCGCGAGGCCGCCAAGGCCAAGAAGGAGATGATCGAGGCCAACCTACGTCTCGTGATCTCGATCGCCAAGAAATACACCAACCGCGGCCTGCAGTTCCTCGACCTGATCCAGGAAGGCAACATCGGCCTGATGAAGGCGGTCGACAAGTTCGAGTACCGCCGCGGCTACAAGTTCTCGACCTATGCCACGTGGTGGATCCGCCAGGCCATAACCCGGTCCATCGCCGACCAGGCGCGCACCATCCGGATTCCTGTGCACATGATAGAGACTATCAACAAGCTGGTCCGCACGTCGCGCCAGATGCTGCACGAGATCGGCCGCGAGCCGACGCCGGAGGAACTGGCGACCAAGCTCTCGATGCCGCTGGAAAAGGTGCGCAAGGTTCTCAAGATCGCCAAGGAGCCGATCAGCCTGGAAACGCCGATCGGCGACGAGGAAGACAGCCACTTGGGCGACTTCATCGAGGACAAGCTGGCGGTGCAGCCGCTCGACGCGGCGATCCAGGCCAACCTGCGCGAAACCACGACCCGCGTGCTGGCGTCACTGACGCCGCGCGAGGAACGCGTGCTGCGCATGCGCTTCGGCATCGGCATGAACACGGACCACACGCTGGAGGAAGTCGGCCAGCAGTTCTCGGTCACCCGCGAACGTATCCGTCAGATCGAAGCCAAGGCGCTCCGTAAGCTCAAGCACCCGTCCAGGTCCAGAAAGCTCCGCAGCTTCCTAGATTACTGACGGCGACTCACGCCTTCACATGAAATACCCGGTCAGGCGGCCGAGGATCAGCACCGCGATCCAGATCAGGATCGAGGCGGCGCCGGCGATCCGGAGTTTGCGGTTGGGCTCGGTCGGATTGAGGATACTGTCTTCGGTCTGCACCAGCTCGGCCCAGCGCGGGTTGGAACGCACCCAGCCGATGTTGATCAGCCCGGCGCCGATCACGGCGAGCTTGTAGATGAACAGATCCGACTGCGCGTAATCGACCGGCTTGACGATAAACAGCGCCGTGCCGCTGACGGCGGCAAGGGCGAGCCCGGTCGCCGCGGTCGGCACCAGCACATTGGCGAGGTTGCGGATGCGTCCCCGGCGGATCACGCCCATGAGCCGCAGGTCGAACGGCACGATGGCGCCGATCAGCAGCGCGATCCCGAGGATATGCGCGGCATTGACCAGCGGGTAGACCCAGAACGAGCCCCGCAGCAGCACCGCCGGTTCGGACGATGCGATCGTCGTCAGAATGTCCACGTCGTCTGCCTCCCTGACGAATTCGGACGTGGTGCCGGCGCGTTTCCCCCGCCGTTATCGGTTTATTGCCGGCGGGACGTCAGCCCCGTTCCGGATAAAGATCGTACGTTTTGCCGTCTATGATCAGCCGCTCGGCCTTGACCAGCCGTTCGTTCGGGTCTTTCGAGCGGTGACCGCTGACCGTGATCTCGTTGCCTTCGGCGAAGTGCGCGTCGGTCAGGCCGGCGCGGTCGTTACGCCACGGCTGGCCGACCTCGATCGTCCACTTCTCGCCGTTGACGTCGAGGCGTACCAGCCCGTGCGGATTGCCGAGCCGGGCCAGAACGATCGTGCCGGTGATCTCGAAGTTGCCGTCCTCGGCCCAGCGCCAGCCGTGATGCGCGCTCGCCGGCACGGCCGCCGCGAGCCCGGCACCGATCGCCAGGCAGAAACCGAAAGCCAGGAACGCCCGTCGTCCAAAGGTCATCGGAACCTCCCGTTGCATTACATGATGTTCTCTCACATGAGGACGCGGCGGGCAAATGACAAGACGGCGGCAACCGCTGGACGGACGCGATTTCGCCCTGTCATCATGGGCGGAAACAGGGTAATCAGTTGTCCGCGCGGGCGCGCCCGCGCCCTGGTGGGCCTGTAGCTCAACTGGTTAGAGCCGACGGCTCATAACCGTCTGGTTGCAGGTTCGAGTCCTGCCGGGCCCACCATTTTCGCCCCGCGGCGCCTTCCGGGCGTTTCCGCCATCAACGGGACAGCGACAAGGGACCGCAGCGAATGACCGGCGCCGCACGATTGCTGATCTGCCAGGAATGCCGCCTTTCGAACGGGAACGGTGCGCCGGAGACCGGTCTCCGGGAAATCGACGGCGCCTTGGACGCCGCCGGCCTCGCCGGGCGCGTGCGGCCGGAACTCGCGGCCTGCATGAACTGCTGCGGCAACCCGGTCACGGTGGCGCTGCAGGGCAAAGCGATGGCGAGTTACGTCTTTTCCGGCGTGTCGCTTTCAAAGGACATCGACGACATCGTCGCGGCCTGCCGGGTCTACGCCGAAAGCCCGGACGGCGTCATCGAGGATGCGCGCGCCTGCGGACGTCTGCGCGAGCTTCTGGTGGCGCGCCTGCCGCCTATTCGGGAACGGTGATCGTGGTTTCGGCGCGCAGCGGCTGGCCGCCGACGGCCAGCATCCGGTGGTCGTTGGCGTTGAGCGTCACCGCGATCACGCGTTCGCCCGGCGCCAGCCCGGCGATGTGAAGCCAGGGCCCGTACTGCCGCGCGATCTTCTCGCCGTCGACATAGACGTGCGCATGCCCCTCGCCCGGGACATGCCCCATGCTGGCGCGCTCGGGCGCGAACCGGAAGCCGTCGGTGACGATCTTCAGGTTCCAGCCCGACGCCGGGTCCGGCGTCACCTCGATCCGCAGGCCGGGCGCGCCGGGACCTTCCGGCAGCGACAGCACCTCACCGTGCGGCGCATGGTTTCCGTGATCGCCGTGCCCGCCTGAATGATCGCCTGAATGATCGCCGTGGTCGTGCCCGTCGAGCGTGATGCCGTTGCCGGCGGCGACCAGAAAACCGGTCAGGCCGCCCAGGACAAGGCCGACGGCGAGAAGTGCGAGAGGTCTGTTCATATGCGTTTGCCCGGCGCGGCGTCCCTTGTCTTCCGGCTTAGGCCGTTCGGCTGTCGTCCGTCTCGCGGTTCCAGAGATAACCCGCGAACAGACCGACGAGAACCCACGCCACCATGCCGATACCCAGGGCGCGGCTGGCAAACAACGCGCCGAGCTCGGTCGGCACCGGCCCGGTGAACCGCTCCGGTTCGGGCGCGCCGATCACGTGCGGCGCCAGAAGCAGCACCGCGGCGATGGCCCATGCCGTCCCGCCCCGGCCGAACGCGATCAGCCACAGCGCGACGGCGGCGGCGGCAACCGTCACGAACCACCACACCTGACGCGCGTAGACGTCGGCGGCGGCGACGCCGGGCACCTCGGGCGAGAGCGTGAAGCCCGGCGCGAAATGGACGGCAATGAAGCCGGCGATGCCCCAGATCATGCCATTGCGGGCGTTGACGGTCGCCCCCCGTTGCGTGGCGAGCGCCATCGCCGCCACCAAAAGAAGCGCGTAGCCGCAATAGATGACAATCGTGAAGGCCATGCTCAGCCCGTCGCGCAGCGGATCGATGCCGCCCACATCCTGATGCGCGCTGACCGCCTGGGCGCCGAAATGGACGAGTTCACCCGATTCGTAAAGCTCCGCGTGCAGCAGCACCGGCTGAACGAAATACAACTGCAGCAGGCTCGCGATAAAGCCCGCGGCAGCACCAGCGATCAGTGCGCTGGTCAATATGCGTGTGAACATGGCGTCAGTGGCAGGGAAAGCCGGTCGCGTGGCGCACGTCGTGGGCGGCGTCATGCAGGGTCGCCGCCTGCACGTGGCCGGCGACGTAAATCATCCCCAAGCCGATCAGGGCCGCGAAAGCGATTGCCAGGATGTCGAGTTTGACCGCACCGGCCGTCGTCGTCTGAGTAATCATGTCATCTCCTTTCCCCGTCACACCCGACGGAATTGACTCGTTGCCTGCCGGCAGGTCTCCTGGCTCGCGGGTCTTCGCCTTGTTGCCTGCCTTCCCGGGTATTCCCAGTGGCGCAAACGGCAACGGCTATCCGCTTACAGTTGCGGGGGCAGCCACGGATTTGGTCCCTGATGGGTACGCCGCACCGTGTTCCCATTTAACCCTCGTCGCTTTCGCTTCGAAGGGGCCGACCCGGTGATCATAGATAAGTGACTGCGCGATTCAAGCGTGTTGTCGGTAGCGGTGCCGGTGGTTTCAGTTCCTGCGGCGGCGCGCACGTGCGTCCGCGCGGTTCGATGGCACCAAAACCGGCCGCGTCGACAACACGATGAGCCCTTCGAACTCCCGCGTCGCCGGCGATTTGCAATCGAGGCGGCCGATTCGCTGGCGCGCCAGTTGCGCCTCGCGTGTGACGTTGCTGTTAGCCGGCAGGGACGCCAGCCATTCCATGAAACCGAGACGGCCGAGTTCCTTCGCCCGGCGCGTGCCGACTCTCAAGGATTGAAGTACGGTGAGTATGTTTTCGAGAACCATCGCGCCCTCCGTGCGATGGGCGGGAGGGGCAAGGATCGGTTATGTGGAAACGGCCGGACCGTAACTGCATCGCAATGCTCCTTGCCGGGACACCCCGCCCGGGTTGCGTTGACGTTCGATGGCAGGTCTCCTGACTTGCGGGTCGCCGCTTTCCCGAACCTTCCCGGACCCAACGGGTCCAGTGGTGCTCCTCGGAATCGCTCGCCGCTCACAGTTGCGGGGGCAGCCACGGATTCGGCGGATCAGATCCGCCCCACCGTGTTCCCTTTTACTCCCCGGGCCGCGCTTGCGAACCGGGAACCATCGTTATCGAGTTTTCCTTGAAACCGGGCCCGGCGTCAACAGGCCCCTCGCTCAGATGCCCCGTTCGACCGTCAGGTACCAGCCGTAGGCAACCAGCGCGGCCGGCACGGCGCTGTAGATCGTCGCCACCAGCGCCGCCTTGGGCGCGACCGCGATCGCCGGGAACAGCGCGTCGCCGTCGTTGGCGATGGCGTTGCCGAGCTGCGCCGAGAACGGCAGCGAGCCCGCGAGGTAGAGCGTCGTGACCATGATCTGCGGGCCGCAGCCGGGGACGAACCCGACGAGGATCGCGACCGCCGGCACCACCGGGCCCCAGACCGCGAAGAACGTCGCGAGGTCGAGGCCGGTCGCGGTCACGGCCAGGTCGTAGCCGACGAAGGCGAAGATCACCCAGGCCATCACGAAGTTGGTGTTGGCCATCGCGGACTGCAACAACGTCGGACGCGCGCCGGAATACGCCGCCTCTTCGCCGGCGAAACCGGAACTGCCGTCGTCTTTGCCGATCCACATGACGAGCCCAAGAACGGCACCGGCGACGCCGAGCCAGTGCGCCGGCGCGAAGCCCGTGAGCTCCAGGAACGGCGCGTCCACGTCGATCTGGAACGCGCCGAGGATGCCGATGACGAGGCCCGGGACAATGAGCATCAGCCACAGAACCTCACCGGGCCGGCGCGCGTCGGATTCTTCCGCTGTACTGGCGCGGTTCGGTCGCGGCCGTGTGTTCGCGGGTTTCCGGCGCAGGAAACCGGGACCGTGAACGAGGTCGACCGCGTAACCGGTGACCACGGCAACCGGCATGGAAATGCCGAGGACCAGAAGCGCCGTTTGCGGATCGCGCGCCATCAGCAGGAACATCGCGTCGCCCATGGTCGCGGTCAGGGTGGCGACCACGGACCCGAAACTCAGGTAGCCACGGGTGAACTGCGTGACGGCGATGATCGCGCCACCGCAACCGGGAAACGCGCCCAGCAGCGTCGCCGCCGGCACCTGCCAGCGGCGGTTGCGCTCCAGCCAGAGACCGAGGTCGGTCTTCAGGGCGCGCTCCGCCCACAGCACCAGCATCAAGGTCCCGGCGACGAAAACGGCGACGGCGAGGTAGGCCTCGCTCATGGCGTCGAAAGCGATCCGCCAGCCGTTCGGCACCGTCGAGACGACGAGCGCCAGGGCCGCGATGAGCAGGCCGCGCTGGCCGATCCCGCGGCTTGGCAGCGGGATGGCGCGAAGTCTTGGCAGCAGCAGGCTTTTCAGCATTTCCGTCAATCCTATGCACGGCGAAACCGCCGGTGTTTCATGCATAAAATTTAATGATAATAATTCGCAATTGCAACACAGAGATTACGGAAAAAGATTTGCGCGGCCCGATTTTCGCTCTGCGGCCCGGGCAAGACGGCGAGATGCCTATGCTCTTGACAATTGACGGGCGTCCGGTTTCACCCGTCGTCGTTGGCACACTCCAGGTCGGCTGTTCAAAAGACCGGTTCTTGAGGTCCGTTACCCTGGGGTATGGTGGTTCCCTTGATAAGGGAACCCCGGCGAACCCGATCCTTTACGAACGATGTTGCGCGGGCGATTTTTGCGCCGCCCCGGCGCGTCCCCACCGACAGTGAGAAGAGGAGCCCTGGCAATGCCCGATGCAAGCGACCTCAATTACCGCGCCCACCCCAACGTCCCGAGCGTCGACCAGTCCGACCGGCGGGTCCCGGTCAACCTGCGCCAGTCCGGCCCGACGCCGGTGCAGATGCTGGTATCGACACGGGTCCGGAAATCGCCGTTCTGGCACCTGTCCATCGAAGCCGGCGCATGGCGCGCGACCGTCTACAACCGGATGTACCATCCGCGCGGCTACGTGCGGCCGGAGGACGGCGGGGCGATGGCGGAGTACGACGCGCTGGTCAACCGCGTCACGCTCTGGAACGTCGCCGTGGAACGGCAGATCCGGGTCAAGGGCCCGGACGCCGAAGCCTTCGTCAATTTCGTGATCACGCGGGACGCCACGCGAATCCCGCCAATGAAGGGCAAGTATTGCATCCTCTGCAACGACAAGGGCGGCATCCTCAACGACCCGGTGCTGCTGCGCCTCGCGGAGGACGAGTTCTGGTTCTCGATCTCGGATTCCGACCTGATGCTGTGGCTGCAGGGGGTCAATGTCGGCTGCCGGTTCGACGTCGACATCGCCGAACTCGACGTCGCGCCGCTGCAGGTGCAGGGACCGCTTTCCGAAGACCTGCTGGCCGACGTCGCCGGCGAGGAGATCAGGGATATCCCCTACTACGGCCTGATGAACGCGAAAATCGGCGACTGCCCCGTGGTCATCAGCCAAACCGGGTTTTCCGGCGAGAAGGGCTACGAGGTCTATGTCAGGGATGCGTCCCTCAACGCCGAGGAAGTCTGGTACGCGATTCGCGGCATTGGGTCGCGCTACGGACTCCGCGTGATCGCCCCGGCGCATCACCGGCGCATCGCCGCCGGCATCCTGTCGTGGGGCCAGGACATGGACGCCGAAACATCGCCGTTTCAGGTCAATCTTTCCTACCAAGTGCCGCGCCAGAAGACCGCCGACTACATCGGCAAGGCGGAACTGGAACGCCAGCGCGACCTGATCGAGGCCGGCCAGCCGCCGTTCGCCATGAAACTGGTCGGGCTCGAACTCGGCGGCAAGCCGATTACCGATTACGCCCCCGACTTCTGGCTCATTGCCGACCAGAACGGGCACCGCGTCGGCTACATCACCTCGCCCTGGTGGTCGCCGGAACTGGAGAGCAACATCGCGCTCGGCTACGTGCCGTGGCCGATGAGCGAGATCGGCACCGAACTCACCGCCGAACTGCCGGAAGCGTACGTCGATTATTCCGGCGAACCGGTCAATGCCACGGTGGTCGAGGTGCCGTTCCGGCCCTCCGTGAACCCGAGCGCGCGCGAAATCGCCTCGGCGGCGGGACGCGATTCCGCGTACTGAACGGCGCCGGCAACCCGGCCGGACCGGTATCGCCCGGTGGGGTCAGGCGCGCGCCGCCTGCCCGATGCCGCCGCGCACCGCGCCGGCGGCGACGTCGCCCCACAATATGGCATGATCCTCCGGCAGGGCCCGGCTGTTGGGCATGGCGAGCCAGAGCCGCATCAAAAGCCGGTCGCGGCCCGCGTCCCGGTCGTCCTCGAACGGCTCGCGGGCGTGGTACGTGATGTGCGAGTTCAGGAACTGAATGTCGCCGGGCGCGAACGTCATGCCGAACGACAGTTCCTCGGCCACGTCCCGGAGCATGCCGAGCGCCTCCGCCTGTGCATCCGTCAGCTTCGGCGCCGCGTCGGCGGTCTGCGCCGCCTCGATGTAGGTCATCGAGAAGTGGCTGGTGAAGCGCCCGTCGCGCACGCCGAACACGGGCAGCGCGTATAGCGCATCGGCGGTGTCCGCTTCCTCGCCGAGCCGGCAGCGGCAGACCGGTTCGAACAGGACTTCGGCAAGGTCCGGGCGGCGGCGGATCATCTCGTTCATCACCGCCACCGAACTGCACACCTTACTGAGCCCGCCCTTCGCCGCCTGGCGCACGCACAAGAGCCCGACCACGTCGGTGCGGTCGGTGTGAAACCTGAGCGCGCCGTTGTTGAGGGTACGCGCGTAGGACGACAGGAACGGCTTGCCGTCCGCCATCCTGGCATTGTCGATCTGGCCGTAGCGCTTGCCGACGTCGCCGCCTTCGTCGCGGATGAAGCGCATCAGCTCGCCGCGCCTGTTCTGATAGACCGGCCGGCCGACGTTGCAACCGAGCCCCATGTAGAGCTTCCGTAACCGGTCTTCCGAATAACGCCCGACGGGCAAGCCGGTGAGCTTCATCATGCCGCTGCCGTCCTCGAGCTCGGTGCGGATGTCGTCGATCAGGGCCGTGAGGCCCGGTAGCGGGAAATTTTCCGGCGTGATGTCGCGCCAACCAATGCCCTTTTCCTCGACCGCCGCCAGCGCCGCGTCCAGCTCGGCGATATGTCCGGGGTCGAGCGTCCGCACCCAGCGGTCCGAGGCCGCCATTTCGCGACCGTGCCAGGCGCAAGGGCCTTCGAGGGGCGAGAGCACCGTCATCAGTGGAGGCTCCCGGCAACGTTGCCGCGCAGAAACCGGCGCCGCTGACGCAGCGGATTGTCGCCGCTCGCACTGTGCCACGTGCAGCGGTTGTCCCAGATCAGGGTGTCGCCCATGCGCCATTGATGACGCGCCTGGAAACGCTCCTGGCCGCACCACGCATAGATTTCGTCCAGAAGGGCGATGGCTTCGTCATCGGGCATGCCGAGAATCCCGACCGTGTGGATCGGATTGACGAAGACCGATTCCCGCCCCGTTTCCGGATGGCGGCGGATGACCGGATGATCGGTCAACGGCTTGTCCCGGTCGGCGGGATCGAGGCGGTTCTGCACGTCCTTGCTGCGGCCGCCGAAACGGAACGTGCCCCTGAGGCCGTCGATCTTTTTCCTGAGCGCCGCCGGCATTTCCGCGCACGCCAAGGTCATGTTCGCGAACAACGTGTCACCCCCCTGTTCCGGGATCTCCAACGGGTGCAGGACGGTCGCCGTGGCGGGCACGTCGAGGTAGCACATATCGGAATGCCAGCCGAGGCCGCGCCGGGATTCGAAGGCATCGACCTCGCCGTCCTTGTTGAGGTTGGTCATGACGATCAATTCGTCGAATTCCGGATGCCGGTATTTTCTGGTGACGTGTATCTGCGGTTCGCCGAAGATGCGCTCGAACGCGACCACCTGCGCCGGCGTCAGGGACTGGTTCCGGAACACCAGCACGCAATGCGCCAGAAACGCCTCGTTGACGGCCTCCTTCGTCGCCGCATCGAGCGGTTTCGTGAGATTGACGCCGCGCACTTCCGCCAACAACGGCTCTCCGATTCTGACAACTTCCACCGGCATGGCGCGAAGTGTACCGAAGTTGTACGTTGTCCACCAGTATTGGAAATGACGCAGAATGCCTGAAATCGAAATCCGCCCCGCGAGCGCCGATGAATTCGCGATCGCCATCGACTGGGCCGCGGACGAGGGCTGGAACCCGGGCCTCGACGATCTCGCCGCCTTTCACGCCACCGACCCGCAAGGCTTCGTCATGGGGTTCGTGGACGGCACGCCCGTCTCCTCGATCTCGGTGGTCAGGTACCCGGACGGCTATGGTTTCCTCGGCTTCTACATCGTGCATCCGGCACATCGCGGCACCGGGCTCGGCATTCAAACCTGGAACGCGGGCATGGCGTACCTGGAGGGCTGCACCATCGGCCTCGACGGCGTGGTGGCGCAGCAGGACAACTACAGGAAAAGCGGCTTCCGGCTGGCCGGCCGCAACGTGCGGCACACCGGCCGGCCGGCGCGGCTGGATGCCGGGGACGCGGGATGCGAAATCCGGACCGTGGGCATGAACGATCTCGCGGTGGTTTCAGCGTTCGACGCCGGGCACTTCGCCGTCGCCCGCGACGGGTTCATCCGCGATTGGGCACTGCCGAGTGGCGGCGTCAGGCGGCAAACCCTGATCGCGCTTCGGGAGGGCGATATCACCGGCCTCGCGACGGCACGCGCATGCCGGACCGGTTACAAGATCGGACCGTTGTTCGCCGACGGCGCGGACATCGCGGCGGCGCTGTTCGATGCGGTCTGCGCGTCGCTGCCCGAAGGCGCCGAGGTCGCGCTCGACACACCCGATGACAACGCGCAAGCGGTGGCGTTGGCGCGTGCCGCCGGGCTGGAACCGGTGTTCGAGACCGCGCGCATGTATCGTGGCGCCGACCCGGGCCTGCCGGTCGGGCGCATCTACGGCGTCACCACGTTCGAACTGGGCTGAGCGATCAGTCCGCCTTGGGGCGGATTTCGACGTGCGTCGTCAGCGACCGGGTGCCGTCGATACCCTTGATCACCTGTTCGGCTTTCGCCAGCTCCGGCGCCGACAATGCGCGGCCGAGCAGATAGACATGCCCGTGCCCGCTCCGGGATTTGCCGCGCCGCGCGATTGTGCCATGATCGGCCTCCGACCTGAGGGGGAGAACCATGACGGAATCCGACCCGACCGCCGACGGCGGACCGATCCGCATCCGCCGCGTCGATGCCTGGGCGCTGCGCGTCGGCATCGACCGGCCGGTCGAAACGTCTTTCGGGATCATGCGCAACCGGCCCGCCGTGTTCGTGCGCCTCGAAGCCGACGACGGCAGTTTCGGCTTCGGCGAGATCTGGTGCAATTTCCCGTCCTGCGGCGCCGAGCACCGGGTCATGCTCGCCGTCGAGGAACTGGGCCCCCTGTTGACGGCCCATCAATTCGAAAGCCCGGAAGACGCGTACCGGCAAGTCACCGAAAAGATCCAGGTCCGCGTCCTGCAGACCTTGGAGACCGGCCCCTTCAACCAGGCCGTCGCCGGGATCGATATGGCGCTCTGGGACCTCGCCGCCCGGCGCGCCGGCAAACCGGTGCGCAAATTCATCGACGACGGCGCCGGAGAAAGCGTGCCGGTCTACGCCAGCGGCATCCATATCGGCATCGCCGAAACCGTGATCGCCGAGGCGCGCGAAAAGGGCACCCGCAACTTCAAGGTCAAGGTCGGCTTCAACATGGCCGACGACCTCGCCGCGCTCGGCCGGCTCGCACCCGGAATCAGGGACGGTGAGCGGCTGTTCGCCGACGCCAACCAGGCCTGGGACATCGCCGCCGCACTGGAATTCGCCAAGGGTGCGGCGGACGCGACCCTCGAATGGCTGGAGGAACCCTTGCGCGCCGACGCGCCGGTCGCCGACTGGCAGCGTCTCGCGTCCGTGGGCGGCATCCCGCTGGCGGCCGGCGAGAACGTCACCGGCATGCAGGACTTCAAGGCGGCGATCAACGCCGGGTATCTGAAATACGTGCAGCCCGACATGGCCAAGTGGGGCGGCTTTTCCGCCTGCCTGCCGGTCGCCCGCGCGATCCGCGATGCGGGCCTGACCTATTGTCCGCACTATCTGGGCGGCGGCATCGGGCTGGTGGCGTCGGCGCACCTGCTGGCGGCGGTCGGCGGCAAGGGGCTGCTCGAGGTCGACTGCAACCCCAACCCGCTCCGCGAAGCCGTGCCCGGCACGGCGATCACGGCCGGCGCGATCGCCATGGACGACGCCCCGGGCCTCGGCATCGAGCAAATTCCCGCCGAACTGACGGAGCACGTGACGCTGCACCGCCACTGGCCGGACTGAAAGCTTCCGTTGCCGCCGGCCCCGGCCCGGCATAACCTGAACCGATGAACCCTCGGACTTTCCGACGCCTCGCCTTGGCACCGGTACTGGCGGTCTTCGCCGCGGCGATGACGCCGCCCCCGGCGCCCGCACAGGCCCAGGACGTGTTCGACCGCCTGCAGGGCGAAACCATGTCGATCTTCGATTACGGCATCAAGCGGCTCCGCAGCGTTGCCATCCAGGTATTGCCCAAGCTGCAGGGCCAGGGCGACCCCAGGCCCCAGTCGGAAGTATCGTTCGATCCCGAAGCGCGCCAGATCCGCATCAATTTCTTCTTACCCATGAACGCCGGCAACGTCTCCCAGACGACGTGCTGGGAACGCCGTGCCCTGGCGATCCGCGAGTTGTTCTTCATCGGGTCCACGCCCTACACGGTGCCGGTCAGCAACGAACAGCGCATCGTGCGCCGCCTCGGCGCCATGTTCACCAAGGAGCCGATCGATTTCGGCAACGTGGTCCAGGCGACCGGCGAGCGGCTGTCGGAACTGACGCGGGTGCGGATGACCATTCCCCTGTCGGGCAGCACGACCCCGCTCATCTGCGAGAGCCGGGTCGCCGACCTTCGAACCAGATAAACCGCCCCTTCCGAACCTGCGGAACCCGGCTCCGCAAAAAAATTTCTATTTGCAAATGATTTTCACTTGCGCTCGAGGATTCTCCCCGTTATGAGTCGATGAGAATGATTATCAATATCATTCTTTGCGAAAGATCGAAGCAAGGGGAGTTCGATCATGTGCGATGCCTGTGCGAGCCATATCTCGCCCGCCGCCTCCAAGGGGGGACGCCGCAAGATCTGGGATCTTAGCGACGGCTGGCATTGCGCCATCGTCGGCACCTGCCTGAGCCTGCGCGACCTGCGCGCGCTGGGGCGCAAGCTGGCGCTCGAACCGAAGCCGGGCTTCCCCGTCGATTACCAGTTGCATGGCCACTTCGTCGGCCACGCGGCGACCCGCAACAAGACATCGAAGTTTCTGAACTCACTACTCGATCGTAAGCATGCGTCGGCAATCCGCAGGCTTGCGAAAGCTTCCTCTCCTGATGATCTCACCCGTGCATGGGAGGAAGCACTCGAGGCCGGGGATATTCCGGGCCCTTTCTGGGCCTTGATGAGCCATCCGGATACCCCGGCGAGGCTGGCGGAACGCATGTTCGCTGACGTGCACATGCTCTCTCACCTTGTCGGCGCGAGCAATCGCGCCGACATCCGCCGCCTTAACGAACTCGAAGAGAATCTAGCACAGGCGCGCGAGGACCGCGACCGCGAACGCCGTCAGCATGCCGAGCGCATGGCGGAAAAATCGCGCGCCGTCGACGACCTCGAGGAACGCCTTGCCGAAAGCGCCGGCGGCGGCATGCGGCAAATCCGCGTCGCCGACCTGCCCCTGGCCGAATCCGGCACGGCGGAGACCGATGCAATCCTTGCCGAGAATAAAGCGCTGCGCGCCGAACTGGACGCCCGCGACCGTGAGGTCGAGCGCCTGAGCGCAATGATCGACGGCCTGCACGACGAGGCGGCCGAGGTCGAGCATGCCCTCAACAACATGCACCCCGCCGCCAACGATGCCGGCGGCATGCCCGCGGGCGCGCCGGACCTGTCGGGCCGCTGCATTCTTTATGTCGGTGGGCGTCCACAGTCCGTGAACCGCTACCGTCAGCTTCTGCAGAACTGGAACGCCGAGCTGCTCCACCATGACGGCGGCCAGGAGAAATCCATCCACGAACTGGCCAGCGCCATCGCGCGCGCCGATACCGTCGTGTTTCCGTGCGACTGCGTCAGCCACGACGCGGTCTGCAACGTCAAGAAACTGTGCCGCCAACTCATGAAGACCTACGTGCCGCTCCGCACCAGCGGTTTGGCGCCACTGGTCGCCGCACTGCACGCGCAACACGGCGGCACCGAAGCAATGCCGGACGATGCGCCGGCGGAGCAGTACGGAATCAATTAACCGGGAGCATGGTCATCTCCCGGCAATGAAACGGCGTAAAGCCGGAAGGAGAGGGCAATGAGGTTAAGCTTCAAAGCGTCCCCGCGCGCCGTATTCGCATGCCGGCAAGAGTGTCCGGCCGACGGTGCCGGCCGGCCGCGAATTGACAGTGAAACCTCATTGGAATTAACGTGACCATGACGACGTTGGTTCCCACCGGGCAAAGCCCGGGGATTAAAAGGGAACACGGTAGGGTGGACCTTGACGGTGCCCGATCCGTGGCTGTCCCCGCAACTGTAAGCGGAGAGTCCGGTCCGAATAACGCCACTGGGAAACCGGGAAGGCTGGACCGACGACTAAGACCCGCAAGCCAGGAGACCTGCCATCGTCTCGTCACTCAACCGCCGGACGGGGAATCCGGGGGTGCGGCCCAGCCGCTAGTGGTGGCGAAAGTCATCGCGATGAGGATGAACGGCCGCCACGGTTACCCATTCCCATCCGAACCGAACCCGGGTCCCCGGACCCGATGTACGTGCGGGCGTGTGTCTCCGGACCGCGCCCGCACCCAACGAACGGGCGCGGCTTCCATTGAACGGGCGCGTCCCGCTCACAGATGATGGAGCAGAAAATGGGTAAATATTCGAAACTCTTAATGGGCAGCGCGGTCTGCGCCACGGCCCTGATACTCGGCCTGAGCGGCCCGGCCCGGGCGCAGGACCCGAAACTCGCCGACCTGGTCAAGCTGATCGAGAAACAGCAGCAGCAGATCAACGCGCTTCGTGCGCGTCTCGAGAGCACCGAAGGCAAGGCCGAGCAGGCGGCCAGCGCCGCCGAGGCGGCGAAGAGCAAGCCGTCGTTCCTGGACACCGTTTCCGTCGGCGGCGTCGCCGAGGTCGAAGTCACCAACACGGAGGATTTCACCGGGACCGACACCAGCGACATCGCGCTCGCGACCGTCGAGTTCTTCGTCGACACCCAGCCGCACGAGTACCTGTCGACGCACGTGCAGATGCTTTACGAGGACGACGGCAACGAGAACATCACCCTCGACGAGGCGTTCGCGACGCTCGGCAATCCTGAGAAGTTCCCGCTCTACATGCAGGCCGGCAAATGGGCGGTGCCGTTCGGCGGCTTCGACACCGACCTCAGTTCCGACCCGCTGACCCAGTCCCTCGCCGAGGTCAGGGAAGCCGCCGTGCTCGGCGGCGTCGCGTATGACGGCTTCACGCTCGAAGGCTACCTCTACAACGGCGACACCCAGAAAGGCGGCGAAAGCGACCGCATCGACCAGTTCGGCCTCGCCGCCGGCTACGGCGGCGAGACGAACGGCATCGCCTACAACATGGGCGCCGGCTACATCAACAACATGGCCGATTCCGACGCGCTGACCGACACGCTGGGCGGCAATGCGGCGGCGATCGACGGCTATGTCTCCGGTTTCGACGTGCACGGCGACGTGGCGTTTTCCGGTGTGACGCTCAGGGGCGGGTATCTCTCGGCGCTGAAATCGTTCCAGCCGAGCGAGGTCGCGTTCGACGGCCAGGGCGCCAAACCGGCGGCGTGGCACGCCGAGGCCGCCTACACCATGCCGATCCTCGGCCACGACACCACGTTCGCGGCCACCGTGCAGGGCACCAAGGACGCGCTCGCGCTGGGCCTGCCGGAAACCCGCTACGGCGCCGCGGTGACGGTCGGCATCGTCGAGCACTTCTCGGTTACGGCTGAGTTCCTGCATGACGAGGACTACTCGGTCGCCGACGGCGGCACCGGCAACAGCGGGCATACCGCGACCATCAAACTGGCTGCGGAATACTAACCCCCAAGGAGAGAGGATGAAGTTATATGTTTAAAAGAATGACCATCGCGGCGGCGGTGCTTTTTGTACTGCCGGCCGGCGCCGCCAAGGCGTCCGACGCCAAGAGCGTGGTGACTCACTACGCCGATGTCGCACACGCCATGTATTCGGATTCCCTGGCAACGGCGGAAACGCTCAGGGGCGCCATCGCCAACCTGACCCGGAACCCGAGCGAAACAACGATGCTGGCGGCGCGTGCCGCATGGCTGGCGGCGCGCGTGCCCTATCAGCAGACCGAGGGCTACCGCTTCGGCAACCCGGCGGTCGACGACTGGGAAGGCAAGGTCAACGCGTGGCCGCTGGACGAGGGCCTGATCGACTACGTCGACGCCAGCTATGGCACCACGGCGGACGCCAACCCCTATTACACCGCCAACGTCATCGCCAATCCGAAGATCTCCATCGGCGGCAAGACCGTCGACGCCACGAAGATCACGCCGGCGCTGCTGTCCGACACGCTGCAGGAACTGGACGGCGTCGAGGCCAACGTCGCCACCGGCTATCACGCCATCGAATTCCTGCTGTGGGGACAGGACCTGAACGGCACCGGGCCGGGCGCCGGCGAACGCAAGGCGTCGGATTTCGATACCGATAACTGTACCAACGGCAACTGCGACCGCCGCGCCCAGTACCTGACGGCCGCCACCGACCTGCTGATCTCCGATCTCGAGGACATCGTCGCCAAGTGGGCCGCAGGCGGCGAGGCGCGCGCCCACGTCACCAAGGATCCGGCGCAGGGCGTGGCGGCGATCGTCCAGGGGCTGGGGTCGCTCACCTACGGCGAACTGGCCGGCGAGCGCATCAAGCTCGGCCTGATGCTGCACGACCCGGAAGAGGAGCACGACTGCTTCTCCGACAACACCCACAACTCGCACTACTACGACCAGATCGGCATGGTCGCGATCTACAACGGCCGTTACGTGCGCGTCGACGGCAGCGTCGTCGAGGGTCCGGGCCTCGCCCGGCTGATCGCCGCCAAGGACAAGAACCTCGCGCGGATGATCGACGGCGCCATGAACAATGCCACCGGCAAGCTCGCCAACCTCAAGGCGACCGCCGATGCCCGCATCATGGCCTACGACCAGATGCTCGGCGAAGGCAACGCTGAAGGCAACATGATGATCCAGGCCGTGGTGGATGCGCTTGTCGGTCAAGCCAAGGCGATCGAGAAGGCGGCGCCGCTGCTGGGCGTCAAGGCCGCCCAGTTCGAGGGCTCCGACAGCCTTGATAATCCGAACGCGGTCTTTAAATAGGGCCAACGCCGTCCGGTGCGGGCACCGGGCCCCACCCGCACCGGACGCTTTTGAAGGATTGCCTTAAAAGGATCGCCATGACCGTCTCCCGTCTTGCCGGCGGTGTCCTCCTGCCGCTTTTGCTCGTCGCCACCGCCGCGCACGCGGCGGACGAGGCGGAGATCGTCAAACCCGCCACGGATTTCTCCAGGGCCGAAAAGTACGAAGTGAACCAGGGCGGCGCCGCTACCGTGCGCCCGCGCGACAATGCCGACGCGTTCTCGCAGAGCTCGGCCAACCTGAAGCTCGAAGACGAAATGCGTTTCAAGGTCGGCAACGGATTCTTCCGCCGGCTCTGGGTCTCGGCGCCGGCGTCGACGCAGGCTTCCGACGGGCTCGGCCCCCTGTTCAACGCGCGCTCGTGCCAGCGTTGCCATCTCAAGGACGGCCGCGGCCACCCGCCGGAGAACGAACACGACACGGCGATTTCGATGTTCCTCAGACTGTCGATCCCGCCCCGGAACGGAACCGATGAAAAGTTGCTCGCGGAACGTCGCGTCAACGTCATCAATGAGCCCACCTACGGCGGCCAGCTCCAGGACTTTGCGATTCAGGGCATCGACCCTGAAGGCGACATGAGAATTACCTACACCGAACAGCCGGTCGAACTGGCCGACGGCACAGTGGTCAACCTGCGCAAACCCACGTACAGCGTCACCAATCTCAAGTACGGGCCGATGCACCCGGACGTGATGATCTCGCCCCGGGTCGCGCCGCCAATGATCGGCCTCGGCCTGCTGGAAATGGTGCCAGCGGAAGATATCCTCGTCCACGCCGACCCGGACGATAGCGACGGCGACGGCATCTCGGGGCGGCCCAACATGGTCTGGGACAAGGAAAGCGGGGCCGTGGTGCTGGGCCGGTTCGGCTGGAAGGCCGGTAACCCGTCCGTCCGCCAGCAGTCCGGCGAGGCCTTCGCCGGCGACATCGGCATTTCCAACCCGGTCGCCGGTCAGGCCTGGGGCGACTGCACCGAAAAACAGACCGCCTGCCGCGAAGCGCCGGACGGTGCCAGCGAACAGTACGATAACCTGGAAGCACCGGAAGACGTACTGGAACTGGTGGCGCATTATTCCCGCAATCTCGCCGTGCCGGCACGCCGCGACGTAGGGAAGGCCGAGGTGCTGCGGGGCAAGCAGGTGTTTTACGAAAGCGGCTGCGTCTCATGCCACGTGCCGAAATTCATCACCCACACCGACAAGACCCGGCCCGAGCATTCGCGGCAGTTGATCTGGCCCTACAGCGACATGCTTCTGCACGACATGGGCGAGGGCCTTGCCGACAATCGGCCGGAAGGCGTTGCCGACGGGTATGAATGGCGGACGCCGCCGTTGTGGGGCATCGGCATGACCAAGACCGTCAGCGGGCACACCTACTTCCTGCACGACGGGCGTGCGCGCAACCTGCTGGAAGCGATCCTGTGGCACGGCGGCGAGGCCGAGGCCGCGAAAGACGCGGTCACGCGCCTGAACAAGAAAGACCGGAACGCGCTCATCGAATTTCTGGAGTCGCTATGATGGACAAACGCCTGTTGATCGCCATTACCGCGGGCATTCTCACCATCCTCGCCCTGCCGGCGCTGGCCGCGCCTGACTACGCCGAACTCCGGGACAGCATCGAAACCGGTCACGCCCGGCCCGGCTACGCGCATTTCGCCGAAAAGGCGGCAGGGCTTGATCGCGCCGTCCGGGGGCACTGCAAGCACACCGCTGAGGCTCCCGACCGGCTGCTGGCGGCGCAGACCGCGTTTCACGACGCCCTAGACGCCTGGCAGGCGGTGCAGCACATCCGCAGCGGCGCCATCGCCGAGAAGGACCGGCACGCGCGGCTCCAGTTCTGGCCCGACCAGCGCGGCATCGCCGAACGGCACATGCGCAAGCTGCTGGCGGAACCGCTTTCCGATACGCTGATGGACGACATTGCCACGACCAGCGTCGCACTGCAGGGCTTCCCGGCGCTGGAACGCCTTTTGTTCGGCAGCCAGCCCCTGTCGCAGCAGGTGATCGAGCCCGAAAAGGCGGCGCGCTGCCCGGTCGCCGCCGCCATCTCGCACAACATCGCCGAAATCGCGGGCACGCTCGCGGCGGCAACCCGCCAGGTCGACGACAAGACCTATGTTACCGACGCGGTCAACGATCTGGTCGTCGGCATTGAGTTCATCCAGGCTCTGAAACTCAAACTGCCGGCGGGCGCCCGCAAACCGCGCCCGTTCCTGCTGGAGAACTGGCGCAGCCAGCGCAGCCTTCGCAATGTCGAGATCAATCTCCGCGCGCTCAGGGAGCTCTATAAGCTGATGGCCGAAAAACTCCCCGGCGGCGGCGCGCGGGTCGACGAAATCCTGACCGGCTTCGAGGATATCCGGCGCGAAATCAGCACACTCGGCGAGAACGGGAAGGCTGCGCTGAACGAAGTCGGCGGACCGAAACGGGTGAAGGCTCTTGCCGCGTCGCTCGAAAACCTGCGGAGCGCCATCGGCAAGAGCATGCCGGACGTACTGGGTATTACCCTCGGCTTCAACAGCCTGGACGGAGACTGAGCGATGACCATCGACCGCCGTGTCTTCAATTCGTCCCTGCTGGCACTTGGCCTCGGCATGATGTTGCCGGGCGCGGCCCGCGCCGGTGCCGCCGACGGGTTCCTCTCGACCGGCATGGACGAGCTCCGCAAGCGCCACTTGGTGTCGCGCCTCGGCCCGGACCTCGATATCCGCTGGGATCTGGTTCTCCCCGCGCGCGGGCACGGCTCCGCGGCCCGGCCCGGACATGACGAGGGGTTTGTCGTCGCCCGCAGGCCCGGCACCTACGCCATCGCCTTCGGGCTCGACGACGGCCGCGCGCGGCACGCGATCAACCCGGCCGCCGGACGGCATTTCTACGGCCACGGCGTCTACAGCCCCGACGGGCGCACGTTGTGGATGACGGAAAACGATTTCGAAACCGGCCGGGGCGTCGTCGGTGTCTACGACGCCGGGGCCGGTTACAAACGGCTGGGCGAATTCGCGACCGGCGGCATCGGCCCGCACCAGTTGCTGCTGACGGCGGACGGCCGCACCCTCGCCGTCGCCAATGGCGGCATCCTCACCCATCCCGAACGCGGGCGCGAGAAACTGAACCTTGAGACAATGCGCCCGTCGCTGGCCTACATCGACGGCGCTTCGGGCCGCATCGCACAACAGGTGTCCTTCGAGACCGCGCGCGAACGCAAACTCTCGATCCGCCACATGGCGACACTCACAGACGGCCGCGTCGCCGTCGGCTGCCAGGACCAGTCGGACGACGGGCAGACGCCGCCGCTGGTTTACCTGCACGACCGGCACTCCGACAAAGGATTGACGCCGGTGCCGATGCCGGCGGACGTGCTGTCCCGCTTCAACGGTTATTGCGGCTCGGTCGCGTGCAACGGGTCGGGCGGCACACTCGCGGTGTCGTCGCCCCGGGGCGGGCTGGTCGGGTTCTGGAAACTGCCGGACGGCTCATGGCAGGGCCACGTCGAGCTTGCCGACGGCTGCGGTCTCGCGCCCGCTGGGCACGGCATGACCGTATCCAGCGGCAAAGGCGTTCTCGAGAACGTGGCGGACGGCCTCGTCCCGGCCGAAACGGCTCAACACCCGTTCCGGCGCTGGGACAATCACATGACGGCAATCGGCGTCTGAAAAATTACGACGACGAGTCGTCGTTTTCGAACATGTGCTCCTGCAGGTAATTCTGCACGCCGGCCTGCTTGATGATGTTCTGCTGGGTTTCGATCCAGTCGATGTGCTCCTCGGTGTCCTCGAGGATCTTTTCGAGGATTTCCCGCGACACGTAATCCTTGGCCGTCTCGCAGACGTCGATGGCGGTCTTGAGCATCTTCTGGTTGGTCGTTTCGAGACCGAGATCGCTGGCCAGGCATTCCGGCACGTTCTCGCCGATCTTGAGCTTGCCGAGATCCTGCAGGTTGGGCAGGCCGTCCAGCATCAGGATCCGCTCGATCAGGTAGTCGGCGTGTTTCATCTCGCCGATGGACTCGTGATAGACCTTGTCGGCGAGGCCGAGGAAGCCCCAGTCCTTCATCATGCGCGCGTGCAGGAAGTACTGATTGATGGCCGTCAACTCATTCTTGAGGATGCCGTTGAGCTGCTTGAGAACCTTCGCATCGCCTTTCATGGGAATCTCCTAGCTGTCGAATCGGACATTTTCCCCTGCTTAACGTACTTTAGAGTCGTTGTCATTTTTTCTATATGCCATTGATAATCAATCTCATTTTTAATTCATCCTCGATCACGAAATTTTACGCTATTGACAATCATTCTCACCACGACTGATAATCATTCGCATAAGAAGAACTTAAAAAAACATCCAGGCTTGCGAGACGATCATGTACATCTGTAACTGCAACGGCATCACCGACAAGGAAGTCGAAACCGCAGTGAAAGCGGGCGTCGACCGCTGGGACGACGTGCACGCTTTCTACGGTTGCGAACCCTGCTGCGGCCAGTGCCAGTGCGAGATCGTCGAAGCCATCGTCGAACATGACCGAAACGCCGAAGACACCGCGCCCGCGGGCGTGATCGCGATGGCAGGCTGACATGATGATCTGGCGCTCCCTGAAGGCGGGCACCATTCTCGCGGCGCTCCGCCCCGCCAAGAAGAAAGACCTGCCGAAAACGCAGACCGCGAAAAGCGCACCCGATCCACGGCCGAACCCGGCGCACTGATTTTCGTAAAACCGGCCTCTTAACCGGCGTGGCTGTACATAAGGCGCCCGGGCACCGGCATTTTCGCGCGCGCGATGACGCCGGCATCCGACACCGTGATGAACAGTTCCGAATTGTTTTCGCCGCCGAACGCGAGGTTCGTCGTGGTGCGGCCGATGTGGCGGCAGTCGACGGTGAGCACCTCCTCACCGTGTTCGTCGAAGGCATAGATTCTGCCGCGGCTGGCGTGACACACATATAACGTGCCGCGTTCGTCGAGCGCCATGCCGTCCGGGCCGATGACGCCGGCGGGCAGGCGCGCGAACAGCCCGACCTTGGATGGTCCTTCCGGGAATAAAGGCACCCGCCACACCTGCTGGGCGCGGGTCATGGCGACGTAAAGCACCTTGTCTTCGAGGCCCGTGACCAGCCCGTTCGGGCTCGGCCCGTTGGAGATCAGACGCTCCAGCGTGTTTGTGCCAGGCGCCACCCGATAGACGCGCCCCGTCGGGTCGTGCAGCCCGGTCGTGCCCTGGTCGGTGAAATAGAGCGTGCCGTCGGCACCGAAGAAGAGATCGTTGCAGCCCTTGAAGCCTTCGCTCCGGTTCGACGAGAACCGGTCGCGCGTCGCGCCGGTCCCGGGGTCGAGCATGACGATGCCGCGTTTGTAGTCGGCGATCTGGATGGTGCCGTCCGGCAGCACCCGAAGCCCGTTCGGCCAGCCGTCATATTCGGCGCCGACCGACCATTCGCCGCCGGGCGTGATGCGGAAGATGCGGCCCCACGGAATATCGACACACCAGATGTTGCCGTCCCGGTCGAACGACGGCCCTTCCAGGAACGACGGCACGTCGGCACCCGGCTTGTTGGCGTCGACCCAGTCCGATGGCCGGCCGCTGACGTGCAGCGCGTCCGGCAGCTTGGTGAACACCTCGGCGCGGATTTCGGTGACGCTCATGAACGCTTTCCCCTGTCGTGGCTTGATCGGGCGTTAGCAAACCCGCCCCCGGCGGCAAGCGCAAGCCTCGAAATCGGCGGATGCGCTCCCTATCTGAGGGGGAGCATGGCGTGGAGAAACCCTATGACACGCATCCCCATCGACCGCCGCCGCTTCATCGGGCTCACGGCCGCCGTGGCGGGTCTTGGTCTCACCGGCCTGCCCGCGTTCGCCGCCGGGCCGGACGTCCTGACCAAGGCGATCCCGAAAACCGGCGAGCGGATCCCGGCCATCGGCATGGGCACGTGGATCACCTTCAACGTCGGCGAGGACAAGAAGCTGCGCGACGCGCGCACGCAGGTACTGGCCAAATTCTTCGAGATGGGCGGCGGCATGATCGATTCCTCGCCCATGTACGGCTCGTCTGAAGCGGTCGTCGGCTACGGGCTCGACAAGCTCGGCCGCACCGACGGGTTGTTCTCGGCGACCAAGGTGTGGACGCCGCTGACCGCGCACGGCGAGGAACAGATCGAGGACTCGCGCCGTCTTTGGGGTCTCGGGACCTTCGATCTGTTCCAGGTGCACAATCTTCTGAACTGGGAGGACCACCTGCAAACGCTGCGCGCCGAAAAGGCCGCGGGACGCATCCGCTATATCGGCATCACCACGTCGCACGGCATGCGCCACGACGGCATGGAAGAGATCATGCGCTCAGAGGACATCGACTTCGTGCAACTGACCTACAACGCCGTCGACAGGGACGCAGAGGCGCGCCTGCTGCCGCTGGCCGCCGAACGCGGCATCGCCGTCATCTGCAACCGTCCCTACCGGCGCGGCGGGCTGATCGATCACGTGCAGCGACACCCCCTGCCGGCGTGGTCGCGGGACGCGGGCGCCGGCAACTGGCCCGAGTTCCTGCTCAAGTTCATCGTCTCGCACCCGGCGGTCACATGCACCATCCCCGCCACCACCCAGGTCGTGCACATGACCGAGAACATGGGCGCGCTCCGGGGACCGATACCGGATGAGAAGATGCGCCGGCGCATGGCGGAATACGTAGGTAATTTGTGACACACCTCATACTTCGAGACGCTTCGCTCCTCAGTATGAGGCGCATGCTTAACCCTCATCCTGAGGAGGCGCACAGCGCCGTCTCGAAGGATGGAGGCATCGAATGGACCGCCTGATCCCCTTCACCGCCGACGTCTACGCCGGCATGTTCGCCCGCTACAACGCCGAGACGTGGCCAGCGCTGGTGCTCGCGCTGCTGCTGGGCGCCGTCGCGCTGGTCTGCGTCCGGCGCGGCGAGCCGCAGGCGGGGCGGATCCTGGCGTTCACGCTCGCCACCTACTGGGTCTGGACCGGCTGGGCGTTCTTTATCAAGACCTACGCCGGCCTCAACTGGGCAGCGGTCCCGTTCGGCGCCCTGTTCATCGCACAGGGCGTGCTGACCGCGCTCTGGGGCGGCGTGCTGGGCCGCTTCGAAACCGCCGCGGGGCGCACCCGCTCGGTCGAGATCGGCACCGCGCTGCTGTTCGCGGCGTTGCTCGGCCATCCGGTGCTGACCTACGCGTTCGGCCATCCGATCGACACCGCGCACGGCTTCGGCACCGCGCCCGCGACCGTGGCGCTCATCGCCGTCGCCGCGCTTTATCTGATCTATGGCCGCCGCGTGCTGTGGCTCGCCCTTTGGCCGGTGTTGTGGGCGGCGTGGGACCTGGCCTCGGCCTGGACCATGGGGCTCTGGCGCGACGTTCCGCTGCCTGCGCTGACGCTGTTCTTCGCCGTCTGGCTCGCCGCCCAGCGCCTGCGCCGGTGAGGAAGCGTACAGGCGTCACACCGAAGGTGTGCCAAGCATTGCCAGACGCCGCCTAAAGCGATATCACAACGGCCAAATCCAGACCTGAAATCCGGGGAAAATCCAACGATGGCCAGCTACCAGTATTCCTATGTCATGCAGGGCGTTTCCAAGACGTTCCCGGGCGGCAAGGAAATCCTCAAGAACATCACGCTCTCGTTCATGCCCGACGCCAAGATCGGCGTGCTGGGACCGAACGGCGCCGGCAAGTCGACGCTGATGAAGATCATGGCCGGGATCGATACCGACATCTCCGGCGAGGCGTGGGCCGCCAAGGGCGTGCGCGTCGGCTACCTGGAACAGGAACCGGATCTCGACCCGTCCAAGACCGTGGAGCAAAACATCACCGACGGTCTCGGCGGCGTGAAGGACCTGCTCGACCGCTTCAACGAGGTCTCGGCCAGGTTCGCCGAACCGATGGACGACGACGAGATGAACGCGGTGATCGCCGAGCAGGCGGAACTGCAGGAGAAGATCGACGCCGTCGACGGCTGGGACCTCGACCGCACCATCGAGATCGCCATGGACGCGCTGCGCTGTCCGCCCGCCGACAGCGCGGTCGACAAGCTTTCGGGCGGCGAACGGCGCCGCGTCGCGCTGTGCCGCCTTTTGCTGCAGAAGCCGGAAGTGCTGCTGCTCGACGAGCCCACCAACCACCTGGACGCGGAATCGGTGGCGTGGCTGCAGCGGCATCTGAAGGAATACGCCGGCACCGTGGTGATGGTCACCCACGACCGTTATTTCCTGGACAACGTCACCGGCTGGATCCTCGAACTCGACCGCGGCCGCGGCATCCCCTACGAGGGCAACTATTCCTCCTGGCTGGAGCAGAAGCAGAAACGTCTCGCCCAGGAAGAGCGCGAGGAAACCGCGCGCCAGCGCACCCTCAAGGAAGAACTGGAGTGGATCCGGCAATCGCCGCGTGCCCGCCAGGCCAAGTCCAAGGCGCGTATCACGGCGTACGAGGACCTGCTGGCCAGGTCGCAGGAAATCGCGCCCGGCTCGGCGCAGATCGTCATCCCGGCGGCGCCGCGTCTCGGCGACCTGGTGATCGAGACCAAGGACCTCCGCAAGGGTTACGGCAACCACCTGCTGATCGACGATCTGTCGTTCAAGATTCCGCCGGGCGCCATCGTCGGCATCATCGGCCCCAACGGCGCGGGCAAGACGACGCTGTTCCGCATGATCACCGACCAGGAAAAACCCGACGGCGGCGATATCCGCATCGGCGATACGGTCAAACTCGGCTATGTCGACCAGTCGCGCGACGCGCTCAACGACAACAAGACGGTGTGGGAGGAAATCTCCGGCGGCCTCGACGAGATCGATCTCGGCAAGCGCAAGATGCAGTCGCGCGCCTACGTCGCGCAGTTCAACTTCCGGGGCGGCGACCAGCAGAAGAAGGTCGGGCAGCTTTCGGGCGGCGAGCGCAACCGCGTGCACCTCGCCAACATGCTGAAATCCGGCGCCAACGTATTGCTGCTCGATGAGCCCACCAACGACCTCGACGTCGACACGCTGCGCGCGCTCGAGGAATCCATTGCCGACTTCGCCGGCTGCGTGCTGATCACGTCGCACGACCGCTGGTTCCTCGACCGCCTGGCGACGCACATCCTGGCGTTCGAGGGCGACAGCCACGTCGAATGGTTCGAGGGCAACTACGAGGACTACGAGGCCGACAAGAAACGCCGCCTCGGCGACGACGCGCTGGAGCCGCACCGGATCAAGTACAAGCCGCTGACGCGCTAAACCTGCAAGGTCTTGTCGTATTAATTGTCACCCCGGCGCAGGCCGGGGTACAGATCAATGGTTATCCTGGATTTCGGGCTTAGCCGGAATGACGGGTAGGTGTTGTGGTTTCGAACCGCAAGCTCATCAGGGATTCAATCCTTGGATCGCCAAAACGCAATCAGCCAGAAAACCAACCCGCTGAACGCCCCGATGTACGGGCATCTATCCAATATTACTTTCGCTAGGTCATTGTCTCCCAATCCAGAAAGCCGGAGAGAGCCCGCAACCAAGGCAGCAATTATTCCGCCTGCTATGACGAGAGCCACCAAGTGCTTTTGCCGTCCACGCAAGACTACATAGTAGATGATAGGCGCAAGCGTTAGAGCTAGTCCGACGGCGACAAAAGGTTCGACAAAAATCGCGATTCCAACGAGCGGAAAAAATAATGTCAGACACCCCAAAATCGAACCAACGATTGGCGCGACTAAGCACGCCAAGACAAAGCGCGCTGGAACAAACGGGGTGACCCGAACGGCTGGCGGCCTACCTTCTCTCATAGGTCGTATATATAGAGCTTTTACCAAGTTCGAAACCACTGCTGATTTCAGGATCATGCACATGCCCAACTTAGCACTTGTAGCTTTACGCACTAAGATACAAGCCGCTGACGCGATAGGACGTGACAGCCTCGCGGCTGGTCTCGAGCTTCTCCGTTTGTGGTCACCTGTCGGTGTGCAATCCTCCTGATTGTAAGGCAGGATGAAACACCATGGCGTCTGATCTGAATATCGATCCCCTGACAATGGATGCCGTTCGCAATGCTGCGGCAGCAATGGCGGGCGTCGCCGTGCGCACGCCGGTTCTGGAAAATCCGGACGTGAACGAAAAGCTCGGCGCTCGCCTTCTGATCAAGGCCGAGCACATGCAACGGACCGGCGCGTTCAAGATTCGTGGCGCCTACAACCGCCTTCGGATCATGACCGACGACGAAAAACGGCGGGGCGCCATCACGTACTCTTCGGGCAATCACGCGCAGGGTTTGGCGCTGGCGGCACAGTTGACGGGGATAACGGCCCTGATCGTCATGCCGGACGACACACCGCCCGCCAAGATCGAAGCGACCGAAGCTCTTGGCGCCAAAGTCACGTACTTCAATCGCGACCGAGACGACAGCAACGAGGTCGTCGCGCGATTAATCAAGGAGACCGGCCGCGTCCCGGTGCCGCCGAGCGGTGATGTTCGCATTCACGCAGGCGCCGCCACGGCGCCGCTGGAACTTCTCGAACAGGCGAACGAAATCGGCGCGGCGCTCGATGCCGTTCTGGTGCCGTGCGGCGGTGGCGGCCTGACGGCGGCGACCGCGTTCGTCATGAATGAGCTGTCGCCGGGAACGCGCGTCTACGCGGTCGAGCCTGAACTCTTCGACGACACCCGCCGCTCGCTTGCAGCCGGTGAACGGGTCGCCAACCCGAAAGGACAGCGCACGATCTGCGACGCGATCATGACGCCGACGCCGAACGAACACACATTTGCGATCAATCGCAAACTGCTGGCGGGTGGTCTCGTCGCCAGCGACGACGAGGTCCGGCACGCCATGAAGTTTGCGTTCGAAAAATTCAAGACTGTCGTCGAGCCGGGCGCCGCCGTGAGCATCGCCGCCGTCCTTAACGGGCAGATCGACATTTCAGAGAGAACAATCGCGGTCTTTACCACTGGCGGGAACGTCGATCCTGAAAGATTTTGCAGCCTCGTGAATGCGACTGGGTAGAGTATCAGCGGAACTCCTCACTTTAGGCGCATCTCGTACAAGCCTCTCACGCGCTGGGCCTGCAACGTCTTTTCTTACTGACCGTCACCCCGGCGTTCGCCGGGTCCACAGGGCGTTCAGGATCACGTTAACCGCTCTGGCTTCCGGCTAGAGCCTACACCCGCGAAAGCGGGTGTCGGAATGTCGTTTAAAGCTTAAACCGATCAAGCCATCACGCAATCCGGCAATCGGCTGAAGACCGTCACACGAAGTCCGGGCCGTGGATCCACGTCACCAGAGACAACCGGTTTCCGGATACCACCGGCGCCACGCGGTGAAGGGTATGCGCCGGGAACGCGACCATGGCGCCCCGGTCGACCGGCACCTGAAACGGGTGACCATCGGCGTTGAGCTCGAGCTCGCCGCCTACATATTCTTCCGGATCGGTCAGTTGCACGGACAGGGTCAGCTTGCGCCGCCCGGCAACGGCGCCCCGGCCACGGTCGACATGCCAGTTGTAATAGTGACCAGGGCCATAGGACGCGAGTTGCAACTGCTCTTCGAAACCATCGAGCGCATATCGGAAGACATCCCGGTTGGCGTCACCCGCCAGACGGGTCACACGTTGGGCGACCCATTCGAACGCGTCCCCTTCCGGCAACCACACGAGGGCCGACTGGCGCACTTTCTGATCGAACCTTCCGGCGACCAGGCCGCCGTCCCGGGCATCCAGTTCCGCGAATGCCGCGCACAGGCGTTCGCATTCATCCCGGGAAAAGGCGTTCTTTATGATGACCCAGTGACGGGGCGGTTTTCCGCCCCCCGGACCGGGCGGAACCCGGGAAGCCGTTGTTGAATGAGTCATTCAAAGCGCCTGCATACAGCCTGCAAAACCCTTGCACGCGCTTCCTATAGGCTCATTTGCCGGACTTGAATAGCTTGAAAAAACTGCGGGCCTCGCTTCAGGCAAATCCACGACAAGCCGCTGACGCGCTTAACCTGCAAAGTCCGTTCCTGCTGACCGTCACCCCGCCCGGGAACTGAAATCTGGCCACGCCGGAAACGCGCGTTAATATCAGAAGAAATTCCGATGCAGCAGACAGGAAACGCAGACATGGCCGGCCAGACGACCGCATACGATCCCCGGACTTTCAGGGGCCTTACCTTCCACGACGCCAAAAGCGCCTTTGCCGACGGCTCGGACACGCCCAGCGCGTATCTGGAGCGTTGCCTGGAAACAGTCGCCGCACGGGAGCCGGTCGTTCAAGCCTTTGCGTCCCTGAACGAAGAAGCGGCGCGCGCTGCCGCCGCGGCCAGCAGCAAACGCTGGCAGAGCGGCAATCCGCTTTCTTCGATCGATGGCATGCCCGTCGGGATCAAGGACCTGCTCGAAACCAGGGACATGCCGACCCAGATGGGCTGCGCCGCCTTCGATGGCAATTTCCCGAAGAACGACAACGCCGCCGTATGGGCGCTGCGCCAGGCCGGCGCGGTGATCTTCGGCAAGACCGTGACGGCAGAACTGGGCGGCAACCATCCCGGACCGACGACCAACCCGTTCGATCCCGCGCGGACCGCCGGCGGCTCGTCGTCGGGTTCGGCGGCCGCCGTCGGCAGCGCCATGATGCCGGCCGCGATCGGCACGCAGGTCGGCGGCTCGATCATCCGGCCGGCGGCGTTCTGCGGCAACTTCGCCCTGAAACCCAGCCAGGGCGGCATCCATCGGGGCGAACGCCAGGCAACGTCCATGAGCACCCACGGGCCGCACGCCGCGTGCATCGAAGACATGTGGCAGGTCGCCATCGAAATCGCCAGCCGCACCGGCGGCGACCCCGGCTATCCCGGATTGACCGGGCCGCTGACACCGCCGCATCCGGTTCGCCCGGAACGGCTGATCGTCCTGGAGACCGAGGGCTGGGCAAAGCTCGACCCCGGCACCGTTTCGGCATTCGAACAGCTATTGGAGGGCCTGCAGCGCGCCGGCGTCGCGCTGCTGCGCCGCGGCGACCATCCGTGGATCGAGAGTCTTGAGGCCAGTATCGACAACGCAACGGAGGTCTGCGGCGCGATCACGGCGTGGGAGAACAGATGGTTCCAGCGCAATCTGGTGGACCGTTGTCCCGATGGCGTCAGCGCCCGCACACAGGCAACCCTGGCCAAGGCCGAACGGATGTCCCCGGACGATTACAAAAGCCTGATCCTGGCGCGTGAAACCGCACGGACCTGTCATGCCATGCTGGCGCCGCTGGCGGATGCCGCGATCACGCTTGCCTGCCCCGGCCCGGCACCGCTTTGGGCGGGCGACAAGCCCGGCGCGCCGCTGGCGCCGCGACCGACCGGCGATGCGGTGTTCAACTATCCGAGTTCCATGTTCGGCGCGCCCGTCGTGACCGTGCCGGCGATGGCGGTTGACGGGATGCCCGTCGGATTGCAGATCATGGGACAATGCAACGAAGATGCCCGCATGACCGCGATCGCCCGCTGGATTCACGGAAATATCGATCCCGTCGCCGTAAAGACGTCATAAGCGAGGCTGGTGACGTGTCATTATCTGCATCGTGCGCCTTCACTTTAGGCGCACCGAGAACAAGCCTCTCTCAAGGAAGTGAACCTCGAGCATATCGGAAAGCACGCACAACTCGAGCAAAGCAGGCACCGGCCGGTGTTTCGGCTATACGGGCGCTCGTTTGGCGTTTTCCAGCAATCTGGCAACCATCATTTTTGTGACGTACAAACCGAATTCGGGATTGTCGGCATAGAGCTGAAGGGTTTGGGACTCCGAGATCCTCATGAGCTTGCAATCGGTTTCGCAAACGGCCGATTGCGTCCGGTTTTTGTCCGGGGCGAACATGGCGATCTCCCCGATCAACTCGCCCGGCCCGATCTCGACATCCAGTTCCTCGACCTTCACACGGCCCCGCATCAGATAGTAAATGTCCCTCGCCGCATCCCCGCGCTTGAAAATGTATTCGCCGGCGGACATCTCGACATCCGCCATAAAAGGAATGAGTGCCCGCGGATCGAAATCGGCATGCGCCATATCGTGAAGTCTTTTCCTTAGCCGCAGCGCCTGTACGAGGCGCAAGGCATTCAGCGGCAAAAGCGAACCATGGAGAAGAACGATATTCCCGAGTTCCGCGTTGAGTCCGTAACCGAGAAACAGACAGTTGCCGACAATCGCAATCAGCCGCAACGGGATCAGCGTCTTCATCCAAAACGTCACGAACACCGCACCGGAAGCGGCGTACCCGAGAATCTCGATCCAACCCATATTGATGACGTCTTTGCTTCTTTATCGAAAAAGTGAGGGGAATGTGACGGAAGGAAAGCCCTAGGTCAGCTCGTTGCATGTTCAAGACCAAACGGCATACCTCTCATACCCAAAGCGGGGCATGAAGCAAACCGGAAAACAGAATAGCGCTCGAAGATTGGCGGCAATCTCACGTTAAATTTGAAACTAACAATAAATGCCTGTTTCTCGTGATCTGGCCGTCGATTCCGAACGGATCCCCCCGATGGCGGCGAGCCTCGAAACAGGGACGGTTCCCGGCGCAGCGATGGCCTCGCGCGACGCTTACGCGCGGCTCTGTTCCAGCACCCAGTCGCTGAAGTGCCGGATTTTCGCGGTCGCCTCGTCGCGCGTCCGGTAACAGAGAAAGTGCAGATCCCGGCTGATACTTTGAAACCGGTCTTCGCCGAACCGCAGCAGGCTGCCGGCATCCAACTCGGCCTGCGCGAAACGCACCGTTTCAAGGGCGAGCCCCAATCCCTGGACGGCGGCGGCGATCACCATGGAGCCGCGGTCGAAGGCCGGACCGGTCTGCGCGGCGTCCACGTCGAGTCCGTTCAGTTCGAACCAGTCGGACCAGCGCACCGGGCTGAATGTGGATTCCAGACGCACCATCCGCGAGAAATCCGCGGTCTCGGCGTCGACGTGCGCCTCGGCAAAGGCGGGCGCACAAAGCGCGGCGATTTCCTCATGGCCGAGAGAGCGCACGGTCAGGCCGGCGCCGCGGGGCGCCCTTCCATAAGCGATGATGACATCGAGTTCCTCGTGACGGGAGAGGTCGACGGCATCCGCGCTCGACGAGATACGGATATTGATGTTCGGATGCTGCAGCATGAATCCGGGTAGCCTCGGACTGAGCCATTTGGCGGCGAAGCTGGGCGTGCAGTGAACGGACAGGTCCTGCTTCGTCGTCGGCGGGCTCAGTTCGGCGCAGACCGCGTGAATGCTCTCGAATGCGGGCGACAGGGTGGCGAGCAGACGTTCGCCTTCCGGCGTCAGGATCACCGTCCTGTTGGTACGCACAAACATGGGCCGCCCGAAATGCTCCTCCAGCGCGCGCACCTGATGACTGATCGCCGACGGCGACAGCGCCAACTCATCCGCGGCTCGGGCGAAACTGCCGAGGCGGGCCGCTGCCTCGAAGGCGCGCAGGGCATGCAGGCTGGGTGTCCGGTGCAACGCATCTCTCCATGAATCTGATTCATCTATTGTTGAAAAATCGTCGTTTGTCAAAAGCCACCGCTTCGAACACCATCCGCGCATCGGCCGACCGGGAACGAATCCGGCCGCCATCGCATTCAGGAAGTCGAGGACCATCATGCTGGACGACAACGTCAATCATACCGCCGCCCCCGCCGCCAAGCGCGAACGCATCTCGCTTTACCAGCCGGAGCAGGAAGGCCTCATCTTTCCGGAATTACCCGAATTCGAAACGTTCGAGGAAGAACGCATCTATCGCAAGCAGCACCTTGTCGCCGCCTGCCGCGCGTTCGACCAGCACGGTTTCGATTACGGTTTCGCCGGGCACCTGACGGTTCGCGACCCGGAGCGCCCGGAACTGTATTGGACCAATCCGATGTGCGTACACTTTTCGCAGGTCAGGATGTCCAACCTGATTCTCGCCGACCATCGCGGCCGGGTCGTCGAGGGCGAGTATGCGATCAACCGCGCCGGGTTCGTGCTGCATGCCGCCGTGCATGAGGAGTACCCGGAAGTCATGGCCATGTGCCATGCGCACACCACCTACGGCACGGCGTGGTGCGCCACCGGCCGGCCGCTCGACATGATCAGCCAGGACGCGGCGGCGTTCTACAACAGCCATGCCGTGATCGGCGCCTCGGCCGGCGCGGTCGCGGTCGAGGAAGGAAGCGGCTGGTCTGTCGCGAAGCAGATGGGCCGCAACCGGGGCATCCTGCACCAAAACCACGGCCTGCTGACGTCCAGCCAGCACAGCATCGACGACGCGGCATTCTGGTTCATCGCGCTCGAGCGCGCCTGCCAGCAGCAATTGATGGTCGAAGCCAGTGGTATCAAGCCGAAGCTCTTGTCGGACAAGACCGCGGAGTACAGCCGCGAACATGTCGGCAGCGACTATATCGGCTGGCTGCACTTCCAGACGCTGTACAACCACATTGCGGCGACGCAGCCGGACATGTTCGACTGACGCCGCACCCCCACAGGCCAAGCCATCAAAAAAACCCCGCAAATCCATTTGCGGGGTTTTTCCGTGAGACGCCGGTTCCGGCGGATGCCTAGAGAACGAAAACGCCGAGCACGCCCCATACTGCGGCAACGAGTGCCAGCGCAACGGCCCCGCCGCCGATCATGATGTTAGAAACTTTTTTCAGAGATACGTGATTGTCATTTTTCATTTTATGCCCCTCGTCTAGGTCCGGTAATCCTTGAATTTTCCTTACGGAACCTGAAATCGCTTGTCCAGCACAAACCCCGTTGGCCACCAGCATGGAATCTCAATACCGGGGGAACAAGCCGATTCTCGTGAAATCAGCGGTTTTGACCGTTTCCCGGACGCCGGCGGTAACACCGCCTTGCCCGGGGCGGGCGATGACGCCGGGACTTCCGGATATTTATGTTGCAATGCAGCATAAATACTTTACTAAAGCCCCAGACATTCCCCGGACACCGGAACGAAATCCATATGGCCAAGTTGATGCTTGCGGCCCTTGCAGGTCGCATTTCCTTTTTTGATCGTGCAGACTTGCTGATCCCCCTCACCCCGAAACTGATCAAAACCGAGGTTCTGGCGGGCCTGACCGTCGCCTTGGCGCTTGTCCCGGAAGCGGTCGCATTCTCATTCGTCGCCGGCGTTCATCCGCTGGTCGGCCTCTATGCCGCATTCATCGTCGGCCTTGTAACGGCCTTGATCGGTGGCCGTCCGGGCATGATTTCGGGTGCCACCGGTGCGCTGGCGGTCGTCATGGTGTCACTGGTCTCGGCGCACGGTGTCGAATACCTGTTCGCGACGGTGGTCTTGATGGGGATTCTGCAGACCCTTGCCGGCCTGTTGCACCTCGGCAAGTTCATCCGCCTGGTACCGCATCCGGTGATGATGGGGTTCGTCAACGGACTCGCAATCATCATTTTCCTGGCGCAAATGACCCAATTCCAGATTCCGGCCCCCGACGGCAGCGGCAAGATATGGATGACCGGCCTGCCCCTGGCGACGATGCTGGGGCTGGTGGCCCTTACCATGGCGATCATCTGGCTGATGCCCAGGTTGACCGCCGTAGTGCCCGCGCCCCTGGCGGCGATTGCCATCGTCGCCGGAATCGTCATCGCCTTCGGCATCGACGTGCCGCGCGTCGGCGACCTGGCCTCGATCGAGGGCGGGCTCCCGTCACTGCATCTGCCGATGGTGCCGCTGAGCCTGGAAACGCTCCGGATCATTTTCCCGTATGCACTGATCCTCGCCGCCATCGGCCTGATCGAGAGCCTGCTGACCCTGAACCTCGTCGGCGACATCACCGGCAAGCGGGGCGGCGCGTCGCAGGAATGCATCGCCCAGGGCGTCGCGAACACCGTGACCGGCTTTTTCGGCGGCATGGGCGGCTGTGCGATGATCGGCCAGTCGATGATCAACGTGAAATCGGGCGGCCGTCACCGCCTGTCCGGTATCGCCGCCGCCCTGTTCCTGCTCGTTTTCATTTTGGTGGCGTCCGGATTGATCGAGCAGATTCCGCTGGCCGCCCTGGTCGGCGTGATGTTCATGGTCGTGATCGGCACGTTCGCCTGGCAGAGCATCACCATCCTGCGCAAGATTCCGCTAACCGACGCCTTCGTGATGCTGCTGGTTACCGCTGTCACGGTGATCAGCGATCTTGCCGTCGCCGTCATCGTCGGCGTCATCGTCTCGGCCCTGGCGTATGCCTGGAACAACGCCAAGCGGATCCACGCCAAGACGCACATGACGCCCGAGGGCGCCAAGGTCTATAGCATCGAAGGGCCGCTGTTCTTCGGTTCCGTCGACGGTTTCGCCGAAATCTTCGACCCGGCCGGCGATCCGAAGCTGGTGATCGTCGACTTCATGAACAGCCGCGTCGTCGACCAGTCCGCGTTGCAGGCGATCGAAGCCCTGGCCTCGAAGTATGAGGCCCAGGGGAAAAACCTGCAGCTCCGTCATCTTTCGCGCGATTGTCACCGCCTCCTGAACCGGGCCGGGCAACTCATGGTGGATTCGAACGACGACCCGAATTACGGCCTCGCCGTCGACTACTACGTCAAGACGGGCAGCCTCGGCGGCGGTCACTGAATTTCTTGCACCTTAGACACAGCCGAGGAAGCGGGAATGACGGTGATGTGTGTTTCTCAGAACTGATTGTGCTACGTTCCAGACCGCTAATCGAAACAGCACGGACCCCGCAGCATGACCGACAGCGCCATCCGGAACCTCGTCACGGAGCTCAGGGCCGCGACCGCCGGCATCGACGACCCCGCCGAAGCGATCCGGCGCGTCACGCCGCTCGTCGAAAGGATGGCCGCCGACACGTCGTGGGTGAAGCCCGAATACTACGAATGCGACGAGGAACAGGGCTTCGGCATCAACATCCTGAATGAAGAGCCCGACCACACCCTGCTGGTCGAGGTGATCTGCTGGCTGCCGGGCCGCGGCGTGGCGCCGCACGACCACCGGACCTGGGGCGTCGTCGTCGGCATCGACGGGGTCGAGGTCAACGTCGACTGGAAACGTTTGGACGACGGCACGAAGCCCGGCTTCGCCAATCTCGAACCGGCGCGGGAAACGGACATCACCCGGGGCGTCGTCTGCACGCTGATGCCCGACGACATTCACGGCGTCAGGAACGACGGCGACGTGCCGTCGGTCTCGCTGCATGTCTACGGCAGGACGCTGGCGCGGCTCGACCGGTCCGAATTCGATCCCGTCAACAAGACGCAGAAACCCTGTCCGCAGCGCAAACGCGTGGCGGCGGACGCCTGAGAAGCGTAAATCACGGTATAAATGTGAGATGAGCCGGACCGGCGCCGGCGCTGATCGTCCGGATCAGGCTTCGACGACGGTCTTGATCCTTGCCGGACGCTGTTTGGAGCGCTCGGCGATCGCGTTGTCCTGTTCCTCGATGGCGGTGCGCGCCAGGTCCAGTAAATCGTCGCCAAAGGTCTGGTCGAGGCGGTCGATTTCGACCCGGCGATGGGACGACAGCGTTCCGTCTTCATAGGTGACGTTGAACACCCGAAAGCGCGCGCTTTTCCCCTTCGGCTTCTTTTGTGCCATCGATCCGTCTCCTTATTGGTGTGATGCCGTCTGTGCCGTTATTCGGTGGTCGGGGATTCGGGGCCGTCGCCGCCGTTCTCTCCGGACGGATCGGATTGCCCGGATTTCTGTTCCCGAGCTTCCTGCTTCTCGGCAAGACGCTTGGCCTTTTTCTCATTCTTGATTCGTTCGCGCTCTTTGCGTTCGAAGTCGTAGTTAGGCTTTCTGGGCATGGTCGTTCTCCGTCGCTTGGCCGTGACGGCCGGCAACGCCGGGCAAGAATGATCGGCGTGTAAGAGGCGGCGGCTCGCCCGCGTCCGGAGACGCGGGCGAGGCCCTGCGTAATCAGTCGATAATCGACAGATTCTCAGCGGAGGACTTACCGTCCCTGCCGGGCTGGATCTCGTAGGAGACCTTCTGCCCTTCGTTGAGGCCGCTCAGTCCGGCGCGTTCAACGGCGGAAATGTGGACAAAAGCGTCCTTGCCGCCGTCTTCCGGCTCGATGAAACCAAAACCCTTGGTCGGGTTGAACCACTTAACAGTACCCTTAGCCATTGCTAATACCTCCAACAGGTGTGTGTCCGGCCTAGCACACTATGTGCTGGCACGGTCGGGTTACGCTCACATTGTCAGGGGATATCTAAGCTAATCGGCGCACCGGTCGGTCCAGGTAACACCAAACGAATGTATCGCGAACATGCTGCGTATATAGCAATTTCCGGGAAAGTCAATCCAAACGGCGGCAATTCGCCGTCCGCGGCGGGCGGCATACTGGCCCGATGCCCCCTCCCCGTGTCACTATGCGCGCCAGAGAAACGACGCAGGGAAAAGGGAGCAACCATGCGCACCATCACGCTTCCCGGCGGCGAGACGGTCCCCCGGCTCGGGCTCGGCACCTGGTTCATGGGGGACAGAAAATCCGAGTTCGAGCGCGAGGCCGCCGCCGTCAGATATGCCATCGGCCGCGGCCTGCGTCTGATCGACACCGCCGAGATGTACGGCAGCGGCGGCGCCGAAGAGGTCATCGGCGAAGCGATCAGGGATTGCGGCGTCCCGCGCGAGGACCTGTTCATCGTTTCCAAGGTGCTGCCCGGCAACGCGCACCACGCGGACGTGATCCGCGCCTGCGACCGCAGCCTAGCGCGCATGGGCACCGACTACGTCGATCTTTACCTGCTGCACTGGCGCGGCGCGGCACCGTTCCAGGAAACGCTCGATGCCTTCGCCGAACTGCAGGCGGCGGGCAAGATCCGCCACCACGGCGTTTCCAACTTCGACCGGGGCGAGATGGAGGAATGGCTCTATTGCCAGGGCGGTAACGGCATGGCGACGAACCAGATCCTCTATAACCTGAGCCGGCGCGGCCCCGAATGGGACATCCTGCCCTACTGCCGTGAGCGCGGTATACCGGTGATGGCCTATTCGCCGCTGGAGCAGGGCCGGCTCGCCGGCGACCCGGCCCTCGACCGGGTGGCGGCACGTCACGGCGTCCGGCCGCTGCAGATCGCGCTGGCCTGGGTGCTGGCGCAGGAGAACGTCATCGCCATCCCCAAAGCCGTCGATCACGGCCACATCGACCAGAATATCGCGGCGCTGGAAATCGAGCTGGACGGCGACGACCACGCCATCCTCGACAAGGCATTCCCGCCGCCGACGGGCCCGTCGCCGCTGGCGATACTGTAGGATCCGGGACTAGGGTCAGGACTAATTGGCGCCGCGGTTGCGGACGTCGAACAGTTCCTGCCACTGCGACGACTTCTGCGCGGCGAAATCGAAATGCGTCACGATGTTGGTGACGTTCTCGCCGTCCCAGGAAAGCGGCAGCCGGATCGACGGCACGACCATCCGGCGGGCGTGTTCACGGGTCGAGGAAGCGTCCCAGAGAAACGGCATCGGTTCGCGTGTTTCCACGACCGTCCGGTAATCGGCCATCACCTGCTCGCGCCGGCGCTCGTCCAGATACCCCATCGGGGTCGTGCGCAACGAATGTCCGGTCCGGTCGAAGTACAGGACCTCCGTGAGCCCCGTGCCCCAGAACCGGAATGTCACGTCGAACGGATCGGCCGAAACGTCGACCACGTGCGTGTATCTGACAAGGTTCGCCGGTTGCCGGATCAGGTCGAACCCGGTCCAGTCGGGGGCGAAGCGCGCCCCGCGCACCGCGTTCCAGTGATCGTAGATCTCGCTGCAGCCGCTGTTCATGACGTCATCAAGCGGGACACGCACGGACGCAACGGCGACGCTCCCAAGCGAACTGTTCCCCGGTTCGTCCAATGCCCCTGCCCCCCAGACGCGTCGATACGTTTGCCGCACTCATGGTATGTCGGATCGAATCGACCGACGATTTAAAATAGCATTGTATTCATAAAACAAACATTGCTAATAGGCCGCGACGTACCGGTCGCCGGTTCAGCAGTCCGCCGGTTCGCCGCGGGCCACCGGCGTCCGGCCCAGCCTGAGATCGGGTCTCTCGCCGTCCCACATATTTTCGAACATGGGAATCCATTTGTCGGACTGATTGTCGAGGTCCTGGTAGCTGAGGATACCGTCGACTTTCACGCCGTCGCTCGAAAGCGGAAACCGGAAGGTCGTCTGTTCCCGCGGAATCGCCGAGTTGTAGTGATCCACGTAGATGAACGCCGTCGGCGCGCGGCGGCGGACCACTTCGGAGAACTGGAAACGCCCGTTTTCGACAATGCTCGGGAGCGGCGCTTCGCTCAGGCGTTTCCATGTCAACTCCACGCCTTTGACATCGACGTTCCGTGTGCCCCAGAAGCGGTAGAAAAAATCGTCCTCGTCTTTCAGCACATCCACGATCGATATGCAGGGAATGAGGGATACCTCCATCTCGTCCAGGTGCAGATCACGGCCCAGCGCCGGCGCGAAATTGTCCCCGCGCACCCGGTCCCAGTACGCAAGCACCCGTGCCGACGCCTCGACGGTGTACGTCCGCGCATCCTCGACCATGACCTTGGGAGGCCGTCTCGGAGGGCGTGTCATGGTCTCGATATCTCCCTGCTGCGCGCACGATGCCGGAACCGGCTCAGAACGGTGCGTCGCCTTCCAGGCACATGCGGTGCATGATGCGTCCCTCGCCGTGATCGTAGTCGGTGTGCGCGACGTGCAAAAGCGCGCGGTTGTCCCAGATCACCAGATCGCCCGGCCGCCACTTGTGGCGGTAGGTGACGTCCGGCGTCAGCACGCGCTCCAGCAGGCCGTTGACGAACGACTTGCTCTCGGCCGGCTCCCAGCCCTCGAACCGGGCGAGTTTGCCCGGATGGACGTAGATCGCCTTCCGGCCCGTCTCCGGATGGGTGCGGATGAACGGGTGCACCTGCGCAGCGCCGAATTCCTGCCGGGTCGCGTCGTCGACGTAGCCCACGTCCTGCTCGATCGAGTTGACGGTTTTGATTTTCGCAAGCTCGGCCTGTTCGTCGGCGGGCAGCGCCGCGTACGCCGCCTGCATGTTGGCGAAGCCGGTGTCGCCGCCGCTGGACGGCAGCTTGACCGCATACAGCACCGTCATCTTGGGCGGATGCGGGTGGTTGGTGTGATCGGTGTGCCAGTCGCGGGACCCGATCGGCATGACCTTGCCGTCGTCGCGTTTGGTGTTGGCGACGCGGCTGTCGAGCACCGCGATCTCCGGGTGATCCGGCATCAGCAGTTTCGAGAGATGCTGGCGCATGGGCCGGCCGAATATTTTCATCGCTTCCACGTACCCGGCCGGAGACAGGTCCTGATCGCGGACCACCAGGACAAGGTGCTCCCGGAGCGCTTCGCGCATCGCCTCGGCGTCCGCGTCCGCCACGGGCTTGGAGAGATCGGCACCGGTGGCCTCGACGCCGAAGGTGCCGGCGAGCGGGGTGAGGGTAACGGACATTTCAGATGCTTCCCTTTATTGTGTTCGTTCCCTGAAGTTTATTTTCCGGAACCCGCGACGGAAACCCCCTATTCCGCCGCGTGACATGCCGGGCCCAGCCGTTTATTCAGAACATCCTCATCGAACGCACCGAAGAAAGGCATTCAGCGCATGGTATATCGCGTCGGCATCATCGGGCTCGGAATCATGGGGCAGCGCATGCTCGGCAACATGGCGCAGCACGACGCCTTCAACGTGGTGTCCGTGTTCGACCCCCGGCGCGACGTTCCCGGCCAGCCCTATGCCGAACGGGCCGAGGATCTGATCGCCGATCCCGGCGTCGATCTGGTCTATATCGCCTGCCCGCCCGAACACCACGCCGCATACGCGATTGCCGCGGCGAACGCGGGCAAGCCCGTGTTCTGCGAAAAACCGCTCGGCGTCGATGTCGCGGACTCGCGCGCCCTGGTCGAAACCATCGAGGGGAGGGGTGCCGCTAACGCGGTCAACTTCTCGTTCGCGTCGAGCCCGAGCCGGGCCTTCCTGAAAACGATGCTGGCCAACGGCGCGTTCGGCACCGTCGAGGCCATCGACATCCGCCTGCATTTCGCATCATGGCCGCGCGGCTGGCAGGAAGGCGCGGCATGGCTCGCCGAACGCCGTCAGGGCGGTTACGTGCGCGAGGTGCTGTCGCACTTCATCTACCTGACCGAAAGCGTGTTCGGCCCGGCGACGCTGGAAAAATCGCTCGTCCGTTACCCGGACGGCCCCGCCGGCGATGCCGCCGAAAGCCATGTCTTCGCCGACCTCAGTGTCGGCGGCGTGCCGCTCTCGGTCGCCGGCGGCGTCGGCGGCACCGGCCCCGACCGGGTCGAGTACACCGTCTGGGGCCGTGACATGTCGTGCCGACTCGACGACTGGTACACCGTCCATGTCTCGACCGGCGATAGCTGGCGGCCGGACATGACCGATATTCCCGACCCGCGCCAGACCGGGCGCGTCCGGCAACTGGACAGCCTCGCAGCGTTCATGGCGGGCGAAGCGCACGAGCTGCCCGACTTCCGCGCCGCGCTTTCGGTTCAGGAAATCATCGAGGGCATTCTGGCGCGGGGTTCGGCATAGCCGGCGCCGCGGGACTGGCTTTCGCGGCGCCGCTGTGTAGAGTGCGGCCATGACCAGCCCCACCGATATCGACGCCGACGCGCACCGCCGCGGCTTCGCGCTGACCCTTCTCGGCGTCCTCGTGCTGACGCCCGATACGCTGATGATCCGGCTGATCGATATCGACCCGTGGACCATGAACTTCTGGCGCGGCGCGATGATGGCGGTGAGCCTTGCCGCCGCCTACGGGTTCGCGCGTCGCGGCCAGGCGCTCGCCGACATCCGCGGCCTCGGCTTGGCCGGCCTGGCGGTCGCCGTGATCTATGCGCTGAACGCCATCAGTTTCGTGTTCGCGGTCGAGAACACGCTCGTCGCCAACGTGCTGATCATCCTCGCCGCGACCCCGCTGATCGCCGCGCTGCTGTCCGTTATCGTCCTCAAGGAACGTGTCGCCGGGCCGACCTGGGCGGCCATCGCGGCGGGCATGACCGGCGTCGTGATCGTCGTCGGCGACGGCTTCCGGGCCGGCACCTCGCTCGGCGACGCCTTCGCGCTTTTCACCGCGACCGCGCTTGCCGTCACCTTCATCATCATCCGCCGCAACCGGCACGTGAACATGGTTCCGGCGGCGGCGCTGGGCGCGTTGCTGTCGGCGGTGCTGGTGGCGCCGTTCGCCGCGCCGATGTCGGTGCCGGACGGCCACTGGGGGCTGATGCTGTTGCTGGGCTTCGTCATCATGCCGGTGTCGTTCGGGCTGATCACACTCGGACCAAGGACGCTGCCGGCGCCCGAAGTGGCGCTGCTGATGCTGCTGGAAACCGTGCTCGGCCCGCTCTGGGTGTGGCTGGTCATCGACGAGGCGCCGAGCGACACCGTTTTCATCGGCGGCATCGTCGTCATCGCGGCGGTCACGATGCAGTCGGCGTGGCGGCTCAGAAGGCGGGCCCGGCCCGCGTGACGCCCTATGACGTGATCGTGCTTGGCGCCGGCGCCGCGGGCCTGATGTGCGCCATGACGGCGGGCGGGCGCGGCCGTTCGGTGCTGCTGCTCGATCACGCCGACGCCCCGGGCAAGAAGATCCTGATTTCCGGCGGCGGGCGCTGCAACTTCACCAACCTGCATTGCGGGCCGGAGAATTTCCTCTCCGCCAATCCGCATTTCTGCAAATCGGCGCTGGCGCGCTACACCCAGCACGACTTCATCGACCTCGTCGGCAAACACCGCATTCCGTGGCACGAGAAAACGCTCGGCCAGCTTTTCTGCGACACGTCGGCGCGCGACATCGTCGCCATGCTGCTGGACGAATGCCGTGCGGCGCACGTCACCATCGGTCTCACGCACGCCGTCACCGACATCACGAAAAGCGACCGTTTCCGCGTCGAGACGAACAAGGGCGCGTTCGAGACGGACAGTCTCGTGCTGGCGACGGGCGGCCTGTCTATACCGAAGATGGGCGCGACGGGTTTCGCATACGATGTGGCGGCACGGTTCGGGCTGCCGTCGGTGGATGTAAGGCCGGGCCTGGTGCCGTTCACGCTGGCGGGCGCGGACCGGGAGATGGCGGCGCGCCTGAGCGGCGTTTCCACCGCGTGCACCGCGTCGACCGGCAAGACCTCGTTCCGCGAAGCGCTGCTGTTCACCCACCGGGGGTTCTCGGGACCGGCGGTGCTGCAGATTTCGTCCTACTGGAAACCGGGCACGCCGGTCGTATTCGACCTCGCACCCGGCCGGGATGTGGCCGGAGACCTGGCGCGCGCAAAACGCGATCATCCGGCGCAGGACGTTCAGACCGTGCTTGGGCGCATCCTGCCCGACCGCATGGCGCAGATGATTTCATCGCGCGCCAACGTCGCCGGGCGCATCGGCGAGATTGCCGACAAGTCCCTGAGCGGCCTTGCCGAAACCGTGCACCGGTTCAGTTTCACGCCCGCCGGGACCGAGGGTTATGCCAAGGCGGAGGTGACGGCCGGCGGCATCGATACCGGGCACCTCTCGTCGAAAACCATGGCGGCAAAAGACGTGCCGGGGCTTTACGTCATCGGCGAGGCGGTCGACGTCACGGGCTGGCTCGGCGGCTATAACTTCCAGTGGGCCTGGTCGAGTGGCCACGCCGCCGGCATGGCCGTCTGAACCTCCCGGTTTCAAGAAAACGTCACCCGGCGGTCATCCGTGTGAGACGGTTTTTACGCAGCGTATCCTGATCTATCATGCCTGACGGAGACGCTTCATGGCCATCTGCCGCACCCTCGTTCTGTCGCTCGCCCTGACCCTGCTCGGCGCCGCCGCCGTCCCGGCCGGCGTCGTCGAGATCGGCCCGCGCCCCTATTTCCTGATCGAGCGGATGCCGGACGGCCCGCTGAAATCGCGATTGAAATCGTGCGCCGACCGTCCGATGGAACGGAAGCTGTTCTCCATCGGCCACCGCGGCGCGCCGCTGATGTTCCCGGAGCACACGGTGGAATCGAACCTGGCGGCGGCACGCATGGGCGCCGGCATCCTAGAATGCGACGTCACCTTCACCAGGGACAAGGAACTGGTCTGCCGCCACGCGCAGAACGACCTGCACACCACCACCGACATCCTGACGTCACCGCTGGCATCCAAGTGCACCCGGCCGTTCACGGCGGCGACCGCCGACACCCCGGCAAGCGCCGAGTGCCGTACCAGCGACATCACCCTGGCCGAGTTCCGGACCCTGAAGGGCAAGATGGATGCCGCCGACAAAACCGCGGCGACGGTCGAAGCCTACATGGACGGCACCGCGAACTGGCGCACGGACATCTACGCCGCATCGAGCGGCACGCTGATGACGCACGCGGAATCGATCCGCCTGTTCCGCAGCCAGGGCGCCAGGTTCACGCCGGAACTGAAAGCCCCCGCCGTCGAGATGCCGTTCGACGGCTTCACGCAGCAGGACTACGCGCAGAAGCTGATCGACGAATACACGGCGGCGGGCGTGCCGCCGTCGGACGTCTGGCCGCAGTCGTTCAGCTTGGATGACGTGCTCTACTGGATCGAGCACGAACCCGAATTCGGCAAGCAGGCGGTCTTTCTGGACGGCCGCTACGGCGACAAGGACTTCGACCCGATGAAACCCGAAACCTTCAAGCCCGGCATGAAGGCGCTGAAGGCAAAGGGCGTCAATTACATCGCGCCGCCGATGTGGATGCTGGTGACGGTCGAAGATGGCGAGATCGTGCCGTCATCCTACGCGAAAGAGGCCAGGGCCGCCGGTCTTGAGATCATCGCCTGGACGCTGGAACGCTCCGGTCCGCTGGCCGGGGGCGGCGGCTGGTACTACCAGTCGATCAAGGACGTCACCGACGGCGACGGCGTCATGTTCGAGTTGCTGGACGTGCTGGCGATGCAGGTCGGCATCGCGGGGATATTCTCGGACTGGCCGGCAACGGTGACGTATTACGTCAACTGCATGGGCCTCGACTGAACGGGCGAACCCCGGGCGGCGTCTCCGTCATGCGGAAAAAACGCCACCCGTTTCTCGATGCCTTGCGCTTTACTTACAGCTTTCAAGCTCGCGGATGGCGTTCTCGATATCGTGGATCGCCTTTTCTATCGCTGACAGATCGAAGTCCGGTCCCTTGAGATCGAACATCTTTTCGAGCGCCCTGAAATCGGCTTCGAGCGCCCCCATGTTCATGCCGGGCGGCGTCATTTCCCGCTCCAGCGTGTGAATGAATTTCTCGATCGCGTGCACGATGGGGTGCAGCACCTTCTCGACTTCCTTGCGCATCTCTTCCTTCAGCTTGTCGACGTTCACCAGATGCTCGAGCTTTTTCAGCTCGTGCTTCCACTCCTTGAGCAGATGCTTGATCGTGAACTTGAAATGAAACGCGCCGATATGAATGTGGATATGCTTTTTCATGTCGCGTTCAAGCTTTTCAATTTCGTGCTCCAGTTCCCGGATCACCTTGGAAATGTCGACAACGGGGCGGTGAATATCGAGCACCGGCTTGAAGGAAACTGCGAGCGACGTCTCCATGATCCTGTTGGCGTCGCCGACACCCTTGGCGATGTCGAGGACCGCCGTATTCAGCAACCCGACCGGCTTGTTGAAGGTATTGTAGACGGCATCGATGTCCTTGTTGGCGGCCGAGATGCAGGCCGTCTTCTGGATCGTCGCCGCGATGTGGCAGGCCTTGATATAGTCGCTGCCGAACTTCACCGACTGGGTGTGCGCCTTGGATGCCTCCCCTTCGTACTTGCCGATATTCGGCAGCACCTTGGTATCGATCTCGGCCCTGATTTCATGCAGTTTGGCCTTCGTCACGATCGTGTCGGTGACATTGTGGACCGGGTTCAGGACGCTCTTGTGCGAAATCTCGGCGGCCCGGGCGGTCTTCTCCAAACCCGATTGCAGACTCGGCGCGAGTTCGAACAAAGGCGCGATCAGGGACAACGTCTTGTGGATATCGTACGCCGTCTTGCTCGCTTCACCGATGTCGACGTTGATGTCGATCACATCCGTGATCTCGGTGCGCAGCTTTGTCACGTTGGTTTTGAGCCGGGCCATCTGGTTTTGCAGCGACAGCCACGCTTGCGCGTCGGTCTGCAACAGAGCCGTCCCGTGCGTGCACGCAGGCGTCTCGGCCTCGACAGGTGAAGCGATGACGGCGGCGGCCAGGGCCGTTAACGGTAACGCTTTCAGTAAAATGGAATCGAATCTCATTTAAATTCCCCAAATTTAATTATGACAATTGACCTTAGTGGGTTTTTTCTGAGCGGGAACTTAAATAAAATTTATTCTTCCAGAGAATTCATCTTTCAATGATTTCGGATATGCCGATCAGGACGCTCAGTCGGCAAGAACCGGTTGCCGCTGATTTCAGGCGGAGGCTAGCAGCCCGGGCTTAAGGAGATTGGATCGGCACAGACCTGCCCGGCCGGGGCGTTCGCGTCAGGCGCCCCGCAACCAGGCTTCGGCGTCGGCGAGCGCGAAGAAGGTCGCGTACTCGACGCCGACCACTTCCTTGGCGAAGGCCGCGTAGGCGCCGACCAGAATCTTCTCGATTTCCGCATTCACGAGAACGGCCGTCTTCGCGCCCGCCCCGCGCACCGCGGTGAACTTCTTGGAGGTTTCCATGAGACTGCCGAACGAGTCCGGCGACATCCCCGACAGACTGGCGCCGGAAAAATCCCAAAGCACCAGTTTCGGCCGGTGTGCCTCGTACTGGACAGCCATCGCCGCGACCAGTTCCTGCGGCGTCGCGAGGCCCATGACCTCGAAATGGGCGTAGTCGGGCTTTTCGTGAAAAGCGACAGGCATCGCCCCGCCTTGATGCTTAAAGGTTGTATCGTAAGCGTCGTTTAATACATGAGCGCGTTGCCCGTTGCAACGCTGCAACGCGGCGGTCACCGCCATTCCGGTTGCGGCGGCATCGGAAGCCGGGCGATACTCGGGCATCGCGGACACGCCGGAGGATCGCATGCGCCAGTTCCTGATTTTCATCGTCGGCGGGCTGTTAGGCCTGATGGGCGGCTTCGCCGTGGGGATCTTCGTCTATCCCTACATCTTCCTGGCCGACGTCGTCGCCAACGAGCAGTTGCAGGACGCGGCGCAGAAACAGGTCGTCGCCACCGGCACCTTCATTCACGCCGATCCCTCGGATCCGATTCATTACGGCCGTGGCGGCGTGACGGTCTACGCCGACGCGCTGCAGACCGGCAGCGATTTCGAGGTCGGGCCGGGCCCGAAGTATCACGTCTATCTGGTGCCCGGCGACAACGTCACCCCCGAGACCGCGGTCGACGAAACCATGTACGTGGACCTGGGCCGGCTGCGCGCCTTCAAGGGCTCGCAGGTATTCGAGATTCCGGCCGGCGTCGACATCCGGTCCTACAAGAGCGTGGTTATCTGGTGCGAGCAGTTCGGAGTGCTGATCTCGCCGGCAAATTTGGCATTCACGGGCGGATAACAGGCTGCCGCGACGCAGCTTATTCCGTCAGCCAGTGCCGGGCTTCCTGCTCGTTCATAAACGCGCGGATGTGGATCGGCAGCACTTCCGATGCGGAGGCGGCGTACGCCTTCACCAGGATGACCTCGGATGAGTCGCTGACGATCATCGCCGTCTTCGCGCCCGGGCCGCGCTTGTCGGCGAACCGCGCCCCGGCGGCGGCCACTTCCTTGAAGGCCCGGGCGCCGAACCCGGAGAGGGACGAGCGGCGGAAATCCCAGATCGCGTGCTTGAACGAGAACTTGGCATAGCACTCGGTCACGATTGCAACGACCTCTTCGGCTTCCGGTGCCCCGTCGATCTTGATCTCGAAAATATCGTCGTGGCAGGTGCAGGTCGATTCTATCGGCATTCTCTCAATCCCAGGCCGCCGGAGGAGGTCCGGCAGGACCAGATACGTAGTAGCGCGGAAACCGCGCCACTTCAATATCGCCGCTCGAAAGGGCCGGCCCAACGCGGCCCGATTCCCCTAGACAACAAACCATGGAAATCCAATAGTGCCGGCGGATTGGGGACGGCGAAACCGCGGGAGTTTCAGGGGTGACGGGACGATGAGCGACTTTGACTACGACCTGGTGGTGATCGGGTCCGGCCCCGCCGGGCAGCGCGCCGCGGTACAGGCGGCGAAACTCGGGAAGCGTGTGCTGGTTGCCGAACGTCAGGCGGTCGTCGGTGGCGTCTGCCTGAACACCGGCACCATTCCGTCCAAGACGCTGCGCGCCGCGACCATGCACCTTTCCGGCTATCACGAGCGCAGCATCTACGGATCGTCCTACAAGGTGAAGGAAGACATCACCATGGCCGACCTGCTGGGCCGCGCCAACCACGTGCGCCAGCTCGGCATCGACGTGGCGCGCCACCAGATGCAGCGGAACGGCATCAAGATCGTCGAGGCGGCGGCATCCTTCATCGACCCGCACCGGCTGCGGCTGGCGCCCGTCAACGGCGCCGCACCGTCCGAGATCACCGCCGCCAACGTCGCCATCGCCGTCGGCACGGTGACCACGCGCGATCCGAACATCGCCTTCGACGGCGAACACATCTTCACCAGCGACGATATCCTCGAGCTCGATACCCTGCCCAGGAGCCTGACGGTCATCGGCGCCGGCGTCATCGGTATCGAATACGCGACGATCTTCGCGACGCTGGGCGTCCGCGTCACGGTCGTCGACAAGCGCACGCAACTGCTGCCGTTCGTCGACGAGGAAATCATCGACACCCTGGTGCACCTGATGCGCCAGGAACGAGTCACCATGCGTCTCGGCGAAGGGGTCAGCGGCGTCGAGGTGATCGACGGCGACCAGGGCCGCAAGGTGCACATCGCGCTCGAAAGCGGCAAGCACATCAATACCGAGACCGCGCTCTATTCGATCGGCCGTACTGGGGCGACGGAGACGCTCAACCTCGACGCGGCGGGGATCGCCGCCGATGCACGCGGCCGCATCACGGTCAACGAGAGTTACCAGACGGAAGCGCCGCACATCTATGCGGTCGGCGACGTCATCGGATTTCCGAGCCTGGCGTCGACGTCGATGGAGCAGGGCCGGCTCGCCGCGTGCCACGCGTTCGGCGTCGAGGCGCACAGCTTCCCGGACCTTCTGCCCTACGGCATCTACACGATCCCGGAGATTTCGGTGGTCGGCCGCAACGAGCAGGAACTGACCGAGGCGGGCATTCCCTACGAGGTCGGCCGCGCCGCCTACCGGGAAATCGCCCGCGGCCAGATCGTCGGCGACCAGGCCGGGCTGCTGAAGCTGATATTCGATCCGGACACGCGCAAGCTCTTGGGCGTGCACATCATCGGCGACGGCGCCTGCGAGCTGATCCACATCGGCCAGGCGGTGATGTCGCTCGGCGGCACCATCGACTACCTGATCGACACGGTTTTCAACTACCCGACCTTCGCCGAGTGCTACAAAACCGCCGCCTTCGACGGGGTCAACAGATTGGGTTGAACGCCGGTCCCGTTACCGTTTGATTACACCGCCGTTTTACATACGCTGCGCTTCCGCACCACGACCATGGCTGCCCGGTTGGAAGCAAATTCATGGATGCCCTTAGCGAAAGACCCGTCGCCTACGTCAACGGCAGCGCCGACGACTGCCTGTCGCCGATAACCCGGCACGTGACCGATTACTGGCGCGAACGCATGCCGGAGAGCGGCCTGCCGCGCTGGCGCGACTTCGACCTGATGGAGCTTTACGACATCGCGCCGTCCATCGCTGTCAAGGACGTCATCGACCACGGCAACGATTTCATCAACCGGTTCTGGGGCACGTCGCTGACGGTCGCGCTCGGCTTCGAGGGATCGGGCAAGCGGGTCAGCACCTACGAGCCGGCCAGCATGCGCAAGGCGGTCAGCCGCCGCTACGCGCACGTGGTCCGGACCGGCGAGACGTCGATGGCGCGGGGACATATCTCGACCATCCCGGGCCGCGAGTTCATAACGTTCGAACTGGTGCACCTGCCGCTGTGGGGCGAGCGCGACGAGGTCGAGCACATCCTTTCCGCCTATCACTTCGGTTTCAAGGCACCGGACGCCGAGGACTGATCTCAGGTCAGCAGGCCGTCCTCGAACGGAAATTCCGAAAGCAGTTCCCAGCCGGTTTCGGTGATCAGAATCTGCTGCTCCAGTTTCACCCCCTCGCCGCCGTCTTCCGCGCCGATGAAGCTCTCGACGCAGAGCGTCATGCCGGGTTCGACCGTGCCGTCGTAACCGGCGTCGGGGAAATCCCCGTGGTGATAGAGATACGGGTATTCGCCGGTCATGCCGCAGCCGTGCGCCGACAGATAATAGCGGTGCTTGTAATAACGCTCGGGGATATTCCAGGCCCGGTCGGCGTATTCGCGGAACGTGAGCCCCGGTTTCAGGATGTCCATGTTGTGGTGCACCTGTTCATGCGCCAGCTTGTAGATCGTCTTCTGATGGTCCGTCGGCTTGCCCGGTCCCGAATGGAACGAGCGCGAAAAGTCCGCATAGTATCCGTGGCAGCCGACGACGTCGGTATCGAGCGCGATCATCTCGTTCTCGCCGATGACATTGGCCGAGCATTCCTGGAACCACGGATTGGTGCGCCGCCCGGCATTCAGCAGACGGGTTTCGCAGTAATCGCCGTTGCGCGCGATGACCGACGCGTGCAGCACCGACCAGAGCTCGTTCTCCGTCATGCCGGGACGGATCGCGTTCCGTAGTTCGCCGACCGCGGCCTCGGTCGCGCGCAGCGAGGCGACGACGCACTTCACTTCCTCGGCCGACTTGATCGCGCGCGCCATCTCGACCGGCTGCTGGGCATCGGCGATGCGAAACCCTTCGTCCCTGAGCGCGATCGCCGCGCCGGCGTTGATGCGTTCGAGCCCAACGGTCGCGTCCCTGCCCACGAGTTCGCGGATCGTCGCCGCCATGTCCCGGGCCCACGCCGTCTCCCGCGCCGCGATCTCGGGTCCCGCGGCAACGAAGCTCGCGGTCATCGCCGGGCGCACTTCGTCGACGGTCTCGAAGCCGGCGCCGAGGTGGTCGCAGCCGGTGAACTCGAACAGGATCGAGCGGTCCTGCGTCAAAAGCAGGTAACGCGCCGGCTGGTTTCTTTGCGAAAACACCTGCATGTTGCGGGTGCCGGTGGCATAGCGGATGTTGACGGCATCCGTGAGGATCACCGCGTCGATGCCGTAATGCGCCATCTGGCCGCGCACCCGGTCCCGGCGGTAGGTGCGCACGGCGCCGAGATCGATGCCCCGGCTTTCCGGCGCCGCGTCCAGGATGTCGAGATCGCCGGGCGCACCGCGCCCGCCGTGCCAGTCCAGTTCGGCCATTTTCCTCCTCCGAAACGGCGTTTACCCACGCCCCCGTGCAGAAACGCACGGGACGGGGGTTCCCGCATTGACGAAAACGACATATTTTTGCCGGTATGACAAACCGGTCCCGCGCCCGGGCATGGAACGCCGGACCGCCTGAGGGGGAGAGCCGTCATGCCCATTACCCTGGCGCGCCTGAAACCGGCGCCGGTTCCGGCGGTTCATCCGGTACCGGAATACAACACCGACGCGCGCCTGGCCGCCGTCTATTACGACACCAAGTCGGTGCTGCGGGTGCCGTGGATGGGCGTCGTCACCATGGCCTTCGCGCACTACCCGATGTTCTACGACGCGCTGTGGGGCGGGCTTCGGCCGCTCGCCGGCAGCCGCGAGTTCGTCGCCGCCTGCCGGGAATTGCGCCAGCACGCCGAAGCGCAAGCCGCGACCCTCGCGCCGGCACCCATCGACGGTCTTCTGCGCGGACTTGGGTACGCCGAGCGCGAGGTCGACGACATCCGCGCAATGATCGAGATCTTCTCGCACGGCAACATGCCGTACCTGATGATCGCCACCGCGGCGCGGCTTTTGCTGGAGGGCAACCCTCTCGCATCCGGCGGCACGGTCACGCCGGAAACGGAACGCCATGGCCCGACGTCGGCGACGTCGCTCAACCTGATCGAACCGCATCACGCCGACCAGCCGACGGTCGCGGTCTATGACGACATCAAGACACGGCTCGGGCTCCCGTTCGTAAACACGGACTACCGCGCGCTGGCGCGCTGGCCGAGCTACTTCGCCCCGGCGTGGGGCGACCTCGCGCCGAAGGTTGAAACCGCCGAATACGAGGCCGTGGTCGCGTCCGTGCACGACTTCGCCGTCGACGCGCTGCAGGCGCTGCCGAACCCGGGCGGGCTGACGGCGGGCGCACTGACCGATGCCGCCGGCAAGGACGCGAGCGCGGCCGAGGTGCTGGAGGTGGTCCGGCTGTTCCAGTGGCTGTTGCCGGGCCTGATCACGAACGTCGCCTATTTCCGGGGCCAGCTTTGAGCATCGGCCCGGCGGCAATCACATGAACGAATAATCCGGTTCCGGGAGCTTTTCGATTTCCGGCTTGGCGAACAGGTAACCCTGGAAATAGTCGGCACCGAGGCCACGCAGCATTTCGAAATCCTCGACGGTTTCCACGCCCTCGGCGATGACTTTGATGTCGAGGGCATGCGCCGTGGTGATGGCGCCTTCGGTGATGGTCTTCTTGACCTTGTTCGCGGCGATGCCGTTGCAAAGCTGCATGTCCAGCTTGAGGATCTGCGGACTGAACTGGTTCAGCAGATTGAGCCCCGCGTAGCCGGCGCCGAAATCGTCGATGGCGGTGATGAACCCGCGGTCGCGGTATTCCTCGAAGATGCTCATCAGGTGTGCCGGGTCCATCACCGGCTCGGCCTCTGTCACCTCGAAGATGATGCGGCTGACCGGCATATCGTACGCGTCCGCCGCCTGCATCGTGGCGCGGATGCAGGTTTCCGGCCGGTAGACGGCGTTGGGCAGAAAGTTGATCGAGAGATTGCAGTCGATACCGAGTTCCGACGCGATCTGGATCGCCTTGACCCGGCAGGTCTGGTCGAACGTGTAACGGTTGTCGTCGGTAACATGCGACAGCACCGCGCCGGCGCCGGCGCCGTCCGCGCCCCTGACCAGGGCCTCGTAGGCGAACACGGACCCAGCATGCGGATCGACGATGGGCTGGAACGCCATCGTGATCTCGAAGTCGAGGGGATTCGCCTCCAGGCACTGCTTGCACCCGAGCGGTTTGAATTCCGGCTTGTCGTCGAAAACGGTCGGCATCGTCAAATCGTAGGTGTCGTTGTCATTTTCTCCCGTCGCTGGCAGATATAGTTGCCATGCTGGCGTCTTCAAGCCCCGCATACATTGTGGGAAACCGAAACCGCCGCGACGCTCAGTCCCCGCCGCCGCCGTATTCGCGCAGGTGTTCTTCCCTGATCTTAATGTGATCGCGGCTCCAGTCGACGTAGGTCGCGATCTGCGTGACCCGTTCGCCGTCGTCGGAAAACGGCATCCTGAGCGAGGTCTGCACGTAGGGCAGCCCGTTCTCGCCCGCCTTCACCGTGTATTCCGAGCCGACCGCTTCGTGGCAGGCGACCACCTCCTTGTACTGCTCGATGGTCTGCTCCGCCGTCACCGGAGAGCGGATCATGCTCACGGAGAGATTGGTGAAGTCCTTGCCGTGCATGTCGACAGACGCCGTGCCCCAGAAACGATAGACGAAATCCTGCGGCTCATAGTGAACGTCGACGACCATGAAGTAGGGGATGAGTGCCGTGGGCAACTGGAACCAGTCCCACTCACGCCACGCCGGCGAACGCCGTTCACCCTTGAGCGTGAGCCAGTATTCGTAGGCCGCCTGATAGTTCGGCTGGTCGAACCGGATCGGCGAACGGCGGAGATAGTCTTCTTGAGGCATTTGCGGATCAACTGGCTGCCGGAGATCGCCATAATAACCAGCTAATCACCCGGCGGTCACGCACGGCACGTGAAATCTATATTTGCAATTAATAATCATTTGCATTAAAGGCATTGTCTGCGTCGTCACTGTCACCGGAATACCTGCCCGAATGTCTCCCGTCCTCGCCGTCATGCTGGTCGTCGCCTGCGAGCCCGACCTGCTCCGCTGCAAGCCCGTGTTCCACTGGAAAGAAAGCTGGACGAGCGTCGCCGCGTGCCGCCTTGAGCGACGCCGGATCGCTGGCCTGGCCGCGGCGCGCTACGACGGCGGCATGACGATCATGACCAGGTGCCGGCTATACCTGGACGAGGGCAGCACGATGCCGCCACCCGGGGAACCGGACGCGCCGGCGATCTTCTGAAACCGCGCCGCACACGCCGCGGATTCAGTAATGAGACGGGTTCAGGACAGGGCCTAATTTATCGTGCCGGACGCACGCGACCGGGATATACCCTTATCATGGATTGCGTACCCAAACCCCTCACGATGCGCCGCCTCGACCCGGCGCAATCGCCGGTTCCCGAGCATCACGCCATGCTGCGTTATTGGCAGGGTCTCTCCCGTGACCGCATGGCGCCGTCGTGGACCGAGTTCGATCTCACGCAGGTGGACCCGAGGATGCTGCCGTGGACGGCGGTGGTCGACATCAGCCCGGACATGGAGGACATCCGCTACCGTTTCTGGGGCACCCAGCTCACCCTGGTGCGCGGCGAGGATTTCACCAACCGCCAGGCCCTCGACATCCCGCCGATGGAACTCGGCCGGTTCATCCATGATTCGTACGTTGCCACGGCGAAGCTCGGGAAGCCGGGTCTCGACATCGAGGAATACGTGACGCAAAGCGGCCGCACCGGCAGCAAGACCGTGCTGCGGCTGCCGCTTTCGGACGACGGCGAAACCGTCAACAAGGTCGTCGCCTGCATGATCTACGACGTCTCGCGCAACGGCCAGGAGGTCGCCGAGTTCCTCAAAAGCGTCCACGCCGCCCCCCGAAAGTACGCCTGACCGTCTCACGCAGCGGCGATCCTGCCCGGCACGCCCGCTCTGGACGCGGGCGCCGGCGCTCCCCACATAAGTCTAAAGCGCTCGCACCCGTGCGGGACGGATATTCTGACAAGGGGAGACGACAATGGACGAGACATCGGGATACGTACCGCCGAAAGTCTGGATCTGGGACAAGGAAAACGGCGGGCATTTCGCCTCGATCAACCGGCCCATCGCCGGCACCACGCATGAAAAAGAGCTGCCGGTCGGCAAGCACCCGCTGCAGCTCTACTCCAAGGGCACGCCCAACGGGGTCAAGGTTACCATCATGCTGGAGGAACTGCTGGCCAAGGGCCACGCCGGCGCCGAATACGACGCCTGGATGATCGAGATCGGCGACGGCGACCAGTTCGGGTCGGGCTTCGTCGACATCAACCCCAACTCCAAGATCCCGGCGATGGTCGACCGTTCCGGCAGCGAGCCTGTGCGGATCTTCGAAAGCGCGTCGATCATGTTCTATCTCGCCGAGAAGTTCGGCGAGTTCCTGCCCACCGGACAGCCGGCCCGCACTGAATGCATGAACTGGCTGTTCTGGCAGATGGGCAGCGCGCCTTACCTCGGTGGCGGCTTCGGGCACTTCTACAACTACGCGCCCGAGAAGTGGGAATATCCGATCAACCGCTTCGCCATGGAGGTCAAGCGCCAGCTCGACGTGCTCGACCGCAACCTGGCCGACCGGCAGTTCATGATCGGCGACGACTACACCATCGCCGACATGGCGATCTGGCCGTGGTATGGGGTGCTGTGTCTGGGTCAGCAGTACGGCGACGCCGGCACGTTCCTGGACGTGAAATCGTACAAGAACATGCAGCGCTGGACCGCCGAGGTCGGGGCCCGCGAGGCCGTGAAACGCGGCCGCATGGTCAACCGCTCCAAGGGCGACCCGAAATCGGAACTGAAGGAACGCCACGACGCGTCCGACTTCGACGGCCTGAACCCGGTCTGACCCGGGCACCGGAAACGGTTTATTTCGGCATTACCGGCAAAGGGGGGCCGCCCGAAGACGGCCCCCGTCACCGGCGGGGATGTATCAGCCGGAGGTCAATCGCTGACTTTGCCGGTCCAGACCGTCCTGTCGATATCCAGATCGGCGTACTTTTCCGGGTTGAGCACCGGCCGCGCGATGCCGGCCCTGACCTGTTCGCCGAAGTCGACGATCAGCCGCTTGGCGATCGGGAACAACATCGCCAGCGCCAGCAGGTTGACGACGGCGAGGATGCCCATCATCGGATCGGAGAAGAAGAACACCGCCGTCGCCCCCGGCGCCACGGCACCCAGCAGCACGATGCCCATCAGCGCAATGCGGAACACTTGCACCGCCATCGGGTTGTCCGTCATCACGGTCAGCGCGTTTTCACCCAGGTAGTAGTTGTAGATGATCGAGCTGAACGCGAACAGCAGCACCGCGCCGGTCAGGAAGTACTGGGTCCATTCGCCGAGATGCGAGACCAGCGACTGCTGCGTCAGCGCGACGCCGTCGATGGCTTCCGCACCGGGCACGTAGACGTCGCCCAGCAGAATCACGAACGCCGTGCACGAACAGATCACGATGGTGTCGATGAACACCGAGAACGACTGCGTGATGCCCTGGCTGACCGGATGGCGCACGTCCGCCGCCGCCGCCACGTTCGGCGCCGAACCGAGACCGGCCTCGTTCGAGAACAGGCCGCGCCGCACGCCGTGCGCGATCGCCGCCCCCATGCCGCCGCCGATGGCCTCGTTGAAGCCGAAGGCGCTGGAGACGATGTTGGCGATGACCCCCGGGATGTCGCCGATATTCAGGATGATGACGATCAGCGCCATGCCGATATAGCCGAGCGCCATGATCGGCACGATCACGTCGCAGGCCTTGGCGATACGGTGGATCCCGCCGTAGACGATGAAACCGGTGCCGATGGTCAGGACGATGCCGGTGATGATGCGGTCGATGCCGAGGCTGTCGGCGGCCGCGCCGGCGACCGTATTGCCCTGAAACGCCGGAAAGCCGATGCCGAACGCCGCGATCAGGCAGATCGCGTAGATCACCGCCAGCCATTTGTAGTCGCGGCCGAGCCCGTGCAGAATCGTGCGGGCGGGACCGCCGCGGAAGGTGTGTTCGTCCTCGCGCTCCTTGAACAACTGCGCCAGCGAACATTCGACGAGACTGGTCGCCATGCCGACGATGGCGATCGCCCACATCCAGAACACCGCGCCCGGACCGCCCAGCGTGATCGCCACCGCGACACCGGCGATGTTGCCGCCGCCGACACGCCCGCCGACCGAAACCAGAAGCGCCTCGCGCGCCGAGATCGCGTTGGGATCACCCGACTGGTTCTTGCCGGACAGCACCCGGAACATGCGGAAGAAGTATTTGAACTGCACGAAACCGCTGGCGACCGTGAAGAACAGCCCCAGCACAACGAGGAACGGCACCAGCGCCCAGCCCCACGTCAGATCGCCGATGACGCCGAATAACGACTCTAGAAATTCCATGTTGATAAAGCCCCCTATCTGGACCCGTCGCCGGGCCGCGAAAAACGACCGTGTGCACATTCGTCTGCACGGACGGTCAACCTGTCATGACGGGGACGTTGCGTTTATCGTTATCGGTGTGCCGGCGCGAGCGCCTGCGTGTTGCTCCCGAACGTCTCGATCGGTGAGCGGGCCGTTTCCTCCCTAAGCAAAACAGCCGCCCCGTTGATCCGGCTCCACCATTTACGTGCAGATGACCGGATTCCCGATATCGTAGGCCCGGTGCGAATTGTTCTCAATTTAGTTGATCGGCACCACTCGGCGCATTACGGCGCACGGACAGCGCCAATTCGCGCCGCTTTTTATATATTTTCCCGTGTGGAGGCGCTAACGTTGAAACCATAGCATCTTGGGGACCGGCATGAACGAGGATTTCCCGGCCAATCTGCGGCTGCTGACCGACCGTTACAAGTCGATCGCCGAGGTCTGCCGCAAGCTCGACATCAACCGCACCCAGTTCAACAAGTACCTGAACGGCACGTCCAGTCCGTCACGCCATATCCTGCACCGGGTCTGCGAGTTCTTCGGCGTCGGCACGCACGAGATTCTGCTGCCCAACGCCGCGTTCGCCGAGATCGTCAGGCTGCGCTCGGGCGCGAGGCCGGGGCCGGACACGTATACCGGCTATCTCGATCTTTTGGCCCGGCGCTCACGGCGCGACATTTCCGTCTACGACGGCTATTACTTCGAGTATTCGTATTCGATGGCACGGCCGGGCCTGATCCTGCGCTCGCTGATGCGGCTCAAGACGGATGCCGGCATCAGCACCTACCGGCGCATCGAGAACATGGCGATGCTGGACGGTCCCGGTCCCCGCGTGCCCGGCAAATACCGGGGCATCGCGTTCTATCTCGACGACCGCATCTTCCAGGTCGATTTCGACACGCTGACCGGCAACGAAATCAGCCAGACCATCCTCTATCCCAACTACGAGAACCGCCATAACCGGCTGCCCGGCCTCAAGCTCGGCGTCTCGTCGAGCAGCGTCCGCCAGCCGCTCTGCGCACGTGTCGTGCACGTGGCGCTGGGGACAACCGTCAACGTCAGGAAGGCGCTCGGCGAATGCGGCCTGATCCGCCCCGAAAGCGACCTTATCGATCCGAAGATCCGCGCCATGATCGAGAACGCCATCGAGCCGGGCGCCTTTCACTTCAGCGTCGTGACGGGAGGCTGAATCCAGCCTAGACGCCGGCTCTAGTGAGTATGCGCCGCCTGCCCGCCCGGCACGCCGGAGAAAATACGGAAGCTGTTCCGGCCGGCTTGCTTGACCTCGTACATGGCTTGATCCGCCGCCTTGATCAGATCGTCTACGTTCGCGGCATGATCCGGGCTGACGGCGATGCCGATGCTACCGCCGACGGAGCAGTCGGCACCGTTGAAGATAATCGGTTCGCGAATCCCGTCGAGTATCTTCTTTGCGATGGATTCGATATCGCCTTGCTCATTGACCTGTTCGAGTATGACGACGAACTCGTCGCCGCCAATCCGCGCCGCCATGTCCGTTTCCCGGATCCTCCGGGCCAGCCGTTCGGAAATGGTAACGAGCACGTGATCGCCTGCATCGTGACCGTGGGTGTCGTTGATCGGCTTGAACTTGTCCAGATCGACGAACATCAGGGCGACGTTCTTATTTGCCCGCTTGTTACGTTTGATGGCGTGATCCAGTCGCTGCATGAACGCCGTCCGGTTGGGCAGCTTGGTCAGCCCGTCCGTAAGCGCCAACTCCTTGTAGATATCCTGCTGTTTTTTCATCGCCGTGACGTCGTGCCACACACCGACAAGCCCGCCGACATTGACCGGGCTTTGCCGCACCACCGCCCAGCGGCCATCGGAGAGTTGATCCTCGTCGGACTGGCTAACCGGATAACGGCGGTTTTCGAAGGCATCGAGGCATTTCCGGATGTAGCTTTCCCGGTCCATGTCGTCGGGGAAGGTCTCGCGCCCCTCGGCCCACACACGTAGAATCTCTTCGTATGTCACGCCTTCTTTGAGGATACCCTTCAACTTCGGATACATTTCCGCGAAGACATTGTTGTGCAGCAATAGTTTGCCGTCCTCGTCGAACAACAGGAACCCGTCGCTGATGCTCTCGATGGCGGCGTGCATACGCTCGTGCGTCACCCGGGCCTGCTTCTGCGCCTGGCGCATTTTCGCGTCGATCTTTATGGCGATAAGCGAAAGCAGGGCAATGACGGTCGACGCGGAGGAAACGATCGCCGCCAGCACTACCGGGCTCAGCATACCTTCAACCCTGACCCCGGAGCCAAGCGTCTGAATACAGACCGTCGCCTGCATGGCGACGTAGTGCATGCCCGTTATCGACAGGCCGAGGATCGTCGCGCTCGCGACCTGGAAAGGCAGCACGAGATACGGCGAAACTTCAAGTTGCCGCAACCTGTCCGCATAGACACCGACGATTCCGAGCACCACCGCGACGATGATCGACAGCGCGAACCAGGTGACATCGTAGTAAAGCGCCGCGTTCATCCGCATCGCTTCCATGCCGGTATAGTGCATGGCGCCGATGCCGGCCCCGATCAAGGTGCCGGCGAGAATCCGGCGCGGATGGTCGCCGATCCCGAGATCGCGCCGCAACAGGGCTAGTCCGGCGAAACAGCCGATGATCGCCGGCACGACGGATACGGCCGTCAGTGCCGTGTTATAGGACACCGGTATCGGCAATTCGAACGCCAGCATGCCGATGAAGTGCATCGACCAGACACCGAAACCCATCGTGAAACTGCCCACCGCCAGCCAGCGCCAGTCATAGGCGGCGTCATGCGCGGCATATCGTGCAAGCCTTACACCCGAAAACGCGGCGATCACCGCGACGATATACGACGCCAGGACCAACAGCATGTTGTACGTGGCTTCCAGCGGCTGCTGGGTGAGTTGATCAAGCGACAGGAATGACAGCATTTGGTCGTCTCCGAACATGCGCGCCATTACGGCGAACATGCAGGTTCAGCCGTGCGCGGGTTCGATTTTTCGATGTCGGCACACCATGCCAAAGACCGGGCGCGCGTGCCATCCGTATTACCCGCATCACGAAAAAATACGTGTTTTCAACATGATCAGCAAGGCAGGGTCACGTAGACCGCGGTGCCGAGATCGTTCTCGCTGGTGATCGCGAGCCGACCGCCGTGCGCGTCGACCAGCGACTTGACGATGGAGAGCCCGAGCCCGGTTCCGCTTTCCGCGACATGCGGGTTGGACTGCCCCTTTGCGAACGGCTCGGTGACGCGTGCCAGCAGGTCGTCGGAAATGCCGACCCCGGTATCCGTCACGCAGATCGTCAGCTCGCCGTCGCCGGCCTTGCCCGAGATGCCGACCTCGCCGCCGTTCCGGGTGTACTTGACCGCGTTGGCGAGGATATTCAGGAAGATCTGCGCCACCGCCTTGCGGTCCGCATGCAGCACGGGCAAGCCGTCGGGAACCTGAAACTCCAGCGAGATATCGCGCTCGCGTGCCGATTGCTCGACGTTGCGCAGGCATTCCCTGAGTATTTCGGTGACATCGACGTCCACTTTCTGCAGGGATCGTTTGCCGGCCTCGATGGCGGCGATATCGAGAATGTCGTTGACCAGCCGCAGCAGATGCTCGCCGCTGTCGTGAATATCCCGGGCGTAACCGCGGTAGCTCTCGGCGCCGAGCGCACCGAAATACTCGCCGCGCAGCATCTCGCTGAAGCCGAGAATCGCGTTCAGGGGCGTGCGGAATTCGTGGCTCATGGTGGCGATGAACTGGGACTTGGCGAGGTTGGCGCGCTCGGCCTCGGCGAGCGCCTCGCGCATCGCCTCCTCGGCCTCAACGAGGTCGGTGACGTCGACGGTGATCGAGCCGACCTTGGTGATGTTGCCGTCGCGGTCGTGAACCGGAAACTTGGTGATCGACAGGGTGTGCAGCTTGCCGTCGACGAAGAACCGCTCGACCTGGCGATGCACCAGCTTGCCGGTCGCCAGCACTTCGTCTTCCTGCGCGTTCATGACGCGGGCGTCGTCGTCCGGCTGGAACCCTTCGACGTGTTCGGAACGGTGGCCGACCATCTGCTCGATGTTTTCGCCATACCAGGCCAGGTACGTGCGATTCGGCCGTTCGACGACGTGGTTGCTGTTCTTGATCAGAAGCCCGAACGGCAAATTCTCGAAAATGGAATCGAGGATGCTTTCGTTTTCCTGCAGCGCCTCGGTACGCTCCTCGATATCGCGAAGCTGTTGCGTGAACCGCACCACGGTCAGGACCAGGCCGATGAAAACCAGCACCGCCGACAGGGCGTAAACGTACCAGCCGTAGCTGAAGTGCAGGGCCGCGATCGCCGCCGCGGCCCCGTCCGGCGACAGCGCCGCCTTCGGAAAGAAGTCCGCGAGATGCAGGCACGCCACGACCCAGAGCCCGGAAAGCACACATGAGACCCCGGGCAGCGCGCCGCTACGTCTGAGGTCGACGCGGCGCCTGTATACGACGATGCTGGCCGCCACGGCGATGGCCGTCAGCAACACGTCGACAACGATCATAACCCCCCAGGGCGGGAATTCCATCTCCGCCACTACGAACGCGTCCTTTCCGGCGCCGTATCAGACCGGCACCGATCCTCTAAGCTCAGGGAACAGCCAAAAGCATGCATCCCATACGTGCCACCCATTGTGGGCGGCCTCTCCCCGGCACGCATTATATTGTAGTGATTCTAAAATAACAGTGTATTAACGGCGCCACGGGCCGTGCCGCCGAAATCAGCTCAAGCGGCTGAAAACCCGGTCGAAGAAGCTGGACAGCGGTTCGTCGCCGGCAAGGCTCTCGAAATAATAGATATTGATCCCCTGCGTCACCGCCTTGCCGTCCTCGGAGCACGGCATCCGCAGCACCGTCGCGCGGCCGAACATCTTCTTCACCGAAACGAACTCCTTGACCTCGAGGTGCGGCCTGCGCTCGCGCACCAGGGTCCCGCAACCGCCGTTCTTGCTGATGCCGAGGGATCTGGGCGGCACGTCGGCCGGGGTCTTGTGCGTGTAGTCCCTGCCGAAGACCTGCGTCAGCTCCGAGCCCCAGTAACGGTAGACGGAACCGAGCGGCTGTTCCTGGATGTTGGTGACGCTGGTGCGCGGAATCGCCTCGTTGTCGAGGTCGGCAAGCGAGAACTCGCGCCATGCCGGCGCCCAGCGCCCGTCGCAAAGTCCGCGCCAGTAGGCGAGCGCATGTTCCTGGTAGTGGACCGGCGTGTCATCGGCACCGATGAACTTCGACACGACCCGGATATCATCAATCTTCATCGTTCCATCGCGCGTTCGGAGGCGCTGCCGCGTACTGATTGTACGGGAACGCCTGCCGCGTTCTTTTCCGGACGATCTTAGCCCGCGGCCGCGGGCAAGCCCAGACTCGATTGCCGATGCCGGGTCGGCCCGGAAACTACTGTCCGCCGCCGCGCCGGAACGCCACGCCGAGGGCGTCTTCGTAGACCTTGAGCATGGCGCTTTTCGGCTCGTCGCCGTAACCGGCCTCGATCGCCGCCTTGTAACTGCCGATCATGGCGTTGACGACGGGCAGCATGGCGCCGGCTTCCTCGGCCATGCGCTCGACGTTGACGATATCCTTGTAGGCGGCGCTGAGGGTGAAGTCGGTGTCGAACTTGCCGTCCAGCATGCGCGGCACGAAATATTCCGAGGCAAAGCTCCGGGAACTGCCGCTCATGACCATCTCGGCGACCTGTTCCGGGTCGAGGCCGACGGCGACGGTCAGCGGCAGCACTTCGGCGAGGGTCGCGATGTGGACGTTGTAGATGATGTTGTTGAGCGCCTTCATCGCCTGGCCGGTGCCGACGGGGCCGCAGTGGATGATCGAGGTGCCGACTTTTTCCAGATACGGTTTCACCGTCTCAAAGGCCTCGTCGGAGCCGCCGAACATGACGGTCAGCGTCCCGTCCTTGGCGCGGAAAGGCATCCCGGAAATCGGGCAGTCCCAATAATCGATGCCGAGCTTCGCGGTCTCCCCGGCGATGGTCAGCGCGTCGCTGCGGTCGAGCGTCGTGGTGTCGACGATGGTCAGCCCCTTGGGCGCGGCTTCGGCGATGCCGCCGTCGCCGAAGATGGCGCTCCGCACTTCCGGCGCATAGGGCAGGCATATGAAGATCAGCTCGCACGTCCGGGCCATCTCGGCGGGCGACTTGCAGGCCACGGCACCGGCTTCGACCAGCGGCCGCATGGCGCCGTCGTGGGTGTCGAAAACGCTGAGATGAACGGATTTGGAAAGCATGTTGAGCGCCATCCCCGCGCCCATGCGGCCGAGGCCAATAAAGCCGACGTTTGTCACGAATATCCTCCTGAACAGTTTCTGGTACGGCCGGAGATCAGCCGGAAGCGAGATAACGGTCGGCGTGGGCGAGGACGCCGCGCGAGATCACCTCGACGCCGACCGAGATCACGATGATACCGAACGCGCGCTGAAAAACCGAGAGCCCGGTGTTGCCCATGACCCGCGCGATGCCGCCGGCGAACAGCAGGATGACCCATGTCAGGACCACGCAGGCAAGGATGATCGAGATGACGATTTCCTCGTGGGTGATCGAGAAATGCCCATGCCCCTCGAGCATCACCGCCGACAACGAACCCGGCCCGCCCAGCAAAGGCATGCCCACCGGCACGATACCGATGGCGACCGCGGAATGCTTGTGCGTTTCGGCATTGCCGGAAGCACTGCCGACGGCGGGTGCATTGAGCATGGAAAACCCGGACATCGCAATAATGGCGCCGCCGGCGATCTGGAACGATGCGATGGAGGATCCCAGGGCGCCGATCAGCGGCTCGCCGACGAAATACCCGCCGATCAATACGGCCAGAAGGGTGAGTGCCGCGACCGTCGCCGCAGTTCTTTTCTCCGGATGGGTCAGGTGCGCCGTCAGGCCGAGGAAGATCGGCACCACCGTCAACGGCGATATCAGGGCGAACAGGCTCAGCCCGAACCGAGTGTGTTCCGCCCACGCATCCACCGGCGCGCCCCCTGACAAGTTGTTTACCGGACATTGATAACCCATCGGCCACGTCCGGTCCATCGGGATGCGCGTCAGCGTTCGTCCCAGGCGGCGACGGAAATCACGTTGTGCACGTCGACGCCGTCGTCGGAGAGCGGAAACCGCACCAGCGCCTGTTCGAACGGCAGCATGCGGCCGAAATTGTGCAGGTTGACCATGTCCAGGGACGCGACCGGGGCTCTCTTCTCGACCACATGCGCATACTCGGCCATCGCGGTCGCACCGCGGAAGTCCGGCTTGGCGCCGATCAGCTTGCCGGTCTTGTCGGCGCCCTTGCGCGCGGTGTGCTGGGTGCCCCAGAACCGGACCAGGAACCGGAGCGGATCGTGCAGCACGTCGCATACGACGATATAGGGCACGATCTTCGGATCGAGATCGTCGAGGTGCACGTCGCGCCACGACGGCGCGAAGCGGTCGCCTCTGAGATCGTCCCAGTAACGGTAGAACGACAAGATTCCCGGTGTCGCCACCTCCTCGATGGCGAGTGAGGGCACGTGCCTCCGACCGGGCCTCTGCAGTTTCAACACATCCACCAAATGCACGACGTTCATACCGCGGAGACTATCGCCTGCCGACGCTCCGCGATTTGATTCAAGTCAGTCGGTTAACCTTAACACCTTTCCGCGGCTAACGCCCAACCCCCGAAAGATGCTATTATTTCGCGAATCGAAGTCGTGCGACCCGCACGAATTCCGACCGGGTATTCAGGAGTTTGAACATGGCCCCTGCCGACAAGAAACCGCCTTCGGAAGACGACGTCGTGTTTGCCGACGTCGTGCCGTCCGCGCTCGACGACAACACCCATGCCGAGGTGCGCGCGCTTTACGTCGAAAGCACCGAGACGCTGCGCTTCGTGAAGACGCACCAGTGGCGGACCGTCGGCGCGACGCTGATGGTGTTCCTGGCGCTGATTTTCATCGCCGGCTTCGTCGACGCCGACAAGGCGCTGACCCAGAAACTGATGGGCATCACCATCCTGATGACCACGTCGGTGATCTTCACCCTGATCATCTATCAGTTCTGGATGCACAACGAGGCGCGCAAGATCGACGCCATGGGCGAGCACATGTCGAGCTTGTTCCGGGAAATCCGCGCCATCAAGTCGCGGCGCGAGGGCAACCTGCACCGCTACACGCTGCTAGTCTTCATGATCATCGCAATCGTCTTCGGCGCCGTCGTCGTGCACCTGGCGCTGACCCGGATCGCCGGCGGGTAACGTCCCGGCGTTCATCCTTCGAGACAGCCGTACCGGCCTCCTCAGGATGAGGGCATAAAACAACCTCATGCCGAGGAGGGTGCGCAGCACCCGTCTCGAAGCACATGGGCAATTCCGTGATTGCCGGTCACACCGGGTCGGGAATAATACGTAACGGCAGGATGTCGCTGTCGACCGTGATGATGTCGTCCGTGTCGGCGCGCACGCAGGCGCCAGCGTAGATACCGGACGCGGTGAAGGTACAGACCTGCACGTTCCTGCCGCCGATCCTCGGCAGCGGGAAAAGTTCCTGGTAGATCAGGTCGCGGTCGTCGAAGTTGCCGTCCGTTTCCGACACCACGTTCTCGTCCGCATCGACGATCTGGATGTTGTGCCCGCAGCGGCCGACGATCGGCTTCACCACGTACCCGCTGTCGCGGAGATCGTCGTCGAGGTCGAAGCTGGTCTTGAGGAGGTAGGGATGGTCCGGATAGAGCATCCACAACACGGGAAGGATCGCCTTGTTGGAGGGAATGAGCGTCCACATCGGTTCGAACACCATGACCTCCGGCCTGAGCAGCACGTCGACCAGCCGCGGCGGCTGCGTCGAGCGGTTGATGGTCCGGTGCAGGCGCAGGTTCTCCTCGTCCTCCGAAATCTGGTCGCGGATCTGGTCGAGCGCCGTTTCCCACGCCCAGGTCTTCCATACCCAATCGATGTGACGGCCTTCGGCATCCGCGACCTGGCCGTCGGCGCCCCACTTGAGGCTCGAGACGCCCTTGACGACGGCACACGGAATCCCCGCCGCCTCGATCGCGGACTTCATGTAGAGCGCGTGATAGGTTTCCTCCAGGTCGCGGTCCTGCATGATATGCAGGAACGCGCCGGCGGCGGAGTTCTTCCAGGCGTCGATCAGTTCCCGGTGCAGCCGGTGCCCGGCGGAGCGGCCGTCGTCGCAGCCGTAGTGCTGCGCCCATAGCTCCTGCACCTTGCCGGTTTCCATGTGGCACGACGCGGAATCGCAGTTGTACTCGTAGACCTTGAGACCCTTCGATGAGAGCGAGAAGTCGAAGCGCCCGGTTATCATCTCGTTGCGGCGGTTGTCCCACGACTGGTGGATACGCGGCCAGATCGCGGCCGGCAGGTTGAAGCGGCGCAGGAGCGCGTCGTCGCGCAGCACGTAGTTCGTCGCGTGCATGAACATGGCGTGCAGTTCGTTGGTGGCGCGCTTGATTTCCTGGTTGGCGGTTTCGGTCAGGCACAGGTACTTGAAGCGGTCGGCATCGTCCTCGGCGAGCTTGCAGCCCTCCATCGAGGTGATGAACGCCGCCTCGTCGGTATGCCCCGGGTCGAGCCAGCCCGCCGCGGCCTGGCCCCGGTCCGGCACCTCGCGGGGAATCAGATCGAAGAGCCGCGGGTCGGCGTCCTCGATCACCTCGGCGTGCGCCGCGTCGTCGGTCTGGATGACCCAGCCCATGATGCCGGTGTCCTCGAACGTGCAGTCGATCCAGTAGCCGCCGTCGGCGCCGGCGGTAACGCTGAGTTCGCGCGACCAGGTCTGACCGGCCGGCCACAGCTTGTCCTCGACGTTCTGCTCGATGACGCGGATGCTGTCGTCGAGAACCTCCGTCACCACGGCGACGTGACCGGTGACGTGGAACTCGCCGCCCTCGTTCCAGATCAGCAGGCAGCCCGGCTCCGGACGCCGCTTCGCCCCGTTGGCGAAGGACCTCAGCGGCAGCTTGGCGTTGTCGGAAATGCGCGTCACGAACCTGAGCCGGAAGATGTCGTAGGCCATGGCGATGTCGTCGAAGACGTAGCCCTTGTTGACGTAGAGCCAGCGCCGGGCCAGTTCGACGCACTGCCACTTGTAGCCCATGAACACGCCGTCGATGTAGCTGCGATACGCCTCGCGGTCCGGCAGGTCGCGCTTGTCGGCGCTCGGGTAATGACTCGAATAGACGGCGACGCCGCCCCCGGCGGTGCCGAGCCGGGTGCCGAATGTCTCGCGGTGTTCTATGTCCAGGTTGCCCATGGCGGTTCCGCCGGGGCCAGAGGCCGCCAGCCGGTCATGCGTTCGGTTTTGCCGAAACGGATCCGGTCAGGTGCCGGAAACGCGCGTATATTTACCGAAGCGGCAATTTACTCAAGCAAAAAAACAGACGCCCCGGCACGGGCCGCAAGGGTCCGCCCGGGGCGCCCGCGTCGGAGACGGCGCCGGGATTATTCGATGCCCAGCATTTCCTGGGCCTGCTTCAAGGTCGCGACGGATTCGGCGTGCTTGCCGGCCTTGTGCAGCGCCTCGCCCTCGGCGCGCAGGGCCATCACCTTGGCCTTGTCGGCGCTGGAAAGCTCGGCGGTCTCGATCGCCTTGTCGATCTTGCCCATCCTGAGCGGGCACGAGCCGGCGAAAGCCGGCGCGGAGGCCACGAGCATCAACGCGGCGGCAATCGAAGCTAAAACGCGGGTCTTCATGGCGTGTATTCCTTTTCCCTGCCGGCATGCGCCGGACTTTCTGGTTTTCGCCGGGGCCGGCGGGCATACGCGCCCTGCCGCCGCCGGATGGTTTCCACAATACCTGGAAATATGGCCATTCGGTGGCCGCCGGTGCAGAGCTTCACGGAAAGTTGATCGGCAGATCAGGCCTGCCAGACCGGCTTGACGCCGGGGACCGGGTCGTCGTGCTCCCCGGCCTGACGGTAACCCGAAAAGATCTGCGACACGCGCCCGTCCTTGAACAGCGGCAGATCGACCGCCTGCACGAATATGTGGCCCCGGTGCAGGATCCTTAGGTCGCCGCTGATGATGCCGATGCCGCCGACCTCGGTCAGGGTCCGGAAATACGGCCCCTCGAACTTGTCCCAGTTGGCCTGACGGTTCTCGTAGACGTCCGACATCTTTTTGCGAGTGTAGTCGATGCCCCACCAGTCGGTCAGCGTCGTGCCCCAGAGCGCGAATTCGATGTCGAACGGATCGTGCACGACATCGCAAAGCGACAGATGCCCCCACCAGTCCGGGAAATCGCCCATGTCGAAATCGCGCCACGTCGGATAGCGGTTCGCGCCCGCCTTTTCGCGCCACAGCCCGACAAGCGGCGCGAACGGACCGAACGCCTCGGTCTCGGTGTCCTCCGGGTAAATCCGGTAGGTCCAGCCTTTCAGATTCTTGCTCATGCGCGATCGGACCCCGGTTCACACGTCGCATAAGGTAGCAACGGATTCCTGACACATGCATTACGGCGACGGAACGGCCCCTGCAAAGCGGCCGGGGCGGTGGCGGCTCATATAAGCTGCGGCACCGTGGTTCTTCGTTCCGGAACCGTGAAATCCCACCGGCACACGTAAAGTGTGCAACGCTGGGGGCGACAGCGTATATCCCTCCCGACGGGAAATGGCAAACCCACCATCGCGCTACACATAGCGCCGCGAGTAGGCTAAAACCGGCATATGAGCCCAGCCGACGATGCGCCTGCATCAGACCCCGCGCCCGAGCCGCCGCTATTCCGCAACAGGGATTTCCTCCTGTTCGTGGCCTGCCGGACATTCAACTCGATGGGCGTGCATGCGTTGACCGTCGCCGTCGGCTGGCACGTCTATCAGATCAGCGGCGACCCGGTCGACCTCGGCCTGATCGGCCTCGCGCAGTTCGCCCCGGCGCTTCTGCTGTTCCTCGTCGCCGGCATGGCCGCCGACCGCTTCGAGCGGCGCGGCATCGTCGTCACCTGCAACATCGTCCACGTCGCGGCGGTCGGCATGCTGATCTGGCTGTTCAAAACGGATACCGTCGCGGTCGGCCCGGTCCTGGCGATCCTGGTGCTGCACGGCGCGGCACGGTCGTTCTTTCACACCACGACGCAGGCGATCCTGCCGAACCTGGTCTCGAAACAGGTGTTCCCGCGCGCCGTCGCCTTCGCCAGTTCGGCCAACAAGGCGGCGCAGTTGCTGGGCCCGGCGCTGGGCGGGCTGCTGATCGCGTGGCTGGACGCAGGCGCCTATACCGCGATCCTGTTTGCCTTCGTCGTCGCCGGCACCGCCGCGGCGCTGATCGGCCGGCGCATCAAGGTACATACGCCGGAACCGTTCGGGCTCGAAACCGTGATCGGCGGCTTCAACTACGTGTGGCGCAACAAGACCGTGCTCGGCGCCATATCCATCGACCTGATGGCGGTACTGTTCGGCGGCGTTATGGGTTTACTGCCTGTCTTCGCTGCCGACATTTTGCACGTCGGGCCGGACGGCCTCGGCCTGATGCGGGCGACGCCGGGCGCGGGCTCGCTGATCGTCGGCCTGATCCTGACGCAGATGCCGGCGCCCGGCCGCATGGGCCCGGCGCTGTTCATCTCCGTCGCCATCTTCGGGCTGTCGATCGTGGTGTTCAGCCTGTCGACGTGGTTCTGGCTGTCGATCGCCGCGCTCGCCGTCTACGGGGCGGCGGACATGATCAGCGTCTACGTGCGCCAGACCCTGGTGCAGATCGCGACGCCCGACCACATGCGGGGCCGCGTCAGCGCCATCAATTCGGTGTCGATCAATGCGTCGAACGAACTCGGCGACTTCCGCGCCGGGATCATGGCGGGCGGGATCGGCTCCGTCGGCGCGGTGCTGGTGGGCGGCGCCGCGACGGTCGGTATCGCCGCGCTGTGGTGGCGGATGTTCCCGACCATCCGCCGCGTCGACCGCCTCGACGGGCCCATGTAACCCACCATGGCCGACACCGGGCACAACCGCCGTCAGCTCGAAAAGCTCAGGAAGCACGCCGACCTGCTGGACAACTGGATCCGCATCCCCGGCACAAGGATCGGCATCGGCCTCGATGGCATCCTCGGCCTGCTGCCCGTCGTCGGCGACACGGCGACGCTGGTCGCCGGGCTTTCCATCGTCGCCCGCGCGCACAGCCTCGGCATCCGCGGCCGGGCGCTGCTGGAAATGCTGCTGAACGTCGGCATCGACTACGCGTTCGGGTCGATCCCGCTACTGGGCGACCTGTTCGACTTCTTCTGGAAATCGAACCGGCGCAACATCCGCATCGTCGAACGCGAGATCGAACGGCAGGAGAGGCCGCGCCCGGACTGACGCGCCTACGACGTCAGCGCGTCGAGTTGTTCCTCCATGGCGTCATATTCGGCGTAGACCCGCTCGACATAGCTGCCGAGGATGTCGCGGATCGAGGCCATACCGACGAGCCGACCGTCGTCGAGCACCGGAATGTGGCGGATGCGGTTGTCGCAGAGAAGCTGCGTCACCTCGCGCACCGGGGTGTCGACGTTGCAGGTGATGACGCTTTTCGACATCGCCGTCTGCACGGTTTCGTCGAGGAAGCCGGTCCCGGCGCGGGAAATGCCGCGCGCCACGTCGCGTTCGGAGATAATGCCGACGATGGTGTCATCCGCCGTCACGGCAAGGGCGCCGATGTTCAGTTCGTCCATCCGGTCGTTGGCGGCGCGGACGGTATCGGCCGGCGCCACCTGGGCGACATTGCCGCCCTGGAAGTCTACGAGAGCCTTGATACGCATGGTTCCTCCTGGGCGCCGGTGCGGCGCGGGCGCCACCCGGCGGCATCGTTGATCCTGAGGATCCAATGTCTCGTTTTTTAGCGTTCCGCGCTTTTTCCGATGCGACCCATTTCGGTCTTTGGGGGCCGCGCGGGGGCCGTCAGGCCGCCAGCCAGCGGCGCGCGTCGTCCTCGCTGGCGAACGTCCGGGCGTCGATCTTTTCCGACCGCGCCTGACCGCAGAAACGTTCGCAGACCTTGCGCATTTTCGCGTCGACGACGACGGAAGCGATGCGCATACCGTCGGACCATTTGTGCGAGGTCTTTTCCATGTCGGCGAAGGCGATGGCGCTGGCGTTGTCGATCAGGACCCGGCCGATGCCGGTGAAATCCCAGATCTGGTAGCGGATATTGTCCCACGCCGGGTGCTGCCAGCCGCGCACGGTGGCGTCCATCATGCCGTTCGGCGTGACGTCGCCGGTGATGCGAAAAAGCAGACCCTCTTCTTCTTCAACGATTTCGAAACTCATGGTGCCTTTCAGCGGGAGCGGCTCCCGGCCTTTCCTGATTATTATACGGTTGCGGCGGCGCCCCGGGGGGAGGGCAACCGCCGCTGAGTTTTGGGCGTACGTCCGGAGGGAGGGACCGGACAGCGTCGCTTCGACGTGTACGCATGCGAACGTTATAGCCACCTTATGTAAGCGGAATGTGTGCGGAATATATAGAAAGGTGAACGACAGGTTCGCGGACCGGCCTCACGTGAAATGGCATCGAAAGAACGTAAAAGCCCCCCGCCGGGACGCGACGCTCGGCGCGCCCCGCGGCAACAAGGACGGGTGGACCGGGCTACTCGATGATTTCGAGGTTTTCGGCGGCCATCTTGCCGCCGCGGCCTTCGACCAGCTCGTAGCTGACTTTCTGGCCTTCGGTCAGTCCTGCCAGCCCCGACTGCTGGACCGCGCTGATATGCACGAAGGCGTCCTTCGACCCGTCCTCGGGCTCGATGAAGCCGTACCCCTTCGTCGGGTTGAACCATTTCACGGTTCCGTTGGGCATGTCTAATCCCTTTCACGACATCAATTCACCGGAGCTGCAACCGCGCAGGGCTCCTGGATAACGTTCACAATGTCGGGAAGTAACTGGGCTCGCCGTGGAAACGGGTGGTCACAACAACTCACGACTGTGTACGTCGCAAAAGTTTAGCGAATCCGTGCCGATTCTCAAATTGAATATTTTGCTGCACGCACTTTATGCGAATTGGGGACCGCCGCGGCGGATGGCCGGATGCCGCCGTTACGACGGATTCAGCTCCGCCGTTTTCTTGCGCAGTTCCTCGATCAGCCCGGCGACGGAGCCGGTCTGCTTGACGATCGAGGCGAACTCCTGCTGCAGGGTGATGCTCATCGACGCGCCCTCGACGACCACGTCCAGCACCTTGTAGATGTCGTCCTGGCGGCCGACCCGCCACAGCACGCTGACCGGCTTGCCGTCGATGCCGTCCGGGCGCACGATCTCGGTGTGCACGGTGGCGCGGTTCTCGTCGACCGGCGAGGTCTTGAGGATGTCCAGCTTCTCGCCGGCGTAATCCTCGAAGCGGTCCACGTACATCACCACCATCAGGTCCTCGAACAGGTCGAGGAACTCGGTCTGTTCGGCCTCGCTGGCGCGGCGCCAGTTGCGGCCCAGCACCCAACGGCCGATGGCGGCGACCGCGAACTTGTCGTTGAACAGTTCGCGGAACGCCGCGACGCGCGCCGGGCGTTCCTTCTTGGGGTCGGTCAGCGACGCGATGGCTTCCTTTTCGAGATCGCGGATAAAATCGCGGGCACCGTCCTCCAGCTCGCCGGCGTTGGCGCTCGGCACGGCGATGAAGAAAGCGACGATAAAGAGGGCAGAGAAAAGACGTTTCATATGACGAACAACTTCCAACTCGCGGCGTGTGGCTTACGGCTTGCCTGAAATTTCCTGTCCACCGGTGAAATCGGGGAATGCGACCGGCGCTGAAGATACATCAGGACCGGATGCGGTGCCATTGCTAATCGCATTGGCGCGGGTCTGCCGGTACAAACTCCGGGTCGCAGCATAAAGGTCGATGGAATTCTTTTCCAGATCGTCGGTGAAGTCGAGGAGCCCGGCCCGGGCATGCAGCGCGGCCACGCCCGTGCGCGCGTAGGTCAGCCCGTCACGCCCGGTATTGGCGGCCCAGGCGTTGAACGGGTCGGCGATGAAATCGGCGACGAGGCCGACCGTATCACGAGGATTTGATGGGCCGAGCACCGGCAGCATGACGTAGGGACCCGGCTCGGACCCCCACACCGCGAGGGTCTGGCCGAAATCCTCGTTGTGGTGCTTGAGGCCGATCTCGGCGGCGATGTCGTTGAGCCCGCCGAGCCCGGCGGTGGAGTTGACGGCGAAGCGGGCCAGCGTCGTCAGCGCCCGGTCGACCTCGCCCTGCAGCACGTCGTTCACGAACACCACCGGCGCACGCAGGTTGTCGAGGGCGGAGCCGATGCGCTGGCGGAACCACAGCGGCACCTGATTGTAGGCGCGGGCGGCGGGCTGGATCACGCCCTCGTCGAGGGCACGGTTGAAGGCGAACACGGCGCGGTTGAACGGCTCGATCGGATCGTTCACGGCCCGGTATTCGGCGAGGGCTTCCGTGTCCGTTGCCGGCGGCGGCGTCGCGCAGCCGGCGAGCATCAGCAACCCCAGCGCGGCGGCGAACCCGGCAGCGCGCCCCGGCATCAGTGCGGCCTGCGCCCGGGTTTGGCGCGCGGCACCGCGCACGGTTTCGCCGCTTCCGGTTCGATGCGGCCCAGCCAGCGCCGGCGCCGGGCCGCCACAAGTGCGCGCCAGGCGCGGTCGTCCACCCGTTTTCTCTGAAGTACGCGTCCCACGTTCCACCTCGTCTTTCTTCGTCCTGCCGGACCCCGACCGTTCGCGTGCCGGGTTTTCCGCACCCGTAACGCATCCGGCCCCGGCCCGGCAACCATTCCGTGCCGCTTCCGGCAACCATTCCGTGCCGCTTCCGGCAACCCAAACCGAGCCTAGCCCGCGGATGGTTAACGATTGGTATCCGCGCGCGCGTCGGCGCCGTCTCGCCGAGTTGTCCGACCAGCCATCGCACACTTTCCTCATTTTGGTATTGACATAAAGATATGTTTATATGTTTTATTCATTATCGATTTTAAGGAACCCGCATGAACGAGACCGTGCAACTGCTGAAGGCCCTTGCCGAACCGACCCGGCTCCGCATCGTCGCGCTGTGCCGTGCCGGCGGCGATCTCGCGGTGAGCGAGTTCGTGCGCATCCTCGGCCAGAGCCAGCCGCGCGTGTCCCGGCACCTGAAACTCCTGACCGAGGCCGGCGCCCTGGCCCGCATTCCGGAAGGGAGCTGGGTCTTCTACCGCATCGACGACACCGGCCCGGCGGCGGCCATCGTCGCCGCGCTGATCGACAACATGCCCGGCGACGACATCACCTTCCAGCGCGACCGCGAACGGCTGCAGGCCGTCAAGCGCGAGCGCGCCGAGGCCGCCGAGGCGTTCTTCAGCGCCAACGCCAGGGAATGGTCCAACATCCGCCGCCTGCACGTCGACCAGAAGGAAGTCAACGCGTGCCTGGAACAACTCACCGGCGACCGGCCGATGGGCGGGTTCCTCGACATCGGCACCGGCACCGGCGACATGCTTTCGCTGTTCGCGGACCGCATCGACCGCGGCGAGGGCGTCGATCTTTCCCGCGACATGCTGGCCGTCGCCCGCTCGACGCTGGAGAACGACGGCCTCTCGCACTGCCGCGTACGCCAGGGCGATCTCTATTCCCTGCCCTACGAAAGCGCGGAGTTCGACACCGTGATGATCCACCAGGTCCTGCACTACATCGACGACGTCGCGGCGGCCATTACCGAGGCCGGACGCGTCCTGGCGCCCGGCGGACGGCTTTTGATCGCCGATTTCGCGCCGCACGAGGTCGAGGACCTTCGCAAAACCTACCAGCACCGCCGCCTGGGCTTCGCGGATACGGAATTCGACGCCGCGCTGGCGGACGCCGGACTGACTCTCGACGGGATCGAGCACCTCAGCGGCGATCCCCTGACCGTGGTCGTCTGGTCCGCCTCCAAGCCCGGCATCAGCATGAGACGGAGTGCCGTACAATGATCCACCGCCCGAACAAGACCACGGAACCGCGCATCATGAACGTGTCGCGGGGCGGCCGCCCGCCGTCGCCGGCCATGATGATCGCCGCGCCACTGCCCGACGACGTCTCGGTGTCGTTCGAATTCTTTCCGCCCAAGACCGACGAGGCGGCAGAGACGCTGTGGCAGGCGATCAAGCGGCTGGAGCCGCTGCGCCCCAACTACGTCTCGGTCACCTACGGCGCCGGCGGCACGACCCGCGAGCGCACGCACGCAACCGTGACCCGTATCGCCGACGAAACGTCGCTGGCGCCGGCGGCGCACCTGACCTGTGTCGGCGCGACCAGGGAAGAAGTCGACCAGGTGGCGCAGTCCTACTGGGACGCCGGCATCCGTCATATCGTCGCGCTGCGCGGCGACCCGCCGCCGGGCGCCAATCGCTATGAACCGCACCCGGGCGGCTATGCCTACGCCTCCGACCTGGTGGCGGGGCTCAAGCGCGTCGGCGACTTCGAGATTTCCGTCGCTGCCTATCCGGAAACCCATCCGGAGGCGATCAGCGCGGAAGACGATCTCGACAACCTGAAGCGCAAGATCGACGCCGGCGCGACCCGCGCCATCACCCAGTTCTTCTTCGACCCCGAGGTGTTCGTGCGCTTCCTCGACCGCGCCCGCAAGGCGGGGATCACGATCCCCATCGTGCCGGGCATCATCCCGGTCACCAACTTCAACCAGGCCGCCAAGTTCGCCAAGATGTGCGGCGCCGACGTGCCGGCATGGATGTACGGCCTGTTCGACGGTCTCGACGAGGATCCCGAGACCCGCAAGCTGATCGCCGCCAGCGTCTGCGCCGAGCAGTGCCGCGTGCTGCACGCCAACGGCGCCGACGCATTCCACTTCTACACCATGAACAAGGCCGACCTCTGCTACGCGATCTGCCACATCATGGGCGTGCGCTCGTTCGCCACCGCCGCCTGAGCGCCGCATCCCCGGGAATTAACGAGAACGGAACGATATGACCTGCCTTCACGACCACGACCGTCCCGCACCCGCCGGCACGCCGGGCAAACGCCCCGACATCGAACCGGCGTCGAAATCCGACATGCCGGCAGCCCCGGCGCCGGACCGCACGGACGAACTGAAGCGCCACCTGGAAAAGCGCATCCTCGTGCTCGACGGCGCCATGGGCACCATGATCCAGGAACAGGAATTTTCGGAAGAGGACTTCCGGGGCGAGCGCTTCAAGGACTGGCCGAGCGACCTCAAGGGCAACAACGACCTGCTGACCCTGACCTGCCCCGACGCGATCCGCGACATTCATCTCGGCTTCCTGGAGGCGGGCGCCGACATTCTCGGCACCAACACCTTCAACGCCAACCGCATCTCGCAGGCGGACTACGCGATGGAGGCGCTCAGCTACGAGCTCAACTACCACGCCGCGCGGCTCGCCCGCGAGGCCGCCGACCGGATCACCGAGGAAACCCCCGACCGGCCGCGCTTCGTCGCCGGCGCGCTTGGGCCGACCAACCGCACCGCCTCGATCTCGCCCGACGTCAACGACCCGGGCCACCGCAACGTCACCTTCGATGAACTGGTCGAGACCTACGCCGAGGCCATCGCCGGCCTGACCGCCGGCGGCGTCGATATCCTGCTGGTCGAGACCGTATTCGACACCCTCAACGCCAAGGCCGCGATCTACGCGATCCTCAAGCACTTCGACGAGGCCGGGCGGCGCTGGCCGGTGATGATCTCCGGCACCATCACCGACGCGTCGGGACGCACGCTGTCGGGGCAGACGCCGGAAGCGTTCTGGCAGTCGGTGCGGCACGTCAATCCGCTCACCGTCGGCTTCAACTGCGCGCTCGGCGTCGAGGACATGCGCCCGCACATCAAGGCCGTCGCCGACATCGCCGACACCTGCGTCAGCGTCTATCCCAACGCCGGGCTGCCCAACGCCTTCGGCGGCTACGACGACACCCCCGAACACATGGCCGAGCACCTGGGCGAGTTCGCGCGCTCGGGCCTGGTCAACGTGGTCGGCGGCTGCTGCGGCACCACCCCGGCGCATATAGAGGCGATCCGCGAGGCCGTCGAACGGCACGCGCCGCGCACCGTGCCGGCGACGGATCACACCATGTGCCTGTCGGGGCTCGAGCAACTGCGCCTTGACGACGTCACCGGCTTCGTCAACATCGGCGAGCGCACCAACGTCGCCGGCTCGGCCAAGTTCGCCGGCCTGATCCGCGACGGCAAGTACGACGAGGCGGTCGAAATCGCCCGCCAGCAGGTGATGAACGGCGCCCAGGTCATCGACATCAACATGGACGACGCCATGCTCGACGGCGCCGACGCCATGCGCACCTTCGTCAACCTGATCTCGTCCGAACCCGACATCGCGCGGGTGCCGGTGATGGTCGACAGCTCCAAGTGGGAGATCGTCACCGCCGGGCTCAGGTGCCTGCAGGGCCGCTCCATCGTCAACTCGATCAGCCTCAAGGAAGGCGAGGCCGAGATGATCGAGCACGCCCGGGAAGCCAGGCGCTTCGGCGCCGCCGTCGTCGTCATGGCGTTCGACGAAACCGGGCAGGCCGACAGCTTTGAGCGCATGGTCGAGATCTGCAAGCGCAGCTATCAAGTGCTGACCGAGAAGGTCGGTTTCGCACCCGAGGACATCGTCTTCGATCCCAACATCTTCCCGATCGCGACCGGCATCCCCGAGCACGACAACTTCTCGAAGGACTACATCCGCGCCGTCGAGACCATCAAGGCCGAGCTGCCGCACGTGAAGACGTCGGGCGGGCTTTCCAACATGTCGTTCTCGTTCCGCGGCAACAACGGCGTGCGCGAGGCGATGCACGCGGTGTTCCTCTATCACGCGACGCACGCCGGGCTCGACATGGCGATCGTCAACGCCGGCCAGCTCGCGCTTTACGAGGACATCCCCGAGGAACTGCGCCACCGGGTCGAGGACGTGGTGCTGAACCGCCGAGAAGACGCCGCCGAGCGCCTGCTGGAAATCGCCGACCAGGCCAAGTCGGGTGCCAAGGCGCGCGAGGAAGACCTGTCGTGGCGCGAGGAAAGCGTCGAGAGACGGCTTGAACACGCGCTGGTGCACGGCATCACCGATTACATCGTCGAGGATACCGAGGAATGCCGCGCCACATCGGAAAAACCCCTGGATGTCATCGAGGGGCCGCTGATGGACGGCATGAACGTGGTCGGCGACCTGTTCGGATCGGGCCGCATGTTCCTGCCGCAGGTGGTCAAGTCGGCGCGCGTCATGAAGCAGGCCGTCGCCTATCTCGAGCCCTACCTGGAGGCCGACAAGAAGGCAGGCGACACCAAGGGCCGCATCGTCATGGCGACCGTGAAGGGCGACGTCCACGACATCGGCAAGAATATCGTTGGCGTGGTGTTGCAGTGCAACGGCTACGAGGTCATCGATCTCGGCGTCATGGTGCCCTACGCCAGGATCATCGAGACCGCGGTCGAGCGCAACGCCGACATGATCGGGCTTTCCGGCCTGATCACGCCGAGCCTCGAGGAGATGTGCACGGTGGCACGCGAGATGCAGCGCGCCGGGCTGGCGATGCCGCTGTTGATCGGCGGCGCCACCACGTCGAAGGCGCACACGGCGGTCAAGATCACGCCCAACTACGAACAGCCGGTGATCCACGTGCTGGATGCGTCGCGCGCCGTCGGTGTCGCCAGCCGGCTGCTGAGCGAGACGCGCCGCGACACGCTGGTCGAGGAGGTGGCCCAGGAGTACGAGGCGATCCGCGCCAAGCACGGCGGCCGGGACAGCGCGCGCAACATCATCGAACTGGAAGACGCCCGCGCCAACCGGTTCCAGATCGATTGGGAAAACACGGCGCCGCCCGAACCCGCGTTCACCGGCCTCAAGGTGTTCGAGGACTACGATCTTACGGAGTTGGTCGAGCGCATCGACTGGACGCCGTTCTTCCGCACCTGGGACCTGTCCGGGACCTACCCGCGTATCCTGACGGACGACGTGGTCGGCGAGGCGGCGCGCTCGGTAAAAGCCGACGCCGATGCCATGCTGGAAAAAATCATCGCCGAGAAGTGGCTGACCGCGAATGCCGTGATCGGTTTCTGGCCCGCCAACGCCAGCGGCGACGATATCGAGGTTTACGGCACCGAGGGCGAAAACGCGCCGGTCGCCACCATTCACTGCCTGCGCCAGCAGATGCCCAAATCCGGCAAGCGCGCCAACATGTGCCTGGCCGACTTCGTCGCGCCGAAGGAGACGGGCGTGAAGGACTGGATCGGCGCCTTCGCCGTGACCGCCGGGATCGGCGCCGACGAACGCGCCAAGGCCTTTGAGAAAGCGGGCGACGACTATTCCGCGATCATGGTCAAGGCGCTCGCCGACCGCTTCGCCGAGGCCTTCGCCGAGCGCATGCACGAGCGCGTGCGCAAGGAGTTCTGGGGCTACGCCGCCGACGAGACGCTCGACAACGACGCCCTGATCAAGGAAGCGTATGACGGCATCCGTCCGGCGCCCGGCTATCCGGCCTGCCCCGACCATACGGAAAAGGGTCCGCTGTTCGAACTGCTGGACGCGGCCGAAAACGCCGGCATGGAACTGACCGAAAGCTTCGCGATGATGCCGGCGGCGGCGGTCTCGGGATACTACTTCTCGCACCCGGACAGCGCGTATTTCGGCATCGGACGCATCGGCAAGGATCAGGTCGAGGACTACGCCGCGCGCAAGGGCATGTCCGTCGAGGACACTGAGCGCTGGCTCGCCCCGAACCTGGGCTACACGCCGGAGGTTTGAGCTTTCCGTCCTTAAGCCAGCCCGTCACCCCCGCGAAGGCGGGGGTCAAAATCAACCACGTTCCTGGATTCCACGGACTCACGGGACAAGTGCAACACCATGCTAGGATGGTGTTGCGATGGGAAACCGATACCGACAGCTCCGTTTGCCGGAGCGCATAGAGATTTATCGCCTTTATTGCGAGGGGAAGT
>JBNPEI010000022.1:0-25993 GCA_051117645.1 Rhodospirillales bacterium
AAGAGACTTCCCCTCGCAATAAAGGCGATAAATCTCTATGCGCTCCGGCAAACGGAGCTGTCGGTATCGGTTTCCCATCGCAACACCATCCTAGCATGGTGTTGCACTTGTCCCGTGAGTCCGTGGGATCCAGAATGCTCCTCGCCTTGTCATTGGCTCCCGCCCCCACTTTGTGTTTGGGGAGATTAGTTGCACAGGGACGGTGCATATTGAAGAGCGCGGGAATCTAGGCGCACATTGGGATATTCTTGACAATCGCAGCATAACACCGTATTTTACGTACAAATATACGGTGTTTACGGCATGTACCATGGAGATTTGCATATGCAGGCGATGACCGAGCGCTTCGAGTTACGTTTAGATCAAGAAATGTTAGATCGACTAGACGCTTGGCGCAGTGAGCAAGAGAGCATTCCAACACGCGCGGAAGCCGTCCGGCGGCTGATGGATGCTGGCCTTAGGAGAGAGCGTCAAAGTGAGGCAAAAATCAGCGACGGGGAGAAACTCATCATTTCCCTCCTTCGCGATATTCACAATGGCCTAGAATTGCAAGCTGCAGAAATGGATCCCGAGTTCATCATGTCAGTAATCTGGGGCGGCCATGCTTGGAGTCTTCCTTGGCGATATCCTGGGTTGTTCCATGATCATGAGGATAAACCGCGCACCGTTGAGGAGGTTTTTGATATTCTAGAAATGTGGACCTTCATTGAGCGGAGCTACAGAGGGTTGTCTGGCCCGGAACAGGCCAAACTTGATGATCAATTGCAGCCTATTGGCGCAGATGCCAAATTCCGGGGTTTCGATGGGAACTACGAAAGTGCGCACCTCGGCGTAGCAAGCTTCGTAGTTAACAAGCTCGACCGGTATGAGACTTTTAAAGGGCGAGATTTAAACTCACATTTTCCAGCACTGCACTCATACCGCCGGATGCTTAAAGTTTTTGATCCGCTTCGTTCAGCGCTCGTCACCCGTGATTTAAGCGTTGCCGAACTGGTACGAGTTTTGAAAGCACGAAATGCTGCCCATGCAGAAGGAGCTTAATCGGCTACCTGCTTCTCCGAGAAGACGCTTTACAAAATAAACTTCGACACGTCGGCGTTCCGCGCCAGGTCGGAGACCTGCTTGCGGACGTAATCCGCATCGATGGTGATTTCCTCGCCGCTGCGTTCGGACGCGGTGTAGCTGATCTCTTCCAGCAGTTTTTCCATCACCGTGTGCAGGCGCCGGGCGCCGATGTTCTCGACGCCCTGGTTGATCTCGGCGGACAAATCCGCGAGCTCGTCGATGGCATCGTCGGTGAACGCAATCTTCAGGTCCTCGACGCCCATCAGGGCCGTGTACTGCTTGACCAGGCTCGCTTCCGGTTCGGTCAGGATGCGTACGAAATCGTCGCGGGTCAGCGCGCTCAGGTTGACGCGGATCGGCAGGCGGCCCTGCAGTTCCGGCAACATGTCGGACGGCTTGGCGAGGTGGAACGCGCCCGACGCGATGAACAGGATGTGCGCCGTGTTCACCGGGCCGTGCTTGGTGGCGACGGTGGTGCCCTCGATCAGCGGCAGCAGGTCGCGCTGTACCCCCTCCCGGCTGACGTCGGCACCCTGGCGTTCGGCGCGCGCGGTGATCTTGTCGATCTCGTCCAGGAACACGATGCCGTTGTTCTCGACGTTCGAAATCGCGTCGTGCAGCACCTCTTCCTCGTCCAGGAGCTTGTCCGCCTCCTCGCGCAGCAAAAGATCGTAGGAATCCTCGACGGTGACGCGCTTCTTCTTGGTCTGCTGGCCGAACGCCTTGCCGAGCATGTCGTTGAGGTTGATCATGCCCATCTGCGCGCCGGGCATGCCCGGGATTTCCATGGTCGGCATGCCGCCGCCCGAGGTATCCGAGACCTCGATCTCGATTTCCTTCTGGCCCAGTTCGCCGTTCCTGAGCCTGGTGCGGAACTTCTCCTTGGTGTCCTGCGACGCGTTTTCGCCGACCAGCGCGTCGACGACACGGTCCTCGGCGTTGGCCTCCGCCTGCGCGGTGACGCGCTTGCGCATGGCGTCACGGCTCATGTGAATGGCGGCTTCCAGCAGGTCGCGGACGATCTGCTCGACGTCGCGGCCGACATAGCCGACTTCGGTGAACTTGGTCGCCTCGACCTTGATGAACGGCGCCTGTGCCAGCTTGGCGAGCCGGCGCGCGATCTCGGTCTTGCCGACGCCGGTCGGGCCGATCATCAGGATATTCTTGGGCAGCACTTCCTCGCGCATGTCGTCGTCGAGCTGCTGACGGCGCCAGCGGTTCCTGAGCGCGATGGCGACGGCCTTCTTCGCGTCCTTCTGGCCGATGATGTAGCGGTCGAGTTCGGAGACGATCTCGCGCGGGGTAAAGTTGCTCATAGTTTTTCGATCACGAATTCGTTGTTGGTATAGACACAGATTTCCGACGCCACGGACATGGCCCGGGTGGCGATGTCCTCGGCGGAAAGATCGTCGAAATCGATCAGGGCCCGCGCCGCGGAAAGCGCGTAGTTACCGCCGGACCCGATGCCGATCAGGCCGTCCTGCGGTTCCAGTACGTCGCCGTTGCCGGTCAGGATCAGCGACACGTCCTTGTCGGCGACGGCCATCATCGCCTCAAGGCGGCGCAAATAGCGGTCCGTGCGCCAGTCCTTGGCGAGTTCGACGCAGGCGCGCATGAGCTGGTCGGGGTACTGGTCCAGTTTGCCTTCGAGCCGCTCGAACAGGGTGAACGCGTCGGCGGTGGCGCCGGCGAACCCGGCGATCACCTTGTCGCCCGAAAGCCGTCGCACCTTGCGGGCGTTGGATTTGACCACGGTCTCGCCGAGGCTGACCTGGCCGTCGCCGGCGATGACGACGGAACCGTTCTTGCGCACGGACAGGATGGTCGTCGCGTGCCACGAAGGGGGGGCGGTATCGGCGGACATAGAAACTCCTTGGCCGGGTTCGGCCGCACGCTCGCGGGCGGGCCGACAGGGAACGTTCCCCTATGTGGTCCGATCCCGCCGGGCGGTCAAGTGATTGGCGGCCACGTTGCCGGTTCGGACCGGGACGCCTGAGGGCTGGCAGAGCCCGAATCAACCTGCTAGAAGAACCTCGACTTTTGCAGGAGACCCTTTCTGCACAGTTGCAGGAGAACCCTTTGATGCGCACGGCAACCATCGAACGCAAAACCAAGGAAACGGACATTTCCGTCAGCCTCGATCTCGACGGCAACGGCAACTACGACGTCTCGACCGGTGTCGGGTTCCTCGACCACATGCTGGAGCAGCTCTCGCGGCACAGCCTGATGGACCTGACCGTGAAGGCGAAAGGCGACCTGCATATCGATTTCCACCACACCACCGAGGACACGGGCATCGCCATCGGCGAGGCGTTCTCGAAGGCGCTCGGCGAGCGCAAGGGCATCACGCGCTATGCCAGCGCGCTGATCCCGATGGACGAGACGCTAACCCGTGTCGCCATCGACATTTCGAACCGTCCGTACCTGATCTGGAAAGTCGCCTTCACCAAGCCCAAGCTCGGCGACATGGACACCGAGCTGTTCAAGGAATGGTTCCAGGCGTTCGCGCAGGCGGCCGGCATCACGCTGCATGTTGAGAACCTGTACGGCGAGAACAACCACCACATCGTCGAGAGCTGCTACAAGGGCCTCGCCCGCTCGCTCCGCGACGGCATTGCCATCGATCCGCGCAAGGCCGACGAGGTCCCGTCCACAAAAGGCGTGCTCTAGCGGCACGGGGATTGGCTGATCGATGCGGCTTTACTCGGTATACCTCCGCGATCACGGCCGGACGCCGGAAGACGACCTCGTCCTGGTCAAGGAGGGGTTCTCGTGGCCGGCGTTTTTCTTCTCCTTCGTCTGGGCGCTGTGGACGCGGATGTGGCTGCCGGCCATCGTGCTGTTCACGGTGATCGCGCTTGCCGGCTACGGTGTCCGGGCGCTGCACCTGGGCGAGGACATCGAGGGTCTGGCCTCGGTGATCCTGGCGCTCGCCATCGGTCTCGTCGGCAATGACATCCGCCGCTGGTGGCTCGACCAAAAGGGCTACAGCGAGGTCGCCGTGGTTTCCGGCAGGAATGTCGAAGACGCCGAGCGGCGGTTTCTCGATGCCGCCGACATCGACCGCACCGGTATCTACCCCGGTCTCGCGCGATGAGCGTCGTCATCGTCGATTACGGATCGGGCAACCTGCGCTCCGCCGCGCGCGCGTTCGAGCGCGCGGTCGCCGAAGCCGGCCTGCCCGACAAGGTCATGGTCACGGGCGATCCCTATGCCGTGCGCCTCGCCGACCGGGTCGTGCTGCCGGGCGTCGGCGCCTTCGCCGACTGCCGGAACGGGCTCTGGGCCGTCGATGGCATGCCCGAAGCCCTGCGTGAGCATGTCATCGACAAGGGTAACCCGTTCTTCGGCATCTGCGTCGGCATGCAGCTCATGGCGACCAGGGGCCTCGAGCACGGCGAGACCGAGGGCTTCGGCTGGATCGGCGGCGCCGTCGACCGGATCGCGCCGGACGACCCGGCCTTGAAGATCCCGCACATGGGCTGGAACGAACTGCTGTTGCCGGAAAATCCGCATCCGCTGTTCGACGGCCTCGAAACCGGGACGCACGTCTACTTCGTGCACTCCTATCACATGAAGACGGACGATCCCCGGCACGTGCTGGCGGCCGCCGACTACGGCGGCGAGATCACGGCGGCGGTCGGGCGCGACAACATGGTCGGCACGCAGTTCCACCCGGAAAAGAGCCAGGCCGCGGGGCTCCGCATCATCAGCAACTTCCTCAGGTGGTCGCCATGATCTTTTTCCCGGCGATCGACCTCAAGGCCGGTCAGTGCGTGCGCCTCGTGCACGGCGACATGGAACAGGCCACGGTCTTCAACGACGATCCGGCGGCGCAGGCACGCGCCTTCGCCGACGCCGGCTGCACGTGGCTGCACATGGTCGACCTCGACGGCGCCTTTGCCGGCAGGCCGGAAAACGCCGACGCCGTTTCCGCCGTGCTCGATGCGGTCGACATGAAGGTGCAGCTCGGCGGCGGCATCCGCGATATGAAGACCATCGAAAGCTGGCTCGAACGCGGCCTCGCGCGGGTCATCCTCGGCACCGTCGCGGTGCGCGATCCGGACCTCGTTGTCGAAGCCTGCAAGGCGTTCCCGGGCCGGGTCGCGCTCGGCATCGATGCGCGCGACGGGTTCGTGGCGGTGCAGGGTTGGGCCGAGGCGACGGAACTGAAGACCGAGGCGCTTGCCAAACGGTTCGAGGATGCCGGCGCCGCAGCGCTGATTTTCACCGACATTGGCCGCGACGGCGCCATGCAGGGGCCGAACCTGGACGCGACGCTGGCACTTGCGGATGCCGTCGACATTCCGGTGATCCTGTCGGGCGGGGTGTCGTCGATGGCCGATCTGGAAGCGGTCAGGACGCGCGGCGGCCGGCTCGCCGGCGTCATTTCCGGGCGTGCCGTCTATGACGGGCGCATCGATCCGGCCCAGGCCGTGCAACTGCTGGCGGAGGCGGCATGACCCTCAAAGTTCGCATCATTCCGTGTCTCGATGTCGACCGGGGGCGCGTCGTCAAGGGCGTCAACTTCGTCGATCTTGTGGATGCCGGCGACCCGGTCGAGCAGGCGCGGGTCTACGACGCCGCTGGCGCCGACGAGCTTTGCTTCCTCGACATCACCGCCAGTCACGAGAACCGGGACACCATCTTCGACGTCGTCTCGCGGACGGCCGAGCAGTGCTTCATGCCGCTGACCGTCGGCGGCGGCGTGCGCACGACGGAGGATATCCGCAAGCTGCTGCTGGCTGGCGCCGACAAGGTCTCCATCAACACGGCTGCCGTGCACAACCCGGATTTCGTGCGTGAAGCGGCGGAGAAATTCGGCACCCAGTGCATCGTCGTCGCGGTCGACGCCAAGGCCACGGGACCGGAGAAATTCGAGATCTTCACCCACGGCGGACGCAAGGAAACCGGCCTCGACGCCGTCGAGTGGGCGGTGCGCATGCAGGACCTGGGCGCCGGCGAGATCCTGCTGACGTCGATGGACCGGGACGGCACCAAGCAGGGCTTCAACCTGCCGCTGACCCGGGCGGTCGCCGATGCGCTGACCATTCCGGTGATCGCGTCCGGCGGCGTCGGCACCCTGGATCATCTCGTCGAGGGCGTGACCGAGGGGCATGCGTCTGCCGTGCTCGCGGCCTCGATTTTCCATTTCGGCACCTATACGATCGCCGACGCCAAGGCCCATATGAAAAAGGCCGGCGTGGCGGTCCGCGACACCTGAAAGGCACGCGTCATGAGTTCCGAAAATCCGAGCGAGATTCTCGAGCGTCTGTTCGCCGTCATCGAAAGCCGCAAAGGCGGAGACTCGGATGCGTCCTATACCGCCAGGCTGCTGGCCGGCGGGCCCAAGAAAATCGGCAAGAAGATCAACGAGGAAGCCGCCGAGGTGACCATCGCCGCGCTCGCCGAGGGCAAGGACGCGGTGACGCGGGAAAGCGCGGACCTCATATATCACCTCCTGGTGATGTGGGCGGCGATGGGCGTCCGGCCGGAAGACGTCTATGCCGAACTCAGGAAGCGCGAGGGCACGTCCGGCATCGCGGAGAAGAAAAGCAGGCAATGATCGGGCAGCAGGGGGAATGAAATATGGCTTACGACATGACGTACAATCCGGACAATATTTTCGCCAAGATCATCCGTGGCGAGATTCCCTGCGACAAGGTCTACGAGGACGACCACACGCTCGCCTTCAACGACATCAATCCGCAGGCCCCGGTGCACGTGCTGGTGATCCCCAAGGGCGCCTACGTCAACATGGACGATTTCCACGAAAAGGCCTCGGACGCGGAGATCGCGGCGCTGATGCGGACCGTCGGCCAGGTGGCTAAGCTCAACGGATTGACCGAAACCGGCTACCGCGTCCTTTCCAACACCGGCGAGGACGCGCACCAGGAGGTGCCGCACCTGCACCTGCACGTGGTCGGCAAGCGCGATCTCGGCCGCATGATCGGGCGGCCCAAGGGCGAAAGCTGAGTTTCGCGGGATTTTATCCCCCAGATATGCAGATTGCCCCTATCTGTTGCGTTTTGATTGAGCTAGGATACCGTATCTAGCTTCAATATTGAGCGTGACGGATGGCGACACGTCCCGAAATCGAACAAAGCGCGTTGGCGCCGTTGCCCGGCCAGCCCGAGGTGTTGCGGGTGCCGGAAACCGGTCCGGTGGTGATTCCCGGCGGCGGGCTGCTGTCGGAAGCCGTCTACGCCCGCGTCGATGCCGACCTGCTGATCGAGCTCGCCGACGGCGCGCGGCTCATCGTCCGGGATTATTTCGCCTCCGAAACACCGCCGCCGCTGGCCACGGATGCGGGCACGCACGTCGGGGCCGACGTCGTCTCGGCGCTGGCCGGGGTCGACGCTGCCGAGACACCGACCGTGGCCCCGGCGTCGGCGCCGATCGGGCGGCTGGAAACGCTGTCCGGGGATGTCGAGATCGTCCGCGCCGACGGCACGGTGGTCGAGGGCGAGGTCGGGGCGCTGGTCAGCCGCGGCGATCGAATCGAAACCGGAACGGATGGCAACGCCGGGTTTCTGTTCGCCGACGAAAGCACGTTCTCGGTCGGTCATTACGCCAAAGCAACGTTTTCCGATCTCGTTTACGACCCGGACGGCGGCGCGCACCACGCCACGTTCGTCGTGCAGCAGGGCACGTTCTCGTTCTCCGGCGGCGGCATCGCCCAGACCGACGGCGCCTTCATCATCAAGACACCGGCGGCGACCATCAGCGTCGACGGCGCGTCCGGCGCCGGCCGTGTCGAGAGCGACGGCGGCACCATGGTCACCTACCTCCGCGCCGACGATGTCGGGGCCGGGGCGCTCCGGGTCGAAAACCCGGGCGGTGCCGAGGTCCTGGATACCAACTATGAAGCGCTGATCGTCGACGACTATTTCTCGACACCGAGCGGCGTGCTGCGCCTCGGCCCGCGCGATACCGCCGAGCATTTCGGCGACGCGGTCGAAGCCTTGCCCGACGCGCATGCGATGATGCCGCAAACCCTGCTGTCGGTGGCGCGCGGCGCCGACCCGGCGAGCCGGGCGCTCGCCCAGCAACGGGAAGAAGAAGGGCTGGGCCCGGACGAAAACGACGGCGCCGGACTCGGGGACGCGATCCAGGTCGACCGCGATACCGCCTTCGAGATCGCGGCCCGCAAGGCGGCCATTGCCGCCGCCGCCCGCGATGCCGCCGACGAGGCGCTGCGCGACGCCACCGCCGCCGAGGCGGCGGCGCGCCAGCAGGCCGCCGAAGCCGGGGCCCAGGCCAATCAGAAGCTGAGCGAGGCGGAAACCCTGCGCCGCCAGGCGCTTGACGTGCTTGAGGAATCCGAACGCCGCGACCGCGCCTTCGAGGACTCGATCCGCGATGCCGAGCAGGCCGAGCGGGCCGAGGACGATGCCGCCCGCGCCGTCGCCGAGGTCGACCAGGCCGAGGCCCAGGCCGCCGAGCGGCTGGCGCAGGCGGAAGAAGCGGTGCGCCGCGCGTTGGAGGAAGCGGAACGGGCCCGTAATGAAGCGCTGCAGATCCTCGAGGAAGCGAAACAGAAGGAAGCCGCCTTCGCCGAAGCGCAGCGTGCCGCCCAGGCCGCCAAGGAGGCGGAGGAACAGCGCGCGCTGGCCGTCGCCGAGGCGGATGCGGCGGAGGAAGCGGCTGCCGCCGCGCTCAGGGCCGCCGAGGCCGCGGCCGCAGCCTCCGCCCGCGAGGCCGAGGCCGCCGAGCGTGTCGCCCAGGAAGCGAGCACCGCGGCCGAGGTCGTGGAGACGGTGGTCGAGCGCGAGCTTGCGGCCATCGATCCGGACCTGCTGAAGCCGCCCGCGGCCGACGATCCATCGGCGAGCAAGGGCGCGTGGATCACCAAAACGAACAGCTCGATGAATGTCGCCGGTGCCGCGCTCAGCGCCGGAGAACAGGCGGCGCGTGACGCCTACCGCGAAGCGCTGCGCGAAGGGTCCAGCATCGAGGAGGCGCTGGAGCGCGCCATCGTCGCGGCGGAAGCCTACGGCGGCGCGCGGGCGGCCGACCGGGTCATCGCCGCCGGGCCGGACGGCCTCGTCGACGAGACCGAGGCCGACGAGGCCGACGAGGGCGGCACCCTGATCGCCGGCGGCGGGGGCGGCGGCTTCACGGGGGACGCCGCGGCGACCGACGCCGTCGGTTCGGCGGTGCTGATCGGCGGCGCCGGGGGCGACGCGCTCGGCGGGGGCGTTGGCAGTTACGGCGGTATCGACGGTCTGTTCGGCTTCGGGTTCCGGTTCACACCCATCGTGCTCAGGCTTTCCAGGCGCCAGGACGACGATGACGACCGCGACGACCCGGTGACGCTGACCGCGCCCCAGACGTCCGCGACCAATGTGATCGCCGGTTCCGCGCTCGCCGATTTCCTGGTCGGCGACGACACGCCGAGTACCGTCGCGGCGCGCGAGGGCGACGACTTCGTCTACGGCGACACGCCGACCAACCTGCTTTCCGGCACGCACAACATTTCGAACACGCTCACCAACCCGACGTTCGCTGCCGACGGCGATGACGACCTGCTCTCCGGCGGTGCCGGCGACGACAGCATCTGGGGCGGCGCCGGCGATGATACGATCTACGGCGACGTACCGGATGACGCGTCCGGGTTCGGTATTTCGCTGGGCAGTGCCGGCGACGGCGCCGACGTTATCCATGGCGGCGACGGCAACGATACCATCCATGGGCAAGGAGGGGCTGATACGCTGAACGGCGAAGGCGGTGACGACACCTTCATGCTGGGTGACGACGACGGCGCCGACGACGTGGTCCGGGGCGGCGACGGTGGTGCCGATTCAGGTATTGATACGGCCGACTATTCGGGTGCCGGCGCGGCGGTGAACATCGATCTCGCGGCCGGGACGGCGGCGGGGGCGGCCACCGGTAACGATACCCTCGACGGGATCGAGCATGCCGTGGGCACCGGTCATGACGATACGATTTCCGGTTCGGCGGACGCCAACTCGCTCTCCGGCGGCGGCGGCGCGGACACCCTTTCGGGTCTCGGCGGCGCCGACAACATCTTCGGCTATGCCGGCGACGACGTCCTGATCGGCGGCGAAGGAGATGACAATCTGACGGGCGGCACGGGCGCCGATGAATTCCGTTTCGAAGGCGGCACGGGCGCCGATGCGCTGGCCCGGGCGGCGTCGCTGGGCACCGACGTCATCAGCGATTACAACGCTTCCGAAAGCGATCTGTTCATGCTGTCGGACGGCGATTTCGACCTCGGCAACGCGGGCACGCTGACCGATGGTGTCAATTATTTCGAAGCCGATACGACGACGGTTTCCGGCGCGCCGCAAAACGTTTCGGGCGGCGTCGCCAACGCCGGCATCGTCATTATCGGCTCGGCGAGCGGCGGCGACGGTGCCCAGGTCTGGTATACCGACGACGCGTCGGCGATGACCGACGGCAATTCCTATCAGATCGCCACCGTTTCGGGCGCGGACCGCTCGGCGCTCGACGCCGGGGACTTCAACCTCAAGAACTGACGTCGTTCACGCCGGCCGGCGCACCGGTTTGACCTCCTGCCCCGGACTGAGGCGGCGGTAGCTGAGTGCTTCGGCGATGTGGACGCGGGTGACCTTCTCGGCGCCGTCGAGATCGGCGATGGTGCGCGCCACCCTGAGCACGCGGTGGTATCCCCGCGCCGAAAACCCGAACGCGGCGACGGCGTCGGTCATCAGTTTCCGGCCGGCCTCGTCCGGCGTGGCGATTTCCTCCAGCGCGCGGCCGTCGATGGCGGCATTGATCGGGGGCGTGCCGGTGCCCAGCTTTTCCGCGCGCATCCGCTGGCGGCAGCGTGCCGTGGCGACGCGTCCGGCGACGTCGGCGCTGCTTTCGCCCGGGTCCGGCAGCGCGAGGTCGCTCGGATGCACCGCCGGCACCTCGATGACGATGTCCATGCGGTCCATGAGCGGTCCCGATATCTTCGCCTGGTAATCGGCACCGCACTTGGGCGCGCGCGAGCACGCGGCGCCGGGGTCGGCGAGGTAACCGCAGCGGCACGGGTTCATGGCGGCGACGAGCTGGAAGCGCGCCGGATAGACCACGTGCGCGTTGGCCCGCGCGATGCTGACCCGGCCCGTCTCCATCGGTTGCCTGAGGGATTCCAGCGCCTGGCCCTTGAATTCCGGCAGTTCGTCCAGGAACAGTACGCCCAGATGCGCCAGCGAGATCTCGCCCGGCCGCACCCGGTGGCCGCCGCCGACCAGCGCCGCGACGCTCGCCGAATGGTGCGGGTCGCGGAACGGGCGCCGCCGCGTGAGCCCGCCGTCCGGCAGTTCGCCGGCAAGCGAATGCACCATGGAGACCTCGAGGATTTCCCGCGACGTCAGCGGCGGCAACAGCCCGCCCAGGCGGTGCGCCAGCATCGACTTCCCCGACCCCGGCGGACCGATCATCAGCATGTTGTGACCGCCCGCCGCCGCGACCTCAAGCGCGCGCTTCGCCGTCTCCTGTCCCTTTACGTCGACCAGGTCCGGGTAGTCCGGCAACTCGTCGTAGAGCCGCGCTTCCGGCTGCGCCAGGACGTGCGTGCCCTTGACGTGATTGATCAGGGATAAAAGGTCGGGTGCGGCAATGACCTCGAGGTCCCCGGCCCAGACCGCCTCGCTGCCCTGGGCGTGCGCGCAGACGAACGTGCGCGCCTTGGCGGCGGCGTGAATGGCGGCCGGCAGCACGCCCAGCGACGGCGCGATGCTGCCGTCGAGGCCCAGTTCCCCCATCGCCGTCATGCGTTCCGTCTCGTCCGCCGACAACACGCCCATCGCGCCCAGCAGCCCGATGGCGATCGGCAGGTCGAAGTGGCTGCCTTCCTTGGCGACGTCGGCGGGGGCCAGATTGACCGTGATCCGGCGCGGCGGCAGCGCGAGGCCCATGGCATGGAGGGCGGCGCGCACCCGGTCGCGGCTTTCGCCGACCGCCTTGTCCGGCAGGCCGACCACGTGAAACGCGGGCAGGCCCGACGCCATGACCACCTGAACGTCCACGTCCAGGACGTCGATCCCCTGAAACGCCACCGTGCCCACGCGCGCGACCATATCCGCCCCTTATCTGTGACCTCTTGGCCGGGGCTATGGGAGGTCTGTGCGGATTATTTCGGTCCCGGGTCCGGAAATTGCCGGTTTCCGTATCTCCGCCGGATGATAGAACATGCTTCATGATCGAGATCACGCCCGATATCCGCATTGCCGAGACCGAGATCGAGGAACGCTTCATGCGCGCCGCCGGGCCCGGCGGGCAAAAGGTCAACAAGACCGAAAGCGCGGTGCAGCTCCGCTTCGATGCGCGCCGTTCGCCGGCGCTGAGCAATGCACATTTTCTGCGCCTGAAAAAGCTGGCGGGCCGTCGCATGACGGCCGACGGCGTGCTGGTGATCACGGCGCGGCAGTTCCGCACCCAGGAGTTGAACCGCAAGGACGCGATGGACCGCCTGGTGGGGTTGATCCGCGACGCCGCGACCCCGCCGAAACGCCGCCGGCCGACGAGAACGCCGAAGGCGCAGAAGCGCAAGCGGCTGGAGGGCAAGCGTCACAAGGGAGCGATCAAGAAAGCGCGCGGTGCCGTGGCGCCGGACGAGTGAGCCTATAGCCGCGCCTCGATCGCATCCCAGATCTGCGCTTCCAGGCAGACGTCGTCGAAGCGGTTGATTTCCTGCAGGCCGGTCGGCGAGGTGACATTGATTTCGGTCATGAAGCCGCCGATGACGTCGATGCCAACGAAGATCATGCCGCGTTTCTTGAGTTCCGGGCCGATGGCGGCGCAGATGTCCCGTTCGCGCGCCGTGATTTCCGATTTCATGGCCTTGCCGCCGACGTGCATGTTGGAGCGCGCCTCGCCGTCCGCCGGCACCCGGTTGGTGGCGCCGGCGATCTCGCCGTCGATCAGGATGATGCGCTTGTCGCCAGCGCGCACGTCCTTGAGGTAGGCCTGCGCGATGATCGGCTCGCGATACAGCATCGTGAACATTTCCAAAAGCGCGTTCAGGTTCTCGTCGCCGGGCGTGATGTGAAACACCCCGGCGCCGCCGTTGCCGTAGAGCGGCTTGACGATGATGTCCTTGTGTTCCCTGCGGAACGCCATGATCTGGTCGCGGTCGGACGAGATCAGGGTCGGCGGCATGAATTCCGCGAAGTGCGTCACGAACAGTTTTTCCGGCGCGTTGCGGACCTCGCGCGGGTCGTTGACGACCAGGGTTTCCGGGTGGATGTGCTCCAGCAAATGCGTCGCCGTGATGTAGGCCATGTCGAAGGGCGGGTCCTGGCGCATCAGCACGACGTCGACGTCGGCGGCCAGGTCGAGGGTGCGCGTCTCACCGAGCGTGAAATGGTTGCCCTGTTCGCGGCGGAGCTGCATCGGTTCGGCCTCGGCGAGGATGCGGCCGTTCGACATCGAGAGTTTGCCGGGCAGGTAGTGGTAAAGGGTATGACCGCGCTTCTGCGCCTCCAGCGCCATGACGAAGCTGCTGTCGCCCTTGATGTCGATGGTGCTCACATGATCCATCTGGATCGCCACGGTCAGGGGCATGGGCTCGTTCCTGGAAAAGACAAAAGCGGGTCCCGCTTATGTGAGGCGGGTGCGGAGTTCCTGCAAGAGGATCGTGGTGTTGTAACGCGCCGATTCGCCGGCGCCGAGACGGAGGTATTCCTCGAGCGCGTCGACGGCGGCCTGGATGCGGTCGAGACGTGCGTTGAGAAGCCCGCACTCGCGCCACAGCGTCGGTTCCTCGGGCGCGATGCGCAGCGCGAGGTCGAGCACCCTGGCCGCGTCCTCCAGACGTTTGGCCCGCAGCAGCACCGATTTGCGCCCGGCCAGCAGGTGCAGCAGCGCCTTCTTGTCGCTCAACACCTTGAGCCCGTCCGGCGCCAGTTCCGATTCGTTGCCGTCGAAAGCCTTGAGGATGGACCGGATGTCGGCGGGTTCCAGCGTCCGGCCGTCACCGAGCGGGTCGGCGACCAGCCGTTCTCCCTCGGCTTGCAGACGGATCAGCATGCGTCCCGGAATGTGGATGATCTCGGCGTCCCAGCCGAGACGGCGTGCCGTGGCCGCGTAAAGAATGGCGAGTGCGTCGCTCGACCCGGTGCGGCTGTCGATGACGCGGGTCAGGTCGAAGCAGTCCTCGTCGGTGCCGTTGGTTTCGCCGCCGCCGTAGCCGTAGTGACGCGCCAGTACCTGGCGCAGCGCGTCTATCATGACGGCGACCGGCACCGGGCCGTCGCCGATGCGTGCATAGTCGCCGACCTTGGTTTCGAGTTTTTCGAGATGACGCCGGTAGCGGTCCAGCGGCAGCGCCGGCCGGTCGAAGGCGCCGGCCAGCAACGCCGCCTCGGCGATGTCCATGTCATCGGCGCCGCCGCTGCCGAAGCGGGTCAGGTACTCGATGATATCGGCCTGCGTTCTCACGACGTCCCGGGCGCCTTGACCCGAACGTGGCTGACCACCCGTTTGACGTACTTGATCGAGCGCGCGTGGTTGATGACGCGCTGCAGCTCGTCCTTGTCCTGGGCGATGCCGATCAGGTGGATCACCGCGCCCACCGTCTCGATGGAATAGTTGATGGCGAGGATGTCCTTGTCGAAGGTCATCTTCGACTTGAGCTGGGTCGTGATCCAGGAATCGTTGGCGATATCGGAAAGCGGGTTCTCGCTGACCAGGACCTCGTTGATCACGTCTTTGACGTCGCTGACGCCCCACGCGATCTTCACGGCGCGGGCGCGGTGGTCCTCGGTCGGGACCCGGCCGGTCAGCAACACCCGGCCCTCGTACACCTCGATGCCGACGTCGCGGAACAGCTTTTCGTCGGCGTCCAGCAACTGCGCACGAATCTTGGTCGCCGTCGCCGTGTCCCGGGCGACGCCCTCGATGCCGCGTTCCTGATAAGCGGCGACGCCGGCGGTGGCGGCACCGCCGACGATCATGCCGGCGCAACCGCTCAGTTGCGGTGCCGCCAGCAATAGCGCCAAAGGTGCGAGAATTCGTAATCGGCGCATCGGCGATGCCCAGACCCTGTTCCTGATCGTCAACAAGCACAAACCCTCCGGCTGTGCGCCGGTCCGGGAATGCTACACACAAATGTTGCCGCTGTAAAAACGCGGCGTCCAATGAATAACAAGCAAGGAATGTGGCGCGCTTATGGCCGCCACGCATCGGCGACATGTTTCGGCAGCCGACCCGGCACGATGGCGATCACGTCGAATCGCATATCGCGATCCTGCAGTCCCGCGTGCTGCGAGAAGAAGTGTTCAGCGGCGCGGACGATACGCCGGCGCTGCGCCGGACCGACGGACGCGAGGGCGGCATCGAGGCCGGTCCGTGCCTTTACTTCGATGAACGCGACGATCTGTCCGCGCGCGGCGACGATGTCGATTTCGCCCGCCGGCACCCGGTAGCCGCGCGCCAGGATCCGGTAGCCCTTGAGCCGCAGCAGTGCCGCCGCCAGCATTTCGCCGCCACGGCCGCGACGGTTGGCGCGCCGGCGGTCATTGGTGCTCATGCTTCTTCTTCCGCCTTGATCGCGAGCGCGCGGTTGTAGGCGTCGCGCCGGGCGATACCGGTCTCGGCGGCGACCCGGGACGAAGCCTCGCGGACGCTGTCGGTGCGCAGGAGTTCGCGGAGCCGCGCGTCGATATCGCCGGCGTCGGGGGCGCCGGCCGCTTCGGGGGCGCCGACCACGAGCGTCACCTCGCCCTTGGGCGCGCCTTCGCTTTCGTAGTGGCGGGCGAGTTCGTCGAGGGTGCCGTGCCGCGCCTCCTCGAACATCTTGGTCATTTCCCGCAGCACGCAGGCCGGCCGGGGGCCCAGGATGTCCGCCATGTCGGCGAGCGACGCGGCCAGGCGCTGCGCCGATTCGAGGAACACCAGCGTGGCGTTTGTCTGCGCGATGTCGCCGAGCCAGGTCCGGCGCTTGCCCTGCTTGGGCGGGGCAAAGCCGCAGTACATGAAACGGTCGGTCGGCAGGCCCGCCAGAACCAGCGCATTGGTGACCGCGGACGGGCCGGGCGCGGCGTGGACCGGAATGCCGGCGTCGCGGCAAAGTTCGGTCAGCCGGTAGCCCGGATCGTTGATCATCGGCGTCCCGGCATCCGATACCAGCGCCACGATTTCGCCCGAATTCAGATGTTTCATGAGCCTCGGTCCGGCCCTGGAGGCATTGTGTTCATGATAGGAAATCAGCTTGCCGTGCTGGATGCCGTGCAGGTTCAGAAGCTTGCCCGTGACGCGGGTGTCCTCGCAGGCGATCACGTCGGCGCGGGTCAGAATATCGAGCGCGCGCAGTGTGATGTCGGCGGCATTGCCGATCGGCGTGGCGACGATATAAAGGCCGTGCGCCAGGCGCTGTTGCGGTTTACTCGCTTCGGGCGAGCGGCTACCGTCATCGGTGTCGCGTCCGGCATCGATTGAACGAGAGGCAGATGTTTCTTCCCCCCGCTTTCCCGCTTTCGCGTGCGAACGCGTGCCGCGCTTTTTCCCTGCTTGCGCCATGCCTGGCCCTTCTCATGCTTGCCGCCTGCCAGAATTCCGCAATCGGCGGGTCGGAGCAAGGAAAGCCGATGGTCGCCGGCCCGTCGCAGCAAAAGAGCGCGAACAGCAACCTGCCGCCGTCGCAGCAGATGCCGCCGGTGTCCGGGCCGCGCATGCCGCCGGGGCCGAAGCTTCAGCAGGTGCCGCGCACCGCACCCCGGGCGCGTGCCGGCGAACCGCTGCCGTCGCTGGCCGAGCTTCTCAACAGGCCGGTCAATCCCAACGCCGCACCCCCCGAGATCATGACGTCGACCGTGCCCGCGGCCAGCGTCGATGCGGTGCGTGTCGCGCTGCTGGTACCGTTGAGCGGTCCCGCCGCCAAGGTCGGCCAGGCGATGCTCAACGCCGCGCAACTGGCGCTGTTCCAGTTCGCCGACGACCGTTTCGAGCTGCTGCCGCACGATACCGGCGGCACCGTCGACGGCGCGCTGGCGGCGGCGCAGCTTGCCATCGGCGACGGTGCCAGACTGATCGTCGGGCCGCTGCTGTCGGCGTCGGTGCAGGCCGTCGGGCCGATCGCGCGTGCCGCCAACGTGCCGGTGATCGGATTTTCCAGCGATCGCAACGCCGCCGGGGACGGGGTTTACGTGATGGGGTTCCTGCCGTCGGCACAGACCGAGCGCGTGATCGCATACGCGGCGTCGCGCGGCCTGACCCGGTTCGGTCTGCTGGGACCGGACAACGCCTACGGCGAGGCCGTGCTCACGGCGATGCAGGACGTCACCGCGCGCCTCGGCGTCGAGATCACCCGGGCACGGCTCTATGATCCGAACGCCGAGGACTACACCAATGTGGTCCGCGAGATTTCCGACTTCGACGCCCGCAAGCAGGAACTGGAACGCCAGATCGCCGAGTTGAAGCAGCGTGACGACGAAATCGCCAAGAAGACGCTGGAACGGCTCGAACAACTTCAGACCGCGGGCGACCTGCCGTTCGATACGCTGCTGGTTGCCGACGGCGGCAAGCGCCTGCAGCAGATTGCGGCGCTGCTGCCGTTCTTCGATGTCGATCCGGCGGTGGTGCAGATTCTCGGCACCGGTCAATGGGACGTGCCCGGCCTCGGCAGCGAACCGGCACTGGTCGGCGCCTGGTATGCCGCGCCGGACCCGCAGGCGCGCGCCGATTTCGTCAAGGAGTACGCGGCGACCTACGGCGACGCGCCACCCCGGCTCGCCACCATCGCCTACGACGCGGCGGCGCTTGCCGCCGTCCTCGGCCAGGGCGAGAACGGGCCCAACTATTCGATGCAGGCGCTCGCCTCGCCGAACGGATACTGGGGCCGGGACGGTATTTTCCGCCTGATGCCGAGCGGGCTCACCGAGCGCGGCCTCGCGGTTCTCGAGATCACGCGCAAGTCGTCGAAGGTGATCGATCCGGCGCCGGAGAGCTTCCAGCCGCGCATCAACTGATTATTTCAGCAGTGTAGACAGCACGGCGTTGAGACGCTGCCGGCCGGCCGCCGTGGCGCGGAGCGCGGTCCCGCTTCGCTCGATCAGCCCGCCGCCGGTCAGGCGGGTGCGCGCGGCCGGGTCGACGAGATCGTCCAGCGGTAGCCCGGCAATACGAGCGAACCGCGCGAGGTCGACACCGTCCGCAAGGCGCAGCCCCATCATCAGCAACTCACGGCCGCGGTCTTCCGGTGTCAGCTTTCGCCGTTTCGCGGTACCGTGGCCATGCTCCCGCACAAGTTCGAGCCAGCGCGCCGGAGTGTGCACCTGATGGGTCGCGGCGAAGGCGCCGTCGAGCGTGAGCCGTCCATGCGCGCCGGGACCGATGCCGAGATAGTCGCCGCCCCGCCAGCACGTCAGGTTGTGGCGGCTCTCCTCGCCGGGCCGGGCGTGGTTGGAGATTTCATAGGCCGGCATGCCGGCGTCCGCGAGGACCGCCTGCGTCGTCTCGAACATATCGGCGGCGATGTCGTCGTCCGGCGGCGCGACGCCTTCCCTGAAGAACGGCGTGCCGCTCTCGATGGTGAGCTGGTAGAGCGACAGGTGACCGGCCGCATGTTGGAGTGCGCGGTCCAGTTCCCCACGCCAGTCGGCCAATGCCTGGCCCGGCCGTGCGTAGATCAGATCGAACGTGACGCGGTCGAAATTGGCGTTCGCATCTTCAAGGGTCCGGGCTGAATCGGCGGCGGTATGGTCCCGGCCCAGGAATGCGAGAGCATCGTCGTCGAAGGACTGTACGCCGACGGAAAGGCGGTTAACGCCGGCGTCCCGGAACCCGGCGAGCCGGGCCCGTTCCGACGAGGTCGGATTGGTCTCCAGCGTGATCTCGATTTCATCGGCGATGGTCCAGTAACCGGCGACCGCGTCGATGACGGCACCGACCGTTGCCGGCGCCATCAAGGACGGCGTGCCGCCGCCGAAATAGATGCTGGTGACGGTACGGCCAGTGGTTTCGGCGGCGTAATGAGCGAGCTCCGACAAAAGCGCGTCGCGCCACGTGGCGTCGTCAATCGCTGTTTCCGTGTGGACGTTGAAATCGCAGTAGGGGCAGATCCGGCGGCAGAACGGCCAGTGCACGTAGATGCCGAAGCCGGGGTCGGGCGCGCTCACCTACGTCGCGCGGCCGAAGCACGCCGCGACCATCTTCCCGAATGCATCGGCCCGGTGCGAGAGCGTGTGCTTCCGGTTCGGATCCATCTCGCCAAAGGTAATGTCCTCGCCGTCGGCGGTGAAGATCGGGTCATAGCCGAACCCCTTGTCGCCGGCGGGCGGCCACGTGATCTCGCCGGCGACGGTGCCCTCGAACACTTCCGCATGGCCGTCCGGCCATGCCAGCGCCAGCGCGCAGACGAACCGTGCCGAACGGTCCTCGGCACCGCGCAGCAGCTCCTCGACTTTCTCCATGGCCGCCGTGAAATCCTTCTCCGGTCCGGCCCAGCGCGCCGAGTAGATACCGGGAGCGCCGTCCAGCGCGGTGACGGCAAGCCCGGAATCGTCGGCCAGCGCCGGCAGCTTAGCCGCCTTGGCGGCGGCGTGCGCCTTCAGGAGCGCGTTCTCGACGAAGGTCTCGCCGGTCTCTTCCGGTTCCGGCAGATCGAGCGTCGCCGCGGATATTACGTCGACGCCGTAGGGCGCCATCAGATCGGCGATCTCGCGCACCTTGCCGGCGTTGTGGCTGGCGATTACCAGTTGCCCGTCATCGAACCGGCGCACCACGGCCGGACCTCAGAGACCGAGCACGGCGTTCTGTGCCGCGGTCAGTTCCTTGACGCCCTTCTTGGCGAGGGTCATCAGGTCCATGAAGGTCTGTTCCGAGAACGGATCGGCTTCGGCGGTGCCCTGGATCTCGACGATGCCGCCCTTGCCGGTCAGCACGAAGTTGGCGTCGGCCTCGGCGTTGGAATCCTCGTCGTAGTCGAGGTCGAGCACCGATTCTCCCTCGAACACGCCGCACGACACCGCGGCGACGCTGTCGATCAGCGGAATGCTGTCGACGATGCCCAGGTTCTGGCAGGTCTGGAAGGCGCGATAGAGCGCGACATAGGCGCCGGTAATCGACGCCGTCCGCGTGCCGCCGTCGGCCTGAATCACGTCGCAGTCGAGCTTGATCTGCAATTCGCCCATGGCGGCGAGGTCGGTGACGGCCCGGAGCGAACGGCCGATAAGGCGCTGGATTTCCTGGGTCCGGCCCGACTGCTTGCCGCGCGCCGCCTCGCGGTTGGTGCGCGTGTGCGTGGAACGCGGCAGCATGCCGTATTCGGCGGTCACCCAGCCCTGGCCGCTGTCCCTGAGCCACGGCGGCAGGCGCTGCTCGACGCTGGCGGTGCACAGGACATGGGTGTCGCCGAACTTGGCGAAGCACGACCCCTCGGCGTGTCTGGCGACGTCGATCTCGAGGACGACGCCGCGCATCTGGTCGGTCTGGCGGCCGGAAGGGCGCATATATTCTCTCCATGTCTTTTGGGCGACGGCCAAGCTAGCGGCTCGCTCCCTCGCCGTAAAGACGGCAGCACCGCGGATATCTCATGCTTTCATTGAGTTGACGGCCCGAAAGGCGGAAACTACATAACCCCGTCTTTTGCGCGAGGCATGAAAGGCGCTGAAACACAACATGATTGCCGAACTGAACGAGCGTTCTCGGGAGATCTTCCGTCTGATCGTCGAGGCCTATTGCGATACCGGCGACCCGGTCGGCTCGCGTACCATCGCCCGGCAGATGACGCAAAGCCTGTCGCCGGCGACGATCCGCAACGTGATGGCGGACCTGGAGGATGCCGGCCTGCTGTTCTCGCCGCACACCTCGGCGGGGCGCCTGCCGACGGATGCGGGCCTGCGCCTGTTCGTCGACGGCATTCTCGAGGTCGGCAATCTCTCGGACCAGGAACGCAAGCAGATCGAGGCGCAGTGCGCCGGCTCGTCCAAGAGCGTCGATCAGGTGCTGGAGGAAGCGACCACCACGCTTTCCGGCCTGACCGGTTTCGCCAGCCTGGTGTTCGCGCCCAAGACCGACAGCCCGCTCAAGCATATCGAGTTCGTGAGCCTGTCGCCGGGCCGCGGCCTGGTGGTGCTGGTGACCGAGAGCGGCGTCGTCGAGAACCGGCTGATCAGCGTGCCGATGACCCTGCCGCCGTCGGCGCTGGTGCAGGCGACGAACTTCCTGAGCGCGCGCCTCGTTGGCCGCACGCTCAAGGAAGCGCACGACGAGATCGTTGCCGAGCTTGAGAGCCACCGCGTGCAACTGGACGAGCTGACCCAGAAAGTCGTGGAAAGCGGCCTCGCCACCTGGTCGGGCGGCACCGGTGCCGAGACGGATGCGTCCGGGACGCTCATCGTGCGCGGCCAGGCCAAGCTTCTGGAAGACGTGACGGCGCTGACGGATCTGGAGCGGATCCGCTCGTTGTTCGAGGCGCTGGAGACGAAAAACGAGATGCTCAAGCTGTTGAGCCTTGCGGATCACGCGGATGGAGTCCAAATCTTCATCGGCGCGGACAACAAATTGTTCAATGTTGCCGGATGCTCGATGATCGTCGGGCCCTACCGCAACGACGCCAATCATATTGTCGGCGCGATCGGTGTGATCGGGCCGACGCGGATGAACTACGCGCGGATCATTCCGATGGTCGACTATACGGCCAAGATGATCGGCGAGAGGTTCCGTTAAGAACGTTAGGATGACCATGCAAAGCCAGGAAAAGACCGAGAAGCCGGCCGAAGAGGAACAAGCCGAAACCGAAGCGGCCGAAGCCGGGGAAACCGCTGCCGGGAACGCCGGGGCGGAGCAGGATGCCGAGCCGGCGGCCGGACCGGAAACGCCCGCCGGGGACCGCACCGACGCCACCGGTGACGAGGAAGACCCGGAAGGCGCCGCATCCGAACTCGAAACCGAGCTTGCCGAGACCAAGGACAAGCTGTTGCGCGCGCTGGCCGAGACCGAGAACGTGCGCCGCCGCGCGTCCCGGGACGTTGAGAACGCCTCCAAGCGCGCCATTGCCGGTTTCGCCCGCGAGATGGTCGTGGTCGCCGACAACCTGAGCCGGGCGCTGGATGCCGTCGACAAGGACAAGGCCGGTGAAGACGGCGCCGTTAAAAGCCTCATCGAGGGGGTCGAGATGACGGCGCGCGAGATGCAAAACGCGTTTACGCGGAACGGCATCAAGAAGATGGACCCGCTCGGCGAAAAGTTCGATCCGCAACTGCACGAGGCGATGTTCGAGTACGAGGATGCATCGAAGCCGGCCGGCAGCGTCGGCCAGGTCATGGAAGTGGGCTATACGCTCTATGACCAGCCGCTGCGCCCGGCCAAGGTCGGCGTCACCAAGGGCGGCGAGAAGCAGGGCCCGGCGCCGACGCCGTCGCAGCAGACGCTGGACGAGGCATCGTCCGAAAAAGGCGGGAAAGGCGGCGGAAAGGCCTATGAAGACGACAACAAGCCGTCGGGCACCAATCTGGACGAGGAATTGTAAGCTCTAAAACCCTAAAAATTATGTTGGGAAAGCGTTGCGGCCCCGGATTTCCGGGCATATATCCCATCCAATCCGAATCGCCGCCGGATATTGGCGGCAGGATCCAAACCCGAGGGGCCGTTTCGGGCGCTTGCAAAGGCTCGTGACGGCCGCCGCAGAAAGAGAGGTTCGTTAGATATGAGTAAGGTTATCGGTATCGACCTGGGCACGACGAATTCGTGCGTCGCCGTGATGGACGGCAAGGATGCCAAGGTTATTGAGAACGCCGAAGGCGCGCGGACCACGCCGTCGATGGTCGCTTTCGCGGATTCCGGCGAGCGCCTCGTCGGGCAGCCGGCGAAACGCCAGGCCGTCACCAACCCGGAAAAGACGCTGTTCGCCATCAAGCGCCTGATCGGCCGCCGTTACGACGATCCGGTCACCGAAAAGGACAAGAAGATCGTCCCCTACGAGATCATGAAGGGCGACAACGGCGACGCCTGGGTGAAGGTCGACGACGACAAGTATTCGCCCTCGCAGATTTCCGCGTTCATCCTTCAGAAGATGAAGGAAACGGCGGAGAGCTATCTCGGCGAGAAGGTCGAGCAGGCCGTGATCACGGTGCCGGCCTACTTCAACGATTCCCAGCGCCAGGCCACCAAGGACGCCGGCAAGATCGCCGGTCTCGAGGTGCTGCGCATCATCAACGAACCGACCGCGGCCGCGCTCGCCTACGGTCTCGACAAGAAGGAAGGCGGCACCATCGTCGTTTACGACCTTGGCGGCGGCACCTTCGACGTCTCGATCCTGGAGATCGGCGACGGCGTGTTCGAGGTGAAGTCGACCAACGGCGACACGTTCCTGGGCGGCGAGGACTTCGACAACCGGATCGTCGATTACCTGGCCGACGAGTTCAAGAAAGAGAACACCATCGACCTGCGCGACGATCGCCTCGCCCTGCAGCGGCTCAAGGAAGCCGCCGAGAAGGCGAAGATCGAGCTGTCGTCGACGACTCAGACCGAGGTCAACCTGCCGTTCATCACGGCCGACCAGTCGGGGCCCAAGCACCTCAACATCAAGGTCTCGCGCTCCAAGCTGGAAACGCTGGTCGAGGATTTGATCGAACGCACCATCGACCCGTGCAAGAACGCACTCAAGGACGCCGGCATCAAGGCCTCCGAGATCGACGAGGTGATCCTGGTCGGCGGCATGACGCGCATGCCGAAGGTCATCGAGACGGTGAAGACCTTCTTCGGCCGCGACCCGCACAAGGGCGTCAACCCGGACGAGGTGGTCGCGCTCGGCGCCGCCATCCAGGGCGGTGTGCTCAAGGGCGACGTCAAGGACGTGCTTCTGCTCGACGTGACGCCGCTGTCGCTCGGCATCGAGACGCTGGGCGGCGTGTTCACGCGGCTTATCGACCGCAACACGACGATCCCGACACGCAAGAGCCAGACCTTCTCGACCGCCGAGGATAACCAGTCCGCGGTGACGATCCGCGTGTTCCAGGGCGAACGCGAGATGGCGGCCGACAACAAGCTGCTGGGTCAGTTCGACCTGGTCGGCATCCCGCCGAGTGCGCGCGGCATGCCGCAGATCGAGGTCACCTTCGACATCGACGCCAACGGCATCGTCAACGTCTCGGCCAAGGACAAGGCGACCGGCAAGGAGCAGCAGATCCGCATCCAGGCCTCGGGCGGTCTTTCCGACGACGACATCGAACGGATGGTCAAGGAGGCCGAGGAAAACGCCGACGCCGACAAGAAGCGCCGCGAACTGGTCGACGCGCGGAACAATGCCGACAGCATGATCCACACCGCGGAGAAGAGCCTGAGCGAATATGGCGACAAGATCGAGGATGCCGACAGGACGGCCATCGAGACCGCGGTCGCCGACCTCAAGGAAGTGGCCGAAGGCGACGATCTCGAAGCGATCAACGCCAAGACCGAAGCGCTGTCGCAGGCGTCCATGAAACTCGGCGAGGCCATGTACAAGGCGCAACAGGCCGAGCAGGAAGCCGAAGGCGGTGACGCCGGTGCTGCCGACGCCGACGCGTCGAAGTCCGACGACGAAAGCGTCGTCGACGCGGACTTCGAGGAAGTCGATCCGGATCAGGACAACAAGAAGAGCGGCTAACGCCGCTTTCCGGGCCGGGCGGTTCGCGTAAGACGGACCGCCCGCCGGCGGATCGCTTCGGGGGTAGCAGTCACCATGGCCAAAAAGGACTATTACGAGAGCCTCGGGGTTTCCCGGGACGCCGACGCGGCGGCGCTCAAGAAGGCCTATCGCAAACTCGCCATGCAGTATCACCCGGACCGCAATCCGGGTGACGAAGAGGCGGAAAAGCGCTTCAAGGAAGTCAACGAGGCCTACGAGGTCCTCAAGGACGGCGAGAAGCGCGCGGCCTACGACCGCTTCGGCCATGCCGCGTTCGAAGGCGGCGGGCCGGGACCGGGCGCCGGCGGATTCGGCGCCGGGGCCGGCGGTTTTGCCGATATCTTCGAGGAGATGTTCGGCGACTTCATGGGCGGCGGCCGGGGCGGGCATCGCGCCAGCGCGGGCCGCGGCTCCGATCTCCGCTACAACATGGAAATCACGCTCGAGGACGCGTTCAACGGCCTCAAGACCGACATCCGCGTGCCGACGTCGGTGGTCTGCGACGACTGCGACGGCTCCGGCGGCAAGGACGGCGCGGCGCCGGTCGCGTGCGGCAGTTGCGGCGGTATGGGGCGCGTCCGCTCGCAGTCCGGTTTCTTCACCGTCGAGCGCACCTGTCCCACCTGCCAGGGCACCGGCCAGACCATTGCCGATCCGTGCCGGGGCTGCTCGGGAACCGGCCGCAAGCAGCGCGAAAAGACGCTTGCCGTCAACATCCCGGCCGGCGTCGAGGACGGCACCCGCATCCGCCTCGCCGGCGAGGGCGAGGCCGGGCTCAGGGGCGCGCCGGCGGGCGATCTCTATATCTTTCTTGGCATCAGGCCGCACCGGTTCTTCCGCCGCGACGGCGCCGACGTGCACGTCCGCGTCCCGGTGCCGATGGCGACCGCGACGCTCGGCGGACAGATCGAGGTGCCGACGGTCGAGGGCAAGCTCTTGCGCGTCACCATCCCCGAGGGCACGCCGACCGGCCACCAACTGAGATTGCGCGGCAAGGGCATGAAGGTCATGCGCTCCGACAGCCGCGGCGACATGTTCGTGCAGATTTTCGTCGAGACGCCGGTCAATCTGTCCAAGAAGCAGAAGGACCTGCTCAAGGAGTTCGCCGGCGACGAAAAGCAGACCAAGAAACAGAGCCCGGAAAGCACCGGTTTCCTCGACAAGGTCAAGGAACTCTGGGAGGATTTAAGGGATTGACGGTTGCCCTTGCGCGGTCGTCATCCTGAACATAACGTAATTCTGGCGGCCACTCTCCGGAGCCTACGATACGGGGTCATTATGAAAACGCCCCAAGGGGCTCATATGAGGAGAGTGACCATGACGGAGTTTATCGGATTGGACGTTTCG
>JBNPEI010000006.1:0-328551 GCA_051117645.1 Rhodospirillales bacterium
CCCCGCTCCGTAATCTGACGCACCGCGTCGCGCTTAAAATCGTCGCTGAAATTGGCTTTGCCCATAGTGGCCTCCTTGCCTCAAATTTAGGGAAGAAAGCGTCTACAAATCTAGGGGCACCTCACTCCGGTGATTTCGAAAAGACCCAAGCGTATTTTGCCGCCCAAGGCGTTGTGGTGATTGAAACCGATGCCGCCCTTGTCGTGCACCCGGACGACGCGCTCGGCACGGCGATGATGGTGTATAAATAATCTGATGCTTCGAGACGCTCGCTTATGCTCGCTCCTCAGCATGAGGGAGCGTCTGAGGAGACCTGAGCGCGTGTATGTGCCCTCAATCCTGAGGAGCGCGCAGCGCGTCTGGAAGGATACGTTCCGGCGCATGTGTTGCACCTGTTTGACCGGGATGACGGAGAAATAGCCATCTGGCTAATACTCACGCGTCGACGAAACTCGTACTAATATCAGACAAATATCTGTTCACGGGTGGATTTGGCGGAAACACACCCCGCCTGAAGACCCGCAACCATGAGCGACACACCATGAGCAAGCATCTGACGTTAATTCTGGCCGCAGTTTTGTGCATGGCAAACGTTTCGACCGAAGCCAAAGCCAGTGACGACCGCTGTACCGTGATTATCAATAACAACTCGGACGCTTCGGGCTCAACCGCCTTCACTATTCGGTCCTCGTCCGTGATCAACGACGACAAGCACAGCAGCGCAGAAGTGCGTATGGTCATGCCCGGAGGTTCTGACAAGATCCAGAGCATTTACTATGATTGCGCCATGTGGGTCACCATTTTCGATGAGTTGTACCCCGACAATACCAATACGACCAATGTCTATGTCGGCAACAAAGGCCACGTAGATTGCGAGTACAAGAACGACAAATACGACTACTTCTTCCAGAAGTATCGCTGCGATTGTAAAGGTGAGACCGGCTCTCAGCACGCCGAAGCCACAATCAGTTGCCAGGGAGAAGCTTTAAAATAGGCAGCCGTCTCGAAGGATGGATTTCAAATCAAGTTCGCGATGACGGTATAGGTGGCGGAAAAAACCTAGCTGGTCTTCAGGCGGCGGCCGGTGCGGCGAAGTTCCTGGCCGGTGTCCTCGTCGAACAGTTCGGCAAGCCGCGCCATCATGGTGCCGCCCAGTTCCTCGGCATCGACGATGGTGACGGCGCGGCGATAGTACCGCGTCACGTCGTGGCCGATGCCGATGGCGGTCAGTTCCACGTCCGATTTGGTTTCGATGTAGTGGATCACTTCCCGCAGGTGCTTCTCCAGGTAGTTGCCCGGGTTGGCTGAGAGCGTCGCATCATCAACCGGCGCGCCGTCGGAGATCACCATCAGGATGCGGCGCTGTTCGGGCCGGCCCAGAAGCCGGTTGTGCGCCCACAACAGCGCTTCGCCATCGATGTTTTCCTTCAACAACCCTTCGCGGAGCATCAGACCGAGGCTCGGGCGCGCCCGGCGCCACGGCATGTCGGCGGCCTTGTAGACGATATGCCGGAGGTCGTTGAGGCGGCCCGGGGTCTTGGGTTTGCCCTGCTCCACCCACTTCTCGCGCGACGTGCCGCCCTTCCACGACCGCGTCGTGAAGCCGAGAATTTCCACCTTCACGCCGCAGCGCTCCAGCGTGCGGGCGAGGATGTCGGCACTCATCGCGGCGACGGTGATCGGACGGCCGCGCATCGAACCCGAGTTGTCGATCAGCAGCGTCACGACGGTATCGCGGAATTCGGTGTCGGATTCCATCTTGAACGACAGCGGCGCGACCGGATCGACGACGACGCGCGATAGCCGCCCGGCATCGAGCATGCCTTCCTCGAGATCGAATTCCCACGACCGGGTCTGCTGCGCCAGAAGCCGGCGCTGTAGCCGGTTGGCGAGCTTGCCGACGACGCCCTGGAGGTGCGAAAGCTGCTGGTCGAGCTGGTGGCGCAGCCGGGTCAGTTCCTCGGTGTCGCAAAGCTCGCTCGCGTCGGTGACTTCGTCGAATTCGGTGGTGTAGGCCTTGTAGGGCTGGTTGTCGCCCGAGTCGTTACGGCGCCAGTCGGGATCGTACTCGCTGGGGCCGGCGGGTTCTTCCTCACCCTCGCCCGGGTTCATGTCGTCTTCCATGAATTCCGGGTCGAAGTCCATGCCGTCGGCGGAATCGGTATCTTCCGACTCGCCCGCCATGGACCCGTCGGCGTCCATGTCCGCGTCGGACTGCTCGGCGTCCTGGTTGCCCTGTTCGTTGTCGTCGGATTCGGATTGCTCTTCCTCTTCCGGCGTGTCCTCGGGCGGTTCGTCGCGCAGCATGTCGAGCGACTTCAGCATCCGGTTGACGGCCTTGGAGAACTTTTCCTGGTCGCTGGCGGCTTTCACCAGTTCGTCGAGGTCGCCGGAAATCTTCTTCTCGATGTCCTTGCGGTAGAGATTGACGAACTCCTTGGCCGATTCCGGCAGCTCGCGGCCGGAAAGATGCTCGCGGACCATCAGGCCGACCACTTCCGGCAGCAGCGCGTCGTCGCGTTCCTTGACGCCGGCGTAGCCCTTGGCGCGGCAGCGTTCCTCGAGGAGCGCCTGCAGGTTGTCGCCGGCACCGGTCAGGCGCTGGGTCCCGAGCGCTTCGCAGCGCACCTGTTCGACGGCTTCGTAGACGCGCCGGGCGTCGGCGCCGTCCGGCATGTTGGCGCGGTGGGTATCGGCGTCGTGGTGACGCAGTCTGAGCGACAGTGCATCGGACATGCCCCGGAAACGCGACATGGATTCCGGGCTCATATTGGCCTGCGGCGTCGGCAGGTGCGCGGTTTCGGCAGTGAGACCGGGCGAACTCTGGCCGTACTGGACCTCAAGGTCCTTGGCGTGACCGATCGCGCGCAGCGTCGAGGCGGTTACGCGTTTCCAGAGCTCTGTCGGGTGTTCGTTACCCAATGTCCGTCCTTCGAAAAGGCCTTACTGCAGGACCGCGTTGGCCGCGGACTCCGGCAGTTCCTCGCCCATGGCGCGCTGGTAGTATTCGGCCACCACCGGGCGCTCCAGTTCGTCGCACTTGTTCAGGAACGTGACGCGGAAGGCGTAGCCCAGGTCCTTGAAGATTTCGGCGTTCTGCGCCCAGGTGATCACGGTCCGGGGCGACATGACGGTCGAGATGTCGCCGTTCATGAAGCCGGCGCGGGTCATGTCGGCCAGTTCGACCATCGCTGAAAGCTGTTCCTTGCCTTCCTTGGTGCTGTAGGACTCGCACTTGGCGAGCGCGATTTCCACCTCGGCGTCGTGCGGCAGGTAGTTCAGCGTGGCGACGATGTTCCAGCGGTCCATCTGGCCCTGGTTGATCTGCTGCGTGCCGTGATAAAGGCCCGTCGTGTCACCGAGGCCGATGGTATTGGTCGTCGAGAACAGGCGAAAATACTTGTGCGGCCGCATGACGCGGTTCTGGTCGAGCAGCGTCAGCTTGCCCTCGACCTCCAGCACACGCTGGATCACGAACATCACGTCCGGGCGCCCGGCGTCGTATTCGTCGAACACCACCGCCGTCGGATTCTGCAATGCCCACGGCAGGATGCCCTCGCGGAATTCCGTGACCTGCTTGCCGTCCTTGAGGACGATCGCGTCCTTGCCGACGAGATCGATACGGGAAATGTGGCTGTCCAGGTTGATGCGGATGCACGGCCAGTTGAGGCGCGCCGCCACCTGTTCGATGTGCGTCGACTTGCCGGTGCCGTGGTAGCCCTGGATCATGACGCGGCGGTTGTAGGCGAAGCCGGCCAGGATCGCCATCGTCGTCTCGTGGTCGAAACGGTATGCGTCGTCGACGTCCGGCACGTGCGGGTCGGCCTCGGAAAAGGCCGGCACTTCCATGTCGCTGTCGATGCCGAACACCTGGCGCACCGAAAGTTTGATATCCGGTTCCTGCATCAGGAGCGGCTGGGATTGATGGGTTGAGGTCATACGCGCATTCCCGTTCTTTTGACCGGCCGTTCGTAGCGAACCGGCGTTACTGTCTCGTCATCCATATAGGGATTCTGTTCGGTTGGTGTTAGGGGCATTCCCCTGATGCGTCAAGGATTTGTGCCGTTTTCCGGCGATTTTGGATGGGTTTTGTTGTTACCGGGACAATTGCGGCGGTGAACCGGATCAAACCACCAGGAAATGCCGAAGCGTGTCGTAGGCCTGACGGATTTCCTTGAATTTTTCCTCCGCCGCCTTGGTGCCGCCGTTGGCATCCGGGTGATGCTTCTTGACCAGTTCCTTGTACTTGGTCTTGAGGTCGTCGGCGCTGACCGGCAACTGCAATCCGAACACGGCGAGCGCGGCGCGGGTCGGCGCATCGGCCTGCGGTTGCGCCGAGGTCGCGGTCTTCTCGTCGAAAAGACCGAAATCGTCGATGAAATAGTTGGGATCGAAACCGAACGGACCGGTACCGGGCTTTGGCCCCCTGCCCGGCGGTATCTCGCGGTCGCCGATCGGCCACGACGGCCGGTTCCAGACGGTATCGTGGCGCAGCGAGGCTTCGACCTCGTCGTCGGTCATGCCTTCGAAGTAGTTCCAGCGGCTGTTGTACTGGCGGACATGCTCGAGACAGAACCAGCGGTATTCGCGCAACTGCTCGCGTGAGCGCGGTGCCCTGTGTTCCGCTTTCATATGGCAGTCCGGCCAGTCGCACATACGGATATCCTCGGCGACATCGTCGCGCATATCGAGGGATGGATGCATGTGTTTGCGTCTGGCCATGGCCGATAATGTGCGTGTTTCGAAAGAAGATACAAGCTTGACAGAAACGATTTTGCTGCCGTGACAGGATGGTTCGCGACGTCTAGGATTTCACCGGGATCGGAGGTGTTCCGGCAAGGTCCGGATCCCTCATTTCGGGGCATTCGGGGGAACCGATGGCGGAGCAACGCACCAACGCGAACGACCCGGCGGAAGAGACCGGCGCCGACCGCTACGAGGCGCTGTTCGGCCGTATCGCGCTGAGCCCGGATCTGCCGACACCGATCCAGCCGGACGAGCCGAAAAAGGGATTCTGGCTCAGACTTGCCGAGAACGAGAGTTATGAACGCCTGAATCTCGCGGCGACGTATCTTGCCGTGTTCTTCGCGCCGATCGCGGCGTTCCTGGAGATGCTGGCGAACCCGGCCGAGCTTTACTGGTCGATGGAAGCGGCGCGCTGGGTCGAGGCCCTGATGGGCATCTTCTTCATGTTCGACATCTGCGTCGGCGCATTGGCGTACGGGCTCAAGTACTTCAAGACCCCGGCGGCGTGGATCAACATCCTTGCCGTGGGTGCGACCGGGGCCTCGTTCCTGGCCGGCGATGTCGGGATTGCCAATCCGCGGGTGCTGCGGATTCTCCGGACCGTGCGCGCCGTCGCCAAGGTCGGCCTGGTGCAGAAGGTCGGCACCCGCGAAACCGTGCTCGGCGCCGAGATGCTCGCATCCATGGGCCGGGACGATGCCTGGTACGCGGTCGGCATCCTGCTGCTGATCAGCATGCTCGGCGATTTCTCGATCGGCAGCTATCAGCACTTCAGCGACCCGATCCTCGAGATCATCATCTACGCGGCGATGGTCTATGCCGTGAAATGGAAGGCCGAACGCAACGTCGAACGCGTCGGCAAGGTATTCATGGACCGTCTGCACGAGGCGAACCAGGTGATCCTCGCCAAGATGCGCGAAATCCCGGGCCTCGAGGATGCGGACTCGATCATTCAGCGGCGTGCCGAGGAAGCCGAGAACGAGGGCCGGAAGCTGAATGAAATCGACACGCTGATCGAAGCGATCAGCATGATCATCTCCAACCTGCGCCGTTTCATCAGCCGCCGCGCATTCCTGGAGGCCAAGGGCGAACGCGTCATTCCGACCCGCTCGCCGGTGGCGCTGATGTTCACCGACGTGGCCGGATTTCAGGCCATGACGCACGAACTGGAGAAAGACATCCTGCCGGTCCTGAAGACCTACCTGGGCGAGATGAACCGTGGCGTGAGCCGGCACGGCGGCGATATCGACAAGTTCCTGGGCGAAGGCATTTTCGCGTACTTCCACAATAACGAGGATCCGCGTACCAGCGCCAATGCCGCTTTCGATGCGGCGGTCGAGATGCACAAGCTTTCGGAAGCGCTCGAGGTCGCGGGCGGCGTCTGGGAGGAGTTCTTCAAAGGCAAGGAAGGCTGGGAGGACAAACGCCACTTCAACACCCGCTTCGGCCTGCACTGGGGGCTTGTGGTGGCGGGGCCGGTCGGCGACGACGACCGTGCCGATTCGACCCTGATCGGCGACAACGTGACGCTGGCGTCCCGGCTGGAAAGCCTGAACGAGATTTACGGCACGCAGATTCTCCTCAGCACCGATTTCTACAATTGCCTCAGCGCAGACCGCCGCGTGCTGTGCCGCCGCGTCGACCGGGTGCTGTTCCCGGGCCGGGACGCGCCGGTGGATATTTATACCATCGACATCCGCCAGCCGCCGGTCGGCTTCCTGCTGGCATTCGAAAAGGGCGTGAACGCCTATCTGGACGGCGACTGGGGGATGGCCCGGAGCGAACTGCTCCTGGCACGCGCGGCGCTGACGGAAGCGGAGGAAGACCCGGATCCGGCGGCGGAAACCCTGATCAAGCGGATCGAGGACATCAACTCGTTCTGGCAGAAAGCAGTATCGCACCTGCGCGAACGGGTGCCGGAAGAGGTCACGCCGGAAACGGCGGACGCGCTGGCGGTTCGCCTTTCCGGCGATACCTGGCTGCCGCCGCACGAATGGCGGGGCGCGTGGCGTATCATGGAATGAGGCCGGGCTGCCGGAAATCCCCGGAATCCGCCCGGTAAAAGCTGCACGGAATGCTTGACGGGAAACCAACAAGCCCCTAAAAGACCGTCCAACGGATCGTGCCTCAACCGTGAGTTTGGGCGCGATCCCAAATTTTTGTACTGTATGGCGCGGCTGAACGCGCCCGAGACTGAGGACCGAGACCATGTCCAAACGCTGCGAACTGACCGGGCGGACCGTGCAAACCGGCAACAACGTCAGCCACGCGATGAACAAGACGCGCCGCCGTTTCCTGCCGAACCTGCAGGTGACGTCGCTGTGGTCGGAAGCGCTGAGCGAGAACGTTCGCCTGCGCGTCACTACCTACGGCATCCGCACCGTCGAGCATAACGGCGGTCTCGACGCCTACCTGCTCAAGACCCGCGACGAAAAGCTGAGCACCAACGCCCAGCGCGTGAAGCGCCGCATCAAGCAGGCGCTGGCCAAGGAAGTCGCGGCCTAAGCACTGGCGCAAAAGAACCCGATGGAAGAGGCCCGCTGTGATGGCGGGCCTTTTTCGTTGGCGGCTACCCTTGCGGCGATTCCTTGTTCGTGCCGCCGTCTCCGCTTCGCCGCCTGGTCCGTTGCAGCAGATGGAACGGAAACTCGGCGACGACGCGCAAGCCGGCGATGGAGGAGATGTTTCTGATGGTCCGCCGGGCATCGGTGAAGACCTCGGAAATGACCGCGCGCTGGTCGATTTCCCCCTCTTCGCGGACCATCGCCAGGCGGTGCAGCGAATAAAGCCCGATCAGCGCCGCCATCACGAAATAGAAATCCCAGTGTTCGAGGCTGATCGTCTCGAACGTCACATCGTGATCGCCGCTGTCCCAGCGCAGCAGCAGCGAGAGTTTCTGGTGCGCGAAGAAATCCGCGCAGAGGCCGCCCAACACCGGCGCGATTCCGGCGGAGAGCGAACTGACCAGGCTGTTGGTCGCCAGATAGGATGTCGAATTGCCCTTGGGCGCCAGTTTCATGGCGATGTTGGTGGTGGCGATGCTGACGCCGGCCGTGGCGACGCCGGTCAGCACATGAACCGTGGCGAGAATGGCGATAACCGCCCAGCGGACCTCGGTCGCGGTCGTGAATATCCATGCGAACGTGCACATGATGAAAAGCGGTGCCACGACCACCAGAACCGCCTTGTTGGACATGCGGTCCGCGATACGGCCGAAGGATTTGAGCACGATGATGTTGGCCATCTGCGAGCACATGGCGAGCACGGTCACCGGGAACAGGTCGAGACCCAGGCGTGTCAGCATATGCACGGTGAAGAACGGTGCCGCCAGGTTGGCGGCGAAGTTCCATGCCGCCAGGAAGAACATCAGCTTGCGGAAATTCTCGTCGCGGAACGGCTCGGAGAGCCGGTGCCTCAGGTCGAGCGGGCCGGTATCCGCCGGCATGCGCGGTTCCGACATCCGCATCATGCAGTAGATGCCGACGAACCCGGACAGCATCGCGGTACCGAAAATCGCGGCGTAGGCGTACTTGATGTCGAGCCCGGACCACCCGGGCCAACTGTCGATGAAGCCAGATGCGGCGATGCTGGCGAGCATGCCGATGGCGAGCATGTAGGTGAGCCGCCGGCCCATGAGCCGGCCCCGCTCCTTGTCGTCGATTACGTCGCGGATCCAGGCGTTCCAGCTACAGCCGACGATCGCGCCCATGCCGTAGCGGAGGCCGATGGCGACGAACAGCACCGGCAGCGACAGTGCCGGGTCGCCGATCAGCGCCGCAACCGGCAGGCCGATCAGCGCGATGCGCCCGACGGTCGCGGCGATCACGCAGATCAGGCGGCGGTTGCGGATACGTTCGACGAGGACGATGCCGAGAAGCTGGCCGAGGCTGGCCAGGGACGGGATCGCGGCGATCAGGCCGATGAACGCGTTGGAGGCGCCCAGATGCAGTGCGAAGGCGGTCATGAAGGTGCCGATGGCCAGCGTTTCCATGACCTGCGCGGCGATGCCGTTGCCGAGCAGCCAACGCTTGGTCTCGTCGTAGTCGGCCGCGCCGACCGTCTCAGACGGCCTTAGATCGAACAATGATTTATTCAGATTTGCCAACGCTTTAAACCAATACGGCCCGAGGACGGCGAAGGCCGGATGTTAGCATTCAGCTTGTGGAACGCAATCGGGATGCGACCGCCCCCCACCGTCATCTTGAACTTGCCCCGAATTAAATCCGGGACAAAGTTTGGGAAGACGGTTTCTTCGAAGCGATCAGACGTTGAACGCGCCCATGCCCGGATAAACCGACACCGGGCCCAGTTCCTCTTCGATGCGGATGAGCTGGTTGTATTTGGCGAGCCGGTCGGAGCGCGACAGCGAGCCGGTCTTGATCTGCCCGGCGTTGGTGGCGACGGCGATGTCGGCGATGGTCGCGTCCTCGGTCTCGCCGGAGCGGTGCGAGATCACCGTCGTGTAACCAGCGCGGTGCGCCATCTGCACGGCCTCGAGAGTTTCCGTCAGCGTGCCGATCTGATTGACCTTGATCAGGATCGAATTGGCGACACCCTTGTCGATGCCGTCGGCGAGGCGCGACGGATTGGTGACGAACAGATCGTCGCCGACAAGCTGCACTTTCGAACCGAGTTCGTCGGTCAGCAGTTTCCAGCCCTGCCAGTCGTCTTCCGACATCGGGTCCTCGATCGACGCGATCGGGTACTTCTTCACCAGATCGGCCCAGTATTTCACCATGCCGGCGGCGTCGAGGGTCTTGCCCTCGCCCTCCAGCACGTATTTGCCCTTCTTGTAGAACTCGGTCGAGGCCGCATCGATGGCCAGCACCACGTCGTCGCCGGGTTTGTACTTGGCGCCCTTGATCGCCTTCATGACGAAATCGAGGGCTTCGGTCGTCGACTTCAGCGCCGGGGCGAACCCGCCCTCGTCACCGACGTTGGTGTTGTGTCCGGCGTCGGCCAGGTCCTTTTTGAGACGCTGGAAGATTTCCGCGCCCATGCGGATCGCCTCGGCGCAGGTGTCGGCGCCGACCGGCATGATCATGAATTCCTGGATGTCGATGGGGTTGTCGGCGTGCGCGCCGCCGTTGACGATGTTCATCATCGGCACCGGCAGCATGTGCGCGTAAACGCCGCCGATCCCGCGATAGAGCGGCAGCCCCGATTCCTCGGCCGCCGCCTTGGCGCAGGCGAGCGAGACGCCGAGCATGGCGTTGGCGCCGAGGTTCTTCTTGTTCGGCGTGCCGTCCAGTTCGATCATCACGCTGTCGATGAAGACCTGCTCCTCGACGTCGACACCGACCAGGGCCTCGAAGATGTCGTTGTTGACGGCGGCGACCGCCTTCAGCACGCCCTTGCCGCCGTAGCGCTTCTTGTCGCCGTCGCGGAGTTCCACGGCCTCGTGCTTGCCGGTGGATGCGCCGGACGGCACCGCGGCGCGGCCCAGCACGCCGGTTTCCAGCAGGACGTCGACCTCGACGGTCGGGTTGCCCCGGGAGTCGAGAATTTCACGGCCGGTAATGTCGATGATCGCAGTCATGTCGTCGGAACCTTTTGCAGGTGGCGGTAAGGCGTTGAAACCGGCGGGCGTCGTGAAGGCGGCCCGCTCAGGGCGCCTATCTGATACCAACCCCCTTGGCGGGGATCAATCAATCATTCGATGAAGGTTTGGGGATGCGCGGTCGGTCGGACGTTCACCTTGCCGGTGCATCCAGCACACGCCTGACCTCGATCGCCACGTCGCGGTTGCTGTACGGCTTGCGGAGCAGTGGATACTTGCGCCCGCTGCCGAGTTTTTTCATCGACGTGTTGCCGGTATAGCCGGACGTCATCAGGACCTTGAGTTCCGGCACGGCCCGGGTCGCCTGTTCGGCCAGTTCGAAACCGTTCATGCCGGGCATGATGACGTCGGAGAGCAACAGATCGATCTTCTTGCCACTGTTGATCAATTCCATCGCCGCGTCACCGCCCTGCACGGTGATCGTTTCGTATCCCAGATCGTTCAGGATCGTTTCCGCGATCTCCGCGAGATCGGGCTCGTCATCGACGATCAGGATGGTTTCGCCGCCGCCGCGCACTTCTTCAGGGTGTGCACTCAGGTTTCTGACGGCGCTCACGCGGGAGCCGTCCCCCAGCAGCGGTAGATAAATCTTGATCGTTGTACCGATATCCTCCTCGGAATAGATCGAGATGGCGCCACGCGAGCGCTTGACGAAGCCGTAGACCATCGACATGCCGAGGCCGGTTCCCTTGCCGTCCGTCTTGGTGGTGAAGAAGGGCTCGAAGATCCGGTTGATCACGTCGGCCGGCATGCCGCAGCCATTGTCGGAAACCGCGATTTCCAGGTAGTCGCCGGTCGGCACCTGCTGCGCCGTCGGGTTCGAGTATTCGTCGATCCGGGAATATTTGGTTTCGATCGTCAGCACGCCGCCCTCGGGCATCGCGTCGCGGGCATTGACGGCGAGATTGATGATCGCATCCTCGAAGTCGCTCTTGTTGACGGCGACCGCTTCGAGGTCGTCCGCGAGCAACAGTTCGATCTCGACCTCCGCCGTGATCGAGCGCTCCAGGAGATCGCGGAGGTCCAGCAAAATCTGGTTGATGTTGGCGAGTTCGTTGGATTCCGGCGCCTGACGGGAAAAATTGAGTAGCCGGCCGGTCAGGGCGGCACCGCGTTCCGCCGCTTTTATCGAGCGTTCCAGACGCTGATGGTTCTTGTCGTCCTCGTCGAGCTTGCTCTGTACCAGGTCGAGATTGCCGATGATGATGCCGAGCAGGTTGTTGAAGTCGTGCGCGATGCCGCCGGTGAGCTGGCCGATGGCCTCCATCTTCTGCGACCGGCGCAGTTGCTGCTCAAGGGCTTTCTCGGCGGTCAGGTCGTTGATCGAGCCGACGAAATGCCGTTCGCCGCGCAGCATCATTTCGCCGACGCCGAGGTGCATGGGGAATTCCTCGCCGTTCTTGCGCAGCCCCGTCACCTCGCGGCCGATGCCGATGATCTTCGGCGTGCCGCCGCGTATATAATTGCGAAGGTAATGGTCGTGGGAACCGCGGTCCGGTTCGGGCATCAGCACCGATACGTTCTGCCCGATGATCTCCGACGCTTCGTATCCGAAGACCTTCTCGGCGTGCGGGTTGAATGATTCGATGCGGCCGTAAGCGTCGATCACGATCACCGCCATAGTGATGGATTCGAAAGCGCGGCGCAGGCGCTCCTCCGCTTCTTCGAGCCGGCGTTTGTCTTTCACCAGTTCGGTGATGTCGCGCCCGGTGCCCTGATACCCCTTGAAATTGCCCTTTTCGTCGAACATCGGTCGGCCGGTTACGGAGAGCGTTCGCGACACGCCATTAAGGTCCGCGTCGTACTGAAAGTCGTCGAACGGACGATGATTGAGCATGTCGTCCAGGTGATTGCGCCATTTCACGGAGTTGGTATCTTCGGTCGTGAGGTCGTGGCGTGTCCGGCCCAGATACGTGTCGGTATGCTCATCCTTGCCGAGCCGTCCGCCCTTGCCCATGACCTTGAAGCGCAGGTTGGGGCCGGTTTCCCAGTACCACTCCGTCGCCGTGTCGGCGAAGCCATGAAAACGTGACTCGCTCTCCCGCGCCCGGGCGACCACCGGCACCGTTTGCCAGTAAACGGCAAATGCGCCGACAAGCGCGAGGACGATGCCGATCACGGAGGTCTGCAATATAGCCTTGTAGAACGTGGCATCGAACTCGTGACTGTGGACTTCGGCGAGGAACGCAAGCCCTTGCGATTGTATCGGCGCGAATGCCGAGATCGCTTTTTCGCCGTCATCGTGCCGCGTCACCATGGCGCCGGTATTCCCGTGCAGTGCGGCAAGAATTGGCTTGGCGGTTTCACTGTCCGCAGGGATCGTGAAGCTCCCGGTCTTATTCGAATCGTCGCCCGCGTGCTCGTGGCCGAAGTTCTGACGGAACAGCACCTCGATACTCTCGCCGCTGCGCTGCGCGATCAAAACAGACCCCGACTCGCCGATGCCGCGCAGTCTCTCGAAGGCGGCACGGGAGATCTTGACCGCGGCGAGTTCGCCGGATGCCTCACCTTCCCTAGTTTCGTCCCGTTCCTCGATGTTGACGGCGGTGTCGATCAGCGCGGCGGCATTTGCGGCGATCGCGATCAGGCTCTGTTTCTTTTCCTTGAGGCCGGCGTCGTAGAGAACGCCGACGGTAACGGCCGAGGTGCCGATCACGAGGACGATCAGCGTGGCAATGAGTTTGGCGATGACCGGAAAGCGTCTGAGAGCGGACCGTGCGCGTGCGGTTCTGTCCACGTCCGATCCCCTACTCAGTCCAGCGAGTCCAGGATTTGACCGAGCAGATTCTGAAGTTGCTTGGCCTGAAACGGTTTGCTCAGCGTGCCGAGCACGACGGCGTTCTGTTCGCCGGCGAGTGTCTCAAGCAGTTCCAGGTACATTTTCTGATAACCGCTCATGGCGATAATCGGCGCGGTGCAGTTCAGCTTGGCGAGCTCGTTAACAAGCTCGATACCGTCCATGTCCGGCATGATGACGTCGAGGACGATTCCGGCAGGGTGGATCGACTTGAATAGCGTCAGACATTCCTTGGCGCTGTCGGCGGAGACGCAACTGAAGCCCATGTCCTCCGCCACATCGATGACGAATTCTATCATATCGGGCTCGTCATCGACGATCAGCAGGCAGGGTTTCGACATGTTACCACCCCAAGTTGTACCCGTTGGTTCAGGCTCCGTCTTTTTGTTATGGCTCTATCTCCATAAGCGCGCCGAAACCCCAAGGCAATGCTCGGAAAACACCTATGCGTTCTTTAACCACCGAGAATTCGAAAAACCCCTGATTTATAGTGGTTATTTTGAATTCTAGTCTGATTTTGTCTCGGAATCTAAATTAAATTAGGTTCAACAACTGACGTTTTAGGTGGGGTATAAGCTGAAATAGCAGCCCGTGGCTGCGTTCATCTACCGGTAGCAAGCGTTTCCGGTGCCGGTTGCGATTTCGCCAACCGGTCGAACGATATCAAATCCTTGAGTACGGCTTCAAGATTGTCGATCGGGATCATGTTCGGGCCGTCCGAGGGGGCGTTGTCCGGGTCCTGGTGCGTTTCCATGAAAACGGCGGCAATCCCGAGTGAAACCGCGGCACGTGCCAGCACCGGGGCGAATTCGCGCTGCCCCCCCGAGGAACCGCCCTGCCCGCCCGGTTGCTGCACCGAATGGGTGGCGTCGAAGACGATCGGGCACCCGGTGTCGGCCTTCATGGTCGGAATCCCGCGGAAATCGGTCACCAAGGTGTTGTAGCCGAAGCTGGCGCCGCGTTCGGTCACGGTGACCTGATCGTTGCCCGTCGACAGCACCTTGTCGACGACGTTTTTCATGTCCCACGGCGCGAGAAACTGGCCTTTTTTGATGTTGATCGGCTTGTTCGTATTGCCGGCGGCCAGCAACAGGTCGGTCTGCCTGCATAAAAACGCGGGAATTTGCAGGATGTCGACGGCGTCCGCGACGGTGGCGCAGTGCGCCGGCTCGTGTACGTCGGTAAGCACCGGCAGTCCCGTCGTCTCGCGGATTTCCCTGAAGATCGGCAGCGCGTCCTCGAGCCCGATGCCGCGCTTGCCCGTGAGGCTGGTGCGGTTGGCCTTGTCGTAGGACGTCTTATAGATGATTCCGATGCCGAGTTTGTCGCCCAACGCCTTGAGTTTGCCGGACATTTCCAACGCATGCTCGCGCGTCTCCAACTGGCACGGCCCGGCGATGATGCCGAGCGGTTTCCGGTTGGAAAGGCTCACGGGCCCGACGTCGACGGTGCGCTGTTCGGTCATGGGGACACTGATACTTGGTTATACGGCTTCGGAAAAGTGTTTTACCCGCTTACACCAGCCGTGACTGGTTCACGGACGCGCGGATGAACGACGTGAACAGCGGGTGTGCGTCGAACGGTTTCGACTTCAGTTCGGGATGGAACTGCACGCCGATGAACCACGGATGGTCCGGGTATTCGACGATCTCCGGCAGGATGCCGTCGGGCGACATGCCCGAGAACCTGAGCCCGGCTTTCTCGAGCCGTTCCTTATACTCGGTGTTCACTTCGTAGCGGTGACGGTGCCGTTCGGAGATCGAGCCGTGGCCGTAGATGCTCTGGACCCGGCTGTTCTCCGCCAGATCGCATGGATAGGCGCCCAGGCGCATGGTCCCGCCCATGTCGCCGTCCGCCTTGCGTTTCTCGAGCGCGTTGCCCTTCAGCCATTCGGTCATCAGGCCGACCACCGGTTCGTCGGTTTCGCCGAATTCGGTCGAACTCGCATTCCCGATCCCCGCCAGGTTCCGCGCCGCCTCGATCACCGCCATCTGCATGCCGAAGCAGATGCCGAAATAAGGGATGCCCCGTTCACGCGCGAACTTGGCGGCGAGGATCTTGCCCTCGGCGCCGCGCTCGCCGAAGCCGCCCGGCACCAGGATGCCGTGCGTGTCCTCGAGGTATTCGAGCGGCGTGTCGTCTTCGAAGATCTGGCTGTCGATCCAGTTGAGCCGGACCCGCACGTTGTTGGCGATGCCGCCGTGATCGAGCGCTTCCGAGAGCGACTTGTAGGCATCCAATAGCCCTGTGTACTTGCCGACGACGGCGATCGAGACCTCGCCCTCCGGCTTGGTCTTGCGGACGTGGATGTCCTTCCACGTGGTCAGGTCCGGCGCTGGCGCCTTGATCCCGAAATGACGACACACCACGTCGTCCATGCCCTGCTCGTGATAACGGATCGGCACCTCGTAGATGCTCTCGGCGTCGAGCGCCGGGATCACGGCTTCCTCGCGGACGTTGCAGAACAGCGCGATCTTGCGACGCTCGCCTTCAGGCAGTTGGTGTTCCGAGCGGCACACCAGCATGTCCGGCTGGATGCCCAGCGACAGTAGCTCCTTGACCGAGTGCTGCGTCGGCTTGGTCTTCAGTTCGCCCGCCGCGGCGATATAGGGGATCAGGGTGAGATGCATGTACATCGCCCGTTCGCGGCCGAGATCATTGCCGAGCTGGCGGATCGCTTCCAGGAACGGCAGCCCCTCGATATCGCCGACGGTGCCGCCGATCTCGCAGAGGATGAAGTCCTCGTTCTCGAGATCGGACACGACGAATTCCTTGATGGCGTCGGTGATGTGCGGAATGACCTGGATCGTTGCGCCCAGGTAATCGCCGCGGCGTTCCTTGGCGATGACGTCGGAATAAATCCGGCCCGTCGTCACGTTGTCGGACTTTTTCGCGCCGACGCCGGTGAAGCGCTCGTAGTGACCGAGGTCGAGGTCGGTTTCCGCCCCGTCGTCGGTGACATACACCTCGCCGTGCTGGTACGGGCTCATCGTGCCCGGATCCACGTTGATATACGGGTCCAGTTTACGGAGCCTGACTTTGAAACCACGCGCCTGGAGAAGCGCACCGAGGGATGCGGAGGCAAGACCTTTACCGAGAGAGGAGACCACGCCGCCTGTGATAAAAATGAATCGCGTCATGGGCGGACACCATACATCGAAAACCGGGTCTGCCAACCGCCCAAATCGGACACACGCGGAGGCACCTCCGGTGAGGTCTCACCGGAGCGTCTGAGGCGTTGATTTTTCATTAGTTTTGGGGTTCGGGTGCGGTCGGTTGCGGAACCGTCGGGGTTGTCGACGGCGCTGCCGGCGCTTCGGTCGCGGCCGGGTCCTGGTCGAGAATCGAACCCGATTCGCGGCCCTGGCTGGCCATGATGGCGAGAATGATGCTGGTGGCGATGAAGCATGTCGCCAGGATCGCCGTGGTCCGGGTCAGCACGTCGGCTGCCGCGCGGCCGCTCATGAAGCCGCCGCCGCCTCCGCCACCGCCGCCGCCCATGCCGAGCGCGCCGCCTTCGGAGCGCTGCATGAGGATCACCGCCACGAGGGCGATGGCGAGCAGCAGATGAATGACGAGAACAACCGTTTCCATAGCGTGTTCGTCTCCTGACCTTAGAACGGGGCGTGTTCTAACGGCTTCCCGGGCTTTTGGCCAGCCCGGATTTCATCCGTAACAGATAGTGTTACGAGGCCGCATCGGCAATGGCGGTGAAGTCCTCGGCCTTGAGGCTAGCGCCGCCGATCAGTCCACCGTCTACGTCGGCAAGTGCGAGCAGTTCCGCTGCGTTCGCGGGCTTCATCGAACCGCCGTAAAGAAGCCGCACGCCGGATGCGATTTCGTCGCCGAAACGGGACGCGAGAGATGCGCGGATCGCGGCATGGACCTCCTGTACTTCGTCCGACGTCGGTGTGCGGCCGGTGCCGATGGCCCAGACCGGCTCGTAGGCGACGACGAGGTTGCCGGCCGTCGCGCCGTCGGGGATCGAGCCCGCGACCTGTCCGCCGACGACGTCGAGGGTCTTGCCGGTATCCCTTTCCGCTTCCGTCTCGCCGACACAGACAATGGCCGTCAGCCCGGCGCGGTGCGCGGCTTCGGTCTGTGCACGCACGTCGCCGTCGGTCTCGCCGTGATCGGCGCGGCGCTCGGAGTGGCCGACGATGACGTAGCTGCAGCCGAGATCGGCCAGCATCTCCGCCGCGACGTCGCCGGTGTGTGCGCCCGACGCGTTCGGATGGCAGGTCTGTGCGCCCAGCTTGATGTCGCTTTCCCAGATCATCGCGCCGACGGGCCCCAGGTATGGAAACGGCGGGCACACCAGCATTTCGACGCCCGGCTTGCCCGGCCACGCGTTCAGCCCGTCGGTCAGGAGTTCCGCCATTTCGCCGCTGGCGTTCATCTTCCAGTTGCCGGCGATCAAGGTGGTGCGTTCAGCCATATCCGTGGTTCCCTCATGTGATGCGGAGCGGATGGTAATTACCATGCGCTTCCGGGGGCTTCAATTCGCCAACGCGGTATTGCCGCCCCCTTCCCCGTTCCCTAATATGCCGCCGCCTGATGGCCGGTGTGCCGCGATGCGCGCGGCCCCGGGCAAGAAACGGAAAACACTGGGAAATTTGCAATGCTCCAAGCGATCCGCAGCAAAACGGCGTCCCTCGTCGTCAAGTTACTGGCCGGCCTCCTGATTATCAGTTTCGCCGCCTGGGGCATTCAGGACATCATCGGCACGTCGGCATCCGAGCTGACCGTGGCCACCGTCGGCGATACGGACATCGACCCGCGCGAGTTCGACTACGAACTCAGCCGCGAGACGCAACGCCTGCGCCAGGCCTTCGGCGGACAATTAACCGAGGAGCAAATCAACAACCTCGGCATCGGCAACGCGGTCCTGCAGCGGATGATCAACGACGCCGCGCTGGCCGCGAAGGCCGCCAAGCTCGGGCTGATGGTCTCCGACGATCAGGTGACCCAGGCGATCCACGCGGACGAGACCTTCCACGGCTTCGACGGCACGTTCAGCCGCCAGCGCTTTAACGAGGTCATGCGCGCCAACGGCTTCCCGGAGAACGTCTATATCGAGCGCGTGCGGTCCGATATCGCACTCCGCCAGATGCTGGGCGCGGTCAACAACGCGCCCGCCGCACCGAAGAAGCTGACGGAGATCCTGCGCGCCTACCGCTTCGAGGAACGGACCGCCGATACGCTCTGGATCAGGGCCGACGACCAGCCGGACCCCGGCGCGCCGACCGAGGTGCAGATCAAGAAGGTCTATGACGATCAGTCGGAGCGCTTCACGGCGCCGGAATACCGCAAGATCACCTTTGTGCATCTCGATCCCGCGAACCTGATGGAAGGTATCGCCGTGACCGAGGAGGATTTGCAGGCTGCTTATGACGCCCACGCCCAGGACTACGTCAAGGCCGAGCAGCGCGACGTGCAAATGATCGTCATGACGGACGAGGAGAAGGCCAAGGAAGCCGCGAAGATGCTGGCCGAGGGCCGCGACTTCGTGGAAGTGGCCACGGATTTCGCGGAAATGGAGGAAGCGGCCGTCAACCTCGGGTCCGTGACCCGTGAAGGGCTTCTGCCGGACCTGGCGGACGCCGTGTTCGCCGCCGAAAAGGACGAGATCGTCGGGCCGGTGAAGACGCCGCTCGGCTGGCACATCCTGAAGGCGGCGGAGATCGATCCCGGTTTCAGGAAGTCCCTGGACGAGGTGCGTGACGAGGTGACCGAGATCGTCAAGCGCGAGCGTGCGATCGATGCGCTTTACGACCTGTCGGCGCGCTTCGAGGATCAGATCGGCGGCGGCGCGACGCTTGAGGAAGCGGGCCGCAGCGTCGGTGCCGATCCGGTCACCATCGAGGCCGTCGACCGCGAGGGGCTGACGCCGTCCGGCGAAAAAGCCGCCGGTCTGCCGGATCTCGCGAGCCTGCTGCCGGTGGCCTTTGCCGCCGAACAGGGTATCGAGAGCGAACTGACCGAGGCCGGCGACAAGGGCTTCTTCATGGTGCGCGTCGACAAGGTGATCGAACCGGCGCTGCGTCCGCTGGACCGGGTGCGAGACGACGTGATCGCCGCCTGGAAGGATGAGGAGCGGACTAGGGCCGCACAGGAGAAAGCCAAGGCATTCGCTGACAAGATCAACGAAGGCGTCACGTTGACGTCGCTGGCCGAGACCGTGCCGGCGTCGATCGAGACGGTCGGTCCCATTTCCCGGAACGACCGCCAGCAGGCCTCCAAATCCGTCGTCGCGGCGATGTTCGAACAGGACCGCAACAAGGCCGGGATCGCGCGTATCGGCAACGACTTCAAGGTGGTCTACGTACGCGATGTCACATCGCCGGTAGCCGCCGAGGACGGCAAGACGATGGCCGAACTGGACGACGAGCTCGATCAGACCGTCGGCCAGGACCTGTCGGCGCAACTGATCGACGCGATGCGCAAGGAACTCGGCGTCAAGGTGAACCGCCGGGTTTACGACGCGGTCATCGCGCCGGGTCCGTTCGATCCGCGCCAGCCGCTCTGACCGGGGCTGCCTGATGACAATCCAGCCTGACGCCGATGATTTTCGCCGGACGTACGACGACGGCAGGACTCAGGTCCTGTGGACCGAGATCGTCGCCGATCTGGATACGCCGGTGTCGGCCATGCTCAAGCTGGCGGCTGACCGGCCCAACAGCTTCCTGCTGGAATCCGTCGAGGGCGGCGCGACCCGCGGCCGCTATTCGATCATCGGGTTCGATCCCGATCTGGTCTGGCGTTGCTTTCCGGGCGGCAAGGCCGAGATCAACCGGGGCGCCCTGACGGACCCGGATGCCTTCGTCCCCTGCCCTGTTGCCGAGAAGGGCGGCGGACTGGCATCGTTGCGCTCGCTGGTCAACGAATGCCGCTTCGACGTGCCGGAGCACCTGCCGCCGATGGCGTCGGGGCTGGTGGGTTACATGGCATACGACATGGTGCGGCTGGCCGAGCGCTTGCCGGATGCGAACCCGGACACCATCGGCGTGCCGGACAGCATCTTCCTGCGCCCCACGGTGATGGCGATCTTCGACGCGCTGAAGGATTCGGTGTTCGTGATCTCGCCGGTCTGGCCCGCCGAGGGCGTCGATGCCGACGCGGCTTACGCGGCCGCCGAACAGCGGATTTCGGCGACGGTCAGCGACTTCGCGAGGGATGAGCCGTTGCCGCGCGCGGACAACGACGCCGAGATCACCACACTCGAACCCATGTCGAACATGACGCGGGAGGAATTCCATGAAGCGGTTCGTAAGTGCGTCGACTATATCCACGCCGGCGACGCCTTCCAGATCGTGCCGTCGCAGCGTTTCAGCGTGCCGTTCAAGCTGCCGCCGTTTGCGTTCTACCGCTCGCTCAGGCGCCTCAATCCGTCGCCCTACCTGTTTTTCCTGAACTTCGGGGCGTTCCAGGTCGTGGGCTCGAGCCCGGAAATTCTGGTTCGCGTCCGCGACGGAAAAATCACGCTCAGACCGCTGGCCGGCACGCGCAAGCGCGGCGCCACGGCGGAAGAGGACAAGGCGTTGGCGGAAGACCTGTTGAGCGATCCGAAGGAACTGGCCGAACATCTGATGCTGCTCGATCTCGGCCGCAACGACGTCGGCCGCGTCGCCAAGGTCGGTACCGTCAAGCCGACCGAGAAATTCACCATCGAATACTATTCGCACGTGATGCATATCTCGTCGAATGTCGAGGGCGAACTGGCCGACGACAAGGACGCGCTCGATGCGCTGTTCGCCGGATTTCCGGCCGGGACCGTGTCCGGCGCACCGAAGATCCGCGCCATGGAGATCATCGACGAGGTCGAGCCGACCCGGCGCGGCGTCTATTCCGGATGCATCGGTTATTTCGGTGCCAACGGCGACATGGACTCGGCGATCGCGCTCCGGACCGGGGTCATCAAGGACGGTACGCTCTACGTGCAGGCCGGCGGCGGCGTCGTCGCCGACAGCGAGCCGGAATTCGAATACCAGGAATCGGTCAACAAATCTCGGGCCCTGATCCGGGCTGCCGAGGACGCGGTCAAGTTCGCGGGCTGATCAGGAACCCTTCCGCACCGCCGCCGAGATCGGCACAAGCTGAAACCCCTTTTCGTCCAGCTTCGGCAGCCACTCCCTGAGCGCCTCGATGGTCTTGTCGCGCGGGTGGCCGATGGCGACGGCGAGCCCGGTCTTGCGGGCGATGGCCTCGGTGTGGCGGAGTTGCCGGCGGATCGCCGCCAGGTCGTCTTCGTGATCCAGGAAGACATTGCGGACGGCATACGGAATGCCGCCGTCGCGCGCCGTCTCATGAGCAACGGACCGGCCCGACGTGACCGAGTCCAGGAACAGGTAGCCGTGTTCCCTTAGCGTCGCGACGACGACCTTCATGCTCTCGGCGTCAGCGGTGAAGCGGCTCCCCATGTGGTTGTTGATCCCGACATAACCGTTCATCTGGCCGAGGTTCCATTCCACGTTCTTCAGCAGTTCTTCCTTCGGCATGCCGCTCAAGAGCACGTTGGGGCCCGGGTTTATCGATGCCGAACTCGGTTCCATGGGCACGTGCAGCATCAGTTCGTGCCCGGCCTTGCGGGCGCTTGCCGCCTGATCATCGAGGTCCTCGGCGTAGGCCATGAAGGAGAGCGTCAGCGGCCCCGGCAGCTTTATTGTCTCCCGCGCCCGGCGCCGGTCGAGACCGACGTCATCGATCACGACGACGATCCGAGGTTTACCGTTGAAAGCGACCGGCAGCGCGAAGCGCTGCCATGGCGGTAACTTGTCGCCCTCGGTGCGTTGCAAATCGGCGATGTCGGCGGGTAACGCGCCCGTCGGCGGTGCCGTGGCCGGCAGCCGCGCGGTTTCCACGGGATCGGGCGTTTTGGCCGTTACCTCCGCCGCTTCCAGTGCCGGCGCTTCCGTGGACATTGCGGGCTTGGGCGCGCCGGTCTTGGGTGTCGCTGCCGGTTCGGATTGCGCCGTCCCGAAAGAGCCGTTGCCGAGGTCGATCTCGGCGTCCGGTTCCGGGAGTGCGATTCGCTTCAGGACGCCGCCGCTTTCGATGATGATATCGCGCGGCAGGGATTCCTCGTAGGTGCCGTTCAGCGGCTCCTGGCTGATCTTCGGTGTCGTTGCCGTTCTGCGCTCGGGGTCCGGTGCCGGGGCGACCTCCTTGCCGAGATAATAACCGCCGAGCACGCCGGCGAGCGCCATCACGATCAACAGCGCCATGCGCGCCGGATTGAGCCCCATGCGCCTGGCGATGCTGCCGCGCGGACGCGGCCAACCGGAGAGCTTACCGCGTCCGGAGGTGGAGTTGTCAGCCGGGTCTGGGGCCACGTCGGGAGTTCCGCTCGGTTGGTAAAGGATCGTCGTTTGCGTATAGCAACCGCGACAGGCGGTCAATTGCCTGATTTATAAGAAATATACGCTAACCCTGTGGAAATTAACGACTCTGTCAGGTTCCGGTCAGGCCGCATGGTTAACGTCCGCGCAACAAAGCTCGGAGAGAGCGGTTTAAGGGGGCGTGCATGAAGGCGTACGATCTGAGCCAGTTGAATATTCTGGTGCTCGAGAAGCATATTCTCGTGCGCAAGCTGCTGACCGACGTGTTCTCCGAATTCGGCGTTGCGACGGTGTTCTCGACCCCCGATCCGAAGACCGCGTACGAGTACTTCCGCGACAGTGACGTCGATATCGTGCTTTGCGACTGGACGCCGGACCTCGATGGTATGGCGTTCGTCAGGCAGATTCGTCAGGCGCTGGACACACCGAACCCTTACGTCCCGGTAGTCGTGGTCACGGCGAACACGGAACTGCGCCACGTCTGCTTCGCGCGCGACAACGGCATGACCGAGTTTCTGGCCAAGCCGGTTTCCGCGAAGACGATCTATTCGCGTCTGTGCAGCGTGATCGAGAACCCGCGCCCGTTCATCCGGGTCGGCGACTTTTTCGGTCCGGACCGGCGCCGCCGCGTTTCCAGCAATTACAATCACGCGGATCGCCGCAGCGCCGTCTGAGCGCCCTTTTCGGTACATCCTAAATCCTTGAGCTGGCTTGACCCTTTCGGGTCCGCGAGGCATTGTTCGGCGACGTTTGAGCGCGGGGCCGGACCATGTTTCTGCTGATCGATAATTACGACAGTTTTACCTACAACCTGCTGCACTACCTGGGCGAACTGGGCGCCGAGGTCGTGGTGCGCCGGAACGACGGGATTTCGGTCGACGATGCCATGTCCATGGGCGCCGAGGGGATCGTGATTTCGCCCGGTCCGTGCGATCCGGACAAGGCGGGTATCTGCCTCGACCTGGTGGCTGCGGCAGCCGAGCGGCATGTGCCGGTCTTCGGCGTCTGTCTTGGGTTCCAGGCCATCGGCCAGGCGTTCGGCGGCAAGATCGTGCGGGCCCCGGCGCCGATGCACGGCAAGATGTCGCAGATCACGCACGACGGTACCGGTGTGTTCCGCGGCCTGCCCTCGCCGATCAAGGCGACGCGCTATCATTCGCTGGCCATCGAGCCGGAAAGCATGCCCAACAGCCTGATCGCCATTGCCCATAGCGAGGACGGCGCGATCCAGGGCCTGCGCCACGCGGCGTTACCGATCCATGGCGTGCAGTTCCATCCGGAGAGCATCGCCTCCGAACATGGTCACGATATCCTCAGGAACTTCATCGACATGACGCGGGGCAAGGAGGCAGCCTGATGAGCGACGACATGAAACCGGTCCTGAACAAGGTCGCCGCCGGTGAGAGCCTGAGCGCGGACGAGGCCGAGGCGGCGTTCGGCATCATCATGTCGGGCGAAGCCACGCCGGCGCAGATCGCCGGGCTTCTGATGGCGCTTCGCGTGCGCGGCGAAACCGTCGACGAGATCACCGGTGCGGTACGCACCATGCGTGCCAAGATGGACAAGATCACGGCGCCCGAAGGCGCGATCGACGTGGTCGGCACCGGCGGCGACGGCTCCGGCACCTTCAACATTTCCACCGGCGCCGCATTCGTGGTCGCCGGTGCGGGCGTGCCGGTCGCCAAGCACGGCAACCGGGCGCTGTCGTCCAAATCCGGTGCCGCGGACGTGCTGTCGTCGCTGGGCGTCAACCTGGACGCGGCGTTCCCCGTTATCGAGAAAGCCATGGCCGAGGCCGGTATCGGCTTTCTGATGGCACCCCGTCACCACAGTGCCATGCGTTTCGTCGGTCCGGTGCGGGTCGAGATGGGCGTGCGCACGATCTTCAATATCCTGGGGCCGCTGTCGAATCCGGCCGGCGTCAAGCGCCAGTTCACCGGCGTTTTTTCGAAGGCGTGGTTGCGGCCGATGGCGGAAACGCTGGCCAATCTGGGCTGCGAGGCGGCCTGGGTGGTGCACGGGTCGGATGGTCTGGACGAACTGACGACGACGGGACCGAGCCATGTCTGCCAGCTCGCCGACGGCAAGATCACGGAATTCGAGGTGATGCCCGAGGCCGCGGGCGTACCGATGGCGACGGCGGACGAGCTCAAGGGCGGCGAGCCGGACGCTAACGCGGAAGCGATCCGCGAGCTCCTGGCGGGCATGCCGGGCCCCTACCGCGATATCGTGATAATGAATGCGGCGGCGTCCCTGATCGTCGCCGGCAAGGCCGGAGACCTGAAGGAAGGCGCGGCGCTGGCGGCGAAGTCCATCGACGACGGCGCGGCACGGGCGGCACTCGACAAGCTTGTCGCGATCAGCAATACGTGAACACCGGTTTCGGGACAGAACATGAGCGACGTACTGGCGAAAATCTGCGCTGAAAAGCGCGAGCACGTGGCGGCTTCCAAGGCGGCAAAAGGCTACGCCGCCGTCGAAGCCGAGGCTCGCAATCAGGCCCCCTGCCGCGGCTTCGCCGACGCACTCAAGTCGAAGGTCGCAGCCGGCGGTTACGGTCTGATCGCGGAACTCAAGAAGGCGTCTCCGTCGAAAGGCCTGATCCGCGAGGATTTCGATCCCCCTGCTCTCGCCAAGGCCTACGAGGCGGGGGGCGCGGCGTGCCTGAGCGTGCTCACCGACAAGCCTTACTTCCAGGGCGACGACGCCTACCTGATCGCCGCGCGGGACGCCGTGTCGCTGCCGGTGCTGCGCAAGGATTTCATGGTCGATCCATACCAGATCGCGGAATCGCGGGCTTTGGGGGCGGACTGTATCCTGCTGATCATGGCCGCGCTCTCCGACGGCCAGGCGGCGGAACTCGAAGACGCCGCCATCGGCTTCGGCATGGATGTTCTGATCGAGGTGCACGACGCCGAAGAACTGGCACGCGCGCTCTTGCTCAAGTCGCCGCTGCTCGGCATTAACAACCGCAATCTCAAAACGCTCGAGGTCGATATCGCGACCACCGAGACGCTGTCGGAAAACGTGCCCGACGACCGCATCATGGTTTGCGAAAGCGGGTTGTCTGCGCGCGCCGATCTCGATCGCATGGCGCGCACCGGCGCGCGGTGCTTCCTGATCGGCGAGAGCCTCATGCGCGAGAACGATGTCGCCGCGGCGACGCGCGCCCTGCTCGACCCGGACATGGCGGCCTGACGAATGGCGGACTTCACGCACATCGATGGCGACGGCAACGCGGTCATGGTCGATGTGTCCGACAAGGCCGGGACCGAGCGTACCGCGACGGCCAGGGGCAGCGTCTACATGCAGCGGGAAACCCTGGCGAAGATCATGGCAGGCGGCGTCAGGAAAGGCGACGTGCTCTCCGTCGCGCAACTGGCCGGGATCATGGGGGCCAAGAAGACGCCGGACCTGATCCCGCTCTGCCATCCGCTGGCGCTGACGTCCGTGAAAGTGAATCTGACCACCGACCCGGACCGCAATGCCGTCGATATCGAGGCGACCTGCAAGCTCAAGGGCCAGACCGGTGTCGAGATGGAAGCGCTGACCGCATGTTCCGTCGCCGCGCTCACGGTCTATGACATGTGCAAGGCCGTCGACCGCGGCATGCGCATTTCCGATATCCGCCTTACCCACAAGGCGGGCGGCAAATCCGGCACCTACGAGGCCGAATAGATGCTGAGCATCGAGGAGGCCCTGGACAAGATCAGAAGCGGCATCGCGCCGCTGCCGACCGAGGAGATCTTCGTTTCCGACGCGCTCGGCCGGGTGCTGGCCGAGGACGTGATCGCCACCCTCAGCCACCCGCCGCAGGCCGTATCCGCGATGGACGGCTATGCGGTCCGCGCCGGGGACACGACTGAAGTCCCGGCGACCCTGACGCAGATCGGCGAGGCCGCCGCCGGTCACAAGTTCGCGGGCGAGATCGGCCCCGGTGAGTGCGCGCGTATCTTTACCGGCGGTGCGCTGCCGAAAGGCGCCGACAGCATCGTCATCCAGGAAGATACCGATACCGACGGCGACAGGATCACCATCAAGGAAGCGGCCAAGGCCGGTGAATGGGTGCGTGCCGAAGGTCTCGATTTCGCCGCCGGCAAGGTCTTGCTGAAGGCCGGACGGGTCATGACGGCGCGGGACGTGGGCCTTGCCGCCGCCGCCGGCGCGACGTGGATCCGCGTGCGCCGCAAGCCGCGCATCGCCATCCTGTCGACGGGTGACGAAATCGTCATGCCCGGCGCGCCGATGCGCGCCGACCAGATCGTCAGTTCCAATTCCGTGGCGCTGGTGGCCTATGCCCAGGTGCTGGGTGCCGAAGGTACCTCCATCGGCATTGCCGAGGACCGGCCGGAAAGCCTGCGCGAGCGGCTCAAGGACGCCGCCGGCTACGATATCCTGGTGACGTCGGGCGGTGCCAGCGTCGGCGACCATGACCTCGTGCAGTCGGTGTTCGGTGACGAGGGCCTGGAACTCGGCTTCTACAAGATCGCGATGCGCCCCGGAAAACCGCTGATATTCGGTCGAATCAAGGAAACCTACCTGCTGGGGCTGCCCGGCAATCCGGTCTCGACCGGCGTGACGTCGGCGATCTTCCTGAAGGCCGCCGTCGAGGGCATGCTGGGCATGACGCCGCAACCGCTCTATCAGGCGGCGCGCTTGGGCCGGGACCTCAAATCCAACGGCAAGCGCCTCGACTTCATGCGGGCGAAACTGGAGACGAGCGACAGCGACCTCCCCACCGCGACGCCGTTCGAGCGCCAGGACAGTTCCATGATGGCGCTCTTTGCCGATGCCGATTGCCTTGTGATGCGCGAGATCGGCGCCCCGGCGGCCAAGGCCGGGGATATCGTAAAAGTCGTACCTCTCGGGTTCAGCCTCTTCAGGTTTTAAACGTTCTGCTATCGGGTGATATTGCCCATTGACAGAAAAAGAGAACCTAAGTAGAACACTTGGGATTTGTTTGGTATTTGTTCCACTTCTGATCCCGAGATGATCCCTACATCTTGGGCATTGGGCAGGCAGGAGCCTCAACATGCTCACCCGTAAACAGTACGAACTCCTGATGTTCATCGACGAGTCCCTCCGCAAGAACGGTGTTTCGCCGTCCTTCGACGAGATGAAAGCAGCGCTCGGCCTGAAATCGAAATCGGGAATTCATCGTCTGATCACGGGGCTGGAGGAGCGCGGTTTCATTCGCCGCCTCGCCCACCGCGCCCGCGCGCTTGAGGTTCTTAAACTGCCGGACAACGCGAAACCGGTGTCGAAACCGTCCAATGACGAAGTCACGCCCCGATTCAAGCCGAAGGTGATCGAGGGTGAGTTCTCGATCGCCGGCGCGCACATGGCGGAAGCGGCGGAATCCGTTCAACTGCCGCTCTACGGCCGGATCGCCGCCGGTACGCCGATCGAGGCGTTGCGCAATCCCAATGAATTCATCGACGTGCCGGCGAGCCTGCTTTCCAAGGGCGACCACTACGCGCTCGAGGTCGACGGCGATTCCATGATCGAGGCCGGGATCCTCGACGGCGACACGGTGATCGTTCGGCAGACCGACACCGCCGAGAACGGCGCCATCGTCGTGGCGCTGGTCGACGACGGCGAAGTGACGCTCAAGCGTCTGCGCCGCAGGGGCGCCTCCATTGCGCTCGAACCCGCCAACGCCGCCTACGAGACCCGTATCTTCGGCCCCGACCAGGTCAAGGTGCAGGGCGTGCTCAAGGCGCTTTACCGCTATTACTGATCGGGCCAGCGCACCCAGGGGCGCCGCCCCCGCACCCCGTTGACCGTCCTGATGACCGGCCCTTTGTCCGTAAACGTGACCGCGTGCGTGCCGTAGCGCCAGAGATCGAAGCGGTCGATGATTCCCCACGGCGGTTTGCACGAACGCCGCACCGGCACCGTTGCCACGATCATCCAGCTTCGGCGGCAGTCGTCGGCGAGGGTCGCCGGGTTTGTCGAAATCGCCACGACCCTGCGGTCAACGGCGACCGTACAGCCCTGCGCGTCGCAGCGGAGCCGTCCTTGCGGTCTTTCGGCATCGGTTCGCCAGACTGCGGGTCGAACGGTGTGTCCCGTGCGCTGGCGCCAGTCCTCGGCCTCGAACCGGGCCGACCGGCCGTTCGACGTCAGGTAGGCCGCGTTCCGGTGCAGCACCGCCACCAGACGCGCGTCGCCGTCGATAATGATGTCGGGCGGCGTCGCGAATAATGGCCCCATCAACCCGACGGCAAGAAACGGCACACCCAGCAGGCGCCACCTGCCCTGCCACAACGCCAGCCACAGCCCGGCAAGCGTGACCATGCCGATGCTCCAGCCCGGCGGCGCGGCGATATCGACGGCGGCGCCCGGGAGCGCGGCGAGATATCCCGCGCTGGCGAGAATCAATCTCACGCCGGCGCACATCGCCTGTAGAGGCAACGTATCCAACGAGAACGGCATGGCGGCCAATGTCGCGATTCCTGCCGGCATGACCCAGAATGCGGCCAGCGGCACGGCCACCGCGTTCGCCAGGAGACCAAAGGCCGCGGCGTGCTGGAAATGATAAATGGCGAACGGCGCCGTTGCCGCGCTGGCAATCACCGTGGTGATCAGGACGCCGCCGAAATAACGCAGGGCTCGGCCTGCGGGACCGGGACCGTTGCCGCCACGGTTCCGCCGGCTCAGGACCGTATAGGCGGCGATGAGCGCGGTGACGGCGGCGAACGACATCTGAAAGCCCGGGCCAACCAGGCTTTCCGGTCGGAATATCAGGACCACCGCCGCGGCCCAGGCGACGCTCCGCATGCCGAGTGCACGCCGGTCCATGAGCACGCCCGCCAGCATCAATCCGGTCATCAGGAAGGCGCGCTCCGTCGGGACCGTGAAGCCCGCCAGCACGGCATAGGCGAACGCCGCCGGAATCGCCAGCAACGCGGCGGCCTTCTTGCCGTTTAGACGCAATCCGACAGCCGGGACGGCGGCGCAGGCGAGCCGGACGGCCGCGAACACGATTCCGGCAACGAGACCGATGTGTAAACCCGAGATCGCCAGCAGGTGCGCAATGCCCGCATCGCGCATGATCTGCAGGACATTCTCGGAGATATAGCCGCGCTGCCCGGTGAGCAACGCGGCGGCGACGGCGCCGCTCTCGTCGTTCCGCACATTGCGGACGCGTTGGGTGATTCCGAGCCGGACCGTCTCGACAGCCCGGCGTAGCTTCTTGCTCAGCGGCGGCGCGCGGGCGGCCGACGGTAAAGCTGCCACGTCGCCGAGGACGAACCCGTAAGCGCCGATCCCGAGGAAAAAGGCACGGCGCTGGAAATCGAACGCGCCCGGCATGGTCGGCGGTGGTGGCGGACGCAGGATCGCCGTCATCCGGATGCGGTCCCCGGGCAACAGGTGCCGGACCTGTTCCGGCCCGCCCCTGACGCTCAGTTGGATGATCCGTGGCGGAGCGCTGAAATCAGGGCGCCGGAAGCGCGAATCGGACAGCAGGATACGGGCGCCGTTCTCCCTCAGGTCGACCCGTTCGACCGTTCCTGTCAGCCGCAAGGGACCGGTCCGTTTATCGATGACCGGCGCGGCGACCGACGCGGTTCGCCATTGGCCACAGGCGAAACCCATGGCAAGCGCCGTTATGCCCGCGGCTGCGACACGGCCGATATCCGAGCCGGTGAAAAGAAAGGCACAAAGCCCCGCGGCCGACACCGCTATGCCGATGAATGCCGGCGGTTCGAACGGCATGGCGAAATAGACGGCGATACCGGTGCCCAGCCCCACCGGCAGCCAGAGCGCCCATTGCGGTCGCTCAGCCAGCCAGGCCGCCCCGGCATTTTCAAATACACGCCCGATCCCCATATTCCCTGTATGTCAGGGCTGGCGTGGTTTTCCGCACCCTGCGCGTTTATGCTGCACGCGCGAGATATTTGTGATAGATACTCTCCGCGTCCCGGTTCCAGGGCCGTGGTTTTCAAGGAGATTTCATGCCCGTCGTCACCCGTTTCGCCCCTTCGCCGACCGGATTCCTGCACATTGGCGGTGCCCGCACGGCGCTGTTCAACTGGCTGTTCGCGAAGCATCACGAGCAATACGGCGACGGCGGCAGGTTCCTGCTCCGGATCGAGGATACGGACCGTGCACGCTCCACGGACGAAGCGGTCGAGGCGATCTATGACGGTCTGACGTGGCTCGGCCTCGATTGGGACGGCGACGCCGTTTCCCAGTTCGCACGGCGCGAGCGTCATCAGGAAGTGGTACAGGTGCTGCTCGACAAGGGCTTGGCATACAGGTGCTACTGCTCGACCGAGGAATTGGCGGAAATGCGGGAGAAAGCCCGCGCCGAGGGCTGGAAGCGCATGTACGACGGCACCTGGCGCGACCGCGACCCGTCCGAAGCCCCGGAGGGCGTCGATCCGGCCATCCGGCTGCGCGCCCCGCAGGAAGGCGAAACCGTGATCGAGGACTTGGTGCAGGGCCGGGTCGAGGTCGCCAACGAACAGTTGGACGACATGGTGCTGATGCGCGCCGACGGCACCCCGACCTACATGCTGGCGGTCGTCGTCGACGATCACGACATGGGAATCACGCACGTGATCCGCGGCGACGACCACCTCGTCAACGCGTTCCGGCAGGTGCAATTGTTCAAGGCCATGGACTGGCCGTTGCCAGAGTTCGCGCACATTCCGCTGATTCACGGACCCGACGGGGCCAAACTCTCGAAGCGGCACGGCGCCCTCGGTGTCGATGCCTACCGGGACATGGGTTACCTGCCGGAAGCGCTCAGGAACTACCTGATGCGGCTTTCGTGGTCGCACGGCGACGAGGAGATCATCTCCACCGAACAGGCAATCGAATGGTTCGGCCTGGAGGCTGTCGGCCGCGGTTCAGCGCGGTTCGACTTCCAGAAACTGGAATCGTTGAACGGTCACTACATTCGTCAGGCCGATAACGAACGATTGACCGAATTGGTCATGGAGAGGCTCGAGAATACCCTTGATGGAAAGCTTGCCGAAGGGGCTGCCGCTCGGGTAAAAATGGGTATGGATGGGTTAAAAGAGCGCGCTAAGAACTTAAAAGAACTTGCTGAAAACGCTATATTTTATGCAATTTCACGTCCGCTTAAACCGGACGAGAAAGCCTCGCAAATCCTGACCGACGAGGCGAAACGGACGCTGACCGCTTTTCGCGCCGACGTCGCCGAAATCGACGAGTGGACGGAAGAAAATATTCAAACCGCCGCCAAGGCTTATGCCGAAACCCATGAGTTGAAGCTCGGCAAGGTGGCGCAACCGCTCCGTGCGGCGCTTACGGGCACCACCGTTTCGCCCGGCATATTCGAGGTGATGGCCGTTCTGGGCCGCGATGAATCCCTCGCCCGGCTGGATGACGTGCACTGACACGCCATCGGCAGCAACAACGACGCGTCCTCTGCGGGGGGCGTGCCCGCGGTCCGAAGTCCGGGCCGCGCTCAACAGAGGAGAGACCTGAATGAGTAACGAAAGAAGCTTTACCCTCACCGACAATACGAGTGGCGAGAGCTGGGACTTGCCGGTGATGCACGGGACGCTTGGCCCGGACGTGATCGACGTCCGCAAGCTTTATGCGCAGACCGGTTGCTTCACCTACGATCCGGGCTTCACCTCGACCGGTAGCTGTGAATCGAAGATCACCTACATCGACGGTGACAACGGCGTGCTCCTTTATCGCGGATATCCGATCGAGCAACTGGCGGAGAAGTCGGACTTCATGGAAGTCTGCTATCTGCTTCTTTACGGGGAGCTTCCGACCGCTGACCAGAAAGAGAAGTTCGAGCACGACATCACATATCACACGATGATCCACGAGCAGATGAACACGTTCTTGCGTGGATTCCGCCGCGATGCGCACCCGATGGCGGTGATGTGCGGTATGGTCGGCGCGCTTTCGGCATTCTATCACGACTCCACCGACATTTCGGATCCGAAGCACCGCATGGTGTCGTCCTATCGGATGATCGCCAAGATGCCGACGATCGCGGCGCTGGCCTACAAGTACAACCTGGGCCAGCCCTATATCTATCCGAAGAACAAGCTCCGCTATGCCGAAAACTTCCTGCACATGATGTTCTCGACACCGTGCGAGGAATACGAGATCGACCCGGTTCTGGCGCGTGCCATGGACGTCATCCTTATTCTGCATGCGGATCATGAACAGAACGCCTCGACGTCGACGGTCCGCCTCGCCGGGTCGTCCGGCGCCAATCCGTTCGCCTGCATTTCCGCCGGTATCGCGTCTCTCTGGGGCCCCGCGCACGGCGGCGCCAACGAGGCGGTGCTGAACATGCTGGAGGAAATCGGCGACAAGTCGAATGTCGGCACGTTCGTCGAAAAAGCCAAGGACAAGGAAGATTCGTTCCGTCTGATGGGCTTCGGGCACCGGGTCTACAAGAATTTCGACCCGCGCTCGCGCGTTATGCGGACGCAGTGCCACAAGGTGCTGGATGCACTCGGCGTACACGACGAGCCGCTCCTCGAGATCGCGCTCGAACTGGAAAAGATTGCGCTCGAGGACGATTACTTCATCGAGAAGAAGCTGTATCCGAATGTCGACTTCTATTCGGGCATCATTTTCAAGGCGATGGGCATTCCGACGACCATGTTCACGGCGCTGTTCGCCGTGGCCCGGACCGTTGGCTGGATTGCCCAGTGGAACGAGATGATCGAGGATCCGAGCCAGAAAATCGGCCGTCCGCGTCAGCTCTTCACCGGGTCTGAGCAGCGCGACTACGTCGACGTCAAAAAGCGCTGATAGCGTAGCAAGGTCACTCTTCGGCGGCGCGGGAGCAATCCCGCGCCGTTTTTATTTACCGGCGATGGACATGACGACCCGCGCGGCGGCGACCGACGGCGGATCGTCTCCGGGTTTCAGGGCGTCCAGTGCCGTTCCGGTCTCCGCTATCTGCTCGCGCCGGTCGTCCGACGAGCGCAACAAATCGGCAAGCGCCGGCGTCATCGCTTCGGGCGTGCAGTTTTCCTGCAGAAACTCGGGAATGGCCGGTCTGTCGAGGATCAGATTGACGATGGATGCATACTCGACACGGATCAGGCGCTTGGCGAGGAAACCGGTGACCGGCGCCAGGCGGTAGGCAATCAGCATCGGCACGCCGGCCATGGCGAGTTCCAGCGATACCGTCCCGCTCGCCGCGATCGCCGCGTCAGCGGCGGCGAAGGCATCGTATTTCTGCGTCTCGTCGTCGACGATCAGCGTGTTGTCCCAGTCCGACGTGCGGATCCGGACCTGGTTCGCGATTCCGCCCAGGGTCGGCACCACGACGCGGCACGGGCCGACGATGGCCGTGGTGCGGCGGATCGTCTCCCCGAAGATGTCGACGAGACGCGAAATCTCGCTCATGCGGCTGCCGGGCAGCGCCAGCAGGACCTTTTCGTCGGTATCGATCCCGTGGCGCGCGCGGAATGCCGCGCCGTCGCCCTTGTCGGCGCCGCTTTCGAGGATCGAATGTCCGACGAAGGTCGCCTCGACACCGGCGCGCTCGAAATACGGCGGCTCGAACGGCAGCAGGCACATCACGTGATCGACGAGGCGTGCGACCTTCCTGGCCCGGCCCGGGCGCCATGCCCAGACCGACGGTGCCACGTAATGCACGATCTTTACGTCCGCGCCCCGAAGCCGTTTGGCGACGCGGAAGCAAAAGTCCGGCGCATCGATGGTGACGACCACGTCCGGCTTCTTGTCCCGTATGTCGTCCGCCGTCTCGCGAATGCGGCCGAGGATATTCGGAATGCGCGGCAGCACTTCGGCCAGTCCCATCACGGTCAGTTCATCCATCGGGAACAGGCTTTCCAGCCCGCTACCGGTCATCAACGGCCCGCCGATGCCGGAGAAGACGATCTCGCGGCCGCCGGCGAGATTCTTGATCCCTTCCATCAGGCGCATGCCGAGCACGTCGCCCGACGGCTCGCCGGCGATCAGGTAAACGTGTAACGCGTCGCTCATTATTGCCAGTTCCCGTCGGCATCGGCGCCGATCACAAACAGACCGGCGTCGTCGGCCGCTTTCCTGGTGCCTTCCGGATCGAGCAGAAACGCGTTGCCGGCCTCGATCACGATGCCGCCAAGCCCGGCCGCGCGCGCATTCATCACGGTCTCCGGCCCAACCGTCGGCAGGTCGGCCCGGCGTTCCTGGCCGGGCTTCAGGGTCTTGGCGAGCACGCCGCCGGTGTTACCTGCCGCGGCAAGGCGCTTCAGCATTGCATCCGTGCCGGCGGCATCTTCCTCGGCGATGACCTCACCGCCGCGTACCACCGCCGCCTGGCCGGCATCGCGCGCGCCCAGCGCCATGGCCGCACGGAGCGCCGCTGCGACGTCGGGCATTTGTTGCTCATCCGGTGCAATGCCGCCGATCAGGCCGCGCGGCATCAAAAAGTCGGGCAACAGTTCATCGGCACCGATGACATTGAATCCCTCTCCTTCCAATGCCCTGATGAGTGCCGTTAAAAGGCCGTCGTCGCCGAATGCCTGGGCACCGCTGGTCGCGAAGAATTTCACGCCCCACCAGTCGGGGCACAGTTCCCTCATGCCCGGGCGACGGATCGTACCCGCCATCACCAGGGTGTCGCAGCCTTCGCTTTTGAGGTTCTTGATGGTGGCACCACCCGCACCGAGGCGAATGACGGCATGACTGTCGTCGCCGAACGCGTCGGGGCTGCCCTGCCCCTCGAAAACGATCACATGGTAGGCTTGGTTTTGTCGGCGGCAGGCGTCGCGGACAAGGGCCGGCAACTTGCCGCCGCCGGCGAGTATACCGATCCGGTTATGCGGCATCTTCCATGTGCGGCTGGCAGATTCGGCGCGACGAGTCGCTCTGGATGAAGTTGACGATTTCCATTACCGGTTCGTTGTCGGAGAAATCCTCGATCACGTCCTGCAGCCGCTCCGCCATGGTGCCTTCCTCGGCGAAGATCATGCGGTAGGCCTTGCGGATTTCGTGAATCATGTCGCGCGAGAAACCGCGGCGTTTGAGGCCGACGATGTTGAGACCTTCCAGCTTTGCCCGATTGCCGGTCACCGTGCCGTATGGAATGACGTCATGCTCGACACCGCTCATCCCGCCGATCATGGCGTGTTTACCGACCCGGACGAATTGGTGCACCGCCGACAGTCCGCCGATGATGGCCCAGTCTTCGACGACAACGTGACCGGCCAGGGTTGCGTTGTTCACCAGGATCACGTTGTTGCCGAGCTGGCAATCGTGCGCGACGTGCGCACCCACCATGAACAGGCAGTCGTCACCGGTCTTGGTCAGGAGACCGCCGCCTTCGGTGCCGGGGTTCATCGTGACGTGTTCGCGGATAACGTTGCGTTTCCCGACCCGGAGCGACGAAGCCTCTCCCTTGTATTTGAGATCCTGCGGCTGGTGGCCGATCGACGAAAACGGAAAAATACGGGTTTCCGCGCCGACCGTCGTATCGCCGGCGACGACGACATGCGACATCAGCTCCACTCGGTCTTCCAGCCTGACGCCGGGACCGACAACCGAATACGCACCGATCCTGACATCTTCGCCAAGTTCCGCCGCCGGATCGACTATCGCGGTTGAATGAATTCCCGACATATCTGTGTCCTAATCCGCCTGATCGACGATCATCGCCGTGAAAACGGCTTCCGCCATGACTGTGCCGTCGGATTTCGCCGTACCCTTGAAACGCCAGACCTTGCCACGGCTATGCTCTTTCACGACTTCCAGTTTCAACGTGTGTCCGGGCAGCACCGGTTTGCGGAACCGTGCGCTATCGATCGACATGAAGTAAACCAGCTTGTCGGATGCGGTATCTTCCAGCGCCTCAATGACGACGATGGCGGCGGTTTGTGCCATCGCCTCAACGATCAGCACGCCCGGCATGATCGGGTGTCCCGGGAAATGGCCCTCGAAATACGGCTCGTTGACGCTTACGTTCTTGATACCGGTGGCGCTCTCACCGGGCTGAATATCGACGACCTTGTCGATCAGAAGAAACGGGTACCGGTGCGGTATCCGCTCCATGATGCCGGTGACATCGACCTCGTGACCGGTCCTGGTCTCCGCGTCCATCCCTAGTCCCCCCTCCTCTTCTTGGCCAATCGTTCGATCATAGCCACTTCCTTCAGCCAGGCACGTACCGGTTTCGCCGGGCTGCCGCCCACTTCCTGCCCCGGCTCGACATTGCGCATGACACCGCTTTGCGCCGCAATTCTCGAACCGCTGCCGATCTTCAAATGCCCCGCGATGCCGACCTGTCCGGCCACCACGACGAAATCGCCAAGTTCGGTGCTGCCGGAGATTCCGGCATGGCTGACGATAACGCAATTCTGTCCGATCCGAACGTTGTGGGCAATCTGCACGAGATTGTCGATCTTGGTGCCGTTACCAATGACCGTGTCCGGTCCAGCACCCCGATCGACCGTCGTGTTTGCGCCGATCTCGACGTTGTCGCCGATCATGACGCGGCCGAGTTGCGGCACTTTTACATGCCCCCCCGGGCCCATGGCGAAGCCGAACCCGTCCTGGCCAATCCGCACGCCGCTATGAATGATGGTGTCGGCCCCGATGCAGGCATTGGCGACGGTGGCATTCGCGCCGATCCGAGTGTTCTCGCCGATTTCGACACCGGTGCCGATTACCGCGCCCGCTTCGATAATACAGCCGCGGCCGATTTCCGCACCGCTGCCGATCACGGCGCACGGCCCGATCTCGACACCGTTGCCGACGTTCGCGTCGTCCGCGACGACCGCCGATGGATGGACTTCGCCCGTGGATGCCGGCATGGGGTAGAACAGCGCCGCCACCCGTGCGTAAGCGTGATAAGGTTCAGCGGTCACCAACAGGCACATGTCCGCCGGCGCAAGCTTGACCATGTCCGGCGCGACAAGGCAGGCACCGGCAGAAGACGCACGGAACTTGTCCGTGTATTTTCGATTGTCCAGAAAGCTCACGTGTTCGTCACCGGCCCGGTCGATGGGCATCACGTCCTGGAACAGACGGTCCGTATCGTCCGTGCCGACGATCTCCGCACCCGCCGTCTCGGCGATGCGCGCCAGACTGAACGGCCCGGCGTTGGAAAAGAACCGGGAGTCAGCCATTTTTCCTAGTTGTTCGGAAGGTTGACCTGAACACTCGGCAGCTTTTTATCGAGCTCCTGAAGCACGATGCCGGTAATATCCAGGTCGGTTTTTACGTATACGATCTGGCCCAGACGCAAAATTACGTCGTAACCGTTTTTCTCTGCGACCGAGGCGACGATTTCGTTCAGCGCCCGTTCGACCTGAACCATCGCCTTGTTTTGGCTCTCTTCAAGAGCCTGGCGGCGTTCCTGGACCATTTTCTGGACGCCGACCACGCGCTGTTCGAATTTGCGGCGCTCCTCTGCGAACGCTTCCGGAGCCAGGAGAGACTGCTTTTTGGCAAGTTCCTGCTGCGCCTCTCTTAGGGCTTCCTGCTCTTTCTGGATCTCGCCCTGAACCTTGTTTTGGTAAGTCACGATCTGCTCGCGGATCGATTTTACCGACGCGGCGTCACGGCGAATCTTGCCGATGTCCAGTACGGTGACGACCGGTGCTTCGATGCCGGCGGCGGATTGCGCGGATACGCTTTTTACCGGAATCGTGGCGGCGGCGGCCAAAACCAACGAAACCGCAATAAATCTTGCTAACAAGGGGGCCTCCTAAAATCGTGTGCCGAAATTAACCCGCACATATTCCTTTTCGTCGAAATCTTCCTTCAGGACCGGATATGCAAGGTCGATACCCAGCGGTCCGAAAGGCGACTCCCATGTTATGCCTGCCCCGACACCCATACGCAATGAATCCTCGTCGACCGTCGTCGAATTCGTCGGCGACAGCGATCCGGAAGAGCCGATATCCGTAAACATCCGGGCGCCGATCCCCAATTCCTCGGGTAATCCGGTCGGGAACGTCAACGCAAGGGTCGCGGCGTACATCCACTCGCCGCCCAGGGCGTCGTCCGTCGCCGTATCGCGCGGACCGAGACCCGCTGTCGCGAAGCCGCGAACGTCCTCGCCGCCGAGGAAGAAACGTTCGGACAGGGCAACGTCTTCACCCAAACCGACGATATAGCCGAACTCGCCCTTGGTTTGGATGACCCATTGGTCCGCCAACGGATAAAAATAATTGGCCTTCGCGGTATTCCGGACGTGGTAAAGCGATCCCCCCAGTCCGGCCAGATCGGTATCGAGTCTAAGAAGATAGCCGTCGGTCGGCTTGATGATGCTGTCGCGGCGGTCGTAGGCGATCGTATGGCCGATTTCGGAAAGCGTCTCCTCGCCCTCCTGTTCGCGGATCAACGACGAAGCGCCGCTGTCGACATCGGAAATATCGGAAACGCGGAACGTGTAACGCCAGCTTTCGCTGAGGTATTCCGAAATCCGGTAACCTGCGCGCAAACGGCCCCCCGTACGTTCCAAGTCGAACGAGCTGGTGTCCTGCAAGTCACGGGTGGTGCGGAACACATCGAAGCCGGCACTGATTTCACGTCCCAGGAAATAGGGTTCGGTGAAGCTCAGGTCGACCTGCGAGGCCTCGGCGGCGATTTGAAGCTGCAAGCTGAGATTCTGACCACGGCCAAGGAAGTTCCGTTCCTGCAAACGAATATCGCCGAGCACACCGACGGTCGACGAGAAACCGGCACCGAGCGTGATCTGACCAGTCGGCTGCTCCTCCAGGTTAACGTTGATGATCGTCTTGTCCGGCGCGGAACCGGGGACCTGTTCGATCTCGACCTTTTCGAAGAACCCGAGGTTCTGGATCCGTGTTTTCGAGCGGCGCAACTTCGAGGCGTTGAAGGCATCGCCCTCGACAAGCTGGAACTCGCGGCGGACGACCTTGTCCAGGGTGCGGACGTTGCCGGCGATGTTGATCCGCTCGACGAACACGCGCGGACCTTCGTTAATGACGTATTTGACGTTGATGGATTTCTGTTCTCGGTCACGGTTCACGCGAGGCCGGACTTCAACGAACGCGTATCCGAGCGTGCCGACTTGCTCGGTCAAGCGGTCGATGGTTTTGTCCACCTCCTCGGCGCTGTACCAGTCGCCTGCTTCGACCTCGAGAGCGGTTTGCAGTTCTTCCGCCTTGAGATCCTTGAGGCGGGCATCGATTTCGATTTCCCCGAACTGATAGCGCTCGCCTTCCTCGACGGCGAACGTCAGGAAAAATGCCCTTTTGTCCGGCGTCAGTTCGGCAACCGCCGTGTTTACCTTGAAGTCCGCATAGCCGTTCGAAAGATAGAAACGGCGAAGCAGTTCACGGTCGAGGTTGATCCGGTCCGGGTCGTAGACGTCGTCGGTCGAGAAGAACCGCCACCAGGCGGTTTCGCGGGTTTGAATCACCTCGCGCAAACGACCGTCGCTGAACTCCCGGTTGCCGATGAAACGGATCGAACCGATTTCGGTTTCCTCGCCTTCCGCCACTTCGAACACGAGGTCGACACGATTCTGCTCGAGTTGAATAATCTTCGGCTCGACCGTTACGGCGAACAGGCCGTTTTGCCGGTAAAGCGTCAGAATCCGCTTCACGTCGTCCTGGACCTTCGTGCGGGTATAGATCACGCGCGGCCGGAGGGAAATCTCGGCTTCGAGCGTTTCGTCGCCGAACTCGTCATTCCCTTCGAAAGCGATGCGGTTGATGATCGGGTTTTCAACCACGTTGACGACGAGGGTGCTGCCCTCGCGACGCAGCGAGATATCGGCAAACAGTCCGGTCGCGAACAAGCTTTTCAGGGACCGGTCAATGCGTCGGGGGTCGAAGGGGTCGCCTTCCTGGATCACCATGTACGAGCGCACGGTGCCGGGGTCGACACGCTGCGCGCCACGAACCTCGATAGAACGGATGGCGTCTGCCTGCGCAAGCTCAACCGGTTCGGCAGCGGATGCATGTATGGTTAATGAAGAAAGCGGCCCCATGGCCGCTGTCATCAAAGCAACCGCCGTAAGCCGGGCCAATCCCGTCACGCTTCTCTCCCCATTCGCCGCGCCCGCAGTCTCCGAGGCGTTAAAACATTCGGATTCAACGCCTTACGGACTACAGTCCTAGCACCCGAACGATATCATTCCAAGTCACAGATACCATGAGAATCAGTACCAAGGCCAGCCCAATTCGGAAACCGTATTCTTGAGCGCGCTCGCCCAGCGGCCGCCCCCTGATGGCTTCGATTCCCATGAACAGCAGATGCCCGCCGTCGAGGATCGGGATCGGAAACAGGTTGATCAGGCCGAGATTGATCGACAGCACGGCCATGAAGAAGAACAGTTGCAGCGCCCCTTGCTCCGCTGCCTGACCCGACATTTGCGCGATCGCGATCGGACCGCCCAGGTCCTTGAAGTTGCCCTGGCCGATCAGCAGTTTGCCGATGTTGTTGAGCGCCTGCCCGGTAATCGTCACGGTTTTTTCGACCCCGAACCAGGCCGCGGTCAACGGGTTGAGCCGTTGGTGCTCACCGATGATGCCCTGCATCCGGATACCGAGCCGGCCGACTTCCCTGCCGTCCTGGTCGACCGTATCCGGTGTGACGCTCAGTTCCACCTCCCGGCCGTCGCGCAGAACGACAAGCGGCATCCTTTGTCCGGCGTTTCCGGAAACGACTTCCTGGACGACCGTCGGATTGGAAATCTTCTTGTCGTTGATGCGGACGAGCACGTCCTCGGCCTGGATTCCCGCTGTCGCCGCTGCTGAATCGGCAACTACCTCACCGACCGAAACCTTTACCTGCGGTACGCCGACCGTCATGGCGATCGCCGCCAGCACCAGCATCGCGAAAATGAAATTGATGGCCGGACCGGCAAACACGATGGCGGCACGCTGCCCGACGGTCTTGTGCGCGAACGAGACGTCCCGTTCCTCGTCCGTCAACTCGTGCGGTCCGCCGGTATCATCGCCGACTCCCTTTTCAAGGAAGGACTGGGCGCTGTCGGCCTCGCCTTCCTCGGCCATGCCGAACATCTTGACGTAGCCGCCGAGCGGCACCGCGCTGACCCGCCAGCGTGTGCCGGCCTTGTCGTACCATCCGAAAATCTCCGGCCCGAAGCCGATGGAAAACACCTCGACGCGAACGCCGTTGCGCCGTGCGACCCAGTAGTGCCCCCATTCGTGAACGAACACGATGATCGAGAGGACAACCAGAAACCAGAGCACGGTATTGAGGGTATCGAATTCCATTACGGGCCTTTAATCATTGATTTTTTTCTGCACCAGACCAGATATGCGCGTGCGGAGGGTATCCGTCAACATACGGGCGATGAAATCCTCTTCGTTTATCCGCCGGAGGCGAGGTGGCGTGCCTCCTCGTCGATGGCAATGACGTCGTCGAGCGATGTCAGATGTTGTCTCGGCATGCGGTCCATCGTGCGTTCGACGACCTGGGCGATCTCGAGGAAACCCAGCTTGCCTTGCAGGAATGCATTGACGGCGACTTCGTTGGCGGCGTTGAGCACAGTCGGCGCGGAACCGCCGATATTCAGTGCCTCGCGTGCCAGTCTCAGTGCCGGGAAACGCTTCGGATCCGGTGCCTCGAAAGTCAGCGTCTGAATATCTTCAAGCCGGAGCCTGGGGGACGGCGCATCCATGCGGTCCGGCCATGCCAGCGCAAAGGCGATCGGTGTCCGCATGTCCGGCGTGCCGAGTTGCGCCAGCACCGAGGCGTCGACGTATTCGACCATGCTGTGAATGACGGACTGCGGATGCACCAGAATATCGATCTGGTCGCCCGATACCGGAAACAGGTGGTAGGCCTCGATGAGTTCGAGCCCCTTGTTCATCATCGTCGCTGAATCGACTGATATCTTGGCGCCCATGGACCAGTTCGGGTGCGCTACCGCTTCCGCGGGCGTGACCTCGGTCAGGGAGTCCAGGGCGCGTTCGCGGAATGGCCCGCCCGAGGCGGTCAGAACGATTTTCTCGACGCGCTCCGGACGTTCGAAGTCGAAGACCTGGTAAATCGCGCTGTGCTCGGAATCGACCGGGATCAGCCGGGCGTTGGCGCCGGCGACCTCGCGGCAGAAAAACTCGCCGGCGGAAACCAGGCATTCCTTGTTGGCGAGTCCGACGATCGCGCCGCGCCGAACCGCTTCGAGAGTCGGGGCCAGCCCCGCCGCGCCGACAATCGCCGCCATCACCCAGTCGGTCGGCCGCATTGCCGCTTCGATCAAGGCGTTTCGTCCGGCGGCGGCTTCGATGCCACTCCCGGAAAGGGCCGATTTCAGGTCATTGTAGAGGCTCTCGTCGGCCACGACCGCCATACTCGCACCGACTTCGATGGCCTGCTGGGCAAGGAGCGTGACGTTGCTGTGGCCGCTCAGCGTATCGACCTGGAAACGGTCGGGCGAGCGGCGGATCAGGTCTATCGTGTTGCAGCCGACCGATCCGGTCGACCCCAGCACCGTTACGGTGCGCGGTGCCTTGCCTTCCGCCGGGACGGGGCTGACTACAGCCATGGCATGACACTCCGCCCCAGTATGTACTTGAGCAGCGCTATCGCGACAGCGCCCGCGACGAGCGCGTCGACACGGTCCAGCACGCCGCCGTGACCGGGTATCAGCGCCGAACTGTCCTTGACCCCGAAATGGCGTTTGACCCCGCTTTCGAGCAGATCGCCGGCCTGGCTGGCGATCGCCACGACCGCTCCCCAGAGAGCCAGTGATAACGGCGGTTCATCCCAGTAAACGGCGAAGGCACCCGCGACGACGGTTGCGCAGGTGACGCCGCCAACGAAACCGGCCCATGTCTTCTTGGGACTGATGCTGGGCGCAAGCTTGGGGCCGCCGATACTGCGGCCGGACAGGTACGCGGCGATATCGGCGCTCCAGACGACGGCGAACAGCCAGAAAATGGTGATCATGCCCGGCGTTGCCTCGCCGCGCAGCCAGATCAGCGCGCCGGACGGAATAGCGATATAGAGGGCGCCGGCGATCAGCCACTTCACGTCGCCGCCGCACATCCGCGACCATTCCCATCCCATCGCGGCGGCAGTGATCAGCACCATCGCGGTGAACCACGGCGGTCCGAAGTAGACGGCAAGCAGTGCCGGTAAGGCCAGTACCAGTGCCGAAACGGCACGTAGACTGGTGCCCGACAACCGTTGCTCAGGTGTGACTGGTGCCGAAGCGGCGTTCACGTCGCCCGTACTCCTTGATCGCATCGGCCAGGTCGTCGGCATCGAAATCCGGCCAGTGCTTGTCGATGAAAACGAACTCGGCATAGGCGAGTTGCCATAAGAGGAAATTGCTGATCCGTTTCTCGCCACTTGTCCTGATCAACAGGTCCGGGTCCGGAATATCGTGGGTGTAGAGCGCAGTTTCGAACGCGCTCTCATCGATATCCGCTGCCGAGATCTCGCCTTTCTCGACGCGTTCCGCCAGTTTTCTGGCGGCCATCGTCAATTCGTCCCGTGACCCGTAACTGAGAGCGAGGATCAGCGTCAACCGCGTGTTGTCGGCGGTGCGTCGTTCCGCGTCCTCGATGGCGGCGACGATGTCCGCCGCCAGGCGGGTTCTGTCGCCGATTACGCGAAGCCGCACGCCCTTCTCGCAGAGTGAATCCAGCTCTTTTTTCAGATAGAGCCTGAGCAGGCCCATCAGGTCGGCGACTTCGTTTGCCGGCCGCTTCCAGTTCTCGGAGGAAAAGCTGAATAATGTCAGATATTTAACGCCGTTATCTGCAGCCGCTTCCAAAGTGCGCCGAACGGCCTCGGCACCGGCTTTATGCCCCATTGAGCGCGGCTTGCCACGCGCATTTGCCCAGCGGCCGTTCCCGTCCATGATGATCGCAACGTGGATCGGTACGGAGGACCCTTCCGAAGTGGTGAGCGGCGCAATGCTCATGATTAGACCTGCATGATCTCCTGCTCTTTGTTGGCAAGCGCCTCGTCGATGTCGGCGATGTGCTTGTCCGTCAGTTCCTGCACTTCTTCCGAGTAGTCGTGCAGTGCATCTTGCGGAATGTCGCCGTCCTTTTCGGCTTTTTTAAGGTCGTCCAGCGCGCTGCGGCGGACGTTCCGAACGGCGATCTTGGCCTCTTCGGCATACTTTCCGGCGACCTTGACCAGTTCCTGGCGGCGTTCTTCGCTGAGCGGCGGGATCGGAATACGGACCAAAGTCCCGTCCACCGCCGGGTTGAGGCCGAGCCCCGACTCCACGATCGCCTTTTCCACCGCCTTGACGTTGGATTTGTCCCAGACTTGCACCGACAGCATCCGTGCTTCCGGTACGGAGACGCTGCCGACTTGGTTGAGCGGCATCATCGAGCCGTAGGCATTGACCTGGATCGGATCCAGCAGGCTGGTGGATGCACGGCCGGTCCTGAGCCCGCCGAATTCCTCGTGCAGGACCTCCACGGCCCGTGCCATCCGGTGATTGATATCTTTTCTCGCGCCGTTGATGTCGCTCATCAACGCCTCCCTTAGCTTTTGTTATCCGAGATTGTCGTGAACGTACCCTTTCCGTTGACGACGTCCGCGAACGCGCCCGGATTGTGAATGGAAAAGACCAGAATGGGAACCGAGTTTTCACGCGCCAGTGCGATTGCCGATGTATCCATGACCCGGAGGTTCTTGGTCAGAACCTCCTGATAGCTCAACTGATCGTACCGTTCCGCATTTTTGTCGGTTTTCGGGTCCGATGAATAGACACCGTCGACCTGCGTCCCCTTGAGAAGGGCGTCGCAGTTCATTTCGACGGCCCGCAAGGCCGCCGCCGTATCGGTGGTGAAGAACGGATTGCCGGTGCCGGCGGCGAAAATGACCACCCGTCCCTTTTCCATGTGCCGGACGGCACGGCGGCGGATATAGGGTTCGCAGACCGCCGACATCGGAATGGCGGAAAGCACGCGGGTGGTGACGCCTTTGCTTTCGAGCATGCTCTGCATGGCCAGCGCATTCAGCACCGTCGCCAGCATACCCATGTAATCGCCCGTCGTCCGCTCGATGTTGGCCGCCGCCAACGAGACGCCGCGGAAGATATTGCCGGCGCCGATGACAAGGCATACCTGGACGCCGGTTTCGTGGACGGATTTAACTTCTTCGGCGATGCGGCCGACCGTGTCGGAATCGAGCCCGAAGCCCTGATCCCCCATCAGGGCCTCTCCGGACAGTTTCAGCAGTACACGCTTGTATTGTTTGTGTGTACTCATTCCCGCTCCCTGCCCAGATCATAACCAACACATCACGGACGTGTAAAAGAAAAGGCCGAATCCCGGCCCATCTCCCAATATAACAGGGTTCCCGGCCATCACGACCGGAAATCGGTGCGGCACCCCGGTGGGCGCCGCACCGGCCCCGATTTTAATTGCCGCCGGCGGCTGCGGCGACTTCGGCAGCGAAGTCGTCTTCTTTCTTCTCAATGCCCTCGCCGAGCACGAAAAGCTTGAATCCCGCAACTTTCACGGTGCCGCCGGCTGCCTTGCCGGCGTCTTCGACGATCTTCTCGACCTTGCTTTCGCCGTCGATCACGAACGTCTGTTCCAGCAGGCAGACTTCCTCGTAGAACTTGCGCAGGCGGCCTTCGACCATTTTCTCGATGATGTCGTCCGGACGGCCCGATTCGCGCGCCTGCTCGACGAGCACCTGACGTTCGCGGTCGACCGCTTCCTGGTCCAGGTCATCACGGCCGATGGCTTGCGGCCGCGCCGCTGCGATGTGCATGGCGATCTGTTTGCCGATGTCTTCCAGACCGTCGGTGCCGCCGTCGCTTTCCAGCGCCACCAGCACGGCGATCTTGCCGAGACCCGGTACGAGCTGGTTGTGCACGTAGCTCGCCAGTACGCCTTTCTCGACGGCGAGCGAGGCGATGCGGCGGATGTTCATGTTTTCGCCGATGGTGGCGACGTTGTGCGTCACCTCCTCCGCGACAGTGCGTCCGGTGCCCGGGTAATCCATGGCGTTCAATGCGTCGACGTCGTCGCCCGCTTCGACCGCGAGTTTGGCGACGTTGCCGACCAGCGCCTGAAAAGCGTCGTTACGAGCAACGAAGTCGGTTTCCGCATTCACTTCACAGACTGCGCCCTTGGTGCCGTCGACGTGCACGGCAACAAGGCCCTCGGCGGCGACACGGCCGGCCTTCTTGGCGGCGGCCGCCAGACCTTTGGTGCGGAGCCAGTCGACCGCGGCTTCCAGGTCGCCGTCATTTTCGGCCAGCGCCTTCTTGCAATCCATCATGCCTGCGCCGCTTTTCTCGCGCAGTTCCTTAACCAATGCTGCAGTGATCTCAGCCATCGTTCTTCCTTGTCAGTCCGAATTCGTTATCGTTTCTGCGGTAAGCGGGAACCGAATTTCGGCCCCCGCCCCGCTTACGTTCGATCAGCTCTTGGCTGCTTCTTCCTCGGCGGGCGCCTCGGCAGCAGCCGTTTCCGCCTCGGTGGTTTCCTCGCCGGCTGGCTCGGCGGCCGCTTCCGGTGTGGCCTCGGCCACGACCGCGGCTTCCGGCTCGGCGGGCAGTTCCTCGGCAGGCGCCTCGCTCTCGCCGATGTCGCCGCCGGCGACGCCGATCTCGGCCTGAATGCCGTCGAGCACCGAGCCGACCATCAGATCGCAGTAGAGGCCGATGGCGCGGATTGCATCGTCATTGCCCGGGATCGGATGCGTGATGCCTTCCGGATCGGCGTTGGAGTCGATGATGCCGACGACCGGGATGCCCAGCTTGTTGGCCTCGTTGATGGCGATGTCTTCCTTGGTCGTATCGATAATGACCAGGATGTCGGGCAAACCGCCCATGTCCTTGATGCCGCCAAGTGCACGCTCGAGTTTTTCCATCTCGCGGGTCATCATGAGCTGTTCTTTTTTGGTCAGACCCTGCATTTCGGTTTCGTTGGCAAGCATCTCCTCAAGATCCTTGAGGCGCTTGATCGAGTTGGAAATGGTTCGCCAGTTGGTCAGCATGCCGCCGAGCCAGCGGTGGTTGACGTAGTACTGGCCGCACCGCTTTGCGGCCTCGGCGACGCGCTTTTGCGCCTGGCGTTTGGTACCGACGAACAGCACGCGGCCGCCCGACTTGGTGACGTCGCGGACGGCGACCATCGCCTGGTGCAGGAGCGGTACCGTCTGTTGCAGATCGATGATGTGGATACCGTTGCGGTCGCCGAAGATGTACGGTGCCATCTTGGGGTTCCAGCGGCGGGTGTTGTGACCAAAGTGCACGCCAGCTTCGAGAAGCTGACGCATCGTGAAATCGGGAAGCGCCATAAGCCTTTTTCCTTCTCCGGTTAAGCCTCCGCAGGTGTGGCCGGATATCCGGCACCGGAACGACAGTGTTCATGAATTTGCATGAACGGCCGCAAAACCTGCGTGTGAAATCGCGCGTGGTTTAACCGCTGCGGCGCGGGAATGCAAGCCGCTTTACGCGTGACAGCCAATTCGGCCGGGGAACGGGTTTCGCGGGCTTCGGGTCCGGGAAAGCGATAACGTTCGGCCCCGGGTCTTCGCGCCTCGCCTTGGCGTCGGCACTGGAAAAGCCCAGCACCGCCACAATCAGGGCGACCGGAAACAGCCAGACCAGGCCGAATGCCAGAAATCTCAGGATATCCGCGGTATCCGGGCTCATGAGCTTCTCCTCGGCTAAATAGTCTAGCCGAGTGCGCGATGCCGGTGAACTGTCTCGTTGGTTACGAATTGTGTCGCCGGGCCAATGAATTCCGGCAAATTTCTCAAATGGCCCTTTTGAAAGCTAGTTTTTGAGGTAATTTTCCAGCCAATTCAGATTCGGAGATATCGATGATCCATACCAACGATCTCGGCCAGCCGATCGGCTTTCCCCTGCCCGATTGGAAACCGTGTGACCCGCCGCCCAGGACACCGATGCAGGGCCGGACCTGTCGCCTCGAGCCGCTGGACGCCGCAAAGCACGCAACGGACCTGCATGCCGCCAATATGACCGACAGGGAAGGCCGTATCTGGACTTACATGGGCTACGGGCCGTTCGAGACGGAGGACGCCTACCGGGAATGGGTAGTCAACGATGCGTCCGGCGACGATCCCCTGTTTCACGCGATTGTCGACCTTGCGACCGAGAAATCGGTTGGCGTCGCCAGTTATTTGCGGATCGAGCCCAAGATCGGGTCGATCGAGGTCGGGCACATCAACTACTCACCGCTGCTGCAGCGGACGGTCGCCGCGACGGAAACCATGTACCTGATGATGGCGCGGGTCTTCGACGAGCTTGGCTACCGCCGCTACGAATGGAAGTGCGACAACGCCAACGCCAAGTCGCGGGCCGCCGCGGCGCGCCTCGGCTTCACCTTCGAGGGTGTGTTCAGACAATGCACCATCTACAAGGGCCGCAACCGGGACACGGCGTGGTTTTCGATCATCGATAGCGAATGGCCGGCGCTGAAGGACGCGTTCGAGACCTGGCTCGATCCGGCGAACTTCGATGAGGAAGGCAAGCAAAAGCAGGCACTGTCGGACCTGACCGCGAAGGCGCGGGGGCTCTAAAGTTCCCGGACGTCGAGAATGCCCGGCAGCGAACGGACGGCGAGCGAAAGTTCGTGCGATAGCGCGTAGTCGTCGCCGAGGTTGATCAGTACTTCCTCGTTCCGGTCGCGGATTTTCGCGGTCACCAGCACCTTGCCCTTCTTGCGGCGGCCGTTCCCGTTGCCGTTGACGTCCCGGTCCCGGCCCAGCACTTCGCTCAAAGCGGTCAGTGGATCGGTGCTGTCGACGATCAGGTGCATCTCGCGCGCCGCGTTGGCGGCCTCGCTGGCGGCGGTATCGATATTCTCCATGCGCTGGATGGTCAGGCGCGGCTGGTCGCCGTCGAACGAGATCGCGCAATCGATGATCATCGAGTTCCCGGCGCTCAGCAGTTCGGCATACTGTGCCAGCACTTCCGAGAACGCCGTCGCCTCAAACACGCCCGACGCGTCCGAGAACGCGACGAAGGCGAACCGCTTGCCGGTCTTCGACGTCATTTCCTTTTTGGAAACGAATGTTCCCGCGAGCCGCACCGCGCCGGTTTCGCGCGCCGCGATGACCTCCGCCGACGAACGTACACGCTTGCGCGCCAGAACCCGTTCGTAGGCATCGAGCGGGTGCGCCGAGAGGTAGAAACCGACGGCGTCGAATTCCTCCTTGAGGCGGTCCATGGACTGCCAGTCCTCGATGTCCGGCAGGCGGACCTCTTCGGGTTTGGCATCGGCGCCGCCGAACAGGCCCATCTGGTCGGAGTTGCGGTCGTTGGCGGCCATGCCGGCGACGGCAATGATGTTCTCGATGCCCCGGTGTACGCGGCGGCGGTTGTTATTGAGCCGGTCGAAAGCACCGGCGCGGACCAGGTTCTCGAGCTGGCGCTTGTTGATCAGGTGCGGGTCGATGCGGTTCGCGAAATCGCTCAGGGACTCGAACGGGCCGTTTTCGCTGCGGTCCCGAACCAGCGCCTCCATGGCCGCGGCGCCGACGTTTTTGACCGCGGCGAGCGCATAGCGGACGCCGTCTTTCTCCCCCTCCGGCGTCGAGACGTTTTCGACCGCGAACGAGGCTTCAGAGGCGTTGATGTCCGGCGGCAGCAGCGGAATTTTGAGCCTATCGAGTTCCTGGCGGAACACGTTGAGCTTGTCCGTGTTGCCCATGTCGAAAGCCATCGACGCGGCCATGAACTCGACCGGATGATTGGCCTTCATGTAGGCGGTCTGATAGGCGACCAGCGCATAGGCGGCGGCGTGCGACTTGTTGAAGCCGTAGCCCGCGAACTTGTCGACGATGTTGAAGATTTCGTTGGCCTGGTTCTTGGCGACGTTCTTGGCGACGGCGCCGTCGACGAACGCCTCGCGCTGCATGTCCATTTCGGCCTGGATCTTCTTGCCCATGGCGCGTCTCAGCAGGTCGGCGTTGCCGAGCGTGTAGCCGGACAGCACCTGCGCGATCTGCATCACCTGCTCCTGGTAGATCGGGATGCCGAAGGTTTCCTTCAGCACCGGCTCCAGCGTCGGGTGCAGGTAGTCCGGTTCCTCCTCGCCGTGCTTGCGGCTGATATAGCTCGGGATGTTGTCCATCGGGCCCGGGCGGTAGAGCGCGACGACGGCGATGATGTCCTCGAAGGTGTCGGGCTTGAGACCCCGGAGCACGTCGCGCATACCGGCGCTTTCCAACTGGAACACGCCGGTCGTGTCACCGCGGCTGATCATCTCGTAGGTTTTTCTGTCGTCGAGCGGGATCGTTACGAGATCGAGCTTCTCCTCGCCTTGTGCGCGCTTGGCGTTGACGAAATTCTCGGCCTTGGTCAGAACGGAAAGGGTCTTGAGGCCGAGGAAGTCGAATTTCACGAGACCGGCGTCTTCGACGAATTTCATGTTAAATCCGGTCACCGGCATGTCGGAGCGCGGATCGCGGTAGAGCGGGATCAGTTCCTCGAGCGGGCGATCACCGATAACGACGCCGGCGGCGTGGGTCGACGCGTGGTGATAGAGCCCTTCCAGCTTGCGCGCGATCTCCACCAGTTCGCGCACATCCGGTTCGTTGGCGATCAGGCTGCGAAGCTGTTCCTCGCCCTTGATCGCCTCGTCCAGGGTCACCGGGTTGGCCGGGTTGTTGGGCACCATCTTGCAGATCTTGTCGACGAAACCGTAGGGCATCTCCAGCACCCGACCGACGTGCCTGAGGACGGCGCGGGCCTGCAACTTTCCGAACGTGATGATCTGCGCCACGTGATCGCGACCGTACTTCTGCTGCACGTAGCGGATCACTTCGTCCCGGCGTTCCTGGCAGAAGTCGATATCGAAGTCCGGCATCGACACCCGTTCCGGGTTCAGGAACCGCTCGAACAGCAGGCCCCAGCGCAATGGATCGAGGTCGGTGATGGTCAGCGACCAGGCGACCACGGAACCCGCACCCGAGCCACGCCCCGGCCCCACCGGAATACCCTGCTCCTTGGCCCACTTGATGAAGTCGGCAACGATCAGGAAGTACCCCGGAAAGCCCATCTGGTTGATGACGTCGAGCTCGTAGTCGAGGCGCTCGCGGTACGGTGCTTCCGCCTTCTTCCGGGCTGCATCGTCCATGTCTTCCGTAAAGACATGTGTCTCGAGACGTTCGCTCAGGCCCTCGTGCGCCTGGCGCTTCAGTTCGTCGGCCTCGGTCAGGCCCTCGCCGCAGTCGTAGGGCGGCAGGATCGGCGCGATCTTCTCGACGGTGATGGCGCAGCGCCGGGCGATGACGAGGGTGTTCTCGATCGCTTCCGGCAGGTCGGCGAACAGCGCCCGCATCTCGGCGGCGGACTTGAAGTAATGATCCGAGGTGACTTTGCGGCGATCCGGGTGCGAGAGTACCGCGCCCTGCTGGATGCACAGCAGCGCGTCGTGTGCGCGGTGAAAGCTCTCGTCCTTGAAATAGGGTTCGTTGGTGGCGACCAGCGGTATGTCGCGGGCATAGGCCCAGTCGATAAACTGCGGTTCGGTTAATTTTTCCTCGGGCATGCCATGACGCTGGATTTCGACGTAAATGCGGCCGTCGAAGGCCTGCTGCAGTTGATCCAGCAGCGAATTCGCCTCGGCTGTCTTACCCATGCGGATCAGGCGCCCGAGCGCGCCGTCGGCCCCGCCCGTCAGCAGGATCAGGCCGTCGGCGTGGGCGAGCAGCGCTTCCGGCGCGACGCCCGGGCGGTGGGCGTCTTCGCTGTCCATGTAGGCGACCTTGAGCAGCGTCAGCAGATTCCGGTAACCCGCGTCCGATTGCGCCAGCAACACGACCGCGCCTTCCTCGAATTCCTGCTTGGATCCCGGTTGCGCGTCCTCCGCCAGCTTGATCGACAACTGGCAGCCGATGATGGGCTGCACCCCCGCGTCCAGCGCCGCGCCCGAGAACTCCAGCGCGCCGAACAGGTTGTCCGTATCGGTCAGTCCCAGTGCCGGCATCTCGTGCTCGGCGGCGAGCTTGACCAGATTCTTGGCCGGGATCGCCCCTTCGCAGAGCGAATACGCGCTGTGGGTCCGGAGATGAACGAAATCGGCGTGTGACATACCCATGAGGATTCCATATCCCGCTGCCAAAGTCACCAGATGTTGCGCCCGTTCACAGGTTTATCCACAGGAAATTGACGCGTTCTTGAAATACGTCACCCCGGCGCCCGACGGGTTGGGGCTTAGTCCACCTTGGCGGCGACGGCTTCGATTTCGATTTGTACGCCCGGGCGCGGGAACGGTCCGACCACCAGCAGCACCACGGGTGGGTTGTGTTCGCCCATATAGCGGCCTCGCAGACGGTAGAAATCATCGAAAATAGACGTGTCGGTGACATAGACGGTCAGCTTTGCGATGTCCTGGAAATCCATATCAGCGTTCTCGAGGATGACGCCGATCCGTTCGAATATAACCTCGATCTGTTCGCTCGTATCTTCGGGCACGCTGGCATCCGGGCGAGCGCCGACCTGCCCGTTGCAGAACAGCAGACGGGCGCCGGCTGGGACTTCCGTCGCGTGACCGCCGTTGTCGCGGTGGGCGCAAATTTGATCGGCAAGATTATGTACCTTGAGCATGTGATTTCCCCCTCGATTTTGACAGCTTCCAGATGAATACGAACGTCCCGGTCCCGCGACGCGGACGATGTACTCCGTGCGGTTGGGTAAGTGCCTTGAATGGAAGCGATTAGATGTTTGGAACTTAGCCGAAAATCACTGTGACTTCAACGCGAGCAAAGGTCCCAGATACGCCTCATACGGCTTCCAGGCTTGAACCGCGGACCTGTAGATCGGTTGTCTGACCTGCAGGTTGCTGGCCGTGGCGACATCGCGCTTGGTCTTGTGAAAGTCGAGGCACGCCGGTTCCCAGTCGAGACCGCAGTATTCGATCAGCCGCCTCGCCTCCCCTTCCAGATCGTCGACCACAGCCTCATAGTCGATTTCCAGCATGCCGCCCGGTAACACGTCCCGCCAGTGCTGCATGAGCGCGTGGTAGGATTTGTAGTAATTGGCGAGGTCGTCGAGCGAGAACGTGAACGGCACGTCGTCCATGAAGTACTTCTTGAAGCACGAGAAACACGTGTCGACCGGGTCGCGGCGGCAATGGATGATCCGCGCGTTGGGCAGAAGCAGGCGGATCAGTCCGGCGTAGATGAAATTCTGCGGCATCTTGTCGGTGATCCTGAGCGCATTGCCGGCGTCCTTCGAGATCAGGCCTAGGTAAGCGCTGCCCATGTCTTTCAAGTTATCCGCATCGAACGACGGCACGAATTCCGGATAGTCGCGGGCGGGGCGCGCTTGCGTGATGTAATCGGCGATTTGCGTTTCCAGAAACCGGGTCTCGCCCGCGGCGAAGACCTTTGAATGGGACGCCAGGATCTGTTCGACCAGCGTGGTGCCGGACCTGGGCATGCCGACGATGAACACGGGGCGGTCGTCAGTGTTGCCGGCACCCTCGAACCGGGCGAACAGATCGTCCCTGAAAATACGTGCCGTGCGCGCGATGCGTCGAAGTACGATATCGGGATCGTATCCTTTCAAACTTTTGCGTTTGATGGCGTTCCCCAGTTGAAAATGGTGGAACGCGGTCTCCGCCTCGCCTGCCTTGTCATAGATATCGGCGAGCGCGAAATGCAGGTTACCCGCGGCCTTCGGCGAGGTGTCCGGCTGCGTGGCCAGCGATGCCATTCGCGCAAGCACCGGATCGTCGGTCTGAAACGACTTGTGACCGGCGAGCTTGCGAAACGCCTCGGCGAAATCCGGCTTGATGCGAAGCGCTTCCTCGAACGACGCTCGCGCTTCCTTCAGGTCGCCGGTGATCTCCTCGACGTTGCCGAGGTTGAGCCGGTATTCCTCATTGTCGGGTGCCAGCTTGCAGGCACGGCGCAGATCCCGTAACGCCCGGCGATAGTCTCCCTGTTCCTTGCGTGCCATGCCGAGGCCGAAATATCCGCCAGGTTGCTTCGGTTGCAGCCGCACATAACGGGAGAAGTACTGTTCCGCGTCCGCCCAGGCGTGCATATCCCAGCAGAGCTTGCCGGCCATGCCGACCAGGTCCGCGTTTCGTGGGAGTTCTTTCAGGGCGTCTTCGCAGATGGCGAGGCCGGTTCTCAGGTCGCCTTCGTCGGCGGCGGCGACGATGCGTCGGTAGTATGCGACGGCCGCCTCATTCATCCGGCCACCAGCACCCCGTTCTCGACGCGGACGATGCGGTCCATGCGCCGGGCGAGATCCGGATTATGGGTCGCCACCAGCGCCGCCAGTCCGGCGCCGCGGGCGAGCTGCATCAGGACCTTGAACACCTCGTCGGCGGTGTCGGGATCGAGATTGCCGGTCGGCTCGTCCGCCAGGAGCACGCGCGGCGATGCGGCGAGCGCGCGGGCGATGGCGACACGCTGCTGTTCGCCGCCGGAGAGCTGCCCGGGCCGGTGATTGGCCCGGTCGGCAAGGCCCATCCACTCCAGCAGCTCCCGGGCCCGGCTGCGCGCGGTGGATTTATCGATGCCGGCGATGATCTGGGGGATGGTGATGTTCTCCAAGGCCGAGAACTCGGGCAGCAGGTGGTGGTACTGATAGACGAAACCGATGTTGTAGCGGCGCACCTTGGTGCGGTCGTCGTCGCCGAGGCCGACGCAGGACTGCCCGTCGATGCGGATGTCCCCCGACGTCGGCTGCTCCAGCAGTCCGGCGATGTGCAGCAGGGTCGACTTGCCGGCGCCGGACGGACCGACCAGCGCGACGACCTCGCCGGCGCCGACCCGGAGGTCAGCGCCGCGCAAGACTTCCAGCACCCGCTTGCCCTGCTTGAAAGTGCGCGTGATTCCTTCGAGTTCCAGCACCGGAGCGGTCTCGGCGGTGTCACTCATAGCGCAGTGCCTCCGCCGGATCGATGCGGGCCGCGCGCCAGCTTGGATAGATGGTCGCCAGGAACGACAGGCCGAGCCCCATCAGGACGATGGCCGTGACCTCCGTCGGGTCGACCACGGCCGGCAGTTGCGACAGGAAATAGATCTCGGCCGCGAAAAGGTCGCTGCCCGTAAAGCCTTCGATCCAGCGGCGAATACTTTCGATGTTGGCGGCGAACGATAGTCCCAACCCGAAGCCAAGGGTCGTGCCGATGATGCCGACACTGGCCCCTGCGATAAGGAAAATCCGCATGATCATGCCGCGCGTCGCACCCATGGTGCGCAGGATCGCGATGTTTTTGCCCTTGTCCTTCACCAGCATGATCAGCGACGAGATGATGTTGAACGCGGCGACGAGGATAATCAGCGTCAGGATCAGGAACATCACGTTCCGTTCGACCTGTATGGCGTTGAAGAAGCTTGAATTGGCACGCTGCCAGTCGTGTACCGTGCCCTGCCCTTTGAGCGCCCGCTGGATATCTAGGCCGACCCCCGGTGCGTTGTCAGGGTTTTCGATGAAAACCTCAAGGTTGGAGATCGCATCCGGCAGCTTGAAGTAGATCTGTGCCGCTTCCAGCGGCATGAACACGAAGCCCGAATCGTACTCGAACATGCCGATCTCGAACGTGCCGACGATCTTGAAGGCGCGCATGCGCGGCACCGTCCCGAAAGCGGTGACGTTGCCCTTGGGCGAAATCAGGGTGATGTCGTCGCCGACGCCGACGCCCATACTTTGCGCCAGCCGCGCGCCGATGAGGACGACGTTGTCGCCCTTGAAATTCTCCAGCGCGCCCTGCTTGATGTTGCCGGCGACGATATCCCGTTTCTCCAGGTCGCCGGGCCGTATGCCGCGGACGATGGCGCCTTTGGCGACGCCCTTGGCCGACGCCATCACCTGCCCTTCGATCAAGGCGTTGACGGAAACGACACCGTCGACGCCTTTCACCCGCTCGATCAGCGGTTCGTAGTCGGTCATCTTGCCGGCGACCGCGCCGTAGACGCTGAGGTGTCCGTTGATGCCGAGAATGCGCTCCAGCAGTTCCTGACGGAAGCCGTTCATCACCGACATGACGATGATCAATGTGGCCACGCCGAGCGCGATGCCGACGAGCGAAAACCAGGCAATCACGGAAATGAAGCCCTCCTGGCGCCGTGCGCGCAGGTAGCGCATCGCCATCATCCATTCGAACGCGGAAAACATCGGTTGCAGTCAACTCCCAGAAACGTTCGGTGAAGCTATTGAAATCCGAGAACGGTTATCCGGATCGCGCGCTCGGGTAACCGGATCGCCTCTTGTACTGGATGGCGTCGGGGCCTTCAACCGCCGAGCCCATGGTCGAACAGGCGGCCGCCGCCGGCGACCGGTGCGTTGATTCCTGCCATTCGCAGCATGTGCCAGCCCATGACCTGATTGCTGCATAGCACCGGCTTGCCGAGCCTGGATTCGGCCTCCGGAATTGTCTCCATGGCACGAAGCGCCGTGCATGACGCGAAAACCGCATCGCAATCGCTGCCGCCGATCTCGACGATGGCATCGAGGATCGACACCGGCGAGATCATGGCGACGGTGTGATCTTCCGCCTGCTCGAAGGAACCGTACGCGGAAACTTCGACGCCACTGCTCTCGATGGTTTCGTTGAGTGCGCCCGAAACATCCACGACGTACGGGCTGACGATACCGAGCTTGCGGACCCCAAGTACCCGGCACGCCGCTTTCAGGGCGCTCAAGGGGTTCGTTACCGAAACACCGGGATGCGCCGCCTGGATCAGTTCCGTGACGCGTGCTTCGCCGAGGATCGTCGTGCCGGACGTGCAGCCGTAGGCGATGCTTCGGATCCCGGCCTCTTTCGGCAGCATGGCGGCGCAATCGGTCATGGTTTCCGCCATCAGCACGAGCGTTTCCGGGAGAACCTCGGGCATGCAGGCAATACGGTTTTGATAGAGCCGGACGCCAACGTCCAGGAACAGCTTGCCGAGTTCGACCTCGATCAACTCGTCGGTCTGCAGCAGGATCAGCCCCATCGCCGGGCCACGGTCGGTTTGCAGGTCGTATGCGAGGGGCATGGCGGCGTTACCCGATGACCGGCATTTCGGCCGGCGCGCGACGGCTCAGGAGTTCGGGCGCGCCGTCAAGAATGACGATGTTTTCCTCGTGCACCATGACTTTCCCCTCGGCAAACGTCATCCCCGGTTCCAGCGTGACGATCATGCCCGGCGCCAGCACGGTGCCGTCGGATGGCGTATTCGACGGCCATTCCGTCAACTGCATGCCGAGCCCATGCCCGAGCCGACCGACGTCGTTACCCATCGCACCACCCTCGTCCATTACCCGTTGCATGGCATGAAACAGATCGGCACATGTCGCTCCGGGACGTGCGGCGGCAAGCCCGGCTTCGGTCGCGCGGTAGACGACGTCGTACGCCCGTTTGGCGGCGTCGGATACGTCGCCGAACGCGTAATTTCGGTCGAAGTCGCAGAAATATCCGTCGAAGACGGCCCCGGTATCGAGGATAAGAACGTCGCCCGGCGCGCTTTGACGTTCGCTCGGCGGCGAGATGATATCCGCATACCCGCCCTCGCCCAGGCCACCGACCAGGAACGGCACCTCGTCGGCGCCGGCGTCGAGGGCGCGTTTCCTGAAAGTACGGAAGATCTCGATTTCGCTCATGCCCATCGCGAGGTGGTTCGGCAATGCTTCGAACACACCGGAAAGCACACCGCAGATATGACGGACCTTGTCGATCTCCGGCTCGGACTTGATCATCCGAAGCGGTTGGATAATCGGCGATGCATCGTGAAATCGAATCGGCGCGATCTCTTCCGCCAGCCTGTTGAAATCGTTCAGCGGCATGCGCAGCGACGTTTCCGGCCCCATCGGCACGCCGACCGAGCCGTTGCCGCCGGTGACCTCCCGGAGCGTTTCCGCCAGCAGGCTGACGCCTTCGTCTTCAGGGGTCGGTGCCGGCCAGGTGCGGATATCGTCGAGCCACGTGCGCGCCATGCACTCGGCGCCGATGGTGGGGATCACGGCGACCGGTTTGCCGCTTCGGGGCACGACGACGAACCATGGCCGCGTCGGGCTGTGCCAGAACGGCGTCAGGAAGCCGGTGAAATAGCGGACTTCGGGTTCCGTCATCACCAGAAGCGCATCGAGACCGGCATCGGCCATCAGCGCCTGGGCACGGGCGGCGCGGGTCTCGAACTCCGATACGGGAAAACCGCGTGGCGGTGCGGGCGTGCTACTCAATACAGACCTCCCGAAAGTTGCTCAAACCTATCCGGGATCGCCCCGAAGGCCAACGATTTCCGCCGCCAACGCTTGTCAGCCATGCCATCCTGTTGGATGATCCTTACCGCGCAGCGAGGGGGATAAAATGCTCGATTCTTATTTCAAACTTTCCGAGCACGGCACGTCCGTGCGCACCGAAATCGTTGCCGGCATCACCACGTTCTTGACGCTTGCGTACATCATGTTCGTGAATCCGTCGATCCTGGCGGAAACCGGTATGGACCAGGGCGCGGTATTCGTCGCGACATGCCTCGCGGCGGTAATCGGCACCCTGATCATGGGGCTGGTCGCCAATTATCCCATCGCGCTTGCCCCCGGTATGGGGCTTAACGCCTACTTCGCCTTCGGTGTCGTGCTCGGCATGGGCTTCACGTGGCAGGTCGGCCTCGGCGCCGTGTTCATCTCCGGCGTGATTTTTCTGATCCTGAGTATCCTGCCGGTCCGGGAATGGATCATCAACGCGATCCCGGACGGGATGAAGCGGGCGATATCGGCGGGCATCGGTCTGTTCCTGGCGATCATCGCCCTCAAGAACGCCGGCTGGGTGGTGGATCACCCGGCGACACTGGTGACACTCGGTGATGTCGGTTCTCCGCCGGCGCTGCTGTCGGCAGCCGGTTTCATCATGATCGCCGTGCTTTTCGCGCGTAAGGTGCCCGGCGCCATTATTATCGCGATACTCGCCGTGACCGGCGCGGGGATTGCGCTCGGTGTCTCGCCGGCGGGCGGGATCGTCTCCATGCCGCCGTCGCTGGGGCCTACATTCATGCAGATGGATATTGCGGGCGCGCTCAACGTCGGCCTCATATCGATCATCTTCGCGTTCCTGTTCGTCGACCTGTTCGATACCGCGGGTACGCTGGTCGGCCTCGCGCACCGGGGTAAACTCCTGGACGAGAACGGCAAACTGCCCCGGCTCCGGCGGGCGTTGGTGGCGGATTCAACAGCAACCATCGCCGGCGCCGCTCTCGGGACCTCGACGACCACCAGCTATATCGAAAGCGCGGCCGGGATCAATGCCGGCGGCCGTACGGGGCTGACCGCCGTCACCGTCGCCGTGTTGTTCCTGCTGTCGCTGTTCCTGTCGCCACTGGCGGGGACGATTCCGGCGTACGCGACGGCGCCCGCGCTGCTTTTTGTCGCCTGCATCATGACCTATGGCCTGGTCGAGATCGATTGGGAAGACGTGACGGAAGTCGTGCCCGCCGTGATAACGGCGATCAGCATGCCGTTGACGTTCTCGATCGCGACCGGTATCGGGCTTGGATTCATCAGCTTCGCGGCCATTAAACTGCTCGCCGGGCGGGGCAAGGACGTGCCGGTTGCGGTCTATGTGATCGCCGCGGCGTTCATCGTTAAGTTTGCGCTGATTTAAGATAGTGATATTTCTGCGTGAGTTTTCGTAATTTTGTGTCTTTTTTAATGACACAGACGCAGATAGCGCTTATAAAAACGAACGCTTTCGGGAACGGATCATTCCGTTATCGGCCCGAGTGCGGGGGGAAACCTAAACAAAAAATCGCAAGGCCTGAAGGCCTTGCTTTTTGTTTTTGAGGATCGTTTCTTCGGTTTAATCCGGGCGGAAAGAAATCAAACCGGCCTCACCGACATAGTACAGGATCACCCAGATGACGGCGGTGACCACGGTACAAACCGCCATCTTGCGCCACATCATCGGTTTTACCGGTGCGCCCGGTTCCTGGCCCGGCTCCAGTTCGTGCTCTTCGGGCCGGCGTACGCCGAACGGCAGGGTCATGAACAGGACGAGCCACCAGATCACCACGTAGACGGCCGTTCCGGTAATCCAGTTGTCCATGTCAGGCCTGTTCCAGTTCCACCAGCGTGCCGCAGAAGTCCTTGGGATGCAGGAACAGGACCGGCTTGCCGTGTGCGCCGGTTTTGGGTTCGCCGTCGCCCAGCACACGCGCCCCTTCCGATTTCATGCGGTCGCGGGCTTCGAAGATGTCCTCGACCTCGTAGCAGACGTGGTGCATGCCGCCCGACGGGTTCTTGTCCAGAAACGCCTGGATCGGCGAATTCTCGCCCAGCGGATGCAGCAACTCGATCTTGGTGTTCGGTAGTTCGACGAAAACCACGGTGACGCCGTGATCCGGTTCGTCGACCGGGTCAGATACCTTGGCGCCGAGCGCGCCGCGATAGACGCCGGCCGCCTGCTCCAGGTCCGGGACCGCGATGGCGACGTGATTCAGTCTTCCAATCATCTGTTTCCCTCTTTCAAGCGCCAGAGCCCGTTTAAATAAACCCCGGCCGGTTCCGTTTCGGCCCTGGCTGGGTGAACCGCCAGAAGGGGCGCGCGGCGCGATACCCGCGTATCGGGCAAGCGTCCCGACGCCGCGGGCGCCCGCCAGGGCGAAACCCGCATGGGACGGGCGATTTCGGTCCGTCTCTGCGTCGTTCGTCCTCGAATATGCGCATGCATGTCCTTCGTCCTCGCTTCTGGAGCCGAACCGAAATCGCCACGTCGGAACGACCGGAGTTCATTTAAACGGGCTCTATATCCTGATCAGATGAACATCGGTGATCGGCTTCTTGTCAAGCAAACGCCTAAACGCGCGGCGTGCGGCCAGTCTTACCGTCTCGGATACTTCCTCGTCGTCCTTCAGGGTTCGTTTCGATAACCGTTCCACGGCATCGTAGATGTTGTCGGCGACTTCATCGAGAACGGCGTCTTCTTCGTCCGGCTCCAGCATGCCCGTCGTGGTGATCATCATGTCGCCGACCGGCTTGCCGTCCTTGTCGATACAGATAGTCACGACAGCGGTGCCGTTCCAGAGGCCCTGGATGCGGCTGCGAACGGCTTCCCCTACCATCGGGATCATTCGGTTGCCGTCGTAGACCAAACGTCCTGCCGGAACGTGATCGATGATCTCCGGCGTGCCGGGGGCAAGGCGGACCAGGCCGCCATTTTCGTTGACGATGGTGTGCGCGACCTGGCATTCGCGGGCCAGTGCCGCGTGCTTTTCGAGGTGCCGGCGTTCACCGTGCACGGGGATCGAGATCTGCGGCCGCACATGCTGGTACATCTCGACCAACTCCTCCCGATTGGGGTGGCCGGAAACGTGGATGTGAGCGTCCGAGTCCTCGACGATGCGGACGCCGAGGCGCGCCAGATTGTTCTTCATGTTGCCGATACCGACTTCGTTGCCGGGGATCACCCGGCTGGAAAATATCACCGTGTCGCCCTTCCCCATGGTGATGCGCGGATGGCTGTCGGTGGCGATCCGCGCCAGGGCAGCACGCGGCTCGCCTTGGGATCCGGTGCAGATGATCACCTGCTTGTCGTCGGGGATGAAGCCGGACGCTTCCTCGTCGAGCATCGGCGCGACGTCGTCCAGATAGCCGCAGTTTCGTGCCGCCGTGGTGACCCGCTGCAGGGAACGACCGGCCAGGATTACGTCGCGCCCGCACGTCTCGGCCGCCTTGGCGACGGTATGCAGCCGGGCGACGTTGGTCGCGAAGCAGGCGACCGCAACCTTACCCTGGCATTCGCCGATGATTTCCGTCAGCGACTGCGCCAGATCCGCTTCCGATCCGGAATGTCCGGGTGCGAAGACGTTGGTGCTGTCGCAGACGATGGCCAGGACCCCATCGTCGCCGAGCCGGTTCAGCGCCGCTTCGTCCGATACCTCGCCGATCACCGGGTCCGGGTCGAATTTCCAGTCCCCGGTGTGCAGGACCGTGCCGAGCGGCGTCCTGATCGCGATGCCGTTCGGTTCAGGGATCGAGTGGGTCAGTGTAATTAGGTCGAGTTCGAACGGCCCCACCTTGAAGGCGCCGTTCATCGGCACCTCGTGCAACTCGACCTCGTCGGCGAAGTCGGTTTCCGACAACTTGCGCTTGAGGATTTCCATGGTGAACGGCGTCGCGTAGATCGGGCAACGCAGCCGGTCCCAGAGATACGGCACGGCGCCGAGATGGTCCTCATGCGCATGGGTCAGCACCAGCCCCGCCAGTTTGTCGCGGCGTTCCACGATGAACGCCGGATCTGGCGTAATCAGGTCGATGCCCGGCGGGCTGCCGTCGCCGAAGGTGACGCCGAGGTCGATCATCAGCCACGTCGGATCTTTCGGATCGCCCAGACCGTAAAGGTTCAGGTTCATCCCGATTTCACCGGCGCCGCCGAGCGGCAGGAAAAGCAGTTCGTCGCTCATCCGCGGTTGAGCTTGTTGATGGTGAACAGGCCGCGCAACGTCAGGTCGTCGTCGGTATCGCGGATCGACGGGCATGCGGCCGAATAAAGCTTGGCCAGGCCGCCGGTGGCGACGACCGGCAGGTCGGTGACGTTCAGTTCCTCGCGGATGCGCGCGATCAGGCCTTCGATCATCGATGCATAGCCGAAATAGATGCCGGACTGCATGGCGGTGACGGTGTTGGTGCCGATGACGCTCGCCGGCCTGTCGATATCGACCCGGGGCAGCTTGGCGGCGGCGCGTTGCAGTGCTTCAAGCGACAGGTTGACGCCCGGTGCGATGACGCCGCCTTCGTAGGCGCCGTCTTTGGAAACAACGTCGAAGGTGGTCGCCGTGCCGAAATCGACCACGATCAGCGGACCGCCATAGGTTTTGTGTGCAGAGACCGTATTCACCAGCCGGTCGGCGCCGACCTCGCCCGGCCGGTCGACATGCACTTCGATGCCGAGTTTCACACCTTCGTCGCCGACGACAAGGGCATCGCAGCCGAAGTACTTCTTGCTGAGGGTCCGGAGATCGAACAGGTTTTCCGGCACCACGGTTGCGATGATCACTTCGTCGATATCGTCGCGGCTGAGGTCTTCGAGCGCCATCAACTGAGGCAACCAGACTGCGAGTTCATCGGCGGTTTTTGCCGTCTTGGCGGCGGCGCGCCATTGTCCGGCGATATCGCCCGCGTCGTTGAAGACCGCGAATACGGTGTTGGTGTTGCCGCTGTCGATGGCAAGCAGCATCGTCAGGTCTCCTTCGCAGGCGTGAAGTATACGTCACCCGCGGCGATCTTGCGGACCTTGCCGTCCTGATTCAGCAGCAGCGAGCCGTCCTCGGCAATGTCCTCGAAGATGCCTTCCAGGTCCTCGTCGCTGAGCCGCACGACGATTTTCTTGCCGATCCCTGAGGCGCGCCATTTCCATTGCTTGCGGATCGGTTCGAAACCGTCCTCGACCCAGCGCGCGGCCCACTCCATGAAATGGCGGGCGTAGGCCTCCAGGAACACCGTGTCCGGGATCGCCTGGCCCTGGTCTACGAAATCGGTCGCCGGAAACGGCGTGTCCTTTGGATGCGACTTCAGATTCATGCCGAAGCCGATGATGACGTAGTCGACCGGTTGGCCTGCCTCGGCCTTGGTTTCGAGCAACAGCCCGCCGATCTTGGCGTCGTTTATGAGAATATCGTTGGGCCATTTGAGACGGCATTCGAAACCCGGTTCGCAGACCTCGCCGACGGTGTCGAATATGGCGCATCCGGTAACGAAGCTGAGTTCCGCCGCCCGCGAGGCGGGGACGTCCGGTCGCACGATCAGTGATGAATAGAAGTTACCCCTGGGGCTGTCCCAGGTATTACCGCGCCGTCCCCTGCCCTTGGTCTGTTCGCGGGCCCAGATCAGGGTGCCGTCGGGCGCCGCCTCCTCGCCCTGCTCGGCGAGCGCACGTGCTTCCCCCATGGTGCTCTCGACGGTCTCAAAGGCGATGAGGTTGTAGACCGCAGGCAGCCGGGGGAGCGGCAGCTCCTCGCTCATCCCGCGAACAGCGCGGCCGCGGCGGCCGACGCGCTCGAAAGTATGGGCGCCGGATAAACGAAGAACAGCAATATGATCACCGAGGTAATGCCGATGACAAAGGTCATTTCACGTCCGATCGGCGTATCGAAATGATCCAGCGGTTCGTCGAAGTACATGATCTTGATGATGCGTAGGTAATAGAACGCGCCGATCACGCTGGCGACAACGCCGATAATGGCCAGTGCATACAGTTGCGCCTCGATCGCCGCCAGGAACACGTAGAGCTTGCCGAAGAAACCGGCCAGCGGCGGAATGCCGGCGAGCGAGAACATGAACACGACCAGCGTCGCCGCTAGCAACGGCTGGGTCTTGCCGAGCCCGGCCAGATCGTCGATGCCCTCGACCATGCGGCCGCCCCGGCGCATGCAGAGGATGCAGGCGAAGGTGCCGACGTTCATGACCAGATAGATGGCGAGGTAAATCAGCACGCCGCGCACGCCCTCCTCGGTGCCGGCGGCGAGGCCGACCAGTGCGTAGCCGACGTGGCCGATGGAGCTGTAGGCCATCAGGCGCTTGATGTTGCGCTGGTTGATAGCGGCCAGTGCCCCCAGCGCCATCGACAGCACGGAAACGACGATGATGATCTGTTGCCAATGTACCAACAGGTCGCCGAACGGGCCAATCATCACGCGCAGGAACAGGGCCAGCGCGGCGATCTTGGGGGCGACGGCGAAAAACGCGGTGACCGGTGTCGGCGCGCCTTCGTAGACGTCCGGAGTCCACATGTGGAACGGTACCGCGGACACCTTGAACGACAGGCCGGCGAGGATGAACACGACCCCGATCACGAGGCCTGTCGAGACCTCGCCCCCGCCCGCGAACAGCGTCGCCAGCGCATCGAAGTTGGTGGTGCCGGCGAAGCCGTAAACCAGCGATGCGCCATAGAGCAGCAGGCCGGATGCGACGGCGCCCAGCACGAAATACTTGAGGCCGGCCTCCGTCGCGCGGTTGTCGTCACGCTGTATGGCGGCCATCACGTAGAGCGACAGCGACTGCATTTCCAGACCGACATAGAGGCTCACCAGGTCGTTGGCCGAGATCATCAGCAGCATGCCGAGCGCGGCGAACACGATAAGGATCGGGAATTCGAAACGCGCGATGTTGTGACGCTCCATGAAATCGCGCGACACGATGATGCCGAGCGCGGCGGCGATCAGGACCAGCGCCTTGCAGAAGACGGCGAACTGGTCGGTCACGAACATGCCGGAGAACGTCACGGCGCGCGCACCCGCCACCGGCACCAGGAGGAACACGGCCAGAATCAGCGTCACGATGGACAGCATCGAGACGATGCGGAACGTTCCCTCGTCGTTGTCGCTGAGACCGCCTTTCTGGAATACGCCGAACATCAGCAGCAGCATGATTACGCCGGCCAGAAAAAGCTCCGGCAGCGCGGGGACGATATTGGGCATTTCGGCCATCGGCATCGGCTCTTCCCCCTATCGGCCTGCAAGCTCGAGCATGCCGCTCTGAGCGAGTGAGGTTTCCACCTGATTGATCAGGTGTTCGACGGACACGTGCATGAAATCGAGAAACGCTGGCGGATAGATCCCCATCCAGATCGTGATGAACAGCAAGGGGGCGAAAACGGCCATCTCGCGGCGGTTCATGTCGGTGATTTTCATCAGGTTTTCTTTGGTCAGTTCACCGAAGATGATGCGGCGGTAGAGATAAAGCGTATAGGCGGCGCTGAGGATCACGCCGGTCGCGGCCAGCGCGGCGACCCAGGTGTTGGCCTTGAAGGCGCCGACCAGAACCAGGACTTCGCCCACGAACCCGCCGGTACCCGGCAGGCCGACGGACGCCATCGCGAACACCATGAACGTCAGCGCGTAGGCCGGCATCCGGTTGACGAGCCCGCCATAGGCGTCGATCTCGCGCGTGTGGATACGGTCGTAGACGACGCCGACGACAAGGAACAGGGCGGCCGAAACGACGCCGTGCGACAGCATCTGGTAGATGGCGCCCTCGATTCCCTGCGTTGTGAGCGTGAACGTGCCGATGGTGACGAAGCCCATGTGCGCGATCGACGAATACGCGATGAGTTTCTTCATGTCTTCCTGCGCCAGCGCCACCAGCGAGGTGTAGATCACGGCGACGATGGAGAGCGTGTAGATCAGCGGCGTGAAGAACAGGCTGGCTTCGGGCATCATCGGCAGCGAGAACCTGAGGAACCCGTAGCCGCCGAATTTCAACAGCACGCCGGCCAGAATGACGGACCCCGCCGTCGGCGCCTCGACGTGGGCATCCGGCAGCCACGTGTGCACGGGCCACATCGGCACCTTGACCGCGAACGAGGCGAAGAACGCCAGCCACATCCATTTCTGGACGTCGATCGGGAAGTCGTAGGCCATCAATTCAACGACATCCGTGGTGCCGGCGTAGTAGTACATGGTCAGCATGGCGACCAGCATCAGCACCGAACCCAATAGCGTGTACAGGAACAGCTTGAACGCCGCATAGACCCGCCGTGCGCCGCCCCACACGCCGATGATGATGAACATCGGGATCAGCACGGCTTCGAAGAAGATGTAGAACAGGAACAGGTCGAGCGCGCAGAACATCCCGATCATGAACGTTTCCAGGATCAGGAAGGAGATCATGTATTCCTTCACCCGGTCCCTGATCGACGTCCAGCTCGCCAGTACGCAGATCGGCGTCAGCAGCGTCGTCAGCAAGACGAACAGCACCGAGATGCCGTCGACCCCCATGTGGTAGGAAATGCCGAAGTCGTCCATCCAGGCGACTTTCTCGACCCACTGGAAGTCGGCCGTGGTGCGGTCGAACGTGAACCAGAGAAGCAGCGACAGCAGGAACACGCCGGAAGACACGAACAGCGCCACGTTGCGCGCGTTCGTCGCCACCACCTCCGGGTCGTCGTGACGAATGATCAGGATCGCCAGCACGCCGACGAGCGGCGCAAAGGTCAGGATCGTGAGAAGCGGTATATCGAGCATGCTGTCCTCAGGACCCTTTCGTGAACATGTACCAGCTCACCAGCGCGGCGATGCCGATCAGCATGGCGAAGGCGTAGTGATAGAGATAACCGGTCTGCAGCGCCGACACCCGGCGTGCCATGATGCGTACCGCGTTGGAGATGCCGTCCGGACCGCACCCGTCGATCAGCGCGCCGTCGCCGCCTTTCCAGAGACCGCGGCCGATGGCGAATGCCGGACGGACGAACAGCTTGTCGTAGAGCTCGTCGAAGTACCACTTGTTGAGCAGGAACTGATAGACGCCCTGGAACCGGGCCGCCAGCATCGGCGGAATATCCGGGCGTTTGATGTACAGGAACCAGGCCGTGCCGATGCCGATGGCGCCGACGATCAGCGGCGAATACTTGACCAGCGCCGGGACGTGGTGTGCGTCGACCAGCGCCGTGTGATGCGGCAGCATCAGGATCGCATCGCCCCAGAACTCGCCCATGCCCTCGCCGACGAACAGGCTGTAGGGCACGTACCCGGCGGCGACGGCGCCGAGCGCCAGCACCAGTAGCGGGATGATCATCACCTTAGGGCTCTCGTGCACGTGCGCCAGTGTCTTCTCGTCGGCCCTGGACGTGCCGTGGAAGGTCATGAACAGGAGCCGCCACGAGTAGAACGCCGTTAGCAGCGCCGCCAGGATGCCCATGGCGAAGGCGTACTGGCCGACGCCCGAGTCCGCCGCATAAGCGGCTTCAAGCACAATGTCCTTCGAGAAGAACCCGGCAAACGGCGGTACGCCGGCGAGCGCGAGCGAGCCGATCCACATCAGCACGTAGGTCACCGGGATCATCCTCCAGATGCCGCCCATCTTGCGCATGTCCTGCTCGTCGGACATGGCGTGAATGACCGAACCGGCGCCCAGGAAGAGTAGCGCCTTGAAGAAGCCGTGCGTCATCAGGTGGAAGATCCCCGCGGAATAGGCCGAGACACCGCAGGCGAAGAACATGTAGCCGAGCTGCGAGCAGGTCGAATACGCGATCACGCGCTTGATGTCGTTCTGCACGCAGCCGATGGTCGCCGCGAAGATCGCCGTCGAGGCGCCGACCACGGTGACGACATCGAGGGCGGTCTGCGAATATTCGAACATCGGCGACAGCCGCGCCACCATGAAGATGCCGGCGGTCACCATGGTCGCCGCGTGGATCAGGGCGGACACCGGGGTCGGCCCCTCCATGGCGTCCGGCAGCCAGGTATGCAACCCGAGTTGCGCCGATTTCCCCATGGCGCCGATGAACAGCAAAATGCAGATGATCGTCATGGCGTGGAAATCGGCGCCGAAGACGTTGAGGACCGCGTCCTGCTGCCCCGGCACGGCGGCGAAGATCGTGTCCAGGTGGATGCTGTCGAACAGCATGAATGTGGCGAAGATACCGAGCGCGAACCCGAAGTCGCCGACGCGGTTGACCACGAACGCCTTGATGGCGGCGGCGTTGGCGCTCGGGCGCTTGTACCAGAAGCCGATCAGCAGGTAACTGGCGAGACCGACCCCTTCCCAGCCGAAGAACATCTGTACCAGGTTGTCGGCGGTGATCAGCATCAGCATCATGAAGGTGAACAGGCTCAGGTAGCACATGAACCGGGGCACCGACGGGTCGTGATGCATGTAGCCGACCGAATAGACGTGCACCATCGCCGAGACGACCGTGACGACGATCATCATCACCGACGTCAGCGTGTCGACCTTGAGCGCCCACGAGAGTTCGAACGAACCGGACGCGATCCAGGTGAAGAGTTCCGTCGTCCGCGCGTTGCCGTTCAGCCCGACGTCGAAGAAGATCACAACCGCCAGCAGCGCCGAGACGATGAGCATGCCGCAGGTGACGACCTGCGACGCGAGATCGAGGGTATGCTTGCGGTGCTTGTCGGCGCCGATGCTGGCGAACACCATGAGACCGGCGATAATCGAACCGACGAGCGGCAGGAATACGAGGATTGTCTCGATCATGCGGCTCAGCCCTTCATCATGTTGACGTCTTCGACGGCGATGGAGCCGCGATTACGGAAAAAGACCACGAGGATGGCGAGGCCGATGGCCGCCTCCGCGGCGGCGACGGTCAGCACCAGCATGGCGAAAATCTGCCCCATGAGGTCGCCCAGATGCGTCGAGAACGCGACCAGGTTGATGTTCACCGCGAGCAGCATCAGCTCGACCGACATCAGGATGATGATCACGTTCTTGCGGTTCAGGAAGATGCCGAAGATGCCCAGCACGAACAGGATCGCGGCAACCGTCAGATAGTGTCCAAGACCGATTTCCAGCATCAGATACCCTTCCCGATCTCGACGTCGCGCAGCTTCACCGACTCTTTTGGATCGCGCATGACCTGATCGTGGATGCGCTGCTTGCGCACGCCCGGACGGCGCCGGTGCGTCAGCACGATGGCGCCGATCATGGCGACCAGCAGAACCAGCCCCGCCGCCTGGAACAGATAGATGTACTTGGTGTACATGATCTGGCCGATGGCGTGCGTATTGGTGATCTGCTCCGGCGCCGGTGTCGGCGCGGCGGCCAGCCCGACGGCCTCGGGCGCGTAGGCCCAGCCGCCGACGGCGAGCACCAGTTCGACGAACAGGATCAGGCCGATCAGCGCGCCGACCGGCAGGTATTGCAGGAAGCCCTGGCGCATCTCGACGAAGTTGATGTCGAGCATCATGACCACGAACATGAACAGGACGGCGACGGCGCCGACATAGACGACGACCAGGATCATCGCCAGGAACTCGGCGCCCAGCAGTACGAACAATCCGGCCGCGTTGAAGAACGCGAGGATCAGGAACAGCACCGAATGCACAGGATTGCGGGCAGAGATCACCAGCACGCCCGAAGCGACGGCGATCACCGCAAACATGTAGAATGCAAACGCCTGTATCATATAACCCCCAAAGACACCCCGTCCCCTTAACGGTAGGGCGCGTCGATCCTCAACCGTTCCGCCAGCTCGGTTTCCCAGCGGTCGCCGTTGGCCAGTAGTTTGTCCTTGTCGTAAAGCAGTTCTTCGCGCGTCTCCGTCGCGAATTCGAAATTCGGCCCTTCGACGATGGCGTCGACGGGGCATGCTTCCTGACAGAGACCGCAGTAGATGCACTTCACCATGTCGATGTCGTAGCGCGTGGTGCGGCGCGAGCCGTCGGCGCGCGGTTCGGCCTCGATGGTGATGGCCTGCGCCGGGCAGATCGCCTCGCACAGCTTGCAGGCGATGCAGCGTTCCTCGCCGTTCGGATACCGGCGCAGCGCATGCTCGCCGCGGAACCGCGACGACAGCGGGCCCTTCTCGTACGGATAGTTCACGGTGACTTTCTTGCGGAAGAAGTAGCGCAGCGTCAGCGACATCCCGGAAACCAGTTCCGAGAGGAAGATCGTGCGTGCGCCGCGTCCTATGAAGCTCATGACGGTCCTCTCTTCCCCTTACAGCACCGGCGCCTTGTCGAACGCGACAAGGAAGCCGGCGACGATGGCGACGGCAGCCAGCGAGATCGGCAGGAACACTTTCCAGCCCAGCCGCATCAACTGGTCGTAGCGATAGCGCGGGAACGTCGCGCGCACCCAGACAAAGATAAACAGGCAGAACGCGATCTTGAGCGCCAGCCAGATCGGCCCCGGAATCCAGTTGAACGGCGCGATATCGAACGGCGCCAGCCAGCCGCCCAGGAACAGCACCGACGTCATCGCCGACATCAGGATCATGTTCGCGTATTCGCCGAGGAAGAACAGCGCGAAGGTCATCGCCGAATATTCGACGTTGTAACCGGCGACCAGTTCGGCTTCCGCTTCCGGCAGGTCGAACGGGTGGCGGTTGGTCTCGGCCAGGGTCGATACGAAGAAGATCACCGCCATCGGGAACAGCGGAATGACGTACCAGAGATCGCGTTGCGCCTCGACGATCGCCGACAGGTTCAGCGAACCGGCGCACATCAGGACCGTGATGATGATCAGGCCCATGGAAACCTCGTAGGAGACCATCTGCGCGGCGGAGCGCATCGCGCCCAAAAACGCGTACTTGGAATTCGACGCCCAGCCCGCCATCAGGATGCCGTAGACACCCAGCGACGAGATCGCGAACAGATAAAGGATGCCGACGTTGATGTCGGCCAGCACCATGCCGGCGTCGAACGGGATCACGGCCCAGGCGACCAGCGCCAGAATGAAGGTGATCATTGGCGCGGCGATGAACACGCCGCGGTTGGCGCCCGTCGGAATGATGGTTTCCTTGAGGAACAGCTTCACGCCGTCCGCAATCGGTTGCAACAGACCGAACGGGCCGACCACGTTCGGCCCCTTGCGGAGCTGCATGGCGCCGATGACCTTGCGCTCGGCCAGCGTCAGGTAGGCAACCGACAGCATCACCGGCACCACGATGGCGATGATCTTGGCCAGCAGCCAGATGGCCGGGATGATATGGGTATCGAGTAGTTCAGCCATCGGTACCGGTCATCTTTTCCTGGCTGCCGAGGAACGTCTCGGTGCACTTGGCCATCGTTTCCGAGGCCCGGCTGATCGGGTCGGTCATGTAAAAATTCTCGATCGGTGACGTGAACGGGGCCGAAGTCACCGCACCGGCAGTGCCGAATTCGCCCCACGGCGCGGCGGAAATGCTGTCGATGCCGAGGAAGTTGGGATTGGCGTCGACGAGCTTGCTGCGCACGGCCTTGAGATCGCCGACCTCGATCGATTTGCCGAGCACGTCCGACAGCGCGCGGATGATGGTCCAGTCCTCGCGCGCGTCGCCCGGCGGGAACGCGGCCAGACGGCCCAGTTGCGCCCGGCCTTCGGTGTTGACCCAGGTCGCGTTCTTTTCGGTATAGGCGGCACCCGGCAGGATGACGTCGGCGCGGTGCGCACCGGCATCGCCGTGATGGCCCTGGTAGACGACGAAGGCGTTGCCGAGTGCGTTCATGTCGATCTCGTCGGCGCCCAGCAGGTAAAGAACCTCGATACCGCCCTTGCCGCAGGCGGAGACGATGTCGTCGGTGGCAAGACCGCCCTCGCCCGGCACGAAGCCGAGATCGAGGCCGCCGACGCGGGATGCCGCAGTGTGCAGCACGTTATAGCCGTTCCAGCCGGACGCCTTGTCGATCATGCCGTAGGTTTCGGCGATCTCGCGGGTCAGCGCGTGCACGGCGGCGCCGTCCTCGCGGTCGAGCGCGCCCTGACCGACGATGATCATCGGCCGGTTGGCGGCTTTCAGGACCTTGCCGAATTCGGATTTCGGATCGAGCAACGCTTTCAGGTCTTCCGGGCCGGTACCGAGATGTTCGTAGTCGTACCGGAGGTCCGCCGCCTCGCCGATCACGCCGATCGGGAACTTGCCCATCAGGTAGCGCTTGCGGATACGCGCGTTGAGCACCGCCGCCTCGACCCGGGGGTTGGTGCCGACCAGAAGCAGCGCGTCGGTATTCTCGATGCCGGCAATCGACGAGTTGAAGATGTAGCCGGCGCGCACCGACGGATCGATCCTGGAGCCGTCCTGGCGGCAGTCGATGTTGGCGGAGCCGAGATTTCCCATCAGTGCCTTCAGCGACACCATCGCCTCGCAATCGGCCTGATCGCCGGCAATGGCGGCGATCTTGCTCCCCGCGAGACCATCGGTCTTGGCCTTGATGGCGGCGAACGCCTCGTCCCACGTTGCCGGCTGCAGCTTGCCGCCCTGGCGGACGTACGGCCGGTCGAGGCGCTGGCGGCGCAAACCGTCGCAGGCAAAGCGCGTCTTGTCGGAGATCCATTCCTCGTTCACGTCCTCGTTGAGGCGCGGCAGCACCCGCATCACCTCGGAGCCCCGCGCATCGACACGAATGTTGGAGCCGAGAGCATCCATAACGTCGATGGTTTCGGTCTTTTTAAGCTCCCACGGCCGGGCGACGAAGGCATAGGGTTTGGATGTCAGTGCGCCGACCGGACAAAGGTCGATGACGTTGCCGGAAAGCTCGGAATCCACGGCTTTTTCGAGGTATGACGTGATCTCTGCGTGTTCGCCCCGGTACAGCATCCCCATGTCGGTGATGCCCGCGACCTCGGTGGTGAATCGGACGCAACGGGTGCAGTGAATGCAGCGCGTCATGATCGTCTTGATCAGCGGCCCCATTTCCTTGTCCTCGACGGCGCGCTTGTTTTCCTTGTAGCGCGAGTGGTCGAGGCCGTAGCCCATGGCCTGATCCTGCAGGTCGCATTCCCCGCCCTGGTCGCAGATCGGGCAGTCCAGCGGGTGATTGATCAGCAGGAATTCCATCACGCCCTTGCGCATCTTGTGCACTTCCGGCGTGTCGGTGTGCACCACCATGCCCTCGGCAACCGGCATCGCGCACGACGCCACCGGTTTCGGTGCGCGTTCCAGCGCAACGAGGCACATGCGGCAGTTGCCGGCGATCGACAGGCGTTCGTGGTAGCAGAAGCGCGGAATCTCGATCCCCACCTGCTCGCAGGCCTGCAGGACCGTCAATCCGGCGTCGACTTCGACTTCCTTGCCGTCGATTGTCAGTTTAGGCATCGGGTGTCCTTACCTTCCTGCGTCACTCGGCGGCGACCGGCTGTCCGCCGGCGCCCCGCTGTTCCATCAAGGGGCGGAAGTGACGAATGAGGCCCTGAATCGGCCACGCCGCCGCATCGCCAAGCGCGCAGATCGTATGGCCTTCCACCTGTTTCGTGACTTCCTCCAGAAGATCGATCTCCGCCGGCGTCGCGTCGCCCGCACAAATGCGTTCCATCATGCGCCACATCCAGCCGGAGCCTTCGCGGCACGGCGTGCACTGCCCGCAACTTTCGTGCATGTAAAAGCGCGACAGCCGCGTGATGGCGCGAATTATGTCGGTCGACTTGTCCATGACCATGACGGCGGCCGTACCGAGGCCGGATTTCTGCGCCTTCAGGGAGTCGAAATCCATCAGGACGGTCGAGCAGGTCTCCTGCGTGATCAGCGGCACCGAGGCGCCCCCCGGAATGACCGCAAGCAGGTTGTCCCAGCCGCCGCGTACGCCGCCGGCGTGCTTCTCGATCAGTTCCTTGAGCGGGATCCCCATTTCTTCCTCGACGGTGCACGGCTTGTTGACGTGACCGGAGATGTTGAAGAGTTTGGTGCCGGTGTTGTTCTCGCGGCCGAGTCCGGCGAACCATTCCGCGCCCCGGCGCAGGATTTCCGGCACCACGGCGATACTTTCGACGTTGTTGACGGTGGTCGGGCAACCCCAGACGCCGACATTGGCCGGGAACGGCGGTTTCAGGCGCGGCTGGCCCTTCTTGCCTTCGAGGCTCTCGATCAGGGCCGATTCCTCGCCGCAGATGTAGGCGCCCATGCCCCGGTGGATATAGAAATCGAACTTCCAGCCGGTACCGCAGGCATTGTCACCGATCAGGCCGTTTTCATAGGCTTCGTCGACGGCACGCTGCAGTGCCTCGGTCTCGCGGTAGAATTCGCCCCGCACGTAGCAGTATGCCGCATGAGCCTGCATGGCGAAGCATGCGATCAGCGCCCCTTCGATCAGCGTGTGCGGATCGTTGCGCATGATCTCGCGGTCCTTGCAGGTGCCGGGTTCGCCCTCGTCTGCGTTGATGACCAGGAAGTGCGGACGTTCACCCACCTCCTTGGGCATGAACGACCACTTCATGCCGGTGGAGAAACCGGCGCCGCCACGCCCGCGTAGGCCGGACTCCTTGACCTGCTCGATGATTTTCTCGCGGCCGAGTTCGATCAGCTTCTTGGTGTTGTCCCAGTTGCCGCGCTTGCGCGCGCCGGCGAGGCCGGGATCCTCGAGACCGTAGATATTGGTGAAGACGCGATCCTGGTCTTTCAGCATCAGTTATCCCCCTTCTCGGAGACTTTCTGTGCACGAAGTTCTTCCTGGTGCGTGAGGCTGGTCAGGCCGCCGAGCGGTTCGCAGGTATAACGCTCGAGCCGCGAGCCGGGCTTGGGCTGCCTGCCGGCGCGCAGATCGTCGATGATCTGTTTCGTCGCCTCGCTGTCCAGGTCTTCGTAATAATCGTCATTGATCTGCATCATCGGCGCGTTGACGCAGGCGCCGAGGCATTCGACTTCGAGCAGAGAAAATTCACCGTCCTCGGTGGTTTCGCCGGCGCGGATGCCCAGTTTTTCGTGGCATGTCCGCATGATGTTGTCGGAGCCGTTGAGCCAGCACGGCAGGTTCGTGCAGACCTGAACGAAGTGCTTACCGACCGGTTTGAGGTTGTACATGGTATAGAACGTCGCTACCTCGAGAACCCTTATCGCCGGCATATCGAGGTAGTCGGCCACGTACTCGATCGCCGGCATCGGCAGCCAGCCGCCGCACTGGCGCTGCGCGATATCGAGCAGCGGCATCACCGCCGAACGCTGACGCCCCTCGGGATACTTGGCGATGGCGGCGTCGGCCTCGGCCTTGCTCTCGGCGGTGAATTCGAAGGTTTCAGGTGCATCGCTCATCGGTCGATCTCCCCGAACACCACGTCGACGGAACCGATGTTGGCGACCACGTCGGCGAGCATGTGCCCCTTGGACAGGAATTCGGTCGCCTGCAGCGACGCGAACCCCGGTGCGCGGATCTTGCAGCGGTATGGCTTGTTGGTGCCGTCGGAAACCAGATAGACGGCAAACTCGCCTTTCGGCGCCTCGACGGCGGCATAGGTTTCGCCGGCCGGCACCTTGAAACCCTCGGTATAGAGCTTGAAGTGGTGAATCAGCGCTTCCATCGAGTGCTTCATGTCGGAACGCGACGGCGGCGTGATCTTGTGATCGATGGATTTGGCCGGTCCGATCGGCATGTTTTCAATGACTTGCCGCATGATCTTGATGCTTTCACGCATCTCCAGCATGCGGATCAGATAGCGGTCGTAGCAGTCGCCGTTGGTGCCGACCGGAATCTGGAATTCGTACTTTTCGTAGCCGTCGTAGGGCTGCGCCTTGCGCAGGTCCCAGGCGACGCCGGACGCGCGCAGGTTGGCACCGGTGAATCCCCAGTCCTGACACTGCTCGGCGTTGATCACGCCGATGTCGACCGTGCGCTGCTTGAAGATCCGGTTTTCCGTTAGCAGGCTTTCCATGTCATCGCATATGTCGAGGAAGCTCGGACACCATTCATAAATGTCGTCCAGCAACTGCTGCGGCACGTCGAACGCGACGCCGCCCGGACGGAAATAGTGCATGTGCATGCGTGCGCCGCAGGCCCGTTCGCAGAATTCCATGAGCTTTTCGCGGTGCTCGAACCCCCACAGCATCGGCGTCATGGCGCCGACGTCCATGGCGAAGGCACAGATGTTCATAAGATGGTTCAGCAGCCGGCCGATTTCGGCATAGAGCACGCGGATCGCCTGCCCGCGCGCCGGCGGCTGGATGCCCAGAAGTTTTTCGGTCGCCAGCGCGAACGCGTGTTCCTGGTTCTGCGGTGACGAGTAATCCAGGCGGTCGAAGTAACCGACCGCCTGCAGGTAGGTCTTGTGCTCGATCAGTTTTTCCGTGCCGCGGTGCAGCAGCCCGATATGCGGGTCGGCGCGTTCCACCACCTCGCCGTCCATTTCGAGGACGAGACGCAGCACGCCGTGCGCCGCCGGGTGTTGCGGACCGAAGTTGATATTGAAGTTCTTGATCTGGCTTTCGGCCATTACTTCGCCTCCTCTTCGGCGGCGTCCTCGGCCTTTTCATCGCCCGGCAGCATGCGTTGCACGCCTTCCCAGGGGCTCAGGAAGTCAAAGGTGCGGAATTCCTGCGTGAGCTTCACCGGCTCGTAGACGACCCGCTTTTGCTCGTCGTCGTAGCGGAGCTCGACATAGCCGGTCAGCGGGAAGTCCTTGCGCAGCGGGTGCCCCTCGAAACCGTAATCGGAGAGGATGCGGCGCAGATCCGGATGATCGGAAAACGCGACGCCGAACATGTCCCAGACCTCACGCTCCCACCAGTTGGCGGAATTGAACAGGCCGGTCACACTGGCGACAGGGGTGTCCTCGTCTGTCCTGAGCTTGACCCGAATACGGTTGTTATGGGTCAGGGAAAGCAGGTGATAGACGATCTCGAAACGTTCGTCGTCGTCCGGGTAGTCGACGCCGCAGACGTCCAGCAATGTCAGGAACTGGCAGTTCACGTCGTCTTTCAGGAACTTCATCACCTTGAGCACGTCGTCGCGGCGAATGATGACGGTCAGTTCGCCAAGGCGCACCGTCACGTCCTCGACCGCGTCTCCGAGGGTGTCCCGGATGTATCCGCCCAATTCCTTGAGAGCTTGATCCATGTCGATCCGTGCGTCGTCGTTAACTGTGAGCCATCAACGGAACAGCGTTCCGGTGCGTTTGATCTTCTTCTGCAGTTGCAGCACGCCGTAGACCAGGGCCTCGGCCGTCGGCGGGCAACCGGGCACGTAGACATCGACCGGCACTACCCGGTCGCAGCCGCGAACCACGGAATAGGAATAGTGATAATAGCCGCCGCCATTGGCGCACGATCCCATCGAGATCACGTAGCGCGGCTCCGCCATCTGGTCATAGACCTTCCGGAATGCCGGCGCCATTTTGTTGGTGAGCGTGCCGGCGACGATGATCACGTCCGACTGCCTGGGGCTCGGACGCGGCACGACGCCGAAACGATCGAGATCGTAACGGGCGACATAGGCGTGCATCATCTCGATGGCACAGCACGCCAGGCCAAAGGTCATCGGCCAGAGCGAGCCGGTCCGTGCCCAGTTGACGAGTTTGTCCACGGACGCGATCACGAAACCCTTGTCCTGCAATTCGCCGGTGACCTGGCGCAGGATTTCGTCCTGTTCGCTGCCTGGCGGCAGCGGCGCCGGCCCGGTCTGGACTGTGTTCGTCACTCCCATTCCAGCGCTCCTTTTCGCCATTCATATACGAATCCGACGGTCAGAATGCCGAGGAAGACCATCATCGACCAGAACCCGAACACCCCGATGTTGCCGAGGGAAATCGCCCACGGGAACAGGAATGCCACTTCAAGGTCGAAGATAATGAACAGGATCGCGACCAGATAAAAACGGACGTCGAATTTATGACGCGCATCCTCGAATGCATCGAAGCCGCACTCGTACGCGGACGTCTTCTCGGCGTCGGGGCGTTGCGGGGCGATTATGAACGACCCCAGGACCGCGATACAGGCGATACCGGTTGCGATCCCCAGAAATACCAGGATCGGAAGATACTCGCTCAATAAGCCTTCCAAAGCTTTACTCTCCCCGGTTTTTTGTTCCGGTCAAATCCTCGTGATCGTATCACCTCTACGCCACGATTTGACTCAACGGTAGGCATTTAAGGTATGCCTCACAAGGTCAGAATTTTCAATGCCTTCAAACTTGTTGGAACAGGTTTTTTTCGCAGTTGCAAATAGACTCCGGTTGACCGCTGAACGTTCGTTTCGGGCGGTCTTGAACCGCACCAAGTGCGAATGTCGAAAAGCCGGAAAATCGGAAGGAAAGTGGCGGGAGTGACGGGACTCGAACCCGCGGCCTCCGGCGTGACAGGCCGGCGCTCTAACCAACTGAGCTACACCCCCTTTATCAGGGGCCGTCGAGGCGGTCAGCCGTCGACGGAAGCGATCATCTAAAGCACACCCATCTGGGTGTCAAGCAATCACATCCGGCAAATAGAAACATTCTGACCGGGATGTCCGAAGCCTGTTATTCGAGCTCGATATTGAACTCGTAGACCGTCATGATCTGACCGACACCGTCGTTCTGGTCACCCAGCCAGGGCACATGCAGCACCTCGTACGTGACGAATTTTCTGTGCGCCAGGTGCTCGATTTTCGCGCGCCGGGATTCCGGGACCTTGGTTGCGCAAATGCGCCGGTAGCGCTCGATCAGATTCTCCCGCATCTGTTCCGGCTCCAGTTCGCCGATGCGCATGCCTGTGCCTTCGAAACCCAGGGCCCGGCGCAACTCGGTGCCCCAATACCGGATAAGGAAGTCCTCGCCGCCATCGACGACGTCCTTGATCGTCAGCAGGTGCGCGACCCTGTACAGGTCCATCAGATCGACATCGCGATATCTGGGCACCCCGCCCGCCTCGGCAAATCGCGATTGCCAATATTCCCGGACGGCGACGGTCGCCGGCAATCGGCAGTCGTCTATTGTACCGGAGTCGTACGGCGGCAATGTGCCTTGCATCGGGGAATTCCGTAGCCAGAGATCGATATTCTCCGGCACGTGGCTGCCGGACCGGTTTATTTTACCACCGGAAATTTCCAGGTCTAATTCTTGCTGATGGATGGTGGGCGGTGACGGGATCGAACCGCCGACCCTCTCGGTGTAAACGAGATGCTCTGCCAGCTGAGCTAACCGCCCTTGGGTTCGCCTCTAATACTGCCTCGGTTGCAGGTCGGCAAGCCCCCCTGCGGTAAGCGCAAAGAAAACGCCGACCACATGGGTCGGCGTCTTCGAAAGGAATTTTGACGTCGATCAGTTGACGGCGTCTTTAAGACCTTTACCGGCTTTGAACTTCGGCTGTTTCGAGGCCGGGATCTGGATGGTTTCGCCCGTACGCGGGTTACGGCCGGTGGTCGCCTTACGGTTGACGACCGAGAACGTGCCGAAACCAACCAGGCGGACTTCGCTACCGCCCTTCAGGGCGCTACTGATGTTGTCAAACACCGCGTCCACGGCTTTGGCTGCGTCGGCTTTGGTCAGGCCCGCAGAATCCGAGACAGCGGCGACGAGATCATTTTTATTCACGGCTCATGCCCCCTTTTTACAAGGTTTGAGGATTAAAACTTACATCCGCCCTCCGAACGACATGCGTTGGATTTCCGGAGCGCGGCGCTCGCCATGAATCTAGTGCGTGGGCTTTAAAAGCGTCAATTCAACACCCCACGAAAGCCGCAGAATTCTGCGGTTTTTTAGGGGTTCTTTCGTAACCCACGGTAAACAAAGCATTATTTTGCGGTGTTTATTAACGCCATTTCCGGCGATTTTCCGTGAAAAGGCCCGCAAAGCCCGGATTTCTGCGGAAAACACGTGAATCCGGGGCTCCGATTCGTTTTCCTACAATTTTAGGAATTGGCAGGCCGCAAACGAAAAGGGCGCGTTCCGAAGAACGCGCCCTTGTAATTCGCCGTGGGTGGCCGGCATTAATGCTTGGTCAAATCGCCGACTTTGCTTGTGTCATCGGTGGTCTGCGCCGCAAGGGCAGCGGCTTCCGCCTCGTCCTCCGCCGACCATTCGATCGGAGTCAGCGGCTTCGATAAGGCACGCTCAAGAACCTCGTCGACGGTCGTAACCGGCACGATTTCCAGATTCTTTTTCACGACGTCCGGAATTTCCGCAAGGTCCTTCTCGTTTTCCTGCGGGATAAGGACAGTCTTGATGCCGCCGCGCAGCGCCGCCAGCAGCTTCTCCTTGAGGCCGCCGATGGCGAGCACCCGGCCGCGCAGCGTGACCTCGCCGGTCATCGCGACTTCCTTGCGGACCGGGATCCCGGTGAGCACGGAGACGATCGAGGTCGTCATGCCGACCCCGGCCGACGGACCGTCCTTCGGCGTTGCGCCCTCCGGTACGTGCACGTGGATATCGCGCTGACTGAACAGCGTCGGACGGATGCCGAACGTGTGCGCCCGCGACTGCACATAGGATTTGGCGGCCTGGATGCTTTCCTGCATCACGTCGCCCAGCTTGCCGGTGATGGTCATCTTGCCCTTGCCCGGGACCATGATGGACTCGATGGACAGCAGTTCGCCGCCCACTTCCGTCCAGGCAAGGCCAGTGACCACGCCGACAAGATCCTCGGCTTCGATTTCGCCGAAGCGGTACTTCTTGATGCCGGCATATTTCGAGAGGTTCTGGACCGAAACCTTCACATCCTTGGTCTCGCCCATCAGGATGTCCTTGAGGGCTTTGCGGATCAGGTTGGAGATCTCGCGTTCCAGATTACGTACGCCGCTTTCGCGGGTGTAATACCGGATCAGATCCAACAGGGCGTTGTCTGAGATCGACCATTCGCCGTCCCTGATACCGTGCTTTTCCATCTGCTTCGGGATCAGGTGGCGTTTGGCGATTTCGACCTTCTCATGCTCGGTGTAGCCGGACAGACGGATAATCTCCATCCGGTCCAGCAGCGGGCTCGGCATGTTCAGCGTGTTGGCGGTGGTCACGAACATCACATCCGACAAGTCGTAGTCGACTTCCAGATAGTGGTCGTTGAAATTGGCGTTCTGCTCCGGGTCGAGCACCTCGAGGAGCGCGGACGCCGGGTCGCCGCGCCAGTCGTGGCCCATCTTGTCGACCTCGTCCAGGAGGAACAGCGGGTTCGACGACTTCGCCTTCTTCATCGACTGGATGATCTTGCCGGGCATAGAGCCGATATAAGTCCGGCGGTGGCCGCGGATTTCGGACTCGTCGCGGACGCCGCCCAGCGACATGCGGACGAAGTTGCGCCCGGTCGAGGTCGCGATCGACTGGCCGAGAGACGTCTTGCCGACGCCCGGCGGTCCGACCAGGCACAGGATCGGGCCGGTTACCTTGTTCGTGCGTTGCTGCACGGCGAGGTACTCGACGATCCGCTCCTTGACCTTCTCGAGCCCGTAGTGATCGGCATCGAGGATTTCCTGGGCCTTCTTGATGTCCTTTTTGACACGTGTGCGCTTCTTCCACGGAATGCCGAGCATCCAGTCGAGGTAGTTGCGCACCACGGTCGCTTCCGCCGACATCGGCGACATGTTTTTCAGCTTCTTCAATTCGGCGAGGGCTTTTTCCCTGGCTTCCTTGGAAAGCTTGGTCTTTTCGATCTTTTCCTCAAGTTCCGCGGTTTCGTCGCGGCCGTCGTCGGACTCGCCGAGTTCCTTCTGAATAGCCTTGAGCTGTTCGTTCAGATAGTACTCGCGCTGCGTCTTCTCCATCTGCCGCTTGACGCGGTTGCGGATCTTCTTCTCGACCTGAAGGACGCCGATTTCGGCTTCCATGAAACCGAGCACACGTTCGAGCCGCTCGATCACGCTTTCGACTTCCAGAAGCTCCTGCTTTTCGGAGATCTTTATGGCGAGATGAGAGGCTACGGTATCGGCCAGCTTCGAGGGATCCTCGATCTGGTTGAGCGACACCAGCACTTCCGGCGGGATCTTCTTGTTCAGCTTGATGTAGCTTTCGAACTGGTTGACGACGGAACGGGAAATCGCTTCCAGTTCGCGCTCATCGCCCATCTGTTCCGTCAGGCGCATCGCGTCGACCTGGAAGAACTTCTCGGTCTCGGTGAAATCCTCGATGCGAGCGCGCTGGATACCCTCGACCAGTACCTTCACGGTGCCGTCCGGAAGCTTCAGCAACTGCAGCACCGTCGATACGGTGCCGATCTGGTAAATGTCGTCCTTGCCGGGGTCGTCATCGGCGGCGTTCTTCTGGGCGACGAGCAGGATTTGCTTGTCGTCTTTCATGACGTCTTCGAGGGCGCGCACCGATTTTTCGCGGCCGACGAACAGCGGCACGATCATATGCGGGAATACGACGATGTCGCGCAGCGGCAGAACCGGAAAATCTTCTTTTTGATTTTTGTCTTCGCTCGAAGTCATTCGTTCGCTCCATTTTGGCCGGAAACCGCTAAATCCCCCGCTCTCCACGGTTTCCGAAGATGTGCTGTATTACCTAGAAAGTGGGCCGTTTAGGTACGTTGTGCAAGGGTTAACGGTCTGGATCGGGGGGAACGCCGAACCCACTTCGTGAAGCGGTTCAGGCCCCGGAATTCTATGCATTCCGGGCCAGAAACACCCATCGCGCGCGTTGCCATTCGGTAACGGATCAAGCAGGTGTTTACGATTAAGGCCTTGAAATCGGACCGTTATTTACGAAGCCGACGATTCAACGTCGCCTTTCCGGTCGGCGTAGATGAACAGCGGCGCCGCACCTTCGTCGACCGTATCCTCGTTGATGACGATTTCCTCGACACCGTCCAGACCCGGCAGGTCGAACATGGTATCCAGCAGGATATTCTCCATGATCGAGCGCAAACCGCGCGCCCCGGTCTTGCGTTCCACCGCCTTCTTGGCGACCGATTCGAGGGCTTCGTCCCGGAACGTCAGGCCGACGTCCTCCATCTCGAAGAGCCGCTGATACTGTTTGACCAGCGCGTTTTTCGGCTTGGTGAGGATTTCGATCAGCGCCGCCTCGTCGAGGTCTTCCAGCGTCGCAATGACCGGCAGCCGGCCGACGAATTCGGGGATCAGCCCGAACTTCAGGAGATCCTCGGGCTCAACCTCGGCCAGGATTTCACCGGTCTGGCGGTCGTCCGGGCCGCGCACGTCGGCACCGAAACCGATGTTCGTCCCGCGACCGCGGCTGGCGATGATCTTGTCGAGACCGGCGAACGCCCCGCCGCAGATGAACAGGATGTTCGTGGTGTCGACCTGCAGGAACTCCTGTTGCGGATGCTTGCGTCCGCCCTGCGGCGGTACGGAAGCGACGGTGCCTTCCATGATTTTCAGCAGCGCCTGCTGCACACCCTCGCCCGAGACGTCGCGGGTGATCGAGGGGTTGTCCGACTTGCGGCTGATCTTGTCGACCTCGTCGATGTAGACGATGCCCCGCTGCGCGCGCTCGACGTTGTAGTCGGCGGACTGCAGGAGCTTGAGGATGATGTTCTCGACATCCTCGCCGACGTAACCGGCTTCGGTCAGCGTCGTCGCGTCGGCCATGGTGAACGGCACGTCGAGGATGCGCGCCAGCGTCTGCGCCAGCAGCGTCTTGCCGCAACCCGTCGGGCCGATCAGCAGAATGTTGGACTTGGCGAGTTCGACGTCGTTGGACTTCGAGCCGTGGCCGAGCCGTTTGTAATGGTTATGCACGGCGACCGAAAGCACGCGTTTGGCGCGGGACTGGCCGATGACGTAATCGTCCAGTACCTGACAGATATCCATCGGCGTCGGAACGCCCTCACCCGACTTCACCAGGTTGGTTTTGTGTTCCTCGCGGATAATGTCCATGCAAAGCTCGACGCATTCATCGCAGATGAACACGGTCGGGCCGGCGATGAGCTTGCGGACTTCGTGCTGGCTCTTGCCGCAGAACGAGCAATAAAGCGTGTTCTTGGCGTCGCCACCGCTGCCGGACTTGCTGCTCATTGGGACTCCTCAATCCGTACTTTCTCTAGAATCATTATGTTACCCGCCGCGAGAGGGGCCATACAATCCCCAATCTGGTTGCGGCTTGTACTTACGCCGATCGTACTGCCGTGCGCCTCAGGCGCCCGGATCAATGCAGTGCATCAGCTTTCGTCGTCCAGACGCGGGCGTTCGGTGACGACATCGTCGACAAGACCGAAATCCTTCGCCTCTTCGGCGCTCATGAAGGTATCGCGGTCGACGGCCTTTTCGATCTTCTCGAGATCGTTCCCAGTATGCTCGACGTACATTTTGTTGAGGCGCTCGCGAAGTTTGAGAATTTCGCGCGCCTGAATTTCGATATCGGAAGCCTGCCCCTGCGCACCACCCGACGGCTGGTGAACCATCACCCGCGAGTTCGGCAGCGCGAAGCGCTTGCCCTTGGCACCGGCGCACAGCAGGAGCGACCCCATGGAAGCGGCCTGACCGATGCACACGGTCGACACGTCCGGGCGGATATAGCGCATTGTGTCGTAGATCGCGAGGCCCGACGTCACGACGCCACCCGGCGAGTTGATATAGAACGAGATGTCCTTGTCCGGATTTTCGGATTCCAGGAACAGAAACTGCGCACAAACAAGGCTGGCTACCTCGTCGTGCACGGGGCCCGTCAGGAAGATAATCCGTTCCTTCAGGAGACGGGAATAAATGTCGTATGCGCGCTCGCCGCGATTGGTGGTTTCGACCACCATCGGCACCAGCGTGTTCATGTAGGTGTCCAGAGCGTCAGACATTCCGGGTGTCTCCCTTGTGTATCGTGTCAGTCCGAAATAATCCGCGAAGCCCCGCCATGCAAGGACTCAGTTGCGGAATACCATTCGGACAGGCAAACGGCCGCCGAGGGTGTTCCCGGCGGCCGCGAATGCGGTGGTGCCGGCGTCAGCCTTCGTCTTTTTTGGCGGCAGCCTTTTTCTTCGGTGCGGCCTTCTTCTTCGGGGCAGCCTTCTTGGACTTGTTGTCCTGCTCTTCGTTCTCGGCCTCGATCTCCTTGACCAGATCTTCCATGGTCGCGGTCTTCTCGGTGACCGTCACCATTTCAAGGATGAAATCGATGATCTTGTCCTCGTAGATCGGCGCCGCGGCCTGTTCGAGGGCCTGCGGATTGTTCTTGAAGAACTCCATGACCTGCTGTTCCTGACCCGGATACTTCCGGGCTTCCTGCATCATGGCCTTGTTCAGGTCTTCCTGGCCGATCTGAATGTTGTTGGTGCGGCCGATCTCGTTGAGCAGAAGCCCGAGCCGGACGCGGCGATCGGCGATTTCCTGGAATTCGGCGGCGTCTTCCTTGCCGGGCTCAATGGCGTGCGCCTCTTCGTGGTCCTTGCCGTCAGCGTGCGTCGCGTCGGAGCCGTGCTGCTCGTGCTGCCACTGGTGCACGATGGAATTGTATTCCTGCTCGGCAAGACGCGGCGGCACTTCGAAGTCGACCATGTCGGCGAGCTTGTCCATCAGGCGGCGTTTGACCAGCATACGGCCGTAGTCCTTGAATTCGCGGCCCTGCTCCTCACGGATCATTTCGCGCAGTTTCTCGAGGTTCTCGGCCCCCGCCATCTTCGCCAGATCGTCGTCGATCGGCGACGGCTTGGCTTCGCGGATTTCGGTGACCTTGACTTCGAACACCGCTTCCTTGCCGGCGAGCGTCTCGGCGCCGTATTCCTCGGGGAACGTCACCTTGACCTCGACGTCGCTGCCGGCGTTTACGCCGATCAACTGCTCCTCGAAACCCGGAATGAAGTTGCCGGAACCGAGTTCCAGGTTGTAACCCTCGGCGGAACCGCCGGCGAATGCCTCGCCGTCGACCTTGCCGACGAAGTCGATGACGACGATGTCGCCCGACTTGGACTTACGGTTACCGGAAATCGGCTCGGACGTCTTGTTGGCCTCGGCGATGCGTTCGAGCGTTTCCTCGACGTTCTTTTCCTCGACCTCGGGGACAAGCCTCTCGATGCTGATCTTGGCGAAGTCCGGCAGTTTGATGTCCGGCAGGATGTCGAAGGACATGGTGTATTCCAGGTCCTTGCCGTCCTCGAATGACGAGACGTCGAACTGCGGCTGGCTGACCGGACGCACGCCCTTCTCGGCGATCGCCTGTTCGGCCGACGTGGATACGGCGCTTTCCAGCACCTCGCCCATGACCGATTGGCCGAAACGCTTGCGCAGCAGCGACACAGGCACCTTGCCCGGACGGAAGCCCGGCAGAGACGCGGTTTTGGCGATTTCCGAGAGACGGTTGTTGACCTTTTCCTCGATTTCGCTCGCCGGGAGCGCGACCTTGTATTCGCGGCTCAGACCTTCGGATTTGATTTCAGTAACCTGCATCGGAATTCCAGACATTCAATCGTTTACGCCAGTTTGCGGAGCCACTCCGCACGGCTTCGGGAAGCCGGCCCGTCGATAAAATTGGTGCGGGCGGAGGGACTTGAACCCCCACGACTTGCGTCACAGGTACCTAAAACCTGCGTGTCTACCAATTTCACCACGCCCGCCCGAGAAAGCAGAGGGCCTGCGCGCTCTGCGCACCCCGGACATTGCTGCCCGCGGCACCCCGCCCCGAAGCGGTGCGACACTCTACTTATTTAGCCTACGCTGTCAATCGCAAGGAAACGGCGTGATTGCGCGGTTTTCCGGCGTTGCAGTCAGCCTTTTAGGAGCGCCCGCACGCTGCTCGACGTCGAAACCTTGCCGCGCGCGCTGTAGGCTTCGTGGTTATCCTCGATCTTGCCGAGATGGTACAGGTAATTGACCATCATGCCTGCCGACTGGCGAATGCCGTTCGTCGACGTATCGCCGAGCCAGTTAATCCGCTCCACCGTGGCACCGTTCGACAGGTGGAAATGCGCCACCGGGTCAGCGGCCCGACCATCGCGGCGCTTCTCCTCCAAGAGATAACGCGCGCAGAGCCGCATCAGCGGCGCCTTGAGCGCCTCCGCAACCGGTTCGTTTCGGTACCAGTCGGGGTCGTTCAGGATGTCCTTCACCGCACCCTTAAGCCCCCTGGGCTTGTCGGTGGCGGCTTTCAGTGCTTTGCGTTCCGCCGGCAGCAGAATTTTCGGATCGCCCGCCGCAAACAGACCGTCCAGCCACTTCCGGAATCCCGGGATCGGCGACAGGGTCGAGAACGCCTTGAGATTGTCGAAATCCTCGCGCAGTTCGGCGACGACGCGTTTGATCAGGAAGTTGCCGAAGCTGATTCCGGCCAGACCCTGCTGGGCGTTGGAAATCGAGTAGAAAATGGCGGTATCCGCCTCGTCCGTGCTGACGAGCGGCGCGTTCTCGTCCAGGAGTTCCTGGACGTTGCCGGCGATCCCGTTGACCAGAGCAACCTCGACGAAAATAAGCGGTTCATTCGGCATGCGCGGATGGAAAAAAGCGAAGCATCGGCGGTCGGAATCGAGCCGGTTCTTCAGGTCGTCCCAGCTCTTGATCGCGTGCACGGCCTCGTAGGCAATCAGCTTTTCGAGAATGGTCGCCGGTGTCCGGTCCCAGGAAATCTGCCGGAGCTCCAGGAAATCGACATCGAACCAGGAAATCAGGATGCCGCGCAAATCCCGCTCGAGCGCTTTCAGCGCCTGATCCTCCTTGGAGAACCGCAGCAATTCGGCGCGCATGTCGACCAGGAACTTGACCCCGTCCGGCAACGCATTGAACTGCGTCAGCAGACGCGTTCTGGGCGCCTCGAGCGCCTTTTTCAGCAGATGTTCGGCATCGCGGCGGTCGTTGTCGTCGTCGGCGAGCTGGACGGCGTCCATGGCCGCGTCGACCTGCCCCGGGTCGGTGTCGAATTCGCGGGCCAACACACTCAGAAAGCGCTTGCGGCCCTTCTCGTCGAGGGCCAGGTAAACTTGTCCGAGTTTCGCCGCCTCGGCGCGTGCCGAGACCTCGCCGCCCTTGTTGTTGAGACACGCCAGCATCTGCTTGCGCAGCGTTTCGAGGTCGGAATCCGGCAGGTCCGGCCGCGCCATGGCGGTCGAGATATCGTAGCCGGAGCCCGCAATCGCCCGCCAACCGTCGCGGAGGTTGCTGATCGTGCGATCCAGGAAGCTTGTCGGTTCACCATCCATCGCGAATAAAGTGCCCCCAATAAGTGGCGATTTCAAGGTGGTCGCCGTAAGACCTTGCTGCTATTGCGATATCTCAGGAAAGCCCGGCGAGCACCGCTGGCAGCGCCTCGGAAATATCCTCGGCGATCAGGCCCGGCCCAATCGAATGGGCGGCCTTGCCATGGCACCAGACCCCTGCCGCGGTGGCTTCGAAGACGGGCGTACCTTGCGTCAGAAAACCAAGCACGATACCGGCCAGCACATCGCCCGCCCCTGCGGTCCCCAGCCACGGCGGCGCGCTGGCATTGACGGCGGCGCGGCCGTCCGGGGCGGCGATCACGGTATCGGCCCCTTTCAGGACGATGACGGCGCCGGCTTTCTCCGCAGCGTATCTGGCGCGGGACAACTTATCCCCCTCGATGTCGAACAGGCGGCGGAATTCGCCTTCATGGGGTGTCAGCACACTTGGCCCCTGTATGGCATTGAAGAGAACCTCGGGGTCTTCGGCGAAAGACGTAAGCGCATCGGCATCCAGCACGACGGACCGCGTACGGCCACTCAGGGCGGCCAGGACCAAATCCCGCGTTTCCTCGCCGACACCGGTGCCGGGCCCGACAAGCACCGCGTTCCGCCGGGAATCGGCAAGTGTTTCGGAAAAGTCGCGGCGGCTTTCGACAAGGTTGCCTGAATCGCCGGCCAGGTAGATCGCTTGTGCCTCTTCCGGCACCGCGAGTGTCACCAGCCCGGCACCGGCCCGGCGCGCGCCCCGCACGGCCAGACGCGCCGCGCCGGTCATCGCGGCACCGCCGGCTATGACGGCATGGCCCCGGTCGTACTTGTGATCCGTTGGCCGGCGATCGGCGAAGACCCGGGCACGCCAAAGCGACGGCGTGTTTTCGAAGGTTGTGGCCCCTATGTCGGCGACTACCTGCGGCGGGATCCCGATATCGACGACATGTACGTCGCCACAGTAGCCACGTCCCGGATACAACAGATGCCCCGGCTTCTTGCGGCAGAACGTCACCGTTTCGATGGCCGGAATCGCGCAGCCGAGGACGGCGCCCGTATCGCCGCTGATCCCGCTCGGCAGGTCGACGGCAATGGTGTCGAGTTCGAGGGCCGCGGCCGCGTTGATGACGTGTGCGCAGACCCCCTCGATATCGCGTGCGAGACCGGCGCCGAACAGCGCGTCGACCAGGACACAGTTTTCTTCGAGCACCATCGGCGCCAGCGGCTCCACCGTGCCCTGCCATCGCTTGAAGTTTGTCAGCGCATCGCCCTTGAGGGCGTTCGGGTCGCCGAGGCAGGCAATCCGGACCCGGTGCCCCCGGTTCTTCAGGTACCGCGCCGCGACGTAGCCGTCGCCGCCGTTGTTGCCCGGTCCGCACAGCACGACGACCGGCCGCTTGCCCGCCAGTCTTGCAACACGTTCCGCGACGGCCCGTCCGGCCCTTTCCATCAGCGACAAACCCGGCGTGCCGCCGACGATCGCCGCCTTGTCGACCGCGCCCATCTGTTTGACGGTAAGAAGCTCGTGTCCGTTCATGCAGGAATCGTACACGGCCCAGGCCCGTTGCTAAAGATATCCCGTGCGGCGCATCGATTATTCGTTAAGTCTCCTGAGGCGCCCGGTGACGGGCATTGAGGGGAAAGCGCGCCCACTCTATGCTTTGGCCAACCGATGCGAACGCATCCCGGCGTTCCGTTGCCGGTTATGACATGGAGACATGAATGCCCGCACGCATCATCGCCGTCGCGCAGCAGAAAGGCGGTGCCGGCAAGACCACGCTCGCGGCGCAACTTGCCGTCGCCTGGGCCGGAGAACGCCGCGTCGCCCTGATGGATATCGACCCGCAATCAAGCCTGACGGCCTGGCACGGCTTACGCGCGGAAAGCGGACGAAATCCCGCGCCGATCCATCTGAGCGACGTTTCCGGATGGCGCGTCGGGACCGAACTCGACCGCCTCCGGAACGACTTCGATGTCGTCCTGATCGATTGTCCGCCGCACGCCGAAACGGAAACCAAGAACGCCATGCGCGCCGCCGATCTGGTGGTCATCCCGGTGCAGCCGTCGCCCATGGACGTCTGGGCAACGACACCGACCGCGGCTTTTGCAAAGGACCAAGGCACGGACGTGCGTCTGATCCTGAACCGCGTGCCGCCGCGTTCACGGCTGGTCGAGGCGGTCCAGAAAATGCTGGGCAACGACGATCTGCGGCTGACGTCGACGGCGCTCGGCAACCGGGTGGCGTTTGCGGCGTCGATGATGGAGGGTCTCGGCGTGACCGAAAGTGAGCCGTCGTCGCAGGCGGCGGACGAAATCAGGGCTCTCGCCCGTGAACTGGAGGAGGCAGCCAAATGACCGCACTATCCCCTTTCATGCTCGGACTGCATGCGTTGTTCGCCGTCGTCTGGGTCGGCGGTATGTTTTTCGCCTATCAGGTGCTGCGGCCGAGCGTCCCGGCCATCGAGCCGCCGCCGGAGCGCCTGAAACTCTGGAACCGAGTTTTCGCGCGATTCTTTTCGTGGGTATGGATCTCGGTGATCGTGCTGGTGTTCACAGGTTACTGGCAGGTGATGATCGACTTCGGCGGCTTCGGCGGCGCCGGCCTGCACATTCACTGGATGCATGGCACGGGTTGGGTCATGGTTGCGCTGTTCGTGTATCTGTATTTCCGGCCCTATGCCCGTTTCAAGGCCGCGGTCGCCGAGGAGGACTGGGACACCGCGCGGCAAAACCTCGAGCGTATCCGGCTGATCGTCGGCACCAATCTGATCATCGGCCTGATCACCGTGGTACTGGGTGCCAGCGGCCGGCTCTGGGCGTAGCGAAGCCTATTCGACCAGCTTCGCCGTCAGGTTGACTTCGTGCGTCAGCGTCTGGTGCACAGGGCAGCGTTCCGAGATCTCGAAGATCTTTTGGCGCTGCTCGCCGGTCAGGTCGCCGCTTAACGAGATTTCCGTCTCGATACGATCCACCATTCCCTTTTCGGTCTCGCAATTCTCGCAATCTTCCGCGTGGATTTTCTCGTGCCGCAGGGTTACCCGCGCCTGGTTGAGCGGCCAGCCCTTGCGTTCCGCATACATGCGCATGGTCATGGATTTGCAGGCGCCGAGTGCCGTCAGCAGGAAATCGTATGGTGTCGGACCGCTGTCATTGCCGCCGACGCTGAGCGGTTCATCGGCCCTAAGGAGATGCCGGCCATTTACCGACACCGCGTTCGAATACCGTCCCCGGCCGGTTTCCTGGACCACGACGCCGTCTTCGATGGACGGCACGTCGTCGCCCCTCCCGGCCTCCGGACCGGCGGAGAGATACCGCTCCGCCCAGGCGGCGATCACGTTGGCGCAATAGACGGCATCGGCGCGTTTGGAGAGCAGGTGGTCCGCATCGTCGAGCGACACGAAGCTCTTCGGGTGTTTCGCCGCGACGTAGATTTCCTGCGCATTGTCGATGCCGACGATATTGTCGACAGGTGAATGGAAAATCAGCAGCGCCCGGCCGAGATGAGCAATGGTGTCCGTCAGCGTCTGTGCGCGGATATCGTCAAGGAACTGCTTCCTGATGCGGAACGGACGTCCGACCAGCGTGATCTCCGCCTCTCCCTCGGCTTCGATCCGTTTGATGTCTTCGCTGAAGTTGTTGGCGACGTGGCCCGGATCCGCCGGCGCGCCGATTGTGCAGACCGCTTCGACTTCGTCGATTCTCGGTGCAGCGGCAAGCACCGCGGCACCGCCGAGAGAATGCCCGATCAAGATCTTCGGCGCCGCCAGGTGCTCGCGCATATAGTCGGCGGCGGCGATCAGGTCGCCGACGTTGGACGTGAAATTGGTATTCGCGAACTCGCCCTCGCTCGCGCCGAGGCCGGTGAAATCGAAGCGGAGGACAGCAATGCCATGCGCCGTCAGGCCCTCGGCGATCCGACCGGCGGCGAAGATGTCCTTGGTGCAGGTGAAGCAATGGGCAAAGAGCGCGTACGCCCGGATTTCGCCTTCCGGAATATCCAGCCGGGCCGCCAGTTCGTCGCCGAGGGCGCCGGCGAAAGTTACCTTTTGGCTGCTCGTCATGATAAATTTCCTCGTCTCGGTGTCGTACCGTAATATTCGTAGTGCTCATCATTGATGGTATCTGGGTCGATGGCGGAGAAAATCCGTGATACCTCTGTTCCGTCGTTGCTGAGCGGCAGCCGGATCGACAGACGTGACGATTCCAATCCGCTGCGCATGACGATCGGCGTGCGGCAAAGTACGGCTTTGCCGTGGCGATAGACATTCGCATATTCCTCGCGGTTACCTTCGCGCATCGACTCCTGGGCGATATCCGAAACGAGTTTCCCGGTCATCTCGGCACCGATCAGGTTGCTGCGTTCGGTCCCCCAAAATCGGAACCGGAAATCGAGCGGATCCGTTTCCACGTCGACGAGGACGGACCACGGCAAGAGTTTCGGCGGCACGAACTCAAGCGAAAAACCGGACGCCAGCGGAAGATCCGGAGATTTCGGCAATCCGGTCCATAAGTCGAAGACGGCCTGAAAATTCGCCGGAAGTGTCGTATCCGCGTTTATTTCGATAACTGTGGTTTCCGTCATCCCACCGCAAGATAACACGGCCCCGTCTTAATCAGGCGCGAAATTATTGAGTTCAGCCAGCGTACCAGGACGCGTTGCGCTTGTCGGCGAAGCTTTGCAGGCCCTCCGAGGCCTCGTCGGTCTGCCGCTGCCGGGAGTGTCCCTCGGCCAGTTTCCCGGCCAATTCATCGTCGATATAGAGCCCGGACGTTTCGAACAGGATCCGCTTGGTTTCGGCGACTGCCCCCGGCCCGTTCATCATGATCGCATCGACGATCCGGGCACCCGTCGCATCGAGATCGCCGCGTCCGCATACGGTGTGGACGAGCCCCAGCTTCTCGGCGGTCGCGGCGTCGAAACGTTCCGCCGTGATGGCGTACCGGCGTACCTGTCTCGGGCCGATGGCGGCAGCCAGTTGCGGAATGATCGGTCCGGCGTGCAGGCCCCACCTCACCTCGGCGATGGAGAATAGCGCGTCATCCGACGCGATCACGACATCGCACGCGGCGATGATGCCCGTGCCGCCGCCGAAACACGCACCGTGCACCAGCGCCACGGTCGGCTTCATGCATCGGTCCAGTTCACGCACCGCATCTGTCGTTCGCCTCGAAACGGCGAGGTTCTCCTCGGGCGAGGCGTTGCGCACCTCGGTCAGCCACGCCAGGTCGGCACCGGCCTGGAAGTGCTTGCCGTTGCCCTTTAGCACGATCACGCGAACGGAGTCGTTTGCGGTCAATTCGCGCACGCCGTCGAGAAGCCGCGTCACCATATCCCCGTCGTATGCATTGTTCACGTGCGGGCGGTTGAGCGTCACGGTCGCGACGCCACGGTGATCGATTTCGCAAAGTACGCTTGACTGGTCTTCCGGCATTGGTCACTCCCAAAACTGAATCAGAGAAGATTGTATGTAATTTCCAGTTCGCGTCTGGACAAACGAGAAGTGGTCCCGATTATTAGGCACATGAAAAAACCAGCATTTACGAAACAAGATGTCGAAGTCGTGAGAAAAGAACCCGGTTACAGCGGTTTTTTCGACCTCAATATCTATACCCTCCGTCATCGGAAGTTCGCCGGCGACTGGACGCCTGAAATCTCGCGAGAGATTTTCGAACGCGGACATGCCGTGGCGGTCGTGCCATACGATCCGTCGCTCGACAAGGTATTGCTGATCGAACAGTTCCGGCCCGGCGCCTATTTTTCGATGAGTTCCGCCTGGTTCGGTGACGATACCTCGCCCTGGATTTACGAGGGGGTCGCCGGGATCATCGAACCGGGCGAGCAACCCGAGGACGTGGCATACCGGGAAGCGATCGAGGAGACCGGCACCGAGCTCTCGGACCTGATGCTGGTCAGCCATTATCTGGTCAGTCCCGGCGGCACGACGGAGTCGGTGTTCGTTTTTGCCGGACGCGCCGACCTGTCGAACGTCAACGGACTGCACGGTATTCCCCATGAAGGCGAGGACATACGTCCGTTCACCGTGCCGCTGGCGGAAGCCTACAACGCCATCGAGGAAGGCCTGGTCAACAACGCCATGACGATCGTCGCGCTGCAGTGGATGGTGTTGAACAAGGACAAGATGCTCGCCAAATGGACTTGATGGGGTGTCGCATGACCGGTGCTTGATCGGTCCCAGCGCCGCCGATACTCTCGACGCAGCGTAGCGTAGCAAGAATAATCTGTCCGACCGGGGAAATCATCGATGGATATCAAGAGAGGTTTTGAGGATGCCGTCGGCAATACGCCGCTGATCAGGCTGGCTGGTGCATCGGAAGCGACCGGCTGCGAGATTTACGGCAAGGCGGAGTTTCTGAATCCGGGGTCGTCGGTCAAGGACCGCCCGGCGCGTCAGATGGTTCTCGACGCGGAGGAAGCGGGCATCCTGAAAGCGGGCGGCACGATCGTCGAGGGCACGGCGGGCAATACCGGTATCGGCCTTGCCCTGATGGCCAACACACGCGGTTACAAATGCAAGATCGTCATCCCGGAAACCCAGAGCCAGGAAAAGAAGGACATGCTGCGCCTGTGCGGTGCGGAACTTCTGGAAGTGCCGGCACTGCCCTACTCCGATCCCAACAACTACCAGCATATCGCCCGGCGCCTGGCGGAGGAGACCGCGGAGAGTTCCGAAGGCGGCTGCCTGTTCGCCGATCAGTGGAACAACCTGTCCAACCGCAAGGCGCATTACTTGTCGACGGGACCGGAGATCTGGAACCAGCTCGACGGCAAGGTCGACGGGTTCATCTGCGCCGTCGGTACCGGCGGCACGCTGGCCGGGACCTCGACCTATTTGCGGGAGAAAAACCCGAAAATCGCGATCGGGTGCGCCGACCCGCTGGGCGCGGCGATGTACAATCTGTTCAAGAACGGCGAGGCCAAGGCGTCGGAAGGCGGTTCGATCTCCGAGGGTATCGGTCTTGGCCGGGTAACGCCGATCATCGAGGACATTACCGTCGAATACCCGTACATGATTCCCGATGAAGAGGCGCTTCCCTGGGTGTTCGACCTGCTGAAGCACGAAGGCCTGTGCCTGGGCGGCTCCACGGCGATCAATATCGCGGGCGCGGTCCGCCTCGCCAAGGATTTGGGACCGGGTCACACCATCGTCACAATCTTGTGCGACCCGGGTACCCGCTATCAGACGAAACTGTTCAATCCGGCGTTCCTGAAGAGCAAGAACCTGCCGGTACCTGAGTGGCTGGAGTAATCAGATGTCGTATGTAAATCCGGAGGCCCTCGTTTCGACGGAGTGGCTGGCAGAACACCTGAACGCGCCGGACGTGCGCATTGTCGATGCGAGCTACTACCTGCCGGGCGTCGATCGAAACGCCAAGGCGGAATACAGGGAATGCCATATTCCGGGCGCGGTTTTCTTCGATATCGACGATGTCGCCGACGATGCCAACGACCTGCCGCACATGATTCCGCCGCCGGAGAAGTTCTCAAGCCGGGTACGCAAGCTGGGGCTCGGCGACGGCAACCGGATCGTCGTCTATGACGCCAACGGCGGCGCGATGGCGGCGTGCCGGGTGTGGTGGATGTTCCGGCTTTACGGTCACGAGGACGTCTCCGTGCTGGATGGCGGCCTGCCGAAATGGCTGGCCGAAGGCCGCCCGACCGACGATTTGCCGCCGGTGCCGAAGGAACGGCATTTCACGCCGCGCATGAATAACTTCCTGGTCCGCACCGTCGAGCAGCTTATCGAAAACTGCAACTCGGGCCGCGAACTGGTCGTCGATGCGCGCAGCGCCGACAGGTTCGCCGGCACCGCGGACGAGCCCCGGGCCGGCCTGCGCAAGGGTCACATCCCGAAAAGCGTCAACCTGCCGTTCAACCGGTTGATGGACAAGGATGCCAACTTCGCCATGCGTTCGGCCGACGATATCCGCAAATGTTTCGAGGATGCCGGTATCGATTTCAAGTCGCCGGTCGTCGCAAGTTGCGGGTCCGGCGTTACGGCCTGTGTCATCGCGTTCGCCGGACATCTGATCGGTCAAAGCGATATCGCGGTTTATGACGGTTCCTGGTCCGAATGGGGCAGCCGCCACGACACGCCCATCGACTCCGAGTAGATCCATGGCGGATACCACCGCCGAAATCGAAACGATCATCACCTACCTGGAAATGACGGTGCCGCCCGCAACGACGCCGCCGCCCCCGCCGATGGGGCCGCTCGCGATCATGCTGGCGGAGCAGCCCACGGTGTCCTTCTATCGCTATCTCTATAACACCGTCGGTGCGGACAATCTTTGGTGGGAGCGCCGCCTGACGCCGGACGACGAACTGCGCGCTGCCATTCAGGCCGAAAACGTGGATCTGTTCGTGCTTTACGTCGCGGGGGTACCGGCGGGGTATTTCGAGCTTGCCGAGATGGAGGATGGCAACCGGATCGAGCTCGCATATTTCGGCCTTATACCGGAGTTCATCGGCCAAGGGTACGGTGCCTATCTTTTGCGAACGGCCGTCGACGAGGCCTGGTCGCGCGGACCCGAACGGGTGACGGTGCACACCTGCAATCTGGACCATCCGAATGCGCTGCAGGTGTACCAGCGCTGCGGTTTCCAGGTCTATGACCAGGAAACCCGGGTCATCCGCGACCCGCGCGAACTGGGACTGTTTGACTGAGCATCGAGCCCATTTAAATAAACCCCGGTCGTTCCGACGTGGCGATTTCGGTTCGGCTCCAGAAGCGAGGACGAAGGACATGCATGCGCATATTCGAGGACGAGCGACGCAGAGACGGGCCGAAACCGCCCGTCCCATGCGGGTTTCGCCCTGGCGGGCGCCCGCGGCGGCGGGACGCTTGCCCGATACGTGAGTATCGCGCCGCGCGCCCCTTCTGGCGGCTCACCCAGCCAGGGCCGAAACGGAACCGGCCGGGGTTTATTTAAACGGGCTCTAGCGGATATGAGAGACGGCCCGCCTCGTTACCGAATAGCGGACCGTCTCACCATCCCCCCTCTGGGATATTCCTAAAAAATCTAGTGACCGAGAATCTGGCTCAGGAACAGCTTGGTACGTTCGTGCTCTGGATTCTTGAAGAAGTTCTCGGGATCGTTTTCCTCGATGATCTCGCCGCCGTCCATGAAGATGACGCGGTCGGCCACCGTGCGCGCGAACCCCATTTCGTGCGTCACGCACAGCATGGTCATGCCGGTTTCGGCGAGTTCGACCATGGTGTCCAGCACTTCCTTAATCATTTCCGGGTCGAGCGCCGAGGTCGGTTCGTCGAACAGCATGATGCGCGGATTCATGCACAGTGACCGCGCAATCGCGACACGCTGCTGCTGACCGCCCGAGAGCTGGCCGGGATACTTGTGGGCCTGTTCCGGAATCTTGACCTTGCTAAGGTAGTTCATGGCTTCTTCCTCGGCCTGGGCCTTCGGCGTCTGGCGCACCCAGATCGGTCCCAGCGTACAGTTCTCCAGCACCGTCAGGTGCGGGAACAGGTTGAAGTGCTGGAACACCATACCGACTTCGCGGCGGATGGCGTCGATCTGTTTGAGGTCGTTGGTCAGTTCGATGCCGTCGACGAAGATTTGACCCTTCTGATGCTCCTCGAGACGATTGATGCAGCGGATCATGGTCGACTTGCCGGAACCGGACGGACCGCAGATGACGATCCGTTCGCCCTTCTTGACGTGCAGGTTGATGTCCTTGAGGACATGAAAGTCCCCGTACCATTTATGCATACCGATGATCTCGATCAGATCTTCCTGGCTAGCCGCCGACGCGACGGGCGTTTTGCTTTCAGCTGCGTTGACTTCACCCATGACTGTTAGTCCTTTCCCTGTAGCGCCTTACGGCGCTCGAATAACCGGCGTTTTCTTTAACGCTGATAACCTTTGTCGAGCTTTCTCTCGAGGTAGATCGAGTAACGCGACATGCTGAAGCATGCGATGAAGAAGAACACCGCAATCGCGATATAAACCTCATTCGACAAGCCGTTCCATTTCGCATCGGCCATCGACGAGCGGCCGATGCCCAGCACGTCCAGGAGACCGATGATCAGCACCAGCGTCGTGTCCTTGAACAGGCCGATGAAGGTGTTGACGATACCGGGAATGGAAATCTTCAGCGCCTGCGGCAGCACGATCAGCCGCATCGATTGCCAGTACTTCAGTCCCATGCTGTCGGCGGCTTCGTACTGCCCCTTCGGGATGGCCTGTAGACCGCCCCTTACAACCTCGGCGATGTAGGCCGACGCGAACAGCGTCACCATGATCAGCACCCGGAGCAACAGATCGAACGTCGTTCCCGGCGGCAGGAAGTAGTTGAGCATGGTCGAGGCGACGAACAGCAGCGTAATCAGCGGCACGCCGCGGATGAACTCGATAAAACAGACCGAGATCGATTTGACGATCGGCAGGTGCGATTGTCTGCCGAGCGCGAGCAATATACCGAGCGGCAGCGAGAACGCGATGCCGGTTACGCCGACAACCGTGTTCAGCATCATGCCGCCGAACTCGTCGGTACCGACCGGTTCCAGTCCGAAACCGCCCAGCAGTAGCCAGCCGGCGATGAACGGATAGGCGATCGAGAAGATCAACCCCGGTTTGCGAAACGGTATGTTGTCGAACAGCACCGGCACCAGGGCCAGGCAGAGCAGGATGAACGACAGGTCGACGCGCCAGCGCGACGCCTCGGGATAGAAACCGTAGACGAGGATGCTGAAGCGGTCTTTGATGAACGCCCAACAGGCGCCGTCGTCGATTTCCCGGCATTCGTTGCGGTTCGCGGCTTCGAGAACGGAATCGAAGATCACCCAGTTCGCGAGCGGCGGAATGATCTTGTAGAGGATATAGATCGCCAGCAACGTTGCCAGCGTGTTGATCCACGACGAGAACAGGTTGGTCCGCAGCCAAAGCACGATACCGCGCTGGCCCGGCGGGGGCGGCATGTCGGGGTGCTGACCGGGAGGATAATGTTGTGCGACTTCACTCATGATCTGCCTCCCTCACCGCTCTACCAGTTTGATACGTTTGTTGTACCAGTTCATGAACGCCGATATGAGCAACGAGATCGCCAGATAGATCGCGATCACGATGATCATCGTTTCCATTTCCTTGCCGGTCTGCATAAGCGAGATACCGCCGATCGTGGCGACGACATCCATATAGCCGATGGCGATGGCCAGCGAGGAGTTCTTGGTCAGGTTCAGGTACTGGCTGGTCAGCGGCGGGACGATGACCCGAAGCGCCTGCGGAATGATGACGAGGTTGAGGATACGGCCGCGCTTGACGCCGAGCGCGCCGGCGGCTTCCCACTGGCCTTTACTGACGGACATAATCCCGGAGCGCACGATCTCGCCGATGAAAGCGGACGTATAGAGCGACAGCGCCAGCCACAGCGCCATGAATTCCGGCAGCAGCACCATGCCGCCGTTGAAGTTGAAGCGCTGGAACTCCGGCACATCCCAGGTGATCGGAGCGCCGGTGACGCCGAACACGAGGACTGGAAAACCGATGATCGCGCCAAGTGAAATCAGGAATACCGGATAGATCTTGCCTGTCTCATCCTGGATTCTTTTCGCATATCGGCGAAACCACCATGTAAATCCGATCCCGGCGAAGAAAGCGATGATCGTCGCCCAGAGCAGCGGTTCCATGATCGGTCTCGGCGCAAACACGCCGCGGTTCGACAAGAAGAAAAGATTGGCGATGTTGTAATCCGTGCTCGCAACTTTCGGGTGCGGCAGGGAATGAACGAGGATGCCGTGGATCAGCAGGATATGTAGCAGCACCGGCACGTTCCGGGTAAACTCGATAAAGCAGTAACTGATCCGGTTCAGCAGGAAATTCGGCGAAAGGCGAAGCACACCGAGGATAAAGCCGACAACGGTTGCCAGAATGATCCCGCAGAACGCGACGAGTGCGGTGTTGATGAGACCGACGACACCGGCGCGGAAATGGGTGTCGCGTGACGTATAATCGATCAACGATTGATTGATGTCGTAACTGGCGGGTTCCGACAGGAAATCGTAGCTGAAGGTTTTACCGACAGCCGCGAGGTTCGCGACTGCGTTCGTCAGGATAAAGGCAAAGAAGCCGATCAGGCACGCCATCGTCAGTATTTGAAGAATGACCGATCGTGCTTCGCGGTTCGTCCACAGTTTACTGAGCGCGGAGCGCCCTTCCATGTCGTGGTCCGCGGTGGTCGTGTTCATTGGCCGTCCGTCCCCCGGTTGTACACACAGCAAGGGCGTCCGACGTTTGGCCGACCGTCCCTTGCGAGACACCTCCCTGCTCCTTCACCAATTCTATATCGCCGGTTTCCGGCTTCGAGGTGTTAGGAGCGCAAGCTTTAGCGGGTGGACCGGGATGGACCGGGTCCACCCGCAAAGCTCATGACGTCAGCTTACGCCGACGGGACATTCCGACTTAACGGAACGGCGGCGAGTACTGAAGGCCACCGTTGGTCCAAAGCGCGTTGAGACCGCGCTCCAGGCCGATGTCGGTGTTCGGGCCAATGTGGCGCTCGAAAATCTCGCTATAGTTGCCGACAGCGGAGATCACCTTCACGACCCAGTCCTTTTCGAGACCGAGCATCGCGCCGAGATCGCCCTCGGTACCGAGCATCCGGTTGATTTCCGGATTATTGGTGCCTTTGGCAAGTTCGGCGACGTTATCCTTGGTGATACCAAGTTCTTCAGCCGCGACGGTTGCGTTCAGCACCCAGCGGACGATGTCACCCCAGGTGTCGTCACCCTGGCGGACGGCCGGGCCGAGCGGTTCTTTCGAGATGATTTCCGGAAGGATGATGTGATCCTTCGGGTTCGGGAACGTCGAACGCGTGGCAGCAAGACCGGAGGCATCCGTCGTGTACACGTCGCAACGGCCAGCAAGATAGTTGGTACGCGATTCGTCGTTGGTTTCAATCGGAACCGGCTCGTACTTGATCTTGTTGGTGCGGAAGAAGTCGGCGAGGTTCAACTCGGTGGTCGTGCCGGTCTGAATGCAGACCGTGGCGCCATCAAGTTCCTTGGCGGACTTAACGCCAAGCGACTTCGGAACCATGAAGCCCTGACCGTCATAGTAGTTGACGCCCACGAACAGCAGTTTGACGTCGTTGTCACGCACGTAGGTCCACGTGGTGTTCCGCCAAAGGACATCGCCCTCACCGGAATTCAGAACGGTGAAACGGGTTTTACCCGTCGACGGGACGAATTTGACCTTGCTGGCATCGCCGAGAACCGCGGCCGCAGTGGCGCGGCAAAAATCGGCATCGAAACCCTGATACACGCCCGCGGAGTCCGTGTATGCAAAGCCGGCAAGGCCGGTCGAAACCACGCAACGCAGCTCGCCGCGATTGCGTACTTCCTCCAGCGTTGCGGCATTGGCGACGGTTGCGCCGAGTGCCATGACTGCCGCGGCAGCAGCCGAAATAAATGCAGTTTTCTTCATAGTGATTAAGCTCCCTGAAGACTTCATTTTACGTATTTGCCTGACCGGAAAAACAAGTCTGTCCCCCAGCAGACCTGAATCCGTACCACGATTCACGAACCCCTCTCAAGACGAAACGCAATGTTACCATAACATTCCATGATGGTTCACAAGGCACTACCGCATTGCGAAACAGACGCTATTCCAGGGCTCGCGTAGGAAAGCGGCTATCGCCAAGCGGTTTGCGCTCGGTTAATGTCACCGCTCTGATTTTCGAGTGAGGAATGTTTTCGAGGGATATCATGAGTGACGACAAAAAGAGCGGATACCGCCAGAACACGATCCTGGCGCATGCCGGCCTGAAACCGGAGGAGAACCAGGGCATCGTCAATCCGCCGGTTTACCATGCTTCGACCATCACCTTTCCGACGCTGGAGCAGTTCGAAACCCGCGACCGCCCGCCCTACAGCGGCCCCCAGTACGGTCGTTCGGGCACCCCGACGCAGTTCGCTTTCGAAGCGGCGACGACGGCATTGCACGGCGGCCACAAGACGGTCGCCTATCCGTCGGGCCTTGCCGCCATCGCCGGTGCCGTCAATACGTTCGTCAAGAACGGCGACCATGTACTCGTCGCCGACACCGTCTATGCGCCGACGCGTTCCAGGGTAAGCGGCACGATCCTCGGCCGCGCCGGTGTCGACGTCGAATTCTACGACCCGTTGATCGGCGGCGGCATCAAGGATCTGGTGCGCAACAACACGGTTCTGGTCTATCTCGAAACTCCGGGTTCGATGACGTTCGAGATGCAGGACGTGCCGGCCATGGTCGATGCGCTCAAAGGCACCGGCGTCGTCACGGCGATCGATAACACCTGGGCATCGGGATATTTCTTCAAGCCGCTTGCGCTCGGCGTAGATGTCGTCATCGAGGCGGCGACCAAATACACGGTCGGGCATTCCGATGCGATGCTGGGCACAGTTACCGTTGCGACGGAAGAGCACTACCAGCAGATTAAAGGCATGGCGAACAGCTTCGGCTATCATGCCGCGCCCGACGACTGCTATCTGGGGCAGCGCGGTCTGCGTACCATCGGCGTGCGCCTGGAGCGGCACTATAAGAACGCGCTCGAGGTTGCGACATGGCTGCAGCGCCGGGACGAGGTGCAGCGGGTCATGTACCCCGCCCTGCCCGACGATCCGGGTCACGACATATGGAAGCGCGATTTCACGGGGGCAAGCGGTCTGTTCAGCGTGGAACTCGTCGATGCGCCGAAGGAAGCGGTGGCGGCTATGCTCGACGGCTATGCCCTGTTCGGCATCGGTGCCAGTTGGGGCGGGTACGAGAGCCTGGTGATTCCGGGGTATCCGGCCAAGATCAGAACCGCCAATCCGTGGCCCGGGACCGGTCCGGTGGTGCGCTATCATATCGGTCTGGAGGATCCGGCGGACCTGATCGACGATCTGACGGCCGGATTCGAGCGGTTCAACGCGGCGAGAAAGTGATGAGTGACGATATAGCCGAAAAGATTGTCAGCGAACTGGCTTTCGATGATGACGGACTGATCCCTGCGATCGCGCAACAGGCGGATACGGGCGAAGTGCTGATGATGGCCTGGATGAACGCGGATGCGGTGCGCGAAACCCTGACTACGGGACGCGTCTGTTACTGGTCGCGCTCGCGCGGCGCACTCTGGCGCAAGGGCGAGACGTCGGGACAGGTGCAGGAATTGCGCGAATTCCGCTGGGATTGCGACAGCGACACGGTGTTGCTGCAGGTGGATCAGACCGGCGTCGCCTGTCATACCGGACGGCGCAGTTGCTTCTTCAACGCGGTACGCGCCGGCGAGGTGGTCGTCATTGCCGAGATCGAAAAAGACCCGGGCGAGCTTTATTCCTGATTTTCCGGGCTGGACTTCTGTCTGGCCGGCATATTGATGAGAACGACACCGGTAACGGCGGCGGCGATCCCGGCGGCGATCACCGGCGTGATGGTCTCGCCCAGGATGAAGACACCGAGCAGAACGCCGACGCCTACCCGCAGATAGCCCTGGCTGGCGACACCCATTGACCCGAGCGTGCGCAGCAGCCGGAAATAGAGCATCAGCGCCACGCCGGTGCAAAGAACGCCGAGGGCAACCGCCGCCATAATCGATTTTGCCGACGGCTCAAGCGTCCACGGCCGGTCGAAGACGATACTGAGCGGGATCATGGCGCACGTTGCGAGCACCATCACCGTTGCGGCAATCACCGTCGGGCTCAGGTGCGAAAACCGTTTCCCGTAGATGGCGGCGCAGCCGTACATGAACGCCGCGAAAAGGATGGCGAGCTGCGCGCCGACCTGGTGCCCCAATCCTTTCAATGCGTCCGTTCCGACGATCAGGACGACACCGGCGATACCGAGACCCGCACCGATCAGTCTGAGGGCGTTCGTCGATTCATGGCGCGTGAAAAAGAAGGTGATGAAGAAGACGAACAGCGGCGACGTGGAATTGAGGACGCTGGCGAGACTGCTCTCCACGTACTGCTGGCCCCATGCGACGATCGTCCAGGCGCCGAAGGTGTTCAGAAACGCCTGCAAAAGCAATTGCAGCAATGTTGACGGATCGGCCGGCAGCCTCTCTCGCCGCCAAACGACGATGCCGACAAGCATGATGGCCGCGATGCCGACCCGAAGGGCGATCAACGTGAACGGCGGGATCGTCTCCACCCCGATTTTGACGAACATGTAGGACGATCCCCACAACATCGCGAGAAGAAGCAGCAACGCGTATTCGACGCTCGGGCGGGATTGTCTGGCGATCATGTGAAACCATCCGCGGAAATGAGCGCGGAGTATAGCCGCCATTTCAGGAAGATAACTTCGATTTAGATCGAACTATGAATGTTGAAGCTTAAGAATGCTATGAAGTGGCACGGTACGCCGGTTTACGCAGCAGAATACCCTCGAGAATATCGAATGCCGGCGCGCTGATGGTGATGAACTGGGCCGCAAGGTCCATGCCGCTCTCGCCCCCCGTGCGGACGACGCGTGCGTTCAACATGACGGGCCACATCGTTTTGCCGGCACGGCCGATGCTGTCGATCTCGAAATCGTCGCCAGGGACAAGAACGCCGTCGTAATCGCCGACCAGCAGACCGCTCAGGCTCCAGTTGGTCGTCTGGTAGAGCTTGCCGCGAATGCCGACACAGAGTTTGGGATTGTTGGCGCGGGTTGTCGTGCGTCTGCGGTATCCCGCCTGGACGCCGACATCGGACGTTTGCTGGTCGGGCCAGATTTGAAGTGCGGACATTCTGCCCTCCGGTGCATCATGCGAGTGACGCAACCGTACGCCGCAGGGCGTTAAGAATTTCTTGAAATACTTGGTTAACGGGTCGGGTCTTCAGCCGCGGGCCCGGTCGACCGTGTTGACGGCGGTGGAGGCCCGCATCGCGGCAATGATGTCGGCCAGGTGCTTGACGTCCTTGACCTCGATATCGATCAGCATGTCGAAGAAATCGATCTGCCGGTCGACGATCTTGAGGTTGGAGATATTGCCGCCGTTCTTGGCGATCAGGGTCGACAAGTCGCCGAGCGCGCCGGGTGAGTTGACAACCGTGACATTGACCCGGGCGACGTGAGTCTGTTCGGCGCCGTTCGTATCCCAGGCGACGTCGAGCCAGCGTTCCGGTTCTTCCTGGTATTGGGCCAGTTTCTCGCAGTCGATGGTGTGGATGGTGACGCCCTTGCCGGTGGTGACGATGCCGACGATGCGATCACCCGGCAGCGGGTGACAGCAGCGGGCGTAGTGCATCGCCATCCCCGGAATAAGCCCGGTGATCGGCACGGCGTCATGGTGGCTTTTGTTGGCCTGCGAACGCGAGATCGGGACGATCTTGTCGGACTTGTCGTTGGACTTGAGCCGCGGATAGACAGTCTCGACGACGGCGCGGGCGGTAATATGCCCTGCCCCGACCTGTGCGCAGAGATCCTCCACCGTCGGTTGCGAGAACGACTTGAGGACGCCCTGCAGCCCCTTCTCGGTCATGTCGTTGCCGGACTCCTTGAAGGCGCGTTGCAGGATCGAGCGGCCGAGCGCCTGGTACTGATCGCGCTCCTGCGAGCGGACGAAACGGCGAATGCGCGCCCGGGCCTTGCCGGACACGACGAACCGTTCCCATGTCGGTGACGGTGTCTGCGCCTTCGATGTCACGATTTCGACCTGGTCGCCGTTCCTGAGCGTGGTGCGCAGCGGCATCATGCGCCCGTTGATCTTGGCGCCGACGCAGCGGTCGCCGATCTCGGAGTGAACGGCATAGGCGAAGTCGACGGGCGTGGCGCCGGCCGGGAGGCTGATCAGTTCGCCGCGCGGGGTAAAGGCGAAGACCTGGTCCTTGAACATCTCGAGCTTGGTATGCTCGAGGAATTCCTCCGGGTTCGACGCGTGCTCGAGGATCTCCAGCAACTCGCGCAGCCAGCGGTATTGCGGGCCGTCGCGGCGGGCGGCATCGATGGTGCCCCCTTCCTTGTAGTTCCAGTGCGCGGCGACGCCGCTTTCCGCGATCTCGTGCATGAGATGGGTGCGGATCTGCAGTTCGATCCGGTGGTTCTCGGGACCGAAGACACCGGTATGCAGGGACCGGTAACCGTTGGGTTTGGGTGTCGAGATATAGTCCTTGAAACGGCCGGGAACGGTCCGGTAGGCGCCGTGCACGACGCCGAGGGCGCGGTAGCAGTCCTCGACGCTGTCGACGACGACCCGGAACGCCATGATGTCGGATAGCTGCTCGAAACCGACGTCGTGCTGCTGCATCTTGCACCAGATCGAATACGGCGATTTCTCGCGGCCCTGGATGTTGGCGGTGATGCCCTGCTCTTCCATCAGGCGCTTGAGTTCCTTGATGATACGGTCGACCAGGTCGCCGCCCTGATTGCGCAGGAATTCGAGCCGGCGGACCACGGATTTCCGGGCATCCGGGTTCAGTTCTGCGAACGCCAGGTCTTCGAGTTCCGTCTTGATCTCGCCCATGCCGATGCGCTCGGCGAGCGGCGCATAGATATCCATGGTTTCCATGGCGATGCGCTGGCGGCTTTCCGGTTTCTTGACGTATTGCAGCGTGCGCATGTTGTGCAGGCGGTCCGCGAGCTTGACCAGCAGTACGCGGATGTCCTCGGACATGGCGAGCAGGAACTTGCGGAAATTCTCGGCCTGTTTGGCCTTGTCGGAGACGAAGTTGATCCGGGTCAGCTTGGTGACGCCGTCGACCAGCCGGGCCGATTCCTCGCCGAACATCTGTTCGATATCGGCGTGCGTGGCCTCGGTATCCTCGATGGTGTCGTGCAACAGCGCCGTGACGATGGTCGCAGTGTCGACCTTGTATTGGGTCAGAATCCCGGCAACTTCGATCGGATGCGAGAAATAAGGGTCGCCGGACGCCCGTTTCTGGGAGCCGTGCGCCTTCATCGCGAAAACGTAGGCGCGGTTGATCGCATCCTCGTCCGCACCCGGGTCGTAGGACTTGACCTTCTCGACCAGTTCAAACTGCCGCATCATGACGAATTAACTTAGCATGCTTCTATCTTGTCGCCCAAGCTATTGTTGCGGCGCAATAAAAAACGGGGACCGAACGGCCCCCGTTTCGTTAAATATTCAGGTTGCGGTCAGTCTTCAACGTCCTCGTCGACGTCTTCGAACATAACCTCGCCGGCGCTGTCGGATTCCGATGCTCCGTCGTCGATCGACATGGTCTTGGTCAGCGCTTCGATTTCGTCGTCGCCGGCGCCGCCCTCGCCCGCCAGTTCCTGGCGGATCGCCATATCGTCGACAAGGTCGTCTTCGGGCTCGTCCTGTTCGACATGGCGCTGGAGGCTCTTGATCAAATCTTCTTTGAGTTCGCCGAGCTGAACCGTGTCGTCGGCGATTTCGCGAAGCGCGACCACCGGATTCTTGTCGTCGTCGCGTTCGACCGTCAGCGCCGCACCGGCGGAAATATGCCGGGCCCGCTGCGCCGCCAGCGCGACGAGTTCAAAGCGGTTCGGAACTTTTTCAACACAATCTTCGACTGTGACGCGAGCCATGGGGCGTTCTCCAGTTCAATATCGGGGAAAGTTGCGCGGTTTATAGGGATTCAGGCCCCGTGATGCAAGGGAAATAGCCCCTCAACGGTCCCATTCCGTGCCGAACAGGCCGGGACCGTCCGGCATCGGCCGGCATTCCTGCCCGGCGGGCAGCGCAGCGATCAGGTCGTCGAGCGATCGCCCGGTCGCCGGATGGCGCCAGTCCGGCGCGATTTCCCGCATCGGCAGCAGCACGAACGCCCGGGTATGCATGCGCGGGTGCGGGACCGAGACGTGATGGCGGGCATTGCTTTCGAGCACCGTATCCCCGTGCGCAATGACGTCCAGGTCGATGGTTCTGGGGGCGTTCGGGACCGTGCGACGGCGCCCGAGTTCGGCCTCGATTTCCAGCACTTCCTGCACCAAATCCGGGGCATCCAGGGCCGTTTCGACGCTCACCACGCCGTTGACGTACCAGGGCTGGTCGCTGACCGGAACCGGCGCGCTTTCATACCAGCGGGACCGCGCCGTCACCTTGATGCCGCGTTGCTCCATGATTTGCAGCGCCGCACCACAGGTGGCGCGCGGCGGGCCGAATGTCGGGCAGGTCAGATTGCCGCCGAGGCCGATGATGATCACTTTTTGAGATTCCCTTGTGAGAACGGCGATTGTTCCTTACCTAAATAACTGAAATGGCCTGCGTCGAGCGTTTTTACGACGCATGGGGTTTTGTTTTCGTCATGCGGCATGCCGCAGACCCGTATATTCAAGAGGTTTGTCATGCAGATTAATATGCACGAGCGCGTGGCGCTCTTCATCGATGGATCGAACCTGTACGCAGCCGCCAGAGCACTGGGTTTCGATATTGATTACAAGCGTTTACTGGACGTTTTTCAGAAAGATGGTCGGCTTATTCGTGCGTTCTATTATACCGCTCTGATGGAAGATCAGGAGTACTCCCCCATTCGCCCGCTGGTCGACTGGCTGGACTACAACGGTTACACAATGGTCACCAAGCCGACCAAGGAATTCACCGATGCCGCCGGCCGTCGCAAGATCAAGGGCAACATGGACATCGAGTTGGCCATCGACGTCATGGAGATGGCGCCGTATCTGGACCATATCGTGTTGTTTTCCGGCGATGGCGATTTCCGCCGCCTGGTTGAGGCCGTGCAGCGCAAGGGCGTGCGCGTGAGTGTGGTGTCGACGATTAACTCCAGCCCGCCGATGATCGCCGACGAACTGCGCCGCCAGGCGGACAATTTCATAGAGCTTTCGGACATCCAGTCGGACATTCAGCGCGCCGGCGCACCGCGCAAGGCGCCGCAGGAAGATTTCGTCGACGACAGTCTCGACTACGAAGACGAGCCGCACCTCGCCTGATGTTCGCGGAACCGGCGTATACGTGCGGTCTGTGCCCACGCCTTAAAGCGTTTCGCGACGCCAATAACGAGGCTCACCCTGACTGGTACAACGGCCCGGTACCGGCCTTCGGCGGCCTGGACGCACGCCTGCTGATCGTGGGGCTTGCCCCGGGCCTCAAGGGCGCGAACCTGACCGGCCGTCCCTTTACCGGTGATTATGCCGGCGATCTGCTGTACGCCACCTTGCGCGAGCACGATTTCGCCAGTGGCGAGTACGCGAAGCACAAAGGCGACGGCCTTCAACTGGTCGATTGCCGGATCACCAACGCCGTCCGTTGCGTGCCGCCTCAAAACAAGCCGGTCGGCGCCGAAACGTCGACATGCAATGCGTTCCTCGCCGACGAAATCGCGGGCATGCCGGAGCTGCGGGCGATCCTCGCCCTGGGGACCTTGTCGCACGGCGCGGTGCTGTCGGCGCTCGGGCACAAGAAATCCGCGTTCAAGTTCGCGCATATGGCCTGCCATATCACGGATGGCGGCATCGCCCTTTTCGACAGCTATCACTGCTCGCGGTACAACACGAACACGGGCCGCCTGACGGAACGGATGTTTTCCGACGTGTTCGCGCAAATCCGCGATTATTTGGACGGTTGAACCCCGGCCCCCTCTTTTCGTCAAACGCTGAAAGCGTTATTCTTTGTGACAAAGGTTATCTTTGACGGGGGTTAGTGTGAGCGCTGACATCATCAATCTGAACCAGTACCGCAAAGCGAAACAGAAAGACGAAAAACGCGACAGTGCGGCCAAAAATCGCGTGAAGCATGGCCGCACCAAAGCGGCCAAATTGGCGGATGCCAAGGACAGGGAACAATCGGAACGCCTGCTTGCCGGCAAGAAATTGCCGGATTCCGGCAGCGACGACGATAGAAACACCCCTGCCTGATCGAGCGGTCAGATCCGCTCTCGCGGTTGCGGTCCTACCCGTTATCCTCGGGGTCGAGCAGCCGGTGCATATGAACGATCACGTACTTCGTGTTGGCGTCGTCGACGTGCTTCTGGCTGGCGCCACGCCAGGCCGTCAGCGCGGTAGCGTAGTTCGGGTAGATCCCGACGATATCCAGGTTGTCGGTATCGACGAAATCGGTGCCGGACGGGTCGGCGACTTCACCGCCGAAGACGAGATGCAGGAGAGGTTTGTCGCTCATGTTGCATGTCCTTTGGGCTCGGTCATGATGCTCGCGGCAACATAGCGAAGCGCCCGGCGGCAAACAAACGTTGATCGCCTAGAACGTCGGTCCGCCCGAGATGATCGTGCGCCATAGCGTGCGATGCTTGGCGGGGTCGAGATTCCTGGTCGTCGCCGAGTGCATGACGGCGGCATTGTCCCAGACCAGCACATCGCCCGCATGCCAATGGTAGTCCATGCGATACTTGTCCTGCAGGCAGTGATCGAAGATTTCCTGCATCAGGGCGCTGCTCTCGCCCTCCGGCAGGCCGTCGATCCGCACCGTGTAGGACGGCGTGATATAGATCGCCTTGCGTCCGGAAATCGGATTGGTGCGGACGACCGGGTGCAGGCACTCGGGCGGCGATTGCACCTGTCCGGTTTCGAACAGGTCGCGTTTCTGGTGGGCATAGAAGTGCCAGGCCTTGAGTCCCTCCAGGCGTTCCTTCATGGCGTCGGAAAGGTCCTCGTACGCGGCGGTCAGGTCGCAAAACAGCGTGTCGCCCCCGTCTTCCGGGACTTCGAGCGCGTAGAGCATGGTCGCCTTGGCCGGCTCCGGTTTGTAGGCGACGTCGGAGTGCCAGAACGTGCCGGCGTCCTTGAGGCCGGCGGGCTTGTCGTTTTTCACGCGGTTGCTGAGCACCATGATCAGCGGCTCGTCCGGATGATGGTACTGTTTGAAGACGTGCGGCTCCATATCCGGACCGAAGACACGGCTTGCCGCGACCACGTCACCGGTATCCAGGCCGTGCTGGTCCGGAAAGGACAGGATGTGATGATCCGCGAAGGCGTTGATCAAGGCGTCGCGCAGACCATCCGAAACCGGTTTCGAGAAGTCGATACCGCGGACGTAGGCGCCGAAACCGCCCTGAAAAGGCTCTATATTGAGACTCATGGATGTTTCTCCCTGAAGGAGAATACTGAGCCGATCCCGATCCAGGCAAGGGCCGGATCAAGTTATTCGGGCAAGACGGTTTCCACGGCCTTGACCAGCTTGGCGGCATCCGGCGCCGTGGTGGTCGAGAACCAGTCCTTAAGCGACCCGTCCGGTGCAATCAGGTACTTGTGGAAGTTCCACTTCGGCGAGCCGATCATGCCGACCTGGTCTGATGCCCACCGATAGAACGGGTGCGCGTCTTCGCCCTTCACCTTCTGTTTCGTGGTCATCGGGAAGTCGATGGAAAAGTTGGTTTCGCAGAATTCCTTGATCTCGCCTTCCGTGCCCGGTTCCTGGCCGCCGAAATCGTTCGATGGCACACCGAGGACGACGAGACCGCGCGCCTTGTACTTGTCGTATAGTCCCTGAAGACCGGCGTATTGCTTCGTGAAGCCGCACTCCGACGCGGTATTGACCACCAGTACGGCCTTGCCGGCAAAGGATTTGGCCGGCAGCGGGCCACCTTCGATAGCGGTGAACTCGAAATCGTGAAAAGACATGGGACTGGCCTCCAGGCTTTGGGGCAATAGCAATCCGCATAGAAACAGAAAGACGGCTGCGCGTTTCATCATCATACCCCTTCTACGTGGCGCGGCTTGTGCCGGATTTCAAATCCCCTTGAACCAGATGACGGATTCAACGGCATCGCCGATAGCTGCCTCGGCGGTATTATAACGCGCCTCGGCATATCCGCCGACGGCGAACCAGCCGGACGGGTCCTCCACGTCGCGGCGGTATTCCTCGAACCCGATAGAGCCGTCCGGGCGGCGAAACACGTCGACGCACAGGCTGCCGTCGTTGTTGTTGACGGAATGCAGCACCGTCACGCGTAGCGCTCTTCCCGCCATGGGTCCCCCTCGTTGTGGTAGCTTAGCGCTTCCCAATACCCCTTCACGTCGTGTTCCAGGAACGTGATCTGGCGCACCCATTTCGCGCTTTTCCAGAAATAGAGAGACGGGATCACGATCCTTACCGGACCGCCGTGTTCGCGCGATATGCCTTCGCCGTTCCGGGAATGCGCCAGAAGCGAGTCCCCAGCCCGGAACCGCTCCAGCGATACATTGGTCCGGTATCCGTCGTGGGCATGAAAGATGACGTGTCTTGCCGTCGGTTTCGGCCGTACCAGCTCGATCAGGTGCCGCGACGTGACGCCTTCCCAACGGTTGTCCAGCATCGACCAAGCGGTGACGCAGTGGATATCCGCGCCGACGGTCTCTTGCGGCAGCGAATTAAAAGCCTGCCAGTCGAGCGACAGCGGCCGTTCGACGGCGCCCTTGATGTCCAGCGACCATTGATCGCGCGGGATCAGGGGCTGATGACCCAGGTCCAGCACGGGCCATTTTTCGACTACCTCCTGGCCCGGCGGCACGCGCGGGCCGCGGTCGCGCCGCGGCGGTTCGCGGCGTTCGCTCACGGCCTTCTGCTTGGCGGCCAGGAAGCCGTCCCGAGAGACATCCGGCGTGTCCTTGAAGTCGGCGAGCACGGAGCCCGGCTTGCCGGCAAACAGCTCAGAATACCGGTCGTCGTCGCTCACTTGCGAAGATCTTCCTCGAGGCTCAGCGCCACCTCGGTGCCGGCAAGCTGGAGGCGGTAGACCTGCACGTTCTCGAGCACGCGCTGGACATAGTTGCGCGTTTCCTTGAAGGGAATCAGTTCGATCCAGTCGATGGCGTCCACGTCCGGATCGCGCGGGTCGCCGTTTTGCCTGACCCACTGCTTCACTCTGTGCGGCCCCGCGTTGTACGCAGCGATGGCCATCGGAAGATAACCGCCGTAGTCGTTGATCAAGTCGGCGATGTATGACTGACCGAGGGTTAGATTGTAGTCCGGGTCCGAGGTCAGTTTGACCTTCGAGTACCTGAGGCCGCTTTGCTTGGCGATTGTTCTGGCCGTCGCCGGCATGAGTTGCATCAGGCCGCGTGCGCCGGCGTGACTAACCGCCTCGGTATCGTATTCGCTCTCCTGCCGGATGATGGCGAGCACCAGGGATGTCTCCGGCGCACCTGCCTTGACCCGTTTCGGCAGCTTCGGCGGTACCAGCGTCGGATATCCGCCGGCAACGAAATGACCATGATCCTGCAGGGTCTTCTTGGTGACGCGGATTGCCAGGTCGGGACGGCCGCTGAGCCGCGCCAGGCGCGCGGTCAGGATATGCCAGTCGGGTTTGTCTTCGAGCGAGGCGATATGCAGGATCAGCGAATAAAGCCGCTCTTCCTCGCCGGCGGCAGCGAGCATGCGGACGGCGCGCACGAGTTCGTTGTTGTCGAAGCGGTTACGCACATCCGCATCGACGGTCGGGTCCGGCGGCAGTCGAAGCCCCTTTCCCGGATCGGCCTTGGCCGTCGCCAGTTGACCGTAATAAGCAGTGGGGTATTGCGCTGCCGCCGAATACCATCTTGCGGCTTCCTTTTTGTCGCCGGACTGCTCGGCGGCGCGCGCCATCCAGTAGGCGCCGCGCGACAGACTGACCGGGTAGTTGACATTGTCATAGAGGCGCTGGAAATGCGTCATCGCCTGTTTCGGTTCGTTCAGGAACCGGAGCGCGATCCAGCCGGCCATGAACTCGGCCTCGGCATGGTCGGCGGGGTGTTCCACCGTCAAGCCGTGCTGTGCGGCGAGGCGGTAAGCCTCGGATACATGCCCCTTTTCCAGAAAATTGCGGGCCATGATCGAGCGTTCGTCCCACCAGCGATGCGGTTGCGGCACGCCGGGCGGCAGGTCCTTCAACAAATCGTAGGCGGTATCGAGGCCCTTCTTCCGGCGCCAGCGCAGGCGCTCATAGATCAGCCCGGCATCGTCCTTGAGTTTCTCAGGTACCTGCGCGACCAGGTAATCGACATTGCCACGCATCCGGCGGAGCGAGGTGCGGGCCTGGATCAACTTCCGGTACTGCGCATCGACCCGGTAGATCATGCGCTGCGCCGGCCAATAGCGCCCGTCCCACATCAGGCGGTCGGCGCGCGCCCGGTTGTCGCCGAGGGTCAGGTACTTGCGGAACTTCTTGTAGAACGTCTTCTCGTGCGATTTGACGAAGTCCTCATGGATCCAGATGTCCTTGATCATGGCGACGCCGCGTTTGACGCCGCCGGATCGGATCAGGGCGTCGGCGAGCTTTTCGCGGCCGATGGTCGAGCCGGGCTTGCGGTCGCCGAACCAGTCGATAACGAACGACGGGTCCGCATTTCCGTCCAGTGCCTCCTCGGCGCGGGCCAGCAGCCGCTGACTGCGCGGCCAGTGCGGGTTCTGGTTGATGAAGGCGTCTATGGCCTCGAAATCGGTGCCGAAGCCGCCCTGGAACAGCACGTACCAGGAGACGATTTTTCGGGCGAGCGGGTTCTTGAGCCGCCGGGCGTGGAAATCGAGGCGTTTCTTGTCGTTTCGTTCGACATATCTGAGTGCGGCGGAGAATTCCCGGGATTCGGCCGCGGATAAAGTGTCGGCAGTGTCTGCACGCGCATGCAGTACCGTGGCCCCTTGCCACAGCACACAGATTACGAGGATGGAAACAAGAGACCGCAAACTTCCGCTCATGCCCAATCAACAGCGCCAGCCGTTACGACCCGCGTCATCATACAGCGTTCAGCATTACTCCGGCAATATGGCCGGGTAAATGTCACGAACTTGTTAAGATCAGGGCGCTGCCCGCGATTTCGGCCGGGCCGCGGGAATCCTCTGACCCCCAGCGGCCTTGCCCCGAACGGCAGGCGGATATATGGTCCGGGGCTGTTTTAGTCTCTAACCCCAAGGAGGGAACGATGTTTAAGGGTTCATTCGTCGCTTTGATCACCCCATTCAAGAATGGCGCGGTGGATAAAGCGGCGTTCAAATCCTTCGTCGACTGGCAGATTGCCGAAGGGACCGACGGTCTCGTTCCCGTTGGGACCACGGGCGAGTCCCCGACGCTCAGCCACGACGAGCATGACGAGGTGATCGAACTGTGCATCGAGGCCAATGACGGCCGCGTGCCGGTCGTCGCCGGAACCGGGTCGAACTCGACCGCGGAAGCGATCCGGCTGACCAAGCATGCCAAGCAGGCGGGCGCCGATGCCGCGCTGATCGTCACACCCTATTACAACAAGCCGACGCAGGAAGGGCTTTACCGCCACTACGCGGCGATCGCCGATGCGGTCGATATTCCGATCATCATCTACAACATTCCGGGGCGTAGTGTCGTCGATATGTCCGTCGATACCATGGCACGGCTTTCGGAAATCCCGAACATCGTCGGCGTCAAGGACGCGTCGAACGACGCCATGCGGCCGATGAAAACGGCGATGAAGGTCGGGCCCGAGTTCTGCCAGCTTTCCGGCGAGGACGGCACCATCGTCCCGTTCCTGTCGGGCGGTGGCGACGGTTGCATCTCGGTGACGGCCAATGTCGCGCCGCGCGCCTGCGCGCAACTGCATGACGCCTGGCAGGCCCGTGATCTGGATACGGTTCTCGACATCCAGAAGCGCCTGATGCCGCTGCATGTGGCGCTGTTCTGTGAATCGAGCCCGGGACCGGTCAAATATGCCGCAAGCCTGCTCGGCAAGTGCGATCCGGACATCCGCCTGCCGCTTTGCGAGATCGCCGAAAGCTCGAAGGCACAGGTGCGCGACGCCATGCAGTCGGCGGGGCTTCTGAACTAAGGGGCCTTCAAGGTGACGCCATGGCCGGCAAAAACAAAAAGAAGAAGACCAGCGGCAATATCGTCGCGCAGAACCGGCGCGCACGCAGGGACTACCATATTGTCGAAACGCTCGAAGCCGGACTGGAGCTGAGCGGCACGGAGGTGAAATCCCTTCGTGCCGGCCGCGCCAGCCTGAACGAGGCGTTCGCCGGCGAAAAACACGGCGAGATGTACCTCTTCAATGCGCATATCCCGGTCTATGAAGGTGCCGCACGCATCTTCAATCACGAGCCGGTTCGCGACCGCAAGCTGCTGTTGCACAAAAAGCAGATGGCGCACCTCATCGGCGCGCAGAAGCAGAAAGGCATGGCGCTGGTGCCGCTCAAGATCTACTTCAACGGCCGCGGCATCGCCAAGCTGGAACTGGCGCTCGGCGAAGGCAAACGCTCCTTCGACAAGCGCGAGACCGTCAAGCAGCGCGACTGGAACCGACAGAAGGGCCGGCTGCTCCGCGAGAAGGGCTAATCCGGCGGAATCCGTGTTTCCGGAACGAATTCAGGGCTCCGGAGCAGGTGTTTCGGAGTTCCGGGGGATACGTCCAGGTGACAATGATCATGTCCATGCATGCGGCGGTCCGTCCGTGTCCTATTGACCCTCCTACGCCCGGACGCCAAGTATAAACCAAGCATACCGGGGAGCATTCAGCCATGGCCACCATCGATAATATCGGCGCTTGCGTGTTCGACGCCTACGGCACGCTGTTCGACGTTAATTCCGCCGCCCAGCATTGCCAGGAGGAACTCGGCGACAAGTGGGCACCGCTGGCGCAGGTATGGCGCGACAAGCAGCTCCAATATTCGTGGCTCAGGAGCCTGATGCACGAATACGTGCCGTTCTGGCAGGTGACGCAGGACGCGCTCGATTATGCCATGGCGACGCAGGGTGTGGACGATGCCGAACTGCGCCAGAAACTCCTCGATATCTATTTCGAACTGGACGCCTATGCCGAGGTGCCGGCGGTCCTCAAGACGCTCAAGGCCGGCGGCCAGAAAGTGGCGACGCTGTCCAACGGCTCGCCCGACATGCTGCAGGCCGCGGTCGATAACGCCAAGATCGACCTGGACGGCGTCATCTCCGTCGACGAGGTCGGCATCTTCAAACCCGACCCGCGCATCTACCAGCTTGCCGTCGATCAGTTGGGCGTCGAGAAAGAGCGTATCTGCTTCATGTCGTCCAACGCGTGGGACGCTTGGGCGGCGGCGAACTTCGGATTCCAGGTGGTGTGGGTCAACCGTTTCGGCCAGCCGCCGGAACGCCTGCCCGGCGAAATCCGGGAGATGATCAGCGACCTGAACGGTTTGCCGCCGTTGCTGGGACTCTGAGACACGGGCACGAATGCCGAAGGACTACCTAGAACGCCGGATCACCAGCCAGGACGGATTGTCGCTCTATGTGCGCGACTATCCGGGGCCGGATGACGGCAAGCGCACGCCCCTCCTCTGCCTCGGCGGCCTGACCCGCAATTCCAAGGACTTCGCCGGCGTTGCCAAATACCATTGCCGTGAACGCCGGGTGATCTGCCCGGAAACGCGCGGGCGCGGCCAATCCGATTACGATCCGGACTGGCGCAATTACCACCCGGCGACGTACGTGAACGACGTCCGGCATATCCTGTGCGCGCTCGGCGTGCACTCCGTGGTGGTTATCGGCACGTCCATGGGCGGGATCATGGGCATGGCCATGGCGGCGGCGATGCCGACGGCGCTCAAGGGACTGGTCCTGAACGACGTCGGTCCGACGGTCCGTGTCGACAGCCTGGACAAGGTCATCGCCTATATGAAATCGCCGCCCCGCCTATCCGGTTGGGACGCCGCCGGGCGGCACCTGCGCGATGCGTTCGAGGGCGAGTATCCGATCAGCGGCGACGACAATTGGGTGCGGGCGGCGAAGAACAGCTACGTCGAAAAGCCTGACGGCACCATCACCTTCGACTGGGACGACAACATTCTGAAGCCGATCCTAGCCGACAAAACCCAGGTCCACGATCTCTGGCATCTTTTCAAGGCGACCCGGCGTATCCCCGTCTTGACCGTGCGCGGCGCCAAGTCGACAATCCTGGGCGAACCCCAGTTGGCCGAGATGTCGGCGCAGCACGAGAAAATGACGTCGGTCGTCGTGCCCGGGATCGGGCATGCGCCGAGCCTTGCCGAACCGGCGAGTATGGAGGCGATCAATGGATTCCTTGAACAGTTCTGAACCGCCGGTCTTTGCCGACATCAAGGATGCGGCCCGCCAGCTCAAGGGCTGGGCGCGGCGCACGCCGCTTTTGGAGAACACGATCCTCAACGAGCAGCTCGGGTTCCGCCTGATCGTCAAGCCCGAGTGCCTGCAGCGCACGGGCTCGTTCAAGTTCCGGGGCGCCTTCAACAAGATTTCCCGTATCCCGGAGGATATGCGCGCCAACGGCGTCGTCGCCTTCTCGTCCGGCAATCACGCCCAGGGGGTCGCCGCGGCCGCGACCCTGATGGGCATGAAATCCACCATCATCATGCCCAAGGACGCGCCCAAGGCGAAGATCGACAACACCCGGGCGCTCGGCGGCACGGTGGTGCTTTATGACCGTTTGACCGAAAGCCGCGAGGAAATCGGCGAACGTATGCAGAAGGAACAGGGCGCGATTCTCGTCAAACCCTACGACGAGCCGCTGATCATCGCCGGTCAGGGCACCATCGGTCTGGAAATTGCGGAACAGGTCGATGACATCGACGCCAAGCCGGATGCGGTGATCGTGCCCGCCGGCGGCGGCGGTCTGATTTCCGGGACCGCCCTGGCAATTTCGGAAACCCTATCCTGCCCGGTCTATAGCGCCGAGCCGGACACATACGACGATCATAAACGTTCGCTGGAGGCTGGTTCGCGCCAACCCGTGCCGGATGGCGCGGTGTCGATATGCGACGCCCTTCTCGCCCCGATCCCGGGGGAGCTGACGTTCGCGCTCAACAGCCGGTTGCTCGCTGGCGGGCTCAGCGTGACGGACGACGAGGCATTACGGGCCATGCGGACGGCCATGCTGTCGCTCAAGATCGTCGTCGAACCGGGTGGCGCCGTGGCGCTTGCCGCCGCGCTGACGCAGAAGATCGATCTCAAGGGCAAGACCGTGGTCGCCGTCTGTTCCGGCGGCAATGCGGACCCGGAGATGCTGAGCCGCGCGCTTTCCATGTAAAATCGCGCAAAATCGGTGACAGTTCGGTTTCTGGCGTGTAAGACGCGCGCCTCAGGACGGAGTTTGACGTGACCGATATCTCGGATATCAAAAAAGCGCAGGCGCTGCTGGCGGGCCAGGTACTCAGGACGCCGGCGATCCCCTCCCCTGCTCTTTCCAGGCTGACCGGTGCCGACGTGTACCTGAAGCTCGAAAACCAGCAGGTCACGGGATCGTTCAAGGTGCGCGGGTCTTATGTGCGCATGGCGGCGCTGTCGGACGCCGAACGGAAGGCCGGCGTAATCGCCGCGTCGGCGGGCAACCATGCACAGGGGGTTGGCTATCACGCCGAACGGCTCGGCATTCCCGCCGCCATCTACATGCCGGCCAACACGCCGTTCACCAAGGTCGCGAGGACCGAGGCACTGGGCGCCACGGTGATCCTCGAGGGCGAAAGCGTCGCGGAAAGCCGGATCCTGGCGATGCAGGCCGCAGAGGCCGAGGGAAAAGTTTTCGTCCACCCCTATGACGATCCGTACGTGATCGCAGGTCAGGGGACGGCGACCGTCGAGTTCCTGGAGGACGTGCCGGATCTGGACGCGATCGTGGTGCCCATTGGCGGCGGCGGCCTGGCCGCGGGCTGCTGTATCGCGGCAGCGGACCATAATCCGTCTCTTGAGATCGTCGGCGCGCAGGCCGACGCCTACCCCTCCATGTATCAGGCGTTCAAGGGCGAGCCGCCGCATGGCAGGGGCGCGACCATCGCCGACGGCATTGCCGTCAAGGAACCGGGTGAACTGACGACGCCGATTTTGAAAGCGCATATGAAGGATGTTGCCGTCGTCAACGAAGCCGGCATCGAGCATGCGGTGCAGGTCATGGTCGACGTGCAACGCCTGATCGTAGAGGGTTCCGGCGCAGTGCCTTTGGCTGTGCTGCTGGCGGCCCCGGACCGATTCAAAGGCCGCAAGGTCGGGTTGATGATCTCCGGCGGCAATATCGATTCACGTCTGCTGTCGTCGGTCTTGATGCGGGGGCTGATCCGCGACGGCCGGCTGGCGAAACTGCGCATTTCCCTGATCGACATGCCGGGTGCGCTTGCCGCGGTTGCAGGCATCATCGGCAATAAGGGCGGCAACATCGTCGACGTCTTGCACCAGCGCATGTTCCGCGACGTGCCGGTCAAGGAAGCCGATGTCGATATTGCCATCGAGACCATCGACGCCGATCATATCCGCGAAATCATGGAAGCGTTGGAGGCCGAGGGCTTCGGCACGCGGCTGCTGTCGGATACGTCGCTGACGTAATCCTTTCAGGGAATCTGCCGTCACATCCGCCAGACGAGCAATCGGGTTTGGCGGGCATCGTCCACCTGAATAACCGAGTCCGGCTCCCGGTCCGGGACCGCGAAACTGTTCGAGATGAACAGCGCACCCGGTTTCATCTCGGTACTGAGTTTTTCGTAAAGACGCGCCATCGGCGCCGGCGACAGGAAGGCGTAGACGATATCCGCATCGCTCACATCGGCGTCCCACATGCTCTGATAGCGAATTTCGGCATTGCCACGGCCGAGCCCGGCAATTCTGAGCCATGAAGCCACGTATGAAAGCGGCGCCGTCTCGACGCCGATCACCCGGGCATCGGGTACCTTGCACGCAACCCGGTCGACGACACCACCGAGACCGCAGCCCAGATCGATGAACGTGCCGCCGCCCATCTTTTGAAACAGGTCGGTCAACGCCTCTTCGGTGATCGAATTGGAGAGATAGAGCGGCACCTTCTCCCGGACGCCGTTGATATAAAACCCGGCGAGCACGAAGGCGATCAGCGGAAATACCCAGGTCGGCGGCCGATAGACCGGGACCAGTACGAGCGCCGGTGTGGCGATGGCCGTCAATACCAGCCAGGCATTGCCGAGCCGCATGATCCGGCCCGCGATCACCGCGAGAATCCCGGCGAAGAACGCGAGGCTGAGAATCGAGGTGTGCGAACGCGGGAATGCATCCGGTGCGAAGCTCCATATGGCGAGTGCTGCGCCTGCGGCAACAATGGAGGACGCGAGCGTGCGAGGGATCGGCCAGCCCGCTTCGCGCATCAGGAGACCTTTTCCGGTTCCGTGAGTGTCCGGTACCTGCCCACCGCGTAAATCAGCGGCTCCAGATCGTCGTTCCATGTCGTGTGTGCGACCGCACCGACGACGATTTCGTGGTCGCCGCCGGGATAGACAGCCTCGACGCGGCATTCGAGGCTGGCGAGTGTATTTTTGATCACCGGCACACCGAGTGCGCCGGATTCATAATCGACGGCGTCGAAGGGCGGCCGGGGCCCCGGAAAGGCAAAGATATTGGAGATTTCCTGCTGTTCGGCGGCCAGAATATTGACACAGAAATGCGGTCCCTCCGTATAAGCCCTTAATTGAGATGTGGCGTGGTCCAGGCATATAAGGACCAGCGGTGGCGCTAGCGAGACGGAGCTGAAGGCACTGACGGTCACACCGATCGGCTGACCTTCCGGCGTCACCGTGCTGACGACGGTGACGCCGCTGGCAAACTTGGAGAGCGCTTGACGGAACTGCACGGGTTCGACGGTCATACATGTTATTTAGCATGCTGCGGGCCCGAAATGAAACGACCTAGACCGGATCAATTTTTCAACCGATTCAGAGCCAAACACTTGAGTTTCAAACAAAATCCCTCTATAGCGGTCACAGGGGTCACTTTGCCCGTCCACGCAGTTAAGCGGGCGCTGGAATAAACACGTTTGAGAGCCTGCTAGATGTTCTTCATCGTCGGTATCGTTCTTGTCATCGGCTGCGTTTTTGGCGGCTATTCGGTGCATGGTGACCTGCGTATTCTTTGGCAGCCCATTGAATACGTGATCATCCTCGGTGGCGCCCTGGGTGCGTTCCTGGCCGGGAACCCCAAATCCGTTGTGATCGGCGCCTTCAAATCCTTCGGCACCATGGTCAAGGGACCCAAGTACAAGAAGGACGCGTACGTCGAACTGCTGAGTTGCATTTACAGTGTGTTCCGCCTCGCCAAATCGAAGGGCGATCTCGCTCTTGAGCAACACGTTGAAAATCCCCATGAAAGCTCGCTGTTTGCAATGTATCCGAAGTTCCAGCACGACCACCATGCGGTCGCTTTTTTCTGCGATTACCTTCGTCTTCTGACGCTCGGTGCCAGCAACGCACACGAGATCGAGGCGATCATGGACCAGGAACTGGACGTGCATCATCACGAGAAGCTGATGGTCTCGAACGCCATGCGGACCATCGGCGAGGCGATCCCGGCGCTTGGTATCGTCGCCGCCGTTCTGGGCGTTATCGTGACCATGAGTTCGATTACGGAGCCGCCGGAAGTCCTCGGCGGTCTGATTGGCGCGGCTTTGGTCGGTACCTTTTCCGGGATTTTTGCGGCCTACGGGTTCGTGCTGCCGATGGCATCGAATCTGGAAGCGGCCTACAACGCGGAACACCACTATTTCACCTGTATGAAAGCCGGCCTGATGGGGCATATGCAGGGATACGCCCCGCAGGTTTCCGTGGAGTTCGCGCGTAAGGTGCTGCCGGACGAATACCGTCCGTCATTCGCGGAACTCGAAGAGATCACGCAAAACCTGCCTGCACCGAGCTAACGGAGGCCCCGATTGGCCGAGGAAAGCGCAACTAAAAACCCGATCATCATCAAGAAGGTGAACAAGGGCGCACACGGCCACCATGGCGGTGCGTGGAAAATCGCCTATGCCGACTTCGTGACGGCGATGATGGCGTTCTTCCTGTTGCTGTGGCTGCTGAACTCGGTGACACAGGAACAACTCGAAGGCATTTCCAACTATTTCGCGCCGGTGACGGCATCGCAGTCGACAAGCGGGTCCGGCGACATCCTCGGCGGGCAAACCATCACCGAGGAAGGCGCGGCACAGAACACGACGTCGCGTGACAGTGTCACCGTCGACCTGCCGCCGCCGAAAGCCGGGACCGGCGGCGAGGACAATACCGATACCCAGGCCGGCAGCACCCCGGACGAAGAAGCTGCAGCCGAGGTTCTGAAGCAGCGGGAACAGGACCAGTTCGAGGAAGCCAAGGAGCAGCTTGAGGCAACGATCAACAGTATCCCGCAACTCAAGTCCATGAAGGACAGCCTGCTGATCGATAACACGCCCGACGGTCTGCGCATTCAGCTTGTCGACAAGGACGGTCTTTCCATGTTTCAGAGCGGTTCCGCGGAACTCTTCCTGCATACGAAACGCCTGCTCGAGGTCGCCGCCGAGATCATCAAGCCGTTGCCGCAGAACATTTCCATCTCCGGGCATACGGATTCGACCCGTTTCGGCGGCGGTAGCGACTATTCGAACTGGGAACTGTCCGCCGACCGGGCCAATTCGGCACGCCGTTGGCTGATGCAGATCGGCATTTCCGAGGACCGCTTCGACAGGGTTGTCGGCAAGGCCGCGACGGAACCTCTGGTCCCGGATAATCCGGCCCACCCGTCGAACCGTCGGCTTTCCGTGATCATGTTGCGCGGGACCGGTAAGGACAATCCGGCTACCGGGGCTACGCAAAAGACCGAGGAACAGGAAGCGCTGCCCGGCCTCAACAGGATCCGGAACCAGCAGGCCACCGAACCGAGCAATCCGCTGGCGCCGGCACCGGAACAGGCTCAGCAGCCGCAGTCAGGCGGCGGTACGGTACCGAGTCTGGGTCTTGAACTGGATCAGAATCTCTCCCGTTAAACGTGTGGAATTTGTCGTCGCAGGCTTGTTGCACGGCACCCCGTATATGCCGTAACGTTTTCCTGAGTGAGATCAGGAGTATCGCGACCTCATGCGTCACCAGGCACTACCCGATACACGGTTCTTTTTCTCGACGGCGCCGTTGCCCTGCCCGTACATCGCGGGTCGAATCGAACGCCGTGTCGTGACGGAGCTGGTTGGGCGCGACGCCAACGCCCTGCACGACCAGTTGTCGATGGCCGGGTTCCGGCGTTCGCACGGTATCTGTTATGTCCCGGCGTGTCCGAGCTGCGACGCCTGTGTCGCCGTGCGCGTGGTCGTCGACGAGTTCAAACCCGGAAAGTCGTTCAAACGCATCCTGAAACGCAACGCCGATCTGACGGCTGAGGTCGTCGAACCGGTCGCCACGCACGAGCAGTTCGCGCTGTTCGCCGATTATCAGCGCGCCCGCCACCAGGGCGGCGACATGTCGAAGATGGATTTCCTGGATTACCAGGCCCTTATCGAGGATACGCCTGTCAACACGTTCGTTGTCGAATTTCGCAAGCCGTCCGGGACACTGGCCGCAGCCTGTCTTGTCGACCGTCTGGGCGACGGGCTTTCGGCCGTTTACAGCTTTTTCGACGAGGCAGAGGCCGACCGCAGTCTCGGCACCTACATGATTCTCTGGTTGATCGACGAGGCCTATGGCCAGGAACTGCCCTACATGTACCTAGGCTTCTGGATCGACGGCTGCTCGAACATGTCCTACAAGGCGCGCTTCAAGCCGCTGGAGCGGATCACACCCGAGGGCTGGGAGCGGATGGACGGATAACGGGTTACCCGCCCATTCAGCTATTCCGGCTTAATCTTCCCGTGTGTCCTTGTGGACCAGATACTTCCACGTCAACGGCAGCACGGCCGCGGCCAGTCCGATCTTGAAACCGGCACCCGGCAGGAACGGCCAGAGGCCCCACTCGAGGATCGGCTTGTCCCAGCCGAACAGCATGCCGAGCCAGATGATGCCGGGGATGAAGATGATCGACGTGCCGATGAGCATGGCCGCAAGCGTGGTCCACATGTTGCGGTCCCAGCCCTTGGCGGCGAGCCAGCCGACCGTAACGGCCGCACCCAGGAAACCGAGCAGGTAGCCGCCGGTGGGGCCGGCCATGTATGCGACCCCGATGCCTTTCTCCGGCGTACCGGCGAACACGGGAAGACCGATGGCTCCCTCACCCAGGTACAGAAGCAACGTCGCACCGCCGAGACGCCAGCCGAACGCCATGCCGATGCAGAGCACCATGAACGTCTGCATGGTCATCGGCACCGGATAGAATGGAATGTTGATCTTGGCGGAGATCGCCAGCAGCACGCTTCCGGCGAATGCCAGCATGAGATTCCTGAGCCAGCTATGCTGATCGGCATTGGCGGGCCAAAGGGTATCGGCAAGGGTATTGAAGTGCGTTGGCTGGGCCATTTCGGTCATCTCCCCATGTAACGGACGTCTACTGAAATTCCCCTACATGACCCGGAAAATCAAGGACGATCCTGATCTCGGCGTTTTTTGCGGCGGTAAGCGAGATAGCCGATGGCAAGCGCCACCACCAGTGCGGATGTCGTCATCGGGGCCGCGAGTGGAAACGCGAGAAGCGCTGACACGAGGCCGATGATAACGCCGCCGAATGCAAGCGCAAGCCCGAGAAGGATCGCGCCCGCGACGACAATGCCGATAAGGTAGCCGAGCGTGCGTTCCATGTGTCTCCCGCTCTTACAACCAGCCGTCTAGCGGTTTGCGGCCAAGACGTCCGCGTCAGGAAAACCGGTTGTTGGTCGGAAAGCCTTTGGGCTTGATGAGACCGGCGCCGGCGCGCTTACCGATCCACGACTTGAGGTTGGTCTCCGAGCGAACGCCTGAACCGGTTTGCCAACTTACGCCTTCCTTCAGGTTGAAGGCCTGGACGTCCGAGAGCACGCCGTCCTTGTAGCGCTGCAGGATGACGCCCTTGCCGCGTCCCATTTCCGGCAATTCGTCGATGGGAAAGACGACCAGTTTGCGGTTGGTGCCGATGACGGCGACGTGATCCGCATTATCCGGCACCACGGAAAGCGACGCCGCCTCGTCGTTCGCGCCGACGTTAAGAACCTGTTTGCCGTTCTTGGTTTGCGCCGAAACCTCGTCTTCCGGAACGATGAATCCACGCCCGGCGTCGGACGCGACAAGAAACCTGCGTCCGCCCTCGTACTTCATCATCCTGACCACGTCATGGCCATTGGGAATGTCTACCATCAGGCGGATCGGCTCGCCATGACCGCGTCCGCCCGGCAGCTTGTCTACGCCAACGGTATAGAACCGGCCGTTGGTAGCAAAAACCAGGATCTTGTCCGTCGTCTCCGCATGCAGCCAGAATTTGAGCTTGTCGCCTTCCTTGAACTTGAGACCGGATACGTCTTCCATGTGCCCCTTGACGGCGCGGATCCAGCCTTTCTCGGAGTAGACAACGGTGACCGGTTCCTTTTCGATCATCGCCTCGATCGGCACGATGACGGTGGTCGGCGGCGTGCCGATTTTCGTCCGGCGGCGTCCGAGGTCGGTTTTCGGCCCGAACGTCTGTTTCAGCGTCTTGAGTTCCGCTTCGACCGATTTCCAGCGTTTGGTTTCGGTCTTGAGCAAATCCTTGAGTTCCTTGCGCTCCGCCTTGAGGTTCTTGTCCTCCTTGCGGATCTCCATTTCCTCCAGCTTCCGCAACTGACGCAGGCGCATGTTGAGGATGGCTTCGACCTGCACGTCGCTGAGATCGAAGGTTTTCATCAGGATCGCCTTGGCGTCGTCCTCCTCGCGGATGATGCGAATGACCTCGTCGAGGTTGAGATATGCGATCAAAAGGCCGGCGAGAATTTCTAGGCGGCGTTCGATCTTTTCGAGGCGGTGCTTGGTGGTGCGGACGAGAACGTCTTCCCGGTGTTCCAGGAATGCAATCAACGCCTCGCGCAGGTTCATCACGCCCGGCACGTTGTCGCGGTTGAGAACGTTCAGGTTCAGGCCGACGCGGGTTTCCATGTCGGTTTCGCGGAACAGGTGCTCCATCAGCATGTCCGGATCGACGTTGCGTGACTTCGGCTCGAGGACGATCCTCACGTCCTCGGCCGACTCGTCACGGATATCCGCCAGCATCGGCAGCTTGCGCGCCAGAAGGAGTTCCGCGGTCTTTTCGATCAGCCGGGATTTCTGAACCTGGTACGGGATATTGGTAACGACGATCTGATAGAGTCCCTGCCCCAGCTTCTCGACTTCCCATTTGGCGCGCAGGCGGAAGCTGCCGCGACCCGTTTTGTAGGCCTCGACGACGTTTTCCCGGGATTCCACCAGTTCGCCGCCGGTCGGGAAGTCCGGTCCGGGTATGAGTTCGGCCAGTTTATCGAACGTGACGCGTGAGCCGAGGACACCGTCCGTCTGATGCTTCGCCGTCTTGATGATGTGCAGCATGGCGTCGCAGAGTTCACCGACATTGTGCGGCGGGATGTTCGTCGCCATGCCGACGGCGATGCCGGCGGCGCCGTTCGCCAGAAGGTTCGGGAACGCGGCCGGAAGGACGACGGGCTCGCGCTCCTCCCCGTCGTAAGTATCGCGGAAGTCGATGGCGTCTTCGTCGATGCCCTGAAGTAGAAGCGTCGCGACCTCGGTCAGGCGGGCCTCGGTATAACGCATGGCCGCAGCGTTATCGCCGTCGATGTTGCCGAAATTGCCCTGCCCGTCGACCAGCGGATAGCGCTGCGCGAACTGCTGCGCCAGCCGCACCATGGCGTCATAGATCGACTGGTCGCCGTGCGGGTGATACTTACCCATGACATCGCCGACGACGCGTGCGCATTTCTTGTATCCCGAAGCCGGGTCAAGCTTGAGCTGACGCATCGCATAAAGCAGGCGCCGGTGCACCGGTTTCAGGCCGTCTCGCACATCCGGCAGCGAACGCGACATGATCGTCGACAGCGCGTACGAGAGGTAGCGCTCCGAAAGTGCGTCCGCGAGCCGAGTTTCGCGAATTTCCTCGGGATCGACGTGTTTACTCATGGCACACCCCTTGTGGCCCGTGTGTATCGAAATCACGAGATATAGTAGTTATCGCCGCGGCTTCGTCAATGCGGCGGCACATTCTCAGTGGGAAATGAGCGCGTTTCCGGCGTTATTTCGCCGTTGCGGGCGCCGGTTTGGCTGCCCCCGGTTGCACTTTTTGTTTCGGTGCTTCGGCAGCGGCTTCTTTTTCTGCTTTGTGCACGTCTTCCGGGATCACCATCCGCTTGCAGTGACCTTCGAGGAAGGCGCCCGTTTCGATCGACAGGTCCTCGTGCAGGATGTCGCCGACAACATGTGCGGTTTCCGACAGCTTGACCACCTTTGCCTTTATCTGTCCGTCGACACGGCCCAGCACATGGCACGTCTCGGCAACGATCTCGCCCTTGACCTTGGCGCTTTCGCCGACGATCAGGATGCGGGTGCGGATATCGCCGTTGACCTTGCCGTCGATCTGAATTTCGCCGTCGCTGAGCATGTCGCCGACGATGCTGAGATCCCGGCTGATGATAGACGGCGGCGCCGGCGGTTCCGCGGGTTTGTTCTCGACAGGTGTTTTTTTATTGTTTTTGGAAAACATGCCGTCCCGCCTTGATGAACCTCATCGGATCCTTGGGTTTGCCGTTAAACACGATTTCGTAGTGCAGGTGCGGACCGGTGCTGCGCCCGGAATTACCGAGTTGCGCGATCTTCTGCCGGAACTCGATCTTGTCGCCGCGTTTCACCAGAATTTTATGCAGATGCCCATAGCGCGTCACAATACCCGAACCATGATCGATTTCAATGAAGCGTCCGTAGCGGCCTTTGGTGCCCGCCTTCGTCACGGTGCCCGATGCCGGTGCATACACGGTTGAGCGCATGGGGCCGCCAAAATCGACGCCATAGTGCGCCGACCAGCGCTTGTTCATTGGATCGCGGCGCTTTCCGAAAGAACTGGTGACGTAATACGTGTTGAGCGGCGCGGCCAGCGGCAGGCGCGCCATGATGGCCTGAAGCGTTTCCCATTGTCCCAGATGATCGTCGAGCCGCGTCAGTTTTTTCATCAACTGTCCGCCCGCGTCCTCGGGCTTGATGGGAATAAACGGACCGCCCTGGGCGACCTCGCCGACGATTCCATCCGATGACGCCAGCAGGCTGTCGACCTCGATACCGGCGATTTCGACGACTTTCTCGAGCGAGCCGATATAGGCCATCGTGCGCTCGGTCATCTTTTCGACGGCAACGTCCTGGGCAACCTGCAGGTTGTTCAGGCGGTCCTCAAGATTCGCGACTTGGGATTGCAGGCCGGCGTTACGGCGATGCGCGTCGTCGCGTTCACGAATTACCGTCTGCAGATCGGTCTCGACCGACATCAGATTGTCACGGAGCGAAAAATTCTTCGTGGACAGCGAACGCATGTCGCCTTCGAGCCTGGAGAGCTTGTTGCGCAGGACTTCGCGTGCGTCGGCAACGTTCTCGCGTTCCGATTCGGTGTTTTCAAGACGCTTCTCGACCGTCGACAGATTGCGCTGCAAAGTCGCGTTGCGTTCGACGAGGCTGAGCATCAGGTTGTGGTTGTCCTCGAGCTCACGGGTCAACTCCGCGAACCGGCGTTGATACGCGGTGACGTCCGACAGCAGATCGTCATAGGCCTTGCGGGCATCGGCAATCTGCGTGTTCTTGGCGCCGACGATTTCGTCGTGCTGGATGTAGCTGAAGGTGGAGTAGCCGACCCAACCGGTGAACAGCACCGCGAATACGGCCGTCGATACCTGAAGCCACTGGGGAATTTTGAAGAAGCGGATACGGCCGCGAGTACGAAGGTGGATCTGACGTTCCGGGAAGGCGCGGTCGATAAACCGTTTCTGCTTGTCCCGAAAAGTCCCCTTTTCACCCCGATCTCGCATACTCACGCACCCCCTTGACGCACCCGATTTGAGACTTCGGTTATACCCGAATGAAAAATTCTTATTTTTCCGGGATGATTCGATGACCCGGTTACGGACGGCGATTTGACGGAAGCGAATTGACCGCAGGTTCGCGTCATTGAGCCGATTTCAAACCGTATCCATTTGCCTATTTTCATGCAAGAAATTAATACCGTACGGGACACGCTCGCAGAGTCGAAAAGCCGCGGAAATCCGGTATTTTGCGACCTTGGCGGTCGACAGGCCGAGAGGGCTCGGCTAATCCTTGTGGCGGATACACGCTTTCAGGAAGCCTCATGACGCATCGCCCGCCTCTTTCGGACATCAGGATTCTCCTCGCCACCTGGTTCGGTTCCGGCTATGCGCCGGCGGCGCCGGGGACAGCCGGGTCGCTGTTCGCGCTGCCCGCCGGGTGGTTGATTGCGGAATTCGGCGGCACACTGTGGCTCGCCCTCGGGACGATTCTGATCGCTTTCGTCGGCATCTGGACAGCCAATGCCTACATGGCCCAGGCCGGAGAGCACGACCCGGGCCCCGTCGTCATAGACGAGGTGGCGGGACAGTGGCTCGCCATGCTGCCGCTGGCGGCGACGCTGACGTGGCAAGGCGTTCTGGCGGCGTTCCTGCTGTTCCGCCTGTTCGATATCTGGAAACCGTGGCCGATCTCGTGGGCCGACCGGGCGATCGGCGGCGGGTTCGGCGTGATGGCGGATGATATCCTCGCCGGGATCGCCGCCGCCGCGTGCCTGTACGGATTGTCGGTGGCGGCGCCCGCCGTGTTGGGATTAGGGTGAAGACATGGAACAGGAACTGATCGACGCTGCGGACGCCCTGCTGAACGCCTGCCGCGCCCGCGGCTGGACCGTGGCAACGGCGGAATCCTGCACCGGCGGCATGGTTGCGGCGGCGTTGACGGTGATCGCCGGCTCATCGGACGTGATGGACCGGGGGTTCGTCACCTACACCAACGAAGCCAAGCATGAGATGATCGGCGTGCCGATGGATCTGTTCGAAAGCGTCGGCGCCGTTTCGGAGGAAGTGGCCCGTGCCATGGCCGAAGGTGCCAGAATGACGGCCGGCGTCGATCTGACCTGCGGCATCACCGGCGTTGCCGGCCCGGGCGGCGGGTCGGCGGAAAAACCGGTCGGACTGGTTCACATCGCGGCCGCGTCGCTCGACAAGACGGTCCATGAACGTTGCCAGTTCGGCGGTGACCGGCATGCGGTGCGATTGGCGTCGGCGTTGAAGGCGCTGGAGATGATGCTTGAACTCGCCACCCCCTAACAACGTCTTGGCCCGGAAAGCAAGATTGCGGAGGCTGATTGGCAAATTTTTCAATATTTGCATAACCTCGGCGGTTCTGCTGGCAGGAGCCTGCGGCGTCGCCGATCATCTGAATTACGCAGTTGTCTTCGAGGGAGAAGACTACGGCGAATCTTTTCATATTCGCGCGGAATATCTTCCGATAACTGGACTGACCAAAGAAGATACGATCAAGCTGGCGCTGTTACGCGCAGCCTATGTCACGAAGGACAAAGGCTACAAATATCTCTATCTAACCGGCCCAACGAGAATAACTAAATACTACATGGTTTATTTATTTGCCCCGCCCATCGAGGCGCAGCATCAGGAACTCCGTTTGCTATTCCACGTGACTAATGAATTTGATCCCAACAAAGAAAGTTTTTTCAAGGCGCAAGAAATAATCGACTCGAAAGAAATCCAAGCACTCAGATAATTCAGGGCGATGACATACTCTCAGCCATGCAACTGCTTCGCCCGCGCCTCGAACGCGGCGATCATCTTCTTGACCGCTTCGTTGAAGACGGCGCCGATGGCGGCCTGCAGGATGCGCGAGCGGAACTCGAAATCGACGTAGAAGTCGATCTCCGTCGAGCCGTTCCCCAAATCGTTGAAGATCCAGTGGTTGTTCAGGTACTTGAACGGCCCGTCCGTGTAAGCCACGTCGATGCGGTCGGGGCGCTGGTGACTGACCCGCGACGTGAAGCTCTCGCGGAACATCTTGAACCCGATGATCATGTCGGCGACGACAAGGCTTTCCTCGCGTTTGCGGATGCGGCAACCGAGACACCAGGGCAGAAACTCAGGGTATCTCTCGACGTCGATTACGAGGTCGAACAACTGCTCTTTCGTGTAAGGCAGAACCCGTTTTTCGGCATGTGTCGGCATTTGGCGAAAATCGCGTCGCCGGTTCAGGCGCCGGCGGCGAGCTTGGCGTCGCGGTTCTTTCTCAGCTCGGCGAAATCGCTGTCTGCGTGATAGCTGGAACGCGTCAGCGGCGACGATGACACCATCAGGAAACCCTTGGATTCAGCGATTTTCTTGTAGTCCGCGAACTCGTCCGGCGTCACGAACCGATCAATCGGCGCGTGCCGCTTGGTCGGCGCCAGGTATTGGCCGATGGTCAGGAAATCCACGTCCGCCGAGCGCATGTCGTCCATCACCTGCATCACCTCGGCGCGGGTTTCGCCGAGCCCGACCATGATTCCGGACTTGGTGAATATAGAGGGATCTTCCCGTTTCACGGTGTCGAGCAGCTTCAAGGAATGAAAATACCGCGCGCCCGGTCGGATCGTCGGGTAAAGCCTGGGCACTGTTTCCAGGTTATGGTTGAAGACGTCCGGCTTGGCGGCGATGACCTTTTCGAGCGCGCCCGGCTTGTCGCGGAAATCGGGCGTCAGGATTTCGATGGTCGTTGCCGGCGTCGTCTCGCGGATGCGCGCGATACACTTCACGAACTGATCCGCGCCGCCGTCGGCGAGATCGTCCCGGTCGACCGACGTGATCACGAGGTGGTTCATGCCCAGTTCGGCGACCGAAATCGCCAGGTTCTCGGGTTCCATCGGGTCGACGGCGCCGGGCTTGCCGGTGGCGACGTTGCAGAATGCGCAGGCGCGTGTGCAGATGTCGCCGAGGATCATCACCGTGGCGTGTTTCTTGGCCCAGCACTCGCCGATGTTCGGACACGCCGCTTCCTCGCACACCGTGTGCAGGCTGCGTTCGCGCATCAGCTTGCGGGTCTGGTGATAGCCTTCCGAGGTCGGCGCCTTGACGCGGATCCACGCCGGCTTCCTGAGCGGTTCGTGCTCGGGCTTTTTTGCCTTCTCCGGATGGCGGACCCTGTTCAGGTTCTCGACGTTGTTCATGTCGCCTCGCTCGGGACGTCGGTGCCTGGCACTTATGTGGTCCCGTTACGGTAGATTGTCAAAACGCCATCACATGTGAATGACGCGGTCGTACGCATCGAGCACGCTTTCGTGCATCATTTCCGAGAGCGTCGGATGCGGGAAGACTGTGTGCATCAGGTCTTCCTCGGTCGTCTCCAGGTTCATGGCGACGACGTAGCCCTGGATCAGTTCTGTCACCTCGGCACCGACCATGTGCGCGCCCAATAACTGCCCAGTCTTCTTGTCGAACACGGTCTTGACCAGACCCTGATCCTCTCCGAGCGCAATCGCCTTGCCGTTGCCCATGAACGGGAAGCGCCCGACCTTGACCTCGTAGCCCTCGGCTTTTGCCTCGGCCTCGGTCAGGCCCACCGAGGCAACCTGCGGATGGCAGTACGTGCAGCCCGGGATCTTGTTCTTGTCCATCGGATGGACGCCCTCGATGCCGGCGATCTTCTCGATACAGATGACGCCCTCGTGCTCGGCCTTGTGCGCCAGCATCGGCGGACCGGCGACGTCGCCGATGGCGTAAACCCCCTTCTCGTCCGTGCGGCCGTAGCCGTCGGCGACGATGCAGCCCCTGTCGGTTTTGACCTTGGTGGTTTCGAGGCCGATATCCTCGATGTTACCCTGCACGCCGACCGCCGAGATCACACGGTCGACGGTGATTTCCCGAGTCTTGCCCTTGGCATCCTCGATAGTGCAGGTGACGTTGTCGTTGCCCTTTTTCACGCCCGTGACCTTGGCCTCGGTCATGATTTTCATGCCGGCCTTTTCCATCTGCTTGCGGGCGAGCTTGGAGACTTCCTCGTCCTCGACCGGCATGATCTGCTTCATCACCTCGACCACGGTCACATCGACACCCATGGTGTTGTAGAAGCTCGCGAACTCGATGCCGATGGCGCCGGAACCGATGACCAGGAGGCTCTTCGGTGTCTTTTCCGGAACCATGGCTTCGAAGTATGTCCAGATCAGTTTCTTGTCGGGCTCGATCCCCGGCAGTGCGCGCGGCCGCGCCCCCGTGGCGACGATGATATGCTCGGCGGTCAGGATGCCGGCGTCCTTGCCGTCCTTATCCGTGACCTTGACCTTGCCGGGCCCGTCGAGGGTTGCCTTGCCGTCGACGACGGTGACCTTGTTCTTTTTCATCAGATGCTCGACACCGCCCGACAGCCGTCCCGAAACCTTGCGCGAACGCTCGACGACGGCTTTCAGGGAAAACGTGACGTTGTCCGCCGAGAGACCGAAGTCCTCGGCGTGCTGCATGTTGTGATAGACCTCGGCGGAGCGCAGCAGTGCCTTGGTCGGGATGCAGCCCCAGTTCAGGCAGATCCCGCCCATGTGCGCCTTCTCGACCACGCAGGTCTTGAAGCCGAGCTGCGCGGCGCGGATGGCGGTGACGTACCCACCCGGGCCGCCGCCGATGATGATGACATCGAATTTGCTGTCTGCCATGTCAGAGTCTCACTTCCTTGGGCGCCGTCAGGTCGCTCTTTTCGGCGTCGCCGGTGTTCACGACGCCCTGTCGTTCCAGCAGCATGATCCGGCACTCGCCGGACGCATGGGGTTTGTGCTCGACACCGCGCGGCACCACAATCATCTCGCCGGCATTCAATGTCTGGCGGCCGTCGCGAAAGTCGATATCCAGTTGGCCGTCCATGACGATGAAGACCTCGTCCACGTCATCGTGCTTGTGCCAGACGAAATCGCCTTCGACCTTCACAAGCTTGATGTCGTAATCGTCGAAGCTGCCGACGATCTTGGGCCGCCAACGATCATCGAACTCGGCGAACTTCTCGGCGAAATTGACCTTTTGCATCGCTCGCCCTCACAGCATCAGTTGCAGCGGGTCTTCGAGGATGCCCCTGAGTTCCTGCACGAACGCGGCAGCCGTGGCGCCGTCGATGCAACGGTGATCGACCGCCAGCGTCACCGTCATCATGGTGGCGACGGCAAGCGCGCCGTCCTTGACGACCGCGCGCTGTTCGCCCGCGCCGACCGACAGAATGCCGCCCTGCGGCGCGTTGATGATCGAGTTGAACGACGTGACGCCGAACATGCCGAGGTTCGAGATCGAGAATGTGCCGCCCTGGTATTCCTGGGGCTGCAGTTTGCCGTCACGTGCCTTGCCAGCAAGTTCCTTCGCCTCTTCGGAAATCCTGGCGAGACCCTTGGAGCCCGCATCCTTGATGATCGGCGTGATCAGCCCGCCCTCGACCGCGACCGCCATCGAGATATCGGCACGCTTGAACTTGAGGATCGCGTCATCGGTGTAGGCGGCGTTGCAATCGGGTTGACGCTTGAGCGCCAGCGCCACCGCCTTGATGACGAAGTCGTTGACGGAAATCTTGTAATCCGCTCCCTCGCGTCCGTTGAGCTGCTTGCGCAACCTCAGAAGCTCGTCGATCCCGATATCCGCCGACACGTTGAAATGCGGAATGTCGCGGGCTGCAGCGGTCAGGCGCTTGGCGATGGTCTTGCGCATGCCGGAATTCGGCACGGCTTCGTATTCTGGCAGCAGGCCCAGCATCGCCGCGTCGATACCGGCCGGCGGCACGGCGGTGGCTTCGCCCGCCGTCACCGGTGCGCCGGCGGGGGCAGCCGCGGCTTTGCCGGCGCCGCTGGCGATGGCTTCCTCGATATCCTTTTTGACGATACGGCCATGCGGGCCGGAGCCGGAGATCTGCGCCAGATCGAGCCCTTCCATCCTGGCGATGCGGCGCGCCAGCGGACTTGCGAAGATGCGCTCGCCGCTATCGGTCCTGGGCGCCGGCCCCGCTTCGGTACCGTCGTGCTTGGCGGAATCCACCGCAGCCGGTTTTTCTGCCGCAGGCGGTGACGCCGGCGCCGGTTCCGCCTTAGGTTCGGACGCAGGCGTCTCTTCTTTCGGCGCCTCGCCCGCGGGCGGCGGTGCAGCGGCGGACGTGTCGGCGTCGGCGAGCGCGCTTTCGTCCTCGTCGTCGCCAAGCAGCAATGCGATGACCGCGTTCACGGCGACGCCTTCGGTGCCCTCGTCGACAAGGATCTTGCCGAGCGTGCCTTCGTCAACGGCTTCCACTTCCATGGTCGCCTTGTCGGTTTCGATCTCGGCCATGACGTCACCGCTTTCGATGGTGTCGCCTTCCTTGACCAGCCATTTCGCCAGCTTGCCTTCCGTCATCGTCGGCGACAGCGCCGGCATCAGTACTTTGGTGGGCATTGTGCGGCCTCCCTCAGACGTAACAGACGGATTTGGCCGCCTCGATCACCTGCGGTGCCTTCGGCAGCGCGAGTTTTTCGAGGTTGGCGGCATACGGCATCGGCACGTCGACGCCGGCGACGCGGACCGGCGGGGCGTCGAGGTAGTCGAACGCCTGCTCCATCGCGACCGACGAAATCTCGGCGCCGATCCCGCAGGTCGGCCAGCCTTCGCCGACGCTGACCAGCCGGTTGGTCTTTTTCACCGACTGGATGATCGTGTCGGTGTCCATCGGGCGCACGGTGCGGAGGTTGATCACCTCGGCGTCGATGCCCTCGTCCGCCAGCTTTTCGGCGGCTTCCATGGCGATACCGACGGCGATGGAATAGGCGACGATGGTGACGTCCGCGCCCTGCCGTTCAACCTTCGCCTTGCCGATGGGCAGCGTGAAATCGTCGTCGTCCGGCAGTTCGAAGCTCTGGCCGTAAAGCATTTCGTTTTCCAGGAATATCACCGGGTTGGGATCGCGGATCGCGCTTTTCAAAAGGCCTTTGGCATCCGATGCAGACCATGGCGCCACCACCTTCATGCCCGGGCAGTTCGCATACCACGACGCATAGCATTGCGAGTGCTGCGCGCCGACCCGGGCCGCCGCGCCGTTCGGACCGCGAAACACGATCGGACAGCCCATCTGGCCGCCCGACATGTAAAGCGTCTTGGCGGCCGAGTTGATGATCTGGTCGATGGCCTGCATGGCGAAGTTGAAGGTCATGAACTCGACGATCGGCTTGAGGCCGTGAAACGCGGCGCCGACGCCGAGACCGGCGAAGCCCTGCTCGGTGATCGGCGTGTCGATCACGCGCTTGGCGCCGAACTCGTCCAGAAGCCCCTGGGAAATCTTGTAGGCGCCCTGGTATTCGGCGACTTCCTCGCCCATCAGGAAGACTTTCTCCTCGCGGCGCATTTCCTCGGCCATGGCATCGCGCAGCGCTTCGCGCACGGTCTGGGTCTTCATCGGTCCGTCGTACTCGGGTTCCGGCGCAGGCGCGGATTTCGGCGCGGCCGGTGCGCTTGCACTTTCCTCTTCCGGTGCTTCCGCCGGCTTTTCCTCCGACGGGGCGGACTGCGCCTTGGCGGGCACCGGTGCGTCGGCGACGTCGTCGGCGCTCTCGCCTTCTTCGATGAGCACCGCGATCGGGGTGTTCACGGCGACGCCTTCGGTGCCCTCGGCGACAAGGATCTTGCCCAGCGTGCCTTCGTCGACGGCTTCCACTTCCATGGTCGCCTTGTCGGTCTCGATCTCGCACAGTACGTCGCCGCTTTCCACGCTGTCGCCCTCGGACTTCATCCATTTGGCGATCTTGCCCTCGGTCATGGTCGGCGACAGCGCCGGCATCAGAACTTGTGTGGCCATGTTATTAACCTTTATTCAGGTAATCTTAAGCGGAAGCTTCGCGGAACACGTCCGTGTAGAGTTCGGACTCGTCGGGTTCCGGGCTCTGCTGCGCGAATTCAGCGGCGGCGGTGACGATCGATTTGATCTCCTTGTCAATGTCCTTCATCTCGTCTTCGCTGGAATGACCGGCCTCGAGGATCGTGTGACGGAGATTGTCGATCGGATCGCTCTCCTTGCGCATCTTCTGCACTTCTTCCTTGGAACGGTATTTCGCCGGGTCGGACATGGAATGGCCGCGGTACCGGTAGGTTTTCATCTCCAGGATGAACGGGCCCTTGCCGCTGCGCGCGTGTTCCAGCGCCTTGCCGCCCTTGGCGAGGACGTCGAGAACGTCCATGCCGTTCACCTGTTCGCCCGGGATGCCGTGCGCGGCGCCGCGCTGCGACAGGTCGACATTTGACGATGCCCGGGCAACGGACGTGCCCATGCCGTACTTGTTGTTTTCGATGACGTAGACGACCGGCAGTTTCCAGAGTGCGGCCATGTTGAAGCTTTCGTAGACCTGACCCTGGTTGACCGCGCCGTCGCCGAAGTAGGTGTGACAGACGCCGCCGTCCTCGGTGTACTGATGCGCGAAGGCGAGGCCGGTGCCCAGCGGCACGTTGGCGCCGACGATGCCGTGGCCGCCGAAGAAGTTTTTCTCGCGCGAGAACATGTGCATCGAGCCGCCCTTGCCCCTGGAATAGCCGCCACGGCGGCCGGTCAGCTCGGCCATGACCCCCTTGGGGTCCATGCCGCAGGCCAGCATGTGCCCATGATCGCGGTACGTGGTAATCACGGAATCGTCCGCGGTGCCGGCGGCGGTCATGCCGACGACGACGGCTTCCTGACCGATGTAGAGGTGGCAGAAACCGCCGATCAGGCCCATCCCATATAATTGGCCCGCCTTTTCTTCGAAACGGCGGATCATCAACATGTCACGGTAGTAGGATAAGAGCTGTTCGCCCGATACGTCGGGCTGCTTTTTGTTTTTAGCCGCCGTTTTGCTCTTGGCACGCGGCGCGGATTTGGCGGCGCTTTTGGATTTGGCGCCGGATTTGGGGGCTCTCGCCATAGTCTCCCTCCCGCATGGGTTTATTGCGGCGGCTGGCCACCGCTCTATTGCGGGATGCTAGGCGATCTTTGCATCGTATTCAAGTAAAGCAGCAGTATATCGCGGTTTGTTCGCTCTATGTACCGTTTACTAAACTTGAAAAACGTTAAGCAGCCACCTCGCCGAAGGCGACCTCGACGACGTTGCTGCGGTCGACCCGGGCAATGGCGTCGAAAACATCCCTGAGCCAGTGCCAGTAGCAGCCTTCGTAGCAGACCACCTGCGTGGCATCGATTTTGGGCGGGATATGGTTTGCCAGGTCGCCGCGCCAGCGCCGGAGCGACTGGACGCGATCCCAGTAGCAGACGGTGTAGGCGTTGCCGTGCTCATCGGTCACGTCCTCGATACCCAGGAACCCGGGTTCGGCGGCGGCAAGGCCGATCATTTTCTCGCCGGCATCCAGGAACTGCCCGGCGTCCAGACCGGCCGGCGGCGTGCGGTTGATGACGGCGAAGTACGGCGGATCGCGGCGGGGATCGAACGTGGCCATGTCGAAGTCCTCCTCAGATATGACCGTGGGCAGCGGCGGCGTCCTTGCCGTCATGAAGAAACGAGCGGACGGCATTGTCGTTCGAACTTCCGACGCGGCACACCTCGAGCGGATAGGATTTGTCGCCGACCGTCCCGCTTTCGGACTGCCAGCCCTCGACATCCGCGAGATCGCGCCAGTAGGCGACGGTGACCGGACGGCCGTCGCCGGAACGGCCGGTTTCCAGGCCGAGAAATCCCGGCCGGCGCAGCGCGGTGCTGACCATGTGGTCGGCAATGCTGACCGGTTCGTCGGATGACGCGTGCGGTTTGTTTTCGATAATCGCCGCGTAATACGGCGGCACCAGTTTATCAGCGAGTAAGGTCATCGGTTTCTCCTTTCCTACTCTCCGGATTCATAAGAACGACAAGATCGTCGGCACGGGCGTAGCCCAGCATGATGCGCACCCTTTCATCGAGCATGTCGCGATCGATGCTGTCGGGATGCAACAGTTTGACGCGGCTTTCCCAGTGACGTTTTTCCTTCTCCAGCGCCGCCAGCCGATGCTCGGCCTCGGCGACCCGTTCCTGCATCTGCAGAAGCGCCAGCGCGCCACGGTCGCCGTGAACGGTGTGGTACGCGAAATAAACCACGGCGACGATCCCGAACAGCGGACCGACGACATGCTTCGCACGCCTGCGTATTTCCTCGATAAGCCCCATGGACTAAGGGATTCCTCTATCACCTTCTGTGCCGGTCCCAGTCCCAACCCAGCCGCGACTATGCGCCGCAATTCTTAACAAGGCGTTAGGGCAGGTCGGGATTCCGGAAGACGGAGAGGCGCGGCTACTGCTGCGGCAGGTAGTCGTCGGACCACTTGAGGACGATGTTGAAACTCAGCGAGATGCGAGTTTCGTCGGAGAGATTCGGGTGCACGAAGTGCATAAGCGATGCCGGCCACATCATCAGCAGGCCCGGTGTCGGCAGCACGGTGAATTCCGGATCGACGTAGGGATCGTTTCTGATCGACGTCATGTTGAAGCCGATCCGTGGGTCGTAGAACGTGATGCAGCCGGGCCGCACATCGCTGCGTTGCTTCTTCTTGGCCCGCTCGCTCGGCATCTTCAGGTAATAGGTGCCGCTCAGGTAGGCATGCGGGTGATTATGCGGGTCGTGATAGTCACCCTGGCGGTTGATGTTGGCCCAGGCGTGGATCTGCCAGTTGACCGGGTAATCGATGCCGATCTCCTGCAGGTAGCCGATCACCGTCTGGTTGATCTCGCCCCTGAGCCAGTTCGGCCCTTCGCGGTCGTACTCGAGCGGATTGTTTTCCCGGTAATCCGTGGTGAGCGCCTTGTTGCCCTTTTCCATCTCGCGCACCAGCTTGATCAGGTCGCGGGTCGGTTCCTCGAAACCGGGCAGTTGCCGGCGCACCAGCTTGGTCGGGAAGAGATCGAGGAATTCCGTCATGGCACCCGCCGCTTACCGGTTCGGGCGCGGCGTCCGGGCTTCATAGACGCGGCAGTTGGAATATCCCTGATTGTAGAAATGGTAGGTGTAATCCGGGTCGCCGACGCCGGTCGGATCGTAGAGATTCCAGCCCGGCTTGGCGATGCCGGTGATGCCGCGGCCGTCCTCGCCGATATAGCCGATGGAAAGGCGCAACACCTTGCGCTGCTTGAACAGCCCCTTGCGGCAGAGACGCGACAGTTTCGCGTTCAGGTCGCCGACCTGGCTCAGCCGTGCGCTAGAGGTGGCGTATTGTCCCTTGACGCGTTCGGCGGCGGACGCGTTGGCGGCGCCCAGCGCGAAGATCGCAAGCGCGGCAATGACCCATGTTTTGGCCGATACGAGAGCTTTCTGCTTCATCATGAGGACGTTATAGCTGTTTCTCGTGAAAATTGGAAGTGATGGGCAAGCATTCTGTCCCGTGAGGCTTCTCTCTGACGTAAACCAGAAGAGAAGAAGTGCGATCATAAGTAGTTGCCAGCATTCGATTACATTCTTATCGTTTCAAAGAGTACGATTTTAATGTTCCATAGAATGACCTAATTGGAGCAGGAACTAACAAGATGGATTCAATAGCATTTTTCAACAACAAAGGTGGGGTCGGTAAAACGACCTTGCTTTGCAACGTTGCAGCGTTCGCTTCGTTGCATCTGGAGAAGAGTGTTTGTGTGATCGACGCTGATCCTCAATGCAATGCTACTCAGTATTTTTTTAATGAAACTAGTCTGGGACAAATTTTTTCCGACGATGGGTTCACTATCCTAGACATCGTCGACCCACTCACCCAAGGCGAAGGGTTTTCTCAAGAAATTGAAACTAAACGAGCCCGGAGTTTCGGGCTGGATGTGCTACCAGGTGATCCTAAACTTGCCCTAGTGGAAGATTTTCTTGCTCAAGATTGGGGGAATGCAAAAAGCGGGGATATACGAGGGATAAAAACGAATTTAGTTTTTTCTGACTTGTTAAGTAGAATGGATAATTATGACTTGGTTTTTATTGATGTTAGTCCATCCCTAGGGGCGATTAATAGGTCGATACTTTTGTCGGCTGATTATTTCATGAGCCCAATGTCAATTGATATCTTTTCCCTAAAAGCTTTCGAAAATATTGCGAAGTGGATCAGCGATTGGACCAGCGATTGGGATAAAGGGATCGACAACGTAAAAGACCCAAGAAGATTACCTGATTTAGAATATGGACAAGCTGAATTTCTAGGATACGTCACCCAGCAATATCTCGCAAAAAAAGATAGTTCTGGCAGACGTAGAGGAGTTCGGGCCTATGAAAATATTCGCAATCAAATCGATGAGATAATAAAGGAATGCGGGTTAGATGAGGGAATTCGTGGGCAACCGTTCGAAATAGGAACAGTCCCAAACCTGTTTAGTCTTATCCCGATGTCCCAAAGCAACAACAAGCCAGTATTTGAGTTGGTGGCTCGCGATGGCGTTGTTGGTGCGCATTTCGCCAAAGTAAAAGATGCGGAAAGTATCTTTGGAACAGTAACCAGAAACTTGCTCGAGCGAATTGATGGTTAATTGGCCTAACAGCCTTGTTCGGGATATTGCTCGCAGACGATGCGTGATCGTTGTTGGATCAGGAGTATCTGGACAAGCTACTGGTGAGGATGGCTCCAAACCACCAACTTGGAGGAAATTCCTGGAGAACAGCAACAACGAACTGCCGGGGGGCGCCCAACCTCATATAGAGGAAGCCATTGGGAATGGTGAACTCCTCAACGCTTGTGAGTGGCTCAAAAACCAATATCAGCACGCTTGGACGGCTAAGCTTCGCGACGCTTTTAGTAGGCCGCGATTTACCCCCACAGACGTGCACAAGAATATTGCGCGTTTAGACACTAGGATCTTTTTCTCTCTAAATTTTGAAAATATTCTGGATCTGGCGCTGCAAGAGGTTCATGGAGGCACATGCGTAACTAAGCGGTATTATGACGAGGGTGTTTCTGAGTTTTTACGTGGGACTGATCGCTATTTGGTAAAAGTGCATGGTTCATTAGATGAAATTGAGCGCATAATTTTCACTCAAAGAGAATATGCGGAAGCAAGGGTTAAATCTGCTCCATTTTATAACGCGTTTGATAGTGCATTGATGACCCATACATTTTTGTTTCTTGGAGCTGGTACCCGTGACCCAGACATAAACCTTATCTTAGAAAACCAAAATTTCACCTACAGTAGCGCGCATCCTCATTATTTTTTAACTACTAGGGGAATGCACGCTGATTTAAAGTCCTCGTTAAGGACTAATCGAAACCTTGAAGTAATCGAATATGATCCGATCGATGATTCATATTCTGGATTCGCTCCAACAATACTCTCTCTTTTAGAATTGGTGGAAGGTGAGCGAGAAACCCTTGCTGAATCATCGGATTGGTAGCTAACAACTAGTGCCCAACATAAAATGGCAATGAATGGCGCGCCCGGCAGGACTCGAACCTGCAACCGTCCGCTTAGAAGGCGGATGCTCTATCCAGTTGAGCTACGGGCGCGCAAGGTCGCACCTTGATAGAATGGCGCCTTAATAAAGGGCGCCGGGTTAAGGTGCAATGAAGACCTGTTCGGTTGCGTTCAGCCGCCGCCAAAGACCTTTTTCAGCAAATCGGTGGTGCGCGCGGCCGGGTCGGCGCGGATCGCCGCTTCCTCCCGGGCAAGGTAGTGAAAGATGCCGTCGAGGGTCATCTGCGTGGCGTGCGTCTGAAGGTCGGCCTTCACGTCAGGGACGAGCGGCAACCCCTTGTACTTGCTGATTAAGGTGTCGTACGCGGTGATTGCGCCGACCTGCTGCAGCGCGTTGTCGACGACGGGTTCCACGGTCGCTTTCAGGTCCGGCGTCGCGACCCGTCTGAAGTACTGCGTCGCCGCGTCCTCGGGCCCGTCGTAGATATTCTTGGCGTCGTCGAGCGTCATCCCGTTGACCGCCTTCCAGATCAGTTCCTTGGTCTTCGGCGCGGCCTCCTCGGCGGCACGGTTGAGCTTGAGTTCGACATCGTCGGCGAGCTGCGACAGACCGAACTTGCGCAGGACGTCCTGGGCCTTGGCGAGATCCTCCGGCAGCGGGATGTGGATAGCCGGGTCGGCGTTGAAACCGTCGACGGCACCGACCTGCGTCACCACGCGCTCGGCGCCGACGCGCAGCGCCTCCTTGAGGCCGGCGACGATCTGCTCCGTGGCGAGCCCGCTGCCGCCGGTGGCGCCGGAACCGCTCCCCGATCCGGTGACCTGATCGACGGCGCCCTTCAGTTTGTCGAGAAAGCTCGCGTCGGCGGCGGTGCCGGCAAACAGCAACGCGCCGGCAAGCGCCGTTGCGGCGGCCGCCCGGCGCATCAGTGCGTCCACAGCGTCTTGCGGTGGAACGAGAAGTTGTCGGCGTAGTTCTTGGGTTTGATACGGCGCTTCTTGGGTTCGGAGACGTAGTAGCTGAGCTTGTTCTTCTGCGCGAAGGCGACGGCGTCTTCCTTGCTGTCGAATTTCATGCGCACCTGCCCCCGCATGTCGCGGGACCCGGTCCACCCCATCAGCGTATCGGTTTCCTTGCGCGAGCCGGGTTCGAATTCGAGCACCCATTTCTTGACGTTGGCGCGCCCCGACTGCATGGCGGTTTTCGTCGGCTGGTAAATGCGCACATCGGGCATGGAAATTCACTCCGCTAGAACCAATATGTTCCCCTGAAGATACGCGAGAAATCGCCGAAGACAATGGTTTTTGGGCATGGAAAATCCGTGCCGGCTGCTTAATAGGGGGAGAAAGAATGAAAGCCGTTCAGTTCAGCGAAGCGGGCGCCGCCAAGGACGTCCTCAAGATGGTCGACATGGACCCCATCGCACCGGAACCCGGCGAGGTGCGGGTCAAGGTCGCCTATGCCGCCGTCAATCCGACGGACGTCAAGCGCCGCGCCAGCGGCCGTGAACTGCCGAATTTCTCGCCCATCGTTTCCGGCAACGACGGTTCGGGCGTGATCGAGGCCGTCGGCACCAATGTCGATCCGGAACTGGTCGGCAGGAACGCCTGGATTTTCGGGGCGCAGGCCTACCGCCCCATGGGCACGGCGGCGGAATTCTGCACGCTCCCGGCCTGGATGGCGCCGGTGCTGCCGGAGAAAACCTCGCTCGAGGACGGTGCGTGCCTGGGCGTGCCCGCGGTGACGGCGTATTACAGCATCTTCTCGGACGGCCCGGTCGAGGGCCAGACGGTGCTGGTGTCCGGCGGCGGCGGACGCGTCGGCGCCTATGCGGTGCAGATGGCCAAGCTCGGCGGCGCCACCGTTATCGCCATGGTCGGCAAGCCGGAGAACGAGACCTACGTGAAGGAACTCGGCGCCGATCACGTCGTCAATTACAGGAACGACGACGTCGCCGCCAAGGTGCTCGAACTTACCGGCGGGCGTGGCGTCGACCGGATTTCCGAGGTCGCCTTCGGCGCCAACGTCGACCTGTTCCATCAGGTCGTGGTACCGAACGGGGTCGTCACCGCCTACAGTTCGGACGCGGTCGAAAGTCCGGTGCTGCCGTTCCTGCAACTGATGTTCAAGAACATCACGATGCGGCCGTTCACGATCTATCAACTCCCGGAACAGACCAAGCGCGATATCTTCGACGCGGTCAACGGCATGCTCAAAAAGGGCCGGTTGAAACACCGCGTCGACCAGCACCACCCGTTCACGCTGGAAGGGGTGATCGCCGCGCACGAAGCGATCGAGGCGGACGCGGTCGCCGGCGTGTGCCTGATCGACGTGGGCGGGTGATCGGTTGAAGATTGGTCGGGGAGACTGGATTCGAACCAGCGACCCTTTGCTCCCAAAGCAAATGCGCTACCAGGCTGCGCTACTCCCCGACGCGCGCGAAACCTATGGTTTCGGATGATTTTTAGCAAGTATCCTTTTCGCCGGGCGGGTCCGCCGCCAGCGCCGAAACGTGCGGCCGCCGGACGTGTGCGGCAGGGGATGCCGGCCGCCGGCCCGTCCATTTGTTATGCGCATGGCTGGCCGGCAAATGAGGTGTGATCTACATCACACTTTCCGGTGTCGCGTTGAACGTATTAAAAATATTTTAAATCAGCTAGTTAGTTTCATACAGGCAGCCTTAATGCCGGATCATAAGTCATGCATTTAACGCATGTCAGATTGGCAAAACAAGCGTTGGTGCGCGACTCACAGCAGGCGTAGAGAGACTGCCGTTACCAACGTTTAACCCGTTCCTGGAGTGCGTGACATGGATTATCAAGTCTTCAACACCGTCATGGGTTCGTTCGTCGGTGCCATCGCCATTCTCGCTGTTGTGGTGCACCTGATCTGAGGGAAATCTCATGATTGTCCATTCCTAAAACCCCGGTCCTCACAGACCGGGGTTTTTGATTCCCGTCAAAGAAACCGTCCACCGCTTTTGCTTTCACTTTCCCCGCTTTTTTGGCACACATACGGCCCATGCGCCGATGCGGTCCTCGACCCGGCAGCGCGCGCCAATTCGAACCGGCCGGAAGATTTATGAACGAGACGGAAAACCAGTCAGAAACGTCACCGGAAACACGGGATTTCATCCGCGAGCGGATCCGCGGCGATCTCGCCGACGGCACGACGGAAACGCTCGTCACCCGCTTCCCGCCGGAACCCAACGGTTACCTGCATATCGGCCACGCCAAGTCGATCTGTCTCAACTTCGGTGTCGCCGCCGAGTTCGGCGGCCTGTGCCGGCTCCGCTTCGACGATACCAACCCGGCCAAGGAAGAACAGGAGTTCATCGACGCGATCGAAAAGGACGTGCGCTGGCTCGGCTTCGATTGGGACGGCACGCCGCGGCACGCGTCGGATTATTTCGACACGCTCTATGAATGGGCGGTGCATCTGATCGAGAACGGCAAGGCCTACGTCGACGACCTCAACGCCGATGAAATCCGCGAGTACCGCGGCACGCTCACGGAACCGGGCCGGAAAAGCCCCTACCGCGACCGCAGTGTCGAGGAAAACCTCGATCTGTTCAGGCGCATGAAGGCCGGCGAGTTCGCGGACGGGGCCAAGGTGCTGCGTGCCAGGATCGACATGGCGTCCGGTAACATCAACATGCGCGATCCGGTGATCTACCGCATCGTACACAAGGCGCACCCGCGCACCGGCGACAAGTGGTGCATCTATCCGACATACGATTTCGCGCACGGTCAGTCGGACGCGATCGAGGGCGTGACGCACTCCCTCTGCACGCTGGAGTTCGAGGATCACCGGCCGCTCTACGACTGGCTGGTCGACAACCTCCCCGTCCCTGCCCGGCCGCGCCAGTACGAATTCGCGCGTCTCAACCTGACCTACACGGTGCTTTCCAAGCGCCGGTTGACACAGCTCGTTCGTGACGGCCATGTCGCGGCCTGGAACGATCCCCGCATGCCGACGATTTCCGGGCTGCGCCGCCGCGGCATCCCCGCCGCCGCGATCCGCGATTTCGTCTCGCGCCTCGGCGTCACCAAATCCGACAGCACGGTCGAGCCGGCCCTACTGGATCATTGCGTGCGCGAATACCTGAACAAGGTCGCGGAACGCCGTATGGCGGTGCTGCGGCCGTTGAAGGTCGTGATCGAGAATTATCCAGAGGGCGAGACCGAGGAACTGGAGGCCGTCAACAATCCCGAGGACGACGGCGCCGGCAAACGGATAGTCCGCTTCGGACGCGAAATCTTTATCGAGCGCGACGACTTCATGGAAGACGCGCCCAAGAAGTTCTTCAGGCTCGCGCCGGGCCGCGAGGTCCGCCTGCGCTGGGCCTACTTCATCACCTGCACCGATGTCATCAAGGACGATGCCGGCGAGATCGTCGAACTCCGCTGTACCTACGATCCCGCCACCAAGGGCGGCGACGCGCCGGACGGCCGCAAGGTCAAGGGTACGCTGCACTGGGTCTCCGCCGCGGATGCCGTCGACGCCGAGGTGCGGCTATACGATCATCTGTTCACCGATCCCGCGCCGGGCCGGCAGGAGGACTTCGTCGCCACCCTCAATCCCGAGAGCCTGGAAGTGCTGATCGGCTGCAAGCTCGAACCGTCGCTGCTCGCGTTCGAGGTCGGCGACGCCATGCAGTTCGAGCGCATGGGGTATTTCGCCAAGGACCCGGACAGCAGCGAAAGCGACCCCGTCTTCAACAGAACGATGACGCTTCGCGACACCTGGGCAAAAATACAGAAGAACGCCTGAACTAGGATTTTGAAAGCGATCATCGTAACATAATCGCGGGGATCCGAATTGGGGACGGGTCGGGGAAAAGCATGCCGGAGGGCAACTCACCGAAGAGCAAGAAAGCGTTGCTTGAAGAGCTCGAAGCGCTCCGCAAGGAGAACGACGAATTGCGTGCTCTTGTCGAGGAAAACGAGCGCTTTTACGAAGTGATCGGATTGATGGCGTCGGAAATGTTCTGGCGCACGGACACCGAGCACCGGTTTACCTACATGTCGCCGGCCGTCGTCGAAGTCGCCGACATGGCGATGACCGATCAACTCGGGAAGACGCGTGCCGAGCTTTCGGGCGACGACCTTGGTTCGCCGCACTGGCGGCGGCATCTGGATGACCTGGAAGCACACCGGCCGTTCAGGAATTTCCATTATTCACGGCGCCGTTCCGACGGTGAGATCCGCGAGATTTCCGCGACCGGCCGCCCGGTTTTCGATGAGCAGGGAGAATTCCACGGCTATATCGGCGTTGCCGCGGATATCACCAAACGGCTGGAAACGGAAGCCAAGGCCAAATCCGCCCAGGATATCCTGATGGTCGCGATCAATGCCCTCGAGTGCATATTCACCATCTGGGACAGCGACGACCGGCTTACATTCCATAACGACCATTTCCTGGAGCTGAACAAGTACATCCCCGAGCAATGCCAGCTCGGTGTGACGTTCGAGGAACACATCCGGGCTGTCGTCGACAGCGGACTGATCGGCCAGGAAGAAGATACCGAGAAATGGTTCCGGGACCGGCTGCAGCGTCACCGCAATCCGAGCGGGCCGTTCGAGGTGTCGCGCCAGGACGGTTATACAATCCTGATTCACGAGACGCGCCTCGCCGATGGCAGCACGATCACCATGTCGACCGACATCAGCGAACAGAAAAAGGCCGAACAGGCGATCCGCGAGAGCCGTCAGCGGCTTATGGATTTCTCGAGCACCGCCGCCGACTGGTTCTGGGAGATGAATGCCGATCTCAGATACACATATGTTTCCGTTGATGACGTCGAGGTCACGGGATTGCGCGTTGCCGACTACATCGGCCGCACGCACCGTGAAACGCAACCGAAGCGCTTCGGCGAAAACAAGCTGCGTGCGTTCGAGGAGAAACTTCTGAACCGGGAGAGTTTCACCGACGTCAGGTATTCTCACGTGACGGACGACGGCCGGGAAATTCATCTCGCGATCAGCGGCAAGCCGGTGTTCGGCGAGGGCGAAGAATTCATCGGCTACCGCGGCGGCGGCCGCAATATCGCAAGCTTGGTCGAGACCGAAGAAGCATTGCGTCACGAAAAGGAACGCGCCGAACAGGCCAGCCGCGCGAAATCAGAGTTCCTTGCGCACATGAGCCATGAACTGAGAACGCCGTTGAACGCGATCCTCGGTTTCTCGGACATCATCCGCCAGCAGATATTCGGCCCAATCGGCAGCAACTCGTATCTGGAATATGCGGCGGACATTCATCGCAGCGGCGAGCATCTGCTGAGTCTGATCAACGACCTGCTCGACCTTTCGAAGATCGAGGCCGGCAAATTCGAACTGGAGGAGGAAGACCTGCAGATCAGAGATCTGCTGGACCAGTCCGAACGTCTCTTTTCCCATCGTTTTTCCCAGCGGCGCATACGTTTCGACGTCCGCATCGCCGACGATGCGGATCGGATTTTCGCGGACCGCCGGGCATTGGCTCAGATCCTATTCAATCTGCTGTCCAACGCCGAAAAGTTCAACGACGATGGCGGCGCCATCGAGATCATGGCATATCGCAACAAGGACGCGGGACTTTGTATCGCGATCAAGGACACCGGCTGCGGATTCCGGCTCGACGAGACGGATACGGCGCTTGCGCCGTTCGGCCGCATCGAGAATCCGATGACCAAGGAAACACCTGGTACCGGCCTGGGGTTGCCGATCGTCAATGCGCTCATGGGTCTGCATGACGGTACGATGGAGATTTCCAGCGAAATCGGTGTCGGCACCGAGATACGTCTGGTTTTTCCGGCGTGCCGTGCGCGGTAGACCGGGTCGGATTATTCAGGGATAGCAGCGGGTAACCTGACCTTGTCCCCCGCCGTGATACCGAAGCGCATGGATAGCCCGGCGTTGATCTCGAGCACGTAACGAACTTTCCCTTTGGAGCGCAGAACCTCCGTCGAGTGCGGTACAGTATCGCGGGCGATATTCGCGATCGTCCCGTCGGTCCGTATGAAAAGTATATCGAGGGGAATAAAGGTGTTTTTCATCCACATCCTGGCGATGACGTTTCGGCCGAAGTCGAACAACATCCCGTGCGATTCGGCGAGTTTTTTCCGGTGCATGAGCCCGCGCGCACGATCCTCGGGCTTCCGCATGACTTCAACCGTGAACGGGTAAGCGGACGTATCCGTTTCGATGGTCAGACTGACGTTATCGGCTTGTGAAGCGGGCACGGCCACGGCCGTGACGCCCAGTACAAGGGCCGCCACGAGTGCAATTGCATTAATATGTCGTAATGTTCGGAAAAATCTGCTGGCCACGTGTAGCATCGCCCCTTAAATTGCACTTAAAGGAAAGCGCTAAACCCGTATGGGTACAAGATAATTCGGCTTTTGCCGAGCGCGCTTCGGGGACGGCATTAAGGGGAGCAGGCGTGACTCAGGCCATTGCACTGGCTGCTGCTTTAGCGGGTTTTTGGGCGCTTCTTTCGGGGTACTGGCTCACCCTGATCATCATATTTGGTATCGCGTCTATTCTGCTGTGCGTGATTATCTCCTGGCGGCTCGAGATCGCCGACCATGAAGGACACCCCGTCCATCTTACGATCCCGGGCCTTACCTACTTCCCCTGGCTCTTCAAGGAAATCGTCGTTTCCAATATCACGGTCGCCAAGGCGATCCTCTTCGGCGGCGTGCGTCCGCAGGTACTGCGCGTCCCGGCGAGCCAATCCGACGAACTGGGACAGACAGTTTATGCCAATTCCATCACGCTGACGCCGGGTACCGTCTCGATTGCGGTGGAGGACGACCACATCACCGTCCACGCCATCATGGACGATACGGCGGACGGTCTCCGGACCGGCGAGATGAACCAACGGGTCTGCAAGCTGATGGGCGATGCCCCTCCGCAGGGCGGGAGCGCGAATACATGATGTACGCCGTTGCCGCCGCCGGTGTCGTCGTGACCATGCTTCTGGCGCTCGCCCGGGCGCTGGCCGGGCCGAATATCTATAACCGAATTCTCGCGGTGAACGTCTTCGGCACGCTTTCCGTGATGCTGATCGCGATTTACGGCTTTATCGATGGCCGTCCCGAGTTTCTCGACCTTGCCATCGTCTATGCGCTGATCAATTTCATCGGCACGATTGCCGTCACCAAGTATGTGACCTTCAAGGACATGGGGCACGGCGACGACGGCGATCCGGCAGGGGATATCTGATGGCGGCGGCACTGGATATCGTGAGCTGGATATTGATCGTCGGTGGGGTCGTGTTCTGCCTGATCGGCGGTTACGGCCTGCTCAAACTCAAGGATGTCTATGCGCGCCTGCATGCGGCGTCGTTGATCGATACGCTCGGTGTCGGCCTGATCCTGATCGGATTGATGTTTCAGGCCGGATTCACCCTGGTTACGGCAAAATTGATCCTGATTCTCGTGTTTATCTTCTTTACCAGCCCCACGGCGACCCATGCGCTCGCCCGCGCCGCGATCAATCACGACATCCTGCCGGACGTCGATACGGACGAGGAGCGCAAGCTGGCCCGCGACACGCAGACCGAGAAGGAGGCGGCGCGGTGAACCTGGAAATTCTCTCGTCCGACCTTCTGAACGTCGCGACCCTGGTCATCATGGGGATCACCGGGCTGGCCATTGCCCGCATTCGCAACCTTTTCGCGGTCGTCATGCTGAGCGGTATCTATTCGCTGATGGGCGCGACCCTCTACGTGATCCTCGACGCGGTCGATGTCGCGTTCACCGAAGCCGCCGTCGGCGCCGGCGCTTCCACGGTACTGATGATCGGCACGCTGGCGCTGACGTCCGACCGCGAGAACGCGACACCGAGTGCGCGGTCCATCAAGGGCCTGTTCGTGTGCACGCTGATCTTCGCGGCGCTCATTTACGGCAGTCTCGACATGCCGCTTTACGGCGACCCCGCGGCGCCGATCCACAATCACGTCGCGCCGCGCTATCTGGGCGAATCGATGGGTGAAATCGGACTGCCCAACGTGGTGACCTCGGTGCTGGCCAGCTACCGCGGCTACGATACCATGGGCGAGACCTTCGTGATCTTCACCGCCGCCGTCGGTGTCCTGACGCTGATCGGCCGCGCCCGCCGACGCAACAAGAGCGGCGACGACGGGGGGACCAAGCCATGATGCGCCGTACGATGGTGCTTCGGGTCGTCTCGAAGCTTCTGATTCCTTTCATCCTGCTGTTCGCGCTCTATGTGCAGTGGCACGGCGACTTCGGTCCGGGCGGCGGTTTCCAGGCCGGTGTGATTTTCGCCTCCGGCTTTGTGCTGTACGCCTTGATTTTCGGGTTGGGGACGTTGCGTGCCGCTCTGCCGTCATGGCTGACGCGCCTGGTGCTGACATTGGGCGTACTTCTTTATTCCGGCGTCGGCGTGATTTGCATGATGCTGGGCAGCAATTATCTCGACTACGACGTTCTCGCGCACGATCCGCTGCACGGGCAGCACTACGGCATCCTGCTCGTCGAGTTCGGTGTCGGCATGACGGTGTTCGCCGGTATCATAACGATCTTCTGTGCCTTCGCCGGCCGCGCGGCGGCGGACGTCAACCCGGTCACCAATGGCGGTACGGGGGGCGGCGATGATTGACTATCAGTTCCCCGGGCTTCTGAACTACTGGATCGTCTTCCTGCTGATGATGATCGGTCTCTATATCGTCATCGCGCACGAGAACCTGGTGAAAAAGATCGTCGGCCTGAACGTATTCCAGGTTTCGGTATTCGTCTTTTATATCTCCATGGCCAAGATCAAGGGCGGCACGGCGCCGATCCTGGCTGACGGGATCGAGGTGTTTTCGAATCCCCTGCCCCACGTGCTGATCCTGACCGCGATTGTCGTCGGTGTCGCGACGACTGCGCTCGGCCTCGCGCTCGTGGTCCGTGTCCAGGAAAGCTTCGGCACCATCGAGGACGATGAGGTCCGCGAGCAAGAGGAGCGCGACGGATGACGTTCCTCGTCGAACATATTTCGGTCCTGGTGGTGATCCTGCCACTCATGGCCGCACCGCTCTGCGTCCTGATCCGCCACGGTGCGGTATCATGGGGTTGGTCGACGGCGGTTTCGATCGTCAACTTCCTGTTCTCGATCGTGCTGATTCAGCACGTCATGGCCAACGGCACCATCGAGTACGCGCTGGGGGACTGGGAAGGCCCGTGGGGGATCGTCTACCGGATCGACGAGGTCGGGGCGCTCGTCGTGCTGATCATCACGGCCATAGCCGCCATCGTGCTGCCCTATGCGAAGGAGAGTATCGAGCGGGAAATCCCGAAGGAACGCCATTACCTCGCCTACTGCATGATGCTGCTCTGCATCGCCGGCCTGATCGGCATGGCGGTCACCGGCGACGCTTTCAACCTGTTCGTGTTCCTCGAGGTCTCCTCGCTGGCGACATACGTCCTGATCGCGCTCGGCGGTGACCGGCGAGCCCTAACCGCCGCATTGCGATACCTGATCCTTGGCACCGTCGGCGCCACGTTCTATGTGATCGGTCTCGGCATGATCTACATGATGACCGGGTCGCTCAACATGACCGACATCGCGACCCTCCTGCCTGCCGTACAGGATACGGGCACGATCCACGTCGCCCTGGCGTTCATCGTGGTCGGCTTCGGTCTCAAGCTGGCGCTGTTCCCGTTACACGTCTGGCTGCCGAACGCGTATACCTTCGCGCCTTCGGCCGTGACGGCATTCCTTGCCGCGACCGCGACCAAGGTCGCCGTTTATGCGCTGATCCGCCTGATTTTCACCGTGTTCGGCGAGGTCGAACCGCTCGAAAGCTATGGCGTGCGACCGGCAGTGATGGTGCTGGCCATATCCGGCATGTTCGCAGGATCTTTCATCGCGATTTATCAATCCAACGTCAAACGGCTGCTTGCCTATTCGAGCGTCGCGCAGGTCGGCTACATGATCCTCGGTATTTCCATCGGCAACGCACCGGCAATGGCCGGCGGTATCATCCATATGTTCAACCACGCGCTGATGAAGGGCGGGCTGTTCATGGCGCTCGGCTGCGTTTTCTACGTGATCGGTTCGGTCAAGCTCGAGGATATGGCCGGCCTCGGCAAACGCATGCCGGTAACCGCGGCGGCCATCGTCGCCGGCGGATTTTCGCTGATCGGCGTGCCGCTCACGGTGGGCTTCATTTCCAAGTTTTATCTCGTCGAAGGGGCGCTGCAGGCCGGCATGTGGCCGGTCGCACTGTTGATCATGATGTCCAGCTTGCTGGCGGTCATTTACGTCTGGCGTGTCGTCGAGGTGATGTACTTCCGCAGCCCGGCCATCGGTAACGAGACGCGGGCCGAAGCACCCATGAGCCTGCTGGTGCCGACCTACATCCTGCTGGGTGCCGCCTTCTGGTTCGGTATCGATGCGACCTATACGGGCGAGGTTGCGATGAGCGCGGCGCAGACGCTGCTCGGAGGGTCTAAATGAGCCCCGAGACCCTCGTCCTGATGTCGCTTGCCGTCCCGTTCATCGGGTCGCTGCTGATCCTGTTCGCCGGCCCGGCGTCGGCGAACGTCCGCGACGGCCTGACGGTAATTACGGCGATCGTGCTTTTCGGGATCGTGTGGCACCTGATCCAGGTCGTCGATTCCGGTGCACGGCCAAGCGTCACGCTCCTCGAAATGCTGCCGGGCCTCTCGATTACGTTCACGCTGGAACCGCTCGGCATGATCTTCGCGGGGATCGCCAGTTTCCTCTGGATCGTGACGTCGTTCTACGGCTTCGGCTACATGCGCGGCCATCACGAACACAGCCAGACGCGTTTCTTCTTCTGTTTCGCCATCGCCATCATGTCGGCCATCGGCATCGCCTTCTCCGGCAACATGCTGACGCTTTTCGTGTTCTACGAAATCCTGACGATCTCGACGTTCCCGCTGGTCGCCCATTCCGGCACAGACGAAGCGCGTCGCGCCGGGCGAGTCTATTTGGGGATCCTGATCGGCACCTCGATCACCTTCCTGCTGACCGCGGTCATCTGGACCTATGTCGAGGTCGGCACGCTGGACTTCCGCCAGGGCGGGATCCTTGCCGGAAACGCGCCCGAGGGGATCATCGCCGTTCTGTTCGGCCTTTATATCTACGGTATCGGCAAGGCGGCGCTGATGCCCTTCCACCGCTGGCTGCCCGCTGCCATGGTCGCGCCGACCCCGGTCTCGGCGTTGCTGCACGCCGTTGCGGTCGTCAAGGCGGGTGTGTTCTCGGTGGTCAAGGTGAGCGTCTTCATTTTCGGCCTGGAAACGCTGCAAAGCACCGGCGCCTCCACCTGGCTCGCCTACGTTGCCGCCGCGACGATCCTGCTGTCGTCGCTGGTCGCCATGCAGAAGGACAACCTCAAGGCACGGCTCGCCTACTCGACAATTTCGCAACTCAGCTACGTAGTGCTGGGGGCCATGCTGGCGACCAACATCGGCGCGCTCGGCTCGACGCTGCATATCGTCATGCACGCGTTCGGCAAGATCACCCTGTTCTTTTGTGCCGGCGCAATCATCGTCTTTGCGCACAAGACCGAGATTTCCGACATGCACGGGCTCGGCCGCAAGATGCCGGTGACCTTCTTCTGTTTCTTTATCGCGGCGCTGTCGATCATCGGTCTGCCGCCATTGGGCGGCACCTGGTCGAAGTGGTATCTGGCGCTTGCCGCCGCCGAGACGGATCAGCTCATCTTCATCGCCGTGCTGATGATCTCGTCGCTGCTGAACATCGCCTACCTGATGCCGGTCGTGCTTTACGGCTTTTTCGGCAAGGAGAAACCCCACGCGCACGGCGATGCGCATAACCATGGCCATGACGACCACCACGCGCCGCCCGATCACCCGTTGCTGCGGCACCTGACCTTCGGCCGCCCGGGTATCGCCGAAGCGCCTGTGATGTGCCTTGCACCGATCGTGTTGACGACCATCGGCTGTTTCGCGCTGTTCTTCTACGCGGACGACATCCGCCTTTTCCTTGAACCGGTGTTCGGAGGCTGACATGAGCGAGCGGGAACCAAACGTTCACGATCCGAAGAAATACTGGCTGGATGATCCCAAGAATGTACGCAAGGTCATCATTGCGCTCTTCGTGATATGCGCGGGCCTGTTCGTCGCCGACGCGTTCTATCACAAGCATCCGCATTTCGAGGCCGAGGAATGGTTCGGTTTCTATGCGATCTACGGTTTCGTGATGTGCGTCGGTCTCGTTCTGGCCGCCAAACTGATGCGCGTCTTCCTGATGCGGGACGAGGAGTACTACGACAAAAATGAGTAGCCTCAACCCCGGACTGATTCTGATCATCGGCGCGGTCCTCGTACCGCTGCTGCCGCAGACGCTGCGCCGCTGGTACCTGCTGGCCTTGCCGGTGATCGGCTTCGTACAGGTGCACACGCTCGCCGACGGCACGTCCGTCACGATGGATGCGCTCGGCATGACGCTCGAGGTGCTGCGCGTCGACGGCCTGTCCCGGGTCTGGGGCTACATCTTCAATATCGCCGCGTTCCTCTCCATGCTGTTCGCCTGGCACGACAAAGACACCATGCAACAGGTGTCGGCGCCGATTTATGCCGGCGCCGCCATCGGCGCCGTGTTCGCTGGCGATCTGGTGACGCTGTTCGTCTATTGGGAACTGACGGCTATCTCGTCGGTGTTCCTGATCTGGGCGTCGCGCACCGAGCGCGCCTACAAGACCGGCATGCGCTACCTGATCATCCAGGTCGGCTCGGGCGTGATCCTGCTCGCGGGCGTGCTTGTCTGGTACGCCCAGACCGGTTCCATCGAATTCGGCGAAATCGGTATCGGCACGCTGGCCGGCAACCTGATCTTCATCGCTTTCGGCATCAAGTGCGCGTTCCCGCTGCTGCACAACTGGCTGCAGGACGCCTATCCCGAGGCCACGGTGACGGGAACCGTCGTTCTCAGTGCATTCACGACAAAGCTTGCGGTATACGCACTGGCGCGTGGTTACGCCGGCACCGAAATCCTGATCTATATCGGCGCGACGATGACGGCGTTCCCGATCTTCTACGCGGTGATCGAAAATGACCTCCGGCGGGTTCTCGCTTATTCGCTCAACAACCAGCTCGGCTTCATGGTCGTGGGTATCGGCATCGGCACGGAACTGTCGCTGAACGGCACGGCGTCGCACGCCTTCAGCCACATCCTATATAAGGCGCTACTGTTCATGTCGATGGGTGCGGTCCTCTATCGTACCGGCACCTGCAAGGGCTCGGAACTAGGCGGCCTCTACAAGTCGATGCCGTGGACGACGGGCTTCTGCATCGTCGGCGCCGCGTCGATTTCCGCGTTCCCGCTGTTCTCGGGTTTCGTTTCCAAGTCGATGATCATGACGGCGGCGGCGGCGGATCATCGCTGGTTCGTCTGGGCCGTGCTGTTGTTCGCGTCGGCCGGCGTGTTCCACCACTCGGGCATCAAGATCCCCTACTTCGCCTTCTTCGCACATGACAGCGGCCGACGGGTGAAGGAAGCGCCCTGGAACATGCTTCTGGCAATGGGTTTGACCGCGTTCCTGTGTATCTTCATCGGGGTTTATCCGACGGCGCTCTATAACATCCTGCCGTTCCCGGTGGATTACGCCCCCTACACGACGGCACACGTGATCACGCAGTTGCAGTTGCTGATGTTCTCGGCGCTCGCGTTCACGGTGTTGATGCTCTACAAGATCTATCCGCCCGAGCTTAAATCGACCAATCTCGATACCGACTGGTTTTACCGGAAGCTGTTGCCGTGCGTAGTGCGGTGGGCAGGCGGCCTGATCGGCAAGCTCGACCGGATGATCCGCGAGGAATCGCTGATCGTGCTGCGCGACATCATCGCCGTCATCGAACGGCAAGGCGGCGATCGCGCGCCGATTTCGCAGACCATGCACGCAGGCACCATGGCGCTGATCGTGGTCAGCATCCTGTTCCTGTTCCTGATCGTGATGCTCGTCTAGGAATCTTTGTCCGTCAGCCAGGACGGCGCCGGCAGACTGTCGAACAGGTGCCGGAGCCCTTCCGCCCAATTCTTGGAAAGATCGGTGTAATAGGGTTCGTCCGCCATGATCCGGTGGACGATACCGACACGGTATTCCTCGGCACGGATGATGACCATGTCGATCGGCGGCGCCACGGCGACGTTCGAGCGGATCGTGCTGTCGAGGGAAACCAGCGCGCATTTGGCGGCCTGAGCCAGGTCCATTTCAGGCGTCACGACCCGTTCGAGGATCGGTTTGCCGTATTTCGACTCGCCGATCTGCATGTAAGGGGTGTCGTCCGTCGCCTCGATGTAGTTGCCGGCCGAATAAACCAGATATAACCGCATACGACGTCCGTTAATCTGGCCGCCGACGATGAACGTCGCCGATGTGTCCGCGGCTTCGGATCTCAGGTACTCGTCGTCGCGCGCGCGCACGTTGCGAAGCGCCCTTCCCACCATTTTCGCGGCTTCGGAAAGGGACGGCACGCTGTAGAGCGTGTCCTCGTCGGTACCGTCGTCGAGACCTTCTTCGAGCTGTGAAATCACCGCCTGGGTGATAGCGAGGTTGCCCGCCGTCAGGACGCAGATCGCCCGCTCCCCGGGCTTCTCGAAAACGAAAAGCTTGCGAAACATGGAGATATTGTCGACGCCGGCATTGGTGCGGGAATCTGCCGCGAGAACGATGCCGTCGTTCAGGCGGATACCCAGGCAGTAGGTCATCGTTCACCCTCGAATGAAATCCAGAGGGAATCAATGTCCATGATTCGCGATTTCGATCAAGCCCCTTCTCACATCATCGTCAGACACGCCGGGGCCGTTATATAAGCGTCGAACTGGCTCTCAGTTCTGGGTCTGCTCGACCTGCACGCGGACCGACAGTTCCTCGACGCCGCCACCCAGGCGTGAACCGCGCACCGGCGCCGCCCCCATGTAATCGAACCCGATCGCGAGCCGGACGTATTCCTCCGTCGCCGACTGGCGGTTGGTCGGATCGAAACTGACCCAACCCAGTCCGGGAATAAAGGACTCTGCCCAGGCATGGGACGCCACGTGGCTGTCGTTGCCTTGTCCCGCCAGGATGTAGCCGCTGACGTAACGCGACGGGACACCGCACCAGCGCGCGCACGTAAGGAAAATATGCGCATGGTCCTGACAGACGCCGGTGCCGGCAGCGACGGCTTCTTCCGCCGAAGTTTCGACGGTCGTCGCCCCCGACGTGTACGTTACCTTGTCGGCGATCAGGTTGGTCAGGGCGTGCAGGCCGGAAAGCGTGTCGCCGGCGATTTGGTTCCTGACCTGATCCGCCAGGGCCTGGGTCGCTTCGCCGATTTGCGTAAACGACGTATCGCGCAGGAACAGTGCCGGCGGCAGGCCGTCGCGCGATGCCAGAATACCCGAGGTATCGACGGTTTCGACGACACCTTCGACCAGGACTTTGATCTCGTCATGCTCACCGTCGATCGTCGATACGTGCGCGCTGTTGCCGAAGCCGTCGATCCATGGGGTCAGTGTTCCCGGCGTCGACACCGACCATGACAGGACGCGCTGACAGGCGCTCGAGCCCGGCGTTAGCCGCAGATACTGGATCGAATGCTTGGCCGGTTCCGCGAAGCGGTAAAAGGTCTCATGACCGATCGTGAGGCGCATCGTGTTTCCCCTACCGGACCATCATGAAGTCGGTTCGGATCTGGTCGCTGAGCTCGTGCACCTGATTGCGGAAATCGTGCAGGAAGGCCTCGAGCCCCGACCGCAGCACCTGATCCAGCCGCATGGCACGGATCTCGGCGGCGAGCCGTTCCGACATTTCGGCGCACGGCGCTTCGCGCCTGAGTGTCTTGAGGATGTCGGTCGTGTCCTCGATGCAGGACAGCAGCGAGCGGGGAATGTTGGTGTTGGTGATCAACATCTCCGCCGCCGACACCGGATCGATATCGCCGTAGATCTGACGGTAGGCGCTGTAGGCATTGGCCGAACGCAGGAACGTTCCCCATCGGTAGAAGTCAAAACCGTCGTCGCGGCGGTGCGCCCGGTGAAACGAGTCGGCACGGGTGATGATCAGGCGCGACGTGTTTTCCGCACGCTCGAGCGCCGTGCCCAGTTCCCAGAACAGGAACGGTTCGCCGCGCCGCATGGTGCCATAGATGACGCCCTGGAACAGGTGCGCGCGCTCCTTCACCTGATCGAGGAAATCCTGAATGCCACGTTCGTGGATTTTCGCGATGTCTATGGCGCGGATATCCATCCAGGTCTGGTTCATGCATTGTGAAATTTCGGTCGTCAGTTCGGCCCGCGCCGCACGGGTGTTGTCGCGGGCGGCCGCCATGCACGAATAGATACTGGATTGGTTGTCAGGGTCGAGGGTCATGTATGCGATAACGGCATCGGCGGAGAAATCCGGGTGTTTCGCCGCGAACGGTTCGACCTCGTCATCGCTCTGGAACAGCTTGCGCCACAGTCCCGCGTGCTCGTCCGACGAGATGGGCAGCAGACTGAGATGGCATGTCCCGTCGAGCAATCGTGCCGCATTCTCGGCGCGCTCGACGTAGCGGCCGAGCCAATACAGATTGTCCGCGGTGCGGCTCAGCATCCCCGTCATCGTTCCAGCACCCATGTGTCCTTGGTGCCGCCGCCCTGCGAGGAATTGACCACCAGCGAGCCTTCCTTGAGCGCGACCCGTGTGAGCCCGCCCGGCATCACGGTCGTGCGCTGGCCGGACAGCACGAACGGCCGAAGATCGACGTGACGCGGCGCGACGCCCTCCTCCACCCATGTCGGACAGGTAGAGAGCGAGAGCGTGGGTTGTGCGATAAACGCGTCCGGTTCAGCCTTGAGGCGCTTCGCGTACTCCTCGCGTTCGGCCTTGGTGCTTTTCGGCCCGACCAGCATGCCGTAGCCGCCGGATCCGTGCACTTCCTTGACCACGAGTTCTTCCAGATGCTCGACGACGTATTTGTAATCGTCCGGATTGCGCAGGCTGTACGTCGGCACGTTCTGCAGGATCGGCTCTTCCCCCAGGTAGAAACGGATCATTTCGGGGACATAGACGTACATCGCCTTGTCGTCGGCAACGCCGCTGCCGATTGCGTTGGCGAGCGTCACGCGGCCACGCCGCACGACCGACAACAGGCCCGGCACGCCGAGCATGGAATCCGGACGGAACGCCAGAGGGTCGATGAAATCGTCGTCGATTCGCCGGTATATGACGTCGACCCGTTTCGGCCCCTCGGTGGTCCGCATGAAGACGAAACCTTCGTCGACGAACAGATCCTGACCTTCGACCAGCCGGACGCCCATCTCCGTCGCCAGAAACGCGTGCTCGAAATACGCGCTGTTGAACCGGCCCGGTGTCAGCAGAACGATGGTCGGGTCGTCGACGCCCAGCGGCGCCACGGATTTCAGGTTGTTCCGGAGTTCGGTGGCATACCGGCCGATGGGCGCGACGTGGTTGGTCGCGAACAGTTCAGGAAACAGCCGCATCATGGTCTGCCGGTTTTCCAGCATGTAGGAAACGCCGGAGGGCGTGCGGACGTTGTCCTCGAGCACGTAGAACTCGCGCGCACCGGTGCGCACCAGATCAACGCCGGCAATATGCCCGTAGATTCGCCTGGGCAGATCGAGATCCAGCATCTCGGGCCGGAAGGCGTCGTTGTTGAGTACCAGTTCGGGCGGAATGCGGCCCGCTTTCAGGATCGCCTGGTCATGGTAGACGTCGTCGAGGAAGGCGTTGATCGCGTCGACGCGTTGCACCGCGCCGCGGGACAGGTAATCCCACTCGCCGGGGTCGAGGATGCGCGGAATGATGTCGAACGGGATCATGCGTTCGATGGACTCGGCATCGCCATAAACCGTGAACGTTATCCCCAAGCGGCGGAACATCAAATCCGCCTGTTGGTCCTTGCGTATCAGGGTTTCCTTATCGATGCCCTGCAGCCATTCACCGTACTGTGCGTAGGCCATGCGAACCGTGCCGTCCGGTTCCAGCATCTCGTCGAAAGGTTTCGGGGGTTCGTCCTTTTCCGAGTTCTTCACTCGCGATCCATCCCCTGCCGTTGCCCAGTCGCGCATTTTGCGCGGTTATACCCATCAGCTTAATGCGACGTGTCGGAGATGAAAAGAAATTGCCGCTAACTTATTCAAACAAAACGATTGCCTAAATTTCGTTCAGCACGGCTTTCGTGATGTCGTCCGTGCCGTGCGGTCCGCCGAACTCGGCGGGTTTGAGGATGCCCGTCGCAAACGCGTCTGCAACGGCCTTCTCGATCAACGCACCAGCGTCCAGACATTGTTCCTCACCGTGCCGGGTGCCGAGCCACGTCAGCATCATCGATGCGGAGAGGAACATGGCAACCGGATTGGCAAGGCCCTTCCCGGCGATGTCCGGCGCACTGCCGTGCGACGGCTGGAACAGGCCGTGATCGTCGCCGATATCGCCCGACGGCGCCATGCCGAGACCGCCGACGATTCCCGCCGTCAGGTCGGACAGAATGTCGCCCAGCAAGTTCTCCATCACCATGACGTCATAGTCCCACGGCCGCTTGACCAGATTGAGCGCCATTGCATCGACGTAGCCGTAGTCCGCCTCGATGTCCGGGTAGCGCCCTTTTACCTCGTCGAAGATGGCGCGGAAGAACGCCATGGAATGCAGCACGTTGGCCTTGTCGACACAGGTAACGCGTCGCGCGTCCGTGCGAGACCGGGGACGGGTTCCGGCGAGCTTGAAGGCGTAGTCGATCACCCGCTCCGCGCCCTTCCGTGTGATCAGACACCGGTCCTCCGCCTGCAAGGTACTGTCGGACCGAGGTTTGCGGATATCCGCGAACAGGCCTTCGGTATTTTCGCGGATCAGCACCAGGTCGATCTCCTGCGCGCGCGGATCGCCGAGCGGCGTCGGCGCACCGGGCAACACACGCACCGGCCGGACGCCGGCATAGAGTTCCAGCCCGAACCTGAGGTCGAGCTGCGGATTGATCTCGGTGCCGTCGGTCTTGCGCACATCCGGCAGGCCCATGGCGCCGAACAGGATGGCATCAGCGCTTTTCGCGGCGGCGAAGCTTTCTTCAGGCAGGTCGGTACCGTGGTCCCGGTAGTAGGCGGCACCGCCCGGCACGTGTTGAAGGTCGAGCCCCGGTCCGCCGATCTTCTTCGTTGCCGCGTTCATGACGGTGATACAGGCATCCATCACCTCGGTGCCGATACCGTCGCCGGGCATGACGGCGATCTTGAATGTATTCGAACTCATAATGGTTTCTCCCGGGAACGGTGCCGTGACAGGCCTGAAAAGTACGGGTAAAGATAAATCAAACGGGGAGAAACTGCATGCCGCAAAACGACGACGAAAACAATCAAAAGGGAATGAAGCGCGGGCTGACGCGATACGGGGATACGGCGTTTTCGTTGTTTATCCGTAAAGCCTTTATCAAGGCCATGGGATATACGGAAAACTCTCTTTCCAAACCGATCATCGGCATCGTCGATACCTACTCCGGGTACAACGCATGCCATGCCAACGTGCCGCAGATCATCGAAGCGGTGAAGCGCGGTGTCATGCTGGCGGGCGGTCTGCCGGTGACATTTCCCGTCATTTCATTGCATGAAAGTTTTGCCTATCCGACATCGATGTTTCTTCGGAACCTGATGTCGATGGATGCGGAGGAAATGATCAAGGCGCAGCCGATGGATAGCGTCGTGCTGATCGGCGGTTGCGACAAGACGGTGCCGGCGCTCCTGATGGGCGCTTTTTCCGCCGACCGGCCCGCGATTCTTGAAGTGACCGGGCCGATGATGGTGGGTAACCTGCGCGGCGAACGCTTGGGGGCGTGCACCGACTGCCGCCGCCTTTGGGGCATGCATCGGGCCGGCGAGATCGATACCGCAGGGATCGAAGCCGCATCGGAACGGCTAGTGCCGTCTGCGGGTACCTGCGGCGTGATGGGCACCGCCTCGACAATGGCGCTGATGTCGGAAGCGATGGGCGTCATGCTGCCGGGCGGCGCGGCGATTCCGGCCGTCATGAGCGACCGCATGCGTCACGCCGAGGATACCGGCGCACGTGCTGTAAAGATGGCGGCGGAAGAAACCGTGCCCAGTCAACTGATCACGCAGAAACACATCGACAATGCGCTTACGGTTCTGCAGGCGATCGGCGGTTCGACCAACGGCATTGTTCATGTCGCCGCCATCGCGGGGCGTCTCGGCCTCGATGCATCGCTCGACAGGCTGGATGAGATCGGCCGCAAGACACCTGTGCTCGTCGACCTGAAACCGGCCGGCTCGAACTATATGGAGGATCTTTACAAGGCCGGCGGTCTCGCGCCGATCCTGCGACAGATCGAGGATCTCCTGCATCTGGACGCCATGACGGTCAGCGGTAAAACGCTCGGTGAGAACCTGGATGCGGCCGAACCGCCCTTCGAACAGCACATCGTCAAGACGCGTCAGGCGCCGCTTGCCGAAAACGAAGGGATGATCGCGCTCTCCGGATCGCTGGCGCCGAACGGCGCGGTCCTCAAGAAGGCCGCGGCGTCGGCCGGGCTCCTGAAATTCGAGGGGCGTGCCGTCGTGTTCGAAGATCTCGAAGACCTTTCCGACCGGATCGACAGCGACGACCTGGACGTTACCCCGGACGATACCATCGTTCTGAAGAATGCGGGACCGATCGGTGCGCCCGGCATGCCGGAAGCAGGCTATATCCCGATCCCGCTCAAACTCGCGCGACAGGGCGTAAAGGACATGCTGCGCATTTCCGATGCGCGCATGAGCGGCACCGCATTCGGCACGATCGTGCTGCACGTCTCACCGGAAAGTGCCGTCGGCGGACCGTTGGCGCTTGTCGAGAACGGTGATCGGATACGTCTCGATGCCGAAGCGCGCACGCTTGATCTGCTCGTGGATGAGGATGAGTTGGAAGCGCGCCGCGCCAAGTATTTACCGCGTCCGCCTCATGCCGGCTCCGAACGCGGCTATATGAAGCTATATATCGATACCGTGTTGCAGGCCGAAGACGGTTGCGACTTCGATTTTCTGCGGAAGCCGTAAAGAAAAGCGCTGCCACGAAGGGCAGCGCTGATCCCGGTTCGGTTTGACCGTGCCTCAGGGAGGCGACGGGTCGAAACTTACTTCTTCTTGGCAGCCGCCTTTTTGCGGGCAGGCGCCTTCTTCTTTGCAGCGGGTTTCTTGGCAGCCGTCTTCTTCTTCGCCGGTGCCTTCTTCTTCGCTGCAGCCTTCTTCTTCGCAGCGGGCTTCTTGGCCGCCGCCTTTTTACGGGCGGGTGCCTTCTTCTTCGCTACGGCTTTCTTCTTCGCAGCGGGCTTCTTGGCCGCCGCCTTTTTACGGGCAGGCGCCTTCTTCTTCGCTGCGGATTTCTTGGCTGTTACCTTCTTCGCCACCTTCTTCTTAGCGGCGACTTTCTTTTTCGCTGGAGCTTTCTTGGCCGCCGACTTCTTGGCAGTCGCCTTCTTCGCCGGAGCCTTCTTCTTCGCAGCCGGCTTTTTAGCCGCTGCCTTCTTCACTGCTTTCGCCATAAAAATAAAACCTCCCGTCAATAAAAAGTACGAAACCTATAACAGCTTGTGGATAACATCGGAAGTGTAACGCATCACACCTTGAACAAATTTCCTAGATATTTTTTTACGCGGAGTTCGCTAAAACTTTGTTTTCCCTTGCTCGTACGCTCTCGTTACCCAAAAAAGATTCACGATGCTTGCGTAAACATACCGTTATATCCAAATAGCTGAACGATCTTTTGACACGTTTCCAATTGTCGATTCGTTCACTCGATTGCAACGACACCTTCACTTGGTTCCCGGAACCCACGCCTTCACTTCGACGGGACGTCCCGATTGCGTCCTGAAAATTTTCTTCTTCGCGACCTGTGTCGGCGCAGGTGCTTCACGGTTCTCGACGAACGCAACGCCCATTTCCTTCAATGTCATTTCCGCACGCGGTCCACGTTTGATCGCATTCTTATACGCGCTGCTTTCCTTGGTAATCTTGTCCAGGCGCTCTATCGACATATGGCCGAAGCGGCGCCAGATGCCGGACAGAAACTCCTCGACCTCGAACGGCAAAAAGAGCTCCGCATCGATGTCCGGGCGGCCCCGCGAAAACGCCATGTGCACGTTCGGTTCGATCGGACCGATCTCGTCGGCGACGAACACTGCCGGCATCAGTTTCCGGCCGCGGTGAATGACGCAGTAATAAGCTTGCGAGAGGAACAGCAGACGCTGCAGCTTTTGCGGCTGCAGGTACTCATTCTCGTTCAGGGCCGTATCCGCGAACCAGAACGCCACATCGAAAGCATTGCTGACATCTGCGGGCATCTGAAAGGTGAAACTCCAAACTTTCGAAATCGGCTCTCAGACTATCCAGTAATGGTAAACCGAATCTTTACGCGGGGAAACACTCAGGCAAGCGCATCCAATGTCGTACGCGACAATTCGGATGCGGTGGATAGCACCTTGGCGTTTGTCCTGTACGTTGTCTCCGCTTCGATGAGGCGCGCAAATTCTTGACCGAGGTCCGGCGCCAATCCACTGCCGATGATCTGGGCATTGACGGCGGAACCGCCGCCCGGACTGGTGCCACTATAGACGGTCCGCTGAGCGACGGTCCCCGCCTCGAATCCGGGTGTGTTGATGTTGACGATATTCTCGGCGGCGCTGCTGACGCGGACCGACGCTGCGCGCAATCCCGATGTCGCCGAGGTAAATACAGGGGTTAGTGCCATGGTGACCGTCTCCGCAACCGAAGCTACAGAAACAATCGCCTGATTGAAGTGATGATCGTCACCACGCCACACGGCCGTGGTTCAGACAGGGATCAGAGGTTGAAGCTGAATTCTGTACCGTTCACCGGCTGCTGACCGGAGATGATCAGCGCATTGGTTTCATAGGTCTTGATGACCGACGAAACCGGACGGTTCAAAGGGCGTGTTACCTCGCCTGTTCGGCTGCCGGAGGTGTGCTGCTTGTCCTGCTCTTCGAAGATCTTGGCGAAGACATTGGTGTCGGCCGTGAACAAACGGTCGAATCCGGGATCGGAATAATGCTGGCGGCGGCCGCCGTCTCGACCGAGTTGAGACCGCTCCCGGTTGTCATGGGAACCGGACGCGGCGGCATCGAAGGAGATATTGGTCCCGGCCTCAAGCGCATCGACCTGCGATGTCGAGATGGCGGCAACGCGTGTCGGCGTGTTTACCGCCCGCGTCGCATGCGCGGGCGCCGCCGTCGCGACAGCCGTTGGTTTGGGAACGGTGGCCATTTAGCCCACTACCCTCGACATCTGTTCCAACCCAGTTGCACCGCCTGCCAGACGCACGCCGGGTACATCTAGCAGAACATACATTACAACAGTTAATATCGTAGTTATTAAGCGCCCGAACGTCAATATATCCGGGGTTTTTATGGTTAATGCGGCATATGTATCCAAAAAGTCGTAACGGCAACGCTTTGCACGCAGATACAACCTGTAGTGATTATTCAGTTCTTGAAGGTTTCGCTAGGATAAAACCGTTGCGCGCCACGCAGGATATCGAGCGACGTCACGTTGCTCTCTACCGGGGTGTTGCCGTGATGCGATGCGGAAAACCCGGTCCGGGAAGCCCGGTTATGCATGTTCATCGCCTGGATTTGGCGTTCGGCCGCTTCGAGCCCCAGTGCCAGGTCGCGAATTTGGCGTTCCGCCCGGCGCAGGGAATCATGCAACGGTGCCAACTGCGGCTGGAACGCCGCCCGGTTTCTTAAATCGAGGCGGCGGGCGATTTCGCTGGTAAACCAGAGCGCGCCGAAGGCCATGAAGAAAGCGACGATGGCCAGGAAAATGGACATACCGATTCTCCGTATCCTTTCTGGATAAGGTGTCACCGTATTCCGGCAGATATGAACGGACTGTTAACGGCTCACGCGGACACGACCTTGTTTCGGCCCTGTTCCTTGGCGCTGTAGAGCGCGGCATCGGCGCGGTTCAGCAGATCGGCCAGGCCCTCTTCCGGATCGTTCAGGCAGCTCGCCCCGATACTGACCGTGAACGAAATGTCCTGACCGTCTTCGAGTTTCACCGTGGTTTCCGCGATTTTCACGCGCAGACGCTCAGCGGCTTCGAGGGCGGTTTCCATCGGGGTCTCGGGCAGTGTGACCGTGAATTCCTCGCCGCCGAACCGGCCAAGCACGTCGACGTCCCTCAGTTCCCCTGCGCAGGCATCTGCTAGCGCCTTCAGGACTCGGTCGCCGGCTTCGTGACCATAGGAATCATTGATATTCTTGAAATGATCGGCATCGAGCATGAGGACACATATCGGATGGCGGTAGCGTTTGCAGCGGGTCAGTTCACGTTCGGAAATTTCGGTGTAACGGCGCCTGTTATTGACGCCGGTCAGCGGGTCGGTCGTCGCCAACCGGCGCAGGTCTTCCTCCATTTTCTTCCGGTCGGTGATGTCCGTATAGGACGCAATAAATTCGCCCCCGGGCATCGGGCCGCCGCGTATTTCAATGACCAGCCCGCCCGGCCGCGCGTGATCCATGCGGAACGTCTCGCCGGAAGTGAAAAGCTCCGCCACTTCCTCGTCGACGGTGGCGTCGTTGAATTCGCCTCGCGCCGCCATGTGCCGGAGAATGTCCATTAAAGGTGCCTTCTCGGAGACAAGATCCGCAGGCAAATCGAACAGTTCGACGAAACGTTCATTGTAGGAAACAAGGTTCATATCTTGGTCGAACAGCGTGATACCGGGGTCCATGTTATCCAAAACGCCCTGTATGATCTCCGCCTGCTTGGCGATACGCTCGTCGGCTTCCCTTTTGGCCTCCACCAGACGCATGTGCCCCAGGACGCGGTTGACCGTTCTCGGTAACAGGTCAAGGTAACTGCCGTCCGTTTCCTTGATGACGTAGTCCGCGGCCCCGACGCGCATTGCCTCGACGACGACGCTCAGTTCCGACGATCCCGACACCATGACGACCGGCGTTTCTTCAGGCGATAGCTCTTTCAGCATTTCCACGCCGGACATCCCGGGAAGCATATGATCCAGCAGGATGATGTCGAAATTACCGGACTGAGCCAGCTCGAGACCGGCAGCACCGTCATCGCACAACGTCACATCAAAGCCGTCGCTTTCGAGCCGTCGCTTGGCCATCCGGGCGACGAAGGTATCGTCTTCGACGTAAAGAACGCGGGGGCTCACGTGCGCGTCATCCTTTCAGGGACTCGATTCTGGCGCGTACCGCATCGAATTCGGATTTCAGGGTGTGTGCGATGTTCGTAATCTCGCCTCCGTCGTCACCGTTGGACGACTTTTCGAGGGCTTTGGCGGCTTCCGCCAGGCGCTTGGCCCCGGCGGTGCCGGCGGACCCTTTCAGCTTATGTGCATGCGAGCGGATGTCGTTTTCTTTTTTCGCCTCTATGGCATGTAAAAGGTCATCGATGACGTTCTGGTTGATATCGAGAAAATCGCCGAGCATTTCCAGAAGCATACCCTCGTCGCCGTGACAGATCGCGCGCAATATTTCCAAGTCTATGACGTCGTCGTCCGTGCCTGCCGATGACTGCGGTTGCGGTGTCCCCGCCGGGACGCCCCCGGCAAGCCATTTCGCAATCTCGTTCGCCAACGCATCGAGATTGACGGGCTTGGCGAGGTAGCCGTCCATGCCGGCCCGGAGACAGTTTTCCGCCTCACCCTGCAATGCATTCGCCGTTGCCGCGATGATCGGAGTATGTCCGCCCGTCACCTCTTCCTGCGCCCGGATCGCCGCGGTTAGTTCAAAACCGTCCATTTCCGGCATATGGCAGTCGGTCAGCACGAGGGCATAACCGCCCTCCTGCCATTTCTCGAGGGCTTTGACCCCGTCTTCCGCCATTTCGACGGCGTACCCCAAGGTGTGTAACTGCTGCATCAGGACCTGACGGTTCACCGGGTGGTCCTCGACGGCAAGAATCAGCCGGCCCGCTTCCCGCGCCTCCTCGATCGACGGCGGTGCCTCTACCGGCGCGCGTTCCTCCGCGTCGTCGCTGACACTGATTTGCGCCGGGTCGATGCGCCCGGCGGCAACACCGATCGTTTCGATCAGGGTACGCTCGCGGTAGGGCCGTTGCAGAACGATGCCGGGCCGTTTCTTCGCTTTCGCCGACACCGGCGCCTGGTTCTTGAGGCGTACGATACCAGGCGGGTTCTGCGTCGCCATTTCATCGACGATCGCGCTGGCGAGTTCATCCGCCGTGCCGCCACTGCCGGGCCAGTCATCGATGATTGCGACGTCGCTCATGGCACATCGCTCCAGCATATCGCCGACGGTTTCGGCGGCGGAATAACGGATGCCGTTGTGCTCAAGATAGGTTTCTATGATGTGCCGTTCTTCCGCATCCGGAACGCAGACAAGGACATTGATGCCGCCGAGCCGCGGCAGGCTTTTCTCCGGAGCCGAATCCGCGTCGGGTTCGCTGAGTTCGAAAGGAAGATCGAAACTGAATGTCGCGCCCTTACCGAGTTCGCTGTCGACGGAAATCTCCCCGCCCATCAGGTCGACAAGGCGCCGGGATATGGAAAGGCCGAGCCCGGTCCCGCCGAAACGACGCGTAATCGATCCTTCGGCCTGGGTAAACGCTTCGAACAGTTTTTCCTGGTTCTCTTTGGATATACCGATCCCGGTATCGCTGACCTGGAAACGGACCCTTACACCGCTGTCACGCATGTCGATCTTGTGTGCGCTGATCACAACCTGTCCCGCTTCCGTGAACTTCGCGGCATTGCCTGCGAGGTTCATCAGAACCTGGCGCAGGCGCACCGGATCGGTCTTGACCCAATCCGGTACATCGGGATCGACGAATGTAATCAGGCTCACGTCCCTGCCTTGTTTGCGCATGTTCGGCGCGAGCGTCTCGGCGACACCATTGACGGTCCCCTGTAGCGATACGGGCACCTGTTCCAGATCCATCCGGCCGGCCTCGATCTTCGAGAAATCGAGAATGTCGTCGATGATCCGGAGCAACGCCTCCGCCGACTGACGGACGGTGCGCAGCATCTGCCGTTGCTCTCGCTCGAGCTTGGTCTGCTCCAGCAATTCGACCATGCCGTTGACGCCGTTCATCGGGGTGCGGATTTCGTGACTCATGGCCGCCAGGAAGCTGGATTTCGCCTGATTGGCGGACTCCGCGATCTCCTTCGCGTCCTGTAACTCCATTTCGGCTTCCTTGAGCCGCGTAATGTCGACCATGACACCGGCCACGCCCGTCGATTTGCCGTCGGCATTTATGAAGTGTGCCTTCTCGATCATCACGTGGTGCATCTTGCCGTCGGCGAACGCTTTCTGGGTCTCGTACGAATAACGCCTCTTGCCGACCCCCGTTGCGCGGTCTTGCGGGTCGTATCGTTCCGCGAGGTCGGGACGGTCGATATCGAACGGCGTCTTGCCGACAACTTCATCCGGCGGCAGGCCGACAACCGCTTCGAAAGCGGCATTGGCGCCGGTGAACTTGCCGTTGTCGTCCTTGTAGAACACCGGGTTGGGAATCGTGTCGAGCAACGTGCGCTGAAAGATCAGTTGCTCTTCCAGTCTGGCTTCGCGGCGTTTCAGGGTCGTCACAAGATAATCGAGCGCGCGCCCCATGCTGGCGATCTCGTCGTTGCCTTCGGTCGGAATTTCCTCCTCCCGGCCCTCGACGAACGCCGACATGCTGGACTGTAGCCGCAATAACCTGCGGATGACGTTCCGGTACAGATAGATCATGGCGACCGACGCCGCGATCAGGCCGAAGATCGCGAGTACAAGGGCATTGCGTGCCGAGATTTCGCCGAGGCGGGTTACGGCCCGGCGTTCCGCCGCAATGGCGCCGCTGACGCGATCGCTCAGTCCCTTCACGGCATCGGCATACGATTGCGCGAGCGGGGTCAGGCGTTCGCCCGCGCTCATGCCGGCACTGAGCGCGGCTGCCGCATCGTCGATTGCGCTGGCGTCATCTCCCGTGACCGTCGCGGCAAGCCGGGCCGCAATCGTGTTGCCGCCGGAGATGGCGTTCTCGATGATTTTCTGCAGGTTCTCCGGCGTCTGCCCTGCTGCTGCCGCATCGATGGTGCCGGCAATGTCCTGAATGGTGCTGACGTGTTCCCTCAGACGGGCGATATCAACACGTGCCGCCAGGCGTTGCTCGAACGCTTTCTCGACCCTCGCGTCGATGCGCTGATCGTCCAGGTGGATATACGCGCCGATGCCGCATGCGAGGAGGATCACAAAGGCGAAAACCGAATATACCCGTGCGGCGACCGAGAATTTCATGTGGTGTCCGTGCCCGTTATGCCGCCTGATCGGCACGCAGTTTCACTTTGGCACGCCCCGGCGAGACTTCCACGACGCGCGAGACAACAGTGCTTTCACCGGTCTCCGGATTCAACGCCACGCAGGTCAGCGTGATGTCGAAGGGCTTCATTGCCGCTGCGCTCAGCATCTCCAGATTGTCGCCGCCGGATGCCTCCACCGTCCACACGCCGCCACCGTGGTTCCGGCCTCGCGACAGGATGACGCCGGCGGGCATCTCGCCGATCGTCAGAGAAAGCGACCCGTGCCCGTCTGAATCGAACGTCTCGGCGTCGAGCCGTAACGTCATGTTCAGCATGTCGGTGCCCGCGCGTTGCAGATGGGCACGCCTTTGTCCGACGACCAGCGACTTTTCAAGGTTGAACGCATCCGTGCCGTCGGCATGACTACTGCGTGCGACATGGAGCGCGATGGCCCCGATTGCGGCGATCGGCGGCAACAATCGTACATCCTCGCAATCGCGGGCGGTCAACTGCCACTCCCCGTTGCCGAGATTGCGTCCGCAGGTAAGCAGCGCACCGCCAGGCAGCCCCGATATCCGGATATCGGGCAGCCCCGTGCCGGCGAAATCAGTCACATTGACCGGAATCAGATCCCGCGTGTTGTCGATGCCGCCGCGCGGCGCGATCTGGGGCAGTCTCGGCTCGAGGTCGACGACGGCGCCGCTCGGACCGTGTACCTGCATATCATGCCATTTCGTCACGTCGATCCCGAGCCGGCCGTATATCTCGCCGCTTTCGTCCGTTGTCCGGGTGCGGATGAAATCGCGCAGGTTTCTGAGTTCGTTTATGAATGCCGGCCGCTGCAGGTCGCCGTAGGTGGCATCGACCACGAGAATGTCGTTGGCGTCGCCGGCGGATGACGTTTCCTCCGCATCCGGACTCTCGGCCGGTGACTCCGGAAATACATCTTCGTCGACGTTATCCGCCGCATCCACGTCGACGGCAACGGCATCATCAAGTGTCAGAGTATCCGCAGGTGCAAGCGTGCTTTCCGGGCGCGGCACGGTCTCTTCGGCGGGCGTTGCCGGCACGCTCGCTGCTAGCGACGGTTCGGACGGCTCTTGCGCCGCAACGGTATTTTCCGGTTCCGGCGCCGCGACCGGCACGGGCGTTGCCGGCTTCAGGGCTGCCCGGACATCCACCACCAGGTCGCCGCTCCAGGAGAGACCCGCCTCTGTCATCGTGCCGTTGGAGGTGATCGCGGACGCATCCGCCGCGATTTCGGTGCCGTCGATTTCCAGCCCTGACAAGACCAGCCCCGTGTCATCCCCCGACAATTCGATATAACGCATGACGATTTCGAAGGGTATGCCGCTATCGATGAAGGGCACCAGGAGTGGCACTTTCCGCGCCGGCGCTGCGGCCCAGTTGATAACCCTGTCGCAGGCGGGCGAGCCGTCCGTGTAGATGGTGACCCGCGTCATTCCGACGCTGACGTCGTTGGCCAGAAACACCCGGAAGGCGTTGTCGGCATCCACATCCTGGGGCGGGTTCTCGACGTTGATGGCGGCGGACTGCGGCGCCGCGCCGGCGATATTCATCTCGACGTCGAGTTCGAAATCGAGCGTGTCCTCCGGAATGATGATACTGAGATCGGACAGTTCCGCGGCCGGCACCGTCCATGTACCGTCGTCGTTGGCACCGGTACTCAGCAACGCGCCCGCCGGCAATCCGGAAAACCGGACGGCGATATCCTTCAGGATACCGGGATCGTCCGTGCCGACAGATACGTCGAGATCGATCACGACCATCGTTACCGGCAGTTCCTGTTCCGGCCCGGGCTCGGGCGCCGGTTGGGGCTCCGGGAGAGGCGCCGTTTCAGGCGCGGACGCCGCCGGTATTTCTTCGGTTACCTGTTCAGCGTCAACAACGGATTCGTGCGTTTCCATTTCGACCCCGGCCGGTTCAAGTGCCGCGTCCTCGTTTTCCGCTTCTTTCCCGGTCTCGGCGGCGGCGATCTCGTATCCGGTCAACTCGCTCCAGGGCGCGTCCGGGTCGTCTCCGATGAAGACGCCTTTCAGTATCACCGAGAACGGCAGATCGATGCCGTCCGGGATCAGGGCAGCAACGCCGTACAGGTCTTCCGGCGCCAGATACCAGAACCCGTCGTCGAGCAAAAACCCGCCCGTCAACGTGACCCCTTTCGGAAGTCCGCGGATTTCAATGCGTTGCAGGGCGCCGCCCTCCGACAGCACGACCTCTTCCGGCAGCATCAACTCGATGCGCTGACCGTTGAATGCGCCCCCACCCAACCCCGGCGGAAGCCAAGGTCTGCCGGCTGCCTTGGATGGCCTGGACGGACCGGCAACCTGCTGCAGCCAGACGGTCACGCCCGGGCCGGGCACCGGTTCATCGCCTTCCACCGCGTCGTCTTTTTCCGCCATCGATATCCCTTGCTACAAACACGGCAGAATTGGCAAATTCTCGCGCAATGAGTTGCGGGTTGCCAGTCAACTCGCGTAGTCTAACCGGGTCATGGCTCACGCGCGATAGCCGGTTTCGACCAAGCAGTTGTTTATAAGACATATATCCTATCATGGCAGAATCTGCGCACATCCTGGTCATTGAAGACGATGCTTTCGTCCAGAAGGCGCTGCGCCTCTATCTGGAAGGCGAAGGATATCGGATCTCGGCCTGCGACAACGGCGAGGACATGCACGCCAAGATGGCAAAGGATCCGGCCGACCTCGCCATCATGGACCTGAAACTGCCGGACGACGACGGCTTCGAACTGACCAAACAACTGCGCGAGAAATACTCCGTCGGCATCATCATCCTGACCAGCAAGGACGACTCCGTGGATCGTGTCGTCGGCCTCGAAATCGGTGCCGACGATTACGTCACCAAACCCTGGGACGAACGCGAGCTGCTGGCGCGCATCCGCAGCGTCATGCGCCGCGTCGTCGACCGCCAGAACGCGCTTGCCCAGGGGGGCGACGGCGATCAGCGGATCGTCGCCTTCAACGGCTGGGTGCTCAACCTGGATAGCCGGGAGCTCAAGGACCCGGACGGGAAGAAGGTCGAATTGACGTCGGGCGAGTTCAGCCTTTTGAACGAGTTCATCGAAAAGGCCGGGCGGGTGCTGTCCCGCGATCACCTGCTGAGCGCCATCTACAGCCGCGATTGGGAGCCGTTCGACCGTTCGATCGACGTGCTGGTGACCCGGCTGCGCCGTAAGGTCGAGGCGGACTCCCGCCACCCCGAGATCATCAAGACCGTGCGCGGCACCGGCTACATGTTCGCCGCCGCCATCAAGAAGGCGGGATGACGCACTGTTCCCCTTTATCCGGTTAACCGTGACGGTTAGAGTGCCCCGGTCCGGTTGAGAGGCAATTCGACATGAGTGAAGAAGAAGACCGTCATACGCTGAGCATCCAGCTCGCGAACCAGATCATCAACACCGCGAACAACCGTCTGCAGGAGGGTATGGAGCCTGCAGACGTGGCCGCCGGCATGCGTCACGCGGCCGCCAATTTCACGGCTTTCGCGATCGCCAACTCCGAGGCGCCGGACCAGGTCGACCCGCAGTATTTCGCCGAGGAATTCCTGCAGATCTACAACTATTACCTGGAAAAGCACACGGCGCCGCAACAGGTGCAGACCGGCCTGGAAGCCCTGATCAAGCAGGTCCGGGACGAAAACTGAAGGCCGGGTGAGAACGTTCGGGGCGAGCGCCGGTTGATTACGAAAAAATTATCGTCTCCGAAACGTTTCTCACTTGATTTCCCCGTCCTGAATCGGTACCACCACCTCGCTGACCGTGTCCCCTTCGTCTAGCGGTCTAGGACGCTGCCCTTTCACGGCGGAAACACGGGTTCGAGTCCCGTAGGGGACGCCATTTATTTCAGACAAAAAGCCCGCCTTCCGGCGGGCTTTTGTTTTGCTTCAGTTCCAGCCCTCGACGCCCGCCATGTTGGGCAGTTCGTGGGCGATCCCCTTGTGGCAGTCGATACAGGTCTTCTTGCCAGGTACCAGGAAGGTGCTGTGCGCCTCGGCGGCGCGCGGGCTCTGCACCGAGAAATCCATCGATTCCGCGCTGTGACAGTTGCGGCATTCCAGCGAGTCGTTCGATTTCAGCCGTGACCACTCGTGTTTGGCGAGTTCGAGGCGCTTGTTCAGGAACTTCTCGCGAGTGTTGATGGTGCCGAAGATCGTGCCCCAGACCTCCTTCGATGCCTGCATCTTGCGGGCGATCTTGTCGGTCCAGTCGTGCGGCACGTGGCAGTCCGGACATGTCGCGCGGACGCCGGACTGGTTGGTGAAATGCACCGTGGTCTTGAGTTCCTGATAGACGTTGTCCCGCATCTCGTGACAACTGATGCAGAACTTCTCGGTGTTGGTGAACTCGAGCGCGGTGTTGAAACCGCCCCAGAAGATCACGCCGGCGACGAAGCCGCCAATGCTCAGGAACCCCAGGCTCAGGTGCACCGCGGGCCGGCTCAGCGTCCCCCAGTAGCGTTTCAGCATATCGATCAATCTGGACATTCCCGTCCCCTCAGTTGGCGCCGGATTTGCCCTCGACAGCGAGCAGGCTGTCGATGTCGACGAACGTGTTCTCGACCGCGTCGGGCACGCGGACCTGAACCACATGGCACTGGTTGCAGAAGTAGCGCCGGGGCGACACGGCGGCGAGGGCCTGCCAATCCCGGTCCATGAAGTGCGTCACGCTGATCATCGGCGCCCCGCTTTCGGAGACGCGTGTCCTTGCATGGCAGGACAGGCACTGGTTGCCGTTCTTGTCGAGCTGGTAGCCGTCGATCTTGTGCGGGATGGTCGGTGGTTGTTCCGGATAGTTCCGTGCCCGCGGGCGGTCCGTTTCCTCGGTCTGCGGGATACGCGGCGCCGCGTTCGTGCGGTCGAGCGGTGCCAGACCGCGCAGTGTCGCAATCGACGGTCCGGCGTCCTGAGCGCCGCTATCCGAAGCGGCGAATGCCATCGTGCCCGCGATCAGCACCGACACGGCGAAAAGCTTGAAGACGTTTCTGCGTTTCATGTCGTTTCCTCCCGGTGCCGGTTACACGCGCTCAAGCTTGACGGCGCACTTCTTAAAGTCCGTCTGCTTCGATATCGGATCGGTGGCGTCGAGCGTGACCTTGTTGATAAGCTGACTGGCGTCGAACCAGGGGACGAAGACGAGCCCCCGCGGCGGCTTGTTGCGGCCGCGCGTCTCGACACGGGTCTGGATTTCGCCGCGCCGCGACTTGATGCGGACTTCGTCACCGCGGCGCAGGCCCATCTCGTCCGCATCGTCGGGATGCATGTAGCAGAGCGCGTCCGGGACGGCCTTGTAGAGTTCCGGCACGCGCTGCGTCATCGAGCCCGAGTGCCAGTGCTCCAGCACACGCCCGGTCGACAGCCAGAACGGATATTCCTCGTCCGGACTTTCCGCCGCCGGCTCGTATGGCAACGCGAAGATGACGGCACGGCCGTCCTTGTGGCCGTAGAACTGAACGCCCTTTCCTTTCTCGACATAGGGGTCGTACCCCTCGCGGAAGCGCCAGCGCGTTTCCTTGCCGTCGACTACGGGCCACCTGAGACCGCGTTCGCGGTGATAGGTCTCGAAGTCGGCGAGGTCGTGCGCCTTGCCGCGCCCGAAGCTGGCATATTCCTCGAACAGGCCCTTCTGGACGTAGAACCCGGCACGTTCGGATTCGTGGTTGCCGTACTCCTTGCTGGTTTCGCTCAGTTCGTACTTGTCGACCTGGCCGTTCCGGAACAGCACGTCGTAAAGGCTCCGGCCCGCATATTCGGGTTTCTTGGCGATCAACTCGGCGGGCCAGACATCCTCGACCCTGAAGCGTTTCGAGAACTCCATGAGCTGCCACAGGTCGGACCTGGACTCGCCCGGCGCGTCGACCAACTGGTACCAGAACTGCGTGCGGCGTTCGGCGTTGCCGTAGGCGCCCTCCTTTTCGACCCACATGGCGGTCGGCAGGATCAGATCGGCGGCCTGTGCCGTCACCGTCGGATAGGCGTCCGAGACGACGATGAAGTTTTCCGGGTTGCGGTAGCCGGGCAGCGTTTCCTCCATCATGTTGGGCGCCGCCTGCATGTTGTTGTTCACCTGCACCCAATAGGCGTTGAGCTTGCCGTCCTTGAGCATGCGGTTCTGCAGCACGGCGTGATAGCCGGGCTTCTCCGGGATCGTGCCTTCCGGCAGCTTCCAGATCTTTTCGGCGAACGCACGGTGCTTGGGGTTCGCCACGACCATGTCGGCCGGCAACCGGTGCGAGAACGTGCCGACCTCGCGCGCGGTGCCGCATGCGGACGGCTGCCCCGTCAGCGAGAACGGGCTGTTGCCGGGCTCGGAAATCTTCCCCGTCAGCAGGTGCACGTTGTAGATCAGGTTGTTCGCCCAGACACCGCGCGTGTGCTGGTTGAAGCCCATGGTCCAGAGCGACATCACCTTGACGTTGGGGTCGGCATAGAGTTCGGCCATCTCCAGGAGCTTGTCCTTGGGCACGCCCGACATCTTATGCACCTTGTCGAGGGTGTACTCCGAGACGAACTCGGCATACTCGTCGAACGTCATCGGCGAGGACCCACCGGCCTTTTCGTTGTTCTTGGCCGCCTTCTCCAGCGGATGTTCGGGGCGCAGCCCGTAACCGATGTCCGGGTTGCCCCGCTTGAAGTTGGTGTGCTTGTCGACGAAGTCCCGGTTCACCTTGCCGTTCTGGATGATGTAGTTAGCGATGAAGTTGAGGATCGCGAGGTCGGTCTGCGGTTCGAACACCATCGGAATGTCGGCGAGCTCGAAGCACCGGTTCTCGAACGTCGACAGTACCCCGACCTTCACGTGCGGATTGGAAAGCCGGCGGTCGGTCAGCCGCGTCCACAGGATCGGATGCATTTCCGCCATGTTCGCGCCCCAGAGGAAGAACGCGTCGGCGTTCTCGAAGTCGTCGTAACACCCCATCGGCTCGTCGATACCGAAGGTGCGCATGAAGCCGCCGACGGCGGAGGCCATGCAATGCCGGGCGTTGGGATCGATGTTGTTGGAACGGAAACCGGCCTTGTAGAGCTTGGAAGCGGCGTAACCTTCCCACACCGTCCATTGCCCCGAACCGAACATGCCGACGGCGGTCGGGCCCTTCTCCCGCAGCGCCTTCTTGAACTTGTCCGCCATGACGTCGAAGGCTTCGTCCCAGCTCACCGGCGTGAACTCGCCGTCCTTGGCGAACTTGCCGTTCTTCTTTCGGAGCAGCGGCTGCGTCAGCCGGTCGGCACCGTACATGATCTTGGAGAGGAAATAGCCCTTCACGCAGTTGAGGCCTCGGTTGACCTCCGCCTTGACGTCGCCGTGCGTGGCCACGACCCGGCCGCCCTTGGTCGCGACCATGACCGAGCATCCGGTGCCGCAGAACCGGCACGGCGCCTTGGACCATTTGAGATCGGTCTTGGCGCGTTCGGTCACGAGGTTCTGCGCATTCGCTTCGAGCGGTATGCCGGCCGCCGCGGCGGCGATGGCGGCAGCCTGTGCCTTCAGAAGTTGCCGGCGGTTGAGTGTCAGTTCGTTCATGTCTTTTCTCCGGGGGATTGGGCCGGCGGCACTGCCGACGCGGCCGGGTCCTGTTCGTCGATGTGATGGAAAACCAGGTTGGCGCTGAGCACGCCGGGCATGACCGCGACCTCGTTCAGGAAATCGCTGATTGTCTGTTCGCTTTCGGTTTCGAGAACGACGACCAGCTTGCCGTCGGGGTCGCTGGCGGGTATTTCGCCGCCGCGCATGACGATGGCGTTCGATACCTCGTCCAGACGGTCGGGACGCGCCTGGACGACCAGGCTCGATATATGTACGTCGGCGGTCATGCGGCCTCCCTGGACGTGTCGTGGACCAGCGAAACCGCATCCGCCGGGCACGCGCCGACACATGCGCCGCAACCGGTACAACGATCAGCGTTGATTTCAGGATGCGGCGGTCCGCCGATCCGGGGCGGCATGCGGATCGCGTTGTCGTCACAGACGTCGCTGCATGTGGCGCAGTGCACACCCGCAATCGCCAGACAGTCATCCGACGCGATCTGAATGGTCAAATCCCATGGCCGGGATTTCGCCGTATCGAAAACGTCCTCCGGGCACGTGGTCGCGCAGACACCGCAGAACGTGCATGCGCCTGTCCCGGCATTCGGGTCGAACGCGGGGAAGCCGCCCTGCCCGTGGATCAGTACGCGCTCGGGGCAGGCTTCGATGCACATGTCACAGCGGGTGCATGCGTCGGCGATCCGGGACTCGTCCGTCCACGGTGGACGGATGGGGTCGGGAAGCCCCGCCCCTTCGCCGGTGAGCAAACCGCGCCGGGTTCGGTCGACGGGATCGTGGGAACTGGCGCGCATCCGTATCGTCCTTATCCCGGCGGTCCCGGTGGGCCGAAGATCATCTGAAATGCCCAGACGACGAACCCGTACCCGCCGACGAACGCGACGGCCAGTCCCGGAATCACGACGAAAGTTGCGGTCAGGAAGGTAACGAGTTCGCGCTGCCGGCTTCGCGCCGGTTCGGGCGTGGCGTCCGCCGATCCCTGTGTACTCGTATTCATTTCGGCTCCCCTTTTGAACGGCACATCGACCGTTCATGAAACTCCCACTTGAATCGATAACAAAGACGGGTTTGAGTGTCCTTGACTTAAATCAATTGGGCTGGTTTCCCGCAAAAATTGCAGGGATTTAGGAGGATGCGATGCGTTCCCGGGAGCCAACACCCAGAGATATCTCCGTGTTGCGCCGGATGCGCCTTTTCAGCAAGCTTTCGGATGACGCACTCGCCGAAGTCGGCCGTCACGCCCATGTTCGCACCGCCGAGCGCGGGGAGTTGCTTTTCGAGAGCGGCCAGCCGGCAAACAGTTTCTTCGGCGTCGTATCCGGATGGGTCAAGCTGTTCAATCGGCGAGCCGACGGCACCGAAGCCGTGCTGGGCATTTTCACGCAGGGCGAAACGTTCGCCGAAGCAACGCTGTTTATGAGCAGCGCCTACCCGGCAACGGCAGAGGTGGTCGTCCCGGCCCGGTTGTTCGAGTTCGAACGCGACTACTTCGCCAATAACGTTCTCAGCAACCCGCAACTATGCCATGGCATGTTCGCGTCCCTGTCAATGCACCTGCACAGGCTGACACGGGAAATCGAGCGCCTGCAAAACCAGAACAGCGAGCAGCGTCTGGTGCGCTTTCTGCTGATGATGTGCGACGGCAACGACGGCGCATGCACGATAACCCTGCCCTACGAAAAGTCGTTGATCGCGACGCGCCTCGGCATGAAGCCGGAAACCCTTTCCAGGAATTTTGCGAAATTAAAGGCGTGCGGTGTGGAAGTAGAGAAGAACAGGGTGATCATCCACGATGTCGCCCAACTTCAGCAGCAATACACTTGACCGGAACCGGAGCCGGGACTCATCCGCTTGCAGCGGCGTCTCGCAACGCTTTCGGCAACTCTTCCGCGAGCGCGGCGAGGTCTTTTTCGGTTCCCGCCGATACCCGGATGCACCGGTCGAGCGGCGCGACGCCCGGCATGCGGACGAAGATGCCCCGCTCAACCAATAGCGCCAGTACGCGCCGTGCGAAATCTCCGTCCCGACCGCAATCGATGGCCACGAAGTTCGTTTGCGACGGCAAAACGCTCAATCCATTGTCGGCCGCGATGTCGCCGATCCGTCTGCGCGCCGCTGCTACCTTGCCCTGGACATCCTTCAGGAACGCCTGGTCCTGCAACGCGGCGAGCGCGCCGGCTTGGGCGATCTTATTAACTCCGAAGTGGTTACGCACCTTGTCGAACGCGCGTATCACTTCCGGCGACCCGATCGCATAGCCGATCCGCGCCCCCGCCATGCCGTAAGCTTTCGAGAATGTGCGAAACCGGATCACGTTCGGCACCGACGTATCGAGCGCCGGCGCGACATCGGCCTCAGCGAACTCAAGGTACGCTTCATCCAGACACAGAACGCTGTTTTCCGGGGTCCGCTCGATCATCCGCTGGATGACGGCCGCGTCGTGGGCGGTGCCCATCGGATTATCCGGGTTGGCGATATAGACGAGCTTGGCATCGTGCTCCCCGGCGGCAGCGTGCAACCCTTCCGGGTCCTCGTGGTCGTCCTTGTAAGGCACCATCTTCAGATCGCCGCCGAAGCCCGATACGTGGTAGTTGAACGTGGGATAGGCGCCGGCGGATGTGATCACCGCATCGCCGCGCTCGACGAACAGGCGGACGACCAGTCCCAGCAGGCCGTCGATCCCCTCGCCGATCACGATGTTCTCGGGCGCAACGCCGTGATGCAGGGCAAGCGCCTGCTTCAGCTCGTAATTCTCGGCATCGCAATATTTCCAGGCTTCCGCCGCCGTCGCGCACATGGCATCGATCGCATGCGGCGAAGCCCCGAAGACGGATTCGTTGGCGCCGATCCGCGCCTTGAAGGGCGCACCGCGCTCCCGCTCGTGGGTTTCGGGACCGACGAACGGCACGGACTCGGGCAAGGATTGGGCGAGCGTGGTGAACGGCAACGGCATATCGATGCTCTACCCCTCTCCCGCGTCGTGCTCGGCATGGTAATCGACCAGCCGCTGCACCTCGTTCCTGGCGCCGATGATCACCGGCACGCGCTGATGCAGGTCCTTCGGTTCGACATCCAGAATGCGCTGACGTCCGGTCGACGCCATGCCGCCCGCCTGTTCGATGATGAACGACATCGGGTTGGCTTCATACAGCAACCGCAATCGCCCGCCCTTGTCGCGCACTTTTTCATCGATCGGATACATGAAGATGCCGCCGCGCGTGATGATGCGGTGCACGTCGGCCACCATCGCCGCGACCCAGCGCATGTTGAAATCCTTGCCGCGCGGGCCGGTCTTGCCTTCCAGGCATTCGTCGATGTAGCGCTGCACCGGCGGTTCCCAGTGGCGGTGGTTGGACGCGTTGATGGCGAACTCCTGCGTATCCTCGGGGATCGTGATGTCCGGGTGCGTCAGCACGAACTCGCCGATATCGGGATTGAGCGTAAAACCGTTCACGCCGTTCCCCGTCGTCAGCACCATCATCGTCGCCGGGCCGAAAAGCACATAACCCGCGCAAAGCTGGTGGCTACCCTGTTGCAGGAAATTCTCGGCAAGGTCGCCGTTGGCGTCGCCGGGCATCTTGAGGATCGAGAAAATGGTCCCCATCGGGCCGTTGACCTCGATGTTCGACGACCCGTCGAGGGGATCGAAGATCAGCAGATACTTGCCGCGCTGATAGCCCTTGGGAACCGGATAGACGTCGACCATTTCCTCGGACGCCATGGCGAACAACTGGCCGCCCTTTTCGCACCAGCTCAGGGCCAGTTCGTTGGCCATGACGTCGAGTTTCTTCTGGTTCTCGTCCTGCACGTTGACGCCGACGGCAGCGCCCAGCTCTCCCGCGAGGTTACCCCGGCGCACCAGATTGGCGACGCCTTTACAGGCCGACGATACGTCATCCAGCAGCAGAGTGAATTCCCCGGTGGCGCCGGTGACCTGCGTCTGTTGACGCATGATGAAATGCTTCAGTGTCTCGCGGTAGGACACGGTTTCCCCCGAATTCAGTTATATCCTTTTGGGTGCGTCCGGCAGGGACGGCAGCCGTTAACCTGATTAGCACAAGCCCCCGGTGACGCCAATGTTCGAGGGATCAGATATCCAGCAAATCGACCTTGATCCCGGCTTCCTCGAACATCTGGGTGGAGATCGCGAACTGGGTCTTCCAGGGTTCCTTGGACGTGTCCGGCGTCGGCGACACGACGCGCCGAATGCCGGCCTGGATGATCAGCACCGCGCAACGCGCGCACGGCGGCAGCGGCGTGACATAAAGCGAGCAGCCGTTGGCCTGGTTACCTGCGAACATCAGGGCATTGGTTTCGGCATGCACGACCATCTCATATTTTATGGAGCGGTCGCCAAGGCGGTCCGCCGTATCCTCGACGCCGAACGGAAAACCGTTGAACCCGGTCGCGACGATGCGCTTGTTGCGCGGATCGACGATCACCGCCCCGACCTTGGTTGAGGGGTCCTTGGACCATTGCGAAATGAAGCCCGCGAGCTCCATGAACCGCTTGTCCCATTTCGCGTTCTCCGCCATCTCGCCCCCCTTGTCAGCGGTCATGCGGCGTTATTTTGTTCGAACGCATATGCCGCATCCTCAAGATGGAACTTAACACGGGTCCGCCCCTGCCAGCTATCGGCTTTCAACCGGCCCGCCACATGGACCGGCCGGTCCGCCGGCGACAACAGGAGCTCGCCAAGCGGCGTGCCGACCGAACGGAAGCAGATTCCCTCCAGCGAACCGCCGCCGGCGCCCTGCTGCAGCGAAAAGCGGATGTGATCGCTGCCGACGATATCGGCAAAGACGATACGCACGTTCCGGATCGCAAGCCGGGGTTCCGGGTTGCCGGGGCCGAACGGCGCCAGTGCGGCGATTTCCCCTGCGAGTTCCAGCGTCGCGCCGCGAAGCGCCAGCATCCCCTCGAGCCTGAGGTCCGGTTTGATAGGAACACCACCGGTCTGCACCATGATGCGCTCGTCCAGAAACGCCTGAAAATCCGCCAGCGCATCGCGGGCCACGGAAAACCCCGCCGCCATGGCGTGTCCGCCGCCCTTGATCAGGATGCCCTTCTGCCGGGCGGCTATGATCGCCGCGCCGAGATCGACGCCGTTGACAGAACGACCGGAACCGGTGCCGGTTTCGTCTTCCATGGCGATGACGCAGGCGGGCCGGTGATACCGCTCCACGAGACGGCTGGCGACGATACCGACCACGCCCGGATGCCAGCCGTCCCCCACAGAGACCACCACAGCCCCGGGCTCAGGGCCGCCCTCCAGTTGCCGGATCGCATCCTCGAAACACGCGTTCTCGATCTCGCGACGCTCGCCGTTGAGAATATCCAGCTTGGTCGCGATCGCCGCGGCCTCGCCCGTATCGTCGGTGCGCAGCAGCTTGGCGCCGAGCCCGGAATCGCCGATCCGTCCGCCGGCATTGATCCGCGGGCCGAGAACGAAACCAAGATGGTAACTTTCCGGCATGGAATTGAGCCCGGCGACATCGGCGAGTGCCCGCAGGCCCGGATTGTCGCGTTTCGCCATGACCTTCAGGCCCTGGACGACGAAGGCGCGGTTGATCCCCTCCAGCCGCACCACGTCGCAGACGGTGCCGAGCGCGACCAGATCGAGCCATCGGGTCAGAACAGGTTCCGGCCGGCCGTCCGACCAGTAGCCGCGAGACCTCAACTCCCGGTTGATGGCGACGGCGAACAGGAACGCGAGCCCGGCGGTACACAGATGGCCGTAGGTCCGGTCCTCGTCCATGCGGTTGGGATTGACCAGTGCGTGGACCTTCGGCAGTTCGGGCTCCGCCTCGTGGTGATCGACGACGATGATCTCGAGCCCGGCGTCGGTTCCGGCTTTCAGCGCGTCGAACGCCGTGGTGCCGCAGTCGAGCGCGATCACCACCTGTGTCCCATTCTCCGCCAGACCCTCGAGGGCGCCGGCGCTCGGGCCGTACCCCTCGTTCAGGCGGTCGGGGATATAAACGCCGGCCTCGACGCCGCAGGCGCGCAGGAAACGCGCCAGTACGGCGGACGACGTGGCCCCGTCGACGTCATAGTCGGCGAATAGCGTGATGCTCTCGCCGTCGATCACGGCATCGGCAATCCTGGCCGCGGCCTTGTCCATGTCCCGGAAACGGCTCGGGTCCGGCAGCAGATCCTTGAGCGTCGGCGTCAGAAAACGGTCCGCGTCCTCGATGCCGATGCCACGTGCCGTAAGCGCGCGTGCCGCGATATCCGAAATGCCGAGCGCCTGCGACATGGCGAGCGCGGCACGCTCGTCCACATCGCGCATGACCCATCGGCGGCCCGTGACGGACCGTTCGACGCCGGCAAGAGCATCGTCGCCAAGGACGTCGGGAGCCGCGTCAACCGACCGGAGGCCGGCGGGTGAAGTCATGATGTGCCTCGATAAAGCGATAGGTGCCGGTCAGCGAGCGGACCACCAGCGAATGGCTGATGGCGCCGCTTGGATCGCTACGGATACCGGCCAGGATGGCGCCGTAGGTAATGCCGGTCGCCGCGAACGTGACGTTGCCGCTGGCCATTTCGCGCTCGGTGTAGACCTTGTCGAAATCCTCGATCCCGACCTCTTTTGCGAGAACCCGGTCGTCGTCCTTGCGCGCAAAGAGACGGCCCTGCATCTGGCCGCCGAAACCGCGCAGCGCCGCCGCCGCCAGCACGCCCTGCGGTGCCGCGCCGACACCCATGTAGATGTCGACGCCGCCGTCTTCCAGTGCCGTCGCGATCGCCGCCGACACGTCGCCGCCCAGGATCAGGCGGACACGTGCACCGGCGGCGCGGACCTTCTCCAGAAGCGGGCTGTGACGCGGCCGGTCGAGCATGCAGACGACGAGATCGGAAACCGGCACCGATTTCGCCGCCGCCAGCGCCTTCAGGTTGTCCTCGGGCTCGCGGTCGAGATCGATGACCCCTTCCGGCAGGCCCGGGCCGACCGCGATCTTGCTCATGTAGATGTCGGGCACCTTGAGAAAGCCGCCGCCCTCGGCCATGGCGACGGTCGAAATCGCGTTGGGGCCGCCGCGCGCGACGATACTGGCACCTTCCAGCGCGACCACGGCGACGTCCACCTCCGGCCCGCGGCCGGTGCCGATTTTTTCGTCCAGGTACAGCTTTTCGACCTCTCCCTCACGGCCCTCGCCGACGCGGACCATGCCGTCGATGGCGAGACTGTTGAGCAACGACTGGGCGGCGGAAATAGCGGCCTGGTCGGCCTCCATGTGATCTCCCGAGCCCATGTGACGGTACGCCGCGAGGGCGGCCGCTTCGGTCACACGAACCAGTTCGAGGGAGAGATTCCGGTCTTTTGCTGCGGGTTCCGACATGAGCCTATTTTGTCCGTATCGACATGCGAACTAAAGGGAGAATGCGTGATTGTTTGGAGAAACACGCGTTTTCGTCGTGTTTCAGTCTGAAACGGCGGGTTTCAGGGGCTTTGCAGCGATCCAAACCATACGGCGCACAGCCTAAAGCGCTTCGATTCGAATCACCACCGGCGGTTCGACGACGGCGCCGATACTGTTGATTTGATCGACGGCACGGCGCATCGCCGCTTCCTCGGTTTCATGCAGCGTCATCACGACGGGGACGATCTGCCCCGGATCGCGGGAGCGCTGCAGCACCGATTCCATGGAAACGTCGTTGTCGGTCAGGGCGGTCGCGATATCGGCGAAGACGCCCGACTTGTCGACGACGTTGAAGCGCACGTAGTAGGCGCCCTGGTGACGCTCCATCGGCCGCGTCGCCATGTCCTTGAGCGCGCTCGCCGGCACGCCGAACAACGGCGCCCGATGACCGCGCGCGACATCGATGATGTCGGCGACGACCGCGGACGCGGTCGGCCCACCGCCGGCACCCCGGCCCTCATGTATCACTGTATCGACGAAATCGCCGTCGGCGACGACCGCGTTGAAGGATCCCTCGACGTGGTTGATCGGCGCATCGATCGGTACCATGCACGGGTGCACCCGCTGCTCGATCACGTCGCCGTCGACCGACGCGATACCCAGCAGTTTGATCCCGAAGCCGAGTTCCTCGGCGAACTGGATGTCGATGGGCGCGATGTCGCGAATGCCTTCGACGTGGATGCCGTCGAAATCGATCTTGGTGCCGAACGACAGCGCCGACAGGATCGCCAGTTTGTGCGCGGTGTCGATGCCGTCGACGTCGAACGTCGGATCGGCCTCGGCGTAGCCCAGTTTCTGGGCCTCTTCGAGCACCTCGTCGAAATCGCGGCCGGTATCGCGCATCTCGGTCAGGATATAATTGCAGGTGCCGTTGAGAATCCCGTAGACGCGCTGGATACCGTTGGCGGCAAGGCCTTCGCGCAGGCTCTTGAGGATCGGAATCCCCCCGGCCACGGCAGCCTCGCAATAAAGCGCGGCGCCGGATTTCTCCGAGATCGTGGCCAGGTCCGTGCCGTGGTGGGCGATTAGTGCCTTGTTTGCGGTCACGACATGCTTGCCGGCACCCAGCGCCTTTTCCGTCAATGCCTTGGCGACACCGTCGGACCCGCCGATCAGTTCGACGACAAGATCGATGTCGTCGGCATCCGCCATTTCCGTCGGGTCGTCGTACCAGCGGTAGGGATCGATATCGATACCGCGATCGAGCGACCGGGAACGCGCCGAGACCGCGACGACCTCGATCTTGCAGCCGGCCCGCGCCGCCAATAGATCTTTGTGCGTTTCGATGACCCTGACGGTCCCTGCCCCGACGGTGCCGAGGCCGGCGATGCCGACACGGAGCGTGCTCATGATGCCTCCCGGGCCCTGTCTGCCCGCGGGATCGCGTTGACCCCGCGGCTTTTCAGGAAATTCTTGATGTTGCGCACCGCCTGTCTGGTGCGCTGATCGTTCTCGACCAGACCGATGCGGACGTGATCGTCGCCGTGCTCGCCGAAACCAAGTCCCGGTGCGACGGCGACTTCCGCTTCCTTCAGAAGCAGTTTCGAAAATTCGATGGACCCCATGTCCCGGAACGCCGGCGGCAGCGGTGCCCAGGCAAACATGGTCGCCGGCGGCGACGGAACGTCCCAGCCGGCGGCACTCAGGCCCTCGATCAAAATATCGCGGCGCTCCTTGTAGATCGCCCGGAATTCGTCGACGCAGTCCTGCGGGCCGTTCAGCGCCGCGGCGGCAGCCACCTGGATCGGCGTGAAGGCACCGTAGTCCAGGTAGGATTTCACCCGCGCCAGCGCCGCGATCAGACGCTCGTTGCCGACGGCGAACCCGATGCGCCAGCCCGGCATGGAATAGGTCTTGCTCATGGACGTGAACTCGACGGCGACGTCCCAGGCCTTGGGCAATTGCAGGATCGAGGGCGGTGGATTGTTGTCGAAGTAAATCTCGGCGTATGCCAGATCGGACAGGATCCAGATGCCGTGATGGCGGCAAAAATCGACCACTTCCTCGTAGAAATCGAGCGTCGCGAGCTCCGCCGTCGGATTGTTCGGGTAGTTGAGCACGACAGCGGTCGGCTTCGGCACACTATGCTGCACGGCGCGGTCGAGCGCGGCCATGAAGTCGGGCCCCGGTTCAACTGGAATGGAGCGCGCCGCCGCGCCGGCGATGATAAAGCCGAACTGATGGATCGGATAGCTCGGGTTCGGCACCAGGATCACGTCGCCGGGGCTGGTGATCGCCTGCGACAGGTTGGCGAGGCCTTCCTTCGAGCCGAGCGTGACGATGGCCTGCGTTTCCGGATTGACGTCGACCCCGAAGCGGCGGCCGTAATATCCCGAAACCGCCTTGCGGAGCCCCGGAATTCCCCGCGAGTTGGAATACCGGTGCGTTTTCGGATTGTCGACCGTTTCCTTGAGCTTTTCGACGATATGCGCCGGCGTCGGCAGATCCGGATTGCCCATCCCGAAATCGATGATGTCCGCACCTTCGGCGCGCGCGCGCGCCTTCATGTCGTTCACTTCGGCGAAGACATAGGGGGGCAGACGCCGGATCTTATAAAAATCTCGCTCCATGGCGCCCTTTCTTCCCAGAAAGACCCGGGCGGCACAAGGCTGAAATGGCAAGGGTCCCTTAGTTGGAGAGATAGATCTCCGTCCTGCGGTTGCCAGCCTCACCGGACGGCATGACCTCCAGGTAAATCGGCTGATTGTCGCCGACGGCGGCCGTCAGAATACGCTCCGAAGCGATCCCGAGGCGCTGCAGTTCGCTCGCCACCTGGTTGGCCCGCATAACGGAGACCTCGTAATTGGCCTGTTTGTGACGGTTCGGATCCATATTGCGGGTCCGCTGGCTGGCATGGCCGATAACGCGCACCGTGGCGTTGTTCTCGCGCTGCAAGCGGGCGACGTCAGCCAGGATCTTGCGGTCATTGGCATCGAGCCCGGACGACCCGTTGCGGAACAGGATCGTCGCAACCTTGGTAGAGGATGACGGCAGCGGGAGTGCGCCGTTGTTGGCGACCGGCCCCGATTGCATGCCGCCGGTGTTACGGAATTGCATGGACCCCGGCGCCATCGCGGTTTCGACGCCGCCGGAAGAGATAATCACGGTACCTTCATCGCCGGCATTGCCCATGTCGGACGGCAACAGCGAGCCCTGGTCCGCAGCACGTGCCTGGATTTCCGCCAATTGCTGTTGCAGGCGCTGTTTCATGCCGGGATCGATGCCGAAGGAAGCATCGGGACCGTTCGAAACGGACGTGACAGGTTCCTGTTTCGTCTGTTCCGCGCTTTGCGTCACCGTCTGATCCTGCGGGGCGTCGGGCTTGGGCGTCGGTGGCGCCGGCGGTTCGGCGGAGGTTACCGGCTTGGCCGGTTGCGGGTCAGGCGCGGCCTTCTGCGCTTCGACCTGCGGTGCCGGCGGGGGTGTCTTGTCCTCGGCATACAGGGAATCCTTGGCGGCCTCGTCCTGGCGCTGCACGCTGTCGGCGTACTTGCGGCCCTGGGTGTCGGCCGCAAGACCGCTCTGCATGTTCTCGCGCTGCTGCATCTGCTGTTCGACGCGCGCCAGATTCGGAGACTCGCCATCGGCGCCCGGCGGCGCCTTGCCCCGGTCGGCCCGCAACTGATTGCCCGCGTTTTCCGGCGATTCCTGTTCGTCGCCGGCAATGAAGTCGGATGTCGAGCGGTACCATGCAGCGGGATTGATTGCGTCCGGAACCTTTGAGCAGGCGCTCAGCACAAGCGAGCTGCCAATGACGATTGCCATGCTTCTGACCAGCGTCCGGTATCCCGAGTTCCGCGCCGTGTTCTCAAGCGTCGATTTCATTGCGCCCCTAGCTCCCTCGTCTTGCCCTGTACGGATTCCGGCTTCAAGCGATCCGGTTTCCGGATGATGCGGACTCCGCCACATGGATTCCATTATTGTCGTTCCCCGCGCTATTGAAAGCATAACATACGATTTGCGCAAGATTTTACATGGCTCACAATGGGTTAAATCTTTACAAACAACAAAAAATGTTGCATTGCACAATAACAGCGGCCATATACAGCGCAGGCGCAGCCGCCCGGGGCGACCGCCCCCTCAAACCAGCCGGAACATTGTCCGTTCGTTAGCATAATTTGCTGGTTTTACAAAGACTTCTGAGAGGTGGTTTAAAATGACGGAACATTCCAAGCAGAATCCCGAGATTGATGAATCGCAAATCTCAGAAACCATGGCCGACATCGCCGAGCGTTCGCAACGCCTCGTGAAGGAATTCCTGACGAAACAATCCGAAGCGGGGAGCGGTTCCGTCGGTATCGACGATCCGCTGAACATCGGCAGCGCGTTCCTGGAAATGACGACCAAGATGATGACCCAGCCGCACAAGATGGTCGAAGCCAACATGAACCTTTGGCAGGACTATATGAAGCTGTGGCAGAACACGGCCAGCCGCATGATGGGCCAGGAAACCACCCCGATCGTCGAACCGGAGCGCGATGACCGCCGCTTCAAGGGCGAAGCCTGGGAAAACGACGTCTTCGACTTCATCAAGCAGTCCTACCTGCTGACGTCGAACTGGATGGAAGACACCGTCAGCGACGTCGAAGGGCTCGACAAGAAGACGCAGCAGAAGGTCGAGTTCTTCACCAAGCAGTACGCCGACGCCCTGTCGCCGACCAACTTCGTGATGACCAACCCGGAAGTCCTGCAGACGACCATCGAAACCCGCGGCGAGAACCTGATCAACGGGCTTCGCAACCTGCTCGAGGATCTGGAGCGCGGCGGCGGCAAGCTCAACATCAAGATGACCGACGCGGACGCGTTCGAGGTCGGCAAGAACGTCGCCACGACGCCCGGCAAGGTCGTCTTCCGCAACGACCTGATGGAGCTGATCCAGTACACCCCCACCACCGAAAAGGTTGCCAAGACGCCGCTGCTGATCTGCCCGCCGTGGATCAACAAGTTCTATATCCTCGACCTCCGGGAAAAGAACTCGTTCATCAAGTGGGCCGTCGAACAGGGCAACACCGTATTCGTGATATCGTGGGTCAATCCGGACCGCGAACTGGCCATGAAGACGTTCACCGATTACATGCTGGAAGGCCCCCTCGCCGCGATCCAGGCGATCAAGGACGCGACCGGCGAGGACGAGGTAAACGCGGTCGGTTACTGCATCGGCGGCACGCTACTGGCGACCACGCTCGCCTACATGGCGGCCAGGAAGATGAAGGGCGTCAAATCGGCGACCTACTTCACGACAATGGTCGATTTCGAGGAAGCCGGCGACCTCGGCGTCTTCATCGACGACACCTCGCTCAAGAACCTCGAAGACAAGATGAACGAACGCGGTTTTCTCGAAGGCAGCGAGATGGCGTCGACCTTCAACATGATGAAGGCCAACGACCTCGTGTGGTCGTTCGTGGTCAACAACTACCTACTCGGCAAGGATCCGTTTCCGTTCGATCTGCTGTTCTGGAATTCGGATTCGACGCGGATGCCGGCGGCGATGCACAGCTTCTACCTGCGCAACATGTACCTCGACAACAAGCTGGTCGAGCCGGGCGGCATCGAGATCGAGGGCGTCAAGCTCGACCTCCGCAAGATCAAGGTGCCGACCTACATCATCTCGACCCGCGAGGATCACATCGCGCCGTGGAAACCGACCTACAAGGCAACGCAGCTCTATGCCGGGCCGATCCGCTTTATCCTGTCCGCGTCGGGACACATTGCCGGCGTCGTCAATCCGCCGGCCGCCGGCAAATACTGCTACTGGATCAACGATGACATCCCGGCCGATCCATGCGCCTGGCTGGCGGGTGCGGAACAGCACGAAGGCTCGTGGTGGCCGGATTGGGACAAGTGGCTAAAGAAGCAGAACGGCAAGGAATTGGTCGATGCCCGCGAACCGGGCGACGGCAAGCTGAAGCCGATCTGCGACGCGCCGGGCAAGTACGTCACCATGAAGGCGTCGGGTTAAGCCGCGACGCCCATCCGGCGGATCACGCCCGCCAGTTTCCCGATGCCGCGCTCGATCTCGCGGGTCTCGAGACCGGCGTACCCGAGGACCAGGCCGTTGCGGTCAGGCGGGCCCAGATAGAACTCGCTCAGGGCATAAAGACCGATACCGGCCTTGCCGGCGGCGTCCGCCACATCCGTGTCGACGAGACCGCTTTCGGGCCGGAATATCGCGACCACATGCATCCCCGCCTCGTCCGGTTCGATCTCCAGAACGTCGCCCAGATGGGTCCGCACTGATTCGATGAGAACGCGCTGGCGTTCGGCATAGAGAATACGCATGCGCCGGATGTGGGCGGCGAAATGGCCGCTCTCGATGAAATCCGTCAGGACCGGCTGCATCACGATCGTCGTCTGGTCGTCGAGCGAGCGGCGAATGCGGATGATCGGCTCGGCGAGTGCCGGCGGCACCACCAGATACCCGAGCCGGATAGCCGGAAACATCACCTTGGAAAACGTGCCCGCATAGATCACCCGGCCGCTGCTATCGAGGCCTTGAAGCGCCGACAAGGGCCGCCCGGCATACCTGTATTCGCTGTCGTAATCGTCTTCGAGTATCCAGGCACCGCTCTCACGCGCCCAGTCCAGCAATTCAAGCCGTCGCTTCAGGCTCATCACCGGGCCGAGCGGGTACTGGTGCGACGGTGTCACCACCACCATCCGCGCATCGGGTGCACGTTCGATTCCCGCCGACACGATCAGACCTTCGTCGTCGACCGGCAGCGGGACCAGTTCCGTCTCAGTCGCCGTCAACACACCGCGAATACCCGCATACCCGGGATCCTCGATCCAGGCTTTATCCCCCGGATCCAGCAGGGCGCGCGCCGCAAGGTCGATCGCCTGCTGCGCGCCGGCGGTCACGATCACCTGCGCCGCGTCGCAGTGCAGACCGCGCACGGCGCGCAGATAATCGGCGATAGCGATCCTCAGCGGCATGTACCCGCCGGGATCTCCGTAGGACACCAGTTGCCGCGGCGGATTACGCCAGAACTTGGCCACCATGCGGCTCCACTGCGTCCAGGGAAAGCGGTCGATTTCCGGCAGACCGGGACGGAACTCGCCTCTCGCCGCCGACCGATGCACACGCGTTTTGGATTTCAGTAGCGCGCGGCCCTTTTCCGACAGGGCTTGCTCTGGATCGCCCAGGTCGCCGGCGCTTTTTTCCGCCTCCGTCCGTGCCGCCAGCACGTCTTCGGGCAACACACGGGAGACACGGGTGCCGGAGCCGACCCGGCCCTCGGTATAGCCCTCCGCGAACAACTGATCATAGGCGGCAAGGACCGTGTTTCGGGACACGCCGAGTTCATCGGCAAGCGCGCGCGTCGACGGCAGCCGGCGTCCCGGCGCCAACCGGCCGCCGAGGATGGCCTCGCGGACCTGATCGTAGACCTGGCGATGCATGGGCGCGTCGTTTGTCCGATCGACGGCGAGCATCAGTAACGGTGCGTGGTCGGATACCTGTGGCATGGCTCCTCCGATTGGTACCTTTATTTTGCGTATTAAGGTACTTTTGAAAAGACCATTATGTGGTATCGATCACGCCGCATTTCTTACAGGAGCCGACCATGCCGATCACCATCCGCCCTCTCGCCGCAGACGATTACAGCCGTTGGGAAGTCCTGTGGCACGGATACCTGACCTTTTATGAGGCGCCGATCGACGACGCCAATACGGCGGCACTTTGGGACCGGTTGATGGCGGACGGCGATCCGCATTGTCTCGTCGCCTGCGACGATGCCGGCAAGGTCATCGGGATCGTGCAGTACCTTTACCACGGCACGACATGGTCGGTGCGCGACAAGTGCTATCTGCAGGACTTGTTCGTCGATCCCGCGGCGCGGGTCGGTGGCGCCGGGCGTGCCCTGATCGAGGCAGTCTATGCAAAAGCCGCCGACGCCGGTGCTTCCGAGGTCTACTGGATGACGCAGCAGTTCAACAGCGTCGCCCGAGTGCTCTACGACCGGGTCGGCGAGCTGACGCCGTTCATCAAGTACCGCAAGCTGATGTAGTCAGACCGTCTTGAGCAGTTCTTCCGCCGCCTGGCGTGGCGACAGTTCGCCGCCGAGCGCACTTTCGACGAAGCCGGTCAATGTGTCGCCCTCGCCGATGCGCTGGCGCAGCAGATCCTCCGCCGTTTTGAGGATGCGCGTCTCGAGGATGCGGCGCTTGCGGATTTCCCCCTCGCCGCTCTCGACCAGATGGGTGCGGTGTGCGTCCAGCCTGTCGATCAGTTCCGCGATGCCGAGACCAGTTTCGGCACTGGTGCGCAAGACCGGCACCTCCCAGCCGTAACGGTTCCTGGCCGTCGAACCCAGTTGCAGCATCGCCTTGAGATCAGCGACGGTGCGGCTGGATTCTTCCTTGTCGCACTTGGAAACGACGTGAATGTCGGCGATTTCCAGGATGCCCGCCTTGATCGCCTGGATGCCGTCGCCGAGACCGGGTGCCGACACGACCAGCACCGACTGCGCCGCTTCGGCGACATCGACCTCGTCCTGGCCGACGCCGACGGTCTCGATCAGCACCACGTCGAACCCCGCCGCGTCCAGGACGTCGACGGTGTCGAGCGCGGCGCGTGCCAGGCCGCCCAGCGCGCCCCGCGTCGCCAGCGAGCGGATGAACACGCCGTCGTCGGTCGCGAGATCGCTCATCCTCACCCGGTCGCCGAGGATGGCGCCGCCGGAATACGGGCTCGACGGATCGACGGCGACGATGCCGACGGTCCTGCCGCCGGCTCGGAGCGCCTTCGCCATGGCGTGCACGAGCGTCGATTTGCCCGATCCCGGCACACCGGTCAGGCCGACGATGTGCGCCTTGCCCGCATGCTTGTAAATCTCCGCCATTATCGTGGCGACTTCGGCCGGACGCCCCTCGACCTTGGACATCAATCGGGCAATGGCCCGGGTTTCGCCGGCAAGCACCCGGCTCAGGATATCATCGTCGTTGCCGTCCATGTCAGGCAAGCTCCAGCCAGTCCCGCATGGCCCGGATCACGTCGTCGGGTTTCTCCATCGTCGGCAGGTGGCCGCTGCCCGGCACCTTGACCAGCGTTGCGCCGGGGATCATCGCCGCCATTTCGTCGTGGACGGACGGCGGCGTCATGACGTCATCCGCGCCGCACAGCACCAGCGTCGGGCACGTGACCCTGGAAAGCGCATCGGTGCTGTCCGGCCGGCCCATGATCGCGGTCTGCTGGCGGATATAGGCGTCGGGCCCGACATTGTCTGCGGATGCCCGAATCCTGCCCATCAGCGCATCGTCCGTATGCCGCGAGGGATGCACGAAGGTCTTGAAGTGTTCCCCGGTCACGCCCTCGAAATCGCCGGCCTCGACACGTTCGATCAGGGCCTTGCGGATATCGATGCGCTCCGGCGGATCGGCATAGGGCGAGGTGTCGAACAGGGCAAGGCGCGTTACCCGCTCCGGCACCTGGCGCATGATCTCCATCGACGTGTAGCCGCCCATGGAAAGCCCGCAGACGGCAAAAGTCTCGGGCATCCGGGCGACGGCCCGCGACGCCATCCCGGCAATGGTATCGTCCCGGGTCATGTCGGCGATCACGATGTCACAATCGTCGGCGAGCGCGGCGACTTCTGCCGACCATAAATCGTCGTCGCACAGTAGACCCGGCAAAAGAAGCAAGGGTGTGTTCATGAAGTGACGTTAGAACAAGGGAAACGATTGGAAAAGGCTGGAAGTTATTGACTTGAAGCGCTGAAACAATACACTCCGGCTCAACTAACAACGCTGATGCGAGATGCTTTACTAGACAGGCGTGCTTAAAGAGCAACGGCATCTCAGGAAAAACGCTCCCATATGAAATTTACCGATCTCGGTCTTAGCGACGAACTCCTCCGCGCCGTTCACGAAGCGGGTTACGAGGAACCGACACCGATCCAGGAAAAAGCCATCCCGGTCGTCATGATGGGACGGGATGTTCTGGGTTGCGCCCAGACGGGCACCGGCAAAACGGCATCGTTCACGCTGCCGATGATCGACATACTGGCGGCGGGCCGCGCCAAGGCCCGCATGCCGCGCTCATTGATCCTGGAGCCGACCCGTGAACTCGCGGCACAGGTCGCCGACAATTTCGAGGTTTACGGCAAGTACCACAAGCTCTCCAAGGCGCTGCTGATCGGCGGTTCGTCGATGGAGGAACAGCTCAAGGTGCTGAACCGCGGCGTCGACGTGCTGATCGCGACGCCGGGGCGTCTGCTCGACGTGTTCGACCGCGGGCATCTGCTGATGAACGACGTCAAGGTGCTGGTTATCGACGAAGCCGACCGCATGCTCGACATGGGGTTCATCCCCGACGTCGAGAAGATCGTCAGCCTGCTGTCGCCGATGCGCACCACGCTGCTGTTCTCGGCCACCATGCCAAAGGAAATCCGCCGCCTCGCCGACAAGTTCCTGTCGAATCCGAAGGAGATTTCGGTGTCGCCGCCGGCGTCGACCGCGGACACCATCGCACAGGGACTGGTGAAGCTGAAATCCGCCGGGCGCGCGCCGGGCGCCGCGCAGAAGGTCAAACGCGAGGCACTCCGGAAACTGATCCGCGATCACCAGGACACGCTCACCAACGCGCTCGTGTTCTGTAACCGCAAGCGCGACGTCGACGTGGTCTACCGCTCGCTCGAAAGACACGGCTTTTCCGCCGCACGCCTGCACGGGGATATGGTGCAGTCGGTGCGCACGGATACGCTCGACAAATTCAAGAAGAACGAAGTCAAGATCCTCGTATGCTCCGATGTCGCCGCACGCGGTCTCGATATCTCGACCGTCAGCCATGTCTTCAACTTCGACGTGCCGACGCATGCCGAGGACTACGTGCACCGCATCGGTCGCACCGGGCGTGCCGGCCGCAAGGGCAATTCCTTCACGCTGTTGATGCCGGACGAGAAAAAGTACCTCGACGCCATCGAAAAACTCATCGGCAAGCCGATTCCGGTTCTGGAAGACAACTCAGGCGGCGGTTCCGCCTCGCCGGAGAAGGAAGAAAAAGCCGAAGAAAAGCCGAAGCGCGGCCGCAGCCGCGGCGGCAAGCCCAAGTCGGACGCCAAGCCGAAATCCGAAGAAGCACCGGCCAGGGACACGAAGAAGGATAGTTCCGAAGACAATTCCAGGAAAAAGCCGTCGCCGAAAAAGGCCGCCGGCTCGGGCCGCAAACCGGCGCAAAAGGATAATCGGAAGAACAAGGACGACGACGGCGCGTTCGGCGAGCATACCCCTGCGTTCCTCAAGAAAGAGGTTCCGCTGGGCAAGCGCTGACCGGGTCCGGTACAGGGAGCAGAATATGAAGGCCGACCTCCTCGGTAACGCCCGCAAAGCCGCAGAAATCGCCGGCAATCTTCGCGTCGATCTGTACTCCGATACCAATTCCAAGCCGACGGCCGGCATGCGCAAGGCCATGGCCGAGGCCGAGTGCGGCAACGAGCAGGCACTCGAGGACCCGACCACCAACCTGCTGCAGGAACGGGTCGCCGAACTTCTCGGCAAGGAAGCCGCGGTGTTCCTGCCGTCCGGCACCATGTGCAACGAGATCGCGTATCGCGTCTGGGCACGTCAGGGCGACGCCATCGTCATGGATAAGACCGGTCACGCGCTCTTGTACGAAACCGGCGGTCCTGCCGCGCTGTCGGGCCTGATGATCACGACCATCGACAGCCCTTTCGGCATATTCGGCGGCGACGAGGTTCGCGCCGCCGTCGCCAATCCGGGCCGCCATTCGCCACGCCCCAGGATCGTCAACATCGAGAACACGTCGAACCTCGGCGGCGGCCGCATCTGGCCCATCGAGACCATCCGCGAAGTCGCCGACACCGCACACGACCTGGGCATGGTCGCACACATGGACGGTGCCCGGCTGCTGAATGCGGTCGTCGAGAGCAATGCTGAGGCGAGCGATTTCACCGAACCCGTCGACAGCGTCTGGATCGATTTCTCGAAGGGGCTCGGCTGCCCGATCGGCGGCGTGCTCGCCGGCCCCGCCGACTTCATCAACGAAGCATTCCGCATCAAACACCAGTTCGGCGGCGCGCTCCGGCAGTCGGGCATGGTGACGGCGGCCTGCAACTACGCCCTCGACCATCACGTCAAGCGGCTCAAGGACGACCACGACAACGCTCGCAAGCTCCACGCGGGGCTACAAGAAATCAAGGGTGTCGAAGTGCAGAACGAAGCCTGCGAGACCAATCTCGTGTTCTTCGACGTCGGCGGTACCGGCGTCGACGCGCGTGACATTGCGGCAAGGCTACTGGAACAGGGCATCCGCATCGGCGCGCAGACCGAAACCCGCATGCGCGCGGTGACGCACATCGGCGTTAATTCTGACGATATCGACCTGACGCTGACGGCATTGCGGGAAATTCTCTCCTAACCCTTGAATTCCCGGTCTTTCCGGGAAATGGCGATGGGGTTAGGGCAGAAGCGTTTACCGTCTCACCAAACTTCCGGTTTCTTGCCCTCTTCCTCTAGGCGCTTGAACTTGTCCTGCAGGAAGCGCTGGAACACCTGGTCGGTATAGGCCTTCTGGTTGACGTATTCGAACATCGACGCGAAGTGGAACGGCTTGAAGTAGCCCGGCATGCGCGCGACTTCGGTTTCACCTTTGGCGATTTCCTCCGGCGTCGGCAGGAATACGACGGTGGGCGTGAAGTTGACGCGCCAGCGCCGCACCAGTTCCCGCTCCTCCATCGACTTGCCGTCGAGGTCAGTGACTTCGCGCGCGCCCCACATATTCAACTGCACGACGCTGAAGTTCTTCTTGATGAAGTCGTTGATCTCCGGTTTGGCGAGATTGACCTCGTGCATCTCCTTGCAGTACGGGCAACCGCGCTGCTCGATGAAGACGGCGACGCGCTTGCCGTTGGCGGCGGCGTCCTCGACATCCTCGGCGAGGATCAGGAAACTGTCCGTAAACCACGGCTGCACGTGCAGGCCGCTCTCGTTGAGGGTCGCCGCGCCAGCCAGAGGTGTGAGCGCGAAGATCAGAACGAACGCCGCGATCACGCGGTGCGGTTTGTGTATCATTGTTTCCTCCGGGCCATTATCTCACGCAAGCGCGTTCATCGTTATGTCGACGACATCGTTGAGCTTTTCCGTGTCGGCGTGCGCCTTGCCCATCACCAGAATACCATTAAGGCTCGAAACAAGGAACCTTGCCATCGAACGCGGATCGTGACGCGCGGCGATATCGCCTTCCCGCTGCCCGCGCTCGACCAGCGAAAAAAACGCTTCCTCCATCAGATCGAGACCCTTTTCAACCCGGCCGCCCGCTTCTACATCCCGGACCGATACCTCAACGGCGCAGTTATTCAGATAGCAGCCGCGCCGGCTGCTGGGCTCCGCCATGCGCTGCACGGCGCGGTGAAACAGCGCGCGGATCACCTTGACGGCGGGCGCATCGATATGCGCGGCGCCGGAAATCTGCGTGGTCACGGTGCGGGTGTAGTGTTCGATGGTGGCGAGGAACAGATCGTGCTTGGAGCCGAACGTCTCGTACATGCTGGATTTGGAAATCCCCATGGCGCCGGTCAGGTCGCCCAGGGACGTGGCCTTGTAACCGTTCGACCAGAACACGTTCATGGCGCTGCCGAGCGCCTCTTCGACATCGAATTCCTTGGGACGCGCCATCGATAAAACTCCGTTGCCGATTGTTCCGAACCGATAGGTCCAAAACATAACACGGGAATCATAACAAGGCGTTAGCGTATTCCTGTGATCAGATCAGGCCGGAAAGCGGCGACGACGGGTCAGCGTACATTTTCTTCGGCATGCGCCCGGCCAGATAGGCCTGGCGCCCGGCGATGACCGCGTGCTTCATCGCCTTGGCCATCAGGATCGGGTCCTTCGCCTCGGCGATGGCGGTATTCATCAGCACGCCGTCGCAGCCGAGTTCCATGGCGATCGCCGCATCGGACGCGGTGCCGACCCCGGCGTCGACGATTACCGGCACTTCCGTCTGTTCGACGATCAGGCGGATATTGACCGGGTTCTGGATGCCAAGGCCGGAGCCGATCGGCGCCCCCAGCGGCATGATCGCGACGGCTCCCGCCTCTTCGACCCGTTTGCAGAGGATCGGGTCGTCGGAGCAATACGCCATCACCTTGAAGCCCTCTTCCGTCAGCTTGGCGGTGGCCTCGATGGTTTCCGGCATCATCGGGTAAAGTGTCCGCGTTTCGCCGAGGATTTCCAGCTTCACCAGGTCCCAGCCGCCAGCCTCGCGGGCGAGACGCAGGGTGCGCACGGCATCTTCGGTGGTGAAGCAGCCCGCCGTGTTCGGCAGATACGTGTATTTCTTGGGATCGATATAATCGATCAGCATCGGCTGATCCGGATCGGTCAGATTCACGCGCCTGACGGCGACCGTGATCATGTCGATGTCGGCGGCGACGCAGGCCTGATGGTTCAGCTCGTAATTGGCGTATTTACCGGTACCGATGATCAGACGCGACCTGAACGAACGCTCGGCGACGACCAGCGGGTCGTCCTCATCGACGCTCATGCCCTCCGGCGCGCCGCCACCGATGAAATGCACGATCTCGAGCTTGTCGCCGTCGCTTACCATCGTATCGACATAGGTCGACTTCGGCACGATCTCGAGATTGCGCTCGACCGCGACTTTCGCCGGATCGAGGCCGATTTCGCGTAACAGGCCGTCGACGCTGACGTTCGCGCCGACCTGCCGGGTTTCGCCGTTGATGGTAATGTTCATGTGTCTTTCCTATCGCGTCCCATACGCCCTATGAGTATGGGACCGCGCCGGTGCTTTTTCAACGTGAGGGCTGTCGGGAATTCGCCCTGTTTCCCCGGCTGCCGGGCGTGATATAAAAATACCGAATCTCCTCGCCTTTCAAGGCTTGTAAGGACACGAAACAGCCGATGCCGAGCACAGTCATGATTCTGAACGGACCCAACCTGAATATGTTGGGGACCCGTGAGCCGGAGATTTACGGCTCGGAGACCCTGGCCGATATCGAGGCCGGGTGCCGCGCGCGTGCCGACGTGCTCGGGCTGGAAATCGACTTCCGGCAATCGAACATCGAAGGCGAACTGGTCGGCTGGATCCAGGAAGCGCGCACAAGCGCGGCGGCCATCATCATCAACGCGGCGGCGTATACGCACACCTCGGTCGCATTGCTCGATGCGCTGAATACCTGCGACATGCCCATCGTCGAGGTTCATCTGTCGAATATTCATCAGCGGGAATCTTTCCGCCACAAATCCTATATTGCCCGCGCCGCGGACGGCATGATTTGCGGTCTCGGCTCGCTCGGGTACGAATTGGCACTGGAAGCCGTCGCGAAACGGCTGGACGGGGGAAACTGAAGTATGGCTAAGGAACCGAAATCCGGCTTGAAGGTCGACGAGGACCTGATCAGGAAACTCGCCGGATTGCTGGATGAAACCGGTCTCGGCGAGATCGAGATCGAGGAAGGCGACAGCAAGATCCGCGTCGCGCGCGGCGGCAGCAGCGTGGCGGCTTCCGCGCCGCCCCCCGTGGCCGCGGCCCCCGCCGCACCGGCCGCCGCCGCAGTCGACGACTTCTCGACCCATCCGGGCGCGGTCACCTCGCCGATGGTCGGGGTTTGCTACCTCTCGCCGGATCCCAAGAGCGAGCCGTTCTGCACCGAGGGCGACACTGTCAAGGAAGGCGACACCCTGCTGCTGATCGAAGCGATGAAGGTCTTCAACCCGATCGCCGCGACCAAATCGGGTACGGTCAAGCGCATCCTGGTCAGCGACGGCACGCCGGTCGAGTTCGGCGAGCCGCTGGTCGTTATCGAGTAAACGGGACCAACTGAATGATTGAAAAGGTCCTCATTGCCAACCGCGGCGAAATCGCGCTTCGCATCATGCGGGCGTGCCGCGAAATGGGGATTCAATCCGTCGCCGTGCACTCGACCGCCGACGCCAACGCGATGCACGTGCGCCTTGCCGACGAAAGCGTCTGCATCGGCCCGCCGGCGGCCAAGGACAGCTATCTGTCGACCGCCGCGATCCTGTCCGCGGCCTCGATCACCGGCGCCGACGCCATCCATCCCGGATACGGCTTCCTTTCCGAGAACGCCGACTTCGCGGAGATGGTCGCCGAGCACGGCATTACCTTCATCGGCCCGACGGCCGAGCACATCCGGCTCATGGGCGACAAGATCACCGCCAAGCAGGCCGCAAGGGATGCCGGCATCCCCTGCGTTCCCGGCTCCGACGGCGAGGTGGTCGACTTTGAGGACGCCAAACGGTGGGCCAAGGAAATCGGCTATCCGGTGCTGATCAAGGCTGCCGCCGGCGGCGGCGGACGCGGCATGAAAGTGGCGCTCACGGAGGACGAACTGCACGACGCTTTCGACTTCGCCCGCAACGAGGCCGAAGCGTCGTTCGGCAACCGTGCGGTTTATATGGAACGGTATCTCGACCGGCCCAGACATATCGAGGTGCAGGTCCTCGCCGACGAGGAAGGCAACGTGGTGCACCTCGGCGAGCGCGACTGCTCGTTGCAGCGGCGCCACCAGAAAATCCTCGAGGAGTCCCCGTCGCCCGCCCTCAACAGGGATGAACGCGCCGAGATCGGCAAGACGGTCGCCGACGCGGTCCGCAAGCTCGGTTACCGGTCCGCCGGCACCATCGAATTCCTGTACGAGAACGGGGAGTTCTTCTTTATCGAGATGAATACCCGCCTGCAGGTCGAACACCCCGTGACCGAGGCGGTCACCGGTCTCGATCTGGTGCGCGAAATGATTCGCATCGCGTCCGGACATCCGATCGATTTTACCCAGGAAGAGATCCGCTTTCATGGGCATTCCATCGAATGCCGCATAAATGCGGAAGACCCGTTCACCTTTGCGCCATCGCCCGGTACCGTGCACGAATACCACGCCCCCGGCGGGCTCGGGGTCCGCGTCGACAGCGGGCTCTATTCCGGTTACACGGTGCCGCCCCACTACGACAGCATGATCGCCAAGCTGATCGTGCACGGGCGCAACCGGGGCGAATGCCTAATGCGGCTCAGGCGTGCGCTCACGGAATTCGTCATCGACGGGATCAAGACGACGATCCCGCTGCACCAGGAACTGATTTTGAATGACGAGTTCATTAATGGCGCGTACGATATCCACTGGCTTGAGGAATACCTGAAAGCACGCGACTAAGACGGAGGACGATGAGTAATCGCAGCTCAGAAGACTTCGAACTGACACCGGAGCTGTTGCTCAGGGCATATACCGTCGGGGTTTTCCCGATGGCGGAAAGCCGCAACGCCACCAGCATTTCCTGGATCGATCCGCGTAACCGCGGCGTGCTTCCCCTCGACAGCCTTCACATCCCGAAAAGCCTCCAGAAGACGGTCCGCAAGGACGTTTTCGACATCTATTGCAACCGGGACTTCGCCGCCGTCGTCTCGGAATGCGGCCGTCGCACGCCGGAACGGGGCGAGACCTGGATCAACGCGCAGATCGAACAGGCGGTCAACGAACTGCACCGCATGGGTTATGCGCATAGCGTCGAGACCTGGCGGGACGGCAAGCTGGTCGGCGGGCTCTACGGCGTGGCGCTGGGCGGTGTGTTCTTCGGCGAAAGCATGTTTTCCCGGGTGACGGACGCGTCCAAGGTGGCGCTGGTGCACCTGTGCGCGCGGCTCAGGATCGGGCGTTTCAAGCTTCTGGACACCCAGTTCGTCACCGATCACCTGAAGCGGTTCGGGGCCGTCGAAATCCCGGCACGGGAATTCCTGAAAAAACTCGAGGCGGCGCTATCCGTGCATTGCCTTTTTCCCGCCCACATCGACCGCGAGACCCTCGGCAACGAACTCGAACGGATGTTTCTGCGCCAAGACTGATTACCCTTCCCGCTTCACCATCTCCAGCGCCTGGCGCGCGGTGCGCAACGGGTGCTTCCGCTTCAAAGGCGAATTCAGGAAACGGTTGAGCGCCGCCGCCGCGGTGCTTGTCCAGGACGCGTCCGGCTGCGCCCCGATTTCCTCGGCAAGGGCGTGCGAGAGTTTCAGCATGTGCGCGGCGACAATGTATTCGAACTGGCCGTGATCGACGACACCGCCTCGTTTCTCTTTTACGAAGGCCAGCGGATCGTCGACATGCCATTCACGGGTATTCTGCGCCGCGTCGACGTATTTGCCGTTGCGGCCCAGGAAGCAGCCGATCTGCAGCAGGCCCGCCGGCCAAAGGGCCGGGAAATCCGTGCACACCCGGCGAACAGCGTTCGCGAAGGTCAGCGCATGGGTGAAACTGAGCCAGCCGACGTTGTCCTGGACCGGCCCACGCGTGGCGAGCGAATAGCCGATATCCATATGCAGCATCTGCCACGCCGCGGCATCGAACAGCGCGTTGTAGACCGTCAAAGGATCGGCGCCGGATCTGGCGATTTCATCGAGGACCGGCGCGACACCGCCTGCCCGCAGGATCTCCGCGTCCGGCATGCCGTCGCCGCCGGACCAATCCGCCAGCGCCGGCGCATAGGCCTTGAATTCGGGGATCAGATCCTCGCGAGTCGCGTAAACGAGCGAACGGACCAACAGCAGCAGTACGGGCTCGAGCGTCTCCGGACCGGCTGCGGCCACGAATTCCCGTGCCTTCAATACATAAATAAGGGAATGGCCGAAATCCTGATAGTGCGCCAGCGCCGCCCGGGCGAGGCCCGAGTAAAGATCGTCGTAACCGAGGCCGTCCCTGAGCGCGCCCCGGACGAAGGCGATGGCGGCTTCCTCGTCTTCCTGCTCGATGGCAGCGACGAATTTATCCTCATCGAACGGACGTGCCGACCGCGGATACGGGAATGTCGGCTGGCGCTGCGTATCCCAGGCGAGATAGGCGACGATTTCGGTAATGCACGTCAATTGCCGCGCCGGATCGCCCTCGAACCCGCGATACAGCGCCAGCCAGTCGGCAGCGACGGCGATGGTATGGCTCATGCCGTACTCGAACCTGTCGAACGTCGCATTCAGCGCCGCATGCACCGCAATCAGCAGATCGCCGCCCGCCTTCATGATGCGCGCGATCTCGCGCGCCATGCGGTCGTATTCATGGTTGTCGAAGCTGTCGAGCAGGTCGGCGATGGCGGCGTCGACGACATCGCTCACGGGCGGGTCCGCGAGATCGATGAAGATCTTTCCGTTTTCTTCCCGGACCGGGTAGCGTCTGAGCCGATCGCCGCCGACCAGCGTCTCGCCCGACGAAAGATCGAATTTCCAGTTGTGCCAGTTGCATGTCAGCACACAGCCCTCGCTGAGGGTGCCTTCGGATAGCGGGTAGCCCTCGTGCGGACAACGGTTGTTGCAGGCGTATATCCGGTCGCCGCTCCGGAAGATCGCGACCTGGCGTGCGCCGAGTTTCACGACCTTCGGCTGGTCGCCCAGTTCCTCGGATGCGAGCGCCTCGGCCCAGGCCGGTACGGTTTCATTTTCTGTCAGGCTGTCCATCGTCAATTTCCGTCGCGTTGCCGTCCGGACGGTATTCTTGACTAATTTGCTCGGATATTTCGCCCATAAAATGCATGTGGATTTGAAAACTGCGGAAAGACTAGTTTTCGGGCGGGATGCGTTCCTTGCAGTCGAGCACCCAGACGTCATAGACGGGATGTTCGAGCGCGTTCAGCGCCGGGCTGGAGGCGAACATCCAGCCGGCGAACGTCAGCACCGGCTGTTCACCGGGGCGCTGTTCGGCGATCTCGAGAAACGCGGTGCTTTCCGGTGTCTCCTCCGGCGGACGCTTGTCGCAATGCGTGACGCGAATCAGCAGCGTGCCGAACCGCACCGTGGTGCCGACGCGCACCTCGATGGTATTGACCCGTGCGGTGACCTTGTCGAGGGTCTGCAGGACTGCGACGGCGTGCGGCTCGGCGCCGGCGGGCACGGCCGCCAGCAGGCACAGCGCCGCCGCCGGCAACCATCGGCCGGGCCTGCTGAGGCTGAATGCGAATTGACGCAAAGCCCGGAAAATCAGTTCCCTCCCGTCGCGAGGAAGATGATTTCACCGACCTGGTCTTCCAGTGACTTGAAGTCCTTGGTTCGGGCGATCTTGCCGCCTTCGTCCAGGAAATCCTTGGCGCCGCCCGGCTGAATACTGACGAACTTGCTGCCAACGATCCCGGCGCTGCCGATCGCGGCGACACTGTCGGCGGGAATCTTCACATCCGAGCGGATCGACATCGACACGACGGCGTCGAAAGTACCGGCATCCAGATTAAGGTCGCTGACGGTGCCGACCTTGATGCCGTTGATCCGGACATCGCTGCCGTTGGTCAGGCCGCCCACCTTGAAGAACGCCGCGCTGACCTTATAGCCGTCGACGGTGCGTACCTGCGCCGTATTGAGCGCGAACACCAGAAATACCAGTGCCGTCACGAGCACCACCGCGCCAAGCACCGTCTCGACCGCATTTTTTCTCATATCGATATCTCCGGGCCGGTATGTCCGGCCGTCAATCCGCCTTACTGTTCGTTCTTTTCTTTCGCCCGCCTGGCCTTGCCTTCGGAAATGATCAAATCCAGAAGTTCCGAAACCACGACCGCATCCTGGGTAAAGGTGATGGTGTCGCCGTCCTTCAACGGTGCTTCCTCGGCGCCCGGCCCCAGGCTGACGAACTTGGAGCCGAACAGCCCGTCCGTATGGATGGCGGCGGAACTGTCGCGAGGAATCTCGACATCGTCATCGATCCAGAAGGTAACCACGGCACGGAAATTCTCGTTCAGCCACATCTTCTCGACGGCGCCGATCTTGACGCCGGAGAGATACACCGGGTCGCCTTCGACAAGGCCATCCACGCGATTGAAACTGGCGGAAATGCGGGTGCCGGCGCCCTCGTCGGCGAGATCGCCCTGCCCGCCGTATACGTAGATCATGACACCCAGGAAAACCGCGAAGACGACCGCGCCGACCGAGATTTCCTTCACTTCGGCATTCATTCGGGAGTCCAGGCCTCGTAATCGCCGGTGGCATGGGCGCGCTGGCCGCCGCGGAAATCATGCCCCTTGGGCCGGTAGGCATCGATGGTGCCGGTCATGTTCGGCTGATGCGGCTTCTGCCACGGCCTGGACTTCGCGGCCATGTCGGTCAGCGGCTCCGGCGTCATGTGATGCAGCCAGGCGTGCCATTCGGACGGCACGCTGGACGCCTCGGCGGCCCCCTTGAAAAGCACCCAGCGGCGCAGGCGGCCGTGCAGTTTGGCACCGTTCTTCGCTTCGAAGTACCGGTTGCCGAATTCGTCCGTGCCGACCTGGCGGCCGTTAAGCCATGTGTAGATAAGTGTGCCGATGCTCATCAATCCGCGGTCCCGTTTCGTCCTGATATCGTGCCGGCACCGCCGTCGCGGCCCGCGGCGACAATATCGCACTTAGCCCGAGACGCGGCAAGCATGCGCTGTACGGTCCCGCTCAGCCACGCGGCCACCGGAATCGCCGTCTGCAATAAGTGCGCATCGGTTACGAATCATGTCCGGAGTCGCGCACCGGCGAAAACATGTTTCGACGCACCGGCATGCGCCATTAACAATGTTACGCAAGGGATACCGGCGGTTTGCCGGAATATTGCCGCCGCGATGGTTAAATTCCGGCGCATCGGTACCGCCGGAAAATTCGAAAAATTCACGGCATGGGTAATTCCCGGAATCCTGCGGGCCCTGAAAATGTCAACCCAAAATATTGCGTTTTTTTGACCCCTCCAACGCGAAATCTAGTTGAACCCAAAATCTAGCTATGTCTAGATATCGAACGTTGCACCTGGGCATACACGATATCTAGTGTTTTCGCACGCAAGATACGAGCAGCGGAAAACCGCCGCCGAAGGGCAACCGGGGGGCCGTCAAAGGTCCAGTATAAACAAGAGTTGTAAACCCTTAGTCATCTATCGGGGGAAAGATGCGTATTTCGCGACACTATACGACCGAAGGAAAATCGGCCTACGACGCCCTGGAATTCCGTACTACATCGAGTGAGATCCGGAACCCGGATGGGTCCGTGGTGTTCAAGCTCGACGAACTCGAAGTGCCGAAGCGCTATTCGCAGGTCGCGAGCGATGTCCTGGCACAGAAATACTTCCGCAAGGCCGGGGTTCCGGCGCGCCTGAAGGCCGTCGAGGAAAACACCGTTCCGGCATGGCTTTGGCGCAAGGAACCGGACGAAAAAGCCCTCGCCGAACTGCCCGAAGACGAGCGCTACGTCGGCGAAACCAGCGCCAAGCAGGTTTTCGACCGGCTCGCCGGCACCTGGACCTACTGGGGCTGGAAAGGCGGCTACTTCGACAGCGAGGAAGACGCCCGCGCCTATTTCGACGAAATGCGGTTCATGCTGGCCAACCAGTCCGGCGCCCCCAACTCGCCGCAATGGTTCAACACCGGTCTGCATTGGGCCTACGGCATCGACGGTCCGGCGCAGGGTCATTCCTATGTCGACTTCGAGACCGGCAAGCTGGTCACCTCGCAGTCGGCCTACGAGCACCCGCAGCCGCACGCCTGCTTCATCCAGTCCGTTTCCGACGACCTAGTGAACGAAGGCGGCATCATGGACCTCTGGGTCCGCGAGGCGCGGCTGTTCAAGTACGGCTCCGGCACCGGCTCCAACTTCTCGTCGATCCGCGGCGACGGCGAACCGCTGTCCGGCGGCGGCAAGTCCTCGGGCCTGATGAGCTTCCTGAAGATCGGCGACCGCGCCGCCGGCGCCATCAAGTCGGGCGGCACCACGCGCCGCGCCGCGAAAATGGTCGTCGTCGACATTGACCACCCGGATATCGAGCACTTCGTCAACTGGAAGGTCGTCGAGGAACAAAAAGTGGCCGCCCTCGTCGCCGGCTCCAGACTCGCCAACAAGCACCTCAACGAGGTCATGAAGGCGTGCAACGATAGCGAACTCGACGACGACAAGAAGTATGATCCGAAGGAGAACGCCGCGCTCAAGGCCGCGATCCGTGCCGCGCGCAAGGTGATGATCCCGGAAAACTACGTGCAGCGTATCATCCAGTTCGCCAAGCAGGGCTATACGTCTCTCGAATTCAAACAGTACGACACCGACTGGGATTCGGAGGCCTACGTCACGGTCGCCGGGCAGAACTCCAACAACTCGGTGCGTGTCACCAACGACTTCCTGAAGACCGTCCTCGATAACGGCGAATGGGACCTGATCCGCCGCAAGGACGGCAAGGTCGACAAACGCATCAGCGCCGCCAAGCTGTGGGACGACATCGGCTATTCCGCGTGGGCCTGCGCCGACCCGGGCATCCAGTTCGACACCACGGTCAACGAGTGGCACACCTGCCCCGCGTCGGGCCGCATCAATGCCTCGAACCCGTGCTCGGAGTACATGTTCCTCGACGACACGGCGTGCAATCTGGCATCGCTCAACCTGATGAACTTCCGCGGCGACGACGGCATCTTCGACGTCGCCGGCTTCACCCACGCCGTGACGCTGTGGACCATCACGCTCGAGATTTCGGTGCTGATGGCGCAGTTCCCGTCCAAGCGTATCGCCGAGCTGAGCTACCGCTACCGCACGCTGGGCCTCGGCTACGCCAACATCGGCGGCTTTCTGATGGCCGCGGGCATCCCTTACGACAGCGCCGAGGGCCGCGCCATCTGCGCCGCCATCACGTCGCTGATGTGCGGCCAGGCCTACGCCACCTCGGCGGCCATGGCGGAAAGCCTGGGCGCGTTCCCGGGCTACGAGCCGAACGCCGAGCACATGCTGCGCGTGATGCGTAACCACCGCCGCGCCGCGCACGGCGAATCCGGGGGATACGAGGGCCTGAGCATCGATCCGGTCGCCTTTAACGCCGGCGACTGCCCGGACACGAACCTCGCCGCCGCTGCCGCCGAGGCATGGGACCGCGCCCTCGAACTCGGTCAGGACCACGGTTACCGCAACGCGCAGGTCACCGTGATCGCGCCGACCGGAACCATCGGTCTGGTGATGGATTGCGACACCACCGGCATCGAACCCGATTTTGCGCTGGTGAAATTCAAGAAACTCGCCGGCGGCGGCTACTTCAAGATCATCAACTCGATGGTGCCGCAGGCGATGACCACGCTCGGTTACAACAAGGACCAGATCAAGGACGTGATCGACTACGCAGTCGGCCACGGCACCCTCGAAGGTGCGCCGGGGATCAACCACGAGACCCTGAAGGCCAAGGGCTTCACCGACGATGCCATCGCCAGGGTCGAGAAAAACCTGGGCGAAGCGTTCGAGATCAAGTTCGCCTTCAACAAGTGGACGCTCGGCGAAGCCTTCTGCACCGAGGTGCTGAAACTCGAAAAGGCGTCGCTCGACGACCTCGGATTCAACATGCTGTCCGCGCTCGGTTTCTCCAAGGCCGACATCGAAGCCGCCAACACCTACGTCTGCGGCGCGATGACGGTCGAAGGCGCACCGCACCTGAAGGAAGAGCATCTTGCGGTGTTCGACTGCGCCAGCCCGTGCGGCCGTATCGGCAAGCGCGCGCTTTCGGTCGAAAGCCACATCCGCATGATGGCGGCGGCGCAGCCGTTCATCTCGGGCGCGATTTCCAAGACCATCAACATGCCGGCTTCGGCAACGGTCGAGGACTGCAAGGAATCCTACATGCTGTCGTGGCGGCTTTGCCTGAAGGCGAACGCGCTCTACCGCGACGGTTCCAAGCTGTCCCAGCCGCTCTCTGCCGCACTCATCGACGACGACGTCGAGGATGCGGACGAGGTCGCCAACGACATCGCCGAGGCACCGCTGGTGGCGCGCGCCGAAGCGATCACGGAGCGCATTATCGAGCGCTATATCGCCGAACGCCGCCGCCTCCCCGACCGCCGCAAGGGCTACACTCAGAAGGCGACCGTCGGCGGGCACAAGGTCTACCTGCGTACCGGCGAATACGAGGACGGTCATATCGGCGAGATCTTCATCGACATGCACAAGGAGGGGGCCGCCTTCCGTTCGTTGATGAATAACTTCGCGATCGCGGTCTCGATCGGCCTGCAGTACGGCGTGCCGCTCGAGGAATACGTCGAAGCCTTCACGTTCACCCGCTTCGAACCGTCGGGCATCGTGCGCGGCAACGAAACCATCAAGATGGCGACGTCGATCCTCGACTACATCTTCCGTGAACTGGCCGTCAGCTACATGGGGCGCAATGATCTGGCGCACGTGGAACCGAACGACCTGCTGCCCGACAGCATCGGCACCGGCGACGCCGAGGGCGACCTGCCGGATACCGGCGAACTGCCGGTCGGCGTCAGCCCGGGCTTCATGCGCACCAAGTTCCTGGTGATCAACGGCGCCAAGGCGAAGAAGGTTGCAACGGCACAGACCGCGCAGGCGCCGGCCCAGACGACCGCACAGGCCGCAAACGGCGGCGGCGGCCAGACCCAGGTCGTGACCGAGCAATCGTCCGCCGTCGCGGTCTCGGCCGAGGTCATGGAACGCACCGACACCCACATGAATCAGGTCCGCGAAGCCCGGATGAAGGGCTACGAGGGCGACCCGTGCGGCGAGTGCGGCAACTTTACACTGGTCCGCAACGGCACGTGCCTGAAGTGCAACACGTGCGGCGGCACCACGGGATGTTCGTGAGATGACGATATGACGAGGCAAGTCTCATGACGGGTTTAGGGGATCCTCCCTGGGAAACTTGGGGCGCGTACCGGAATCTTGTTCCGGTGCGTGCCCGTTTTTTTGGGGAGTAGCTGCGAAAATGGGGCCGAATGGCCTCATTTTTGTTGCGGAATAGACGCTAAATAACTGAACTATCTCGTTTTTCAGATATCGACACACCGTCCGGCGGTCTATAATGTCGCCTTAAGACAAGTTGGGATCTTACGACATGGACGCTGCCGCCGGCAAAAAGCGGGTACTCGTCATCGATGACGATGACGTAACCCTTTCTCTCCTGGAAGCCATTCTGAACGACGCCGGATTCGACGTGGAAACCCTGGTCGACAGCGAGAACGCGCTGAAAACCATCGAGAAATCCCGTCCCGACGTCATTCTCTCCGATCTTATGATGCCCAAGATCGACGGCTTCGAACTCTGCAAGAGCGTGCGCGAGAACAAGGCCCTGGACGGTACCCGGTTCATCGTCGTGTCCGCCAAGGCCTATCCGTCCGATGAAGCCCGCGCGCTCGATCTCGGCGCCGACGGGTTCATCCGCAAGCCGATCAATCCGGATACCTTCGCCGACCGTCTGCAGTCGATCATCGCCGACCAGGTCAGTCTGACGTTCTGGGGTGTGCGCGGCACGCTGCCCAAGACCGGGTCCGGCGCCCTGAAGTACGGCGGCAACACGTCATGCGTAACGATGGAGTTCCCGAACCAGAACCTGTTCATCTTCGACGGCGGGTCCGGCATCAAGGAACTGGGATCGCATCTCGCCAAACAGAAAAAGAAACGCATCAACGCCAAGCTGTTCATCTCGCATCCGCACTGGGACCACATCAACGCGATTCCCTTCTTCGCACCGCTCTACATGCAGGGCAATGAGTTCGAGATCCTCGGCGCCAAGCAGGGCGATATCACCATGCGTGAGCTGATCTCGGCGCAGATGGACGGTGTCTACTTCCCGATCACGCTCACGGAATTCTCGGCCCGCACCTATTTCCGTAACCTCGAGGAAGGCACGCACGACGTCGCCGGCATCGAGGTGCAGACCAAGCTGCTCGCCCATCCGGGCCGCGCGCTCGGCTACCGGATCAACTATCACGGCCGTTCGATCTGCTATGTCACGGACCAGGAACTCTACCTGGACGACAGCGAGTTCTACGATCCGCACTACGAAAAGACGATCACCGAATTCGTGCGCGGCGCCGACGTGCTGATCACCGACACCACCTACACCGACGAGGAATACAGGACCAAGGTCAACTGGGGCCATTCCTGCGTCTCGAAGGTCTGCGAGCTGGCGCACAACGCCGCGGTCAAGGAACTCTACCTGTTCCATCACGACCCGGACCAGGACGACGACGCCATCGACGCCAAGTACGCCGCCGCCCAGGCCAAGCTCAAGGAACTCGGCGGCACGGTAAGCTGCGTGGCGCCCAAGGAAGGCGACAGCTTCAGGCTCTGACCGTCCGGTCCGGGCTATCCGAACGACGACAATAACGAGAGAAAGAGAGAGGCATCATCATGGCTGGCAAGATCGAATCCCGTCTCCAGGAACTCGGCATCGAACTGCCGGAAGCGGCAGCGCCGGCGGCGAACTACATCCCGTTCGTCGTCAGCGGCAACCTGGTTTTCGTTGCCGGCCAGATCACGCTCAGGAACGGCAAGATCGAATACACCGGCAAGGTCGGCGACGATCTAAGCGTCGATGACGGCTACCAGGCGGCGCGGCTTTGCGGCCTCAACCTGCTGGCCCAGGCCAAGGCCGCCGCGGACGGCGATCTCGACCGTATCAAACGCGTCGTCAAGCTGGGCGGGTTCGTGAACTCCGGCCCCGATTTCTCCAATCAGCCTGAGGTCATCAACGGCGCGTCGGACCTGATGGTCGACGTCTTCGGCGATGCCGGCAAGCACGCCCGCTTCGCGGTCTCGGCCGGATCGCTGCCCCGTAACGTCGCCGTCGAGGTCGACGGCATCTTCGAGCTGGCGTGAGCACGGACGCCGCCCCCCTGAAAATCGTCTCCCTGCTGCCGGCGGCAACCGAGATCGTCTGCGCGCTCGGGTTCCAGGACAGCCTCGTCGGTCGCTCGCATGAATGCGACTATCCGGCGGGTGTCAAAACCCTGCCGGTCTGCACGCGCGCATTGATCCGTCCGGACGGCACAAGCGCCGAGATCGATACCCAGGTCAAGGACGCCCTCAGGGACGCGCTGTCGATCTACGAGGTGCTTTCCGATGAACTCGAACGCGTCAAACCGGACGTGATCGTGACGCAGGATCAGTGCGAGGTCTGCGCCGTCGCGCTGTCCGACGTCGAAGCCGCGGTCTGCGACCATCTCGGCAACGACGCGCGGATCGTCTCGCTCAACCCGGAAGGACTCGGCAAAGTATACGGCGATATCGCGCGGGTCGCCGCGGCGCTCGACGCGGATGATGCGGGCGAAAATCTTATCGGGACGATGAAAAACGGTTTCGCGGCGTTATCCGCTGCCGCACCGGAAGAACGGCCCCGCGTCTTCTGTGTCGAATGGGCGGATCCCCTGATGGCGGCCGGAAACTGGGTACCGGAACTGGTCGACATCGCCGGCGGGCGCGACCTGTTCGGCACACCCGGCGCACACGCCCCCTGGCTGGAACCGGAACGGCTCTTTGCCGAGAACCCGGATGTGATCGTTTTCATGCCCTGCGGGTTCGGCCTGGCGCGCAGCGAACAGGAAGCCCGCGCCCCGCTCGCCACGCCCGAATGGCAGAACCTCTCGGCAGTCAAAAATGGCCACGTCTACGCCACCGACGGCAACAGCTACTTCAACCGGCCGGGGCCGCGGCTGCTCGACAGCGCGCAAATTCTTGCGGAAATCTTGTATCCGGGCGGGATCACGCCGACATTTGAAGGTAGAGCCTGGAAGGCGGTTGCCTGACCGGGCAACGGAGTCAACGGACGGGACGCATATGCCTGACGGTACCGATCAGCGCGTCATCAAGGCCCTGGGCAGCATCGCCGAAATCCCCGCGGCCGACTGGGACGCCTGCGCCGGGACGGACCATCCGTTCGTGCGGCATGCTTTCCTTTCCGCGCTGGAGGACTCCGGCTCGGCAACCGACGAAACCGGCTGGATTCCCCGCCATCTGGTGATCGAGACCCCCGAGGGCCGGGTCGAGGCGTGCGCGCCGCTCTACATCAAAACCCATTCCTACGGCGAATACATTTTCGACTGGGGCTGGGCCGACGCCTACGAACGCGCCGGCGGCCGCTATTACCCGAAGATGCAGTGCGCGGTGCCGTTCACCCCGGTGCCCGGACCGCGCCTGCTTGTACATCGGGCTCTGGATCCCGCCCTCAGGGAGGAACTGCAGAAACTCCTGCTGGCGGGGATGATGCGGATTGCCGACCAACTCGGTGTCTCGTCGGCGCATATCACGTTCTGCCGCAAGGAGCTTTGGGAACTCGGCAAGGACGCCGGCTACCTGCAGCGAATGAACCAGCAGTTTCACTGGCACAACCGGGACTATGCAGATTTCGACGATTTCCTGGCCGCGTTGGCGTCAAGAAAACGGAAATCGATCCGCAAGGAACGCAGGAAGGTCGCTGAAACCGGGCTCGATATCCGCACCCTCGAAGGCCGCGAACTCGAGGAACGGCACTGGGACGCGTTTTTTCAGTTCTATATGTCGACCACCGACAAGAAATGGGGGCAGAGCTACCTGCACCGGGAGTTCTTTTCGATGCTGGGCGAGCGCATGCCCGACGCGGTCGTCATGATCATGGCGTTCGACGGCGAACGGCCCGTTGCCGGCGCGCTCAACCTCAAAGGCAGCGATTGCCTGTATGGCCGCAACTGGGGGTCGCTGCAGTCGCACAAGTTCCTGCACTTCGAGTGCTGCTATTACCGGGCCATCGACTACGCCATCGAACACGGTCTGGCGCGCGTCGAAGCGGGCGCGCAGGGACCGCACAAGGTACAGCGCGGCTACCTGCCGGCGCCGGTCTACAGCCTGCACTACATCCGCGATCCGGGTTTCGAGGACGCGGTCGCCGATTTCGTGGATCGCGAGCGCATGCAGGTCGAGCACGAAATGGCCGGAATCACCGCTGAATACTCGCCCTACCGGAACGCGGACGGCGACGGCTGAAATTCGGGCGAGTCACTCTCCGTTAACCTTTTCGCCTTAATTTTCAAGGTCTGAAGGACGGAGCGTTTACCATGATACGTCTTATTGCCGCAGCCCTGATCGCCGTCACGGTGCTTGCCGCGTGGCCGAAGGATGCCGAGGCCAGAAAATGCGTCCGCATCCATCGCCAGGGGAATATCGAAACCCTGATCAACACCTGCAACGTCTGCATGGTGGCGACACTAATCCGCTCGCGGCCCGGTAACAGCGTGCCGGTCGGCCGCGAGTTCAACGTGCTGCCAAGGTCCGACTTTCCGGTCCCGTTCAAGGGCCCCGGCCGGTCGCGGGTCAAATCCGAGTGGCCGTGCCCCGGCGAAAGAGGCGCGGACCAGGATCTGCTGGAATCCTTCAATCAGCCCAAATCCGAAAAGAAATGCGTCAGCATGGAACGCTCGCAGCGCTATGACGTGGTCCTGATCAACAACTGCGGACTGTGCAAGGCCGTCGCCATCGAACGGGTCACCGCCGACGGTGCCAGCCGCAGCCGCGACTACATGGCGCTTGCCGGCGGCTCGACCGTGCCCGTGCGGGCCAACGGCTTTGCCGCCGTCGGTCTTGTCGGTGAGATCGATTGTCCCAAGTAGCGTTTAGCGCTTTTTCCACCCATCAATAACGTCGGCCGCCGAAACCTCGCTCATCTGCTTGCGCGGCGCCGGCGCGGCGCCGTCGGTCCAGAACGGCAGCAGGACGGATGTGCCCCCTTCCGTTTCCAGACCTTCCTGAGGCGCGATCAGACCGCGTGCCGCGTTCTGGGGATGGTGCTCGACTTCATCGATCTCCAGCACCGGGTGATAACAACAATCCACATCCGTCAGCACGTTGTCCCATTCGTCCCGGGTACGACCCTTGAAGACGGCCGCGACGTCGGCAATCAGGTCCGTTTGCGGCAACGGTTCGTCCTGCCTGTCGATCAGATCGGGGCGGTCAATAGCTTCGCAGAAATTCACCCAGAACACGGCCTCGATCGCGCCCAGGCTGACGAACCGTCCGTCGGCGGTCTCGTAGACCCCATAGAACGCCGCGCCGCCGGTCAGCATGTCCGCGTCCCGTGCCGGCGGATGGCCCCGTTTGAGCGCCGTCAGTGCCTGGCTTTGCCACGCCAGAACGCTATCGGCCATGGCGACGTCCACATATGCCCCCTCCCCCGTCGCCCCGCGCCCGACCAACGCACCCAGGATCGCCGTCACCGACTGCATGGCGCCGGCATAGTCGGCGACCATCGGGTACGCCATGTGCGGCTTCGTGTCCGGTCCGGTCAGGCCGAGTTGCCCGGCGGCGGCGACGTAATTGATGTCGTGCCCGCCGGTGAGTCTCATCGGGCCGTTCTGCCCGTAGCCGGAAAGCGCGCAATGCACGAGGCCGGGATTGAGGTCGCGAAGATGCGCGTGCCCGAACCCGAGCCGCGCCATCACGCCGGGACGGTAGCTTTCCATCAGCACGTCGGTGGCGGCGATCATGTCCGTGAATGCCTGCCTGCCCTCGTCCGACTTGAGATCGAGCGTCACGATGCGCTTTCCGGCGTTGACCAGCGCATGGTACGGGCTCCGGCCGCGGTCGCTAGTGACGGGATCGAGTAGACGCATGGGATCGCCCTTGGGCGGTTCCACCTTGACCACATCGGCGCCCATGTCGGCCAGCATCTGCGTCGCGAACGGCCCCGGCAGGAACTGGCTCAGGTCGAGAACGCGGATACCGCTGAGAAAGGACTGGGACATGCAAAAGCCTCAACATTCTTTCCAAGCATATTGCGCCAGCCCCCGCGCCGCGTAAAACTCCGATGTCGTCACATCGAAACGGAGACCGCACATGACCATGCAATTCGGCATCCTCGCGTTCAACGATCTCGAGGAACTGGACGCCATCGGCCCGTGGGAAGTTCTTTCATGGGCCGCCAGGCAGGACCGGAGCGACATGGCCGTGCATATGATCGGCTCATCGGGCAGGGAGATTACCTGCGCCAAGGGGCTCAGGATCACGACGGACTACACCATCGACGACCACCCGGACCTGGACGTGATCCTGGTACCGGGCGGCCAGGGCACGCGCCCGATCTTCAGGGACGGCGGTGCCGAGATCGACTGGATCGGGAAGGTCGCGCCGGGTTGTACGTGGGTAACCAGCGTCTGCACCGGCGCCCTGCTGCTGCACAGGGCGGGCCTCCTGGAAGGCAAGCGCGCGACGACGCACTGGCGTTCCATCGACCTGTTGCGGGACGCCGGCGGGGTCGAGGTCCTGGACGGCGTGCGCTTCGTCCGCGACGGCAACATCGTTACGTCGGCCGGCGTTTCCGCCGGAATCGACATGGCGCTGTGGCTGGTCGGCGAAATCTACGGCCCCGACTTCGCACGGTTCGTGCAGAAAGGGATCGAGTACTTCCCCGCCCCGCCCTACACGGCGGCGGTGTAGTTATTCCACGTAAGCCGGCTTTTTCGTGCCGCCCTTGCCGCCGCCTTTGGAGCCCTTGCCGTCCGACTTCGGATAGCTGAACACCGGCAGGCCATCCTCGATATCGACGACGACGAGGCCGCCTTTCGAGAGCTTGCCGAACAGCATTTCCTCGGCGAGCGCCTTCTTGATGTGCTCCTGAATGACACGGCTAAGCGGCCTGGCCCCGAAGGTCTTGTCGTAGCCCTTGTCGGCCAGCCAGTCGCGGGCGGCGTCGGTCAGCTCGATCATCACGTTGCGGTCGCTGAGCTGCGCTTCCAGCTCCATGATGAACTTGTCGACGACCTTGGCCACCACGTCCTTGCCCAGCGGCTCGAAGGCGATGGTCGAATCCAGCCGGTTGCGGAATTCCGGCGTGAACATCTTCTCGATCGCTTCCTTGTCCTCGCCGATGCGGGTGTCGCGTTCGAAGCCCATGGCCGGCTTGGCCATGTCCGCGGCACCGGCGTTGGTGGTCATGATCAGGATCACGTTCCGGAAATCGACGGTCTTGCCGTTGTTGTCGGTCAGTTTGCCGTGGTCCATGACCTGCAGAAGGATATTGAACAGGTCCGGGTGCGCTTTCTCGATCTCGTCGAGCAGCAGCACGACATGCGGGTTCTGGTCGACCGCGTCGGTCAGCAACCCGCCCTGGTCGAAACCGACATAGCCCGGCGGTGCACCGATCAGGCGCGACACCGAATGCCGCTCCATGTATTCCGACATGTCGAAGCGGACCAGTTCGACACCCATGGTGAGCGCGAGCTGGCGCGCAACCTCGGTTTTGCCGACGCCGGTCGGGCCCGAGAATAGGTAGGCGCCGATCGGTTTCTGCGGTTCGCGCAGCCCGGCGCGGGCCAGCTTGATGGCGCTCGAGAGTTGCTCGATGGCCTTGTCCTGACCGAACACGACGGTCTTGAGGTCCCGCTCCAGCGTCATGAGCGCCTCGCGGTCATCGCGCGACACGCTTTTCGGCGGGATACGCGCGATCATCGCGACGATGGCCTCGACATCCTTGGCCGACACTGTCTTGCGCCGCTTGCTTTCCGGCAGCAGCATGCGCGACGCGCCGACCTCGTCGATGACGTCGATCGCCTTGTCCGGCAGCTTGCGGTCGTTGATGTAGCGCGCCGACAGTTCGACGGCGGTTTTCAGCGAGTCCATCGTGTAACGCACCTTGTGGTGCGCCTCGAAGTACGGCTTGAGGCCCTTGAGGATTTTCACGGTGTCGTCGACCGACGGCTCGTAGACGTCGATCTTCTGGAACCGGCGCACTAGCGCCCGGTCCTTCTCGAAGTAACCGCGGTATTCCTTGTAGGTGGTCGAGCCCATGCAGCGGAGACCGCCCGACTGCAGTGCCGGTTTCAGGATGTTGGAGGCATCCATGGATCCGCCCGACGTCGCGCCGGCACCGATCACCGTGTGGATTTCATCGATGAACAGGATCGCCTTGTCGGCATTCTGCAGTTCTTCCATGACATTCTTGAGCCGTTCCTCGAAGTCGCCGCGATAACGGGTGCCGGCGAGCAGTGCGCCCATGTCGAGGGAATAGATCGTCGCCCCGTCGAGCACTTCCGGCACGTCGCCGTCGACGATCCGCTTGGCAAGTCCCTCGGCGATGGCCGTCTTGCCGACGCCCGGATCGCCGACATAAAGCGGATTGTTCTTGTTGCGGCGGCAGAGAATCTGGATCGTCCGGTCGACTTCCTTTTCACGGCCGATGAGCGGATCAATGCGCCCTTCCGCGGCCTTGGCGTTCAGGTTGACGCAATAGGCGTCGAGCGCTTCCGAGCCCTTGCGGACGACGTTCTCGCCCTCGGCGTCTTCGTCCGCGCCCTCGACGGTGCGTTCCTCGGAGAAGCCCGGCACCTTGGCGATGCCGTGCGAGATGTAGTTGACCGCATCGAGGCGCGACATCTCATGCATCTGCAGGAAGAAGACGGCGTGCGATTCACGTTCGGAGAACAGCGCCACCAGCACGTTGGCGCCGGTGACTTCCTCACGTCCGGACGACTGCACGTGGATCACGGCGCGCTGCACGACGCGCTGGAAGCTCGCGGTCGGTTTCGGTTCGGTCACGCGCTCGTTACGGATTTCGTCGAGCTCGTCGTCGATGAAATTGGTGACGTCCATCGACAGTTGCTCGAGGTCGACCCCACATGCCCTGAGCACCGCGATGGCGTCCTGATCGTCCGTCAGGGACAGCAACAGATGCTCCAGCGTTGCATATTCGTGCGACCGCTCGGCGGCGAGGGCCAGGGCACGATGAAGCGTCTGTTCCAGATTGCGTGATAACATGTGGTTGCTTTCCTTTCGCCGGTTTTTACCCGGCCTTATGGTTCGCAGATTCTTGCCGTTTACTCGTCGTCGTCGCTGCCGTCCTTCTCGATCGTGCATTGCAGCGGATGCTGGTGCTGGCGCGCCAGGTCCATGGTCTGTGCGACCTTGGTCTCGGCGACTTCATAGGTGTAGACACCGCACACACCGACGCCGCGTTGATGGACATGCAGCATGATCCGCGTCGCGTCCTGCGCCGACTTGCTGAAGAACCTCTCCAGCACGTGAACGACGAATTCCATCGGCGTGTAATCGTCGTTCAGCATCAGAACCTTGTACATCGCCGGGCGCTTGGTCTTCTCGCGCGGTTTGACAACGACGCCGGTTTCATCATCTACGCCGATATCGGGCGGTCCCGAGGGAGTCTTTCGTTCAGCCATTTTCAGTCGCGATGGTTAAAATCGTACAATTCTCATTGCCTATAATATAGGTCAATTTTCGCCCTTCCAAAATGGGGAAACGAAAAGAAATGTAAGCGGTTAACCACAATTGCCATGAACAGACGAAAGGCCCGCGGCGTCGCCGCGGGCCTTTCGGATATCCGGGTTTCAGGGTCCCGGACCGTCTGAGCGGGCGTCCGGTGTTGGGAGGACCACCGGACGCCCTTCTCAACTGCCAGATCCCAAACAAGGGGGGATGGGAACGTTAGGCAGCGATCGGTTTGGACAGGGTTTCGACCGCAATCTTCACCTGGTCGGCGATCGGCTTGGACGCCTGCTCGGCGAGCTTGACCGTCTGATCGGACAGCTTGCGGCTCTCGGTGAGCGCCTTGTCGTACTGCGACTTGGCAACGGTGCTCTGCAGTTCGACGACTTCGGCGACGGTCTTGCATCCCATGATCTTCTGCGCCAGCGCGACCGACTCTTCGACGTTCGACTGGGCGAGCTTGTAGATCGTGGTGTTGATGTCTTTCATGCCGGACGAAAGAATCTCGTTCGATTTGACGAAAGCTTCGATGTTGCTTTTCGAGAACGCGATCATGTCCTCATAGCCCTTGTAGGCATCGGCACCGGCCTTGGCGGCAGCGGCAAACTGCTCTTCCGTCATGGCAACGGCCTTCTCGACGCCCTTCTTGGCCACTTCGGTGTTGGTCTTGACGATCGTCTCGACGGTTTCCTGGCCGGCTTTGACGGCCGTATCAACCTGGTCGACGCTCTCGGCCGGCTTCGGCGCGGCTTTCGTGGTGGTGGTCTTCTTGGCGGTGGTAGCCATCAGTCTATCTCCATTTGTTTCTCGTCGGTTGCGGATTCGGCGGATTTGCGCCGCTCGCTCGAGAAAATCTCGAAAACTTCAATTGCTGCATTGCAGCATCACGCATTAAATATAGCCTGAAACCGGCCGGAGTCAATGATTTTTTGTGCAGTGCACAAAATTAACAAAGCGAAATAAAATAATATTTTAGAATACCTTACCCGGCTATTGATGGATTGCCTGCAATGTTGCGAGTGCGAATATTTGGTGCCAAACGGCGGAAAATCTCGAAAAAATCGTGACATCCCGTGCCCCGTTAACACATTGTTATGGTCCGTCGGCGTACCAAGAGATTGATTCGACGTAAGAAATCCGTCGACGCGAGATACGGTTTGATCATAAGATCATGCCTGCGCAGCGGCGAACGAGGCGAACAAAGGGGATCAGAGGATGCTACCGCTTGCGGCTTGGGAACCGACGGCGAAACGCGCTTATTCCGTGGACAATCTGTGTAAAATCGTCATCACCTTGGCGATTTTGCTGTTCAGTGCGTATGCCCACCCCGCCCATGCGAAATACGCGAGTTACGTCGTTGATGCTGATACCGGGGAAGTTCTCGCCGGCCTCAACGAGGAAACCCGCAATTATCCCGCGTCATTGACCAAGATGATGACGCTCTATCTGGTGTTCGACCGCCTCAAGACGCGGAAATGGGGGCTCGACACGAAACTCGAGGTGTCCCGCCGGGCTGCCCGCCAGCCCGCTTCTCGCCTCGGTCTCCGCGCCGGTTCCACGATCACCGTCGAACAGGCGATCCTGGCGCTGGTCACCAAATCCGCTAACGACGTGGCGACCGTTATCGCCGAGAACATCGCCGGGCGCGAACGCAGTTTCGCGCTCAAGATGACCGCCAAGGCCCGCACCATCGGCATGTCGAAGACCACGTTCCGCAACGCGTCCGGCCTGCCGCACCGGGGCCAGCTTTCGACGGCCAAGGACATGTCGATCCTCGCCCGCGCCCTGCTTCGCGATTTTCCGGAGTATTACCACTACTTTTCGACCAAATCGTTCACCTTCAAAGGACGTAAATACTCGAATCACAACAAGCTCCTGAAGTCCTATCCTGGCACCGACGGGTTCAAGACCGGCTACATCCGGGCGTCGGGCTTCAATCTCGTCGCGTCGGCGACCCGTAACGGACGCCGGATCATCGGAGTCGTGTTCGGCGGCCGTTCGTCGAGCCACCGCAACCGCCATATGGCGAAATTGCTGGACGAAGGATTCGAGGAACTGGCGAAGCGGCATGGCACACCGTTGATTGCCCAGGCCGTCGTGCCGAAGGCCAAGGCCAAAACCGCGTCTCTCGCGCCGGCGACCGGCACGGCCACCACGTCCCAATCGGTCTGGGCGGTGCAGGTCGGCGCTTTCTCGCAAGTCTCGCAAGCACAGCGTGCCGCGGAAAAGGCGGTCGACAAAGCCCCCAGCTACCTCGGCGAAGGGCAGATCAGGATCGTACCGCTCAAGAAGCGTAACGGCTCGATCCTGCACCGTGCGCGCATCGTCGGCATTTCCAAGCGGGACGCCTACCGGACCTGCCGGGTGCTCCGCGACTGCATGGAACTGAAGACCGAAATCAACGCAGAGGTCGCGCAACGCGCCGACTGACTGATCAGCGCATCGCCGTCAGACGAGGACGTTACGCCTCAATCCGGCCAGGAAGCGCCGTTTCTCGTGACGACGCCACATGTTCAACTCCCAGGAACGATTGCTCAGACGTAAAGCGGGCAGCGGCATGAAGACGGATGCCGGCACGCGGGCGCCGTCCTTCATGGTCACATCCAGTTCCTCGACCTTGTAATCCTTACCCTCGTACCGGCTCAGCCGGGAGGCCTCGAGCGGCGAGATTCTGTATACCAGCAGGCCCTCGACCTCGCTTTCCGCATCCGCGGCAATGGCCGGATAGGTCGCGCCGGCAACGTAAACCCGCTTGTACCCCTTGAGCACGCATGGCTCTGGTGAACAACCGGAAAGCGGCCGGCCTAGAATTTCCCTGGCGATCTCCGGATCCTGCAAGGTGCCGTAAAAGAAGTAAGTAGACATGCGGATTCACTACGAGAAGCGCGGCCTCGCTTCAAGTGGCTCAGTGAGGAAAACTGTGGATCAAATAGCGCCGGGATCGACGCCGGACTGAACGAGTTGCGCCCGGACATCGTCCTTGAGACGCTCCAGCCCCTCTTCCGTATCCGATTCGCAGCGCACCACGAGCATCGGCTGGGTATTGGACGCGCGCAGCAGCCACCAGCCGGAGGGCGTTTCCACGCGGACGCCGTCCATGTCGAATATCTCGACATCGTCGAGGGCGCGCGCACGTGCCGAGATCTCGTCGACGACGTCGAATTTCCGGTCGTCCGGGCAGTCGAACCGGATTTCCGGCGTATTGTGCATCTTCGGCAACGCCGCCAGCATTTCCGTGAAACTCTCGTCCGCATTGGCAATGACGCTCAGCAGCCGGACGGCGGTATAGACCGCATCGTCATAGCCGTAGTATCGGTGCTTGAAGAAGATATGCGCGCTCATCTCGCCGGCCAGCGGCGCATTCAGTTCGGCCATCTTCGATTTGATGTGCGAGTGCCCGGCTTTCCACATCACCGGCCGGCCGCCCATTTTTTGGATCTCGTCGAAGAACACCCGGCTGGCCTTCACATCGCAAAGGATCGGTGCGCCGGGGTGCTCGGCCAGCACGTCACGGGCCAGCATCACCAAAAGCTGATCGCCCCACATGACGTTGCCCAGCTTATCGATGACGCCGATCCGGTCGCCGTCGCCGTCGAAGCCGATCCCCAGATCGCAGTCGTTGGCGGCCACCAGTTCCTTGAGTTGTGCCAGGTTCTTCTCCACCGTCGGGTCGGGATGGTGCGCCGGAAACGTGCCGTCGATCTCCGCGTTGATGACAAAGTGCTCGCCCGGCAGTTTCGCCACCAGTTCTTTCGTCACCTCGCCGGCGGCGCCGTTGCCCGGATCCCAGGCCACACGCAGTTCCTTGCCGCCCAAATAGTCCATCAGGACGCGCGCGACATACTGGTCGAACACGCTGACCTCGAAAGCCTCGCCTGTGCCGTCCGTGAACGTCCCGGCCTCGACCCGGCGGCCCAGGTTCTGGATGTCTTCGTCGAAGAATGCCTTGCCCTCGAGCGTCATCTTGAGGCCGTTGAACTCCGGCGGGTTGTGCGAACCGGTGATCATCAGGCCGGCGTCGGCGCCGCAGGTGACCGTCGCGAAATAGAGCATCGGCGACGGTCCGAGACCGGCGCGCATGACCTGCATGCCAGTCGACACCAGGCCGTCGACCAGCGCGGCTTCCAGCATCGGTGATGACAGCCGGCCGTCGTAACCGACGCACGCCTTGGAAAGCCCCCGCTCCGCCATTTCCGAGCCGAACGCGCGGCCAATGGTGTACAGGTCGTTTTCGCCGAAACCGCCGTTGACCACACCGCGGATGTCGTAAGCGCGCAGGATCGACGGTGCGAGGACCGCCTTGAGATTGCGGTCCGCCATTTAAGCGCTCTCGGCGCCCATAGGACGGCCGATGCTGTGGTATTCGAAGCCTCTCTCGATCATCGCCGTCGGTTCGTAGATATTACGGAGATCGACCATGAGCGGCGTCTTCATCAGCGATTTGACCCTTTCCAGGTCGAGGGCGCGGAACTCGTTCCACTCGGTGATAATGACGAGCACATCGGCATCGGTCATGGTGTCGTAGGCGCCGTCGCACCAGATCACGTGGTTGAGCAGCTTTTTAGCTTCCTCCATGCCTTCCGGGTCGAAGGCGCGTACGGTCGCGCCCGCGTTCTGCAAAGCCGGCACGATTTCCAGGCTCGGGCTTTCGCGCATATCGTCGGTGTTGGGTTTGAACGTAAGGCCGAGTACGGCCACCGTCTTGCCGCTCAGGTCTCCGCCGGCGGCGGCGAGGACACGATCGGCCATCTTGCGCTTGCGCTCGTCATTGAGCGCCACGACAGTCTCGATGATGCGGAGCGGGCTGCCGGCGTCCTGTGCCGTGGAAACCAGCGCCCGGGTGTCCTTCGGAAAGCATGACCCGCCGTAACCGGGGCCGGCGTGCAGGAACTTGCGGCCGATGCGGCCGTCGAGCCCGATACCGCGCGACACGTCGTGCACGTTGGCGTCCACCTTCTCGCAAAGATCGGCGATCTCGTTGATGAAGGTGATCTTGGTCGCGAGGAAGGTATTGGCGGCGTACTTGATCAGTTCGGACGACTGTCGCGACGTGAAGACGATCGGCGTTTCGATCAGATACAGCGGCCGGTAGAGATTGCGCATCACTTCCTGCGCGCGCTCGGAATTGGTGCCGATAACGACCCGATCCGGGCGCATGAAGTCCTCGATCGCCGACCCCTCGCGCAGGAATTCAGGATTCGAGACCACATCGAAATCCGCGTCCGGGCGGGTTTCGCGGATAATGCGCTCGACCTCGCGCCCGGTGCCGACAGGCACCGTCGATTTGGTGACAACCACGGTATAGCCGTCCATGGCGTTGGCGATTTCTTCTGCGGCGGCATAGACGTAACTGAGATCCGCATGCCCGTCGCCGCGCCGGCTCGGTGTGCCGACGGCGATGAAGACCGCGTCCACCCCCTTGATGGCGCCTGCCAGATCGCCGGTGAAGGTGAGACGCCCGGCTTTGACGTTACCCTCGACCAGGTCCTCGAGACCCGGCTCATAGATCGGCATCTTGCCCGCGTGCAGGCTGGCGATCTTCGCCTCGTCCTTGTCGACGCAGATCACATCGTGACCGAACTCGGAAAAACACGCCCCGGAGACAAGCCCCACGTATCCGGTCCCGATCATTGCTACGCGCATCGTCAAACCCCTTTATGACGCTTGAAACACCCGGTTTCTGCCACAGGGACCGGGTTCCGGCAAGCTGGGCGACTGTGAAAAAGCCGTGACACCCGATTGAAGGTCTTATGACTTTAAAAGGACGTCCCGCGCCTCGTTGATTTTCGCCGCCAGATAGGCCGATCCGCCCCGGTCCGGATGTAGTCCGGCGATAAGCCTATGATGTGCCGACTTGATTTCAGCCTCGTCCGCACTCTCCTCGACACCGAGGATGCGGTACGCCTCGGCGCGGGACATCCTGCCGGCTTGTTCCTCGAAGGCGTCGCCACCCTGTTCCGCGCCGCCACGTCTCTCCTCCCGCCAGTCCGGATGCATGCGGTCCAGAAAAGCCGCCAGAAGCCGCGCCGATTCGCCGTCCTCGGCGCTGTAATCGTCGAAAAGTTCGAGCAGTTGATCGAGGCTCAGCGTGCTCAACGTCGCGCCTTCGTGTCGGCCCTTGCGCACGGTCCCGTCCATGTCGCCGCTGTCGTGATCGAGTTCCATGCTGAGAAACGCGCTCGTCACTTCGCTGGACTGGCCGGATGCGCCGCCGCCGGTCATGCGCGAGAAGTTCTTCGCCATGCGCGCCGCCTGCCTCGCCCGCATGATCCACGGCAGCAGCGCCGGCAGGGTCCAGAGCGCCCAGGTCAGGCGACCGGTCAGGATAAAGAACAGGATGACGATACCGATAAGGCCCAGCAGTATCCACTTGAGGGCACGGGCGATACTTTTCGGTTCCGCCGACACGAACCACTGCATGGCCAGCAGCAGACCGGCCATAACGGCAACCCCCAGGATCAGGTAACTCATGACTTGGCGCCGCCCATCTGGTGCGTGAGTTGCAGCACCGCGCCGCCGTCGCGCTTCGCCTTGTCCTCGAGCGCGGCGCGCCCGCCCGCGGCATAGACGGCGACGGCCGCCAGCAATTGGCGGAGTACGTCGGCGCTGGAGGCGTCGAAGTTCATGCAGGCGCCGCCGGAAAGCTGGGCAATCTGCTTGAAGGTGTATTCGGCGACCGGGTCGTTGCCTTCGTGGAAGATGAACGCGGGCACACCGAGGAGACCCAGCTCGCCCGCAATCTTGCCGAGCCTGTCCACATCCTCCTCGACCATATCGCCGACGAACACCAGGGCGTTCAGGTGATCGCCCTTGGCCTCGTTGACGGCATGCTGGAGCACCTTGCCGATCTGCGTTTCGCCGGCGAGGCAGAAAACCGACGTCATCAGCTTCAGCAGTTCCTTCTCGTTGTCGGTCCAGCGTCCGACCTTGAACTCGCCGAAACCGCGATAGAACGCGAGTTGTATGTCGAGTCCGCCGAGCGCGGCGGTTTCGACGAACATCTGGCCCTGGATGCTGGCCGCCTTGTCCCAGGTCGGCTGCCGGCTCGCCGTCGCATCCATGGCGAACAACAGCTTGCCGCGCTTGCCTTCCGACTGCGTACGCTTCGGCGTCGCCGCGACCTTCGACAGAAAGGCCTCTACATCCTGTGCCTGTTTGCGTTTATCGGGCAGATCGTCGGCCAAGGTCGCTCCTTTCCTATCTCTTTCAAAAGATAAGCGAAATTAACCGAAATTCGAGGTCCTGACGATGATTTGGGCGGCTTACCCCGTCGCGGTTTTCTCGCGCACCGGCACATTCGGCAGATTCAACCCGTCGAGAATGGAGAACACTTCGTCGCGTGCCGCCATGTGCGAACGGCTGAGCGGCGCGCCGCCGGCGGCCTGCTTGAGGTCAAGAATGGTCAGGCCGACCAGGAACAGCTCGCGGAAAATCACGCGTTCGGAGAATCCGGGCAGGACGCGGAATCCGAGACGCTTGGACAGGTCCCGGATCACGCGCTCGACCTCGCGCTTGTTGTAGGCGTCGAGGTTCGTGAGGCGGTTCCGCATTACGACCCAGTCGATGGACCCGCTGTCGCGCTGCGCCTTGACCTTTTTCGCCTCCCAAATCGCCTCGGAATAGTGGCTCGGTCCCTTGATCTCGGCGGATTGACCGTCCATGTGCGCGAGCCCGTCGAGATCGACGAAGCTGTCGTTCATCGGCGTGATCAGCGTATCCGCATAGGTGTGCGCCATGAACGAGAGCTTGTTGGCGGCGCCCGGCGTGTCGATGACGACAATGTCGTGGTTGAACGCCGCGCCCTCGATCACGAGTTGCAGGCGTTCCGCCTCGGCGGTCTGCTCGGCATCCGTCATCCCTTCGAGCTTGTGACCCGAGACGCGGTGATGTTCCGGCACCGGATAGTCCCGGCCCAGCTTCTTGTTGAACATCTCGCGGTTGGTGATGTAGCGGCTGAGCGTACCCTGGCGGCCGTCGACGTCGATGGTCGCAACGGTATATCCCTGCATCATCAGCGCGATGGCGATGTGCATGGCGGTGGTCGACTTGCCGCTGCCGCCCTTTTCGTTACCGACGACAATCACGTGCGCATGGGTTGCAGTCACGAATGCCCCCTCAAAAGCCCTGTCTACGCGGCGCGTATCCACACGGCCGTGTCGTGGAACACGGCGCCACCGTTTGGGTATGCCCGATCAGCACTTATCAGAACGTTAATGCCGAGCCCGTTCTTGAAATGCTTGTTGGGCCAGATTCCCTCGACCACGACCGTATCCGGTTGCAGGCCGTCGAAGGTTTTGGCGTGCACCGTCACCTCGCCGAGGTCGTTACCGAGCACCACCTCGTCATCGTCCGCGAGGCCGAGGTCGGTCATCGCGTCCGGATGGATCAGCGCCGTCGGCCGGCCTTCCTTCTTCTGCGACGACGGCGTTTCCGTGAACGACGTGTTGAGGAAGCGCCTCGCCGGCGCCGCAACGAGGCGGAACGGCTTATCGGGCGTCGCCACGTCGATGCACTCGAAATGGTCGGGGAGCTTCGGCATGCTCTCGAACGCCTTGCCGATCCTGGACCAGTCGGGTTTGAAGTGGAACTTGCGGTCCGGGGTGTGAAAACCGTCGAGAAAGTGCGCCTTCTCGAAGCTCTGCGAGCAGTCGACCCAACCCGCGGCGTGGACCTCGTTGGCGCCGGGATGGCTGGTCGCGCGCAGCGTCCGGTCGATGATCTCCCACGAGCTCAGATCGAACAGCTCGTAGTCCGAACCGAGCCGTTTCGCGATCCCGGACAGCACCTCGACGTTGCAGCGCGATTCGCCGACCGGGTCGATGACCGCCTTGGTCGCCTGCAGATAAAGATGCCCGCTGCCCTGGTAAAGGTCGTCGTGCTCGAGGAACGTGGTCGCCGGCAAAACGACATCGGCATAGGCCGTGGTCGCGGTCGGGAACTGCTCGTGCACGCAGGTGAACAGATCGTCGCGCATCAGCCCTTCGACGACCCGGTTGGTCTCCGGCGCCACCTCGGCCGGGTTGATATTCTGCATGATCATCGCCGTCACCGGCGGACCGCCGAGCAGGCTCTCCTCCTCGCCCAACAGGACACGGCCGATGCGCGACATGTCCAAAGCGCGTTTCGACGGGTCGACAAGCTCGAGCCCGCGCACCAGCGTCTGGTCGACACCGAACATCATACGGTTGGAATGAAGCGCGCCGCCGCCCTCAAACTTCCACTTGCCGCCGACGGCGGGCAGGCAACTGACCGCGTGCATGTTGGCGGAGCCGTTGCGCGACCGCGTAAAACCGTAGCCGACGCGCATGTAGGCGCGTTCGGTCTCGCCATAGGCGCGGGCGAAGCTCTCGATCTCCTCGACGCTGAGGCCGGTGATCCGTGCGGCCCATTCGGGACCGCGGATCTGGAGATGCTTTTCCAGTTCGTCCGGGACATCGGTGTATTTGGCCATGTAGTCGCGGTCGGCGTAGCCGTCTCGGAACAGCACGTGCATCACGGCGCAGGCGAGCGCGCCGTCGGTGCCGGGCCGCAGGCACAGGTGCACGTCGGCCTGCTGGGCGGTCGGCGTCCGGTACGGATCGACCACATAGAACTTGGCGCCCCGGTTCTTCCGCGCCTTGGCGATGTGCGTCATCACGTTGACCTGGGTCGATACCGGGTTGCCGCCCCATACCACGATCATGTCGGCGACCTGCATTTCGCGCGGGTCCGAGCCCCAGACCTTGCCGGTGCCCGCCATCCAGCCGGAAACCGCGGTCGCGACGCAAATGGTCTCGTCCTCGCGCGAATAACCCATGGCATGGCGGAAGCCGTGGATCACGTCGCGCTGCACGAGCCCCATGGTGCCGGCGAAATGATAGGGCCAGACCGCCTCCGGACCGTGTTTCTGCTCGGCCTTTTGGAAGGCTTCGGCGACGATATCGAGGGCGTCGTCCCAGCTCACGGGCTCGAACCTCGCCTCGCCCTTGGCGCCGACGCGGCGCAGCGGCTTCGTCAGGCGGTCGGGGTGATGCACCCGCTCCCGGTAAGCCGCAACCTTGGCGCAGATGACGCCGTCGGTGTAATCGTTCATGGCGTTGCCGCGCACCTTGCCGATGCGGTCAGGGGCGATTTTCTCGACCTCGAGCGCGCACGTCGAGGGGCAGTCGTGCGGACACGCGCTGCGCAGCCATTGCGGTTGATCGTCAAAAGGGGCCATCGACAAAATGTACTCCCGCCGCCCGGGCGCATCAAGCAAGCGCGCCATCCCGTGATACTTGACCGCCCGGGGTCCAACGACGAAAATCCGCCCGGTTTCTTTCCTCTGACGGAGTTCTCATGGTCGATCGAGTTGGATGCGTCGTGATCGGCGCCGGCGTTGTCGGTCTGGCTTCGGCCCGCGCCCTGGCGATGGCCGGGCACGACGTTATCGTGCTCGAGCGCGCCGACATGATCGGCACCGAGACCAGTTCCCGCAATTCCGAGGTGATCCACGCCGGAATCTATTACGGCAAGGACTCGAACAAGGCCCGGCTCTGCGTCAAGGGACGCGACATGATGTACGCGTACTGCGAAAGCCACGGCATTGCCCACAAGCGCTGCGGCAAGCTGATCGTCGCCACCGACGAGAGCCAGGTCGCGCTTCTGGACGATATCAACGGACGCGCGAAAGTGAACGGCGTCGACAACCTGACGTTCGTGGACGCCGCCAAAGTCCGGGAAATGGAGCCGAACGTGACCTGCCACGGCGCGCTGCTGTCGCCGTCGACCGGCCTTGTCGACAGTCACGGCCTGATGCTCGCCTACCAGGGGGAAGCCGAGGACCACGGCGCCATGATCGCCTTCAATAGCCCGGTTCTGGGCGGCGAAGTCCGGAGCGACGGGATTCTGCTGCGGGTTGGCGGCGAGGAACCCATGGAACTGATCTGTGACCATCTGGTCAACGCGGCTGGGCTTTACGCGCAGCCGATTTCCCGCGCCATCGATGGAATCCCCGCCGACACCATCCCGGGCCAGTATTTCGCGCGCGGCGTCTATTTCACGCTCAGCGGCGGCAAACCGCCGTTCACGCGCCTGATCTATCCGGTGCCCGATCCGGCCGGCGGGCTCGGCGTGCACGTGACCGTCGATCTCGGCGGGCAGGTGAAATTCGGCCCCGACGTGGAGTGGATCGACAAGGTCGACTACTCCGTCGATCCGGCCCGCGGCGAGAAGTTTTACGAATCGATTCGCAAGTACTGGCCGGCGCTCCCGGACGGGGCGCTCCACCCCGGTTATGCCGGTGTACGCCCGAAGATCCACCCCAAGGGCTCGCACGCGACCGACTTCGTCATTCAGGGCGAAGACGTGCACGGCATTAAAGGTCTGGTTAACCTCTACGGCATAGAATCTCCGGGCCTGACGTCCTCGCTGGCGATCGCCGAGGACGTGGCGAACTTACTGCCCGCCTGACGATTTACCGGGCGGCGAAGGATCGGACGGCATGCCGACGACGAAAACCGCACTGAAACCGCTTTCCGTTCTCATGATTTCCCTGCTTTGCGCGGCGCCCGCGGTTGCACAGCAGCAACTGCAGCCGGGCGACCCCGGCTACGTGCGCGTGCAGGGCCAGGACCCGGCGACGGGCGCCCTGGACCAGATCCTCGCGCCGGCCCGTGATCTCATTGACTACCGCGAAGAGATGCGCGTCTTCATTCAACGCATTTCGAGCTACGCCCGCCAGCAGAAGCGGAACTTCCTGGTGGTCGCGCGCGACGCGTCGGAACTGATCATCAAGCGCAACGTCCAGGACGAGAGCATCATCTCGCCGGCGCGTACCTTCACCCGTTCCATCGACGCGGTGATGTACGACGGCGTGTTCCGCGGCCACAGGGCCGTCGGCCAGGCCCCGTCACCGGACCTGCAATCGCAGGTCTTCGGCAACATCGACCGCGCCAAGAGGGCCGGCCTGCCGGTGCTGGTGCTGGACTTCGCGAGCCAGCCCTCGGTCATCGATCAGGTCTACAGGAGCGCCGAGCAGCGCGGTCTGGTAGCCGCCGTCGCGCACCGGCCGAACACGGACCTGACCGAAATACCGCCCTATCCGCGCCGGCCCAACGACGAAAATTCCAACAACGTTCTGGCCATGAAGGACGTGAAGAATTTCGTCTATCTGAGCGATCCGGCAGCTTTCGGCCGGCAGGACCAGTTCGCGCTCGAGATTCACGATACCAATTTCGACCTCGTGATCGTCGACCCGTTCTCTGGCCGCGATCCACTCACCAAGCAGGCGGTCGAAACCCTGAAGTACAAGAAACTCGGCGCCCGGCGGCTGGTGTTCGCGCGCATGGATATCGGCTCCGCCGCCAGCTACCGGTACTACTGGCAGCCAGGTTGGGGCGAAGGCGTGCCCGGGTTCATTTCCAGACCGTATCCCAACGATCCCGACCGGTATTTCGTCGAATACTGGCAACCCGGCTGGCAACAACTCGTCTACGGCGACACGCAGTCATTCCTGTACGGCCTGATCGCGCAGGGTTACGACGGCGTCGTGCTGGAGGGGCTGCGCAGTTTCCTGGCGTTCGAGGGCAATGTCGAGGTCGAACAGGAATTCGCCCCCATGGCCCTCGCGCCGGCCAACTGATCCGGAATTCCCTTACCGACCCTCCTTTGTTCGCGCTGTTAAGGGACGCACCCATTTGCTATCAATTCCAAGGGATTTGGGAGGATCGTTCATGCCCTTGCTGGAAGACGCCGGCAGCTACGAAGCCGTGCGCGACGCGTTCGAATGGAACGTGCCCGACCGGGTCAACATGGCCTGGCAGGTGTGCGACCGGCATGCCCAGGCGACGCCCGACGCGACCGGCCTGATCGTCGCCGGGACGGACGGCAGCCGCCGCGACTACTCGTGGCTGGAACTGCAGCGGCTCGCCAACAGGATGGCGAATTTCCTGAGCGCCGAGGGAGTACGACGCGGCGACCGCATTGGCATCCTGCTGTCGCAATGCGTCGAGGCCGCCATCAGCCACGTCGGTGCCTGGAAGATGGGGGCGGTCTCGATCCCGCTGTTCTCGCTGTTCGGTGAGGAAGCTCTCGCCTTCCGCCTGAAAGACAGCGGCACCCGCGTCGTCGTTACCGAGGCGCAGCACCTGCCGAAGATCGAGGCGATCCGTGACCAATTGCCCGACCTTAAACTCGTTCTGCTGATCGACGGCCGGGGCGGCGACGGCGTCCGCGATCTGTGGCAGGGGCTGGAGAAAGCTTCCGACGCGTTCACGACGGTCGACACCGCAAACACGGATCCCTGCTACATCGTCTATACGTCCGGCACCACGGGGAACCCGAAAGGTGCGCTGCAGGGGCACCGGTCTCTCTTGGGGCATATGCCGGCCGTCGAGTTCTTTCACGATTTCCTGCCGCAGCCGGGCGACCTGATGTGGACGCCCGCCGACTGGGCATGGATCGGCGGCCTGATGAACTGCCTGATGGGGGCCTGGTTCCATGGCGTGCCGGTGCTGGCGCACCGCGCCGGCAAGTACGATCCGGAGGCTGCGCTGAAACTGATGGCCAGGTACGGCGTACGCAACACGTTCATGCCGCCGACGGCGCTGAAAATGATGCGCGCGGTCCCGGATATCGCCTCATACGGCGCCAACCTGCGTACGATCGCCTGCGCCGGCGAACCCATGGGCGCCGAGTTGCTGGACTGGGGCCGGGCGTCGTTCGACCTGACCCTCAACGAATTCTACGGCCAGACGGAATGCAACCTGGTGGTCGCCAACTGCCAGAAGGTGATGGAGATCAAACCCGGCTCCATGGGACGGCCGATCCCGGGGCACGATGTGCGCATCATCGATGCCGACGGCAACGAAGTCCCCACCGGCGACGTCGGGCAGATCGCCGTCCGGGCGCCGGACCCCGTGATGATGCTGGAGTACTGGAACAATCCGGAGGCGACGAAAAACAAGTTCCTGGGCGACTGGCTCCTGACCGGCGACCAGGGCCGCCAGGACGAGGATGGCTACCTGTGGTTCGTCGGCCGTGACGACGATGTCATCACGTCGGCCGGTTACCGCATCGGCCCGGGCGAGATCGAGGATTGCCTGACCAAGCACCCGGCGATCGAACTGGCCGCCGCCATCGGCGTCCCCGATCCGGTGCGCACCGAGATCATCAAGGTGTTCATCAAGCTAATGCCGGGCAACAACGGTTCGCCCGACCTGGAAGAAGATATCCGCGGATTCGTGAAAACCCGCCTCAGTCCGCACGAGTATCCGAGGCTGGTGGAATTCGTGGACGAACTGCCGCTGACCTCGACCGGCAAGATCAGGCGAAAAGATCTACGAGACCGGGAACTGGCCAGGACCGCTTGAGCCGGATCGTGTCGCCCCCCTCGGAAGCCCATGAGGGGCGGCGAAGAATCAGGCCATTTGCAGCGGTTTGACCGAAGCGATCACGAAACCCTCATCTGGCGGGAATCGCTTGCCGACAAGCTGGCGCGCCTCGTCGGCCGTTTCTGCGAGAACGTCGCGAACCTGTTCATCTGCCCAGTGATCGTCGAAAAAGTCATGGCTCATGTTCTCCTTAACCAGAGAACGAACCTCTTTATTGTATATGGAGACCTCAAAAACCTGATCTCCATTGTGTGGCGTACGTTCCATGTACGAACCCCCTATTCGGTACGTCTTACACGCCTTCCCGGGGACCTCCTGGTTGGGTTCTTCGATGACCCTTATGTGACAATGGTTATGACCTGATTATTTTCTGTCAATGCGAAGAAACCTTTAAGTACAGAAAAATATGGAGAAATTTTCTCCAGTGACAAAAACGCAACACTTCAACCCTTGCAGCCCACCCGCAAAGCCTAGAGTGTACGGAAAATCCAAATTGAACCGGAGACCGCCCGTGCTCACCGTCGACTACTACTTCACGCTCGTTTCACCCTGGACCTATATCGGCGACTCGCTGCTGAAGGAAATATGTGACGAGCACGGTGCCGCGATCCGGCATATTCCGGTCAACCTCGGCCGCGTGTTCGAAGCCACCGGCGGCCTGCCGCTGGCCAAGCGCTCGGAAGCGCGTAAGGCGCTCAGGATGCAGGAACTGCGGCGCTGGCGCGAATACCGCAACGTCGTACTGAACCTGGAACCCGCGCACTTCCCGGTCTCCGACAAGATGGCCGCCGGCATGGTCATTGCGGCGCAGGAAACGGGACAGGACGTTTACGAGTTCTGTCACGCCATCATGCGTGCGGTGTGGGCGGAGGAGCGCGACATTTCAGATGGTGATGCCATGCTGCAGATCGCCAATGACTGCGGCCTCGACGGCAAGCTTCTTCAGGCCGCGGCGGCCAGCCCGACGGTCTTACAGAAGTGGGAGGCCGACACCGATCGTGCCATCGAACGCGGCGTCATGGGCGCGCCGTTCTATATCATCCGCGAGGAAACGTTGTGGGGTCAGGACCGGCTTGAATTCGTCGACCGTATTCTCGCCGACGCCAGCAAACAGTAACGCCTACAGTTCCGGCGGCAGGCTTATGGTGCGCGCGATCTCGTCGGTCTTGAAGCCGACGGCGCGCGGCTGGAACACACCCGGCAACGCGGTGACGCCGGAGATGTCCGAAATCATGCCGTCGAGCCTGAGCCAGTGGATGATATTCCCCGACGTGAGCTCGATGACGAGCAGCCCGCAGGTCGGCTCGGCGTCGTTCTGCTGCAGGTTCATTTGCAGATCCAGGTCCGCGTATTCTTCGCCTTCCGGCATCCGTGATACGCAGGCGACCGCAAAATTCCCGACGATGGTCATGCCGCTCAGGAATCCCGGGCAACGCACGACCGGTTCGAACTTGCCGTCGTCCTTGTTGACGCGGCCGAGATACCCGGTCCCGGCCTCCTGCAGCCAAAGCGTGCGGCCGTGCATGCGCGGCGCGCGGGGCATCGATAGCCCGTCGCAGATGACCTCACCGCTCATGACGTGAACCACCACGCCGCCATCCTTGAGCGACTGTTTCCAGCCACCGTCCTTGTCCGAACGCGCCGTCGCGGTGGCGAACGCCGGCCGTCCCTCGTGCAGCGCCAACCCGGTCAGGTGGCAGCGGTCCTCGGGCACGTAGGCCGAGACGAAATCCGGTTTCCATACCGGGTGAAAGCTGTAGTCCCGACTCAGGTACGCTAGGCAATTGAAGCGCGTGTTGACGAAAACGAGCCGGCCGTCACCGTCGACAGCCATCTCCGGACAGTCGATGTCGCCGGTGACGTGCGATGCCTTGGGCACGTAGACGGCGTCAAAACCGTCCGAGCGCTCTCCGGCGTTGAGCGCGTTCTCGAAACGCCAGATCTGCCAATCGGCGGAGACGTAGAGCGAGCGCCCGTGAGCGACCAGCCCCTTGCAGCGGGGGATCGTCCGCTCGGCGACGGAAAGCTCGCCCTCCGCCGTCGGACCGACGAGAAAAAGTTTTGAGGTCTGCGCCGACGTGAAGGCAAGGCTGACCCCCTGTCCCGCCAGCCACGAGACAAGGTACTGCGACCCGGTCAGGGACAGCGATGCCGTGTCGCCGACATCTTCCCGCTTCTCAGGCTCCCTGCCTGCCGTAGATTTCTTCTTCGGCGCGGGCTTTTTCTTCGCGGCCGTTTTCGCGGGCGGTGCCATGACGGATCAGGCCCCTCCCTGAATTTGCTGTACGGCGTTCTGAATGGCGACGGAGGCGTTCGAGTCGTCGCTGTCGAAGACCGTGTAGCCGGCACTGGATGCGGCTGCCGGTTGCTCCTCGCGGATGGTCCAGTCGCCGATCAGGTTGACCTGGTCGTTACCGTCCTGAGAAATCACCAGCATGTTGCTCTCGCCCACCAGTTGATCGATTGCATCGCCGATATCCAGCACGGTCGAGAAGTCGATGTCCAGGATGTTGAGCGTATCGTTGTCCATGTTGATGTGCTCGATCCCGGTAATGAGACCGTTGGAGATTCCCGTGAGGTCGAGTTCGAACCCGCCGTCGAGGAACAACGTATCCTGCCCAGCGCCGCCGTCGATCCTGGAGAAATTCTCGTCGCCGATAAACAGACGGTCGTCGCCGGCACCGCCGATCAGCACGTCCACGCCGCCGTCGCCACCGTCGAGGATATCGTTGTCGGCGCTGCCGACCAGCGTGTCCGCGCCGGACGTGCCCGATGCGTCGCCGTCATTCAGGAAGTCGCCGCCGTAGATGACATAGGCCGCGTCGTCGTCGCGCGACCCGGCGATCAGGTCGCTGTAGCCGTCGCCGTTGATATCCATGCCGGTGACGCCTTCGCCCTCGCCGAGCGTGAACGAGAAGCCCTGCTCGCCGATATCGTTCAGATCGACCGTCGCGCCGAAATCGCCGCCGCCGAACAGCACGTAGCCGATGTCGTTGTCGCCGTCGGTCACGGCGATGTCGTCGATGCCGTCACCGTTCATGTCGCCGATGGCCGAATAGGACCCGTCGTTCGAGCCGGTATCGTAATCGATCCGGAAGCCGTCGGCCCCATTCAGTGCCGACAGTTCGATGGTCGCCGTGCCGCTCCAGTCTGACTTGCCGTAGACCACGTATCCCTTACCGCCGAGCGGCGCACCGATCAGGATGTCGTCGAGGCCGTCGCCGTTGATATCGCCGGCCGAGGCCACCGAACCGGCGAGATCGCCCGGGTTGTCCCCCTTGAACCTGACGAAAGTCGTACCGTCCGGCGTTGCCGAAAGGTTGAAATCGGGCCCCTGATTGCTGCTGGAGCCGAACACCATGAAGCTCTCACCCGCGTTGCCGGTGCCGTCCGGATCCGCCGTCGGATTGCCCACCAGCAGGTCGTCGAAACCGTCGCCATTGAAGTCGCCGCCGAGCGCCACGGTTTCCGTCCCGTCGGCACTGCCGATCCCGGCGGATGCCGTGAAGCCGACCGTACCGTCACCGCCGTTCGAACCATAAAGCTCGCCAATATCGATCTGGCCGTCGACGACGCCATCCAATGCATCCGCCGCCGCCAACTTGGCGCCATAGATAACATAGGCCGTCCCCTGGTCGTTCCCGGCAAGGGGGGATGCGATCCCGATATCATCATGGCCGTCACCGTCGACGTCGCCGCTGGACACGCCGGCCCCGAGACCGTCGGACTGTTCGGCGCCGATGAAAGAATAGCCGTCCGAGCCGTCAAGCGCCGAAACGTCGATCGTTCCGGCCGCCGCCATCGTCGCCGACCCGAAGACCAGGCTGACCCGGCCGGTGTTCAAATCTCCGCCGTCGTCGTATTCGGCGTTGCCGATCAGCATATCGGCATAACCGTCGTTGTTGACGTCCCCGCCCGATGCGATGGCGAGTTCGTTGTAACCGGTGCCCGTCAGGCGGACCGCCTCGCCGTCCGTGACCGCCTGCGCGATGTCGAAGTCGGCATCCAGGTTTCCACCGCTTCCGAACACGACGTAGGTCGGGGTATAGGTCGCGGTACCGTTGTTCTCGTCCATGCTGTAGGCGAAGTCGGTAAAGCCGTCGCCATTCATGTCGCCCAGTGCCGTCACGCTAATCGCCGTGGTGTCGAGCCCCGGGTTTTCCGTAGCGATCGTGAAGCCGTTGACGCCGTCCAGATCGGTCGTGATGTCCGACACCGCCGTTTCCAGATAGAGTAGCGCGCCGCTGTCGCCGTGTTGACGGACATCGAAGGTCCTGGTTGCGCCATCGACGGTCAACGTCGCCGTCGTCACCGGATCCCAACCGGAGCCGATATCGACCGCACCGCCGAAGTCGTTGCGGGTCACGACAAGTGTATTATCCGTTCCGGTCAGCGCGTTGGTGCCGCCGGTGATCGAACGGACATCGTCGCCGTCCAGCGTCAGCGCCCCGAAACCAAGCTCCAGCCTCTCGAACCCGTCGATGATGTCGTTGCGCACCACCGACATGTCGAGGCCGTTGAGCGCGAACAGGGTATCCGTGCCGTCGCCGCCGTCGACGAAGTGGAAGTCGTTGTCGGAAACCTCGATGATATCGTCGCCGGCGCCGCCGATCAGCACATCCGCACCGCCGCCGCCGACCAGGTCGTCGTTGCCGTCGCCGCCGTAAACGTAATCGGCTGCCGCCGTGCCGTCATAATTGTCGTTGCCGCTGGTGAATGTCAGATCGTTGTCGACCGCCGTGAAGGTCACGCCCGAGGCCTCGTTGATGAGAATGTCGAGCATCACCGCGCCATCGCCCTCGAGCCCGGTGATATCGTCGAAGTAGCTGCCCGTGGCGGCGCTGCCGAAGCTAACGGCGTTAAACACGTCACCGGGCACGGGGGCGTACCCGCCGATGAATAATGCATTCAGCGTGCCGTTCAGGGTCATCTCGCCGGTCACCGTCAGGCTGTCCCCGGCCGCGCCGCTGTCGTTGCCGATATCGAGATTGATGACGCTTGAATCAGTCGCGGCCATGTCGCCGATGACCTGCAGATCGTCGACGGTCTCAACCGTCACTCCGGCGACATCTATGACACCGTCGTTCTGGAACACCGCGCCGGTGGCGGAGACATCGATCGTGCCGGTTCCGGTGATCGAGCCACTCTCCAGGTTAATAAGATCGTCGGTGCCCTTTAACGCGAGGACAGAGCCGTTGGCCAGTGTCAACGTGCCCGCGTTCTTATGCACGGCGCCACCGGTACCGTTTACATCCAAGTCCCGCTCGATATTCATCGAGCCGTAGTTCGTAATATCCGCGTGGATTGTCGCCGTCGTACCGGTCGCAGCACCGCTTTGGGTGATCGTAAACGATCCGTGGTTCACGAACTGCTCGCCACCGGCGACGTTGAATTGGATGAAGCTGGTGTTGGCATCGGTCTCATCAATGGTGATGGTCCCGTAGTTAATCACATCGTCGCCGAAGTCTAGGTAGTTGGTTATACCACCTGCCGTCGCACTCAGAACGCCGCCTTCCATGTTGAGGAAGGTGCCATTGATATCGAAAAAGTTGCTGGTGGTGATCGTACCGTGGTTGACCAATTCGACATCGCTGGAAAACTGGTTGTTCGAGATATCCAGCGTCGCGCCCTCTGCCACCGTGAAGGTCACCGGTCCACCGTCGTGGGAAACGATATCCACGGCATTACCCAGCAACAACTCCGGCATATCCGCGGTATAGACGAACGAGCCGTCAACGCGCAGTTCGTTACCGGTGCCGAAGTTCAACGTTCCGTCACCTGTAAGAATCGTATTTGGGCCGACAATGATGCTTTCGACGTTCGAACCGCCGCCGACCGTCAAAACCGCACCGCTGGCGATGTCGATGGTGCCGTGCCGGGTATCCAGCACCAATGCGTTACCGCCCGAGCCGAGAATCTGGCCATTGGCGTTGGCATCGATCGTTCCATAGTTCTCGAGATTACCGCGGACATTACGGACGCCGGACGATTCCGTGTTGGTAAACTGAATCGTGCCTTCGTTGAGCACGGTCGCGTCGGTAACATCAATCTCCAACAAATTAGTGGACGAGCCTCCCAACAGGATCAGGCCGGCGTTGATGACGCTGGAGCCCGTCAGATCCATATTGTTGTTGCCGAGCGCGTTCATCTGCAGCGTACCGTCCGGCGTGATATAGACGTCGTTCGAAATCGTGCTGCCGGTACCGCCCGCTGTTACCGTGCCGGCGATCTCGATTTTACCGTTGCCGTCGATCATCGCGGCGTTGCCGAAAGTCGTCGTGCCGCCGAGCACGAGGGTCGTGTCCACGGTGCGCGTCGTGGATCCCGTAATCACCGTGGCGCCCAGGGCATTGACGATGCCCTGCGTGCTGATACTGCCTTCTAAGAAGTTGAACGTGCCGCCGTCGCCGATTTCAAGGCTGCCTTTGCCCGACAGTTGGCCGCTGAGCGAGAACGAGCCGCCGGAAACCGTGGAGGCGACCGGCTGCGCGAGGTCGAGGATGACGCCGCTCGCGACGGCAAAGTCGTCGGGACCGGTGTTTTCCATGGCCGCAATCGTCATGATGTCGAGCGGGTAACCGCCGGTGGTCAGCATCGGCGGGTTGTTGGTATCGCCGATCACGATCTTGGTGTATTCGTCCGGCAGACCGTCGGACCAGTCGGCGGCATTCGACACGTCGTCACCGCTGGAGCCGTTCCATGTGGTCGTACCATAGGTCGCCGTCGTCACCGTCATGTAATCGACGCCGCCGGATGCATCGGTGACCTTGACCGTGAACTGGTCTGCGCCGGTGTACCCGCCGGGGGGCAGGAAGCTGTACGTACCGTCGGCATTCACCGTCACGCTGCCCGGGTTCGCATCGGTTTCCAGCGCATAGGTCAACGCGTCGCCGTCCGCATCGAAGGCGCTCAAGCGGCCGTGGTACACCGTCGATTCCGGGTGCACGGCAATGTTGCGGCTGACCCAGTCGGCACCACCGTGAGCCACACCGTCGGCGCCGTTCTGCGTCAGGTCCCGCGCCGTCCGGTCCGAACCGTCCGTCAGCGGCCAGTACCCGACAAGGCCCTGTTCCCCGCCGACGAGCGAATGGCTCAGGCCTTCAGAGATTTCCGCCGGGGTACGGACGTCGTCCCATACCCGAACATCGGCAAGCTGACCATCGAAGAAATGCTGCATCCCGCCGTTTGCGCCGATGAACAATGCGCCGTCATCGCCGCCCGTCGGATTGTCGGTGTAACTGATCGGCGAACCCACCGCGCTGCCGTCGACGTAAAGGGTCAGATTTTGCGCGGAAGCATCGCGAGTAACGGCGACGTGCGCCCATTCACTCAGCGTTATGCCGGTCGACGAAAAGGCGCCGATTGCCTCGTTCGCGCCATCCCCGTTTTCCTGGACCCACTGCACATCGCCGCCGGTAGTGATGTAGAGTTCGTAAAGCGAGTTATCTTTTTCGTCATCGCCGCTCGTTTCGCCGGAGAAGCTGAACACCCTGCCCGCGCCGAAGCTTTCCGGATTGACCCAGAACTCGACCGTCATGTCGCCGGTAATCGCCAGCGGGTTTTCGCCGTCGCCGTCGTGCGCGGCCTTCACGTAACCGGTCGCGCCGTCGAAGGTCATGCCGGCCGCGTTCCCCGGAATCGGCGGTAATGACGGGTATTCGATGGTATTGAAAAACGTGCCGTAATGCCCGTTACCGGACGCGTCCATGATCCGGTCCGTCTGGAGGCCCGCTTCGTCGAGCGGCCAATATCCCTCGACCGGGTGCGCCGTCGCCGGCACGCGCCCCAGCATGTCGAAGTTGACCTCGGCATCATTGATCGGGGTATTCCACATGCGCAGTTCGGAAAGCGCCCCGTCAAGGCCGAAGCCCGAGCCCGGAGACAGGTCATCGCCGGAGTTGCCGGCATAAAGCGTGCCGAACCTCCCGGTCATGTCGATGCTGCTGGCGTCTGCCAAGCCGGCGAGTTCGCCGTCGACATAAACGTTCAAATCGTCGCCATCGTAACTGACTGCGAAGTGCGACCATTCCCCATAGGTAAACTGATCGTCGAGTGTGACGGAAACCGGCGTGCTGCCGTCGCTGATCAGGACCGTCAGCTCGCCTTCTTCGCCGAGCGTCATCTCGATCATGTTGTTACCGGCACCGTCGCCGGTATTGACCTCGAGCAGCCTGTTCGGGCTGGTCGAATCGCTGACATTGCCCCAGAACGTGAAGGCGAATGCATCTTCATCCAGCGTGTGCGTGCCGAGGTCGGCGTACGAGCCAAGGCCATCCGCAAACAGCATGGCGCTCGGCACCGGACGGTTGAGCGGCAACGTCGGATCCTCGTCCGTGACCAGCGCCCCCGCCGGTACCGTCACACCCGGCCCGCCAAGCACGTCGTTCAGCGTCGTGCCGGAGGATTCATCGGCGCGCCAATACGAAATCAACGGCGAACCGTCGGGCTCATCGATCACGCGGTTCATGTTTTCGGTGATCTGATCCGTCGTGCGGACCTCGTTCCAGTAGCGGACTTCGTCAAAGTCCCCAACGAGACCGCTACCGCTCACCGACGAACCGAAGGTCAGATCGCCGCTTGCGCTGGAAAACGATTGCGTTTCCGTCGTACCGTCCTGACCGTCGACGACGATTTTGAAATCGTTGTTGGAACCGTCAAAGGTAAAGGAGACGTGGTGCCATTCGCCGTCCAGCACATTGACAGCGGGACCCGCCGCCGTCGTGCCCTGGACAAAACCGTCGAGTCCGCCGGAGGCGTTAAAGGTCACGCCATAATCATGTGTCCCGGGCACCGAGAACAGGATATCGCCGTCGTCGTGCGAACCGTCGGCGCGGAACCAGGTTTCGATGGTGAAGTCTTCGGCGGACGTGGCCGCCGCACCGGTCATGGTCACGGATTCGGCATCTTCAAGACTGACGTGCGCGCCGCCGTCGTAGGCATCGATTACCGGCGTGTCGTTGCGTTTGTTGTCGACCTCGAACAACAGTTCTTTTTCCACGTAAAGGCCGTCCGCATCCGTGGCGCGGATCGTGAAGCGATCCTCGCCGATGAAGCCGCGTACCGGCTCATAGAGGAATGCGCCGGTGTTGGCGTCGACCGTCAATTCGCCGAAATGGGTGTCGGAAACGACGGAGAACGTCAGACCCGTTAGCGTGTCGCCATCGACGACGCCGATGTCGCCGCGGAGCTGCGTGCCTTCCAGCAACATCGTCTGGTCGGCATAGATGTCCGGTCCGGTATCGATCCACGAAAGTGCGCCGTCGAAGGTGCCGTTGTGATCGTTTCCAGAAATGTCCTGGACGGTGCTGCCCGTGCCCTCGTCGAGCGGCCAGTAACCGAGCACGAAATCCGCCGAGGGATCGAGCGTGCCGTTCATCTCCGCCCGGATCTGTTCGGCGTTGAGATTACCCTGCCAAAACCCAACGTTCGATATCGCGCCGTCGAAGTGTTCGATGACATCACTGAACGTCGACGAATAGACCGCACCGATCCTGAGCCCGTTGTCCGAATTGATGCTGGCGGAGTTGCTGTTCACTACCGTGCCCACATCGATGCCGTTGACAAAGAACGTCACATCGCCGTTCGTCGCTACGGAAGCAGCCACGTGTGCCCATTGCCCCTCGGTCAGACTCACACCCGCATCCGCAAGCGCCGACGCATTCAGTTCAAAGTCCTGCTGATTGTAGGCGGTGAAACGCAGACCGTCGTCGCTGAGCCCGAAGGCGAAACCGTCCTGCGTGCCGGGCTCGGGTGCGTCGGTCGCGAGGATGCGCTGAATATCCGTCAGGTCATCTGGCTTGATCCAGGCACCGATGGTGAAGTTGGCACCGACCGAGAAATCGTCGTGATATGGCACCGTGATGCCATCGGCGGCATCAGAAAATTCGATGCTGTTTCCGGTAGGCACTTCGAGCATCGTCTTTTCGGTGATCGATGCACCGTTTTGCAGCGTGCCGTTGTTTAGGGTCGGCGACAGGTCGGTCACGGTGCCGTTGTCGTCATCGTCGAGCTTCCAGTGACCGACGAGGCCCGCCTCAGCGCCGTCCAGGTCAGCCAGCAGGTTGTCGGCGATCTCCGCCTGGGTACGGATATCGCTCCAGACCCGCACGTCGGCGATATCGCCCTTGAAGTTCTGCGGGTGCGAACCGTCATCGTCGAAATCGCCGATCATCAACGGCGAGCCGTCACCCGAAACGGTGCCTTGCGTGCCGGTATGAATCAGCACCCCATCCAGATACAGGCTGGACGCGTTGGTGCCGGGCTGCATCGTCATCGCGGCGTGATGCCATTCGCCGTCGCGCACATCCGGACCGATTCCGTTAGCCGGGGTAATGAACGAACTGCCCGCCGCACCGAACAACTGTCCGGTCGCTTCGGAGAAGCCGAGCGAGAAGACGTTGCTGTTGCCACTTGTCGGCTTCGTTATCAACCGGTGATAAGACTCTCCCGTCTCCTGATCGACTTCGGCACGGAACCACACCTCGACGGACAAGGTCGAGGTTTCATACGCCGCGTTGTCAGGGATGGCGATGTTGTCACCGGTGGAGTCGGTAATACCGTCGAACGTTGCATGCTTGGCGACATGCGCCGCGACGGCGTTACGGTCGAGCGCCTCCGAGACGAATGCGGCGCCGTTCTGAAGCGTGCCGTCGTTACCGGCGGCAGCATTGTCCGCCGCCGTCGCGCCGGATGCTTCATCCAGTTTGTAGTATCCGACGAGCCCCGGCTCACTGCTGGTGAACTCGGTCGCCCGGTTATTCGCGACTTCGGATGCCGTGCGAACATCGTTCCAGATACGCACATCGGCGATATCGCCCTGGAAGTTCTGGGCGTATTCGTCGTCATCGTCGTAGTCGCCGATAACGACCGGCTTTGAAGAGCTCGGTGCACTTACGAGGAGACCGAGTGCGCTGTCGACCTGGGTCCCGTCCAGATACAGCCTGGCATTACCAGTAACACCGGAATTTATGACTATCGCGGCGTGGTGCCATTCGCCATCGCGCATATCGGTCGACAGGCTCAGATTCTGTCCGACGCCATCACCGTTCAGATGGCCGCTGCTATCCAGGTACAGGCTATATTCGCTGCCACCGCCACCATCGTTTTCCTTCGTGATGATGCGCTGGAAGCCGGTGCCGCCTGGGTCGGCGCGGAACCAGGCCTCTATCGTGATGTTAGCTGCGCTCTGATTGGCGTCGTTGGCGATGACGATATTGTCGTCCGTGCCGTCGAACGTCGTATATCGCGACAGATGACCGGCGACATCGCTGACCGTCGTCGACGCCGGCACGGCATTGGCACCATTGCCCGTCAGATCGACGTAAGACCCGTCGGCATTCTTTTCATCGAAGTCCCAGTAACCGACCAGTTCGCTGTTCTGCGCGATCTCGGCGTCGTTGAACTTGCGCTGGTAGTTCTCCGAAATCTCGCTCGCGGTGCGCGTGCCGTTCCACACCCGAACCTCGTCCATCGAACCTTCGTAATCGCTGGTCAGGTCGAGCGCGCCAAACAGAAGCTGGCTTTCCGAACCGCCCGCGGCTTCGCCCGAATAGGCGATGGTGTCGACCAGATCGCCGTTGACATAGAAGCTGACCTCGCCCCGGTCCGTGTCGCGGACGGCGGCCACGTGTGCCCATTCCCCGGCGGTGACCGTCCCGGCGTCGGTCGTCGGCACGACATTGTCGAGACCGGCGTCCTCGTGGAAGAAACGGAGCTCGCCGCCGGATCGCATTTCCAGTCCGTAAAGAACGTTGTGTTCCAATTGTTCCTGCGCCGAACCGAACGTCAGAAGATGCGCGTTCTTGAGCGTCGACGGGTTGATCCACATCTCGACCGTGACGTCACCGGTGATGGCCAATTTATCACCGTCGCCGCGACCGGCCACCAGCGCGTCGGTACCGTCGAACTGCAGCACCGTTTCCTGCGCCGAAACGCCGAGGATCTCGGGCGCGTCGACACGTTCATTGACCGTGATCGCATAGGTCTGCGTGCGGCTGGCACCGTTGCTGTCGGTTACCCGCACGGTGAACGAGTCCTGGTCGACGAACCCGGCATCGGGCACGTACTTGAAGGTACCGTCGGCCAGCAACTCGAGCGTGCCGCTCGCCGGCCCGCTCTCAACCGACCAGGCCAGGTCGTCGCCTTCGGCGTCCGTGGCCCTTAGAATTCCCACCAGCGGCGTGTCTTCGTCTATGGCGAGATCGGTCCCATAAATGTTCTGCGCCGTCGTGACGCTCGTCGCGCCGTCGATGCTGCCGTGATTGTCGTGACCGGAATAATCGGTCGCACTGCCGGTATCGGACGAGTCGTCGAGCCGCCAGTTGCCCAAGAGACCGGGCTGCGGCTGCGCCAGATGACCGAAGTTGTCGCCGCCGATATCCGCCGCGTCGCGCACGTGATCCCAGATGCGGACATCGGAGATCATGCCGTTCCACGGATCGTACGTGGAGCCGGCTGTATCCGTATCCCCGATCAGAAGATTGCTGACAGACGTCAGCGAACCCGGCGCGGCCTCGATGCTCGCCGTGCCGCCTTCGGCGCCGTTCACATAGAACGTCGCATCCCCGTTCCGGTCGGCGGTAACGGCAACGTGCACCCATTGCCCCGTCGGAATCTCCGTTGTGCTGAAGACGTTGCTGGTGTCCCCGTTGGCGTCTTCCATCGCCAGTTCCAGCGTGTTGGCGGAACTGACCCCGAGCATCCACCCTTTGAAGGCGGAATCGCGGTTGTCGATAATGACGTTTTCGGTATCCGCGGCGGTCCGGTAGACCCACGCCTCGACGCTGAAATCGTCGGTCCCGGTCGAGAACTGGTCGGCGTCCGGAATGACGATCTTGTCGTCACCGTCGAACTGCATCGCCTGCACCGGCGGGATGATGAACTGCGGCTCGGCGTCGTCACCCGGCGTCAAAGCACCGAGGTGCGCATCGTGGCCGTTGCCGGCCTGATCCGTGAACAGGTGGTGCGCCGAATCATACTGGTCCGGGTCGAACCGCCAGTAGGCGGCGAGTCCCGTCTCGCTACCGGTCAGCTCCGTATTCGTGGTGCTCACGATTTCGTCGGCGCTCAACGCCCGGTTCCAGACCCTGACCTCGTCGACGGCGCCGTGAAGGTGACCGGTGTCGGTAGAGGTTTTGCCCATCAGCAACGGATCGCCGTTGGAGATATCCCACCCGCTCGGGTCGTTGTCGCGGCCCGCGGTCTGAACCCAGCCGTTCGGCGAGCCGTCGAGATAGGCTGTGAACGTGCCCTCGTCGCGGTTCAGTGTGAAGGCGACGTCGTGCCAGCCGTCGACACCCGTGAGGTCATAGCGAAGCTCGGCCTTTTCGGACGAGGCGATCCCGCCGTTCCCCATGCGGGCGTACAAGTAGCCGTCCTCGATAAAGATATTCCAGCCTTCGACGCTCGATGTCGGATTGCCCTTCGAGACGATGGCATGGATACCCGTCGTATCGTCGATGTTGACGGATGCCTGAACGGTAAAGCTGCCCTCGCCCGGATTCAGATCATCCGCGTGATCGACCTGGATATAGTCGTCGACACCGTCGAACTGCACTGCGCCCGACGTGGTCTGCGCGCCGAGGATCTGCGGCGTATCGTTTTCCGCGTTCACAGAGATGTTGACGGTCCGCGTTACCGACGTATTGCCGTCGGAGACCCGGACCTGGAAGCTGTCCGCCCCCGAATAGTCTCCCGCCGGTGTGTAGACGAACGTGCCGTCGGCATTCAGTTCGAGCGAACCGTGATCGACGCTCTTGGGCACGGTGAACGTCAGCGATCCCGTATCCACGTCTTCGGCGACGAGCGAGCCGTGCACGGCGATGTCCTCGTCGGTCGTAAATTCGTAGCTGTAAACGGGCGCCGCACCGTCGACGAACTGCGGATTGCCGGCGGTCGAGCCATGATTGTCGCCGGCACTGTCGACAACCGTGGTGCCCGCCGTCGTCGCACCGAGATCGTCGTTGAGGCGCCAGTTGCTGACCAGGCCCGGAGTCTCCGGATCGATATAGCCGGCCATGCCCTCACGGATTTCATTGACGCTCCGAACGCTGTTGAAAACACGAAGATCGGCGGCGCTGAAAAAGCCATGATCGGCAGAACTGCCATCGGCCAGACCGCCGAGCGCCAGCTGCGAGTTTTCACCGCCGAAAGGATCATCCGTGTATGTGAACGTGCCAACGGAATTTCCGTCGACGTACATTGTCACCGTCTTGCTGTCCGCATCCCGGGTATAAGCGATATGATACCATTGCCCCGTCGACAGGCCGGTTGAGAAGGTATGCTCTTCATTGACGGCGGGATTGGAATCCTCGTGCAAGTATACGAGGTCACCATTCGGGTCTACTGCCAGATTGTAGAGCGAGTTGCCTGCGGTCGTCTCATTGGCTTCGCCGAACGTTTGAATGAAGTTCAAGCTGTCACTGAAGTCATTCGCCTTGTACCAGAGCTCAACGGTCAGGTCGCCGGTGATGGCCAGTTCGTCGTTGCTGCCGCGCCCCATCTCGACACGGTCGTCCGTTCCGTCAAAGTCGATGGCGCGCGCGAACGGAATCGGCGTCGGCGACACATCGACCAGGGTGGCGCCAGTCACCGTGCCGTCGTTACCGTTCGCCGTGCTGTCCGTGCCGTCCTTGTCTAGACGATAGTAGGCCGCAAGTCCGTCCTCGTCGCCGTTCAGGCGCGTGTCGTAATTCTCGGCGAATTCCGTCGCTGTGCGGACATCGTCCCAAAGCCGCACGTCAGAGATATCGCCGTCAAAACTCTGGGAACCGGTGCGGCTGGTGCCGATCTGGAACGCGCCGTCAGGATCAAACGCGCCGATATCGTTATCCGGGCTGAGCGTGCCGCCCGCCGACGTCCCGTCGAGGTATGCGGCAAAGGTCTGCGCGGAGGCGTCGTAGGAATAGGCGATATGGTGCCATTCCCCGTCGTTTACCGTGTTGGCCGTCAGCGTGTAGACGTCGACCCCGCCGTCTCCCGCGACCTCGAGCACCGGCTGACCGTTATCGAGACGGATCTGCATATAGTCCTGGTCGTCGACGTTCCCGTCGACCGTCGACATGACGACCACCGTGCCTGTCGAGGTCGTCCTGAACCACGCTTCGGCCGAATGAGAACCGGAAATCGGCGGCGGCTCGGTGGCGGCAATCTTGTCCGTCCCAGCCCCGAAATTCATCACGGGCGACATGGGATCGGCGGGCGATCCGTGCCCGACGACGGCGTCATTTTCGTTGCCCGACAGATCGGTCGCGGTACCGTCGTCGTTGATTTCGTCGAAGCGCCAGTAGCCCGCGAGGTTCGTCGTATCAGTGCCACTATCGAGGCGCTGCCGGTAGCTTCCGGCGATTTCCTCGGGAGTCCGTAATTCCGACCAGACGCGGACTTCATCCATCTGTCCGTTCATCGAGCCGTAAGATGAACCCGAAAGCGCATGCCCGATGCGGAAAATCTCGTCGTTTTGCAGATCGGTGCCGGATCTTGGCGAAATGTCGCCGCCGCCGGACGCCACCCCGTTGATATAGAACGTCGCGTCGCCGTCGCGGTCGACGGTCACGGCGACATGGCTCCATCCACCGTCGGGCACGGCGGTGTCGCTGACGGCGACCGTATTGGTGCCGCTGTCTTCCCTGATCGCCAGGCTGAGCTTGTTCTGGTTTCCCCCGTCCTCGAGCGCGAACGTCAATCCGAGTTCACTAATCTCCGAACGGGTATCGATGAGGGTGCGTAACGAGTCCGGATCGTTCGGATTGATCCAGGCTTCCAAGGTGAAGTCGCCGGTGCCGAAGTCGAGGCCGGCCGGTGACACGATGGTCGTCCGGTCGTCGTCACCGTCGAACTGCAACGCGCCGGATGTCGGCGCGACGCCGAGCAGTGCCGGCGGATCGTCGTAGGCAACCGTGTTGATCGTGATCGTTCGCGTCGTCGCGTTGTTGTTCTCGTCCGTAACCGTCACGTCGAACGTATCGGCACCCAGGTAACCATCCGGCGGCGTATAGGTGAACTCGCCGTCGACGTTGACGGTGATGGTGCCGCCCTGCGTCGTCGCCGCGTCCGTTTGCGGCGTTGCCGCCAGCGTCAGATCGCCGTCCGGGCTGATGGCGGCGATGTTGCCCGAGAACGTCTGGTCCTCGTTCATTGTGATTTCGGTCTGATAGACGCCGGCGCCGGCTTCGTTCACGGTCACGCCCGACGACGTGCCGTCATGGCCGTTGATCGAACTGTCGACCACGACGGAGGTATCGTTTGCGCCATCGAGCTTGTAATGCGCGAGAAGTCCCTCCTCGTCCGGCTGCGGGAAGGTGTCGCGGCCTTTCGAAATCTCGCCGGTATCGCGCGCATAATCCCAGATCCTGACGTCGGCGATCTCGCCGTCGAAGAATATATTGTCAGCCGACACGTTCTGGCCGATGTAGGCAACGGAACTGCCGAGATTGGGCGTAATCGCGGCGCTACCGTCTTCTTCGCCATCAATGATCAGGGTCGCCATCCCGGTGGTGGCGTCGTAGCGCACGGCGACATGGTGCCAGAGGCCGTCGTTGACCGTTGCGCTGCTGGTCGGGCCCGTGCCCGAGTTGGCCATCTGCAGCTTGACGGTGCCGTCGGCCTGCGTCCGGAACTGGGTCGAGATATCGTTGGTACCGGCATTCTCACCGACGGTCAGGATTTCACCGTCGACGACGGCATCCGTCTTGATCCAGGCTTCGTAGGTAAAGCTGCCGGTCCCTGTCGAGAGGGCCGCCGCATTCGATGACAGATCGACGTTGGACGACGAGCCGTTGAATTCCGATGCCCGGACCAGGTGATTGATACTTTCTCCCGACGCCGTATCCGCGCCGTCGTCGATCAGCGGATCGCCGGCATAGAGACGGTTGCCGTTGGCCGACAGGTCGTCGGCGTATTCCTCGTCGTGGGTATCGATGTTGTCGAAGTTCCAGTAGCCGCCGAGATTGGTTTCCACCGCCGGATCGGCGAGCTTGGTGGCGTAATTCTGCGCGATCTCCAGATCCGTGCGCGCTTCCTTCCAGACCCGGATCTCGTCGATGGCGCCGTGCAGGTAATCGCTGTCGTTCTGCGACTTGCCGAACAACAGCGGCTGGCTGTTGCCGAACGGGAAACCGTCCAGTATCGAGACGTCGGCGCTGCCCGACAGCATGCCGTCGATATAGAAGTCCGCATTGCCGTCCCGGTCGACCGAGATCGCCACATGATGCCAGCCGTCGGTGTCGATCGAGCCGCTGCTGGCACCGCCGGCATTGAGCTGCATGCCGTCGCCCATGGACAGGTTGATTTCCCCGCCGGAATCGATGAAGGCATGGATGCCGGAACCGTCACCGTTGCGTTTGTCGAACAGCGTCGAGGTGCCGGAAAGAGACGCCATGTCGACCCACGCCTCGAACGTGAAGTCGCCTGCGGCGAAATCGACCGAGAAATCGTCGTCCACATGCAGGTAGTCGTCTTCGCCATCGAGCTGCACGAATATCTGGCCGTCGCTGGCGCCCAGCACCGTCGGCGCATCGGCCTGCGAATCGACGTTGACGGTCACCGTCTGCGTGCCGATGGCGCCGTTAACGTCGACCGCCTTGACGGTGAAGGTGTCGGTGCCGTTGAAGTCGTCCGCCGGGGTGTAGGTGTATTCGCCCGTGGTTGCATCGACGGTGAGCGTGCCGTTCTCGGGTTCCCCGTCCGGCGCGATGCCGAACGTGATCGCATCGCCGTCAAGGTCGTCGGCGGTAATGGTGCCCTTGAGCACACTATCTTCGTTGATGGCGGCCTCGACCGAGGCCAGCGGCACCGGATCAGAAACAAACGTCGGTGCGCCGGTCACCGTACCATCGTAGTTGCCCGTCGCGTCGGCAATCGCCGCCGGGGTGCCGCCGGTGTCGTCATCGAGCCGCCAGTTGGCGAGCAGTCCCGGTTCGTCAGCGGCGGCAAAACCGCTCATGCTGTCGGTAACCTCGCCGGCAGTTCTTACGTCGTCCCAGACACGCACGTCGGCAATCGTTCCCAGGAACGTCTGCGTCGCACTGTCGGCGTAACGGGCGATCTCAACCGGGTTTGCGCCCGACTGCCGCGGCCCGGAGATCGTGCCGGCAACGTCCGGACTGCCGTTCAGGTAGACAACCGTTTCACCGGTCGAACCGTCGTGGCTGACCGACACGTGATACCAGGTGTTGGCGGCAAGCGTGCTGCCGGTCAGTTCGTCGGCGGTCGAACCGTTGCCCATGAAGAACGAGAGCGCGCCCGTGTTGTCGACCTGGAGATTGAATTCCGAGGCCGCGTCCGTGGTCCCCGTCTGCTTGGACAGGATCGGCTTGAAGTTGCCGTCCGCCGGATTGGCGCCGGTCCGGAACCACGCCTCGACGGTGAAATCGTCAGGCACATCGGTGAGGCCGGTCTGCACGGAATCGCCGCCGCTGAACTCGAGCGCCGTGCGCACGTTGTCGCCAAGAAGCGTCGGTGTCGGATGCTCGACCGCCGTCCAGGGTGGCGTGCCGTGCGCGGAGCTGCCATCCCGTACGGAACCGTCGGTGCCGACAACCGCTGCCGCCGTGGTGCCGCTGCCGTCATCGAGCGGCCAGTAGCCAACCAGGCCGTTGGCGCTTTCGCTCTCGTCGAGCGGGACATCCTTGTATGCCGAGATTTCGCTGCCCGTGCGGATCGCATCCCAAAGCCGCACCTCCGCGATCTGGCCGTCGAACGGATTGACCGCTCCGGTCGAAACACTGCTCTGATTGCCGATCGCGGCGGAGGTGTCCGTCGTCAGGGCCTCGGTCAGGGTCTGCGTGCCGACGGAGTCCGCCACCCCGTCGATATAGAAATCCAGCTCGTCGGTCGCCGGATCGAAGGTTACGGCGATGTGCCGCCATTCACCGATGGATAAGGTCTCATCCGCGTACCGCCAGCCGGAGCTGTTGGTGTAGAATGCCGGTCTGCCATTGTGGATACTGAGCAGCGTCGTCGCAACGGAGTCCGGACCGCTGGCGAAGATCGCTTTCTCGTCGGTGATATCGTCCGGCTTGATCCAGGCCTCGATGGTGATCTTCGACATGGCCGGCACGCCGGAGGCGACCTGGACGTAGTCCTGTGTCGCGTCGCCATCCAGGTCGAGAGCGGACGAAACGGGCGGGGCGGCGTCAAGAGACGTCACTTGCGCATCATTGCCGTTCAGTGTCTGGTCCTGGGCAACGCCACTGGGATCGATGCTGTCAAAGGTCCAGTTGGCGGCGAGGTCCGGGTTCTCGGAGGCGCTCTCCGGATTTTCCAGAACGTGGTCGTAATTGTCGGCGATCTCGTCCGCCGTGCGCGCCGTGGACCACACACGGACGTCGCCGATCTCGCCGTCAAGATAGCGTTCAACACCGTTGTTGAAATGACCGATTTCCAGCGGCAGCGAGCCCGACACCAATGTCTCGCCGGTATAGTCCAGCGATCCCGCAATCTCGCCGTTGAGGTACACCGAAATGTCCTTGTTCGCATCGTCGACAGAAACGGCGACGTGCGCCCACTCGCCGGCCGTCACCGCGGGACCGACGTTCAGGAACTTGTTCCCGCCCCCTGTTCCGGCAATGAATACGAGCTCACCCGATGAATTCACATAAAGGTTTGTTTCGGTGTTGTCGTTCGACTGGCCGCTCGTCACCGTCGGCTTGCTGAATATCGCTGTCTGGTTCGCCGGCAATGCGTCCAGTTTCACCCAACCCTCAAGGGTATAGCTGGTCCCGAGCGCTGTGACCGGGGTAATGACAACATCATCCACCCCATCGAACTGCAGCGAATTGACACCGCCCGTCACGCCCGCCACGTCCGGCGCGTCGTTGACCGACGCCACGTCGAGGGTGATCGTCTGCGACGCCGAAAGCGTGCCGTCGTCGGCAGAGAACTGGAATGTGGTGTCGCCGTTGAAATTCGCATCCGGGACGAAGATCACCTTGCCATTGGCATTCGTAACCGTTGCGCCCGCCGTGATCGCGGCGCCTGCCGTGGTGCCGTCGGGCGTCTGATAAAGCGTGCCGTTGGCGGGCAGCGTGTCGATGGCGAAGGTGATCTGATCCCCTTCCAGGTCCGTCGCCGCCAGTTGCAACGTGACTTGAGAGTCCTCGGTAAGGTTGATCTCGGTCATTGTCGGCACGTCGGCGGTCACGAAAGCCGGGGCGCCCAATGCCGTGCCATCATGATTGCCCGTCGCATCCGAAACCGTACTCGCCGACCCCGGCGTCTCGTCGAGTTTCCAGTTCGCAACCAGCCCCGGCGTTGAAGGCGAAATGAAGCCGTTCATGTTGCCGTTGATGTCATCGATGCTGCGCGTGGTGTCCCAAATCCGGGCGTCGGCCATTTGACCTTTCAGGTCAGTAACGACCGCTGCGCTTTCAATACGTCCGCCAAGCACGATGTCGGCGGTGCTGGCATTGATCGACTGGCCGGAAAAATCGCTGGTCGATGCATCTTCGACACCGTTGATGATGATTTTCTTGTCGGTGCCGTCGAACGTCGCCGCGACATGATACCAGACGCCCGCCTGAATATTGGTCGCGCCGCCGAAGTTGTTGCTTGCGCCGACCGCACCGTCGGTCGAGGTATTGAAATAAATCTGGAAATTGCCGTCGGAGTCGAGATCCCAGACGTTCAGTTCATAAGCTCGTTCGTCGTCCAGGGTCGAGTATTTCCCGATCAACCCCATTTGACCGCCCGTTGCAGGCAGTTCATCGAGCTTGAACCAGGTTTCCAGCGTAATTTCGTCTGTGATATCCAGCGCTGCCGCATCGGCGATCTGCACGGCATCCCCGTCACCGTCGAAGCTGAGCGCGTTCTCGATATGCGAGGTGACGCCAAGCGCCGCAGGCGCATCAGCTGCCGCCTCGACATCGACGGTGATTGTCTTCGTACTCGTCCGTCCCTGCGTATCGGCGACGATCACGGTAAAGCTGTCGCTGCCCGAGAAGTCGGCTGCGGGCGTGTAGGTAAATTCTCCGGTCGCGGAATCCAGATCGAGCGTGCCGTTGGCCGGATCGCCGCCCGTATCCACGGCAAAGAGGGCAAGCGATGCATCTTCGGCGGCGATGACGCCGGAATAGGCCGTGTCCTCGGTCAGCGAAATCTCGCCTCCGTAAAGCGGCGGACCGAAGGACGCGATAACCGGCTCTGTCGTCTCGCCCGCCGTGACCGTCGTCCCCAGATTGGCGTCGTTGCCGGCCTGCGAAAGATCGGCGACCGTGCCGGTGTTGATGTCCGCCGCACCCAGATCGTAATGCCCGATCAGACCTGTCGCCGTGTCGTCGACGCCGTTCCGGTAGATGCCCAGAACATCGTCCTCGCTGATGTCCTGATTGAAGATCGCGACATCGGCGATACGGCCATCGATATACCGGTTCTGGGAAATGTTTATGTCGCCGATCAGGGTGTCCATGCCGACGGCGTCGGGGATCGTGACCGCGCCGATGTTGCTGGACTTCACGACCTCACCGTTGACGAACAGCTTGACGGTGCTGCCGTCGTAGGTCGCGGCGACATGGATCGGCTCGCCCGGCGTGAATACCGCGCTGTCGGTCGTGATGCCCGGCCCGTTCGTCGTCAGGTAAAGCCGCAGCTTGCCGTCGTCCACTTCCTCGAACAGGAAGGCGCGGTTGGACGCGCCGCTGCCGAAACGGCCGACGATGGTCTGAATGTCGTCGTTGGTCGGAATACCCGCTGCGGAGAGCTTGTCCAGCTCGACCCAAGCACTGAGCGACAGCCCGCCTGAAAAGCGGAAATCCGGGCTGTCCGGGATGCTGACGACATCGTCGGTGCCGTCGAAATCGAGCGACCGCGCCACGTTCTCACCCAGCAGCAGCGGGGAAGTATTGCCCCACGGCGGCGACGCATGGGTGGAAAGACCGTCTCTCACGGTGCCGTCGGGGCCTGTGGTAGCATCAACCGTCGTGCCGGCACCGTCATCGAGTGTCCAGTACCCGGCAAGCCCCGTCTCGTTGCCGGAAAGCTGCTGCGCGTAGTTCGCCGTGATCTCGACATCCGTGCGGATATCGCTCCACACCCGGACATCGGCAATTTCGCCGTCAAAGACGTTGGTCGCGGCAATCCCGTTCTGGGTGCCGATCCCGAATGTGGTGTCCGCCGAAATGGCACCGCCGGTAGCCGTTATGGTGTCCTGCAACGCGCCGTCCAGATAGAATTTGACGGTCCCTCCGGCGGCGGAAGGGTCGAACGACACCGCGACATGCGACCAGTCGTCGGTCGGCATGGTAAACGTCGAATGCTGCCAGACGCTGCCGGCGGTCTGGAATGCAAGTGTACCATCGTTCCAGATCAGAAAACTGGTGCCGACCGAGTCTTCCGCCTTGGTGACAATCGCATTGTAAACATTGTTGGTGTCCGGCCTCACCCATGCTTCGTAGGTGATCGCAGTCATCACCCCCGGACCGCCCGAAATCGTCACGTATTCGGAGGATCCGTCGAGATCTAAGGTCGCCCCGCTACGATTGTTAGGTGGCCCATCCAGAACCTGCGCATCGTTAGTGTTCTGCGACAGGTCGACAGCCGCTCCGTTCGCATCCAGTTCATCGAAGGTCCAGTAGCCCTGCAGGTTCGCTTCGCTGCCCGGCATGTCGAGCCGTACGTTGAAATTGCTGTGGATCTCGTCCGCCGTGCGCGCCTCGTTCCAGACCCGCGCGTCCGCGATCATGCCCTCATACGGGATGCCGCCGCCGGTGCGGTCGCCGAACAGCAGGTCGTCCGCCGGATCGATGCTGCCCGGCGTGAAGCTCGCACCGTAGGTCGCATCGTCGGCCCAGCCGTCGTTGGACCCGTCCAGATAACCGGTCACGGTGCCGCTCACACCGTTGACGACCATGGCGACGTGGTGCCAGCCCTCGGTCAGGGAGTCGATATCGAAGAGTTGCCCGGCCTTATTGGCGTTGACGGCGGTGTCCTCGGTATTGAGTTGCACCGTGACGCCGCCGTTCTCGAGATTGACGGCCCAGCCCTCCGACGCGCTGCCGGAAAAGCCCTTGCCCATCAGGCGTTGGTTCGATCCGGGCGCGGTACCGTCGTAGTAGAACCAGGCCTCGGCGGTGAAGTCGCCGCTGCCGGGATTGAGCGACGCGTCGTGCGCCACGCGGACCACGTCGTCGACGCCGTCGAACTGCACGGCGCCCGCGTTGACGTTTGCGCCGAGGATCTCCGGCGGTTGCACGATGGTCGCCGTGATCCCGGTCGCGGTATAATCGAGAACGACGTCCTGATCCGGGCCGAGGCCCGTGATGTTGACGGTTTCGAACACGTCGGTCAGATCGGCGTCCGTCTCACCGTAGGTGACAAGGGCAAACGTGTCGCCGTCGCCGGGCGTGTTCGCGAAATTGAGATTGAGAACGTTGGAGGCCCCATCGAGATCGAGGCTGTCGGCGCTGATGGCGTCGAAATCGGACGTGCTTGCGATATCAAAGGTCATCCCGCCGGATGCACTCAGGTCGATGTCGCCGTTGATCGCCAGATCGCCCGACGGGTCGATAATGCCGTTGTTGGTAAAGACGACGCCGTCGGCGATATTCAGCGTCCCCTCGCCGACGATCGTGCCGTCGTTGGAGAACGCGCCGTCGGTGACGTTCACGACCGTCCCCGCGGCGATATTCAGGGTATGCCCGCCAAGCACCGAAAAATCGCCGGTGACGTCGACCGTCGCGCCGTCCAGCAGCGTCGTCCCGGCACCGCCCAGGTTGAAGGTGTCGTCGATGGTGAAGGCGTCGGCGCCGCTCAGTTCGAGCGTCGCACCGCCGGAAACGCTGGCCGTATTGGTGATTGTGCCGCCGCCGGTCAGTGCGAGCTTGCCGGCCTGCACCGTCAACGAGCCGGACAGGTCGACCTCGGCATGGATCGTCGTGTTGCCGGTGTTCGTTGAGCGATCCAGCGTACCGCCAGCCTCGACAGTAACCTTGCCGCCGCCGGTGCCGACGTTGATGCCGTCCGCGTCCTCGAGATCCAGCACACCGCCGCTGGAGACGGTGATTTCCCCATTGTTGTCCAGCTCGAACCCGGTCTGGCCGCTTTCAAACCTGAGTTCGCCTTCGACGGTGATGTCGGCCCCGTCGATAACGGTGCTGCCGGTGCCCTGGACGAGCGAAACATGCGAAGAGACACTGGAAATAGTCAGGTCGGCATTGACCGTCATCACGTCGCCGGAAGTGCCGGTATAACCGAAGAAGACCCGCGCCAGTGAAATCGAACCGACGCCGTTGAGAGTGCCCGATTGGAGATACAGGCGTCCGTTGTCGTCGTCGACGGTCCCGTCGAGCGTCAGATCGCCGCCATCGATCTGGAAGTACCCGAGCGTCGGGAACGAAACATCGCCGTTAATCGTCAGCGATCCGTCCGTGATGTAGAACGCGTTATCGACCTGGGCGCCGCCGACCTCCGCCACGTGACCGTTTTCGAGGTGCAGCGAACCGCTGCCGCCGGGCACGATGATGTTGTGGATCGCCGACGGCAGCACACCCTCGCTCCAGATGCCCACCGTGTCGAAGTCCGGGCTGGCGCCGATCGACGCCGTGTTATCGACCAGCGCAAGATTCACGTCGATGCTGTCGGTAATCGTCCTCGGAATACCGGCCGCGCCACCGTCGTCGATGACCGTGATGGCGAGGCTGTCGGCCCCGGTCTGCCCGTTGGTTGCGTAGGCCAGGCCGCCGGACGCCGCCAGCGTCGCGTTGATCTGGCTGAGGGTGCCCGTCAGCGTCACCGTGTTGGTGCCGTTGCCGTCGATCCCGGCGGCGGTCAAACCGCCGATGACCTCGGGGTCGACGTTGAGGAACGCAAGCCCGCCGGTGGCAATGGTCACGTTGTAGGTGCCGCCCTGGTCGTCGGCATCGGTGATGGCAACACCGTCGACCGGGAACAACGCCTGCCCGGCGCCGACAACGGTCGGGTCGGAAACCTGCGCCGCGGCGTTTGCCACACCCTGCGCGATATCCTGATCGACCTTCAGCGTGACCGTCTGGTCGGCGGTCGAGGGGTTGCTGTCGTGATCGATCGAAGCCTCGTAGATGTTGAACAACTCGCTGTCGATGGTCTCGGTACCGGTCAGCGTCCATGTGCCGTCGGCATCCGTAACGGTGACGCTGTCATCCGCACCGCCCTGAATGGTCAGCGTGTTGTCGGCATCGGTGACGCGCAGCACCCCCGCGGCGTCGACATAGAGGTCGTTGCCGCTGGCGCCCGACAGCAGGATGTTCTCGATCTCCTGCAGGGCATCCGCGGGCGTCGTGACACCTGTCGGTGTCGTCGGCACGGCCGGGTCCGTTGGCGTCACGCCGTCGAGGATCGCAAGATCGATATCGGCATCGATGCGAACCGTGTCCTCGCCGGCCCCACCGCTGACCTCGTTATCGGTGCCGTCATATATAAGCGTGTCGTCACCGTCGCCGCCGATCAGGTGATCGCGCTCGGCGCCGCCGTCGATGGTATCGTTGCCGGCGAGCCCCTCGATATAGTTGGCACCCGCGTCGCCGGTGAGCGTGTCGTCGAAGCGTGAGCCGTACACGTCCTCGACACCGGTGATCGTGTCGTTGCCGGCGCCGCCCGTCGCCGTGCCGAGCGACAAATCGACATTCACCCCGGCGTCCGCGGTCTCGTAGGAAACCTCATCGACGCCGTTACCGCCGATAATATTATCATCGCCGTCACCGCCGATGATGATATCGTTCCCGTCGCCCGCGTTGAGCGTGTCATTGCCCGTCCCGCCGAACACCACGTCGCGGCCCGCACCGGCATTGATGTTCGAACCGGCCGACGTCGCGAACAGCATGTCGTTGCCAGCGCTGCCGATGAAATCCGTATCGAACAGGAAGGTCTCGTCGGCCTCGCCCTGCTCCTTGATGGTGATCGACTGCAACGGCGTTGACCCGAATGCGCCCTCGACCGTCGTCGTGTGCTCGTTGCCGTCGGCGTCGGCGAACGTGAACAACAGGTCCGTGCCCGACCGCGTCATGCCGCGGATCGACCGGTTCGTGGAATCGAACGTCAGCGTGTCCGTGCCGCTGTCGTCGGTAACGATAGTGTCGTTCCCTTCCGACACCACGAACGTATCAGCGCCCTGGCCGCCGACCAGCGTGTCGTCGCCGGCGCCGCCGTCGAGGGTATCGTCCCCGTGCTGGGCATACAGAATGTCATTGCCGTCGCCGCCATCGAGAGTCTGGGCGGTCTCGTCGCCCAGCAGCAGATCGTCGCCGTCGGTCGCCGCGCCGCGCAGGTTCGTAAGGTCGATCGTCGCGTCGTCGAAGACGAGCCTCTCGACGTCATAGAGGGTATCGATGCCCTGGCCGCCCGCCGACGTCATGTCGTCGTAGTGGGTCACGGTCCCCGATTCGACCTCGCCCTCGCTGTTGAGCGTCACCGAAAACGTGAAGGCCTCGACGTTGTAGCCGAAATAGTAGGCCGTATCCGTCCCGTCGCCACCGGACAGAATGTCGTCGCCGTTGTCGCCGATCAGAGCGTCGTCACCGGCGCTGCCGACCAGCAGGTCGTCGCCGAAACCGCCGATCAGGGTGTCGTCGCCCTGACCGCCGGAGATCTGATCGTCGCCGGCGTCACCGTCGAGGATGTCGTTTCCCGTACCACCGGAAATGACGTCGGCGCTCGCCGTGCCGGCAATGGTATCATCGCCGTCGGCACCGAAGGCGACCGTAACCTCCTCCTCGCCCATATCGATCAGCGATTCATCGTCATCTTCGGAGTCTGTGTCGGTAAACGAGTCGTAAAGTATGTCGCTGATCGATGCCGTGATGCCGCCTTCGAACTGGATGGTGCGGATATCGGTCAGGGTGTCCGAACCCTCGTCATCGTCGCCGGTGTTGGCGTCCGTCACGTTGTAGAAAACGTGATCGGTCGACGGCGACGGATCGCCGAGTTGCTCCAGGTTGGTGGCGTTGGTGCTCTCCGCCGTCACCAGCAGCGAAACCGTGCCGACCGCGCTCAGCGTCGGCTGAACGTTGTCCTCGATATGCACCTGCTGGATATCGTCCCGCTCGGTCCTGTCGGCGGCGGGGATCGCATTCAGGATATCGAGCCGGTCGTCGAAGGTCTGATTGGCGCTGGCGACGGCGTCGTCGAGCGCGGTCTGGATCGGCGTCAGGTAGTCGTCGAGGAATTCCTGCGCCAGCGTCGTGTCGAGGACACCCTCCAATGAGATCGCCGACTGCAGGGTCGAGATGGTGCTGGCCAGGTCCGTCGAACTCGAAACGGTGAACAGCGACCCGTTGCCGGAAATGAACGGATCGTTGCCGTTGGTGCTGGTGAACTGGTTGGCGTCGTAAATCAAGCCCTCGTCCGAACCGCCACGGTCCGCCCCGAGGATACTGTCGAGCGCCGCCGAGATCGTCGCCTGCACGGTTTCGAAGGGCGCGCGGACGGCGGCACCGTCCTCGGTGATCGTGAAGTCGCCGATGTCGCCGGCGTAGCGCGCGACGACGCCGGTGTCGTCGGTCAGGTTGTCGACCTGCAGGATATCGTCGCCTTCGCCGCCCTCAAGGGTGACATCGAGCGGCGGAGAGGCCGCGGCCGCCTCGACGGTCAGTGTATCCGGCCCGCCGAAACCCTGCGCCGCGCCGTCTCCTGTCATGGTAATGGTGTCGCCGAACGGGCTGCCATCCACCTGGCCGCTGCCGTCAGTTTCGGTAACCGATTGCAGGTTAAGCGTGTTGCCGTCGCCGAACTGGACCCGCTCGACGTTACTCAGCGTGTCGATCTCACCGGTGGAAATACGCTCGAACTCGAACACGCCGGTCGAGACTTCCGAGAACGTGTAGTCGCTCAGGTTCCCGGCGAGCAGCACACGGTCGATGCCCGCGCCGCCGTCGATGGTGTCGTTGCCGGTACCGCCGGTAATGGTGTCGTCGCCCGCGCCGCCGTTGATGGTGTCGGCTCCGGCATCGCCCCGATGGTCATCGTTGCCGCCCAGGCCGTTCAGCGTATCCGCGCCGGCGCCGCCGATCAGCGTATCGCCCTGCCCGCCACCGGTCAGCACGTTGGCACCGTCGTCGCCGGTCAGGATGTTGACCTGTCCGGATGCGCCCTGAAGGTTTTCGATACCGGAGTACGTGACCGTTGAAAGATTTGACGACGCCGTGAGCGGGTCCGTGCCAAGGCTGGCCGTCACCGTCGCATTGGCGTTCTCGAAGCTCAGCGTGTCCGACCCGGCGCCGCCGACGACCGTATCCGTGACGCCGCTTTCCGCATCGACGATGAAGGTATCGTTACCGGCATCGCCCTCGAGGACGTCGGCCCCGTTGCCGCCTTCCAACGTGTCGTTTCCGGCCTCGCCGTAGATAATATCGTTGCCGTCCTGGCCGTAGATCGTGTCGTTGCCGGCGCCGCCGAATACCACGTCGGCTCCGGCATCGGCGTCGATGGTGTCGCTGCCAGCGCCGCCGTCGATGATGTCGCGGCCCGACGTCGACAGGATCGTATCCTCGTTGGAGATGAAGTCTGCCGATCCGGTGCCGATCACGTAACTCGCCGTCGCCGTGAACGAGATATACGTCGCGCCGCCGGCATTGCTTGCAAACGCAAAGCTGTTGACGCTGGAGAAATCCTGTGACTGGCCCGCCGCGTTCAGGTGATCCGCCGTCGCCCCCATGGCCGTGTAGGCGGCCCGGGCCAGGGCGTTAAAATCGCTGTCGTTACTGTCGAAATGATCCGTGACCTGGCGGACGAGTTGACCGATCTGACCGATGTTGCCGGTGAAGTGGCTCGCCGTCACGCCGGACAGATTGGCGGCAACGGTATTGAGGATCGTCGTCAGGCCGGCGTCGGAATCGAAATCGTCGGCGCTGCCGCTGGCTAGCTGGTCGGCGAGCGCGCTCATCACGGCTTCCGTGGTTGCCGCGGTTGCCGTGCCGGAGCGACCGGTGATGGCCTGCGACAGCATCTGCACCACCGACATGATCTTGAGGCCCGCGGCGAAGGTTTCACCGTTCGATTCCGCAATCGGGTCGAAGTTACGCAAGTCCTCGCCGGCGGGCAGCGTGATGCCCAGTTTCTGCAGGATCAGGTCGTGCGCCGCGTCTTCGTTGGCGGCACCGCCGTTCTCGACCATCTGCTGGATCAGCGTCGTCAGCGGCGTCACCGTGACGCTGGTCGACCCGCCCGGCGCCTTCAGCGTGCCCTCGAAGCGGAGCCCCGTGGTCACATCGACGCCGCCGGTGACATAGACCGGAACATCGGCGAACTCGGCGGGGATCGTCAGGCTGTAGGTGCCGAACGCATTGGTCGTCGTCGACGTTTCGCCGGCATCGAAGGTGCCGTTCTCGTTGTGATCGGCGAACACCGTCGCACCGCGCAAGTAACCGTCGATGACGGTGCCGCCGGTGCTGACGTCCGGCGGGTCGGTCGGCGTCGTGTCTTGTGGCTGCGTTGTATCATCGTCGTCGTCATCCGCCGACGTCTCCGTACCAGCGGCCGGAGGCGGTGGCGGGGGCGGAGGGGGAGAAAATACCGGCGTAATTACAGTTGGCGGTGGCGGTGGCGGCGATGACGTCGTTATCGGCGGTGGTGGCGGTGAGGTGCCGTCCTCGGTTGTCCCTTCTTCGCCGCCTTCACCATCTTCGCCTTCAGTACCAGGATCCGGCTCGTCCGTATTCTGTTCTCCGCCTTCCTCGCCATCCTGGCCACCTTCTTCGCCACCGCCCTCTTCGCCGCCGCCTTCTTCACCACCGGTTTCACTGCCCGTTTCTCCACCGGGCTCGCCGCCTTCCTCACCGCCGCCCTCGCCTTCGCCTTCTTCAGTACCACCTTGCTCACCGGCTGCGGCCTCGGCCGCAGCTTCCGCGCGGGCAGCGGCTTCCTGTGCCGCCTGCTGGCGTGCGGCCGCTTCCTCGGCCTTCGACTGGGCCTCGGCCTGTTTCTGTTCGGCGCGGGCGGTTGCTTCCTGCTCCTGCGCCTCGGCCTGCTGGGCTTCCTGCTCGACCTGCTGTTTCTGCTGCTCGATTTCCTGTTTGACGTGGGTCTCGACGCCGGCCGCGTCTGCTGCCTGAACGACCGCCGCTTCGGGACTGGCGTCGATAGCTTGCGCCTTGGCCGCCGCCGCCGCCTTGGCCGCCGCTGCCGCTTCGGCCTGCTTGTTCGCGGCTTCGGCGCCGATCTGCGCCGCCTGGGCTTCCTTGTTCGCACTTTCCGCCGCCGCCACTTCAGACGCCGCTGCCGCCTGGGCCGCCGCCGCCGCCTCGGCCGCCGCTTGCGCTTCCGCCGCGGCCGCCGCTTCGGCCGCCGCCGCCGCCGCCGCCTGTTCTTCCGGCGTCTCGGCCGACGCCGCCGCCGCTTCCGCTTCCGCCCTCGCGGCCGCCGCTTCCGCCGCCGCCGCCGCCGCTGCCGCTTGCTGGGCCGCCGCCTGCTCCTGCGCCGCCTGGGCTTCAGTCCGCGCCGCCTCGGCCTCGGCTTCCGCCGCCTGCTCCTGCTGAACCGCCTCCTCGGCCTCGGCCTGTTTCTGTTCCTTCTCCTGCTCCGCCTGCTCGGCCTGCTGGCGCACCTGCTGCGATTCCTCGAACGCCTGCGTCGCCTCTTCGACCACCTCCGGCGCCAGCCGGTTGGCCGCGTCCGGCAGGCTCTTCATCGCCGAGCCGAAGGCCTGGCCGAACTGCCTGGCCGTCATCACGAACGGTTCCGACGGATCCGTGTCGCGGCTGGCCACCGACATCGCCTGGAACGCCTGGTTGATGACCTTGGAGCCGCTGTCGGTCGAGACCGTGATCTCGCCGACGAAATCGCCGCGCTCGTTGGTCAGCGCGATGGTGATCTGGCCCTGCTGGTTGACGGCACCGCCGCCGGCGGTGCCGCGGATACCGATGGTCGCGGTCGGGGTATCGACGACCATGGCGTCGACCCCGGTCTTGGCGATCTGCCCGGAGACGAAGGTGAACGCCCCCTGCAACAGCGAGATCGCCGCCTCGCCCTGCTGCTGGGCGGGGTCGTAGATCATCTCGTCCAGCACCATGCGCCCGCCCTCGCCGAGCGAGAACGTGCTCTCGTCGGCGAACACGATGCCGACGGCGCCTTCCTTGCCGGTCTCGATGACGTCGCCCTGGAACACCGCATCGCCGGCCTGCAGCGTCACCTTGGTGCCGTCGGCACGGGTGACTTCGACGGTGCCCTCGATGGTCTCGACGGTGCCGATCGGCTCGACTTGTGCGATTTCCTGGGATTGCGCGGTCTGCACGCCGGTTCGGGGGCCGGCGAGAACGGTGGCGGTTTCGCCCTTGAGGACAATACCGTCGGGGGTGCGGATATCTGGGGGATCGGGAAGATTGAAGTAATTGCGGACGATCACCAGTTCGCCGTCGGGGCCCTTGATGACCAGATCCGGCCCTTCGCGGTCGAAATCCGCGCGCAGGAACCAGGCCTCGCCGATGACCACGTCCTTGCCGGCTTCGGCCGTGATCAGAACATGCTCGTTACCGGATGCATGGCCACGTTCCGCGCCGTCTCCGGTACCCGTATGCATATTGTTCATTCAGAGCCCCCCGAGGCCCGGTGTCCGGCGGCCCCCCGACCGCGAAACACGACAGTAAATCGACGCCGACCGCAGCGACTTCTTCACTGCTGTTTAAGCCTATCGCCGTACCGGTTCAGTGCACTGTGACAAGCATCACTTTTGCCTAAAATTTTAATTAAAATCTGGCAGTTGGCCGCCTCGATCAAGGCGTTTAGTCTGTTCGGCGACCGATATTCGACAACCCTACTTACAACCGAGACGCATGCCCGACAGAATACGACCGGAACCTGACGTGCCGATGACGACCCGAAGCGGCCTCGACATCCCCGATGTCGAGTGGATTTTCGGCTACGGATCGCTGATGTGGCGGCCGGGATTCCGGTTCCTCGATCAACAGCCGGCAAGGCTCGAGGGCTATCATCGCGCACCCTGCATCTATTCCCATCACCATCGCGGCACCATCGACGTGCCGGGCCTGGTACTGGGTCTCGACGCGGGCGGCTACTGCCTTGGAATCGCATTTAGAATAGACATTAGGGACAGACCGCAAATCGTTGAATATCTTTATGAAAGGGAGATGATCGGCTACGCCTACAAGCCCGCCTGCGTCGACATCGTCATGGGCGACGACCGGGTCACCGCCTTCACCTTCATCGCCGACCCGGACCACGACCAGTACGCCGGCGACCTGGGCGAGGCGCGCGCGGCGGAGATCATCATGCGCGCCCAGGGGATCAGCGGCCTCAACCGCGATTACCTGATGAACACGGTCGAGAAGCTGGAAACCGAGGGGTTCGCCGAACCGGCCCTGGCGCGCCTGCGCCAGCGGGTGCGCACGCTGACCGGCGAAATCGATCAGGGCGGCGGCATTTAGCGCCCTTTCACATCGCCGATATCGGTGAAATGCCGAAAATGCTATGCTGCGATTCTCTCTCGCCACGCCGCGCGGCGTTTAACAGACGCGGGATTCATCATCCGTTAACCAAGCCGGGACTAGGATTTGGGCCATGGCAGAAGATAAGGAATACGGTGTCAAGAGCGACGGCTCGCGCAGCGAGATGGAAGCCGTTCTCGACGTCAAACTCGAAGTCACGGCGGTGCTGGGGACGGCGTACATGCCGATCAGCCAGATCCTGAAACTCGGCCGTGGCGCCGTCGTCGAACTCGACCGCACCGTCGGCGAGGACATCGAACTTCATGCCAACAACCAGCTCATTGCCAAGGGTGAGGTCATCGTCGTCGAGGACCGGCTTGGCGTAACCGTCAACGACGTTATCAAGAGCCCTTCCGGCTGACGAAGGGACCAAAGAGGCCCGTCATGATGATGATTTCCGCCGACGTTTACCGCACCGCCACGCTCATGATCCGGGAATACGGCGAATTCGCGCCGGCCGGCGCCTTTATCAAGGCCGACCAGCTACGCGACGCCGGCGATGTCCAGGGCCGCGAGGTCTGGCTCCGGATCGCCCGCGCCGCCGAGGAACTGCTGTCGGAAGACCGTCCGCAGGACTGCGTCGTTCACTGATCGCGGAACGCCGCTATCCTTCGAGACGGCCTTTCGGGCTTCCTCAGGATGAGGCAGAAATAGTATCCAAACGACTGTTCCTCATGCTGAGGAGGTCGCAAAGCGACCGTCTCGAAGCATCCGGTTAGAGATTCAGGATTTGGTTTCGTAGGCCGCCAGAAACACGTCGACGGCGGCCTTTGTGCGTGCGCGGATATCGGCGCCGCTGACGCCCTCCTCGACCCCGAACAGCGCGCGTAACTGGCAGTGCCCCATGGTCATGCCGAAGAACTGTTCCGCCGCCAGTTCCGGATCGCCGACATCCAGATTGCCGGCCGCCGTCTGCCGGCGCAGGTAATCGGCCAGCAGCGCCACCGCCTGTTTTGGCCCGTTGTCGTGGACCGTTTTGCCCAGACCGGGCTGGCGCGGCACCTCGGTGACGATGGCGCGGTGCAGTTCAACGCATTCCGGCGCCACCACCATCTGCAGGAACTCCTGGCCCAGGTCCATCAGCACGTGCCGGGGGGCGCGCTCGGCAACGACCTCCTCGGCCAACTGGCTCAGTAGCTGGCGCACCCGCTTGTCGACCACGGCGCGGAACAGGTCCGACTTGCCGGTGTAGTGATGGTAAAGAGTCTGTTTGGACACGCCGGCTTCGCGGGCGATCGTCTGCATGCTGCCCTCGGCGAAGCCGACCGTGAAAAACACGCGCTCGGCGGCTTCGAGGATCTGATCGTCCTTGATATCCCAGCGGGACTGGCGGCCGGTGTCGTCGCGGGCGGTGTTATCTTGAGACAAAATTTTCATCGGCTCCTTTAAAACTGGACTGGACTGTACAGTTTAGTTCTGATATTTGTGCACTGCAACCATAATTCACCGGAAGGCAACATGATGAAGAGCAAGCTGCGGCAGCTCGCGGTCGCGACGGCAATGTCGTTCTCTCTCTGGCAAATGACGCCCGGTCATGCCCTGGCGGCGGACCGCCCGCCGACCCCGGTTGAGGCCGTGCAGGTCAAGACCGAAGCCATCGTCATCGAAACCACCGCCGTCGGCACCCTGCTGTCGAACGAGACGGTGACCGTGCGCCCGGAGATCGAAGGCCGGCTGACCGAGATCGCCTTCGACGAGGGCACCACGGTCAAGAAAGGTCAGTTGCTGTTCCGGCTCGACGCCTCGATCTACCGCGCCGAACTGAACGACGCCGAAGCCCGCCTCGCCCTCGCCTCCACCAACTTCGAGCGCGCCCAGGAACTCTTCAAGAAGAAGGCAGGCACCGAACGCGGGCTCGACGAGGCGCGCTCAGCCTACCGGGTCGCCGAGGCCGCTGTCGAGCTGGCCAAGGCGCGCATGACCAAGACCACCATCGAAGCGCCGTTCGAGGGCGTGGTCGGCCTGCGCCACGTCAGCACCGGCGATTACGTCACCGCCGGCAAGGATCTTGTGAACCTCGAGGACATCAATCCGCTGAAGGTCGAGTTCGCGGTGCCGGAGCGCTACCTGAGTGCCATCAAGGAAGGGCAGACCGTGCGCCTGACCGCCGACGCCTTCCCCGGCGAGGCGTTCGAGGGCGAGATCTACGCCATCAATCCGCAGATCGATACCGCCGGGCGCAGCATCCAGGTCCGCGCCCGCACCGACAACGAAGACCGCCGCCTGCGGCCGGGCCTGTTCGTCCGCGTCAAGGTGCAGCTCGGCCGCCGCGACCAGGCGATCATGATCCCCGAGGAAGCCCTGGTGCCGCGCGGCAAGGACCGCTTCGTCTACAGGATCGTCGACGGCAAGGCGGTGGAAACCGCCGTGCAGATCGGTCTGCGCCGGGTCGGCGAGGTCGAGGTCACGTCGGGTCTCTCGCCCGACGACACCGTGATCACCGCCGGGCAACTGAAAATCCGCGACGGCGCCGCCGTGCAGCCGATCGGCGATCAGCCGAAACCGGACGCGTCCGGCGAGGGCAGCGCCGCCGGAAACGACCCTGCCAAGGGGAGCTAAGCGCGTGAAGATATCCGAACTTTGCGTCGAACGGCCGGTCTTCGCGACCGTCCTCAGCCTCGCCGTAGTGCTGATCGGGCTGGTCAGCTACGACCGCCTGACGGTGCGCGAATACCCCAAGATCGACCCGCCGGTGGTCAACGTCGAAACCGCCTATTCCGGCGCCAGTCCCGAGATCATCGAGACCCAGGTGACGCAGGTGCTCGAAGAACAGCTCGCCGGGATCGAGGGCGTCGACTTCATGACCTCGATCAGCCGCCAGGAACAGAGCCAGATCACCGTCACCTTCCTGCTCAACCGCGATCCGGGCGAGGCCGCCGCCGACGTCCGCGACCGCGTCAGCCGGGCGCGCGATCAATTGCCCGACGAGGTCGACGAACCGGTCATCCAGAAGGTCGAGGCCGACGCCCAGCCGATCATCTACCTGGCGTTTTCGTCCGACAAGCACTCGGCGATGGAGATCACCGACTACGCCGACCGCTACGTGAAGGACCAGTTGCAGACCCTGAACGGCGTCGCCCAGGTGCGTATTTTCGGCGAGCGCGCCTATTCCATGCGCATCTGGCTCGACCCGGAACGGCTCGCCGCCTATCGCATGACGCCGCAGGACGTGGAAAACGCGCTGCGCCAGCAGAACGTGGAAATCCCGGCCGGCCTGATCGAGAGCCGCGAGCGGCAGTTCACGATCCTGTCGGAGACCGACCTTCGGACGCCCAAGGAATTCAACGAGCTGGTGATCCGCCAGGAAGGCACCTATCTGGTGCGCCTGCAGGACATAGGCTACGCCGAACTGGGGCCCCGCAACGACGACCGTATCGTGCGCTTCAACGGCCAATCCGCGATCGCGCTCGGCGTCGTCAAGCAGTCCACCGCCAACCCGCTCGAGGTGTCGGACGCCGTCCGCATGCGCCTGCCCAACATCCGCGAAAGCCTGCCCGACGGCATGCGGGTCGAGGTCGCGCACGACAAGTCCGTGTTCATCCAGGAATCCATCGACAACGTCTACAGCACGATCATCGAGGCGGTGATCCTCGTCATCGCCATCATTTTCCTGTTCCTCCGATCGTGGCGTGCGACGCTGGTACCGCTGGTGACGATCCCGGTATCGCTGATCGGTGCCTTCGCGCTGATGGACCTGTTCGGGTTCTCGATCAACACCCTCACCCTGCTCGCCATGGTGCTGGCGATCGGTCTCGTCGTCGACGATGCCATCGTCATGCTCGAAAACATCTACCGTCACGTCGAAAACGGCATGAAACCGCGCGAGGCGGCGATCCGCGGCGCCCGCGAGATCGGTTTCGCGGTCATCGCCATGACCATCACGCTGGCCGCCGTCTACGCGCCCATCGGCTTCATGGAAGGCACCACCGGGCGGCTCTTCACCGAGTTCGCGTGGGCGCTGGCGGGCGCGGTGCTGGTGTCCGGATTCGTCGCCCTGACGGCGACGCCGATGATGTCGGCGCTGCTGCTGAAACGGAACGAAAAGCACGGCAAGGTCTACCTCGCCGTCGAACGGGCGCTGCAGGCGCTGACCGACGGCTACCGCCGCACCCTCGCGCTCAGCCTGGGCATGCGGCCCGTCGTGCTCGCCGTCGGCCTCGCGGTTGCCGGCAGCTCGTACCTGTTTTTCACCAATATCAATTCGGAACTTGCGCCCTACGAGGATCAGGGCACGATCCTCGGCGTGTTCCTGTCGCCGCAGGGCTCGACCATCGAATACACGGATACCTGGGCCGCCGAACTGGAAAAGGTCTATGCCGAGAACGAGAACATCGTCCGTTACTTCGTGGTGTCGGGCTATCCGATCGTGTCGCAGGGGATTTCGTTCCTGAAGCTCGATCTCTGGAAGAACCGCACGGTATCGCAGGAGGACGTGGTCAAGCAGTTGCAGCCCAAGCTGTTCGGCCAGCCCGGCGTGCTCGCCTTCCCCGTCAGCCCGCCGCCGCTCGGCCAGCGCACCACCGACAAGCCGGTGAATTTCGTCGTCATGACCTCGCAGCCCTATGAAGAACTCAAGGAAATGACGGACAAGCTGGTCGAAAAGGCGCGTGGTAACGACGGCCTCGCCAACATCGAAAGCAGCCTTAAGCTCAACACCCCGCAACTGCGCGTACAGGTCAACCGCGACAAGGTCGCCGACGTGGATATTTCCGTCGGCGTGCTGGGCCGTACGCTCGAAACCATGATGGGCGGCCGCCAGGTCACGCGCTTCAAGCGCGAGGGCCAGCAGTACGACGTCGTGGTGCAGGTCGCCGACGTCGATCGCGCGACGCCGGACGACCTGCGCCGCATCTACGTGCGCAGCGAACGCGGCGAGATGGTACAGCTTTCCAACCTGGTCGATATCGAGGAAACCGTCGCGCCGCAGGAACTGAACCATTTCAACCAGCTCCGCTCCGCCACCATCACAGCGACGCTGAACAACGGCTATTCCCTCGGCGAAGCGCTGGCGTTCCTGGAAAGCGCGGCCCGCGACGAACTGCCGCAGACGGCACAGATCGATTACGGCGGTCAGTCGCGCGAATACCAGAAATCGAGCTCGTCGATCTACGTCACGTTCGCGCTGGCGCTGGCGTTCATCTATCTGGTACTGGCGGCGCAGTTCGAAAGCTTCCGGAGCCCGTTCATCATCATGCTGACGGTGCCGCTGTCGATCGCCGGCGGGCTTGCCGCGCTGTGGCTCGACGGCTCGACGCTGAACATCTACAGCCAGGTCGGGCTGGTGACACTGATCGGCCTGATCACCAAGCACGGCATCCTGATCGTCGAATTTTCGAACCAGCTTCGCGACGCCGGGCGAGACCTCAAGGACGCGGTGATCGAGGCGGCGGTGCTGCGGCTCAGGCCGATCCTGATGACCACCGGCGCCATGGTGCTGGGCGCCGTGCCGCTGGCCATCGCGTCGGGGGCCGGTGCGCAAAGCCGTCAGGACATTGGGCTGGTGATCGTCGGCGGCCTTCTGGTCGGCACGTTCTTCACGCTGTTCGTCATCCCGACGGTCTACACGTTCCTCGCCGCGAAGGCGAAAACGGACGACGCAGAGACGGCGGCCGCGCAGGAGGCCAAGACCGAAACCACCGGCTGACCGACGGATCAGGAGCCGGACGTCTTCTCGCCGCCGTCCTTGGGCAGGTCGCTCTCCCGCACGCACTTGAAGGTGCTGACCCGGGTGCGGAACAGGTACATCGCCTCGGTGTCGCTCTGCTGCACCCGGACCGCCTTCTTGCCGAAGAACGCGCAATGCTCGTCGGCACGGGACTGAATCATGACGTTGTTCTCCGCCGAATGGCGGATCGAGATGCCGTCGGCATCCTTTCCGACGACCGCGCAACCGGCGAGAAGGGCAAGCAAACCGGCGGCAGCTAAGCGTTTGTATTTTTCCATGGCAACGGATTATCATACCGGCGCCGTAAAGTCACAGACATCGCGTTTCACAAGGATGGCGGCGGCAGGACGAGAGAGGACGAACGGCGCATGAACCTGACCGGGGCATTTCCGAAGCTGACCGAAGACGAACGCGATTGGCTCGTCGCCAACGCGGAAACCTTCACCTACGGCTCCGGCGACAACATCATCAGCGAGGGCGACGTAATCGACAACCTGCTGATCATCAAGTCGGGATTCCTGCGCGTGACCCGCGTCTATCTCGACGAGATCTGCGGCGAGTTCGCGGGCCCACTCGGCCCCGGCGAGGTGATCGGCGAGATGTCGCTGATGGACCGCAAGGGCGCCAGCGCCAACATCGTCGCCGACGGCCCGGCGGAAATCCTGTCGGTGCCGAAAGCCGTCCTGTTCGAGAAACTTGAGAGCGACATCCATTTCGCGGCGCGCTTCTACGAAAGCCTGTTCCTCGACGTCACGCGAAAGCTGCGCTCGACCAATCAGCGGGTCATGCCCGTCCCGCCCTGAGGGGACTCGCCACCGACCGCATGACCGAAGACACCCTCTACACCCGCACACTCCCCGACGGCATCCGCTCGCGCATGGTGGCGAACGGCAACGGGCTCGACATGCACGTGCTCGAAGCCGGCGACGCGAACCGGCCGGCGGTGCTGTTGCTGCACGGCTTCCCGGAGCTGGCGTATAGCTGGCGCAAGGTGATACCGGCGCTGGCGGACGCCGGCTATCACGTCATCGCGCCGGACCAGCGCGGCTACGGCCTGACCACCGGCTGGGACGCGGATTACGACGGCGACCTGTCTACGTTCCGCTTTCTCAACCTGCTGCGCGACACGCTCGGCCTGCTCAATGCACTGGGCATCCGGCAAACCGCCCTCGTCGGCCACGACTTCGGCGCGTTCGCGGCGGCGCATTTCGCGCTGATCCGCCCGGACATCTTCAACGCCGTGGTGCTGATGAGCGCGCCCTACGCCGGCCCGCCTTCGCTGACGCCGAAGCCTGCCACAGATATCGACGCCGATCTCGCCGCCCTCGCCCGGCCCCGCAAGCACTATCACCGCTACTATTCGACAAGGCCCGCCAATACCGACATGTGGCATGCGCCGCAAGGGGTGCACGATTTCCTGCGCGCCTATTTCCACCACAAGAGCGCCGACTGGCCCGGCAACGAACCGCACCGGCTCGCGGGCTGGCGCGCCGAAGAACTCGCCAGGCTGCCGACCTACTACGTCATGGATCTCGACAGGACCATGGCCGAAACGGTGGCGCCGGAGATGCCTGCCGCGGACGCCATTGCCGCCTGCGCATGGCTGCCCGACGACGAGCTCCGGGTCTACAGCGACACGTTCGGGCGCACCGGCTTCCAGGGTGGGCTCAACTGGTACCGCTGCCGCTTCGTCGAGGCCTTCGTCCGCGAACAGGAAGTGTTCGCCGGGCGCACCGTCGACGTCCCGGCCATGTTCGTTTCCGGCAAAAGCGACTGGGGCGTCTACCAGACACCGGGCGCGCTCGAAGCCATGGAAACGTCGGTTTGCACGGACTATCGCGGCACGCACCTGATCGACGGTGCCGGACACTGGGTGCAGCAGGAACAGCCGGGCGCGGTGAACGAACTGCTGATCGATTTTCTGAAATCATCGGCCTGAACGCTCAACGTATCCCGGCTTCGGCCAACGGCGCCAGCTTCTCCGCCAGGTATTCGCCAATCACGAGGTTACCGAAACGGTTGAAGTGGCCGTCACCGACATAATTCGGATCAACCTCGGGATTCCGGTGCCATGTCGCGCGATCGCGCGCGACCCCGGCAAACGCCGGGCCGGTGTCGATCAGGGGTACGTTTTCAGCCGTGGCAATTTCTCCCAACACCTCACGCAACTGCGGCATATGCGGATCCCACGGTGCCGCCAGCAGCAACAGTACCGGCTCGGCGCCGAGCGCGCGGACCCGCGCCAGCGCATTCCTCATATGCCCGGCATAGGTCTTTGCCAGATCGTCCGATGTCCGGGTATCGTTGCCGGCACCCACCTGCGCTCGTGTGAGGTCGCGTGTCTCGACCTCGCGCACGTGACGTTCGGCGATGAACTTTTCCTTCAAGGTACGCGCGGCGACATAGAGACCCGAATGATGGCGCAGGAACCAACGTAACGAACGAAGCGCGACGTTGTCATGGCTGTCGATCCATTCCGAGCGGAGCGAACCGATCGAGAGCTCGGCGCGGCGCAGGTCGAGGATGTCGTTGGAACTCACCGTGAAGAGCACCATGTCCGGCCCGAGGCGCTCGCCCTTTTCGTTCAGGTACGCGAGGTGATCGGTGATGGTGCTACCAGGAATGCCGTTGTTGAGGAGTTGGATATCCTTTCCAAGTTTATACCGGAGATGCTTCTCCGCGACATTGGTCCATATATCGTGACTGGCGACGAACAGCCCGAAGGTCTGGGAATCGCCAAGCACCAGCACCCTGAATGCTTCCGGATACATCTCCTCCAGGTTGCGGAACCCGGCACCGTTGATATGCACGAAAAAAGGATACTCGAGCCGGCCGTTCTCCCAGATCGCGTGCTGGTTCGGTACCCAGTCGCCGACGGCGTCCGCGGTCAGACCTTGCCGGGGTGTGCCGACGTCTGTCTCAAGCGGCGGCGCCCACAGGAAAGCCCGCGCTATAAGTTCTCCCAGCAACAACACGATCATCACGGAAATGACGACGCCAACGGTTTTCTTCATGGGATTATTTTTGCCCGCTAACTACAAGACGCGCAACTACCATAAACCGATTTTGCCGGGCGTTGACCTGGATCAATGCGCAACCGGGACGTCGGCGGCATGCTGGGACATAATCATCAACGGAGGAGTCTCCCATGTCCCATACGCCCAACGAACTGACCGAGGAATTCCCCGAACAGGCCGCGCTGATCCATAAGCTGCGCGCGGAAAACACCCACTTCGCCAAACTGTGCGGGAAGCACCATACCCTGAACCGCGAAATCCACCGGGGCGAAACCGACATCGAACCCATGGACGACATGCACCTGGAAGAGCTCAAGAAGGCGCGTCTGGCGCTGCTGGACGAGATCGCCGGGCACCTGAAATAACCCCCTTTCCCGACACAGTTCAAACGCGGGCCTTCACAAACCGCCGGATTTCCGCACACTGGTGAAAGCGCGGCCGTAGTGCCGCCGCGCCGCAACCGAGAGACGTCCATGCGGATCGCCGCGTTCACCGTCCTGACGATCGTGACCCTATGCGCCGTGGCGGACGCGGCGCGGGCAGCGGTCTATGCCTGCGAGGTGAAAGAGGTGCGGCGCCTCGGTCCCGGCGGCGTGCCCGAAAGCGATGCACGCACCGCGGCGACGCTCAGGCAGTATCCCCGCTTCACCTTCGACGACAGGACCGGGCGCCTCGCCGGGCTCCGCGACGAATGGGTGCTGAGCCTGCTGCAGAAGGCGGTAGCGCAAAACGCGCTCTTGGCCGTCAGCATCCACAAGGGCATCGGCAACACCGGGCTCCGTCTCCTCAAGATCGATACGTTCAGGCAAGGCGAGATGCCGTTCCTCTGGGTCTCCGACGACGAGATCTCGACCGGCGTGTGTACGGTGGGCGGCGACTGAACTACCCCGTAAGTGCCGCGAGATCCGGCGCCGGCACCGCGAGCGCCGGGCGCTTGCGGATTTCCGTTTCCAGCGCATGGGCGGCGGCCAGCAGGTCGAGGTCGCCGCGCCGCCTGCCGGCGATCTGCACGCCGAACGGCATGCCGTGGGAATCGACGCCCGCGGGCACCGCGATCACCGGATGGCCGGTCAGCGTCAGCGCCGAGCGGATCAGCGACGCGTCGACGTAATTCTCCATCGCCTTGCCGCCGACCGTTTTCGGGATGCCGTCGTCGATCCGGAACGGCGACACCGCGTTGCCCGGCACGATCAGCAGGTCGATGTCCTCGAAGAACGCCTGGAACGCCTTGTAGAGCCTGGCCCAGGCGCGCTCGGCGCGGGCCACGTCGGTGAGCGTCATCGTCAGGCCGGCCTCGTAGTTCGAAACGATATTCGGTGACAACAGATCGCGGTGGCTGGCGACCCGGTCCTCGTGGTTGGCGACGTAATAGACGCAGCGCAGCGTCCAGAAAACGTCGCGGGCGTCCGTGAAATCCGGATCGCGTTCATGGCACGCGCCGAACCAGGGCGAAATCTCCCGCATCACGCCCGCGAACGCGTCGCGGATATTGTCGTCGAGGGGCGCGGTGCCGCCGAAGTCCGACGACCACGCGACCCTGAGCTTCGCGACGTCGACTTCGGGCAGGTCGGTGAACGCATCCGGCGCGCACGGCCCGGCGAGCACGTCGCGGCTGTCGTCGCCGGCCAGCCCCGCCAGCATCAGCGCCGCGTCGGCCACGGAACAGCCCATCGGCCCCTGCACGCTGAAGTGCGTGTAGTTGAGGGTGCGGGCCTCGCGCGCGACCAGCCCCGGCGTCGGCCGGAAGCCGACCACGCCGCACCACGTCGCCGGATTACGCAGGCTGCCGCCGGTGTCGCTGCCGTGCGCCAGCGGCAGCATACCGGTCGCCAGCGCCGCCGCCGACCCGCCGGACGAGCCGCCCGGCGTGCGTTCCAGATCGTGGGGATTGCGTGTCGCCCCGAACACCCGGTTGGTGGTGTTCGACCCGGCACCGAACTCGGGCGTGTTGGTCTTGGCGAGTACGATGGCGCCGGCACGCCGGAGCCTGGCGACCATCGCCTCGTCGGCGTCCGGGATATCGTTTTCGTGGATCAGCGAGCCGTAGGTGGTGCGGAGCCCGGCGGTCGCGTTCAGGTCCTTGATCCCGACCGGCAGACCGGCGAGCGGCCCCACGTCCCCGCCGGACGCGAAGGCCTTTTCCGCCGCCTCGGCTTCCCTGCGCGCGCGGGCCTCGTCCATCGCCGTGATCGCGTTGACGGTCCCGTTCACGGCGGCGATGCGCTCGAGGCAGTTTTCCAGCAGGTCGACCGGCGAGAGTTCCCCGGCCCGCATCAATCGCCGCGCTTTAGTTGCGCTCAGGTCGCAGGGTTGCGTCATAAGAAATGTCTTTCCTTCTTTTCTTGGTTTCTTGGCATCTTGAGCCAAGCTTCTTCAAACAACGAGGATAGGTCTGAATCTTCATTTTTCGCTAAGATGAAAAGGTCGGATCGATCCTTTCGGAAATCTTTCCGACATCATATGTGCGCCGTTCATTGCCTTCCTCAATGGAAAGCCATATCGCGCCAAGCAACGCGATTATGCTGCATAAGAGTGTGGCGATAATCACGGCTACAAACGGACCCAATACAGTCAGAAATAATGTTTCTGATGTTCGGTCCGCCATGTATGCATCGAAGCCCACCTTACCGAACCCGGCTGCCACTACCAAGAAAACCAGAAACACCAAATTATTGAGAAACAATGTTAATCTTGCGATGAGCTTGGTCATTTCCACTCCCTCCACTATTCCTGACCACAAATGAATAACGATCAACCCAAGTTATAAACGAGTAGCGTGTTTCGTCTTTAAATAAAGATTGTCGATCAAAATGATTAACCCCCGGAACCGTTGGCTCCGGGGGCTTGATTGGTACGCGCTACAGGGATCGAACCTGTGACCTACTGATTAAAAGTCAGTTGCTCTACCAACTGAGCTAAGCGCGCATAAGTGCCCGTGCGGGCGGTATTTCAACAGATATCCGGACGCTGCGTCTGCCCCGTCCGGACCGCCGGGACATTACGGAGACGGGCTCGCGCGGTCAACGCCCGATTTCCCCTTTTTGCCGTTTTTTGGATCGGGCGCCGGACCGGCCGATCTAGTCGTCACCGCCGTCATCGAGGCCGTCGGCGGCGGCATCGAGCTCGGCGAAGCGTTTCATCAGCGCGTCCTTGACCTCGGGTGTCACGAAGTGGCCGATATCGCCGCCGAGGCGCCCGATTTCCTTGACGAAGCGCGACGAAATGAACTGATTGCGCTCGGACGCGGTCAGGAACACGGTCTCGATCCGGCTGTCGAGGCGCGCGTTCATCGACGCCATCTGGAACTCGTACTCGAAGTCCGAAACGGCGCGCAGGCCGCGCACGATCATCTGCGCCCCCTGCTCGTGCACGAAATCGACCAGCAGGGTGTCGAACGGCACGATGCGGATACGCTCCGCCGCTTCCGCCTGCAGCCGGGCGCGCGAGCCCTCCAGCAGGTCGACCCGTTCATCGAGCGTGAACAGCGGCCCCTTGCCGATATTGACGGCGACGGCGACGACCAGTTCGTCGACGATCCGCGTGGCGCGGCCGATCACGTCCATGTGCCCGTTGGTCACCGGATCGAAGGTGCCCGGGTAGACGCCGACGCGTTTCCTGCTCATGCGCCCTGCTCCTCGTCCGGCTCGTCCTCCGGCGCTTCGTCGGCGGCGTCTTCCGGTTCGGCATCGGCGCCTTCCGGCAATTCGGAAGCGGCGACGGCGGCGGGCACGGCGCCGCCCTCCTCGCCGGTTTCGTCCTCGTCGCCGACGGCCTCGCGGACCCGCGACACCGAGACCACGTGCTCGCCGTCCGCGACGCTGAACAGCCGGACGCCGCGCGCACCGCGCCCGACGATGGAGACCTGGTCGACCGAGGTGCGGATGATCTGCCCGCCGTTGGTCACCAGGATCACCTGATCCGAGTCGACCACGGCGAACGACGCCACCACGTCGGCGTCCGCCTCGCCCGTGCCGCGGTCCAGCGAAATCGCCGTGATGCCCTGCCCGCCGCGCCCGGACGTGCGGTATTCGTAAGCCGACGAGCGTTTGCCGAAGCCGTCGCCGGTGACCGTCAGGATGAACTCCTCGCGCTCGGAAAGATCGGCGAACGCGGGCTCCTCCATGCGCCTGGCCAGTTCCTCGTCGCGCGCCTTGTCCTCGGCGCGGTCCGTGTAGTCGGCGTTGGGATTATGCAGCCGGCGATAGGCGTGCTCGGCCTGCAGGTAGGCATCGCGGGTCTCGGTATCGATCTCGTTATGCCTGACGATCGACATGGCGATAACCTCGTCGTTCTTCTTGAGGCGGATGCCGCGCACCCCGACCGAGGTCCGGCCCGAGAACACGCGCACGTCGGTGACGGAAAAGCGGATACACTTGCCGCCCTTGGTCGACAGCACCACGTCGTCGTCCTCCGAACAGGTGCGGACGCGGACCAGCGCGTCGCCCTCGTTCAGCTTCATGGCGATCTTGCCGTTGGCCATGACGTTGGTGAAGTCCGACAGGCGGTTGCGGCGCACGTTGCCGGCGGCGGTCGAGAACATGACGAACAGCTCGTCCCAGCTATCCTCGTCCTCGGGCAGCGCCATGGTCGTCGAGATGGTCTCGCCCGGGTCGAGCGGCAGCAGATTGATCAGCGCCTTGCCGCGCGCCTGCGGCGTGCCGACCGGCAGCTTGTAGACCTTCATCTTGTAGACCATGCCGGTCGACGAGAAGAACAGCACCGGCTGGTGCGTGTTGGCGACGTAGACCTGGCTGACGAAATCCTCGTCGCGGGTCGCCATACCGGCGCGGCCCTTGCCGCCCCGGCGCTGCGCCCGGTAGGTCGAGATCGGCACGCGCTTGATGTAACCGGCGTTGGTCACGGTGACGACCATGTCCTCGCGCTGGATCAGGTCCTCGATGTCGTGCTCGTAGGCGTCTTCCTCGAGCGTCGTGCGCCGGTCGTCGGCGTATTTGTCGCGGATGTCGCGCAGTTCGTCGACCAGGATACCCAGCAGCTTTTCGCGCGAGCGCAGGATATCCAGGTATTCGGCGATGCGGTCCGAGATTTCCTTGAGGTCGTTGCCGATCTTGTCGCGCTCGAGCCCGGTCAGGCGGTGCAGGCGCAGTTCCAGGATCGCCCTGGCCTGCTCTTCGGAGAGCATGTACTTGCCGTCGACGACGCCGCGCCCGGGTTCGTCCAGCAGCGCGATCATCGGCGCCACGTCCTCGGCCGGCCATTCGCGGGCCATCAACTGCTGGCGCGCTTCCTGCGGGTCCGGCGCATGGCGGATCAGCGCGATGACGTCGTCGATGTTGGCGACGGCGACGGCGAGACCGGCCAGCACGTGTGCCCGTTCGCGCGCCTTGCCGAGTTCGTAAATCGTGCGGCGGCGGATCACCTCTTCGCGGAACCTGACGAACGCGGCGATGATCTCCTTGAGGTTCATCTGCTGCGGCCGACCCTCGTGCAGCGCCAGCATGTTGACGCCGAATGACGTCTGCAGCGGCGTGTAGCGGAAGAGCTGGTTCAGCACCACTTCCGGCTCGTGGTCGCGCTTGACCTCGACGACCACGCGCACGCCGGTGCGGTCGCTCTCGTCGCGAAGGTCGGAAATCCCCTCGATCCGCTTGTCGCGGACGGTTTCGGCGATGGTCTCGACCATGCGCGACTTGTTCACCTGGTACGGGATCTCGTGGACGATGATCGCGAAACGGTCCTTGCGGATCTCCTCGATCGTCGTGCGGCCGCGCATGACGACCGAACCGCGCCCGGTCTTGTAGGCCGACATGATGCCGTTCTTGCCCATGACCAGCCCGCCGGTCGGGAAATCCGGGCCGGGAACGTGGTTCTCGATGATCTCGTCGACGGAGATATCCGGATTCTCGATCACCGCGAAACAGGCGTCGATGACCTCGCCCAGGTTATGCGGCGGGATGTTGGTCGCCATGCCGACGGCGATGCCGCCGGCGCCGTTGACCAGCAGGTTCGGGAACCCGGCCGGCAGCACCTTGGGCTCGACCACCGTCTCGTCGTAGTTGGGCTGGAAATCGACGGTGTCCTTGTCGATATCCTCGAGCAATTCGTGCGCGGCGCGGTGCAGGCGTGCCTCGGTATACCGCATGGCGGCGGCGCGGTCGCCGTCCATGGAGCCGAAGTTGCCCTGGCCGTCGATCAGCGGCAGCCGCATCGAGAACTTCTGCGCCATGCGCACCATGGCGTCGTAGATCGCCTGATCGCCGTGCGGGTGGTATTTACCCATCACGTCACCGACGATGCGCGCCGATTTGCGGTACGGTTTGCCAGCCTCGTAGCCGTTTTCCTTCATCGCGAAGAGGATGCGGCGGTGCACCGGCTTGAGGCCGTCGCGGACGTCCGGCAGCGCGCGGCTGACGATCACGCTCATCGCGTAATCGAGGTACGAACTGCGCATTTCGTCGATAATTGAAACCGGCGTTACGTCATCGTGCGGAGTCGCCGGCGGCGGCGCTTCAGGCGTATCTGTCAATTTATGTAAATCGCTTTATTATCAGTTACTTAAGCGTCTTTGCTTGAGCACCCTGAAAGCGCTCGCGATAGACCCCTGTTTTTAGCATTTTGCGCGCCTGCGAACAACCTCGCGGGGCGCTTTTGCCGGGCTTTTTTCGGCACCGCGGAAACCCGCTCAGATCGCCGGTGAGCGCGCCTTGCGCGCGCCGTACCAGACCGCGCCGATGAATGCCGCCGAGACCGGCACCGCGGCGATCATGTTGACCGCCTGCCAGCCCAGGGTTTCGTGCAGCGCGCCCGACGCGAACGCGGTGATGGCGACCAGCGTGAACACCATGAAATCGTGCGCCGCCTGGGTCTTGGCGCGCTCCTCGGGGGCATAGGCTTCGGTCAGCAGCGTGGTGCCGCCGATGAACATGAAATTCCACCCCACGCCCAGGCACGTCAGCCCGAACCAGAAATTGGCGAAGTCGATGCCGGAAAGCGCTGTACCGATGGCCACCGCCTGCAGCGCCGCGCCCATGGCGATCACGTTGACGACGCCGAAGCGCCTGATGATGTGGCCGGTGAAGAAGCTCGGCAGGAACATGCCGACGATGTGCCACTGGATCACCGTCGCCGCGTCGTTGAAGGCGAAGCCGCAGAACGTCATGGCCAACGGCGTCGAGGTCATCAGCATGTTCATCATGCCGTAGCCGATGGTCGACGACATGGCGGCGACGATGAAGCTCGGGCTCGCCATGATCTCGGCGATCGGGCGTCCGGCGCCGCCGATGCCCTCGTGGCGCTGATCCGGAATACGCGTGAACTGCAACAGGACGATGGCAACGAAGCTGAGGCCGATGATCACCGAGAAACTGGCGGCAAACGTCGCGGCGCTCAGGTCGGCGGTCCACTTGGCGAGCTGCGGGCCCAGGAAAGCGGCGACGAGACCGCCCGCCAGCACGTACGAGATCGCCCGGGCGCGGAAATCCTCCGATGCCGATTCCGCCGCGGCGAAGCGGTAGTACTGCCAGAACGCGTTGTGCACGCCCAGGAGCACGCCGCCGGCCAGGAACAGCCAGAACGAGCCGATCCAGATGGCGTAGGTCGAGACCGCGGCGCCGCACATGCCGAGAACCTGGCCGAACGTAAAGCCGACGCGGCGTCCGACACGCGCCATGAACAGGCTGGCCGGGATGGTCGAAAGTGTGGTCGAGGCGAACTGCACCGCCAGCGGCAGGGTCGCCAGAGTCCTGTCGGGCGCCAGCATGACGCCGACCAGTGCACTGATGGTCAGCAGCATCGACGTGCCCGACATCGCCAGCGCCTGGCAGCACGCCAGCAACAGCACATTCCGGCGTGTGTGAGTCACTGCGGCACCTGCCTTACTCGAACAAACGGCATCCCAAACTCCGAAACCATGCGCATGCTTCGAGACGGACGCTACGCGTCCTCCTCAGCATGAGGATGAGTAATTAACCTCATCCCGAGGAGGCCTGAAAGGCCGTCTCGAAGGATGGACCCTTTATCGCGTTCAGGATGACTCGCCGGAGGAATCCGGCTGATCAGAACGGAATTTCGTCGTCGAGGTCGCCGCCGGGACCGCGGCCGCCGCCGGACGAGCCGCCGGAACCGCCGTTGTCGGGGCCGTCCCAGGAGGGCGGTTCGTCGTTGCCGCCGCCGCTGTAACCGCCACCGCCGCCACCGCCGCCGCCGGCGGAATCGAGCATGGTCAGCACGCCCGAGAAGCGCTGCAGCACGACCTCGGTGGTATATTTCTCGACCCCGTCGTTACCGGTCCACTTGCGGGTCTGCAGCGAGCCTTCCAGGTACACCTTGGAGCCCTTCTTGATATATTTCTCGATGATGTCGCAGAGACGCTCGTCGAACACCACGACGCGGTGCCATTCGGTCTTCTCGCGGCGTTCGCCGGTCTGCTTGTCACGCCATTGATCGGAGGTGGCGACGCTCATGTTGGCGATCTTCTGGCCCGCCTGACTGTAGCGGATTTCCGGATCGCGGCCGAGATTGCCGACAAGGATGACTTTGTTGACTGAGCCTGCCATTTTTCCCCCTCTTGGATGAATTCGACGGCACTATAACGGGTGGTGAAATGCGAGTGGAGTCGTTTTGCCGCTACTGTTCGCGCGGAACAGGAAACGCGGTGTCCTGGAAGCCCTTGGCCTTGGCGATGAAGCTGCGCACGACGTCGAGGATCTGCTCATCCGGCTCGTCCAGCTTGACCAGTGCCGCGATGCCGATCTCCAGCAGCGCCATGCCGTAGACGTACTGGCTCACGCCCTGATCCTGGAACTGCACCAGCGCGTCGGACAGCACCACGTCGGCCTTTTCGAATTCCTCGTTCAGTTCTTCGCTCATGTCGCTTCTCCTCGATGGCCGCTTCGGTTCCGGCGACGCAGTCTCGCCACGGCGGCGCATGTGTCAACGCACGTATCGGGAAATGGCAGGATTTGCGGCATTTTTCCGCGTTGCGATGCCGGGGTTGCGCTCCGCCGGCGCGTTGGCGGCCGATTCCCGATGACAACATGGGTATCTGCCTATATCGGTCACGTGTTGAACTCAAAAAATACGACGTATGAGTGTGATTAACCATTAAACTGTGATACAGATCACAGCTAGGTTAGGTTCAACCAATCGACCATTTGACTATCGTAATGATGGTGGTGTCGAAATGAAGCACATAAAAGATGTTAACGTGGTGCTGTACGATCCGAACCAGGATCTACGGATGATGATTCACGGCATCCTGCGTGACAGCGGCTTTGCCGAGATCGTCAGCACCGAACGGGCGGAAACGGTCCAGAAGCGCCTCGGGGAGGAACACGTCGATCTGCTGATCGGCGACGTGCACGCGGAAACCAGCGCCGTCTGCGCGCTGCTCGGCGACGTCAGGAACGGCAGGCTCGGCGACAACCCCTTCCCCGTCGCCATCGGGCTGACCAGCGACGCCGACGAGAAGACGATCGCCAAGATCAGCAACGCCGGCTTCGACGGCCTCGCCCTCAAGCCTTTCGATTCCCTCACCTTCCGGCGCCGAGTCGAATACTTCCTGGAGCATCGCAAGCCGTTCGTGACGACCGCCGACTACGTCGGTCCCGACCGCCGCAAGGATCCCGGCAAGCCGGGCGTCGACAGCAACTGCATCGACGTGCCGAACCCGCTCAGGCTGATCGCCGAGGGAGTCTCGCGGGATACCCTGGAACAGTGGATCGAGACCGCCGCCGGCAAACTCGACGAACGCAAGTTCGTAAGCGATATCGGCGGCGTCGGCTGGTGCGCGGAAAAGCTGGTCGAGGCCATGCGCAAGAGCGACGCCGAACTGGCCGAGCGCTGTATCCGGCAGTTGAACGAGATCGCCAGGGATATGGACGACCGGCTGGAACGCACGCCCTACCGTCATGTGCACAAGGCGTGCAACTCCCTGCTCGGCGTCGCGGCCCGGCTCGAACAGGCGACGGCCGGCCCGGACAAGAAGGACGTGAAACGCCTGGGCGACCTGGCCCAGGCCATCGCCCGCAGTTGCAACGTCGACCGCTCGCACGCGGCCTGACCCGGCACGGGTGAAATTCACCGCCGCTGATCCGCGATCCCGCGGGCGGCGTACAGAGCCGTGTTCAATCCACAATTATCGCGGATTTGGGCCCGATTCCTTTCTTTACGGGACCGGCAAACCCATATACCGATAATCTCTTGTGCGGCTCATGAAATTCGACCCCGGTCTGGCTTGAAATGGACACCATCCGCGTCAAAGGCGCCCGCGAACACAACCTGCAGAATGTCCACGTCGATATTCCGCGCCACAGCCTGACGGTGATCACCGGGCTTTCCGGCTCGGGCAAGTCGTCGCTCGCCTTCGATACCATCTACGCCGAGGGCCAGCGGCGCTACGTCGAGAGCCTGTCGGCCTATGCGCGCCAGTTCCTGGAGTTGATGCAGAAGCCGGACGTCGACGCCATCGAGGGCCTGTCGCCGGCCATTTCCATCGAGCAGAAGACGACGTCGCGCAATCCGCGCTCGACCGTCGGCACGGTGACCGAGATCTACGACTACATGCGGCTGCTGTTCGCGCGCGTCGGCACCCCCTACTCGCCCGTCACCGGCCTGCCGATCGAGGCGCAGACCGTCAGCCAGATGGTCGACCGGGTCATGGAAATGGACGAGGGCACGCGGCTTTACCTGCTCGCCCCCATCGTCCGCGGCCGCAAGGGCGAATACAAAAAGGAACTGCAGGATCTGGCCCGGCGCGGCTTCCAGCGCGTCCGCATCGACGGCGAGATGTACGACCTCGAGGACGCCCCCGACCTCGACAAGAAATACAAGCACGACATCGAGATCGTCGTCGACCGGCTGGTCGTGAAGGACGGCATCGAAACCCGCCTCGCCGACAGCATAGAGACCGCGCTCAACCTCGCCGACGGCCTCGCCTACGTCGATGACGCCGATGCCGACCAGACCCAGGCCCAAAAAACCAAGAAGAGCGGAATCAAGGACCACGTGCCGGAGGGGCGCACGGTCTTTTCCGCCAAGTTCGCGTGCCCGATCTCCGGCTTCACCATCGACGAGATCGAGCCCCGGCTGTTTTCGTTCAACAACCCGTTCGGCGCCTGTCCGTCCTGCGACGGGCTGGGGACCGAGATGTTCTTCGACGCCGAACTGGTGGTGCCGGACGAGCAGAAATCATTGGCCAAGGGCGCAATCCAGCCGTGGGCCGGCGCATCGTCGAAATACTACGTGCAGACGCTCGAAAGCCTCGCCGAGCATTTCGGCTTCAAGCTCGATACGCCGTGGACGAAGCTCTCCAAGAAGCACAGGGAAATGCTGCTGTTCGGGTCCGGCAACGAGTCAGTCACGATGAAGTACAAGGACGGCGCCAAGAGCTACGAGATCAAAAAGCCGTTCGAGGGCGTGGTCCCGAACATGGAGCGGCGCTGGCGCGAGACCGACAGCAACTGGGTGCGCGACGAACTGCAGCGTTACCAGACCGTGGCGCCGTGCGAAACCTGCCACGGCAAGCGCCTCAAGGCCGAGGCGCTGGCGGTCAGGATCGACGGCAAGGACATCTCGGACGTTGCCGACCTTTCCATCGACGCCGCGGCGGACTGGTTCGACGGCCTCGAGAAAACGCTCACCAAAAAGCAGAACGAGATCGCCCGGCGGATCCTGCGCGAGATCAACGAACGTCTGCATTTCCTGAAGAACGTCGGCCTCGAATACCTCACCCTGTCACGCGCGTCGGGCACCCTTTCCGGCGGCGAAAGCCAGCGCATCCGCCTCGCGTCCCAGATCGGCTCCGGGCTGACCGGCGTCCTTTACGTGCTGGACGAACCGTCCATCGGCCTGCACCAGCGCGACAACGCGCGGCTGCTGAAAACGCTGGAACGACTGCGCGACATCGGCAACACGGTGATCGTCGTCGAGCACGACGAGGACGCCATCCGCTCCGCCGATCACGTCATCGACATGGGCCCGCGCGCCGGCGTGCACGGCGGCCACGTGGTGGTTTCCGGCACGCCCAAGGACATCATCTCCTGCGACGACAGCCTCACCGGGCGTTACCTGTCCGGCAAGGAGGCGATCCCGATCCCGGCGAGGCGCCGCCCCGGCAAGAAAGGCCAGAAACTCCAGCTCACCGGCGCCAGGTCGAACAACCTGCAGAACGTCGACGTTTCCCTGCCGCTCGGCACCCTGGTCTGCGTCACCGGCGTTTCCGGCGGCGGCAAATCGTCGCTGATCATCGAGACGCTTTACAAGGCACTGGCCCGCAAGCTGATGAACGCGCGCGAGATCCCGGGCCCGCACGACGACCTCAAGGGGCTGGAGTTCATCGACAAGGTGGTCGACATCGACCAGAGCCCGATCGGCCGCACGCCGCGCTCCAACCCGGCGACCTACACCGGCGCCTTCACGCCGATCCGCGACTGGTTCGCCAACCTGCCGGAAGCCAAGACCCGCGGCTACAAGCCGGGCCGGTTCTCGTTCAACGTCAAGGGCGGGCGCTGCGAGGCGTGCCAGGGCGACGGCGTGATCAAGATCGAGATGCACTTCCTGCCCGACGTCTACGTCGAGTGCGACGTCTGCAAGGGCGCGCGCTACAACCGCGAAACGCTGGAGATCAAGTTCCGCGGCAAGTCCATTGCCGAGGTGCTGGACCTGACCGTCGACGAGGCCGCCGACTTCTTCAAGGCGGTGCCGTCGATCCGCGACAAGATGGTGACGCTGCAGCGCGTCGGTCTCGGCTACATTCACCTGGGCCAGCAGGCGACGACGCTTTCGGGCGGCGAGGCGCAGCGCGTCAAGCTGGCCAAGGAACTTTCGAGGAGGGCCACCGGCAAGACGGTCTATATCCTCGACGAGCCGACCACCGGGCTGCACTTCGACGATGTCCGGAAGCTGCTGGAAGTGCTCGACGCGCTGGTCGAAAACGGCAACACCGTGATTGTCATCGAACATAACCTGGAAGTCATCAAGACCGCCGACTGGATCGTCGACCTCGGCCCCGAGGGCGGCATCAAGGGCGGCCACCTGGTCGCCGAGGGCACGCCCGAGGACGTAGCGCGCGTGAAGGAAAGCTTCACCGGCCAGTACCTCGCGCCCTACGTCGGCGGCAAACCGGCCCGCAAGAAAAAGGCGTCGTGAGCGAGACCGACGCGCGCGAAGCCCACCTCCGCGAGTTACGCGCCGCCAAGGCCGAGTTCGAACACCAGTTACGCCGATATGGCGATGCCGCCGAACGGGCCGGCGGTATCTTGGGTGCATCCGAAACAGACGTGAAGCGTTTGAAGAAAAACGTCGCCGAGATCGAGCGGGAGATCGCGGAGATCGAGGGGAAATCATAATAATCGTCATCCCGGACGTTAGCCGAGCCCGGAAACCGCAGGTTTACGGCAGCGAGGCTTGCGATCCGGGACCCAGGGCGCCGTTTGCGACTCGCCCAGCAATGGGTCCCCGCCTGCGCGGGGATGACGTGGTTGGGTTGGGATTCCCCACCAAGCCACACTCCCGCCACATTATCCGCTATGGTGGCCGTCGCCCGCCGACGAAAAGAACGCCGCATAACTGCGAGGAGGAACGATGTCCGATCAGGTCACCGGAAACTTTCACGACAAGCTCGACGCCGACGCGCTGATGGCCGTCCTGCACGAGGCCCAGGACACGGTCCGCAGCTACGACATCAAGGCGCAAATCGTCGGCGTCGGCTACATCTTTGCGCTCGGCGTCGTACAGCAGTCGGGCAAGCACATGCCGGTGCCCATGGAATGGGCCGGGTGGTACGTGTTCGCCGGCTGGCTGATCGTCATCCTGCCGATCATCATGTTCGCGCTGGTGCTGTATCCGTCGCGCGTCGACAAGGTGACGAAAAAACGCAACCTGCAGGCCGTCGACGGCACCATGTACTTCGATTCCACCAAGTTCACGGAGGCGAACGCCTACGCCGCCGCCGTCATGCGCGCCAACTGGCCGAAGGAAATCGTCTTCGAAATCGTCAAGGTCTCCGACATCCGCGACAAGAAACGGGTGCGATTCCTGCGCGCATTGTACTGGACAGGCGCGTCGTTCTTTCTATTGTTCGTGTCGCAGATGCTGCGCGCCAACGGAGTCCTCCAGTAATGCCCGAATCGAAATTCCGTCCCGACGTCACCGTCGAATCCGTGGTCGCCCGCGGCGAGGGCTTCCTGCCCGCGTACATGGGCGTGCAACCGGTCGAGGTCGCGGACGGCCGGCTCGTTTCGCGGCTCGAAATCAAGCCGCACCACGTCGCGCCCAACGGCTACCTGCATGCGGCGGCGGTGATCGCGCTCGCCGACACGACATGCGGCTACGCGACGCTGGCGCATCTGCCCGACGGCGCCAAGAGCTTCACCACCATCGAGCTCAAGTCGAACCACGTCGGCACCGCCCGCGAGGGCGCGATCCGCGCCATTGCCACGGCCAAGCACCTGGGCGGGCGCACGCACGTCTGGGACGCCGAGGTGGTGGACGAGAACACGGGCAAGATCATCGCCCTCTTCCGCTGTACGCAGATGATCCTTACATAGAGGGAATGAGACGGCTTTTCGCCCTCGTCCCAGCCATCCTGCTTTGCGCCTGCGCCCAAGCGCCCGATATCGACGACTGGCCGCCCAGGGCCCCCGCCGTCGACGACGCCACTGTACAGAAATACGTCGATATCTACGTGCACGAGGAGCCGGTCGCCCCGGTCTACGGCCCCGGCGATATCGATGCGCTCAACCTGATCCACCGCCGCCGCATGCTCGAAAACGACACGCCGGACGGCGACATCGAAAAACTGCGCCGGGAACTGGACGAGATCCGTGCCGCCGGCGCGCGCGCCGGGGACGACGGCAAGGACCGGCCAAGATATTCCCGCAACGAGATCAACGCCATCAAGCGCCGCGTCGAACGCCGCTTCGACAGCAAGCACGACCAGCGCATGGAGTTGAAGAAGTACGGACTTTAGGCCCCTCACCTTCCCTCGGGAAAGGGTGGCGCTTGTCCCGGACTTGATCCGGGACGGGCGCCGGGTAAGGGGATCAGTAAAATCGCCCGAAGAAAGAACGCAGCCCGGTGAACACGGCGCGGAACAGTTTGCCGATGCGGTCGATGTCGGCGGAGCCCTGCTTGACCCGCTCCTTGAGCGTCGCCGGATCCCGGTCGGTGAGGATATCGCGGGCGAGGTCGAGGCCGCGCTTCAGGTTGACGATCTTGGCGCCGTCGGAAATCTCGACGGTGTCGTATATCTCGCGGCCTTTCGGTGTATACGCCGGTTGCCGGTCCCGGGGGGAGTTGAACGCGTTTTTGCGGTGCTGCAGCAGTTGCGTCAGCACGTCGCGCCGTTGAGCCTCGCGTTCCGAAATTTCGACCATAACGGAATATACGCCTGTTTCGAATCGCCGGATACAGAATTATTCTAACGCCAGTCCGGATTGTCGCCGTCGGCACCGAGCGGGCGAGGCGCGAGATAGACCCGCACCGGCGTCTTCGAAAGCTTGATCGGCGAGGCGACGATGCGCATGCGCCCGACGGTTTCGTGCTCGATCTCCTGAACGACGCCGCGTTCGGCCAGTTCCGGCGCCTCCATGACCTGGTCGACGGTGCGGATCGCGCCCGCCGGCAGCCCCTCGGCATGCAGCGCGGCGAGCCATTCGTCGCGGGTCCGGGTCATGAACTCGGCTTCCAGAATCTCGTAAAGCGCTTTCCTGTTCTCGACCCGGGCCGGGTTGGTCGCGAACCTCTCGTCGTCGGCCATTTCCGGCCGGCCCATGGCGGTGCAGAGCTTTCTGAACTGCCGGTTGGCGCCGATCGCCAGCGCGATGGGGAAATCCGCCGTCTCGAACGGCCGGTACGGGCACACGGTCGGGTGGTCGTTGCCGAGCCGGGGCGGCCGCTCGCCGGTCATCAGGTAGGCCGCCGCCTGATTGGCGAGCAGCGTCACCGCGCCGTCCAGCAGCGAGATATCCACGTCCTGCCCCTCGCCGGTCCGTTCGCGGTGATAGAGCGCCGCCAGCACGCCCTGCGTTGCGTACTGCCCGGCGACGATATCGGTGACCGCGGCGCCGACCTTCATCGGTTCCGTGTCCTCGTCGCCGATAATCGACATCAGGCCGCTTTCCGCCTGGATGACGAAGTCGTAACCGGCGCGTTCCGACATCTGCCCGGTGCGCCCGTACCCGGAAACCGAACAGACGATCAGGCCCAGGTTTTCCTTGCGCAGTTCCGCCGGGTCGAGGCCGAATTTTTCCAGCGTGCCCTTGCGGAAGTTCTCGACCAGCACGTCGGCGGTCAGCGCCAGCCGCTTGACCAGCGCGAGGCCCGCCTCGGTCTTGAGATCGGCAACGACGCTGCGCTTGTTGCGGCCGCCGACCATGAAATACGCGCTCTCGCCGTTCTTGAACGGCGGGCCGAAGTGGCGCACGTCGTCCCCTTCGGGACTTTCGATCTTGATCACGTCGGCGCCGAGGTCGCCCAGCACCATCGCGCACCAGGGCCCCGCCAGGACGCGCGACAGGTCCAGAACCTTGATACCGTCGAGCGCGCCCTTCGGCGCCGGTTGCGCAGTCATACCGGTCAACTCCCGTAGTGATTTCAACGAAGCGGGAGTGTATATCCTCACGTATGGAAGGCAACGCCGGCAGCGGCGATTGCTGGAGATTTTCCGGCGCGCTAACGTGGCCGCAGGAGAGAAACGTGTCCGAGAACGCACAATCGCACACCACCGAACAGCAGCCGCCGCCGACGGCAATGCCGTTCGCCGGGCGTATCAACGTCGTCTCGACGACGGAGCCCTGGACCTGGCTCGCCGCCGGCTGGAACGACCTGCGCCGCACCAGATGGATCGGCCTCACTTACGGACTGATTTTTGTGGTTCTCGGCTACGCCGTCACCGCCGGGCTCTACCAGCTCGGCTATTACTACCTGATCTGGCCGATGAGCGCCGGGTTCGTGCTGGTCGCCCCGGTGTTCGCGGTCGGCATCTACGAGTTGAACCGCCGGCTCGAATCCGGCGAGACGCCGACCTTCGCGAGCGCGCTGACCGCGTGGCGGCGCGCGCCGGGCCGTATCCTCGGATCGGGGCTGGCGATGGCGTTCTTCCTTATCCTGTGGGTGCGGACGGCGGCGCTGATCTACGTGATCAACTTCCCCTACGGCATGCTGACGCTGCAGAACCTGCTCAACACCACGCTGTTCTCGGTGGACGGGCTCACGTTCCTCGCCGTCGGCACCGTGATCGGCGCCGTGTTCGCGGTGTTCGCGTTCCTGATCAGCGCGGTGTCGCTGCCGATGATGCTGGGCGAGCGCGCCGACTTCCTGCCCGCACTGCTGACGTCCGTGTTCGCGGTTGCCCGGAACCCGCGCGCCATGATCGTCTGGGCGGCGATCATCGTCGTCGTCACGGCTGCCGGCATGGCGACGGCGTTCGTCGGCCTCGCGCTGACCCTGCCGCTGATCGGCCATGCCACGTGGCACGCCTACCGCGCGCTGGTGAAACCTGAACCGGAACCGGAGAGTTGAGCACATGGAACTGACATTCGTCGGCTGCGGCGACGCCTTCGGGACCGGCGGCCGTTTCAACACCTGCTTTTACGTGCAGGCGGAAAAGACCGCCTTCCTGATCGACTGCGGCGCCACCAGCATGACGGCGATCCGCCACCACGGGATCGATCCGAACAGCATCGACACGATCCTGTTGACCCACCTGCACGGCGATCACTTCGCCGGCATCTCGTTCTTTATCCTCGATGCGCAGCTCTACTCGAAGCGCGACAAGGATCTGGTGGTCGCCGGGCCGCCGGGGACGAAAGCACGGCTGCGGGACGCCATGGAGCTGCTGTTTCCGGGCTCGACCGAGGCGCCCCGCAAGTTCGAAACCGTCGTCGTCGAGATGCCGAAACTGGAAACGACTGAGGTCGCGGGACTTGCGGTCGAGACGTTCCCGGTCTCGCACGCCTGCGGCGATCCGCCTTACGCGCTGCGCGTCACGGTCGACGGCAAGACCGTCGCCTACACCGGCGACACGCAGTGGTGCGACGGCGTCAGGGGCGCCGGCCAAAATGCCGACCTGTTCATTACCGAATGCCTGTTCTTCGACAAGCAGGTGAAGGGACACCTCGACCTGAAAACCCTCGAAACGCACATGGCGGATATCGCGCCCAGGCGCCTGATCCTGACTCACTTCGGGCCGGACATGATGAAGCACCTGCCGGAGGTCGCGAAGGATTACGAGGTCGCCGAGGACGGCAAGACGGTGAGTATTTAATGCATTTTACGTCATCCCGGACGGTAGCCGAGCGCAAGCCGCAGGCTTGCATTGCGAGGCTTGCGATCCGGGACCCATCGCCACGTTTTTAGCAAGCCGATAAATGGGTCCCGGGTCTCAGCGCAAACGCACTTCGCCCGGGATGACGATAATTTTTGAGAACTAAGCCGCGACCTCGACGCCGAGCACGTCGCGCGCGAAACCGGGATACGTATCCGCGACTTCGAGGCCGACCGACGAGCGCAGCAGCGCCAGCCGGTCTTCCTCGGGCACCGGCGTCTCGGGGACGTTTTCCGGGACATCGATCTCGAAGCCGGTGTTGTCCAGCACCTCCTCGACCGTGCGGCCGGGGGTTACGCTTTCCAGCCTGAACCGGCCCTTGTTCCGGTCGAACGACATCACGCAAAGCTCGGTGACCAGGAACTTCGGTCCGCCGGGGCGATGCACGTCCGGGTCTGAAACGCCGGGCGCGGAGATGAAATCGACCCTGGGCACGAATACGCGGCGGGAATGCTCAGGCCGGAACAGGATCACCTTGGGCACCGTGAAGTACATGAACGCGGACCCGAACGATCCCGAAAAGCGCTTGTCGACCGTCGGATAATCGCCGGTGCCGACCAGGTTCAGGTTGGCCTGGCCGTCGATCTGCACGCCGCCCAGGAAAAAGACATCGATGCGTCCCTGCCCAGCGGCATCGAAGATCTCGCGCCCGCCGTCACAGAACGGATTGGTGGCCTTGCCGTGGATCAGCGACACACGCGGCATGCCGCCGTTGACCTTGCGCGCCAGCAGCGCGGCGGCCCCGGGAATGGGCGACGCCGCGCCGACGGCGACGTGGCGCACGTCGTCGGTTGCCAGCAACCGGGCAATGGCCGTGATCAGGAATTCGTCGCGGGAATAGCTCACTCGGCGGCCTCTTGGGTGCCGAAAACGGTCCTTTGCAGGTAAGCGTCGAAGCCCGTCTCGGTACGGCTCTCGCGGGCATAGGCGGCGATCTCGTCGGCGTCGGGTGCGTAATGCTCGACAAGGCCGAGCGGCTTCGCCCCCATCTTCGCCTCGGCCAGCGCCGTCACGTAAAATCCGGGCAGCGTCGCCGCCGCGGTCGCTTCGGAGGCCAGCAGACTCTCGTTCTGGATTTTCTCGACGGTCACCAGCAACGTCTTGGCGGCGTGCGCGATGGTCGCCAGCTCGCGGCGGCGGCCGATCCAGACGTTGCCGTCCCGGTCGGCGAGCGGACTGTGGATGATCGCCACGTCCGGGCTGATCGCCGGGATCAGGACGATGCGGCCGTTGCCCGCGCCCATCGGATCGTCGACCACCTTCCAGTCGCCGCGGTATTTCAGGATGTCCGAGCCGATGATGCCGCCCAGCGGCATGAACGGGACGCCCTTCTCCGTCGCCTGCAGCGCGGTGTGAATGGCCGGGCAGGTGCTGTCGATGATCTTGATCGACCCGCTTTCCACGGCGGCGCCGAAACGCGACGCGGGGCCTGCCTCGCCCAGCGACACGGCGGCGCACTCGACGGTCTTCACGCAGCCGGCGCCGATCAGCATGTCGGCGGCCATGCCGCTAATCGGCACGGTCAGGATGTGCAGGTCCTTGACGCCCCGGCGGATGATCGCGCGCACCAGCGCCATCGGCACGAAACTGTATTCCGGCGGCAGCGCCAGCAGCGCCCCGTCGGGCACCTGCGCAGCCAGTTCTTCGACATCGTTCAGATAATCTGTCATGGGCGGATTGTAGGGTCGGAGAAGTTTGCTGGCACGAAAAAATTACGACCCCGGCTTGACCGCTTTCCAGTAGTCGGTGTTGAGGTTCATCATCATGCCGTCGAGGCGCTGCTCGAGGCAGCGGCGCACGCTGAAGAACCGGCCCTGGGACGTGCGGTACTGGCAGTAGCCGACCACGTCGGCGGCGCGATGCATGCCCGGGCCGATCGATTCCCGCGCGGTCTTGCCGAACGTGTTCTGCCACAGGTTCTCACGGTCGTGCTTCTTGAGACGGCCTTGCGCCGGCGTTTCGCTCAGCACCCGGCTGACCACCTTGATGGCCTCGAACTCGGTGCCGTGCAGCTTGAAGATCCGGTCGGCGACCGGGTGCAACGAGGTCATCGCGTGCTCGACCTCGCCGTCCCGGATCGGGTTCGGATCGCCCGGCACCGGCATCGGCACCAGCACGCCCCCCTCGGCGACGGCAAGAGCCTTGGCGGTCAGGTCGCGGCCCGCGAGACCGCGCACCGAAAACTCCAGCCTGGCGGCGGTGTAGCCGCGCTCGGCACGGACCTTGGCGGCGCCAAGCGGCAGCGCGCGTTCGCGCCCGCCGGCACCCTCGGCAATCACGCTGAACTTGGAAAAATCGTGCACCGAATAGACATGGTGACGATCCGGCGTGTCCCGTTCCGACTGCAGGCAGAACGTGGACAGCTCGACGGCGCAGGTATTGCCGTCGCATTGCAGTTTCAGCGGCGACGACGTCGCGATCACGCCGAGCAGTTGCGGCGCCGCCTGTGCCGCCGCGGGCAGAACCAGCAGTGCGGCGGCGGCCATCAACGGTTTCAGGAACGTACGCACGGTGCGTCTCCTCATCTCGGTTCGCCGGCCGAGGGGCAGTCACCGTACCGCGCGGCCGATGCATCATTGCCGGAACTGTAGCACACTTCGCCGCACGTGTCGGTCCGTTCGCGGCAGCGTGAATGTTTCAGCCGATTTAACAATAAATGACAAAATGTGGCTGGAGCCCTTGCACGGCCGGGCATAGTCCTATGGCGTGCCGGAAACGGCACCGGCGCGGTCAGACCCCGCGCCGCCAATGACACACGGGCCCCTGTTGCGCTAGCATGGGGCCGTGCTCGAACATGGGGGAAAACATGACATCGAAAAGCGATTTCGATCCCGAACAATGGAAAAAGATCGCCTCCGCGCCGATCATCGCGGCGGCGGTCATTTCCGCATCCGACGACACCGGCGACGACATGGAGTCCGAAGAGGAAGAGATCCAAGCCTTCAAGGATTCGCTCGTCAAACTGCGCAAGAAATACGGTAAGACACAGCTCGTTGCCGACGTGCTCGACGCCATCGAGGACGAAGGCACGGACGAGTTCGACGTCCTTTTCGCGTCCATCGGCGCGTCGGCGTCGCACGAGTCGCCGCTCGAGGACCGCATCCGCGTCGTCGGCGAGGCCGGCGAGATTCTCGAAAGCATGGCTGACAAAAAGGACGCCAAGCAGTACAAGAAGTTTCTGATCGACGCGGCGACGGCGGTGGCCTCGGCCTCCAAGGAGGGCTTCTTCGCGTTCGGCAGCTCGATCAGCAAGAAGGAAGAATTTTACCTGCGCCAGATACAGAGCGCGCTGGACATGTAAGGGCGGGGACGTGAACTACACGGACGAATTCAGCGAAGGCGAATGGGAACTGCTGGGGCGGTTGCCGCTCGTGGTCGCAACGATGATCTCCGCCGTCGACTATTCGACCATGTCCGAGCAGCGCGAATACAAGGCGTTCGCCACGTTCCTGGGCAAGGCCGGCGACAAACGCCGCAAGTCCGACTTCGTCGCCGCCATCCTCGACGACGTGGTCGAGGCCGACCAGGAAACGTTCGTTTCGCACTGCACCGCCGTCTCCTCGGCGATGAGCGGCGAGAAGCCGATCGAAACCGCGCTCCGGCAGGTCAAGGCGGCGGGCCTGATGCTCGACCAGCGGCTCGATAAACGCGACGCCAAGGCCTACAAGGAGTTCATCGTCGACGTGGCGATCGCCGTCGCCCGCGCGCACAAGGAAAGCGCGCTGCCGTTCGCCAGTTCGGTCAGCAAGGTCGAGGATTTCCACATCCGCCGCATCCAGACGGCGCTGGGGATCTGAGTCTCCGGCAACCTCGCCCAAAACGGCAACGTCGTCCTAAACGCGATTCAGGACACATCCTTCGAGACGCCCCTTTGGGGCTCCTCAGGATGAGGCCAAGAGAGCATCCTCATGCTGAGGAGGGTGCGCAGCATCCGTCTCGAAGCATGTCGTGGGGCCCCAATCGAGTTCAGGGTGACGAGGATCCCGTTACTCCTCGTCCTCTTCTTCCTCGAACGCCTTGGGCAGGTCGACCGCGCCGCGGCGGTCGGTGTTGTCGAAGTTGGCGCCGCGCATGTCGGCGCCGGTGAAGACCGCATCCGTCAGCAGCGAGCCCCGGAAATCGGCGTCGCGCAGGTCGGCCTCGGTAAAGTCGCAGTTGGTGAAGTCGGCGTTCTTCAGGTTGGCGCCGTTCAGCAGCGCCCCCTTCAGTTTCGCGTGATCCAGGTTGGCCCGCCATTCGCCGCCGCCGGCGCGGCTCGCGACCAGCACCTCGGACAGATCGACGGCCACCAGGTTGGCGTGCGTCAGGTTGGCGCGGGAGAACTTGGCCCCCCTGAGATCGGCACGATTGAACACGGCGCCGCGCAGATCGCAGTAGGAAAAATCCGTCATCAGGCATTCCGACTTGGAAAGGTCGGCGCCCTTCATGATGGCGAGCGAAAAGTCGGCGGCCGACAGATTGACGCCGGACAGGTTGTTGTTGGAAAGGTCCCGTTTCGAGAACTGCGCCCGCGCGCCTTCCTTGCCATTGGTGCGCATCCACGCCGCGTGCTGGGCGATGATCTCCTTGAGCGACAGGTCGACCGCCTCCAGGCTCTTGGCGACCTTGGCGTCGGTGAGATCGACCTTGGAGAAATCCACGTTGTCGAACATCGCGCCGATCAGGTCGGCGCCCGACAGGTCGGCGCCGTCGAGCGTGGTGCCGGTGAAGATCGCGCCGTGAAACACCGCACCCGACAAATTGGCGTCCGTGAAGTCCGTACCCTCCAGGTTGCAGCCGGTCAGGTTCGAGAGCGACAGGTTGGCGCGCACGAACTTGGCGTTCTTGAGATTGCAGTCCGTCATATCGGTCTGCACGATGATGCTGTCCGACACCTTGGCACCGCTCATGTCGGCACCGCGCACCTTGGCCTTTTCCATGCCGGGGCTGGCGTCGTTCCTGTTCATCGGCATCAGGTCGCCCTTGGCGCCCGAGCGAAGCAGCACCCCGTCGCGCATATCGCAGTCGATGAAGCTGGCCAGCGTCATGTTGGCACCGGCGAGGCACGCCCCGCGCAGATCGGCCCGGTCCAGGTTGGCACGCACCAGTACCGAATGCCGCAGGTCGCAGGCGAACAGGTTCGCCTCCTCGAACTTGGTGCCCTCGAACTCGCAGTTGGCCATGACGGTGCCGACAAAATCGGCGCGGCTCAGGTCGCGGCCGCTGAAATCCAGGTACGACAGGTCCTTCATCGCGAACTTGGCGCGTTCGCCGCCGCGCGCGCCCTTCAGGAACAGCTCGTGCGATTCAATAATCTCGTCGGCTTCCTGCTGCGACAGCCTCTCGTATTCGCTCTGGTCGACTTCGTCATTCAGCGCCATGCGCGGATCCACTCCATTCAGCGCTTCGCCCAACGGTTCAACTATTGCGAATTGCTGGACAAAGAAAGCGAACAAGTATAAGCACCGCGCCCATTGCAGTCAGTGTTCTTGCTCACTACGCTCTAGCGAAGGCATTGTCGTTTCAATGTCTTAAACAGCGATTAACCGGATTGTCATGAACGCGAACACGCACCCCGAACCCGTCCACGTCATCGGCGCCGGCCTTGCCGGCTCGGAAGCCGCCTGGCAGATCGCACACGCCGGCGTGCCGGTGATCCTGCACGAGATGCGGCCGGTACGGAAAACCGACGCGCATCACACCGACGGCTGCGCCGAACTGGTGTGCTCCAACTCGTTCCGCTCCGACGATTACACGACCAACGCCGTCGGCCTGCTGCATGAGGAGATGCGCCGCACCGGGTCATTGATCATGCACGCCGCCGACAATCACCGGGTGCCGGCGGGCGCCGCGCTGGCCGTCGACCGCGACGCGTTCTCGGCCGAGGTCACGAAGGCGCTTGAGGACCACCCGCTGATCACCATCGAGCGCGGCGAAGTCACGGGCCTGCCGCCCGAAGACTGGTCGAGCGTCATCGTCGCCACCGGGCCTCTCACGTCGCCCGACCTGACCCGGGCGATCCTGGAGGTCAGCGGCGAGGACCAGCTTGCCTTCTTCGACGCCATCGCGCCCATCGTCTACCGCGAAAGCATCGACTTCGACGTGGCGTGGTTCCAGTCCCGCTACGACAAGTCAGGTATCGAGGGGGGCGACGGCAAGGACTACGTCAACTGCCCGATGACGGAGGCCCAGTACGACGCCTTCATCGACGCGCTCATCGCGGGCGAGAAGACGCAGTTCAAGGACTGGGAAAAGGACACCCCCTATTTCGAGGGCTGCCTGCCGATCGAGGTCATGGCCGAACGGGGCCGCAAGACGCTCAGCTTCGGGCCGATGAAGCCGGTCGGCCTGACCGATCCCAACAACCCGACGAAAAAGCCGCACGCCATCGTGCAGCTCCGTCAGGACAACAAGCTCGGCACGCTGTTCAACATGGTCGGCTTCCAGACCAAGCTGACCTACGGCGAGCAGAAGCGCATCTTCCGCATGATCCCGGGGCTCGAGAACGCCGAGTTCGCGCGCCTCGGCGGCATTCACCGGAACACCTTCATCAACTCGCCGAAGCTGCTGGACGAAACGCTCAGGCTCAGGGCGATGCCGCGGCTCCGGTTCGCCGGACAGATCACCGGCTGCGAGGGCTACGTGGAAAGCGCCGGCGTCGGCCTGATGGCGGGCCGGTTCGCCGCCGCCGAACGGCTCGGGCTCACCCCCTCGGCACCGCCCGAAACGACCTCGATGGGGGCGATCCTGGCGCACGTCACCGGCGGCGCCGACGCCGAGACATTCCAGCCGATGAACGCCAACTTCGGGCTGTTTCCGCCGCTCGACACCGATCACCTGCCGAAGAAGCAGCGCCCGCGCGGCCGCGATCGCAAGATCAAGCTCTCCGAGCGTGCGCTGGCCGACCTCGCGGTCTGGCTCGACGGCAACGCGCTGCTGGCGGCGGAATAATCAGCCTTCCCCCCGCGATAGTCGAAATCCCCCGGTTTTCACACCGTTGATCGGTATCGCATCCGGGGGATTTCCAGATATAATCGAATTTATGGACCTCGATGCCGTTGCCGGCCTCCACGACGACTACCGGACCCTGATCGATTTCTGGCGCGCGAAGAAGCCTGCGGACAAACCGGCACCCTGCCTCCACGACGTCGACCTGATGGACCTCTACGCCATCGCCTCCAAGCTGGTGATCGTCGACATCGAAACCGGAACCGGCGGCGAGCGGGCCTACAGGTGGCGCTTTGCCGGCACCGCACTGCGCGATTTCATCGGCATCGAGTTGACGGGGCGCTACCTGCACGACACAGCGGACGAGACCACCAACCGGGATACGGCGGCGATCTATGCCGAGATCGCGCGGAACGGCGGTCACCACTACTGGGAACGCAAGCTCGGCCTAAAGGACAGGGACCGTTCGTTCCTCAGCTATTCGCGCCTGATCCTGCCGCTGCTCGGCGGCGACGGGACCGTACGGCACTTCATCGCGCTTTACGTGCTGCCGCGCCGACGGGGCCCGCAGGACGACCACAAACCCGGAACCTGGGATCTGGTGCCGGAGGAGTGACAGGCGCTTAAACCGGCCGTCCCCGGATCGGATACTGCGGGTCGTTGTAGCCCGGCGTCGACGGATGGCCCGGCGAGACCAGCTTGTCCCAGAACGCCTCGTCCTGCTCGGACCAGTCGTCCATGCGGTCGAGCGCGCCGAGGTACGCCTTCCACTGCTGCATCGTGCGCGGGCCCGCCAGCACGGCGGTGACGATCGGGTTGGCGAGCACCCAGTTGACCGCCCAGTCGGCCGCGGTCATGCCCCTTTTTTCGGCGTGCTTCTTGACCTTCTGCGCCAGTTTCAGGCTTTCCGGCCGCCATTCCGTCGACAGCATGCGCTTGTCGCCGGCGCCGGCGCGGGTGTTCTTGCCCGGATCCCTGGCGGGATCGTACTTGGCCGTCAGCACGCCGCGCGCGAGCGGGCTGTAGGGCACCACGCCGAGCCCAAAATGCTCGCACGACGGCAAAACGTCGCGCTCGGCCTCGCGGGTCATGGCGTTGTAGTAGGGCTGGCAGACCACCGGCAGCGACACGCCCATGGCCTCGGCCGTCGTGCACAGCAGCGTCTGGCGCCAGCCGAAGTAGTTCGATATGCCGTAGTAGCGGATCTTGCCGTCGGATATCAGCTTCGCCGCCGCTTCCAGGCTTTCCTCGAGCGGCGTCTCCTCGTCGTCCTTGTGGAAGTAGTAGATGTCGATGTAGTCGGTACCGAGGCGCCTGAGGCTGGCCTCGCATTCCTGGTGTATCCACTTGGCGCTGAGCCCGCGCTGGTTGGGCCCGTCGCCCATCGGCACGAAGACCTTGGTCGCCAGCACCCAGTCGTCGCGGTATTTCTTGATGGCGCGTCCGACGATGCGCTCCGACTCGCCCTTGTTGTAGCCGTCGGCGGTGTCGATGAAGTTGACGCCGGCGCCGCGCGCATGGGAAACGATGCGCGCCGCGTCCTTTTCGGACGTGCGTCCCCCGAACATCATGGTGCCGAGACAGATCGGCGAAACCTTGAGGCCGCTGGCCCCCAATCGGCGATATTCCATTTCTTACCTCCCTTTCCGGGTTCTTCCCTAGCTGTTGTCTCTATCGCTAAATCTATGAACTTGTGGACAAATCGCTACGAGATCGTGTGCTTTTTTTGCCCACCGGCATGTCTAAAAGTTAAAAATCGGTGTATATTCAGCGTAGAATCGATTCCGCGCGGCAATATCTGGGAACTGCCTTTGAAACGACATGTTTTCAACCTCTTATCGTGGACGGGGGCAGCGTATCTGAAAACTCGCCGATGAGCACGCGATCCTCTATCCCGATCCACATACTCCTCCCGAAGGGCGTGCCGCGCCTCGCGGCGGTTCTGCTCGCCTGCGTGTTCGTTTTCGCCCTCGCCGCGCCGCTGCCCGCGCAAAGCCCGAACGAGGCGCTGTTCAACGCCGTCGAGGTCAACGACCAGGACGCCGTGCAGGCGGCCATCGACGCCGGCGCCGATCTCTCCGCCAAGAACGCCGACGGCATGACGCCCGCCGACGTCGCCGTCGATCTCGGCCATTTCCGGATCGCGCACATGCTGCTTTCCAAGCGCAACGGCACGCTCAGGAAATCGAGCCAGCCGCGCGTCACCGAAAAGGTCAAGGAGGCGCTGACTCAACCCAGGAAGCGGGTCGCCTCGCCGTCGGCGGCCAAACCGGCGACGCCCGCCGCGCCGGACCCCAGGCTTTCCGGTCTGGTGCCGCCGAAGAAACCCGAACCCGCGCCCGCGACGAGCGCCGCCACGCCGCCGGCACCTGAACCGAAGCCCGCCCCCAAGGCGCCGCCCGCAAAGACGGCGGACAAGCCTGAACCGCCCAAGAAGGCCCCGCCGCCACCGGCGATGCGTTCGACCGACGAGATCGCCAAACAGGAACAGCAAACCCTGACACCGATGGAGCAGGCCCCGGAACGCCGCGCCGACGTGCCGGCACCGGAACCGGGTTTCCTCGAAAAGTTCTGGGACGGGGTCAACAGCGTCGTCACCCTGGGCGGCCTGATCGGCGGCGACGAGAAACGGGATTCCGCCCCCAGGACGAACCAACAAATCGGCCCGGACGGCCAGGAACTGGTGAACCCGGCCGACCGCTTCGGCAGCCAACCGGCCCCGTCCCGCCCGGAGAGCGACAGCGCGGCGGGACGCATGGTCGACCGCATGACCGGCATGGTCGGCGGCGAAAAACCGCGCGAGAACGAATTCGGCCTGCCCGAAGGCCCTGTGGTGCCGCCGCTCGAACAGGCACCGGGCATGGTCGGCGTCGAGCCGCCGCCCGCGAATGCCGCGCCCGGCCTGGCCGTGCCCAGTGTTGAGTCCGAAACCGCCGAGGTGCCCGGCCTCGCCGCGCCGCAGTTGGAGGCGCCATCCGAACCGCCGGGCACCGGTACGCCGTCGGCCCCGCCCGGTATCGCCGAGCCGGTTTCGCCCCCCGGCACCGGCGATCAGGTGCCCGGCCTCGCCGCGCCCGAATTACCGCCCACGGGTGACGATATCCAGGTGCCGGGCCTTGCCGCGCCGGAATTGCCGGACGGCCCCGCGCCACCCGACCCGGAACAGGGCGGACCGGAGATTCCCGGCCTCGCCGCGCCCGAGGGCGAAGTTCCGGGGATCATCCCGCCGCCCGGCGATACCGCCGGCAACATCCCGGCCCTGCCGCCCGGCCTGGAGCCCCTGCCCGGGTCCCGGAACGGTCAGCTCCGGCGTCCCGGCGGTCTCGTCGAGCCGGAGGACCCCAACGTACTGCCGCCGCCGGGCGACATGGCGGCGCAGCTCAGGCGCTACGACAAGCTTCTCGGCAACGATCCGATCCAGAACCGGGAACGCTACGGCACGCCGCGCGGCCGGGACAGCATCACCGGCGAACCGGCGCCGTATACCCCCCGGACCGCGCCCCGGAAAGCCCCCGTCAGTCAGGAACCAAGGCCCGACCCGTTGATGGAAATTCCCAAGGGACTGGACGAACCGCGCACCGCGCCGGCACGCCGCGCCACGCCGGACCGGGACAGCCCGGCGGAAATCCTGCGTCGGGCGCGGGATAGCGACGCCGTCCGCCGCGAGCGCGAACGCTACGAGAAACGCAAGACCGAACAGGGCCGGACCGACCCCAAGCCGTTGCGCCCGTCCGGCCACCAGTTGCCGGTCCCGGACAAGCCCGTCACCGCGCGCGAACAGCCGGCGTCGCGCATGTGGCAACGGCTCAGCAACCTCGGCAACGAATACCAGGACGAGGATGTGTACGGCCTACCCATCGTGCGCCCGTCGCTCGACAACGGCACGCCCGAGCCGCGCAAGGAGGTCGACGTCGCCCGGCTGCCGGACGACAAGGCCGAGGAAACGGATTTCAAGCTGCAGAAGCTGGCGCGCTTTTTCCGCGGCGACCAGGAGGAGGAAGCCGGCATGAAGGCGCCCGAATACAAGGCGCCGAAAGTCGAGCGCGAGCCGCTGCCGCGGGTCATCGACAACATGGTGCCGGAGAACGATCCGGCGCGCGGCCAGGTCGTCGACGACAGGATGCTCGATCTCACGGGCGTCGAACTCCGCGCCCCGGAAGAAGGCCGCCAGCCGGGCGCCACGCCGACCCGGGACAACCAGTTGGACGAGAACTTCCTCGACCGGCTGACCACGGTGCTGGGCCCGGCCCGCGATCAGCCGCCGGCACCGGGCGCGCCGCCGCCCGAGGAAGGCAAGATCGGCCTGAACGAGCTCGACGTGCCCGAGGACCAGCGGGTCAAGCGGGCCAAGCCGCCGATCCCGGACCCGTGGACCATGACCGTCGAGAAGAAGAATGCCGAGGGCCAGCAGCAGACCCTCGGCGTGACCGCGATCTCACCCGAGGACGGCTCTGAACTCCGCACCGAAAAGGGCGTCGTCTCGGAGATGGTCGGCCGCATCCGCCAGCTTTTCGAGGGGCCGAAGGGACCGGACGACGGCCCCAAGGTCGAGAAGCTGGATGAGCAGGACCGCCAGGCCGCCGCCGAACGGCTGTTGTCGGAAGCGCTCCGCGACGGCACGCCGACCGCACTCCCCGATCAGGGGCAGTGGCCGGTGACCGAGGTCGAACCCTCCGACGTCACCCCCGGCGTGCCGCCCCCGCCCCGGCCCGGCGTGCTGACGCGCACCTCGCTCGACGACGTGGTGCTGAGCCTGGGCGAGTCGGTGACGCTGGAGAACACCCTGCCGCCGCAACAGGACGGCATCGACCCGCTCAATTCTTGCGTCAAGAAAAACCGCGGCACGACGCTGTTCTGCGTCGAGCCGGTCGACTGGCCGGCCGACCTGCAGCCGGCGTTCGTGGTGCCGACGATCCTCTATACCGGCGCCAGCGCCATCACCCGCTACGACCAGGGCAGCCCGTCCCGGTTCCATGCCCTGTTCGAGGCCGAGCAGTTCGAGGACATCGTCGCCTATTACCAGGCGCGCTACGGCGAACCGACGGAAATCTGGAAGCGCTCGATCGCGCCGCTCGCCAAGCCGCGCATGGACAACCCGACGGTGACCTGGCGCAGCCGGGATTCCCGCACCAACGTCATCACGGTGCTGGAAGTCCGCAAGTTCGACGATACCCGCGGCGGCTTTCCCGACACTAACCGGGGCGCGGTGATGCTCTATCACATGAACGCGCCGTCGATCTTCCCGCAGGTGTCGTCGCACGAGCTGATGCGGCTGAGACGGACGAGGTAACTCCTCCGCCTCGTCGTCCCGGGTCTCGACGCGCAATGCGCGGCTCGCCCGGGATGACGGAAGGCCTTACGGCCGCCCCAGCATCGACCGCCAGAACACGGTGAGTTGCCGCCGCACCCCGGGCGGACGCGCCGCGTGACGGCCGGGGTCGCCGCCCTGTTTCCGCAGATCCTTGAGATAAAGTGCCGCCAGACTGAGCGGCAAAAACGCCGGCAACGCGCGGCGGTTGAGCCCCCTGCCCGCCTGTCTCGCATCCGAGATGTACGCTTCCGCCGCCGCCAGGATCGGCCCGGTGATGGCGCTCATATCCGGGTTCGTCGGCCACTGGTGTGGCTGCGACGGGTCGAGCCCGGCGCCGGCGCAAAGATCGGCGGGCAGCGTCACGCGGCCGGTCGACGACTGGTACGGGATGGCGCGCACCAGCCCCACCAGCGCCAGCCCGATGCCGGCGGATTTCACCAACTCAGCGTGGCGCGCCGGATCCTCCCCCAGCACCCGGAGCGCCATCGCCATGACCGTTGACGAGGTCCGCTCGGCATAGGCCTCGAGCGCGGCCAGGTCTGCCGGTGGCACGTCGTCCATGTCGGTCTCGCGGGCCTCGATCAGGTCCAGAAGGTTCGCTTCCGGAATCCCCGCGCGGCGCACGCATTCGGAGAGCGGTTCGGCGACCGCGTGCGCCGGCGGTTCCCCGGACACCAGACCCGGCACCGCGTCGCGCCAGAACTGCAGGCGCATGCGTCCGATCATCGGCTCCGACACGGTCTCGCGGATCTTGGCGAGCTCCAGGTTGAAGGCATAGAGCGCGAACAGATCCTCGCGCACCGCATCGTCGGCGAACAGGCCGGTCAGGAACCGGTCGTTGTCGAAATCGTGGACCTGTTCGGCGCAGTAGCTCAGTTCGGCCATCGGCGCACCGTCATCGGTCCTTCACCCCGCGGGCACTGGAAACTCGGCATTTGCAACTTATATGGGACTGTAGGGCCGAATTAAAGCCCGGCACCGTCCGTGCGCGCCGATTGCCAACACGTTGCGCCGCGCATGGGCGTGGTCTAACGTGCCGTCAGCGCCCGCTGGCGTCACATTCGGTTAAGTCATTTAGCATACGAGAGGGAGCATTATGGCTTTTGAACTTCCTGCACTGCCTTATGAGAAAGATGCGCTCGAGCCGCACATGTCGGCCAAGACATTCGAATTTCACCACGGCAAGCACCACAACACCTACGTGACCAATCTGAACGGCCTGCTCGAAGACAGCGACATGTCCGGCAAGAGCCTGGAAGAGATCATCATGGCGACCGCCGGCGACAGCGCCAAGGCCGGCATGTTCAACAACGCCGCCCAGGTCTGGAACCACACGTTCTTCTGGAACTCCATGAAGCCCGGCGGCGGCGGGGCGCCGTCCGGCGATCTCGCGGCCAAGATCGATTCCGACCTCGGCGGCCTCGACAAGTTCAAAGAGGCTTTCAAGCAGGCCGGTGCGACGCAGTTCGGCTCCGGCTGGGCGTGGCTCGTCGTCGGCGACGGCGGCAAGCTCGAAATCGCCAAGACGCCGAACGCCGAGAACCCGATGACCCAGGGCAAGACGCCGCTGCTGACCTGCGACGTGTGGGAGCATGCCTACTACCTGGATTACCAGAACCGCCGCCCGGATTTCCTGGCCGCGTTCCTGGACCATCTGGTCAACTGGGACTTCGCTGCGGAGAACCTCTCCAAGGCCGGCTGATCTCCGGACCACAGGAACGAATCAAGGCGCGTCCCGCGGGGCGCGCCTTTTTTCTATCAAAACGCCTCTTGGTATCCTGTCCGCACGGGGACGCCGAGGCAATGACCGTGAACCGGCACTTTCAGGAAATGCAAAGACGCCAAGGTCCGCAAAGTGCGCAAGGACAGCTTTGCGTTCTTGGCGGTGTTCTTCGCGCTCTTCGCGTTTTCTTCAATACCTCCGCAGGAATGATAACGAGAACGCGGGAAAGTGCGCGCGGGAATGACCTAGTTACTTATTCCACCGCGATGATGGCGGCCGCGACGCGGCGTTCCTCGGCAACGAGGACGTTGAAGGTGCGGCACGCGGCGCCGGTGTCCATCCATTCCAGCACGATGCCGTGTTCCTTGAGGCCGGCGCGGAGCCCCTTGGGGATCGCCTGGAACGATGGGCCGCAGCCGATAAGCAGGATATCGACGGCGTCCTTCTCGGCGACAACGCTATCGAGGGATTGAATGGTAATGTCGGCGGATTGCGTGACCTGCCACGGGTCGGTGCGTTCGGGAAACACCAGCACGCTACCCTCGTAGACCTCGCCGGTCACCTTGAACCGTCCGTCACCGTAAGCGTGGATGAGTTGGCGGTTTTCGGGAACGACGGGGTTGATGTCGAGGGTCATTTCAGCGGGCCTGGCTCCTTATCTCTCGGGATGCGTGCTCAGGATGCGTCCTGGGGCGCCGGCCCCTCCTCGTCGTCGCCGGCGAGGCCGCCGCGCGCCTTGTCGTCGAGGCCGAAGTACAACAGAAGCGGCACCGCGATGCAAATGGACGAATAGGTCCCGACCAGCACGCCCCAGATCATCGCGAACGAGAAGTCGCGGATCACCTCGCCGCCAAGGAAGAACAACGCCAACAGCGCCAGCAATGTCGTCACGGAAGTGATGACGGTCCGGGAAAGCGTGTTGTTGATCGAGAGGTTTAGCAACCCGTCCAGCGGCATGGTCTTGTATTTGCGCAGGTTCTCGCGCACCCGGTCATAGACGACAACGGTATCGTTGATCGAATAGCCGGCGATGGTCAGCACCGCCGCCACAGTCGACAGATTGAACTCAAACCCCATCAGCGCGAAAATGCCGATAGTCGTTATGACGTCGTGTACCAGTGCGATCACCGCGCCGACACCGAACTGCCATTCGAAGCGGAACCAGATGTAGACGAGGATCGCGAGGATCGCCAGCGAGACGGCCATGATGCCGTCCTCCAGCAATTCCTCGGAAACCTGCGGCCCGACGAATTCCGTCCGGCGGTAGGTGACGTCGTCGTCGAGGGCGCCCTTGACCGCGTTGACCGCTTCCTGTTGCGCGCCGTCGCCGCCTTCCTGGCGCTGGATGCGGATCAGCACGTCGGTGACCTCGCCGAACTCCTGCAACGAAACGTCGCCGAGGCCGAGGGTCGAGAGTTTGCCGCGCATCTCGCCGATGTCGGCGGGGCCTTCGGTGCGCACCTCGATCAGGATGCCGCCCTTGAAATCGATGCCGAAGTTGAGGCCCTTGGTCAGCGTCAGCCCCACCGCGGCGGCGATGACCAGCGCGCTCAGCACGAAGAACAGCTTGCGCTTGGCAATGAACGCGATGTCGACGTCGGCGGGGACCAGATTTAGTGCTTTCATTTTCCCGTCTCCCCCTTACACCGGCAGTTCGGTCGGGCGCTTGGCGCGCAGCCACGCCACCACGAACAGGCGCGTCAGCATGATCGCCGTGAACATCGAGGTGACGATCCCGATCGCCAGCGTCACGGCGAAGCCGCGCACCGGACCGGACCCGAAGGCATAGAGCAGGATCGCCGCGATCAGCGTCGTCAGGTTGGCGTCGATGATGGTCGAAAGCGCGCGACTGTAGCCGGCGTCGATGGCCGAGATCGGCGTACGACCGGCGCGGGTTTCCTCGCGGATGCGCTCGAAGATCAGCACGTTGGCGTCGACCGCCATACCGATAGTCAGCACGATCCCGGCGATACCGGGCAGCGTCAGCGTCGCCTGCAGCAGCGACAGCGCGCCCAGGATCAGGAACATGTTCATCGTCAGCGCGATGTCGGCATAGAGCCCGAAACGGCCGTAGGCCACGGCCATGAAGATAATGACGGCGATCATGCCAACAACGCAGGCGATCTCGCCGGCGGCGATGGAATCGGCGCCGAGACCGGGGCCGACGGTGCGTTCCTCAAGGATCGTCAGCGGCGCCGGCAGCGCGCCGGCACGCAGCAGCAACGCCAGATCCTGGGTGTCCTGAACGGAAAAACCGCCGGAAATCTGACCTGTTCCCCCAAGGATCGGTTCCTGGATGACCGGTGCCGAAATCACCCTGCCGTCCAGCACGATGGCGAACGGGCGTTTGACGTTCTCGGTCGTGACCTTGCCGAACTTCTTGGCGCCCAGCGTATCGAAGCGAAACGAGACCACCGGCTGGTTGTCGCGGCTGTCGAACGCGGGCTGCGCGTCGACCAGGTTCTCGCCGCTGACGGCGACCCGTTTCTTGACCAGGATGTGCTCGCGGCCGCCCGGTGAATTGGCGCCCTCCAGCATCGGCAGCAGCAGCGAGCCGGGTAGCACGCGGCCGGCAATGGCCTCCTCGACGGAATTCTGCAGATCGACCATCTGGAACGTCAGCTTGGCGGTCTTGCCAATCAGGCTCTTGACCCGTTCGGGGTCGTCGATGCCCGGCAACTGCACGATCACCCGGTCCTCGCCCTGGCGCTGGATGGTCGGCTCGCGGACGCCGGTCTCATCGATGCGGCGGCGGATGATCTCGATCGACTGCTGCACGGCGGAGGTGCGGCGCTCGTTGACCTGCTGCTCGGTCATGGTGACCGTGATGCGGTCGCCCTCCAGCGTCGCCTCGGCGGCGTCGTCGAGGCCGCGCATCAGTTCCAGCGCCTTGTCGCGTTCCTCGGCCTTGGGAATCGTCACGCCGATGCTCTGCGTCTGCTTGCCCAGTGCCCGGTAACGGATACGCTCGCCGCGCAGATCGGCGCGCGCGCTGTCGACCATGGTTTCCAGGTACTCGTCGATGACCGCCTGCACCTCGACTTCGAGCAGCAGGTGCGAGCCGCCGCGCAGATCGAGGCCCAGGTTGACCTGATTGTGCGGCAGCCAGTCGGGCAGGCCGGCGGTGATGTCCTCGTCGACGAAGTTCGGCGCCGCGAACGCCAGACCGAGGAAACAGATCAGTGCGACCAGCACCTTTTTCCAGGTCGGAAAGTTGACCATCTGGATATCCCTGTCGTGTTACCTGGAGGGTCTTGGCTCAGCTCTTCTTGTCATCTTTGCTGTCCGCATCGTCGGCGGTGCCTTCGGATTTGTCGGCCGCCTCGGCCGCATCATCCGTCTTGTCCGCTTCCGGCGCCGGCGCGGGGGCGGCCGGCTTGGAACCGCCGCCGAAAAGCTGCGACAGCAGGCCGCCCTGCTTTTTCTGTCCGGGGTCATTGGCCGCTTTGCCGGCGACCGGTTCGGTGCGGTTGACGACACCGGAGATGGTCGAGCGCTGCACCTTGACCTTGACGTCCTTGGCGATCTCGACGGTCAGTTCGTCGTCGTTGTCGACCTTGGTGACCGTGCCGATGATGCCGCCGCCGGTGATTACCTTGTCGCCGCGGCGGATGCTTTCGAGCAGTTCCTTGTGCTGCTTGATCTTCTTTTGCTGCGGACGGATCAGCAGGAAATAGAACACCACGAAAATCAGGATCAGCGGCAGGAACGCCTGAAAGGCATTGCCACCGCCGCCCGCCGCCGTTTGCGCAAAGGCCTCGGAAATAAACATCGCTCAACTCCTAAAGACGCGTCAGCCGGGGCGTTTTCCGCCCTTGAATCCAAAGTGGCGGGACTATACCGCTCAGGCTCGGAGTTGCAACCGATTCCGACCCATTTCCAAGGGTTTCCGCATTAACGGTTGGTAAGGTTTGCGAAACATTTGACGGTCCGCAGACCCGCGTATACCTTCCGCGGCCATGACCGATCAGGAAACCAAGGATCTGCTGGGCCGGATCGCCGGCGCGCTGGAACGTCTCGCCCCGGAACCGACGCCGGAATCGGGGCTCGGCGACGCTGACGCCTTCGTCTGGCACCGTGCCGGCGGGCTCGAGGCCGTCGAAAACGTCAACCGCGTCGACATCGGCCTTTTGCAGGGCATCGACCGCCAGCAGGACCAGTTGTTCGACAACACGCGCCGCTTTACCGACGGCTATCCGGCCAACAACGCGCTCTTGTGGGGCGCGCGCGGCACCGGCAAGTCGTCGCTGGTCAAGGCGGTGCACGCCAGGATCAACGCCGAGACGCCGGGCGCGCTGGCGCTGATCGAGATCCACCGGGAAGATATCCCGTCGCTGCCGGTGCTGCTGGGGCGGCTGCGCAAGGAAGAACGCCGCTGCCTGATCTTCTGCGACGATCTCTCGTTCGACGGCCAAGACGATGCCTACAAGTCGCTGAAAGCGGTGCTCGACGGCGGCGTCGAGGGCCGGCCCGACAACGTGATCTTCTACGCGACGTCGAACCGCCGCCACCTGATGCCGCGCGACATGATCGAAAACGAACGCTCGAGCGCCATCAGCCCTTCCGAAGCGACCGAGGAAAAGGTCTCGCTGTCGGACCGCTTCGGCCTCTGGCTCGGCTTCCACAACGTCGACCAGCCGACCTACTTCCAGATCGTCGAGGGTTACGCCAGGCACTACGGCCTCGACGATCCGTCGATCGACCTCCGCCGTGAAGCCAACGAATGGTCGGTGACGCGCGGCGCGCGCTCGGGCCGGGTCGCGTGGCAGTACATCCAGGACCTCGCCGGACGCCTCGGCAAGAAGCTGAATTAGGCTTCCCTAGAATTCCTTGAGAAAGAACATCGAGCCGCCGAGCAGCAGGATCGCGGCAAAGATGGTGTTGATGACCCGGTGAAGAACATAGCGCTGCATCGCCTCGCCCTCGCGGCGGCGGCGCGCGTCCGGGCTCTCGAGGTTTTCGTTTTCCTTCTGGCGGGCCAGCATGTGCACGGCGTGGTGCGACGCGCGTTCGTGCGGGTCGCCCGAGTTCTCGAAGATCTCGGCGCGCATGGAAATCAGCAGTCCCAACAATCCGACGAAGCCGACGCCCATCCAGCCGAACCAGCGGTGACCGAACACGATGCCGCAGGCCACGACGAAGGCCATGACCACGAACGCGGTACGCGGCGAGCGCAGGAGCGGCATGATGCTCATGCGCCATTTTAGCAGGATTTTAGGCAGCCGCTGAAAAAGATTTCCCCCTCACCTGTCCTCTCCCCACTTTCGTGGTGGAGAGGGACTCCCGGCGCAAGACCGCAGTTAGCCCCCCTCCCCCCTTCCAGGGAGAGAGGTTGGATGAGGGGGCAGGCGTATCAATCACGCCTTTTCCAGGTAATCCTCCGGATTGCGCGGGCGGCGGCCCTTGCGGATCTCGAAGTGGAGCTGCGGGCGCGATACCGACCCGGTCTGGCCGACGGTGGCGATCTTTTCGCCGCGCCGGACGCGTTGACCGCGCTTCACCAGCAGGTCGCGGTTGTGCGCGTAGGCGGTGACGTAGCCGTCGGCGTGCTTGATCAGGATCAGGTTGCCGAAGCCGCGGATCTCGTTGCCGGCATAGGCGACGACGCCGTTCTCGGCGGCCACCACCGGCGTGCCCTCGGGCGCGATGATGTTGATGCCGTCATTGCGGAGCCCGCCGGTCTTGGCGCCGTAATTGGACATCAAAGGCCCCCGGACCGGCCACACGAAGCCCTTGCCGGTGCGTGCGGCGGGCGGTGGCACCGGGGCCGGCGGCTTTCTCGGCGGCACCACGTTGATGTCGCCGCCGGCAATTCCGCCGGACGCGCGCGCCATCTGCCGTGGCGGCGTCTCCGGCGTCTCCGGTTTCGCGGGCGGCGGCGTGGCTGAGGCGGTCTCGCGGACCGGTGCCGACGCCGGTTTCGATGCCTGTTGCGATTCTGGCGCGGGCGCCCTGTCCCCCTCCGGGATGACCAGCACCTCGCCAACCTTGACCGTGTAGGGCGCCGCGATCCCGTTGAGCCGCGCCAGTTCGTACATCACCGCGTCGTAGCGCTGGGCGATGGAATAGAGCGTGTCGCCGGGCGTCACCTGATGCTGCTGGCCGCGCGGCAGTTCGATGCGCTGGCCGACGTTCAGCAGATAAGGCGGCTCCAGGCCGTTGGCGCGGATGATCGCCGGCACCGGCACCCGGTGACGCCGCGACAGGGCGTAGACCGTGTCGCCCGGCCCGACCTTGACCGCCGACGCGCCGATGAAAGCGCTGTCGCTCTGTCCGCCGGACCGCGTCACGTTGCCTGCCGGCGAGGCCTGAACCGGTTTTACCGGCGACGCCTTGGGCACACCGCCCGACCCCTTGGTCACGGTCCGGGGCGGCGGCGTGTTGATGTCGCGCGGCGGCGCGTTGGACGGGATCTGGATGTTGCCGCAGCCCGTCAACGCGGCGCAGGCGATGATGAGTGTGGCTAGGCTGTTTCTCAACCGGCTTCCTCGTCGCTGACCAGGGGCACGAACCTGACGAGCCCGAGGTCTTCCGTTTCAATGTCGTCGTCCGTCTTGCGGACCCGGAGCAGATGCTGCGTCCGCTCCTCGAGCCCGACCGGCACCACCATGATGCCGCCGACATCGAGCTGGTCCAGCAGGACCTGCGGCACGTCGACGGCGGCCGCCGTCACGATGATGCGCGAGAACGGCGCCTGCTCCTTCCACCCCATCGAGCCGTCGCCCAAGCGCGTCACGATGTTGGTGAAACCGAGCTCCTTGAACCGTTCCTCGGCTTCCGAAAGTAACGCACGATGTCTTTCGATCGTGTAAACGCGGCGGCAGAGTTTCGCCAGAATCGCCGTCTGGTAGCCGGACCCGGTGCCGATCTCGAGGATCTTGACCCGGTCGTCGAGTTCCAGCGCCGCCGTCATCATGGCGACCACGGTCGGCTGCGAGATCGTCTGATGGAGACCGATCGGCAGCGGCGAGTTTTCGTAGGCGCGTTCCCTGAACGCCGGCGGCACGAACAGTTCGCGCGGGATGGCCCCGATCGCGTCCAGCACCGTCTCGTCCGCGATGCCGTCGTTGATCAGCGAGCGCCTGAGCGTCTGCGCATCGAGCCGCCCGAACATCACTTGAGCCCGCTCTTGAGGGTCCTGAGCGTCGCCGCGTGCGTGAGATCCAGCGCCAGCGGCGTCACCGCCACCCTGCCGGCGTTGGCGGCGGCGAGATCGGTGCCTTTCAGGAACTTGTCCTCGTCGCGCTGCGGCCCGACCCAGTAGTACTCGTCGCCGCGCGGGTCGACACCGCGCGTCAGCCCGCCGCCGATCTTGCGCCGGCCCTGGCGGCAGACCTCGATCCCCTGCACTTTCGCCGCCGTCACGTCCGGAAAATTGACGTTGATGAAGATGCCCATGGGCCAGCCCTGTTCGAACAACTGCTTGAGCACACGCGGCGTCCATTTCCGGGCCGTCGCCCACTTGACCTTGTGGCGGTCCTCGTAGACCTGGCTCAGCGCCACCGACGGGATGCCCAGCATGGCGCCCTCCATGGCCGCGGCGACGGTGCCCGAATAGGTCACGTCCTCGCCCAGGTTGCCACCCCGGTTGATGCCGGACAGGATCAGGTCCGGCGGGTCGTCGGCCATCACCTTGGTGACGCCCAGCAGCACCGCGTCGGTCGGTGTGCCATCGACGGCGTAGCGGTGTTCCGACACGTTGCGGATGCGCAAGGGCCGGCGCAGCGTCAGCGAATGGCTGGTCGCCGACTGCTCGGTTTCCGGCGCGCACACCCAGAGCTCGCGCACATGCGGCGCGATGGCGTCTTCCAGCGCCTTGAGACCGGGCGCGTTGATGCCGTCGTCGTTGGACAGCAACACCCGCGCCTTTTTGAGATCGAAGCCGGCCTTAGCCATCGGCGGAAATGACCTTCATGCCGCCCATGTAGGGCTGCAACACGTCCGGGACCGCGACCGAGCCGTCAGCCTGCTGGAAGTTCTCAAGGATCGCGATCAGCGTGCGCCCGACGGCAAGGCCGGAACCGTTCAGTGTATGCACGAACTGCGTCCCCTTCTCGCCCTTGGTCCTGAACCGCGCGTTCATGCGCCGCGCCTGGTAGTCGCCGCACACGGAGCAGCTCGAAATCTCGCGGTAACGGTCCTGCGCCGGCAGCCAGACCTCAATGTCGTAGGTCTTGCGCGCGCCCGCGCCCATGTCGCCGGTACACAGCGTCATGGTCCGGAACGGCAGGCCCAACTGCGTCAGCAGGTCCTCGGCGCACGACGTCATGCGCTCCAGCTCGTCGAGCGAGGCTTCCGGTCTGGTGACCGAGACCATCTCGACCTTGGTGAACTGGTGCTGGCGGATCATGCCGCGCGTATCCTTGCCCGCCGCGCCGGCCTCGGACCGGAAGCACCACGTCATCGCGGTGTAGCGCCGCGGCAGGTATTCGGCATCGACGATCAGATCGGCGGCGATGTTGGTCAGCGGCACCTCCGCGGTCGGGATCAGCCAAAGTGAATTTGCGTCAACTAGCTCTTGTGTAGCGTCATAGAGGCTTGTTGCAAATTCTTCAGGAGAAGGATCAGCATTTATAGAGAGAAACTCCTGTCGCACCTCTTCAAGTGCCTGATCAACAAGCTCCATTACCGATGCTTTCGATGTTCGAAACAAATCATCGGAAAACTTTGGTAATTGCCCAGTTCCGTACATCGTTTGATTGTTCACCATCGCTGGTGGGTTCACTTCGGTGTATCCGAATTTCTCAGTGTTGTGATCGAGCATGTAAGCGGCCAAGGCACGCTCCAGCCGCGCCAGCGGCCCCGACAGCAGGACGAAACGCGACCCCGCCAGCTTGGCCGCGGTCTCGAAGTCCATCATCCCCAGCCCCTCGCCGATATCGACGTGGTCCCGGGGCTCGAAATCGAATTTCGGCGGCGCGCCGACGCGGCGGATCTCGACGTTGTCGTCCTCACCGTCGCCGTCCGGCACGTCATCGAGCGGCATGTTGGGCAGCACCTCAAGCGCTTCCTGAAGCTTGCCTTCCGCAATTAAAACTTCAAACTCGGCCTCCGTCTCCGCGTCCTTCGATTCGGCGACCCTGGCCATGACCTCGGACGCGTCCTCGCCCTTCGACTTGAGCTGGCCGATCTGCTTCGACAGCGCGTTGCGCTCGGTCTGCAGTTCCTGCGCGCGCGTCTGCGCGTCGCGGCGCCGGGCGTCGAGTTCAAGCAATGCCGGGCTTTGCGGGCCGAGCCCGCGGCGCGCCATGGCGGCGTCGAAGGCGTCGGGGTTTTCTCTGATCCACCTGATATCGAACATGTGAAACGCAGCGTCCTCGTTTTTCTCAAGCTTGGCGGGCCGGGCGGGCGGCGCCCACGCCCGCATGTCAGTTAACATGAAATCCCGGAAGGAACACCCGTTTCGTTCAAATACACTTGCTCCCCCTCATCTGTCTTCTCCCCCGTTACCGGGGGAGAAGGACTCTCGACGCGATGCCGCGGTACCCCCCTCTCCCCCTTCTAGGGGGAGAGGTAGGGTGAGGGGCGATCTTGTAACAGAAACCGCAACAATCGGGTCGCGGCGGCGGCGGATATGGGGTCATATGGCACCCTCACGCCCTGCCGGAGTTCCCCGCCCATGCAGATGTCGGCCCGCGACTGGATGTTGCTCCTCGCCCTGTCCCTGCTGTGGGGCGGGTCGTTCTTCTTTACCGCCGTCGCGGTCAGGGAAGTGCCGCTGCTGACCCTGGTGTTGTGCCGGGTCGGCATCGCCGCCGTGGCGCTGGCGCTCTATCTCAGGGTCCGGGGCGCGGCGCTGCCGCTGACGGGTCCCGCCGTCGGCGCCTTTTTCGGCATGGGGCTGCTCAACAACCTGATCCCGTTCAGTCTGCTGTTCTGGGCACAGACCGAGATCGCCAGCGGTCTCGCCTCCATCGTCAACGCGACGACGCCGATCTTTTCGATGCTGGTGGCGCACTTCATGCTCGCCGACGAACGCATGGCGCCGAACAAGGTCGCCGGCGTGCTGTTCGGCATCGGCGGGGTCGCCGTGCTGATCGGCGGCAACGCGCTCGGCGGCGTCGACGCGTCGACGCTGGGCATCGTCGCGTGCCTGGGCGCGGCGCTGTCCTACGGCTTCGCCAGCGTGTTCGGCCGGCGCTTCAGGACCATGGGGATCCCGCCCGACGCGGGGGCGCTCGGCCAACTCACCGCCACCACGGTCATGATGATCCCGATTGCGCTGATCGCCGACCGGCCGTGGACGTTGCCGATGCCGGGCACCGCCGCGCTGCTGGCGACGCTCGGCCTGGCATTGGCCGCGACCGCGCTCGCGTACCTGATCTATTTCCGGCTGCTGGCGACGGCGGGCGCGGTCAACGCGGTACTGGTGACGCTGCTGATCCCGCCGAGCGCCATTCTTCTCGGCACGCTGATCCTGGGCGAAGTGCTGGAGGGGCGCCACCTGATCGGCATGGCGCTGATCGGCGTCGGGCTGGTGGCGGTCGACGGGCGGGTATTCCGTAAACGCTAACCCCCCTCACCTTGTGAGGGGCGCTTACGGTTCCTCGATCTCTTCCTCTTCGTCCTCGATCTTCCGGGCGCGCTTCTTCTCCGCGAAGCGTGCGGCGAAAATGGAGATTTCGTAGAGCAGGATGATCGGCACCGCGAGACCGATCTGGCTGATCGGATCGGGCGGGGTCAGGATGGCGGCAGCGACGAAGGCGCAGACGATGGCGTACTTGCGCTTGGCGGCGAGCCCGTCGGCGGTGACGAGGCCGGCGCGCGCCATCAGCGTCAGGATCACCGGCAGTTCGAACGAGATGCCGAAGGCGAAGATCAGCCGCATCACCAGCGACAGGTATTCGTTGACCTTGGCTTCGAGCTGGATCGCCAACTCGCCGTTGCCGCCGCCGGTCTCGAAACCGATGAAGAATTCCCATGCGACCGGCAGCACGTAGTAATAGACCAACGCGCCGCCGGAGAAGAACAGTACCGGCGTCGCCACCAGGAACGGCAGGAACGCCGCCTTTTCGTGCTTGTAGAGGCCCGGCGCCACGAACAGCCAGATCTGACAGGCGATGAACGGGAAGCCGATGAACATGGCGGCGAAGAACGACACCTTGACGTAAGTGAAGAACGCCTCGTGCAGCGCCGTGTAGATCATGCGCCGGTCGCGCCCCATGTCGTGGAACACGTCGGCCAGCGGCTGCACAAGGAACTGGTAGATCGGCTGCGCGAAATAGAAACACCCCATGAACAGGATGACGATGGCCACCACCGTCCACAACAGACGCGTGCGCAGCTCGATCAGGTGCTCGAGCAGCGGCATCTTGGAGGAATCGATGAGATCGTCGTCCTTGGCCACGGGCCTCAGCCCTCCCCGGTTTTCTTGGTATCGTCCGCGCTTTCGGATGCGGGTTTATCACCGGACGAGCCCGCGTCCGCGGCCGCCGTTTCCCTGGCCGGGGCGGCCTCCGTCTCGGGCGGCGTGCCCGACGCGGCGGCGGCGCTGTCCTCGTTTCCGGTCTTTTTGACGTCGTCGCCGTAGCCCTGGGCGGCCTTGGTCAGGTCGCCCTCGAAGTCGCGCATGTCGTTGAGGTCACTCACCACCTCGCCATCCGGGTCGATGCTGTTCTCGAGGTTCTTGCGGAAGCTTTCGCCGGGACCGCCCTCGATCTGCTTGCGCATTTCCTGCAGATCACTTTCACGCACGATGTCGTCGAGGCCGCTCTGGAAATCGCGGGCCATGCCCTTGACCTTCCTGAGCGCACCGGTGACGGCACGCAGCGCGCGCGGAAGATCCTTGGGCCCGACGATGATCAGGGCCACTACCGCAACCAGGAACAGTTCCTGCCAGCCGATATCGAACATGGCGGTCGACCTCGATCAGACGATGAACGTAAATGCGGACACCCAGCCGGCGTCCGCGCGCGGATCAGCCACCGGCGGCCTTGTCCTTGTCTTTTTCGGGCGAGGACTCGGCCGCGACGCTTTCCTTGGTGTCGCTGTCGATCGCCTTTTTCTCGGTCTTGTCGCCGTCTTCTTCCGCCTCGGCGCCCTCTTCGTCCTTCATGCCCTTCTTGAAGGATTTCAGGCCTTTGCCGAAGTCGCCCATGAGACGGGAGATCTTGCCGCCGCCGCCGAAGAGAACCAGGACCACGGCAAGGACGATAAGCCAATGCCAAATACTGAACGCACCCATAATTCTATCCCATTCGCTGTCGCGTTTTTGTTTAACTGTGTCTCGTCACGAGAGCGGTTCACCCGAACAGCGCGCATTCGAAACGCGACAACGGCACGTTTCCGCGCCGCACTCTCCCAGTGCCGCTAGACTTGCGGCTCAAAAGCCGGAATGCAAGGATTTTCCGTCGATATATCGATGGCTGATCCCCCCTCTCCCTGGGGAGAGGACGGCGCGCGTTAGCGCGCCGGGTGAGGGGCTGGATTCAACACCCATCCTCCGGATCGAGGGGCTCATCCGGCTCCTCGCGGACCTCGGAAAGCGCGTCTTCCGGCATCGCGTCCTCCTCGTCGCCGCCGCTGCCCGCGCGCTCCTCTTCGCCCTCGCCGTTGAACAGGTCGGCGGTGGCGCGGTAGGCGTTGATCGCCGGCGACGCGTCCAGCAGCCCGGCCGCCTTCAGCTCGTCGACCCCCGGCAGGTCGCGCAGCGTCTCCAGCCCGAAGTGGTCGAGGAACGTGTCCGTCGTGCCCCACTGCAGCGGCCGGCCCGGTGTCTGCCGGCGTCCGCGCGGCTTGATCCACTCCTCCTCCATCAGCACGTCCATGGTGCCCTTGGAGATGCTGACGCCGCGGATTTCCTCGATCTCGGCGCGGGTCACCGGCTGGTGATAGGCGACGATGGCCAACGTCTCGATGGCGGCGCGGTTGAGCTTGCGCGCGACCTCGACTTCCTTGTTCAGGGACTCGGTCAGGTCCGCCGCGGTGCGGAACGCCCACGACGAACCGGCGCGCACCAGGTTGACGCCGCGGGTCTCGTACATGCCCCTGAGGGTCTTCAGCAGGCCCTTGACGTCGGCGTCTTCCGGCAGCCGGTTGGCGAGCATGCGCTCGGTCATCGGCTCGGCGGAGGCGAACAGCAGCGCCTCGGTGATGCGCAGGTAACGCTCCCAGGTTTCCGGGTCGACCTCGTTCTCCGTGCCTTCGTCCGCGGCCGCCTCGGCGGCCTCTTCGGTGGCGTCCTCGAGAACCTCGTCCTCCGGCGCGGTTTCATCGTCGTTGGCGTGTTCGACCATTTGCCGTTCCATTTATTCTTTCGTCTCCGTAAGAGTTGCGCCGTCCCCGCCGGCGCCGGGGGCGCCCTGCACGTAGATGCGCCCGAAGCGCCCGGCCTGGCGCAGCACCACCTTGCCTTCCTTGGCCATTTCCAGGCTGGCGGCAAAGGTCGACGCCACCGCCGAGCGGGTCAGCAGCCGTCCCTTGAGCCCTTCCGGCAGGAACGACCACAGGTCCTGCCAGTCCGGCGTCTTGCCGACGAGGCGGCGCAACCGCTGCAGCGCGTCCTCGACGGTGTAGATCTGGAACGCTTCGATGTGCATCGGCGCATGCGCGTTCTTGCGCACGTGCTGGTCGGCGTACGCCTTGAGCAGGTCGTAGAGCGTCGCGTCGAGGACTTCGATCTCGCGCGGCTTGAATTTTTCCGGGTCGCCGCGGCCGACGAAGTCCTGGCCCAGGCGTGGCCGCTCGACCAGTTGCCGGCCGGCGTTCTGCATCGCCTGCAGGCGCCTGAGCTGGTATTGCAGCGCGGCGGCCATCTCCTCGCCACTCGGCTCTTCCTCGCTCGACATGTCGGGTAGCAGAAGCCGCGACTTGAGGAACGCCAGCCATGCCGCCATCACCAGGTAGTCGGCGGCGAGCTCCAGGTTATGGCGCCGCGCCTCGGCGACGAACGCAAGGTACTGATCGGCCAGTTCGAGGATCGAAATGTGAACGAGGTCGACCTTCTGGTCTCGGGCCAGTTGCAGCAGGACGTCGATCGGCCCCTCGAACCCCTCGAGGTCGACGACGAACGAATTGACCACCGCCGGCGCATCGTCCAGCAGGCCTTCGGCATTCGGATCGAATTCGATAATATCCGCCATCAGGGTTCCAAGTTCAGCCTAGCCCGACCAGTGTCAGAATCCATTCCTGGATGTGCACCGAGGGCGCGATAACCAGCCATCGGAATACATTCAGATCAAGCCCCATTTTGCCACCGATCCACGGCAGTAAAAAGATCGCACCGAGAACGATGAATATCCCGGCCCGCTCGAGCCGCGCCAGGCGCCGGGCCAGCGGCCACGGCAGCATCCCCACCGCGACCCTGCCGCCGTCCAGCGGCGGGATCGGCAGCATGTTGAACACCGCCAGCAAGATATTGATCCATATAGCATTTCCGAGATTGTGCGCGACCCAGTCGCGGCTGTCACCGTCGAGATAAACCGCCAGATGAAACGCCGCCGCGCAAAGAAGCGCGATCGCGATGTTCATCCCCGGTCCGGCGGCGGCCACGAGAATCATGTCGCGGCGTGGATTTTTGAGCCGCCGGAAGTCGACCGGCACCGGTTTCGCGAATCCGAACATCATGCGCCCGCCGCTCGCCAGCAACAGCAGCGCCGGCAGAATCACCGTCCCCACCGGGTCGATATGCTTGAACGGGTTGAAGGTGACGCGGCCCAGCACCTTGGCCGTCGGGTCGCCGAGTTTCATCGCCACCCAGCCGTGCGCCGCCTCGTGCAGGGTCACCGCCAGCAGGATCGGTATGGTCCAGACGGAGACCGTATATGCGATGGTGTCGAGATCGAAATCCATGTGATGCCAGATGCGCCCTTCGCGGTTTTGCCGGCCGTCGCCGCGCCCGTCAGACGAAAGGCGCGATCATTTCATCCAGTTGCGCCTGCAGGGCGTCGGCGTCAACGTCCTCGGTGAACGGCAGCATCGCCTGCGCCGACTGCAGCCGCTGCAACGACATCGGCGTCAGTTCGGGCAGCACGTCGGCGACCTGGATCATGTCGTCGAGTTCGCCGCTGCAGTGCAGGACCGCGTCGCAGCCGGCGTCGAGGGCGTAACCGACGTTGACCTCGACCGGTGCCTTCAGGGCCTTCATCCTGAGATCGTCGGAAATCAGGAAACCGCGGAAGCCGATCTCGCCCCGGATCACCTCCTGGATCACCTGTTCCGACAGCGTCGCCGGCAGTACCGGATCGAAGGCGTCGTAGACGATGTGCGCCGTCATCCCCCAGGGCGCGTAGTAGAGGTGCCGGAACGGCACGAAATCGGTCTCGCGCAGCGTGTCGGCGTCGGTATCGACGCGCGGCAGTTCCTCGTGGCTATCCTGTTTGGCGCGGCCGTGCCCCGGCAGATGCTTGACCACCGGCGTCACGCCGCCGGCCATGGTGCCGGCGATCGCCGCCTCGCCCAGTTGCGCGATGATGTCCGGGTTCCTGCCGAAGGCGCGGTCGCCGATGACGTCGTGCGCACCCTCGACGGGCACGTCGGCGACCGGCAGGCAGTTGACGTCGATCCCCAGGTCGAACAGCTCCAGCGCCATCAGTTGCGCGTTCAGGCTCGCCGCTTCGCGCGCCAGCGCCCGGTCCTTTTCGGCGATCGTCGCGAACAGTGCCTGCGGCGGACGCGCGCGCCAGTTCGGCGGGCCCAGGCGCTGGACCCGGCCGCCTTCCTGGTCGATCAGCACCGGCGCGTCCTCGCGGCCGACGGCGAGACGCAGGTCGGCGACCAACTCGCGCACCTGGTCCGGGTTGTCGACATTGCGCGAGAACAGGATGAAGCCGAGCGGATTGGCGTTCTCGAAGAAAAAGCGTTCCTCGACGCCGAGTTCGGTGCCGGCGCAGCCGAAGATGGCGGCGCGTGGCAGGGGTATGTCGTTCTGAGACATCAGGCGCCCGGCTTCACGACAAGACAGCCGAGCTTTCTTTGCTTGAGCCGCTCGCACAGCGCCTGGGCGGCTTTTTCATCGGCGAGCGGGCCGGCGCGGAGCCGGTAGAAAATGCCCCTGGTCGCGCCGAGGTCGATGCGCGTGACCTGCAACTGGAGATCGCCCAGCAGGTCGACGTTACGGCTGCGCAGCCGGTCCCATTCCGATTTCACGGCCGGTTCGCTGCGCGATGCGGCAAGCTGAATACGCCACGACTGCGCAAGATCGGCGTCCGGCAATTCCTGCGCCGGGGTCGCCTTGGCGGTTTCCTTCGGTGCGGATTCCCCGGCCGCCGGTTTCGGTTCCGGCGCTTTTTCGGGCTCGGCCTTGGCCGCGGTTTTCGCTTCCGGTGCGGGCGGCGAGGCCGGTGGATTGGTGACGTCGCGGGTGACCGACGCCGCCATTTCCTGGGCCGCCTTTTCCGCCGCGCCGGGGTCCTTCACCGGCGGCGGCGCGGGCGCCGGCGCGCCGGAGAGCTTGTTCACGGTCTCGGCGCTCGGCACCTTGTTAAGCGGCTGCGATTGCTCGGGCGTCAGGCGCACCGGTGCGCCCGGTGCCGTATCGGCGCTGCCGCGCGGCGCCGCGCCGGCGGCGACCTCGGAGGTTTCGGGCACGCTGCGCTTCAGCACCTTGTCGACCTCGACCGGCTTTTCCGGCGACGGCAGCAGCCGTTCGACCCGGGGCTGCGTCGAGGTGCCGTCAACCACGCCGTAGACCAGCCGCCCCTGGTTCGGCACCTGCATGCCGCCCGGGTTCTCGGGCCGGATCTTGATCGGAGATTTCTCCGCGGAAATCGTCGGTACCTCGCCGTCGCCGGAGCCGATCATCGCCATAATCCGCTCACCAAAACCGATCCAGATGCCGACCGCAACCAGCGTCACGCACACCAGCGCCCCCAGCACCTTCAGCACGGTGCCGGAACCGCTGCGCGCGGTGTCGCCGTCGCCCTCGTACTCCGGGGCGTCGGAAGACACTTTCATCTCGGAATCGGCAGATAGCGCCATCAAGTGAACTCCCAAGTATCAATTCGGCGTCGCGGGGCCGAATCGCAAGTATTATATACGCCCGCGCGCAAGTGGGTAACAGGCCCGCCCGTGCCCGCGCAAGCGTCCGATGGCCGCGGCCCGGCATTCCCGGCGGGGCGCCCAGCCCGCCTCGCCGCCGTGATCAGGAAATCCGCGACTGCAGGTCGAACAGCCGGCGGTGCTCGTCCAGCGCCAGCCGATCCGTCATGTCGGCGATATAGTCGCAGACCAGTTCCGCGGTTTCCCGCGTCCCCGGGTTACCGGCGCTACGGCGCCATTCGGTGGGCAGGCAGCCGGGTTCCGCCAGCAGCAACTGGAACAGATCCAGCACCACGCGCCTCGCCTTCGACGTCATCCGGTTTAGCTTGTAGTGCCGGTACATGTTGTCGAACAGGAACGACTTTAGCGCCTTGTCGTTGGCGCGCATCTCGTCCGAGAACTGCGCCACCGGGTGATCCAGGTTGCGGATGTCGGCCGCCGTCGCCGGTGCCGCGGCGTCGATTCGCCGCTGCGTCTCGGCCAGCAGGTCCTGCACCATCTCGCCGATCATGCGGCGGATCGCCTCGTGGATGGTGCGCGAGCGGTCGAGGTCCGGGTATTTCGTCCGCACCTCGTGGAACACCGGCCCGACCAGCGGCACGTCGGCCAGGTCGTCGATGCTGAACAGCCCGGCGCGGAGCCCGTCGTCGATGTCGTGGTTGTTGTAGGCGATATCGTCGGAAATCGCCGCGATCTGCGCCTCGGCGCTGGCATAGGTGTCGAGTTCCAGGTCCTGCGCGGCGGAATAATCGAGGATGCCGCGCGGCAGGTCCGCGAGCTTCTTGCCCTCCGTCAGCAGCGGGCCGTTATGCTTGACCACGCCCTCGAGCGTTTCCCACGTCAGGTTGAGGCCGTCGAACTCGGCGTAACGCGCTTCCAGCTTGGTCACCACCCGCAGCGACTGGGCGTTGTGATCGAAGCCGCCGAACGGCTTCATCATTTCCTTCAGCGCGTCCTCGCCGGCGTGGCCGAACGGCGGATGGCCGAGGTCGTGCGCCAGCGCCAGGGTTTCGCCCAGGTCCTCGTTCAACCCCAGGCAGCGGCATACCGAGCGCGCGATCTGCGACACCTCGAGCGAGTGCGTCAGCCGGGTGCGGAACGAATCGCCCTCGTGGTTGACGAACACCTGGGTCTTGTACTCGAGACGGCGGAACGCGGCGGAATGGATGATCCGGTCGCGGTCGCGCTGGAACGCGCCGCGGGTCTTGCTTTCCGGTTCCGGGTAAAGCCGGCCCCGGCTTTCCGCCGACCTGCTCGCATAGGGTTTGAGCGGCGGCCGCTCCGTCGACACCGGCTCCAGGGGTTTGGCTTCGTCCATGCGCGAAGGGTAGCGCACGGCCTCGCGGGCGGCAACGAATCTCCCTGTGCTTGGACGGCATCAAGCCGAAAAAATCGTCGTCCTGAACATAACGTAATTCTGGCGGCCACTCTCCGGAGCCTACGATACGGGGTCATTATGAAAACGCCCCAAGGGGCTCATATGAGGAGAGTGACCATGACGGAGTTTATCGGATTGGACGTTTCG
>JBNPEI010000018.1:0-16109 GCA_051117645.1 Rhodospirillales bacterium
TGAGAGCACTATCGTGAAGCCCGGAAATCATCCGGATCAGACTTCGTAGACAACCTTGCTCCCGACCGATGGGCTAATGGCAACGGAGCCTTGACCGCAAACTCGGAATTAGACAACTCGATTCAGGGCCCATGAAATCATCAGCTTTCGGCACAGGTGCCAATTGGATCCTGAATCGAGTTCAGGATGACGTATTTGTTGTGTAATCAAGGTTGCTCGGGAAGTCGCGGCGTGGGAAACCGATTTTAGATTAGGGGGGATCGCATCCGGAAATGCACATCATTTCGATCCTGGTGACGGCGACGGGGGGCGTGTTTCTGGTGCTGGCAGGCCTGCTGGCACACGAAGCGTTTGCCGGCGGTGACGCGGCGGCGCCGGCGTATACGCTGCGCAAGGCGCTCGGCCGCGCGGCATCAATGGCGTTGCTGGATTTCGACAGGGACGCGGTCTTCAGCGTTGCGGTGCCGGTGATCCAGTTCATGCTGTTGCCTGGGGCGGCGCTGCTCAATACGGTGCTCGGAGGCTCGCCGTTTCTGCTGACGTGCTACGTGCTGATCGCGGCTTCGGCATTCGTCCATATCCTGCTGGCCGAACGCCCGGCCTTTGCGGGCCCGCTCGCGGTGCTCTCGGGGGGGAGCGCGCTGCTGGCGCTGGTCGTGTTGCCCTATTACGCGGTCTGGTCGTTGACGGTACACATCGTCGCCGGGCCGCTCGCGGAAGGGGCACTGATCGGGACGCTGGTCGCCGTCATCCTCTATGCCGCCAACACCGGCGTCTGGATGTTGTTTCACACCGGCCGTGATCGTCACGACAGTACAGGCGTGCATCGGGTTTTCGTTGCCGCGTTGGCGGGGATGCCGCTCGGCTACGCCCTTTACTGGTACGTGCTGTTCGGATTCGGACTGGCGGGATCCGATACTGGCGATTTTCGCGGCTGGGGCATGTTGATCGGGTTCACGCTTGGATTTGCCGCAGTCGCCGCCCTGTTCAAGGCGGTATTGGATGCCGGCGGGAGGGCCGGTCGCGGAAAGTTCACCCCGGCGGTGGCCGGCGCGGGGCTAGGCACCCTCGCCATCCTGACCGGTTATGTCATACACTCGCTGGTCTGAATGGCAGGCAATTTAGTTGACGTTAACGTAAACGTTAACTAGAATTCGCATGTATCGTGACCACCTTTAGAACAAGACCCAGGGACGGAAGCAGGCCATGATTCCCAACGAATATCCCACGCTCGATTTCGGGCTCGGCGACGATGCCGACATGCTGCGCCAGTCGGTCAGCGGCTTTGCCATGGACGAAATCGCACCGCGCGCCGCGGATATCGACCGGGACAACGATTTCCCCAAGGATCTGTGGCGCAAAATGGGGGATATGGGGCTGCTCGGAATCACCGTCGAGGACGAGTTCGGCGGCGCCGGCATGGGGTATCTCGAGCATTGCGTGGCGATGGAGGAAATCAGCCGTGCGTCCGCCTCGGTGGGGCTCAGCTATGGCGCGCACTCGAACCTCTGCGTCAACCAGATCCGCCGAAACGGCACCCAGGATCAGAAGGAGCGCTTCCTGCCCAAGCTGATCACCGGCGATCACGTCGGCGCGCTGGCCATGAGCGAACCCGGCGCCGGATCGGACGTTGTCGGCATGAAGCTTCGTGCCGACAGGAAGGGCGACCGCTACGTGCTCAACGGTAATAAGATGTGGATTACCAACGGGCCCGATGCCGACACCTATGTGATCTACGCCAAGACCGACATGGAGGCGGGGCCGAAGGGCATCACCGCGTTCCTGGTCGAGCGTGGGTTCAAGGGGTTCGCGCAGGCGCAGAAGCTCGACAAGCTCGGCATGCGCGGCTCCAACACCTGCGAACTGGTGTTCGAGGATGTCGAGGTGCCGGCGGAAAACGTGCTCGGCGGCGAGGGGAAAGGCGTCAATGTGCTGATGAGCGGCCTCGACTACGAGCGCGCTGTGCTGGCGGCGGGACCCATCGGCATCATGCAGGCGTGCATGGACGCGGTGGTGCCGTACCTGCACGAGCGCAAGCAGTTCGGCAAGGCCATCGGCGAATTCCAGCTTATGCAGGGCAAGCTCGCCGATATGTACACCACCATGAACGCGGCCAAGGCCTACGTTTACGCCGTGGCCCGGGCCTGCGACCGGGGCCGGACGACGCGCAAGGATGCCGCCGGCGCCATCCTTTACGCCGCCGAAAAGGCGACGTGGATGGCCCTGGAAGCGATCCAGTGCCTGGGCGGCATGGGTTACATCAACGAGACGCCGACCGGACGCCTGCTGCGCGATGCCAAGCTTTACGAGATCGGCGCCGGGACGTCGGAAATCCGGCGCTGGCTGATCGGCCGCGAACTGTTCGAGGAGACGGCCTGACATGGGAGATCATCACGGCGGCGGCGATTATGGCCCGACGTATATCGACGTCTACGGGACGTCGCGCCGGCTCGGTCTCGACAAGAAACCGAAGCGTGGCAAGGAGCCGCACGGTTTCGAGGGCCCGCATCCGGACGGCCCCTTCTGGCTCAGGGGCTTGCGGGGCAAGCTGCCGCTGTGGATCGCGTTTTGGGGCGGATTCTTTTTCGGTCACGGGATCGTCCTCGCGTTCGCCGTCGGCACGCTGGTGGTCGGCGTCGTCGCGGGGCTCACCATCGACCCGGAACGGGTCAATGAATCGATGACCGTCGCCAAGTTCATTATGTACGCCATCGGTGGCGTGATGGTGCTTTTCGGCAGTTGGTCGGTGATCACGGTGTGGCGCTCGGCGGCGCTGGCCGAAGAATTCAGGTGGGGGCTCGTGGCGCGGGGCGCGGTCGTGCTCTACCTCGTGTTCTGGTCGGTGACGGCCTGGAACCTGATCACCTGAGACCTGCATAAACCTGCATGTATCTGCATGAATTCCGGATTTGAGGAGCGACGTTAATGACTTCAAGCGCAAATAAGGCCGAAAAGGACCCGATCGTCATCGTCGGCGCGGCGCGCACCCCGATGGGCGGTTTCCAGGGCGCGCTCTCGGAGATGACGGCGCCCGAACTGGGCGGTGCCGCGATCAAGGCGGCGGTTGCACGTGCCGGCGTCAAGCCGGAGGAGATCGAGGACGTGGTGATGGGGCTTTGCCTGTTCGCAGGCCTGAAACAGGCGCCGGCACGGCAGGCCGCGCACGCGGCGGGGCTGCCGTGGTCGACCGGCTGCACAACGCTTTCCAAGATGTGCGGCTCGGCGATGAAGGCGACCATGCTGGCGCACGACAACATCATGGCCGGGGCGCACGACGTGATGGTCGCCGGCGGCATGGAGAGCATGACTAACGCGCCCTACATCCTGCCCAAGGCAAGGAAGGGCTACCGGCTCGGCCACGGCGACCAGGTCAAGGATCACATGTTCCTCGACGGGCTCGAGGACGCCTACGACGAGGGCCGCCTGATGGGCACCTTCGCCGAAGACACGGCGCAGCACTACCAGTTCACCCGCGAGCAGCAGGACAACTTCGCCATCGAGAGTCTGACCCGCGCCAAGAAAGCGATTGAGGACGGCACCTTCGGGGGTGAGATTGAGGCCGTCACCGTCTCCACCCGCAAGGGCGACGTCGAGGTCACGACCGACGAGCAGCCGCACAGCGCCAACATCGAAAAAATCCCGACGCTCAAGCCCGCCTTCCGCAAGGACGGCACGGTGACGCCCGCCAACTCGTCGTCGATCTCCGACGGCGCCGCGGCGCTGGTGCTGATGCGTCTGTCGGAAGCCGACAAACGGGGCCTGACGCCCTTGGCCAAGATCAATGCGCACGCCACGCATGCCCAGGAACCGGCGTGGTTCACCACCGCGCCCATCGGCTCCATCGAGAAGGTGCTGGCCAAGGCGGGCTGGGAGAAGAACGACGTCGACCTGTTCGAGATCAACGAGGCCTTCGCCGTCGTCGCCATGGCGGCGATGCGCGACCTCGACCTGCCGCACGACAAGGTCAACATACACGGCGGCGCCTGCGCGCTGGGTCACCCGGTCGGCGCATCCGGGGCGCGGATCATCGTCACGCTGATGAACGCGCTCGAGAAATACGATCTCAGGAAGGGCGTCGCGTCGCTCTGCATCGGTGGCGGCGAGGCGACGGCGGTCGCCATCGAGAGGCTCAACTGATGGCGCGCCGGCTGATTTCCTCCGGTTCCGAGTTCGAGGCGAAGATCGGTTATTCCCGCGCCGTGGTCGATGGCGAATGGGTCTTCGTCGCCGGGACCACCGGCTTCGATTACGCGGCCGGCGAGATCTCCGACGATCCCGCCGAGCAGACCCGCCAGACGCTGCGCAATATCGAGGCGGCGCTGGCCGAAGCCGGCGCGTCCCTGGCGGACGTGGTGCGGGCGAACTACATCGTCGTCAACGCCGGCGACTGGCCTAGTATCTATCCGGTGCTGGGCGAGTTCTTCGGCGACATCCGCCCGGCGGCGACGGTGATCATCGCCGGGCTCGTCGATCCGCGCATGAAGGTCGAGATCGAGGTGACGGCGAGGAAGGGTGATAAATAATAACCGTCATCCCGGGCTCGACGGCTCTCCAAATCCATGTCTCCGCACGAGCGGGGATTGGGTTTGGTCAGAGACGTCAGTGACCCGGGACCCATTTCAGAAGCAGGGCGTTTCAGTGCCATGGGTCCCGGATCGTAACCCTCGCCACCGTAACCCTTCGGATTACGGGCTCGGCTAACGTCCGGGATGACGGGTGATTTTGAAGTGACGACAAGGGACAAACACGACAAGGGAGAATTTCAATTGCCGACAGTTTTGATTACCGGTGCCAACCGGGGCCTCGGCCTCGAATTCGCGAAACAGTACGCCGCCGACGGCTGGTCCGTCATCGCCACCTGCCGTAATCCGGTCGGGGTCGGTGAACTGGCGACGATCGAGGGTGACATCGCGGTCTACGGGCTCGACGTCCTGGACCCCAGTTCCATCGAGCGTTTCGCCAAGGACCTGGACGGCCGTCCCGTCGACGTGCTGCTCAACAACGCCGGCCTTTACGGGCCGAAACCGGTCAAGGCCGCCGATGTGACGATGGAAGACTGGACGCCGGTGTTCCAGACCAACGCCATGGCGCCGCTGTTCATCGCACGGGCATTGCTGCCCAACGTGCAGGCCGGCGACCGCAAGATGATCGTCAACATTTCCTCGGTCATGGGGTCCATCGAGAAAGGCACGGGGCCGAGCGAGTACATCTACCGTTCGTCCAAGACCGCGCTCAACATGGTGATGGCGTGCTACGCGCAGGAAATTCTCGAGACCGGCGTCGCGGTCAGCATGTTCCATCCGGGCTGGGTGCAGACCGACATGGGCGGGCCGAACGCGAATCTGACGCCGACTGAAAGTGTGACGCACCTGCGCGCCTCCATCGAGAAACTGAGCTTCGAGGACACCGGCAAGTTCTTCAACTACGACGGCACCCCGATGCCCTGGTGAATTAACAACGTCGCCATTCCCGCACCCGCCTACGCGGGCGCAGGCTGCGGCGGGAATCCAATTGAACGGTGGTTTGGGTCCGCGCCTTCGCGGGGGTGACGAAGCAGGAGAGTTAACCCGGTATGCATCTGACCGATGAGCAGCGCATGATCCAGGAAACGGCCCGCGACTTCGCCCGCGAGCGGCTGGCGCCGGGCGCCGCCGAGCGCGACCGGACGGGGGCGTTCCCGAAACAGGAACTCGCCGAGATGGGCGCGCTCGGGTTCATGGGCATGCTGACGCCGGAAGAATGGGGTGGCTCCGACACCGGCATGATCGCGCACGCCCTGGCGATGGAGGAAATCGCATCCGGCGACGGCGCCGTCTCGACCGTCATGAGCGTACACAACGGTGTCGGCCAGAAACCGATCAACGACTTCGGCTCCGACGCGCTCAAGGAAAAATACCTGCGCCCGCTGGCGTCGGGCGAAATGCTGGGTGCGTTCGCGCTGACCGAACCCGAGGCCGGGTCGGACGCAGCCGCGATCCGCACCCGCGCCGTCCGCGACGGCAACCATTTCGTCCTGAACGGCACCAAGCAGTTCATCACGTCCGGTAAGCACTGCGATATCGCCGTCGTCTTTGCGGTCACCGATCCGGACGCCGGCCGCAAGGGCATCTCGGCGTTCGTCGTGCCGTCGGATACCGCGGGCTACGAGGTCACGGGCATCGAGAAGAAGATGGGCCAGCGCTGTTCCGACACGGCGCAGATCACCTTCAACGATTGCCGCCTGACACCGGATCACCTGCTGGGCGAGGAAGGGCAGGGCTACCGCATCGCGCTTTCCAATCTGGAGGGCGGGCGCATCGGCATCGCCGCGCAGTCGGTCGGCATGGCGCGCGCGGCGCTGGATTTCGCCGTCGCCTACGCCAAGGAGCGCAAGAGCTTTGGCAAACCGATCATGGACCATCAGGCGGTCGGCCACCGTCTTGCCGACCTGGCGACGCAGGTCGAGGCGGCACGGCTGATGTACCTGAACGCGGCGCGTCTGCGCGAGGCCGGTGCACCGTGCCTCAAGGAAGCGTCCATGGCTAAGCTGTTCGCCTCGGAAATGGCGGAGCGGGTGTGTTCCGGCGCCATCCAGACACTCGGTGGGTACGGCTACGTCGAGGATTTCCCGGTCGAGCGTATCTACCGCGACGTCCGCGTCTGCCAGATTTACGAGGGCACGTCCGACGTGCAGCGCATGGTCATCGCCCGCGCCCTGGGGGAGGGTTAAATGCACACCAACACGTCATCCCGACCGGAGCGCGTAGTACGCGCGAAGAGCCGGGACCCATTGCAGATGCATGGCGTGCTGGCACCATGGGTCCCGGGTCGCAAGCCCCGGATCAAATCCGGGACAAGCCTCACACCCGCAACCTGGAGGTTGCGGGCTCGGCTAACGCCCGGGATGACGAATAAGGAGAATGCCTAAAATGCCAAACCCAATTGAGTTCTATTTCGATTTTTCGTCGCCCTATGCGTATTTCGCCGCGCAGCAGATCGACCGGCTGGCGGGCGGGTTCGAGCGCGAGGTCGTCTGGAAGCCGATGCTGCTGGGCGTGGCGCTGAAGGAAACGGGGGCCGTGCCGCCTGTGAAGGTGCCGCTCAAGGGCGACTACGTGAAGAACGACTGGGCCCGGCTGGCCCGCTTTCAGGATCTGAAATGGACCATGCCGGACCCGTTCCCGATCGCCACGGTTGCTGCGGCGCGGGCGTACTACTGGATCGAAGGTCAGGACGCGGCCAAGGCACGCGCTTTCGCGTGGGACTGTTTCCTGACGTTCTTCGGCGAGGGGCAGGACATTTCGTCGAAAGAAACTGTCGCAGCCATTGCGGCGAAGCAGGGATTTGCCGAAGATGAGGTTCTGGCCGCGCTTGAAGACGACGCGGTGAAGCAGCGCCTGAAAGACGAAACCGCGTGGGCGGTCGAAAAGGGCGTGTTCGGCTCGCCGTTCATCATCGTCGATGGCGAAGGGTTCTGGGGTGCCGACAGGTTGTGGATGGTGAAACGCTGGCTCAAGTCCGGCGGCTGGTAATCGGGGGAGACAATGACCAGGAAATTCAAGAAGGGTATCCAGGACCTCGTCGCGGAGGCGGAAGCAGAGATCGAGACGATTTCGCTCGAAGATGCCATCGCCCGGCACGGGGCCGACGACCTGATGTTCGTCGATGTCCGCGATATCCGCGAGCTGGAACGGGACGGCATGATCCCGGGCGCGTTCCACGTGCCGCGCGGCATGGCCGAGTTCTGGTTCGATCCGGGCAGCCCGTATTTCAAGGAACCGCTTGGCGACGAGAACAAGACCTATGTCCTTTACTGCGCCGCCGCGTGGCGTTCGGCGCTGACGGCGAAGACCCTCAAGGATATGGGCATGGAGAACGTCGTGCAGTTCGCCGACGGCTTCAAGGCGTGGAAGGAAGCCGGCGGGCCCGTCGGCGAGAAAGAGCGCAAGGACGGCTGATGGGCGGGGGACAATGAGCGTCATCCGTTCCAGCATCGACACCCGGGGCGAGGCCTTCACCAGGAATTCGGCGGCGGTCGAGGACCTGCTCGGCGATCTCTCGGAAAAGCTCGCCCGCATCAAGGAGGGCGGCGGCAAGACGGCGCGGGACAGGCACCAGGCGCGCGGCAAGCTGCCGGTGCGCGAGCGCATCCGCAACCTGATCGATCCGGGCGCGCCGTTCCTGGAACTGTCGCAGTTCGCCGCCTGGGGCGTTTACGAGGACGACGTGCCGGCGGCCGGCATCATCACCGGCATCGGTCCCGTCGAGGGCGTCGAATGCGTGATCGTCGCCAACGACGCGACGGTCAAGGGCGGCACCTATTATCCGCTGACCGTCAAGAAACACCTGCGCGCGCAGGAAGTGGCGCGCGAGAACAACCTGCCGTGCATCTATCTGGTGGACAGCGGCGGCGCGTTCCTGCCGCGCCAGGACGAGGTGTTTCCGGACAAGGAACATTTCGGGCGCATCTTTTATAACCAGGCCAACATGTCCGCCGCCGGCATTCCGCAGATCGCCGTCGTCATGGGATCGTGCACGGCGGGCGGGGCCTATGTGCCGGCCATGTGCGACGAGAGCATCATCGTCGAGGGGCAGGGCACGATCTTTCTGGGCGGCCCGCCGCTGGTGAAGGCGGCGACCGGCGAGGAGGTCACGGCCGAAGAACTCGGTGGTGCGCAGGTGCATTCGAAGATTTCCGGCGTCACCGATCACATGGCGCGCGATGACCTGCACGCCCTGCAACTGGCGCGCCAGGCGATCCGCAACCTGAACCGGACCAAGTCGCCGAATATCGATATCCGCAGGCCTGTCGATCCCGTCTACGACCCGGCCGAGCTTGCGGGGATCGCGCCGGTCGATCTGCGCAAGCCCTTCGACGTCCGCGAGATCATCGCGCGCATCGTCGACGGCTCCGAGTTCGACGAGTTCAAGAAGCTCTACGGCGAAACGCTGGTCACCGGGTTCGCGCGCATTCACGGCTACCCGGTCGGCATCGTCGCCAACAACGGCATCCTGTTTTCCGAGAGCGCGCTCAAGGGCGCGCACTTCATCGAGTTGTGCGCGCAGCGCGGCATCCCGCTGGTGTTTCTGCAGAACATCTCCGGCTTCATGGTCGGCAAGAAGTACGAGCAGGGCGGCATCGCCAAGGACGGCGCCAAGATGGTGACCGCCGTCGCCTGCGCCAACGTGCCCAAGTTCACCGTTGTCATCGGCGGCAGCTTCGGGGCCGGCAATTATTCCATGTGCGGGCGCGCCTATTCGCCGCGTTTCCTGTGGCTCTGGCCCAACGCGCGGATTTCCGTGATGGGCGGCGAGCAGGCGGCCAACGTACTGGCGACGGTGCGCGAAGACGGTATGAAGGCGCGCGGCAAGAAATGGCCGAAGAAGGACAGGGACGCCTTCATGAAGCCGATCCTCAAGCAGTACGAACAGCAGGGACATCCCTATTACGCGTCGGCGCGGCTCTGGGACGACGGCATCATCGACCCGTCCGACACGCGGACGGTGCTGGGGCTGGGGCTGTCGGCGGCCCTCAATGCGCCCATCGAGAAAACCACGTTCGGCGTGTTCCGGATGTGACGAGGAAAGAGGACATGGCCAAGACGACAGCACCCTTGATTACCGATATTTCCGGGCACGGCGTGGCGACGATCACGTTGCGCCGGCCGGACGTGCACAATGCCTTCGACGACGAACTGATCGAGCGGCTGCGCCGCGAGTTACAGGGGCTCGAAAACGATCGCTCGGTGCGCGTCGTCGTGCTGGCGGCTGAGGGCAAGAGCTTTTCCGCCGGCGCCGATCTCAACTGGATGAAGCGGATGGCGGCATACGACCGCGCCGAAAACCTCGAGGACGCCAAAAACCTCGGCAAGCTGATGTCGGCCCTTTACCGCATGCGCCAGCCGACGGTGGCGCTGGTGCAGGGGCCGGCCTACGGCGGCGGCGTCGGGCTGGTGGCGTGCTGCGACATCGCCATTGCCTCCGAAGCGGCGCATTTCTGTCTTTCCGAAGTCCGGCTCGGTCTGATCCCGGCGGTGATCGGCCCCTACGTGATCGAGGCCATTGGCGAGCGCCAGGCGGGACGCTACATGATGACCGCCGAGAAATTCTCCGCCGAGCGCGCGCGGGAACTCGGCCTCGTGCACGAAGTGGTGCCGGCGGAAAAGCTGGCGGAGAAGGGGGACGAGATCGTCGGCGCGCTCCTCAAGGGCGGACCGCGCGCGCTTTCCGAAGTGAAGAATCTCGTTTCCTACGCCACCACGTCGGCGACCCAGGACGAGAAAGTGGTGCGCGACACCGCCGGGCACATCGCCCGCGTCCGCGCCACCGACGAGGGGCAGGAGGGCGTCGCCGCGTTCCTGGAAAAACGCAAACCGACGTGGGTGAAGGACTGACGCGTGGCCGCCATCCGTAAACTGTTGATTGCCAACCGGGGCGAGATCGCCTGTCGCGTCATGGCGACCGCGAAGGCGATGGGAATCCGGACGGTCGCCGTCTATTCGGACGCTGATGCTGACGCCCGCCACGTGCGGCACGCCGACGAAGCGGTGCGGCTCGGACCCGGCCCGGCGTCGGAGAGCTATTTGAAGGGGGACGTGGTGATCGCCGCGGCGCTGGAGACCGGCGCCGATGCCGTGCATCCGGGGTACGGGTTCCTGTCAGAGAACGCGGCCTTCGCCGAGGCGGTCGAGAAGGCCGGGCTGATCTTCGTCGGCCCGCCGGCGGATGCGATCCGCGCCATGGGCTCCAAGTCGGCGTCGAAGGCGCTGATGCAGAAAGCCGGCGTGCCGCTGGTGCCGGGCTATCATGGCGCCAAACAGGACACCAGGACGCTGACCGGAGCCGCGGTCGAGATCGGCTTCCCGGTGCTGGTTAAGGCGTCGGCGGGCGGCGGCGGCAAGGGCATGCGCGTGGTGCGCCGGAAGGCCGACCTCGGGGATGCCATCGACGGCGCCAAGCGCGAGGCCAAGTCGTCGTTCGGCGACGCGCGGCTGATGATCGAGAAGTACCTGGCCCGTGCGCGCCACGTCGAGGTGCAGGTGTTCGGCGATACGCACGGAAATTATGTGCACCTGTTCGAGCGCGACTGTTCGTTGCAGCGGCGTCACCAGAAGGTGATCGAGGAGGCGCCGGCGCCCGGCATGACGGAAAAGCTGCGCGCCGCCATGGGCGAAGCCGCCGTGAACGCGGCACGCGCCGTTGGCTACGTCGGCGCCGGGACGGTCGAGTTCCTTTTGGCCGGCAAGGATTTCTATTTCATCGAGATGAACACGCGCCTGCAGGTCGAGCATCCGGTGACCGAGGCGATCACCGGGCAGGATCTCGTGCAGTGGCAGTTGCTGGTCGCGGCGGGCGGCGAACTGCCGCTGGCGCAGGACGATCTGACGATCAACGGCCACGCGTTCGAGGCGCGTCTGTATGCCGAAGATCCGGACCGTGGATACCTGCCGCAGACCGGTACGCTCGCGCACCTGAAATTCGCCGATACGCCCGGCGTGCGCATCGACACCGGCATCGACGAAGGTGACAGCGTGTCCGTCCACTACGATCCGATGATCGCCAAGATCGTCGTGCACGGCGCGGACCGTGACGACGCGCTCGGCAAGCTCTCCGCCGCGCTGGCGCAGACGCGGATCGCCGGGTGCGAGACCAACCTGGACTTCCTGCTGGGGGTCTCGGCGGACGACAAATTCGTGCGTGCGAAGATCGACACCGGCTGGCTTGACCGCTTGAAGCCGCCGCCCCTCGGCTGGCGCCGGGTCATGCCCGCCGACCGGACGTCGCTCGCCATCGCCGCGCTCGCCGTGATCCGGGAACGCGGCCATGCCGCGTCCCTGCGCGCCGAACGTTCCGGCGATCCGTACTCGCCCTGGTTCCGGACCGACGGCTGGCGGCTCATCGACCGCGGCCGCCAGGACGTGTTCCTGAAGGACACCATCGACGACGACACGCCGTTGCTGATCGCCGCCACCGCCCGCGCCGGGGGCGGCTATACACTCTCGATCGGCGGCGAGACCGTCGCCGGGACGTTGCTGGCGGACGGCAACGCCGTCATCGACGGGGTGCGCATGGCCGCCGACGTCGCACACCTCGGGGACAGGCTCACCGTGTTCGCAGACGATGGCCGACGCATTTTCTCGCTGTTCGATCCCGCCGACGCCGCCGCCGACGAGGCCGAGGCGGCGGGCGACCTGACGGCGCCGATGCCGGGCAAGGTCACGCACGTGCACGTGAAAGCAGGCGCCAGCGTCAGGCGCGGGCAGTCCTTGCTCGTCCTCGAAGCGATGAAGATGGAGCACACCATCGCCGCGCCCGCCGACGGCACCGTGACCGAGATCCGCTGCCGCGCCGGCGACCAGGTCGAGGACGGCGTGCCCCTTGTCATCTTCGAGCCGGCCTGAGAGACTTTCCGGCAGCATGAAACTTCCGAAATACGTCAAGATCGTCGACGTCGGCCCCCGGGACGGGTTGCAGAACCACCCCGACACGGTGCCGCTCCCGGTCAAGATCGAACTCGTCGACCGCCTGAGCGACGCCGGCGTGCCGGTGGTCGAGGCGGGCGCCTTCGTCTCGCCCAAGTGGGTGCCGCAGATGGCTGATACCGCCCAGGTTCTGGCCGGCATCAAGCGCAAGCCCGGCGTCTCGTATCCGGTGCTGGTGCCGAACCTCAAGGGCTACGACGCCGCGCGGGCCGCCAACGTGGACGAGATCGCCATCTTCGGCGCGGCGACCGAGACCTTTTCGCAAAAGAATATCAACTGTTCCATCGCCGAGAGCCTCGAGCGCTTCCGCCCGGTTGCCGAAGCCGCACTTGCCGACGGCGTCAGGGTGCGCGGCTATATCTCCTGCGTGCTCGGCTGTCCCTACGAAGGGGACGTGGCGCCCGAGGCCGTCGCCCGGGTCGCCCGCGAGCTGGACGCCATGGGGTGCTACGAGATTTCCCTCGGCGACACCATCGGCACCGGCACCCCAGCCAGAGCGCAGGCGATGATCGAGGCGGTAGCGAAGGACATCCCCGTCGACCGCCTCGGCGCGCACTTCCACGATACCTACGGCCAGGCGCTGGCCAACCTGCTGGCCGTGATGCAGACCGGCGTCGCCGTCATCGACACCGCCGTCGCCGGGCTCGGCGGCTGTCCGTATGCCAAGGGCGCCAGCGGCAACGTCGCCACCGAGGATGTGGTCTACATGCTGCACGGCCTCGGCATCGAGACTGGCATCGACATGGACAAGTTGCTGGCCGCGAGCCGCTTCATCTCCGGTGCCATCGGCCGAGCGCCCGCGTCGAAAGTGGCGCTGGCGCGGCAGGGCCAGGGAAAAGACGAGGACGCGGCGTGACCGTCAACCTGATCAAGCTCTGCGTCGGCATCGAAAGCGTGCAGCACCTGGCCGAGGCGCAGGACCGCCGCCTGGCGCAGAAAAAAAAGGCCGGGGAGAAACCGGAACTGATGCACGTCACGCGCTCGTTCCCGCGCCGCGCCGACGATGTGCTCGACGGGGGCTCGCTCTACTGGGTGATCAAGGGCGCGGTCCGGCTCCGCCAGGTCATCACCGACCTCCGCGAGACGGTCAACAAGGACGGCAACCCGGCCTGTGCCATCGTTTACGATAGCAAGCATATCCTGACCGAGCCCCGGCCGTTCCGCGCCTTCCAGGGCTGGCGCTACCTGGAGCCCGGCGCCGCGCCCCGCGACCTCGACGCGGCGGGCGCGGGGGCCGAGGATTTGCCCCCCGACATGGCCGACGAACTCAGGAATCTCGGGCTGTTGTAGGCGGCTTTACCTGCAACTGTAGGTATTTACCGATATTTCATGTTTGGCGCCGATGTTGTAACCCCGGATAAGGGTTGTTAAGCTCGCCCCGCATTCGTGAACCGGAAGGGAACGAACATACTCATGGCCGATGACGAGATGGAAATCATCAATCCGCCCAACACCTTGAAGAATAAGGTCCGCGAGGGCGGCCCGGGCGCGGTCGATCTGGCGACGCTGGAACGCGCCGAGAACGTCATTGCCGAAATGGCCGACAGCTACCTGGAATGGGTGCAGGAGGACCTGAAGCGGATCGACGCCGCCTACAAGGCGCTGGCCGCTGCCTCCGGCGCGCGCAAGGAAGAGGCCGCGCTGGTGTTCCAGATCGCGCACGACATCAAGGGCCAGGGCGGTAGCTTCGGCTACGACCTGATGACCCTGATCGCCAACGAACTGTGCCGCCTGATCGAACGCCAGGAAGACGGCTTCGGCGAGGCCGAGGTGCAGGCGGTCAAGGTGCACATCGACGCCATGAAGCTGGTCATCCAGAATCGCATGAAGGGCGACGGCGGCGCCAACGGCCAGGCCCTCGTCGACGGCATCCGCCAGGTCGGCGACAAGCTTAACAAGTAGGGCGCGCCTCAAACACAAACCGTCATCCCGGGCATTAGCCGAGCCAAAGCCGCGAGGGTTATGACCCGGGACCTATCCCGATATCTGACTTGGCGTATCCATGGGTCCCGGATCGCAAGCCTCGCATCCGCAGACCTCTGGTCTGCGGGCTCGCCTAGCGTCCAGGATGACGATTTTTATTAAGCCGCCTTGACGATTTTTGCTACGCCGCCTTCTCCGCGGCGATATCGATGAATTTTCCCCAGACGGGCGTGTGGTCGGAGGCTTTCTCCTTGCCGCGCGGGGTCTTGTCGATGCCGGTGTCCTCAAGCAGGTCGGCGGCCTCCGGCGACAGCAAAAGGTGATCGATGCGCAGCCCGTTGTCCTTCTGCCAGGCGCCACGCTGGTAATCCCAGTAGGAATAGGCGTGCAGGTCCGGGTTGAAGGTGCGCCACGCCTCGGTGTAGCCCATGTTGAGGATGGTGCGGAAGCGGCGGCGGCTTTCCGGGCGGCACAGCGCGTCGTCGGCGAAGGCCTCGGCGTCGTAGACGTCGATGTCGGTCGGGCAGATGTTGTAATCGCCGCCCAGCACCACCGGGATGTTCTCGTCCAGCAGCTTGCCGGCGTGCCTGACCAGCCGGTCCATCCACTTGAGCTTGTAGGTGAACTTCTCGTGATCCTTGCCGTCGTCGCCGCGCGTCGGGTTGCCGTTGGGCAGGTAGATCGAGGCGACGCGGAAGCCGCAGGTATCGGCCTCCAGGTAGCGCGCCTGTTCATCCTTGTCGTCGCCGGGGAGCGAACGGTGCCGGACCTCGATCGGCTGCTTCGACAGCACCGCGACGCCGTTATAGGTCTTCTGGCCGACGGTCTCGACGTGGTAGCCGCAGGCCTCGATTTCCAGGCGCGGGAACGTGTCGTCCATCGACTTCAGTTCCTGCAAAAGCGCCACGTCGGGCTGGAATTCGGTGAGCCATTCGGTCACGCGCGGCAGCCGCGCCTTGATCGAGTTGACGTTCCATGTGGCGATGACGGTCATGCGGGCCGGGGCGCCGGAGGCCGGCGTCAGACGGAGAACGACGAACCGCAGCCGCAGCTCGAGGTGGCGTTGGGATTGTCGACCGTGAAGAAGGCCGCGCCGAGCTCGTCCTTGAATTCGACCGTGCAGCCGGCGAGGAAGCCGAGCGAAACCTCGTCGGTCACCACGGCGGCGCCGTTGTGCTCGAACGTGATGTCGTCGTCGCCGATCTTGTCGTCGAGGTCGAAGGCGTACTGGAAGCCGGAGCAGCCGCCGCCGTTCACCGTGACGCGCAGCATCAGGGCGTCGTTGCCCTGGATCTGGCGCAGCTTGGCGATGCGCGCCGCGCAATTGTCGGCGACGATCAGGCCTTCGGTTGTTTGCGTGCCGTCGGGCATGCGTATCTCCTTCAAATCCGTGCTTTATATGTAGTCTAACGTATTCCGGTGTCAATTGCATGGGGTGAGGATGTTAAATGGGGGTGTTGGTGTTAACTTAATACAACCCCGTCACCCCAAACTTGATTTGGGGCCCATACATCCTTCGAGACGGCCTGCGGCCTCCTCAGGATGAGGACAGAACTCTAGCCTCATGCTGAGGAGCGAGCATCGCGAGCGTCTCGAAGCATGGGTCCTGAATCAAGTTGTCTAATTCCGAGTTTGCGGTCAAGGCTCCGTTGCCATTAGCCCATCGGTCGGGAGCAAGGTTGTCTACGAAGTCTGATCCGGATGATTTCCGGGCTTCACGATAGT